>JBGSXX010000019.1:0-216585 GCA_041751195.1 Pyrinomonadaceae bacterium | reverse complement strand
CAATCGTGTAACCTCACCCGTTAGCCACCGAATGCAGGTAAGATATTCCAATATTCCGGGCCTTGACAAGCCACTGCAGCCTCTCAAAGTTACATACATGGGATTTTACGGCCAAGACACCTGGAAAGCTAGGGATAATTTTACGCTGACCTACGGCGTAAGAATGGATGTACCGTTCTTTGGCGACACCGGCTTTACTAATCCAACAGCCAATGCTCTGACGTTTAAGGACGAGAACGGGGCGGCGGTGAAATACCAAACCCAAAAACTGCCGGACGCTAATCTTCTTTGGTCGCCGAGAATAGGCTTCAACTGGAATCCGTTCCAGAGCGGTCGTATCCAGGTGCGCGGTGGCACGGGCCTCTTTACGGCTCGTCCGCCCTATGTCTGGATCTCGAACCAGATCGGAGAAAATGGAATATTGACCGGGTTTGAAGACACCACTGGTTTAACTCGGCCGTTTCACCCGAGCCCTGCCAAATGGAAACCGACGACTGTGACGGGGGCCCCGGCATCATCCTACGCGTTGGCCCTAACGGATCCCGGCTTCAAGTTTCCGCAGATCTGGCGTTCGAGCAGTGCGGTTGATATAAGAATCCCGTTCGGTCTGGTTGCCGGAGCGGAGTATATTTATACAAGAGATGTTAACGGCATCTACTATATTAACGCCAATCTACCGGCTCCAACGGGTGCATTCACAGGTGTAGATAACCGCCCTCGATGGACCGGAACAAACTCGAACAGGTTGAATACGGCGATCACCAATGCTGTGGTTCTTAAAAATCAGAGCGTTGGCAGACAGTGGAACGCATCCTTTACACTCGAAAGGCCATTTTCAAATGGACTGTTCATAAAGGGTGCGTATAGCTATGGCGAGGCCAGAAACACCGTCGATCCCGGATCGATCGCCTCTGGCACTTGGCAGAACAACGCTCATGCGGGCGACCCGAACAACCCCGGGATTGGCTTGAGCGGTGCAACGCAAAAACATCGTGTTTTTGTTACTGGTTCTTTCCACAAAGACTACTTTAAGTTTGGCGGCACAACAGTTTCAATGTTTTGGGAGAGGAGAATAGGCGGCAACAGCAGCTACACTTTCGGTTCGGACATGAATGGTGATGGTGGATTCAACGACCTAGTTTACATTCCACGAAATACCTCCGAGATGAATTTTGGAAACATCACTACATCGGCCGGAGTCGTCACGGTAACCGCTGCGACGCAGGCGGCGGCATGGGATGCCTTTATCAATCAGGATCCTTACCTTTCGAAGAACCGAGGAAAATATGCCGAGCGTGGGGCTGCATTCTTACCTTATGTGACAAGAGCTGATTTCAGCGTTTCGCAGGATCTGTTCTTTAAGGTAAAGAACAGCGTACAGAAGTTTCAGTTCCGTGTGGATATCCTGAACTTTGGCAACCTGCTTAATAGTAATTGGGGCGGCGCTAATGCATTCACGTCAACCCAGCCGCTGATCGTAACGAGTACAAGTGGCACGGCAACGTGTAGAGCGGTGGCTCCGACGACCGCTGCGACGTACTGTCTGCGAACGACATCGGGCACCAATTTGATCAATTCGTCTTATATTCGAACGTCAAATGCCGCCGATGTTTACCGCATTCAGCTCGGCGTTAGGTATATCTTTAATAAGTAAGGCTTAAAGCCACTACTTATAATTTTGGGGCTCGTTTCAAATGAAACGAGCCCTTTTTCTTAACTGCTCAGGCGTTCACCCAAACTTTCTCGGGGCCTTTTCCTTTCGTTGGCTCGCCAATTTGTATAGACTGCATAAGGTGAAGATCCTCCACATATCATCGGCAAAGACCTTCGGCGGCGGCGAGCGGCATTTGGTGGATCTGTGCCGCGAATTGACCGTTCGCGGACACGAAGTCTTTGTCGCTCTGAGGCCGACGAACGAATGGCAGGACCGGCTTGATTTTTTGCCCGCCGATAACATTTTGTACGTTTCGATCCGCAATTCATTTGGGATGTTTAGCACAAAAAAGATCGTGCGATTTATCGACTGGCATAACATCGATCTGATCCACGCACACGTCGCCCGCGACTATCTCGCCGCCGGTGTCGCCGCCCGTTCGGCAAAAAACGTGCGGCTCGTCCTAACCAGGCACGTAATGTTTCCGATGAAATCGTTTCATCGATTTGCTCTGAGCAATGTTGACGCCGCCATCGCCGTTTCATCGGCCGTCGGGACACAATTAGCAAGAATATTTCCAACGGAAAAGATCCATCTGATACCCAACGGGATCGATCTAAACAGCGAATCCGATAGTAACCCAGACGAGATCGCTGCTGAGTTTCGGGCTTTGCATTCGATCCCGGAGGATGCCCCGCTTATCGTCACATTGGGCGAACTTAAGGTGCTAAAGGGCCAGCGTGACTTTGTGCTAGCGGCAAATGAGGTCGTCAAACAGCACGCAAACGCATGGTTCGTCATTGCCGGTAATGACAACTCGATCGATCAAAAATTTCGCCGTGAGCTGAGACGGCTCGTGCGTGTGCTTGATATGGAGACAAACTTTTTGTTTCTCGATTGGCTCGATGATATTAGACCGCTTCTGGCGGCCGCCGACATTTTTGTTTCGCCGTCACATTCCGAAAGTTTTGGACTCGCAATTCTAGACGCGATGGCGGCGGGTTGCCCGGTCATAGCGACCGCGACTGATGGGGCGAGAGAATTAATGATAGATGAGAACGCCATCGTTCCGGTCCGCGACCCTTTGGCTCTCGCGACAAAGATATCGTGGTTTCTCGCGCGTCCGGACGAGCGACGTTTGCTGGGTGAAAAGCTGCAAAGCACGGCTAATGAAAAATTTGGCCTCGCCGCGATGGTCGATGCGACCGAGGGCTTATACAGGAAACTTATTGAACGTTAAAAATGTTCCGCTGGGCATCCCGCTCCCCTTGCCGTAAATCTAAGATTCGGTTTATCTTATGAGTATGCGGCAAATCATTTCGTTCCTTTTACTGGCGTTAGCCTTATCAATGAGCGTCTATTCACAAAGCTCCGACGACCTTGCAGAAAGTTGGGATAAGCATCACATCTCAAATATCTTTCCGTCTGATGTCCGTCACGCTGACCTAAAGAAATATCTCGAAAAGCTGAAGGGCCTTGGTATCAAGGTCGAGCAGGTCGGTTTTTCAAGCGCCAGTCGTGAGATCTATCAGGTCGAGTGGGGCACCGGCCCTCTAAAGGTGATGATGTGGTCGCAGATGCACGGCGACGAACCGACCGCCACGCCTGCTCTGATCGACATGTTCACCGTACTTCAGCGGAACCGTGACAAAGAATGGGTTAAGCAGATCGAGAAGACGATGACCCTCCGCGCGGTGCCGATGCTGAACCCCGATGGTGCGGATCTGTTTATCCGTCGGAATATTCAGGGCATCGACATAAACCGCGACGCGCTGGATCTAAAAACGCCGGAGGCCCGGATACTGAAGTCGCTGCGCGATACTTGGGAGCCGGAAATCGGATTTAACCTGCACAATCAGAACGCATTGACCGCAGCCGGCAGGACGAATAAGCAGGCGGCGATCTCGTTTTTAGTAGTTTACGGCGACCCGGAAAAGACTGAAACGGAAGGACACGTTCGCAATAAGAGGCTGGTGGCGGCGATGACGCAGGCGCTGCAGAACTTTATTACCGGACACATTGGCCGGTACGGTGATGAATGGACGCCGACGGCGTTCGGCGATAACTTTTCGGCTTGGGGAACGCCGACGATCTTGATCGAGACGGGCGGGCTTCATCGGGAAGACGAAATGTATCTGGTCAAGATGAATTTCATCGCTTTTTTGACTGCGTTAAAGGCGTTAGCAGACGGGAGCGAGAAGAGCTTTAGTCCGGCAAATTATGATCTCATCCCACGGAATGCGGGCGGTCAGTTGATGAACGTGATAATTAGAAACGCGACGGTTATTGAACGTGGAAATGGGAGCGAGCAGAAGGTTGCTGACCTAGGCATCAACTTTGAACGTCGGCGCGACCAGCTTTCGACGCCGGCTTTTATAAGGCGGATGGGGTCGCTCGAATCCGTTTACGGGCTCGACGAATATGACGCTTCACAGTTTTACGTTGTCGGAAGGTTCGAATCTCTCAAAACTGGAAGCCGGGCGGAACTCTTGTTCTTCAAACGCGATCGAGCGATTGACTGGACGGTTCAGGGAAACGGCGAGCCGGAACCCGACGCCGTTTTCTCCACCGGGTTGTGGATCAAGGGTGAAGGAGTCGTGCCGAAAAAGTAGTAAATGCTCAGTATTTTGAACATTGAGAATGTCGCTTTGATCGACTCGTTAAAGGTCGAATTCGGTGCGGGTCTAAACCTGCTGACCGGCGAGACGGGGTCAGGCAAGTCGATCATCGTCGACAGCCTCGGGGCCTTAACGGGGGGACGCGTTTCGGCGGACCTGATCAAGGAAGGGGCAGATTTCGCACGGATCGAGGGGATGTTCGAGGTCGGGATTGACCGTGAACTGCGAGCAGCGCTGGAAGAGGGCGGGATCGAGGTCGGGGACGGCGACACTTCGGAGATCATCGTGCGGCGGCAAATATCGGCATCCGGACCCAATCGAATCTTCATTAATGATCGGCTAGTTACCGCAAATCTCCTCAAGCGGTTTGGTTCCTTTCTCGTCGATATCCATGGACAGGGTGAACAGACAATGCTTTTTGAACCGGCGACGCACCTGGCGCTGCTGGATGAATACGCATCCGTTTCGGATCTAGCCGGCGGTGTGAGGCAGGCCCATGAGGAGCTGCAAGCCGTGCGGAGAGCGCTCGACTCACTCGAACAAGATGAGGCGGAAAAACTAAGGCTCGTCGATATACTCGGGTTTCAGGTTGAAGAGATTCGGCGTGCAGATCTGCGTGAGGATGAACAGGACGAGCTGCAGGTTGAGAAGCGGAGGTTAGGAAATGTTGAGAAGCTTTCGACGCTGAGCGATGAGGCATATTCGCTGCTGTATGAGGCGGACGAGGCGACGATCGCGACGCTTTCAAATGTTGAGCAGCGCATCGCGGCGTTGGGGGAGTATGAATCCACCTTTCGGGATTATTCGGAAAGCTTGAAATCCGCAATCGCCGTCCTCGATGATCTTGCGATCACAGTGCGCGACTTTCGCGGGCGGCTCGAATTTTCGCCCGATCGGCTTGAGGAAATCGAGAATCGCTTGGCAGAGATCAGCGGCGTCACCCGAAAATATGGCGGCACGGTTCCTGCGACGCTGGAGCATCTGGCGGAGGCGGAAGAACGATTAGCGAATATTGAATCGGCGGAGATGCGAGCGAAAGAACTTGAGGCGGAATTCGTCGAGAAAAAGAATGCTTTCCTGGCGCTTTCGAGAGAGCTGAGCGAGAAGCGCCGATCGGCGGCGAAAAAATACGAGAAGGAAGTCGAGGCCGCACTGAAGGCCGTCGCCCTGGAAAAGGCGAAGTTCGAGGTACGAATAGATACCGCGGCGGGCGATAACGAAAAAAATTTCGGCGCGACGGGAATCGATCGCATCGAGTTTTATTTCTCGGCAAATCCGGGCGAATCGCCGAAGCCGCTGGCCAAGGTCGCGTCAGGGGGCGAAGCCTCGCGGCTGATGCTGATACTCAAGACGACATCCCGCCCGCGGCATTCCGGAAAGGCTGTGGTATTCGACGAGATCGATGCCGGGATCGGCGGCCGCGTGGCAGAAGCGGTCGGGCTCAAACTGAAACAGCTTGCGACGAGTCAGCAAGTGCTATGCGTCACCCATCAGGCGCAGGTTGCAACAAAGGCGGACAAGCATTTTGTTGTGGAGAAAACGCTCGCAAAGAGCAAGACGACGATCGGGGTTCGTGAGCTGAACGAAGCGGAACGCGTGGAAGAGATCGCGCGAATGCTGGCCGGCGAGAAGATCACAGAGGCGGCACGCGATAACGCGCGTGAGATGCTTGCGGGTGCATAAGGCATATGACGGCAGCGATCTTGGCAAATGTCATTCGGGGCGAAACCATCGAGTCTATCCATCGCGGGCACTGGCTCGCTGTGGACGGCGATGGGTCTGTCGGTGCATTCGCCGGTGATCCGAGTACCGTTACATACATACGTTCAGCGGCAAAGCCCTTTCAGGCATTGCCTCTCATTTTATGTGGCGCGGCGGATGCATATGGGTTCTCTGATGAGGAGATCGCGCTTGCTTGCGCGTCACATTCGGGCGAGGCACGGCACGTCCGCATTGCACAATTGATGCTCGAGCGCACCGAACTTACCGAATCGCATCTGCGCTGCGGGGCACATCTGCCGTTTTCTGAGAAGGAGGCGGAGCGGATGCAGCGAGCCGGCGAGTATCCGACGCAATTTCACAACAACTGCTCGGGCAAGCATGCAGCGATGCTTGCGACTGCGAAACATCTCGGTGCTGACCTCGCGGCATACGAGGCGTTGGAGCATCCGGTTCAGCACGAGATCCTGCGCCTTTTTTCATTATTTGCGGGCATCCCGCAAAATGAGATAGCGATTGGCATCGACGGCTGCGCAGCGCCGAATTTTGCAGTGCACCTCTCCGCGATGGTGCGCGCAATGCTCAACCTGCTATCACCACCCGATACATTCGGCGAAGGTGTGCAGGCCGCTGCCAAGCGAATTGTAAGCTCAATGGTCAGGTTTCCGGAACTCATCGGCGGAAGTACCCGCCTAGACACAATGCTGATGCAGGCAGCGAATGGACGGATCATTTCGAAAGTGGGCGCTGACGGCGTGTGGCTGTGCGGCATCCTTCCCAGTGACCATCGTCCTAACGGCGCCGCAGTAGCGCTTAAGATCGAAGACGGCGACGACCACAGGGCCCGACCAGTTGTTGCCGTGGCAATCCTAAAGCAGCTAGGCGTGTTGCCTTCCGATGCACTTCCCGAGCTATCGCCGATGTCGATCAAGAATCGGCGGGGGGATATTGTCGGTAGGGCCGAGTCAGTCTTTACCGATTTTGCCATAATGGAAGATCAATGAAGGTTGAACTCTTCAAGGCTCCATCGAACGACCGCACGACCTTTGACGTGTTATATACTGCAACTGATATGAAGATTTTACTCTTTGCGATCAGTTCGCTCTTTCTTTTACATCTTTGCATCGACGCGCAGCCACGAATCAAGGATTCAGTGAGGCTGACTGCTGTGGGCGCACCGTGGGACGTAGTGATCGAAGATAGCGGCCTCGACATTACGCGCGTGGGAACTAAGCCTGACGGCGCCTACTTCATGCTCTCGCCCAGCAAAGACGAACTCAACATCTCGTTCTATATTGAGCCAGCTGAGAAGTGCAAAACAGGCGACGACTGCCGTGATTTTGTTTTGAATGCAGGGAATCCGGCGTGGGGAAAGTTTGAGAATTTAAATAAAGGACGATTTGGACCGTTCAGCTATTTTGAGTTCTTTCGACCCGAGGTGATGGGAAAGCCGTTAGAGATGCAAGACATGTATTCTCAGTACGTCGACCAAGGATACTGGGTTGATCTGCACCTTTCAAAAGTGCTCTACAAGAAAGAAGAAAAGTTGTTGTTCGAGCGATTGATGAAGTCGATCAAGTTCGTTCCAAAATCACAAAAGTCCTCGACGGACAAAGATATCGAACCGATCAAAAAGGCGGCTGAAACATGGTTAGGCGTGTGGGGGCAGTCGAAATGCAGTGAGTCTTACCGAGAGCTTACCTCGATCTCGCGGGAAGCAGTGAACGAAGATCAGTGGTTGCAGTATTGCGTTTCTACGCACGAAATATTGGGTAAGTTGCGTTCACGCGAGTTGATAGCGGTAACGACAATCAGTTCGTTACCTTCCGCGTCTGGGCAGTCCGGAGCGACATTCCGATATCAAAGCGTATTCGAGAAGCATTCGGCTGTCGAGTTCGTAAGCTTCACGCAGGAAAAGAACGGCACGTGGACCGTATCTAACTACCGGATATTTTAACGGTAATATTTTGATCTCTCGCGTGCGTTTGCGATGTCGGCTTTATCCTTTGCGCGTAAGCGGACCAGAGGCTCTGTCATCGACCTGAAACCAATTCTAAGTTGAAAAGTGCAAAGTGATACTATAGTATCATTTGTATGAGGACCGAACTCGTAACAACTCTAAAACGGAAAGCGACCGACCTGATCTCTGACGTTGAGCGAAACAAGAAGCCTATTCTCATAACCCAGCACGGACTTCCTAGTGCATATCTTGTGGACGTTGAAAGTTTTGAACTCATGAATGAGCGGATCTCATTGCTCGAGGGAATCGCCCGCGGGGAACAGGCGATCGCTGACGGGCGTGTCGTAACGCAAGCCGAGGCAAAGCGTCGAATGTCGAGATGGCTAAAATAGTCTGGTCCGAACCCGCTCTTAGTGATCTTGACGCAGTTGCGGATTACATCGCTCTAGAAAACCCGGAGGCTGCCTCGGCACTGGTTCGACGTATCTTCCGTCACGTCGACCAACTCCTTGAGCATCCTGAGAGCGGAAGCCGTCCGCCTGAATTGAAACACTCACGTTATCGCCAGATCGTAGAACCGCCCTGCCGGGTGTTTTATCGCTTTCACGATGATGTCGTGAGCATTGTTCACGTCATGCGTACCGAGCGCCTTCTGCGAGCATCCGATCTAGGTCGCAAGTAACTATGGACCTGGAGCCGGCGATCAATCTAAGGCGATGGATGCTTCGCCTGCCCGTAGAGCCTTTTGAAATCTTCACGGCCGAATGCGCGGTCGAGCCACATATTAGTTAGCTTTTCCTGCACGCTGTTGGCGCGTAGGCGATCGTTGAGGTTCTTGAAATCGACGAAGTCGAGGTGCTGATCCTGGTTAAAGCACGAGAAGACCCAGAATTCCTCGCCGGTGTGCGGGTTGACGTGCCGTTGCAGGCATTGTGCACAAACCTCCTTCATCATACATTGCATGGGCGAGTTGATAGAGCCGATGGCGACGTGCTGTTCCTTTAGGAAGGGCTTTAATGACGAGTGGCGGGCTTCGCGAACGCCGTTCATCATTCGGTCAGAACCGATCGCGATGATGCGGTCAATCTCGTTTAAGCTGACGGTCTGTTCGCCGAGTTTCCCTTCGGCATAAGCGACCATAGCCTGCACAATGTTGCCGCGGAAGTGTGCGTCCTGATCCCGGTCCGGTTTGATCTCGTTGCCCGCGTCCGTGGCCCAAATTATCTGATCGGTGGCATTCTCGATCTCTTCGCGTTTGAACAGGTCAGCCCCGTTGCGATAGCCCGCGAAATAGATAACCTTGTTGTGATTGTCGCGAAGCGCCCGAGCGATAGAGAAAAGCACCGCGTTGCCGAGCCCGCCGCCAGCGAGCAGTACGGTCTCGTTCCGCGGGATCTCGGTCGGCGTACCGGTCGGGCCCATCACAAGAACTTCTTCGCCCTCTTTTAGCAGTGAACAAAGCCTCGACGATGTGCCCATTTCAAGGACGATCATCGAAAGCAGGCCTGCCTCTTCATCAACCCACGCGCCGGTCAACGCGAGCCCTTCCATCACTAGGCGAGTGCCCTCGACGACGGGGGCCGATGTTTCGAAATTCTGCAACCGATAGAACTGCCCCGGGCGGAATTTGCGAGCCTGAAGCGGGGCCCTGACGATCACGTCCACGATCGTCGGCGTCAGACGAATGACCTTGACGACGTACGCACGCAGCTCTTCATCAAGCTTTGCGACAAGATCATCAAAGATCGCGTCTTTCTCGTTCTGCGGAAGTGTTCCGCGCTCCGCGATCTCGGGTGCGAAGAGTTCGACGACCCGTTGATAGCCGTGCTTCGCCGATGCCATCGCCTTGACGACGTTGCCGGCGTACTTGGGATGGTTGTCGCCGTAATACGAGATGAATTTACCGTCGCTGGCGTACGACGTGAAAAATCCGGACTCACCCTTTTCGGCTTCTGCGAGCTGAAATTCATCGCCCTCGCGAACCACCTTATATGGTTTGAAGAACTGTCGCCACTCGTCGAGTTCAAAGGTTCCCGGCTTCTCCTTCTCGTAGATAACATTAGGCGACGTCCCCGCGGCCACGCAGACGGTTCTGGCAGGCAGTTCGTGCATTTCGCCCGTATGCTCAAACTTGCCGTTTTCCGGGTTGTGGCTGAGACGCTCGAATACGATCCCCTTCACAGCCCCGAATTCATCCGGCACCGCCTCGTTCGGGTTCATACATTCGACAATGTTGATGCCCTCTTCGAGTGCCTTCTGAACCTCTTCGTGGTTGAGGCGGTAAGCGGGCGAATCCTGCAGCCGCTTTCGATAAACGAGCGACACGCCACCCCATGAACGAACGAGAGACACGAGGTTCGGCGTTTCGCCGGCCGCCTCGGCACGCTGACGTTCAGCACGGACCCGCCGACCGTGATCGAGAAATTCGAGGATCATGGCCCGCTCTTCGTCGTCGAACTTTGCAAGCGTCTCTTCCTCGCCAAATTCTTCGATGATGTCCTCGTACTTATCAAGCATCTTCTCGACCTGCACGGGGTAATACGCAAAGATCTCGGTCGCCGTATCGACACCGGTCAAGCCCCCCCCGATAACGACGGCGGGCAAGCGTACTTGCAGGTTTGAAAGCGTGTCTTTCTTGAACGCGCCGGTTAGCTGCAACGCCATCAAAAAGTCCGAAGCCTGTCGAATGCCGCGGATAAGATTGTTCTTCATCGGCACGATCGTCGGGCGGCCCGCGCCGGTAGCGATCGCGATGTGGTCAAAGCCGAAATCCCACGCGTCCTCGATCGTCAGTGTTCCGCCAAAGCGGACGCCGCCGTATGCCCGAAAACGCTTTCGGCGGGTGAGCATTAGTTGGATCATCGTAAGGAAGTTCTTATCCCAACGGACGGTGATCCCATATTCAGAAACCCCGCCGAAACCGGAGAGGATCCGCTCATCAAGCTGCTCGGTTATTTCACTGATGTCCTTGATCGGCTTCGGGCAATTTGTGCCATTGCTTCCTGTCCACGCCTCGGGCAGAGGTTCGATCTTGAGTCCGTCGATGCCTACAACGCCAAAGCCTTCGTTCAACAAGTATTGCGACAAGGTGTAGCCCGCCGGACCTAGCCCGACCACCATCACATTCTTTCCGTTGTACGGAAGCATATACGGCCGCTTTGCGTTCAGCGGGTTCCAGCGCGTAAAAAGATGGTAGATCTCAAAACCGTAGGGCAGCTTTAGTACGTCAGTAAGCGTCGCCGTTTCGGCCAGCGGAATGTTGACCGGTTCCTGCTTTTGAAAGATACAGCCCTTCATGCAGTCGTTACAGATCCGGTGGCCCGTACCGGCGCACATCGGATTATCGATCGCGACCAGAGCGAGCGACCCGATCGGGTCCCCCTGCTTTTTCAGCAGGTGCATTTCCGATATCTTTTCGTCGAGCGGACATCCTTCTGTCGCAATGCCGAGCGGGTTGCGTTTCGCCGTGCCGTCGGGTTCTCGTAGTCCGGTCGAGCACGCGTCCTTGGACCGCTCGTGGCAGATCATGCAGTAATCGATCTCATATAACGAATCACGCATCGTGCCGCGGTCATCGGTCAGCTTGAATCCAACACGGCGACGGACGTCTTCTTCACGGCCGCGCATGACGTTGGGCAACTCCGCCGAGGGCCGAACCAGTTGGACGAGATTTTGATAATCAAGCGCGTGAGGGGTTTTAAAGGCCTTCCAGCGTTTCTCTTTTTTGTAAAACTCGATGGCAGACCAGGCTTCTATGACCGCAAGGGCAGCCTTTACCATCAGAAGGCCGCCTTGGGCGTCGATCTTGAGAATGTGATCACTAAAGATCTTCCCAAAGGGTTTGTCCTTCAGCTTGTCAAAGGCTCGCTGAATGCGGGCAACGGTCTCGTCGGTCGCGGCGTTCGATTCGTCACTTTTAGCCAACGTTTCTTCGGCGTCGATCAACCGCGCAGCCATCGTTGCGACGGCGAGTTCGTCATCGAACACCAGCGTCTGGTCGAATCCATAGTGCCACAGGTCCCGCATCGCGGCGTTGACCTCAGCGAAATTAAGTGCGGCAGCCGCCTCGGGCTTGTATGTTTTTGCGGCACGACGCTGAACGAAAAATTTGTATTTCCAGATCGGGTCCTGCTGTAAGATCGTGCTTTCGAGTTCGCTACGAGCATCTGAGATCTTGAAAAGGCGTCCGACGAAATCAGAAAGAAACGGGGCCGCGTCCGTCAGTATCTGCGATTCAACCCGTTTCTCGAAGCCCTGACCGTGCGCCGCGATATATTTTGATAGGGCATCGTAAAGTGCAGGCTCGCGCTCAGCGACCTCGTCGTAAAACTTTTCGGCAAGCGCTTTCAGCCTTTCTGCATCGAACAGGTCAGAGTAAGTAAAACCGTCGATGCCCAGCGGAAAATCGTATTCCGCGGCAGAGCGCTCTTTTTCGGATATCCCTAGCATAACTACCCCACTATGGCTTTCAGCATACCTACGGCAAACTTAAAATATACCATTTTGAAACGGGGCCGAACAAAGGCGGCCGCATGGGCGCCGTCGTGGTAGCGGAGTTTGTCAGAAATCCAGATGTATTAAGCGTCTAATTATGGTATAAAACAGTTTTAGCGCTTTATTTAGCAGTAAGATTAGCAGTATGGAACAAGATCAGCGTTTGACCCCCCTCCCCCGCTCTGCCGGCGAGCTTCGAACTACTCCACCTGAGTATCCCGCCGGGTATACGGGGATGTATGACGACGAAGTCGTTGAGGGCAGTCGCTCTATTCGCCATTACGCGAATGTGGTGGTCAAGCGTTTGCCCATGATCCTCGCGCTAACCTTGATCGCCACCACGCTTGCGGCGTTTTACATGTTCCGCCAGCCTTCGATCTATGCCGCAAGTACGCAGATGATAATCGAACCGCGTCGGCCCAAGGCCGCTTCGAGGGATTCGATCAACATCAACTTTGGGAACGACGCAAATTATTACAATACGCAGCTTCAGTTGCTGAGCAATCCGGACCTGATGCGCAAGGTTGTGCTGAGGACGGGCCTATATCGCCAAGCGAATCTTTCGGGAAATCAGGACGGCGTCCTGGCATCGGTTCGATCGGTATTCTCGCGCGGCGATGAGAACAGTGAGACGTCCAATTCGCTGCCGATCGTCTCGTCGGTCGAGCAGACGCAGACCACTATGGACATGCTCACGCCTGAGGAGCAGGCTCGCGTCAATTCATACACGTCATCGCTCGCTAGCCGACTAAGCGTCAACCAGCGTGAGCGCACGAATATCGTGATGATCACGGTGACGCACACCAATCCGGAGGTAGCTGCCCTAGTCGCGGATAAGGTCGCGGAGGTGTTCAAAGAAGAGGACGCCGACCGCGAAACGCAAGGTGCGAAGCAGGCTGCGGACGACCTTGCCCGCTCGATCGAAGAGCTCCAGGTTACTATTCGTGATCAAGAGGCACAGTTGATCGATGAGATGCGTGCCTCGGGGCTTCCCCTGCAGGATAAGGGGCAGGACTTGGCCGCAGGCAGACTTGCGACGATGAGCGAGACGTGGCTGCGAGCGATGGAGGCACGGCGACAGCTCGAGGGGCGATATAACCTTGCCGTAGCCGCGAGCCGAAAAGGGGAAGGGATGAACATTCCCGACCTTTACGAAAATCGGATCTTTCAAGATACGATGCGGCTCAACACGGAACGAAAGGCGAAGCTCCAGGATCAGATACGCGAGATCGAGAAGCAGATCCAAGAAGCCGACGCCGAAAAGCGCTCCCTAGCGGTGAAGTACACCGAGGAGCATCCGCAGATCCTGGCTTTGAATGCGAGAATCGAAGCACTTTCTTCCACCAAATCTAAGACTGAAAGTGACGTGTCGCAGATAATCGACCGTGACCAGAAACGAATCGAACAGGACGCGGTCGGCGGTGCGCTCGTATCGCTTAGGTCACAGCTCGAATCGAAGCGCCGGGAAGAGTCCCAGGCGCTTGCGACCTATGAACGCGAAGCGGCACTCGCGAACGTTCAGGGACAGGCGCAGACGAAGCTGACGACACTCCGGAGGGAGATCGATACAAAGCGAAACCTGCTGGATACGTATACTCAGCGTCTTAAGGAACAGGAACTCGCGATCGAAAGCGGCCGGCCGGATAACATAAAGATCGCTGCCAACGCCGTTGTGCCGAGCACACCGACAGGGCCGAATCGCGGACGAAATATTTTTGTCGCGTTCATGCTTTCGTTCGCAGCCGGTATCGGGCTGGCCTTTTTGCTCGATTACATGGACGATTCGGTCAAGTCATCCGAAGATATCAGCCGACAGCTTGGGCTTCCGACGCTTGCACTCATTCCTCATCACCAAGGCACCGACCGCAAACGATTGCGGCTGGCGGGGGCGAATGGTAACGGGAATGGGGGGAGCACGGGGTTGGTAACTCTCGAAGAGCGCCAGTCGCCGATGGCGGAGGCGTACCGCCACTTGCGGACGTCGCTGCTGTTCTCGTCAGCCGGCAAGCCACCGCAGACGATCCTTGTTACATCGTCACAGCCGTCCGAAGGTAAGACGACTACAGCGATCAACACCGCCGTTACGCTGGCTCAGTCTGACGCCGAGGTCATTATCATCGACTGTGACCTTAGGCGGCCGCGGCTCCACAATTACTTCGATTTTGAGAACAGCCATGGCCTGACCAATTACTTGTCGGGCGAACGAAACACGGAGCATTTGATCAAGACGTGTCGGGACCTTCCGCAGCTCAAGGTGATCACGAGCGGCCCGATTCCCCCGAACCCAGCCGAGCTTTTAAGTTCCAATGAAATGAAGAACCTGCTGCAGTTCTTAAAAGGCAAATATCGGCACATTATCATCGATTCTCCCCCGGCCATCTCTTTCACGGACGCAGCGATCCTATCAACGATAGTCGACGGTGTCGTGCTTGTGGCGATGGCGAATAAGAGCTCGATGCACTTGATGCGACGGTTCAAGCAGCGGCTTGCGACACTGGGGGCACGAATCTACGGCGTCGTGCTCAACGGCATAAAGGCGGGCTCGACCGAGTACGAATATTACGGTACCGGCTATTACGACTATTACAAGAATGCCGACCCGGTCGACGATGCGCCGGTCGTAGAAGAAGCCGCGTCGATCCACAACACACGTTAGTCCGGTTGGGTTAATTCGAGGAATCGTTGCACGGCTGATTCCCAGTTCGGCATTGGTGAAAGTCCGAGTTCGTTTTCGCGAATCGATGTAAGTTTTGAACTCAGCGGACGCGGAGCGGCTCGGTCGAGCGAGGCGAATGTCACCGGCGTGACCAGCGCTTTGTCGAAGCGTCTTATCTCGCACACCTTCAACGCAAAATCATAGAAGCTGCTTCCTTCGCCGGCGTTGGCAGCATGGACGATTCCGGTTGCTGACGAATCAGCAAGGACAAGAATTCGCTCGGCTAAATCAACGGCGTAGGTCGGAGTCCCGTAGGCATCGGTAATGACCTTGATCTGACGACCGCCAGCAAGAAGTGTCGGGATCAGACTGAGAAAATTAGTTCCATCCGGGCCGAAGATCCACCCCGAGCGCACCACGATGCATTTCGGGTCGGCTTCCGTCGCCAAGACCTCCCCTTCCACTTTCGACCGTGCGTAAACACTCAGGGGATTCGGCTCATCCGACTCATCGTAATGACCGCTCTTTTCACCGCCGAACACATAATCCGTCGACACGGTAACCAATTTCGTCTCCGTACGTGATGTAGCGGCGGCGAGATTTTTGACACCCGTCGCATTGACTGCAAAGCATTGATCGACGTTCGATTCGGCCCCGTCAACGTCCGTGAAAGCAGCGCAATTAAGCACGGCGTCGGGTTCGATCCGGTCAAGTGCCGCGTCCACTGCGTCCGCGTCGGTGATATCAAGCTCGGTTCGGGCTAACGCAAATACTTCGCTGCCAATTCGCTTGCATGCGTCCGTAACGGCCCGAGCTAGCATCCCGTTTGCCCCAGTTACAATTATTTTCATACTGCGATTCGGATGAACAGGATAGCGCATTTTAATTGACGCATCTTCTCAGAGTGGGTTAGTCTCAGTAAGTTTCTCAATCTAAAACGAGGTATGTTGAATGAATAAATTTGTAAGACTGTTGGCTGTCGCTGGATTTATATTGACCACAATCGTTCCGATCGCTGCACAGCAGCCGACAAAACCTGCAACGCCACCGGAGGAAAAAACTGACGAGAAAGCCGCTGTCCTAAAGCTTGAACGCGAAACGCCGTTCGACGGCGATGTTGACTTCCCCGAGGTCGAAGGATGGTTGCTAAGCCCGAAGATAGTGTATCCGCAGGCCGCGTTGGGTTATAGCGTAAACTACGAATCGGAAAAGCTCGGAGCACGAGTCACTGTTTATGTTTACAACGGCGGACGTTCGTCGATACCTAATTCGCTTACCGGTGCCGTCGCAGAGGAACTGGAACGGGCTCGAGCTGAGATCATGGCGGTCGTGGAAGCGGGATTCTATGAGCGTGCAACACCTCGTGCAAGTGAAACGATCACTCTTGGCGGCGGTGACGGCAATGTTAAGGCACTATACGCTTATTACGAGATCGCCGCCCGCGGAAGGACTCTTGATTCCGAGATCTACTTGTTCCCGTATAACAATCATTTCGTAAAATTTCGGGCGACCTTGCCAAAGGGCGGCAATGTGGAGGAAAAGGCAGCAGCCTTCAGTGCGTTGCTAGATGCAATGGACGAGCTGTTCTCTAAGTGAGATCAGCTTAACGCCGCTCCGTACATTTTCTGGTAATAGCTTCGGTAGTCGCCGGAACGCACATTCGTCACCCAACTCTGGTTGTTGCGATACCAATCAATGGTCGATGCCAGTCCCTTCTCCCACGATACCTCGGGCTTCCACCCAAGTTCCGATTCTGCTAGCGTGGGGTCGATAGCGTAACGACGGTCATGGCCGAGGCGGTCCGGCACAAACTTCATCAGGCTGTCGGGTTTGCCGAGGGCCGTTAAGAGTGCCTTGATCACGCTTAGATTCTCCTGCTCATTTCGCGCACCGATGTTGTAGATCCCGCCGCTCGCCCCTTTTTCGTAGGCAAGCCAGACGGCACGGCAGTGGTCGTCGACATAGATCCAGTCTCGAACGTTCCGGCCGTCCCCGTATACCGGAAGAGTCTCGTCATTCATTGCATTCGAGATCATCAGCGGAATCAGTTTTTCGGGGAATTGCCTGGGGCCGTAGTTGTTGCCGCATCGGGTTATAACGGTGTCGATGCCAAACGTTTCACGCGCTGCCCGGACGACAAACTCGGCTCCCGCCTTTGAAGCTGCGTAGGGCGAGTTCGGCTGAAGCGGCGAAGATTCGGTGAAGAACTGATCGCTGTCATCCGGCAAGCTTCCCATCACCTCATCGGTCGACACCTGAACGAAGCGGGCGACTTCTTTTTCGCGCGCTGCGTCGAGCAACACCTGGGTCCCGATAATATTCGTGTTCAGGAATTCATGCGCCGAGTGGATACTTCGATCAACGTGCGACTCTGCGGCGAAGTTGAATATCGCATCGCAGTGAGTGGGAAGCGCGGCCTTTACGGCCTCAGCATCGCAGATGTCGCCTTTGACGAAAACGTGTCGCGGATCCGTGATATCGGCGAGGTTCTCGGCATTGCCCGCATAGGTGAGCGCGTCAAAGTTAATGATCGATTCCACATCGGGCATTTCCAAAAGTAGCCGAACAAATGCCGATCCGATAAATCCGGCCCCGCCGGTCACAAAAAAATTCCTCATTGAATAACTACTCTTCCCAACGATGGTTACGGTCAAGCTTTCGCATTTGCCTCAGCAGCATATCTGCGTAGCGGCGTGGCGAATCGACGTTTCTTAACACGATAGTCTCACCATCGGAGCCAGAATTATCGATCACGACATTGCCCATCCCAAGCATGCGCTGCGAAAGCGAGGTGGTGACGGTCACGTCCTGAACTCGCCGTAACGGCACGTTGAGTGTCTGACGCGCGATAAGCCCGCGATCTATTTCGATCTTCGCGTCGGTTAGCGTGTATCGCACCAGCTTTTGCCGAACGTGATAGAACGCGGGGATGAGCAGGAGGGACATGCCCAACAGCACCCCCACCCACACGCTGATGTACTCGCGCAGAAAGACGCTGAAGAAAGCAACGACTAAGAACGCTGCCAAAACGGCTAATCCGTATCCCGCGTAAACGAACTTGACGGTGGGTGTGATCGAGAAAAGCCGCTCTTCGTCCTCACCATTTGTTAGATCCGAAATTCCTCTGCGGGCGACGCGTGTTTCCTCTTCGGGTTCCAAAAGCGTCCCGCATTTTTTGCAGTAAAGCGAATCGATGTCCGTGGCCGTACCGCATTTGTTGCAAAACATGTGCTTAGTTTATGTCGGCTTGGTGAAAGTTCAAAACGAAAATGGCCGGTTCGCACCGGCCTAGTTTGGACAAGAGATATTTTGTTATTGATTGACGAGGAGCATCTTGCCGTCAGGCAGGCGTATCGTCAGCGGCGTCGGCTCGATGACTGTCAACGGCCGCGAATCTTTTTGCTGCGCCGAGGCGACCTGTGAATTCGGCGCAGGTCCATTTTGTATGGTTGGATTCGAGATCGAGTTGTACCTGGCACTTATCCGCCGTACATATTCGCGAGTTTCTCGGAATGGTGGAACGTTTCTCCCGTACCGCAAAACTGCTCCCTCGCCCGCATTGTAGCCCGCGAGTGCGAGCACCACATCCTGGCCGAAAAAGTCGAGCAGCCACCGCATATAACGGACTCCTGCCTCGATATTTTGTTTCGGATCGTAGATGGACGTGACCCCGAATCTTCGGGCCGTCGCCGGCATTAACTGCATCAGTCCGCTCGCGCCTTTATGAGATGTGGCGCGGATCTTGAATGCAGATTCCTGGTGCATCTGTGCATAGATCAGCAACGGATCGATGTTATACTTCCGGCTGGCATCCTCGATATGTTTATCATGTGCCGCGTTGCCGGTAGTAAAGCCCTTAAGGGACTTGTTCGAGCCCATCGCGATGCGGGAATAAACAGCGGAGGGTGCAACGGCGGCGGTTTTTTTTACTGCTGGCGGGGTCGCGTCGACGACCTCAACCACCCATTTTCCGTTACGGCGGACGCGACGAGTTGTTTTCGCAGGGGCCTCGACTGGCGGGGGAGGCGGCGTATACACCTGAACTCCTTGCGAACGGTCAAAATTGTCGAAAACTCGCGGAACCGATTGGGCCGCGATGTGGAGGGAACAAAGAATAGCTGCAGCAAGTGCAGAGATTAGAACTTTCATCTGAGGAGGGTAAAGGGTGAAATGAACGGCCCGAAAAACCTGAGAAACCTTAGAAGAATCAATTTCCCGAACCGTTCACTTACGTTTGAACAGTCAATACACAACAATGTTGTGCATATTTAATCTAACACAAACACTCGGACCGGTACAAGAGTAAATGCTCTACCTCTCGCAAATTTTAGGAACGCCGATCTACGACGCCCGCGGCGAACGCATTGCCGCTGTCAAGGACCTGCTGGTCAGTTATGGGCATGACGACCACCCGCCGCTCCTCGGGGTTGTTGCAAGACTCCGACGCCGCGATTTTTTCATTCCGAAACGCAACATACGATCAATTAGCGAGAACGGAGTTCGCATGAGTTCTGCGAAGGTCGATCTCACACCTTTTGAGCGGCGAGAGGGCGAGGTCTTGCTAGGAAAGGATGTTCTCGACAATCAATTGATCGACGTGGACGGCAAAAGAGTTGTTCGGGTGAACGATGTTCAACTTATCAATGTCGAAAATCACTGGCACGTTTCCGGCGCGGATGTAAGTTTCAAAGGATTTCTGCGACGGCTGATGCCAAAGGGATTTTACGGGAGCGATCACGTTGTTGAGGTTCTGAACTGGGCGGACGTGGGATATCTGGCAACCGACACCGCCACAGCCACTGTCCAGCTGAAATCGTCAAAGGATAAGCTTTCGAGGCTGCACCCCGTAGAGATAGCTCAGTTGGCTGAGACACTGTCGCCGATCCACCGGACGGAGGTCGTAGAAAGTCTGGATAATGAGATCGCGGCCGATACGCTCGAGGAAATGTCCACGGAGCACCAGGCCCGGATCCTTGAGGAGATCGAGAAGGAGCGAGCCGCCGACATCTTGGAAGAGATGTCGCCGGACGACGCCGTCGATGTGCTTGACGAGATGGACGACGACCGTGCCCGCGAGCTGTTCGATCTGATGGAAGCCGACGAGCGTGCGGACGTCGCCGAATTGATGCATTACGACAACGATACGGCGGGCGGCCTGATGACGACCGAGTTCATCGTTTTTCCATGCGAGCTTACGGCCGGCGAGGCGATCAACCAGCTTCGACAAATGGCGGAAACGCCGAATATGATCTATTACCTTTACATAGTTAAGGAGCCGGGATCGTGGCAGCTGCTGGGGTTGATCAGTCTTCGTAACCTGATACTTGCCGAACCATCTCAGCGGCTGCATGAGGTGATGCGTACCGACTTTCGACGTGCCCATCCTTCTGACCCCGCCGACGAGGTCGCTCAGATAATTTCCGAATACAACCTGTTGGCGCTCCCCGTGGTGGATGATGTGGGGGATATTGCCGGAATAGTAACGGTTGACGACGCGATGGAGATATTGCTGCCGAATACTCTCCAGCGTAGAATGCCGCGAGTTTTTGGCTGAAATATCTTGTCTGCAGATCGCGATGTTGCTAATATATTCAAGCCAATTAATAAAAAAAGGAGAGTGTGTCATATGAAGCGGAAGAGCTTGCTATTTATTGCAATATTTTCTTTGTTTGCGTTTACCATCAGCCCCGTGGCTGCGGGCAATGAGTTCGCTGTCGGGAGCAAACTGGAAAACTTTAAAATGACTGGAACGGATGGAAAAGAGCATTCGTTCAACGACCTGAAGGGTAAGAACGGCTCGGTCGTCATTTTCCTTTCAGCACAATGCCCGGTCGTTAAGGCTTATATCGAGCGGATCGATGAGATCGCTGCGGAATACAAAGCAAAGGGCATTAACTTCATCGGGATCAATTCAAATCACCGGGACGCTGAATCGCTGGAATGGGTGACCTCTGACGCTGCTGAGAACTTCAAGTTCCCAATGCTGATCGATACCAATAATGTCCTCGCGGACAAGCTTGGCGCGACGGTCACACCTGAGGTCTATTATTTCAACGCTGACAACGTCCTGCTCTATCACGGTTCGATCGATAACGACCGAAGCGGTCGCAACATTCAGGAAAGGTTCCTGAAGTCGGCTTTCGATGCGACCCTCGCGGGCGAGAAGATCGAAAAGGCTCGGACGAATGCTTTTGGCTGCACGATCAAGCGCGTGGAGAAGGCAGCGGCGGGTAATTAGGATGATACGATCGTTTTTAGTAAGGACAGGAGCCTCAGTATTTCTGGGGCTCCTCGTCCTTTGTCTGTCACTCGAAATCTCGGGCCAGGGCAATGGCACCGACACCGATTCTCGTCCTGCGGCTAGGCCTACAGTGAAGCAGATCAACGAGGTTGATCTGCTCGATCTGATCAAGCCAAAGGGCAAGCCCCTTCTGATCAATTTTTGGGCAACCTGGTGTGTGCCGTGCCGCGAAGAGTTTCCCGAACTTGTGCACATCGATGATGAATATCGCGGCAAGATCGATTTCATTACGATCACGCTCGATGATGTTGAGGAACTCGATCGCCTCGTGCCGCAATTCCTCAATGAGATGAAAGCACAGATGCCCACCTATCTTCTTTACACGACCAAAGAAGATGCGGCGATCGGTTCGGTTTCCGGCGAATGGCGTGGGGCTCTGCCTTTCACGATCCTCTATGCTCCGTCCGGCGAGGCGGCGTATTCACGGCAAGGGATAATCAACATTAACACCGTGAAAGCTGAGATCGACAAGCTTCTCAGCCCGAAGCAATGAGACACGCGTTCTTTGACTCTATTGCGCACATCGCCAGTATCTGTTAGTATTACCGCTGCAACACCGTGTTGTGCTTAAATTGCTGGAGGCGAGTATGTATAGAAAAATCGACGATTTTATCAAGGCTTGGGACTATGAACAGGAGTCGACGCTGAAATTGTTGAACGCGTTGACCGACGAGTCGTTGAACCAGCGGGTAGTAGACGGCGGAAGGACATTAGGTTTCATTGCCTGGCATCTCGCGCAGACGCCGCCGGAAATGATGGGCAAAGCGGGACTTCGGATCGACGGGCCGGCAGAGGATGCCCCTGCTCCGTCGTCGGCACCGGAGATCGCAGCGGCATTTGAACAGGCATCGAGTTCGGCTCGCGAGCGGGTCGCGGCGCAGTGGACCGATGAGATGCTGTTGGAAGAAGATGACCTTTACGGTGAGCCCTGGCAGAAAGGGCTTACGCTTTTTTACATGATCGCTCATCAAGCGCATCACAGGGGACAGATGACGGTGCTGATGCGGCAGGCTGGGATACCCGTCACCGGCGTTTACGGCCCCGCAAAGGAAGAATGGGCGGCTATGGGTGCTCCGGCCTTGCCCTAAGCACCTGAGATCGATTTAACACAAGAGTTTATCGGTGGCGGTTTGAAAAAATCGTCTTGACCGCATAAACTCTTTTGTTTTGCACACGTCACATTTCCCGTCCGTGCGCAGTGGATCGAATAAACGAGGGACAGGCCTTTTCATGACGCAAATCACACCCGAGATCATATCTCAGCACAACCTAACGGCCGACGAATACGGCAAGATCAAAGAGATAATGGGTCGGGAGCCGAACCTGACGGAATTGGGCGTGTTTAGCGTGATGTGGTCGGAACATTGCTCATACAAGTCCTCGCGCGTACACCTCAAGCGCCTACCCACGCGAGGCGAGCGAGTTATTGTTCCGCCAGGAGAGAACGCAGGTGTCGTGGATATCGGCGACGATTGGTGCGTTGCGTTCAAGGTCGAGTCGCACAACCACCCAAGCTTTATCGAGCCATTTCAAGGAGCGGCGACGGGCGTCGGCGGTATTCTTCGCGATGTTTTCACGATGGGAGCACGGCCTGTTGCGGCGATGAACTCCCTGCGATTTGGGCCGCTGGATGATCCGAAGCACGGCGCACGCAACCGTCAGATTCTTAAAGGCTGCGTTGAGGGGATCGGGCATTACGGTAACTGCTTTGGCGTCCCCACGATCGGCGGCGAGGTTTCGTTCGACGAGTCGTACAGCCTCAACCCGTTAGTGAACGCTTTTGCGCTGGGGCTCGTCCGCAAGGATCAGATCTTTTTCGGGAAGGCGGAGGGGATCGGCAACCCGATACTTTATGCGGGTGCGAAAACTGGGCGTGACGGCATTCATGGGGCAACCATGGCGTCGGCCGAATTCGACGACGAAGCTCTCGAAAAGCGCCCGACCGTTCAGGTAGGCGATCCTTTCCTCGAAAAACTTCTGTTAGAGGCGTGTCTCGAAGCTATGCGGTCGGGTGCGATCGCGGGAATTCAGGATATGGGTGCAGCCGGGCTGACGTCGTCGTCCGTAGAGATGGCGGCTCGTGCGGGTACCGGACTCGAACTTGACCTTACCCTTGTACCGCAGCGCGAGACCGGGATGACCGCATACGAAATGCTGCTGTCAGAATCGCAAGAGCGGATGCTGATAGTTGCCCGCAAGGGACGCGAGCGCGAGCTTGTGGAGATCTTTAACAAGTGGGAACTCGATGCCGTCGTGATCGGTAAAGTTGTCGAGGGCGATCGCCTCACGATCTATCACAACGGGGTGCTAGAGGCGGATCTGCCTGTGCAGGCTCTGACCGACGAGGCTCCAAAGTATCAGCGGCCGATGGCGGAGGCTCGCGCGGTGGTAGAGCGTCCCCCGGCTGCTTTAGTTATCAGAAACGATGTCGAACCGGCCGAGGCGCTGAAGACTCTGCTGGGGTCTTCGAATATTTGTTCGAAGCACTGGGTTTATGAGCAATACGACACGATGGTCCGGACAAATACGGCAGTTTTGCCGGGAGCGGACGCAGCCGTTATCCGCATCAAGGAAACGCGGCGGGCGGTCGCTATGTGCCTTGACGGGCCGGGGCGTTACGTTGGTGTAAATGCCCGTGAAGGGGCGATGCTAGCGGTCGCTGAGGCCGCGCGAAACGTCGTTTGTGTCGGTGCCAAGCCGATAGCGGTGACGAATTGTTTGAACTTCGCTTCACCCGAACGACCGGAGGTCATGAAGTCTTTCTCAGATGTCATTGACGGTATGGCCGAGGCGTGCGAGGCGTTCGAGACGCCCGTGGTCTCGGGCAATGTGTCGTTCTATAACGAGACCGACGGCCGGGGGATCTTGCCGACGCCGACGATCGGAATGGTCGGTTTGATCGATGACACGCGAAAGATCATCACGCAGGGTTTCAAGAACGAGGGCGACATTATTGCGTTGCTCGGCGTTACTGATGACGATCTCGGCGTAAGCGAGTATGCGGGAACTGTCGCCGGCATTTCTACTCCTGAAATGATCAAGACGGGGGCGGTGCCCCGACTGGAGTTAGAGCTTGAATTGAAAGTTCAGCAAGCCTGTCTCGATCTGGCCGAAGCGGAACTGATAAATAGCGCACACGACTGTGCGGAAGGCGGCCTTGCTGTCGCGATCGCAGAGTCATGCTTTTCGTCACTAGGGCGCGATGCCGTCGGTGCTGACATCGAACTGGAAAGTGGCGGACTGGCAGCCGAGGCGATTCTCTTTGGCGAATCGCCGTCACGGATCGTTATCTCGTTCGCACCTGACAGCCTCGATCAAGTGAAAGAGATCGTCGGAGACTGTCCGCTGTCGATAATCGGCAGGGTCAACGAAGATGTTCTCAGAATCGCAATAGACGGCGAAGAGAGAATTGCCACTCCTATCCATGAGTTGGAAGCCGTCTGGGAATCGTCCCTGGCAACGTATCTGGAATAAGCTGCTCCCGCGGCTCACAACTTATTGCTGCCACGGCTCCGCTCCGATAGACTCTTACGTGTGACCGCAGGTGTTTATCTTCACGTACCTTTCTGTAAGTCTCGATGTTCATACTGTGACTTCGCGACGGATATCTATCGCGACTCAAGCGTGGTTGAGCGCTATGTTGATGCCGTGTGTGCGGAGATCGGCAGCTTTGCGACGTCGGGATGTGACATCGAGATCGACACGATCTACTTCGGCGGCGGGACCCCGTCACTGTTATCACCTTTGCAAGTAGAACGGTTGCTGAACGCTGTCCGCACAAAGTTCAAGACCTACGTAAATCCTGAGATCACGATGGAGATGAACCCGGCGACCGTTACTCCGGAATCGCTCGCTGCTTTTCGAGATCTAGGCGTCAGTCGTGCGAGTTTCGGCGTTCAAACGTTCAACGATCGAGATTTGAAGGTGCTCGCGCGTGGTCATGACGCGAAGGACGCGCGCGATACCTTTCGAATGCTTCGTGAGGTCGGGTACGACAACGTCAGCCTGGATCTGATCGCGGGATTGCCGGGGCAGACGCTTGGAGACTGGGAGCGCAATCTTGACGAAGCATTGGTGATGCGGCCGGAGCATCTATCGCTTTACCTGCTCGAGGTGCATGAGGCGACGCCGCTCGCTGAGCAGATCCGCAGTCGCCGCCAGCCCGTTCCCGACGATGATCTCGCGGCTGAGATGTATGAGCTGATGTTGGACAAGACCGTCGCCGCAGGATACGAGCAGTACGAGATATCAAATTTTGCAAGGCCCGCCTTCGCTTCGCGGCATAACACAAAGTATTGGCGGCTCGACCCCGTCTACGCATTCGGAGTGTCCGCGCATTCTTTCGACGGTCGACAGCGTTACGCGAACGAACGCGACACCGCAAAGTACGTCGAACGGATCGAGACTATGGGGACTGCAGAGGTGATGCGCGAAGAGATCGATCACGCGTCGGAGTTTGCGTTTCTCGGACTTCGGCTTAACGCCGGGATTGATATGGGAGAGTTTGAACAGCGATTCGGAAAGTTGTCGAATGAGCAGATCAATCCTCATTTAAACGCAGGTCTTATCGAAGTAAGTGATGGCCGCCTTCGGCTCACCCGTCAAGGTATGTTGTTTTCGAATGAGGTTTTTGAGAAATTCCTCTGAGCGAATTTTATTGATTCCGCAGCACGAAGTGGCTTAGAGTGTGTCTATGCGATTTCGTCTTCTAGTTTGTCTCTTCTCACTCTTCCTGGGCATTGGAACTGTCGATCTTTTCCGATCAATTGTGAAGGTGGTATCGCCCACTTGGGGAGAACATCTCTTCGATACAGTACGCCCGATCGAGACCAAAGCTGTTGAAGTTCTACTAATTGACAAAGAGCGAGATGCGGATACTGGTGCATTCCCGTCGTTGGACGACGCTTTTGATGCATGGTATTCGGTCAAAGGTTCTAAGGGACTCAAAGACGTCAATCTCATTCTAATTTCACGGGAAGGTTCAGAACTGGTTGGTGGGGTGTTCACGAATTTCGAAACGGAAGACTCGGGATTTATCGAAATGAGGTGGGGGAAACTTGACGGCAATCATGTGTCGTTTCGCACTAAAAGAATAAGAGGATTCGACTTCGAATTTCAAGGTGAATTCTTCAAGAACAGACCCGTGGGCGAAGACGGCGAAATAATTCTTCGTGGGACTATCTCACAGTTTCGAAACAAGAAGCTAGTCGCTAGAACCACCGGCGATTTCGCCTATTTCGAGCCACAATGCTCGCATTAGTATTTTCCAAACCTTAGTTAGTTTAGCCGAGTGATCCGCCCCTCCACCTTCGGCGAGATAGTCGCGTTCGGCGAATCTTTAATTGCCTGTTCAAAGACGGCAGAATCCTTCGGCGCCTTGTCGGCAGGGATCAGCACCTTGGCGTCTTTCAGCATCGTGTAGCCATCACCGCCACGCGAGACTAGAAAGTCTGATGTCGCAATGGTATAAACGGCGTCATCGACGACCGGCTTGCCGTTCACAGTGGCCTCAACGATGCGCTGGCCGGGAAGTTTCGCGGCGTCAAAAGTGAATTTAATCCCGCTGACCTGCGGAAATCGCCCGGGCTCATTGTCTTCGGCTGAGCGGGCCACGCTGTGCTCCAAGATTTCCATCAGCATCTTGCCCGTCACCTCAACCTTTACGATCGGATTGTTGAACGGCAGCATTGAAAGAACGTCACGTTTCGTAAGGGGGCCCGGATTATATGCTAGGTCCGCCCGAATAGATCCGCCGTTAACAAATCCGATATCAGCCTTAACCGCGTCGCGATAGGAGTCTGCGATGAAATTTCCGATATCAGTTTCTTTCGTGCGAACGGAATGAGAAAACGCATCAAGCGGAACTGAGGTCGCACCCACGCGTACCGCCAGTTCCTCAAGCAACCCTTTGTATTTTTCGAACACAGGAGCGAACTCCGGTGCGTCGACGATCTGGTCCGTGACCGGGATGACCTCCCAGTCCATGCTTTCGAGCCTGCCGGTCTTTCTGTTTATGTAGAGATCGAATTTGCCAACCTCGCGGGCGTCCGCCCACATTTTGAAGATAGGCGTCCCGTTTGCGGAAGATTGGAGTAGGGTGTGCTCGTGACCACCTAATATCAGGTCGATGTCAGCGCAATGTGCAAGCTTTTTGTCCTGCGCCATAAACATATGCGTCAGAGCCACAACTGTCTCGGCGCCGAGTGAACGCATCTTCGGCACCAGATCTTTAGCGGTCGCGCAGAAATCGGTGATTTGAAGGTGATCCGCGATTGACGATGTTTCGCGCGTTTCCGGCAGTAGCAATCCGAAGAACCCGATCTTAACGCCCCCGATCTCGCGGATGACAAACGGCGGCGTGTCTGCAAATATCTTGTTCGTTTTCGAATCTAAGACGTTCGCCCCGAGCCATGTAAACTTTGATTCCTTCATGCGGGCCAGCAATTCGTCGGTCGTCAAATCAAATTCATGGTTTCCTAAAACCGAGTAATCGAGCCCAACAACATTCCACGCATCGATCATCTGTGCGCCTCGGTAGGTGCGGGTCTCGACAGACGGCGAAAGCGTGTCGCCGCCCAGCGTCATCAGCGTGTTCGGATTTTCTTTCAACGCTTCCTTACGGATCGTCATAACCCGCGCAAGGCCGCCGCGCGCACCGCCGTCCGCCGGAACAAACTGATAGGTGTCATTCAAATGGAGAATGGTCACCCGAACAGTGTCGCTCGACTGTGAAAACGCGGAAACGGTCGCGAATACAATGGCACAGATCGAAACGAGCGCGTTAAGCTTTAGTGTTTTCATCCGAGATATCCTCAAGCTTGAGATGCGTCCTAGCCTCCCAAAGTTCGGGGAAAAACTTCTTGGTGAGCGTTGTTTTGAGATAGCCGACCCCCTCCGAGCCGCCGGTGCCGGGTTTCATTCCGAGCATCCGCTCAACCATTTGAATGTGGTTATAACGCCAGGCGACGATCAGTTCATCGTGTTCAATGAGCAGATCCTGCATGTTGTAAATTTCGGCAAACTTTTCGGGTCTCGACAGAATTTTGACGGTGGCCGCTACTCGCTCATCATACGAGCCGGTAAGAAGACCGTTTCGTGCAACGAGCGCCCAAAACGCCTCGGGGAGCGAAGGGGAATCGAACCGCTTTCGTAGTCGCTTGTACGCAAACTCGTCTTCTTTAAACGATTCAAGGATCTTTTCGTCCTTTGCCCCGGATGAGAACTCCAACTCGCGAAACTGCATCGATTGAAATCCACTGGCAGGATTGAGTTTGTCTCGAAACTCGAGAAATCCAATAGGCGCCATCGATTCGAGGACGTGAATCTGCGTCACAAGTATTCGCTCGATCGAAACAACGCCGCGCAGCGCGTGGTTCGCGCGAAAAGTCCGGCCCTCGTCCATCCATCCGATCGTGGCATCGAGCTCGTGCAATATCTGCTTGAACCAAAGCTCGTAAGTCTGGTGAATGATGATAAAGAGAAGTTCGTCGTGGCTGGCGGGATCAGAAAGAGTTTCCTGCAGGTCGATTAACTCGCGAACCTTAAGATATTTGTTGTAAGAAAGCGGCGCACCGTGTCCGTAATCGTTTGACATAAGTATTGCTGCAGACGGCTTGGCGGAAACTCAATCTTCTAAGAAAGCAGTCGTTATGTCAATTTTTGCAAAGTTTTGCTCGAAATCTTTAAAAGGTCTTGACACAAGAGTTAATAATGAGTAAATTCTCTTTCGTCAACTAAACCAAACACAACCGTTTAGGGAATTCTTGAAGTTAAAGATCCGGTACCAGTTCGAATTGCGATAAGGCTGACACCCAGTCGAGCGTTCGAAACCCACACATAAATCGGCCCGCGTTGTATCTAGGTAGAAAGACTTGTGAGTTCCGGAACTGTGTCCGGAGCGATCAGAATTCGAATGGAGAGATCGTAGGAGGATTTAGTTCAGATGTCGAAGATAATAGGAATGGTCAAGTGGTTCAATAACGCCAAGGGCTACGGATTCATTGAGAAGCCTGGTGAACAGGACATCTTTGTACACTATAGTGCAATTTCCGGTGACGGCTATAAGACGTTATTGCAGGGTGAAGAGGTCGAATTTGAGGTTACGAATGGGCCCAAAGGACCTCAAGCGGAGAACGTCATGAAGGTAATGTAGCAGCGTGTTATCCGGACCTTCAGACTTCTGACGGATCGGCATTTGGAGCGAACCACCCGGTTCGCTTTTTTCGTTTACAGCGCTTCATCACCGCGGGCACGCAGCGCCCGACGCCACAGTTCGCGGTAGGATGTGAAGCGGGCGACAAGATTGTTCAGCTGATATCGCTGAGCGTATGACAACGTGCGGTTGTCTGCGATACGTTTTAGCTGAGATTCGAGTCGGGCACGTGCTTCGAGCGGCGGCCGCTTGGAAGAGCCGTTAAAGAAGATATCAAAGTCCACCTTGAGTTTGCGGATCGCGTCTTCGATTCGGGCCAGTTCTTTATCGACGGCGACGCTTGCCTCGAGTCGGGAGGAACTTTGGCGATACATATTGTTTGCTTTCATGGTTATCAGGTTGGCGTAAAGACAGGACGGGGAATCGGACGTGGCGTCCGTTTAAATAAAAGACGAACGGTGCTGCCGTTCCGCAAAATTAGCGTATTCGATGTACAGTTAATCAATGCAGAAGAATGCCGAACAAGCTCAAGCCTTTCGCGGAATTCCGTCCATTGATGCGATCTTGAGCGACCAACGGCTCGCCCCGTGTATCGAAAGACTGGGCCGCGAGAAGGCTGCGGGTTTGGCGCGGGAGGCGGTAGAAGGCCTCCGCGACGCTTTGCATACCGGTGGTGGGCCGACAGATCGGGAAAGCTTACAATCCCAGGCGGTAGCAGAGGTGCTGGGCAGTGCAGAGCGCGAAAGGCAGCGGGGAACTCGCCGCGTGATAAACGCGACCGGGGTCGTAATTCACACTAATCTCGGTCGTGCGCCCCTATCACAGCTAGCTGCAGAAGCGGCTGGTCGAGTCGGCGGCAACTATTCGAACGTAGAATTTGATATGGATACAGGCGGCCGCGGGCGGCGCGGGGAGCATGCTGAACGGTTGCTGTGTGAACTGACCGGGGCAGAGGCAGCCGCGATCGTCAACAACTGCGCCGCGGCTGCGTTTCTGGTGCTTTCCGTACACGCGGCCGGCCGCGAGGTAGTGATCTCGCGGGGCGAACTCGTCGAGATCGGCGGCGATTTTCGTGTGCCCGATGTCCTCGCACGCTCGGGTGCGGTCCTGCGGGAGGTTGGTACGACCAATCGTACAAAGATCGCCGACTATGAACGGGCGATAAACGACAGCACATCGATGCTACTTCGCGTACATCCTTCGAATTTTAAGATCGTTGGATTTACCGCCAGCCCGACAAATTCCGAGCTTGCGGCAACGGCGCATGAGCACGGGCTGATCTTCTATGAGGATGCAGGTTCAGGAGCGCTTGTCGACCTTGGCGAATTCGGGCTGCACGACGAGCCTGTCATCCCGCGGAGCTTGAACGATGGGGCTGACATCGTTACCTTCAGCGGCGATAAACTGCTTGGCGGGCCGCAGGCCGGCTTGATCGTCGGCAAGCGCGATCTGATCGATGACATACGATGTCACCCTCTCTACCGCGCATTGCGGGCAGGGAAAATGACCTATGCCGCTCTTGAAGCGACGCTAGATGCATATCGCCGCGGCACGCATATGGAAGACATCCCTGTACTGCGGATGCTCTCGATGCAGCGGGATGAATTGAAAGCGAGGGCCGACGCATTTATCGCCCGTGCAGGCATTGCGGCAACGAGCGTACGAATCGAGCGTGTAAGCGGGCACTCTGCCGTTGGCGGTGGATCGGCACCGGGAGTGCAGCCAAAAGCGGAGTTGATCTCGATAACAGGTGAAACGCACTCTGCAGACGGGATAAAAAGTTTGCTTCGAGCGAATGATCCGCCGATAGCTGCGCGGATAGAGGACGGGCGAGTGCTTCTCGATCTGCGGACCGTCGAGCCGGCCGATGAAGACCATATCATCGCTGCACTTAAGCGTGTGGCTGCGGCTAGCGATTCTGCTTCGCAAAGCGGCGCATAAAATCGGCTAAACGCTCGGCACCTTCAAGGGGAAAAGCGTTGTACATCGAGGCACGGATCCCGCCGACACTGCGATGGCCGCGAAGTCCGTCCATATCCTCCGCCATCGCGTCAACGCAAAAACGCTCTTCCAGTTCTTCGCTAGGAAGCCGGAATGTTATGTTCATTCGCGAACGAGCGGCGGGCTCAGCGTGACCGCGATAGAATCCGCCGGATGCGTCGATCTCCTGATATATCAGTGACGCTTTCTGGGCATTGAGGCGGCCCGCGGCTTCGGTGCCGCCGCGTTCCAGAAGCCACTCACACACCAGGCCTATCAGATAGATCGCCCAAGTATTTGGCGTGTTAATCATGGAATCTGCTGCGGCTATCGTCATGTAATCCAGCAGCGGAATTGAAGCCGACTTGGCCGTCTCCATCAGATCGCGTCGGATGACAACGACGGTCACGCCGCTGGGACCCAGATTTTTCTGGGCTCCGGCATAGATGAGTGAGTACTTGGAGAGATCGAACGGCCGCGACAGAATATTTGACGACGCGTCGCAGACGACGGGCGTAGAGCCGCCGTCGAGGTCATAGTCGAATTCGACACCGTCAATGGTCTCGTTTGAGGTGTAGTGAATGTAAGCGGCGTTCTCGCTGAAACTAACTTCATCAGCCCGAGGGATCGTCCGGAATCCGTTGGATTCTGAGTTGTATACCGCCCGCGCATTGCCATATTTGGACGCTTCTGCAGTGGCCTTTACGCCCCAGGCGCCTGTGACGACGAAGTTTGCCGATCGCGACGCTGAAAGGAGGTTCATCGGCACCATCGAAAACTGCATCGTCGCGCCGCCAGGGACGAATAGGATCTCGTATTCGTCTGATGCCCCCAGGAGCTTACGAAGCAGCTCTTTCGCATTCTGCAGCACTTCGGCGAAAAGGTCAGAGCGGTGGCTCAGTTCCATTACGCTCATGCCACTCTTGTTGAACGAGAGCATTTCATCGCGGGCTCGTTCCAAAACCTCGACCGGAAGCATCGCGGGACCCGAGCTGAAGTTATAGATTCGATTGATCGTCATGCGTTGATTCGCCTCGTATCAAGCTAGGATTTTACTATGTTGGTGGGGAGCGCGGCTATTAACGATCAAGATTTCATATTTTTGCACAACGTGGTCTAAAATAAGGAAAATTGCAAACTTGCAAGTTCAGGTCGGCATCTCAAACAAGGTTGATGCAGATCTCTCGGAGGATTCTAATGATAAGTAAAAAGATCGTAGGTATGTTGCTGGCTGCCGCTTTTGTTATGGCGGGCGGAATCAGCGTAATGGCGCAGGGTCAGGCTGTTCAAGGCGTGGTTAAGCTTCGGAAAGCCGATGGAACTGAATCGCCCGTCGCGGGTGCGACTGTCGAGGCTTACAGGACGGATACCCGTTCCGGTAAATTGCCTGAGACAACGACGAACGAAAAGGGTGAGTTTGGCTGGGCGGCCATGCCCCCTTCTCAGGTGTTTGCGGTCGCTGTAAGCGGATCAGGCATCGGACCCAAAATACAGCCTGGTGTAAGGGGCGGGACGACTACGCTGGTTATTATTGTTGAAGAAGGGGCGGGAGATAGGTTAAGCGAGGAGGACGTTCGCCAAGTAGTAGCTGCTTCCAGCATGACCGAAGACGAGCGAAAAATCGCTGAGGCGGAGCGTCTAAAAGAGATCGAAAAATATAACGCCGAAAAGGCTCGCATTGAGCAGACGGCGAAACTCGTTAACGAAGCGTTGCAGGCGGGCAATGCAGCTTTCAATTCCAAGCAGTTTGATGTCGCTATCGCTCGGTATAATGAAGGTATCGAGGCACAGCCGAACTTCGCAGGGTCCACACCGGTTCTGCTCTATAACCGAGGTGTGTCTTACCAGCGGCGTGCGACCGATAACTTTAATGCAGCAGCTCGCAATCCCGATGTCCAGGCACGCGCCACGGCATTCACTGGTGCGCGAAAGGATTTTGGGCTTGCTATTGCGTCTTTTCATCGTGCATTTGTCATCTTGCGTGATGCGAATCCGTCTGAGCTGAGTGACCCAAAGATCCTTACCACCGAAAGGACAAAGTCACTGCAGGCGGCGGCCGAAACGATCAGTAATATGGCCCAGTCGCAACAGGTGGATGAAGAGATCCTCGACAAAGCTCGTGAGCTGAGTGCGGCTTATGTCGCTAGCGAGAACGACCGTGCAAAGAAAGAAAAAGCACTGGTCGAGATAGCGGATGTCTTGCGTGCGGCTGGTAATAGCGAGCTGGCGATCACGGAGTATCGCAAGGCCCTCGAATTTGCACCGAAGAACATCGACGCGATGGCTGGGATCGGACTAAGCCTTTTGAATTCCGGGTTCGAATCGGATAATCGAGCTCAGCTTCAGGAGGGTGCTAACTATCTTCAACAGTATGTAAGCGCGGCGCCGGATACGCATAAGTTCAAGGCGGACGCGCGGGCTCTGCTTGAGGATCTTCGTGACACCCACAAGATCACTCCAGGCAGGAACTGATCAAATCAACGGCAAAGGTACAATCGGCCTCAGATCTTCTGGGGTCGATTTTTTTGTCATAAATGTCGCTGTCCTGGTGTTTTTCTTTCGTAAGACGAACTTAAATAGAAACAGCTTCGGAGGAATTATGACCAGACTTTTTGAAATCACACGCGGACTCGCGTTCACTTTTATCATAATCGCATTTGGCTCGTATGTGATCTTTGCCCAAAGCGAGATCAACGGAACATGGACTGCCACGATCTCAGAGAAAGATCCGCAAAAGATCCAACTTAACTTTAGCCGAAATAGCGAGCGTGGTCACAAGAACCAGCACGGCAGCTCGTATCTGCTCAGTGAATTATCAGGCCTGAGTAGCCAGGCCTTGACGTCCGGCGGATCAGTTCGATTCCAACTCGTTCGCGAAGCGGGAACTATCGACTGCGACGGATCGTTCGCTGATGGGCGTGGCAGCGGGACGTTCAGGTTCGTACCCAATATGGGGTATGTTGACGCAATGCGTACTCGCGGGTTTGATTTCGCGGAGATCCGCAGTGGGAGCCATAGCACGGTTGAAGAGCGGTTGTTCACCGCTGCGATCTTGAATGTCACGGTGGCGAGGGCAGATGACCTTCGCGCGGCTAACTTTCCTGATCTTGACGTTGATGATCTATTCAAGGCGACGATCTTTAAGATCGATAGCGGCTACATTTCGGAAATGGCTGCGACCGGATTTCCGAATCTGACGATGGACGAGATCGTAAAGGCCCGCATCTTCAAGATCGATGGCGAATTCGTCCGCGGCATCAAAGACATGGGATTTGGCGCAGACAACTTTGATCATCTGGTTAAGTACAGCATCTTCAAAGTAACGCCGGAGTATTTGAACGAGCTTCGTGCCGAAGGCCTTACGCAATTGACGCCGGAAGAGGTCGTGAAGCTTCGGATCTTTAAGATCGATGGAGCATATGTTCGCCAGGCTCGTGCAGAGGATCCGAATATAACGGTCGAGCAGATCGTGAAAAAGCGGATCGGCGTTCATCGGGTTCGAGTGAACTAGACCTCTAATCAAGAGGGTGAGAGGCTGTCGGAAACCGGCGGCCTCTTTTTGTTTTACTCGAATTGTTTGCGGAACTCATCGAACGACGCCCGGAGAGCGGTGCACTCTTCTGTAAGACGTAGGACCTCGTCTTCCAGCGAAACTATTCGACTTTCGTCGATACCTGAGACCGGGCGGCGTACTGGAGGTTCGGCTTCGTTATACTCGGGCAAGGCTCCGGAGAGGAGATGAGCGTAACGCACCTCTTTCTGACCGGGCCTTCGTTCGAGTTTGCCGATCAAAGGTTCGGAGCGTGACGCTAGCGCGTCGAGGGATTCTTGAACCTCGCCGACTCCGGAGAACTCGTAAAGTCTCTCGGACCGCCCGCGTAGCTCACCGGGGGTCTGCGCACCGCGGAGGAAGAGCAGAGCCATAACAGCAACGCCGGCGTCATCGAGTTCCAACACGGATGGAACCATGTGCTTGTACTTCACGGTCCGGCTCGTGCTTCCGTAGAATAGATAGACGAGGTTAAGGTCACGCAGGCGATCGATGGCGGTCTGCACCTCGCTTTCGCCGAGCGACATCACGGGCTCTCGGTTACTCTTTTGATTGCACGCCGCGATGAGCGCGTTCATGGTGAGGGGGTAATACTCTGGTGTCGTCAGCTGTTTTTCGATCAATGAGCCGAGTACGCGCGTTTCGATTTCTGTAAGGTTAAAAGGCATGTTTATACAAGATTGTTACACACGATAGCCTATTTTTGCGAAAGAGGTTCCTAGCATACAATTTACTGAATGGAAGTTTTTGTCGCGCGGACTGAGCAGGAGATCGCTGAAGCTTACGAAAGGCTAACAGCGGCAGCTGCGCTCGGTTGCGACACTGAAACTTCTGGGCTCAGCCCGGCGTTTGGGAAGCTTCTGTCGCTGCAGTTCTCAGATGGAGAGTTTAACGTTCTGCTGCCGTTCAGCGAGGGAGTTGCGCTGGGGAGGCTGGCAGATATCTTGAGCGATCCGGGGATCGTGAAGATATTTCACAATGCCCAATTTGATCTTGAATTTTTGAATGATGCCGGGATCGCGACGGCAAATATTTATGACACGATGATGGGGGAGAAGGTGCTAACGAAGGGAGCGAATCAATCGGCGTCGCTCGCGGATACGCTTTATCGTTACTTCGCAATCGATCTGGACAAGGCCCCACGCTCGAAGTTTAACCGCAACTGGGATGGCGTCTGGACTGAGGAACTTGTTCATTACGCACTGGCGGACGTTGTTCATCTACCAAGACTAATGCGTGAACAGCAGGCGTGGATGAGCAAGCTCGGGTTGGGAGGTGAGTTTGAACGACAAATGCAGAAACTCAAGACCGTTTCCGAGACTCTGCTATAGCGTGTGCGTTTGTTGGTATTTTTTATACTGCCATGGGAACTGAGAAGTTATTACGGTTACCAGCGGTGATAGGCAGGATGACTTTCTTTGACCGCAACAAAGGTTCCGCGACATGTGTCGCAAATTTTGGCTCCTGCTAAGAGTTCGGCTTCGACGGTGGCGCGGTCGTCGGTGGAGTCGACTACACGGGCCTTTAACGTGATCGGTCCGTCGACGGGAGTGGGGCGGAGCAATTTGATGTGAAAGTCAGCAGTCACGGTACACGGAGCCGTGTTTTCGCCTCGCTTCTTCATTAGGTGATATGCGGCCGCCCAGTTTGAGTGGCAATCCAACAAGGCTCCGATTATTCCCCCGTTCAAAATTCCCGGAAATGCTTGATGGTGCTCTTCTGCGTGCCATTCTGCGATCAGCTCATCGCCTTCGGGAAAACTTCGGATATGCAGGCCTTTTTCATTGGCCGGCCCGCAGCCGAAGCAGATGCCGTTGGGTGAGTAAATCTCTTGAATCGAACGCTCTTCCTGCATATAGCGGACAGTTTAACATAGCCGATGTTCCTGCTCGAACGGCGGTTATTTCACATCCAGGTCCTCTTCTTTCGGAGGTAAGATAAGCGATGCAACAACCGATGCTGCAATCGTGCCGAGAATGATCCCGAGTGACCAGGTTACCGGAAATTTGCCGCCGAAGGCATCGTTGAGCCAGACCATTTTGAGGCCGACAAATATCAGCACGACAGAAAGGCCGTACTTGAGCAAATGGAATTTGCCTACGGCACCGGCGAGCATGAAATACATCGCTCGCAGCCCGAGAATGGCGAAGATATTTGAGGTGAACACGATCATTGGCTCTGAAGTGATCGCAAAGATCGCGGGAACTGAATCGACCGCAAAAATGATGTCGGTCATCTCAAGGAATAAGAGCGCGATGAAGAGGGGCGTGGCGGCCCAGCGGCCGTTCTCGCGCACGAAAAACTGCTTGCCGTGGAAGCTAGGCGTCACCGGCATAAAGCGCTTGAAGAGACGAATGAGCGGATTCGCCTCAGGATCGATAGCTTTTTCTTGGGCGAACATCATCTTGAGTCCGGTGAGTATAAGAAAGCCGCCGAAGATGTAGATTACCCAGTGAAACTGCATGAGCCATGAACCGGCGCCGATAAAGATCGCCCGAAAGATGAGGGCGCCTAGGATGCCGTAGAAAAGCACGCGGTGCTGGTACTTTGCCGGAACTGCGAAGTACGCAAACACTACGACGAAGACGAAGATGTTATCGACCGAAAGCGATTTTTCGATGATGTAACCCGTGAGGAACTCGAGGGATACGGTCCAGGCGGCGACGTCGGGCACGAATCCCGGGATCGACATCAGGCTCTCGTCTTGGGGAAACCACCAGAGGGCGTATTGATAGAGAAGATAGTTGAAGGTTAGGGCAAGCGTTACCCAAACGCCGCTCCACGCCGACGCTTCCTTAAATGAGACCTCGTGTTCTTTTCGGTGAAATACACCGAGGTCAAGGGCAAGCATCATGAGAACGAAGCCGGTGAAAGCGAGATAGAACCACCAATATTCAGCAAGCGGAAAGAGACTCATAAATTTGATCCCACAGTCGTTGTTCTCGCAAAGAAAAACCTCACGCGAACATAAAACGTTCTACGCAAGGTCTTGATCCTTTGCCTTTAGGCCGGAGCTGTGAAGCTCGTATTGACGACCTAAAGGACCGCTTCTGGGTGATCTACTCCCCTCGCTAAATTGTCAGTAGTGAGATTAACCAAGGTGCGTCACGGTTGTCAAGAGTTTGGCGGCGGAGACTAATATTATGTAAGACTGTTGGGCGGTGTCCGGCAGGCCGGGGGGCTGCGGACCTCTTGATGTTTACCGGGTGGTCGGCGGCTGCTGCTAAATGCGAGAGCCCCTATCCGTTTGGAGGGTGCAGTGGTGTGGTCGGTGATGCTGTCGATGCCCGGGTCGGGGGGCGGGTAGGAGTTTCGCAGCCTGAACAGAACATAACATTTACGCTAGGACGATTTTAGCGGGCCGATCTTTTCTTCGAGCCAGTTTGTGAGGTCGTCAACTGTTTCGATATGGACGGGTTTACCCTGCCATGCCTTGATAGCGAAGATTATAAGCATTACCGTAGTCACCGCCGTGAATATGCCGCTACCGATCGCTGCAAGGCCTGTGACGTTGGTTACGATGCCGAGAATGGTCGTAACGATCAAAATGCCGACGGCTGCCGCCAAGCCCTGCGCAGCGTGAAATCGGACCTTGGTCTCTTCTTTAGGAATGATGAAGAGGAGTATGATGCCCGCAACAAGGCCAATCGAAAATGGCAGATACGGCAGGCCGATAAGCCATTTCTCGGGAATGCCCGCCTTTGCGACTTTTCGATCGGATGCGTGATTCATGTCCGCACGGTCAGGTGCGACGTATGCGGCAGGAACGCTGCCGCCGTTGAACTGATAAGCGTTAAACTGCGCCTCGTCGAAACGCCGTGTAGTGTCTTCGGTAACGCTGCCGGGATCGGACGGGAACTCGGACGTGCTATAAGGCGACCGCGGCGGCGGCGAATAGGCTCGGGCCGTCGCTTGCTGCGCTTTGGCCTTCTCCGGAAAATCCGGATCGAGGGGATTTGTATCGAATTTCTTTGCCATTGCCTAATGCATTTTACGACAAGTTGGAAGCAATTGTTCAAATTTTCCCGGGGGCGGGCCTACGGGCGGTTGCTGTGCCTATGAAATCTGACGGGCAAGCACGGATGCTTGCCGCTCCAGTCGCGTGCCCCGTCGCTATTGCTCGGGGTTCTGAATTGACGTGATGCCGAGTTCGTCGAGTTGGGATTCGTCAACGATGCCCGGGGCATCCATCATTAGGTCTTGGGCGGAGGCTGTTTTTGGGAACGCCATTACGTCGCGGATGTTTTCGGTGCCGCAGAGGATCATGCAGGTGCGTTCTATGCCGGCTGCAAAGCCTCCGTGCGGCGGCGTGCCGTACTCCAACGCGTCGAGGAAGAAGCCGAATTGCGTGCGAGCGGATTCGGGTGACATACCGAGAGCTTTGAAATTCAGCGCCTGAACGTCTTTTTGGTGGATACGGATCGACCCGCCGGCACATTCGTAGCCGTTGATGACGGCGTCGTAAGCTTTTGCACGGACTTTGCCAAGCAGGTGATGATCGGCGGGGTTCTCGACCGCCTGTTTGAACATCTCCAGATCTTCGTCCATAGGCGATGTGAACGGATGATGGGCAGCGAAGTACGTGTCGGATTCTTCGTCGTGTTCGAACATCGGGAATTCGGTGACAATGAGGCACTCGTAACGGGTGCGGTCGATAAGATTTTCGCGGCGGGCGATCTCGCCTCGCAGCGCCCCAAGGGACGCCGCTACGACGGAGCGGCGTCCCGCGACGATCAGTACGGCATCACCAACATGGGCTCCGGCGGAACGGATCAGTTCGTTGATCTTCTCTTCGCCTAGTACTTTTAATAGAGATGATGTAGGAGTCCCGTCGCTAGCGCTCCCGACCTTGATCCATGCCAGGGCCCCGGCGCCGTAACGTTTGACGAATTCCTGAAGCTCGTCGAGCTGTTTGCGGGAATAGTCAGCTTTGCCTTTCACGACGATGCACTTGATCTCACCGCCTTTGCTGAGCGTTTCGGCAAAGGGCGCGAAGTCGGTGTCGCGAAGGCTGTCGCTCAGGTCTTGCAGCTCCATTCCAAAACGCAGGTCGGGTTTATCGCTGCCGTAACGCCGCATGGCTTCGGAGTAGGTCATCCGGGGCCATTCGTGTGGGAGCTCGACATCGATGAGGCGGAGGACGTGGTTGAACATGCCCTCCATTTCGCGGTAGACGGCCTCCCGGTTGACGAAGGACATCTCCATGTCGAGCTGTGTGAATTCTGGCTGGCGGTCGGCTCGGAGGTCCTCATCGCGGAAACAACGGGCGATCTGATAATACCTGTCGAAGCCGGCGATCATGGTGATCTGCTTTAGAATCTGCGGCGATTGCGGCAGAGCGAAGAATTTGCCGGTGTGAATACGTGAGGGAACAACGAAATCGCGTGCCCCTTCGGGGGTGGATTTTAGCAGGATCGGCGTTTCGATCTCGATAAAGCAGCGGCTGTCGAAATATTCGCGGATCGCACGGACGGCCTTTGCACGCATGCGAATGTTGTTTTGCAGCTGCGGACGACGGAGGTCGAAATAGCGATATTTGAGACGCGTGTCCTCGGCGGCGAGATTTTCTGACCCTGCGACCTCGAGCTGGAACGGTGGCACTTTGGCGTCGTTGAGGATCAGCAGCTCGCTGACTTTTATTTCGATGTCTCCGGTTGCGAGTTTTTTGTTATGCGTGCCTTCGGAACGGGACACGACCGTACCTTTAACGGCGATGACGAATTCGCCGCGGATGTTTTTGGCTTTTGAGTGCGCTTCGGGCGAATCTTCCTCACTGAGTACGACCTGAGATACGCCGTAGCGGTCGCGGAGGTCGATAAAGGTGAAAACGCCAAAATCGCGTTTCTTCGCGACCCAGCCCATGAGGACGACTTGCTCGTCGACATTTGTTGAACGTAGTTCACCGCAAGTGTGGGTGCGTTCCAATGTGCCTAAAGTGTCTAACATAAATGTTGTTCAAAAATAAAAACGCCTTTCGGTTTGAGACAAACGAAAGGCGGAACGTCCATTGATAACGCTCGCGCCAGTCAATTATTGTCGACATCAAACCGAAATGCGTTCATAGCGATCTAAAAGTAAAACCGAGCAAAATAATACAAGATAGGGGCGTTCAATAGCAAACTGTCTAGGCGGTCGAGGAGGCCGCCGTGGCCGGGGAGGATGGTGGCTGCGTCTTTTGTGTCGGAGCCGCGTTTCATGGCGCTTTCGGCGAGGTCGCCGAGCACGCCGATGACGGCCATAGCAATAGCGAGCGGGATGCCGACCGTATAGGGGAGTTCGGGAAAGAAGAGCCAGATGGCGAGAGCCGCAAATGCTGCAGCGGCGACAATTCCGCCCACGAGACCCTCGATCGTCTTGCCGGGCGAAATGGCGGGTGCGAGCTTGTGTTTGCCGGCGGCTTTGCCGGTGAAGTACGCCCCGGAGTCAGAGCCGAACATTACGATCAGAAAAAATAGCAGGAGCTTTGTTGAGAGGCCGGGAATGCTTTCAAAGCCGACGGCGGTGGAGATCAGGAAGCCGCCGAGGAAGACCACATATAGAACGCCAAGCAGGGTGACGCCGATGCCCGTTAGCATCTTTGAGAAATCTTTTTGGAATCGGAATGTCTGGGTGATAAGTAGGAGTGCGATGAAGCCGGCGAGCGTTAGCATCAAGAGCTCGGGTGCGGTGGCAGGAGCGTCGAAAATGAACGCGAGGATGAGGGCGGACGCTCCGAGGAAACCAACGCCGGCGTCAGCCTTTAACGCGAGCTTCTTGGTTAGGGAATAAAACTCGAAGAGGCCGGCGGCGAGGGCGAGGACTACGATCGCGACGAAGAACCATACGGCGTCGGGATAATACCAAGGTGCGATTATGGATGCGATCAGGATCGGCAGAGCGATGAACGCGGTGATCAGGCGTGTCTTCATATCATTTGCTGCCGATGGCGCCGAATCGGCGATCGCGTTTTTGGAAATCGATGATCGCCTCAAAGATGTGCGGACGGCGGAAGTCGGGGAAGAGCGTCGGCGTTACATAGATCTCGGCGTACGCGATCTGCCACAGCAGGAAGTTTGAAATGCGCATTTCACCGCTTGTGCGGATCAGCAGGTCGACATCAGGGAGGCCCGAGGTGTAGAGATTCGCTTCGAGATCGTCTTCGGTCATTTCGTCGAGCTTGCGGCCATTAATTGTGAGCACAGCGGCGGTGCGTTTGCAGGCTTCGACAATCTCGGCACGACCACCGTAGTTAAGTGCGACGTTGAGGACAGTGCCGGTGTTCTGCGAGGTCTTTTCCATCGCCATTTTCAGCTCGGATTGGACGTCGGTGCCGAGCCCCTCGAGCTTGCCGATGGCTTGAAACTTGATGTTATTGCGATGGACCTCTTCTAGCTCGCTGCGGAGATAGCGCTTGAGCATCGACATGAGGCCGGAGACCTCTGTCTTTGGCCGCTTCCAATTTTCGGTTGAGAACGCGTAGAGGGTGACGGCCTCGGTCTGGAGCCGTGTGCAGGTGTCGACGATGGCCTTTACGGAATCGGCACCGGCGCGGTGGCCGAAGATGCGTGGCTTGCCACGCTTTTTGGCCCAGCGGCCGTTGCCATCCATTATTACGGCAATGTGACGGGGCAGGCGCGTTTCGTCGATCGCGGCGAGAAGGGCTGCGTCTTTTGAGCGAGGCTTTATAACTTCGTCGAAATATTTCAGCATCAATTCGCCGCAGCGTTTCGGTTCAAATGCCGCTCTTCTACTGAGACAACGCAGTTGAGGTTGAGCCGGCCGTAGATGTGCGGAAAGGTCTCGTTGTTTGTGGACGGCTCTTCGACCAGCTTGGAGAGGAGCTTTTTGGTTTCGATCGTTAGAATCAGGACGCGGTCATGCCCGGAGAAATAGCGTTTCAATACGCCCTCCAGCTGATTCTCATAACTGCAGTGAATGAATCCTTCGAGGGCCAGGCTTGCAGGCTGGTACGAGGGGCGTCCTTTGAACTTTTCCCATTCTTCGGGCAAAGCAACGTGATAGATAAGCATAATACCGATAATCTAGTCGTAATCGACCCTGTGCAGCGTGAGTCCATTTGCGGGAGCGGTTTTTCCGGCCAGTTTCCGGTCGCTGTTTACCAGAGCCGTCTGAATTGTATCAGAATCTTTTTCGCCTCGCCCGACGTCAAGGATGGTGCCGACGATGGAGCGGACCATGTAACGCAGAAATCCGTTAGCGGCGATGCGAAATTCGATAACACTCGCCGCGGCCAAAGGGTCCCAGCGGGTTTCGATGGTGCATTCCGTTACGGTTCGGACCCTTGTTTCGACATCGCTGTTCGCTGCTGAGAAAGCGGTCCAGTCGTGCTCGCCGAGGAGGTGCCGCGAGGCAGAGGTCATTTGCGCGACGTCGAGCGGGCGCGATTCGTGATGCGCAAAGCGCCTTAGGAAAGGCGACATCACGGGTGCGTTAACAATGCGGTAAACGTAGGTCTTTTTGCGGGCGTTGAATCGTGCGTGAAATTCGTCGGGGACGCGCTCGGCGTGCATTATGCGGATGTCGCGCCAGAGATTTCCGTTGATGGCATTACGAAGCTTTTCGGGAGTGAAGGTGCGGTCGAGGCTGACGTTTGCGACCTGGCCCTCTGCGTGGACGCCTGCATCGGTGCGGCCCGAGCCGAATACCTTTACCTCGCCATCGTTGAGGACGCCTATGACACGCTCTAATTCGCCCTGGATGGTGCGGTCGTTTTCCTGCACCTGCCAGCCGTGGAAGTCGGTGCCGTCGTATTGGATGAGCAGCTTAAAGTTCATTTAGTGTGCAGCATTGGTGCCGGCCATGCGTTCGTTGATGGCGGCAGCGAAACGGTACGGTGCATCCGCATCCATTCGAAGATAAAGCGCCGGTTCGATCAATTCAAGCTCCATGAGCTCGAAACCGCTGTCGGCGGGTACCAGGTCGACACGGGCGTAGAGCGGTTCGGGGTGGATCGAGCGGGCGATCGAATCGGAGACTTGGCGAAGCTCGGCTTCGGGTTCCACTGAGGTGATGGTGCCGCCGTGCTCTTCTTGCACTCGGAAATCGCCGGTTTTTGGCGTTTTCAAGATCGCATGGCTGTAAAGGCCGTTGAAATAGAACATGGAATATTCGCCCTCGGTGACAATTGACTGAATGAAGGGTTGGACTATGTAGCTGCGGTTGACGAATTTCTCGGCGATCTCGGCGTTGAAATGCGTGAGTCGGAAAGTGTCGTGGGCTGTGGCGCTGACCGTAGGTTTAATGATGAGTTCGGCGGTGGCGAATTGTTCGAGCCATTTGTCGAAATCTTGCGGTGTCGGCGTTGTGTTGCACCGGGCGGTGGGCACGATTGGAAATCCGCGGCGTTCCATATCGGCGAGGTATCGTTTGTCGAGATTCCAGCGGATGGTTTGTAGGGAATTTTCGAGGCGGGCGGCGGAGCGGACGATCGTTTCGAGGACGGTGAGGAACTCGTCGGGAGATTCCTGATAGTCCCAGGGTGTGCGGACGATTACGATCTCGAACGTAGACCAATCGACAGACGTGTCTCGCCAGGAGACGGTGCTGACGTCCCATTCGAGCGAATTGAGCGGGCCGATGGCGAGGTCGTCGTCGGCGACGTAGGGTCCAAGGTCGTCCATCGAAAGAAATGCACAACGGCGCATATTATGATTTTCGGCTGCCGGGTTTTTCGGTGGGTTCGCCTGCGGCGCACATGGGGCACTCAGGGGGCGGGTAGCTTGGGACGTCGAGCGTTGCGACGGAAACGCGGGAGGCGCCGACGTTGGCGCGCCCGTTGGATCGGTCTATGACGGTTGCTGCTGCGATGACATCGGCGCCGAGAGCCTTCAGCGTGTCGATGCATTCTTTGGTGGTGCCACCGGTGGTCATGACGTCTTCGACTACCAAAATGCGTTCGCCCTCCATTAGTTGAAAGCCCCGCCGGACGGTCATTCTTTCGTTCTGTCGCTCGGTCCAGATGAACCTGACGTTAAGCGCTGCGGCCACCGCGTAGCCGATGACCAGGCCGCCGATGGCGGGCGAGGCGACAGTCTCAATTTTTGAATCAACGAAGTGTTCGGCAATGGCCTGGGCGAATTTTTGCGCATCCGCCGGGTACTGGAGAGCGAGGGCACATTGCAGGTAGCTGGGGCTGTGCAGGCCGCTGGACAGAATAAAGTGGCCGGACAAGAGGGCGTCCGTTTCGCGAAAGTGAGCGATGGCGGTTTCAGAGTTCATAGGGTCACGAGCCGAGAATAGGGCGTGGGTCGAAATAGGCGGTGGAGCTTGTGATCTTGCCGTCGGTGACCTCGAATAGTTCGAATATCGGAATCCGTCCGAACTCGCCGTCGACCTCCCATTCCGTCGCGACGAGGTTATTGGACGTCAGGTGTCGGATGATCTTGACGGAATCGATGGCCGGTGCGAAGCCGGACAGGAAGGAGCGGAGGGCCTCGGCTCCCTGGCCGTCGCCAGTCACGGGATTGACGAACGTGATATCTTCGGCGAACGGGGCGGCGTCGAGCTCGCCGCTGCCGAGAGCGTTGAGGTAAGCCTCAACGACCTGAATATTATTTGTGGCGTCTTCGGATGGGTGCACGTAATAATTCTAAGCCAAATGAGAGTTTTTCCATAAGCTTGCGGTTTCGTATTTAGCCGATAGAATATTTTAAGGATGCCGCCGTTCAGCAATTTAGTTTCAGAATCGCTTTTGATCAACGCCACGATCGATTACCTCGCCTCACGAGGTGGGCGTGCGCCCGCTGTACGTGTGGTAGATAGGGTGATGAAGATCAGCTCAGCGGACCCTTATCTCGCGCGGTTGCTAGTGGGTGATCTGGTCGATCGTGATTCCCGGCTTCGTATTGACGGGGATATCGTGACATACGTCGGAGCCGACCATGAATCGATAAACTTGACGGACGCGGGTTTCGTGGTCTTTGATCTCGAAACGACGGGGGCGAAAGCTCCGCCGTGTCGTATCACGGAGGTCGGGGCGTTTCGAGTTGTCGGGGGTTGCGTGGTCGAGCAGTTTCATTCCCTCGTGAATCCAGAGATGCCAATACCCCCTTTCATCGCAGCTCTAACGGGGATCAGTGATCAAATGGTCGCGGATAAGCCGCGGTTCTGTGAGATCGCTGCGGACCTGCTGGCGTTCATTGGGGATTCGGTGCTGGTGGCGCACAACTCGCGGTTCGATATGGCATTTTTGAATCACGAGATCGGGCGAATTTACCAAGATTATCGGCTTGCGAATCCGTCGCTGTGCACGGTTCAGCTTTCGCGTCGGCTGCTGCCGCAGATCGAGAACCACAAGCTGAAGACAGTCGCCCGGCATTATTCTATCGATCTGATAAACCATCACAGGGCGACCGATGACGCGTACGCGACGGCGCACATTTTTATCAACCTGCTCGGTGAGCTGACGAATCTCGGCATTCGCGATTTTGGCGGTGCGAGAAGATTTAGCAACAAGCGATCGAAGAAGAAAAATCTATGTTAGAAGATGTAAATACTCAGAAGCTCGACATCCGTTCAACGCCGCGTGAGGAGATGGGCCTCTATCCGCTGGACACGTTTGAATACGAATTCAAGGGTCGCGAGATCTGGATCGATTTTGAGATGCCGGAGTTCACTGCGATCTGTCCGTTCTCTGGCTTTCCGGATTTTGGAGTGATCCGCCTGCAGTACGTGCCCAATGAACGGTGCATCGAATTAAAGAGCTTGAAGCTTTATATAAACTCGTTCAGGAACGTGAAGATCTTTCACGAACATGTGATCAATGTGATCCTTGAGGATTTTGTGAAAGCGTGCGACCCGCTGGAGGTTGAGTTAGAGGGAGATTTTCACGTTCGCGGCAACATCAAAACTGTTGTCACCGCGAGCTATAAAAAGGACTAGGTTGTTTAATGAACGGCGTGCGCGAGGGCATGGGGTTGTGTAACCTCATGCTTTTTGCACGCTTGTCTGACAAGTTTGTCGATCTCGCCGGCGAGCAAGTCAACATCCGCCGTATCAGCATTGCTGATCTCAGAGAGGATCAAGAACTTTGATTTCTCTAAAAGCGTTTGCTCGCGGAATGAGAGCTTTTTTTCGTGGCTGAGATACGTAAGCTTTTTGAGGACATCGGCGGCCTCGAAGACGTCACCCGAACGGAGCTTGTCTGTGAACTCGCGCGAACGCGTTTTCCAATCGTGGGATACCACCTCGAAGTCGTCGGACAATCGTTTGATAAGTTTCTTACATTGTATCGAGGAAAGAAGCGGACGAATGCCGACATTTTCGGCATTGGCCATCGGAACGAGGATCGTCGAATTGTCACTTAAAACTCTGAGAGCGTAACACTTGATCGAATTTTCGCCGATCGTCTTTTTTTCGATATCTTCTATTAGGCAGACCCCTTGACTCGGATAAGCAACTTTTTGGCCTATTTCTAATTCCATAAAAAATTCTCCGAAATTTAGATAAGCGCAGAACTCGGATGTAGGGCCCGAAAGAGAGGGCTTAGCTGATCGTCATCGCTAATCAAGATGACTGTAGTATAGCATACAAATCCGAGTGCGGGAAGACTTTTATGAAGAGGGCTGATCCGGGCCGGTGGGGAGCTCGATGACAAAGCGGGTTCCACGGCTGAGTTCGGAACTGACGGACACGTCCCCGCCGTGCAGCCGGGCAAGGTGTTTGACGATGGCCAGGCCGAGCCCTGTGCCGCCGATGTCGCGGCTGCGGCTGCGGTCGGCGCGGTAAAACCTTTCGAAGACGCGGGGTAGATGGGCGGCGAGTATCCCTTCGCCCGTGTCGGTGACGGAGATGAGGTCCATGCCGGGGCGGCGGCTGTATTCGACGGTCACCGACCCGGCGTCGCGGTTGAACTTGATCGCATTGTCGATGAGATTGGTAAGCATCTGCTCGAGTCGCGACACGTCGGCTTCGACACGAGCATCGGCGGGGACGTCGTTGATCAGGCCGATGGACCGTTCGTCGGCGTTGCGTGCAAGGTCTTGGAAGATGTCATCAACGACCTTAGATACGCGAATGGACTGTTTGTCGATGTACACTTTGCCGGACTCGATCTGCGAAAGCTCGAGGATCGCGGATATGAGTGTGTGCATCCGTTCGGCATTTCGACGGATCACGCCGAGGAACTTGCGATTGCTTTCGGGGTCGTCGATCGCGCCATCTTCGAGCGTTTCCACGAACGCCATTATCGAGGTGAGCGGTGTGCGGAGTTCGTGTGAGATGTTTGAGAGGAACTCTTGCCGGACGCGTTCGAGACGTTCGATCTGAGTGACATCGTAGAAGACGGACACGGAACACTGACGGCCTTCGAGCTGTATAGGCGAAACATGAACGTCGTAGTGCCTGAGCTCGGCCGCGGTAAAATCGATCTTTATGTCTGATGAAACGCCCTCAAGCAGAGCTTGCTGAACCGAGGTGTGTAGGCGCATGTCCCGGATCACCTCGCTCAGCCGTCGGTCGCGCAGTTCCATGTTTGCGCGCGAGAATGCCCTGACGGCAGCTTCGTTGGTCGCGATGATCCTGAGGGTGGGGTCGGTGGCGATGATGGGCTCGCGCGAAGCGTCAAGGAGGCTTTGAAGAATGACTTGCGGCATATGGTGCGTTGCGACGCGCTAGCGACAACCGACGAAGCGGTAGCCGACTCCGACCACGGTCTCTATCGCGTGTCCGCAATCGCCCAGCTTTTGTCGTAGTCGCCGGATATGGACGTCCAGCGTGCGCGTGTCGCCAAAATAGCTGTATCCCCAGACATTGTCCAGCAGCTGTTGGCGGGTCGCAACCCGGCCGGCATTCTTTATGAGATGTTCGAGCAGTGCAAATTCTTTGCGAGTGAGGCGGACATCGTCGCCGTTGGTGGATAGCCGCATATCCTCGAAGTCGACGCTCATGCGATCGTCTTCGTATTTTGGCGGCGATTCTTTTTCGGCCCGCCGCAGAACGGCGCGGATGCGGGCGATGACCTCTTTTACGGAAAAAGGCTTTGCGATGTAGTCGTCGGCGCCTAACTCAAGGCCCGAAATCTTGTCGCCCTCGGCGGCCTTCGCCGTGAGCATAATGATCGGGGTTTTTTCGGTTGAGGGTTCGCGGCGGAGACGTCGGCAGAGTTCCATCCCGCTCATCCCCGGCAGCATCAGATCAAGAAGGATGAGGGCCGGCGAGGTTTTTTCCTCGAGCGCGAGCCTGAGTCCTTTTTCGCCTGATTCGGCAACGATAGAGCGAAATCCTTCGCGTTTCAGGTTGTAATGCAGACTCTCAGCGATGTCTGCATCGTCCTCAATGATAAGTATAGTTTGAAGCATAAAAAGACTCGGGTCGGTATCAAACGACCAAGTCTATGCCTCGCGGCTTACTGCGATGTTACAGAACTGTTACGCGAATGTTAAATTTCAGGCGAGCGTCAATTAGATTTAAGAATTGTCGGACGCGTTCTGAAGTTCGTCCTTAGGCCGAAAAACGCGATCTAGTTTGCCGCTGTCGGTGCCGACGTTGGTCCAGCTGTCGAAATTGAGAGTGATCTCTGCGAGTGCGGCGGTCGGCATTGTTTCGGATTCTCCGGACAACATTCTGATGACCCCTTCGATGCCGGGGTTATGGCCGACAAGCATGACGGAACTGACGCTCTCCGGGAGTTCGGCGAGCACCTGCCGGAGGGTTTGCGGGCTGGCTTCATACACGCGTTCGTCGAAGGTTATCTCTGTGTTGAGTCCGGCAGATTCGCGAACGAGAGTCGCGGTGTGGAGCGCGCGTTTGGCGGGTGAGCTGATTATCTTTTCGGGAGCGATGCCGTGACTGGCGATCAGTTCGCCCATAAACGGCGCGGTGTTGAGGCCCCGTGCGTTCAGCGGGCGGTCGAAATCAGAGATGTCGGGCGTATCCCAACTAGACTTCGCATGACGAAGGATGAAGAGTTTTTTCATTGTAATTGTGCCAACAGAGGCCAAGAACCCAGGGAGTGCAGGGAGGATGCGTCCCGTATGTTTTACTCTAGTTCGACGGGAATTTCAACCGCTGACGTGTCCAAAACGCCCATTCATTGAGTTAAGATAAAGGTCTAATGCAGTTTGGGCATAATCGTGTCGCGACATGAATTCGTTGAACGCCGCAATACTTGTAAACCTGCTCGGGTTTAGCGTCGGTGTAGCGCTGTATTCGCTGCTGGCGGTGATGGTCGCGCGCAATAAGGGCACGCCACGTCACGTACGGGTGCTGCTGTTCACGACCGCGGGGCTGGGTCACGTCTGGAATCTCGGCGAGCTTTTTGTTTATATTCAGCGAGATTTTGGATTTGAAGGTAATTGGCCGCTGATAACCGCGGCGGCATATTCCGCACTCGGCTTTTTGCCGTCGGTGGTGGTGCATTCGGCGCAGAACGAATCGCGTGGCGGGCCGACGCTTACGTATGGTGCCTATGGACTAAGCGTGCTTGCTGGCGTCCTGCATTTTTATTCGGCTCTAACGGGTGCTCCGACGCCTTCGATCCTGGCGCTTTCGCTGTTGACGGCCGGTGCGTTGACGCTCGCGGCGGTTTTGCTTTTCCTCAATTTCCGAAAGCGACTTGAGCAACGGTCGTTGTGGGCGGCCGCACTTATGATCTTTGCGTTCTCGGCGTTGCATTTGTCAGCTGAGGGCGAAGGGCGTTCGTGGCTGGTCGAAATGGCTGCTCATCAATCGTCGCTGCCGTTGGCGTTGGTGATCTTGTATCAGAACTATCGGTTTGCGTTTGCGGACCTCTTTTTGAAGCGGGCGCTGTCGCTGCTGCTTCTGACGGTGACGGCGTTTGGGCTTTACTTGTTTGCAGCCGCTCCGCTGATGCGGCTACACGACGGGCACGAGTCGGATGATGTGCAGGCGATAGGGATCTTGCTTGCGTTCTGGATCGGGACGGCGCTGATATACCCGACGCTGCATCGATTGGCTGTGTGGATGGTGGATAAGGCGATCTTGCGCCGGGTTGATTACGAGGCTCTGGAAGGTGAGGTCGCGAACGAACTTGAGAAGCAGGACACCGCCGAACAGGTGCTCGACCATGTTACAGCGGTACTTGGCCGGGTTTTGACCGCCGGCCGCACGGGATGGAGTGAGACGGAAGAGCAAATCGATGACGAGCTTGCGCCGGACAATGCAAATCTTGCGGTGCAGACGGCTGAGGCGCCGTTTTATCAGATTCGGCTGGCGGAGTTCCAGGGCGGGCGTCGGCTGTTGTCTGACGAGACCTCAATGCTTCGGAACGTGGCTGTGGCGGCGGCACGGCGGATCGATTCGCTTCGCGTTATTCACGAACGTTGTGACCGGGAATTTCGCGAGCAGGAATTTTCACGGCTGGCGGCGGAGGCACAGCTGACAGCGCTGCGGTCGCAGATCAACCCCCACTTCCTTTTTAATGCACTGACGACAATCGGGTATCTGATACAGACGTCGCCGGAGAAGGCCTTTGAGACACTTTTGCACCTTACGAAACTATTGCGGGGGGTGCTTTCGACGGCTCGGGAATTTTGCACGCTGAATGACGAGTTGAAATTGATAGAGAGCTATCTCGATATTGAGCGGGCGAGGTTTGAAGAGCGGCTGAGGGTGGAGATCGCGGTGCCGAAGAAAATGGGTGAGATCAAGGTGCCGTCGCTTATTCTCCAGCCGTTGGTCGAGAACGCGATCAAACATGGCGTATCAGAAAACAAAGTGGGCGGCACCGTGCGAATATCTGCTGAGCGGCTGGCGACGGACGAGCTGCGGCTTGTGGTTTTTGATACGGGAGCTTCGATCAACGCGGCGGGGTTGCCCGATAGCCCTGGTGTAGGGTTGAGCAATGTGCGCGGGCGGCTTGCCTCGCATTATGGAGGTGCGGCGTCTTTGACATTGCGGAGTGTTGCGGGCGGAACTGAGGCCGAGGTGATCTTGCCGATCGATCGGGGCGGAGCGAAGCGGGTTGAGCTTTTGTCGCAGGATGTTGCGAGGATCAAACAATGAGTGATCGATTGCGGGTTTTGATAGCTGACGACGAGCGGCCCGCGCGGGAATTTTTGAAGGCGTGCTTGGCTCAGATCGCGAGTGCGGAGCTTGTGGCCGAAGCTGAGAACGGCGCGCGGGCGGTCGAGCTGATCAGGAGTGTCCGGCCGGATCTGGCGATACTTGATCTGCAAATGCCGGAGCTAAGCGGATTTGAGGTGGTGAGGGAGCTTTCGGAAGAAGAGATGCCGCTCATTGCGTTCGCGACGGCTTATGATGATCACGCGATCGGAGCGTTTGAGTTGAACGCGGTCGATTATCTTTTGAAGCCGGTGGAGAAAGACCGCTTGCGTGAGACGATCGAGAGGGCACTGAACCGTTTGGGTGAACTCGACTGGCGGCGGGACGAAGCTGAGAAGCTGAGCGATGCGGACGCTGCTTACATTGCGTCGAACGATACTCCCCTTGAAAGGATTCCGGTAAAGAGGCGAGATGAGTTTCAACTCGTTCCGGTTGCGGATGTGGCCTCGATAGTCGCGGACGGCGAACTGCTGAAAATTACGACGGGGGATCGCCAGAGCTTTACGATCAACTACCGGTTGAAAGATATTGAAACGCGGTTGGGGAGCGATTTTGTCCGACTGTCACGGGGGTCGTTGGTCAACTTGAAGTTCGTCGATGTTCTCACGCCGCTGCCCGGCGGGACCTATCTTGTGAACCTGACCAACGGCGAAGAGCTACAATCCAGCCGCATCCAGTCGAAGTACCTGCGTTCACGGCTGTTGAAGATCTAACCACTCATTGACCCACCTGACCTTTTATTGCTTTCAAATCACCATTCGTTAAAAAGTTCCCGGGGTGGGGATGCGCGTTCGATAGACTGTAATATCGAAATTTCGACATTTTTATAAACTATGAGAACGATCAGCATTTTGTTATTCACTCTTTTTCTTTCCGTCGCAGCATTTGCGCAGACGGGGAGCATCAACGGCCGTGTTACGTTCGGAATAAACACGCCGCTGCATGGCGTTACTGTGACGGTTATACAGACGCGGCAGACGGCGCAGACGGACACGGATGGGAACTTTGCAATTACAGGTGTAAATCCCGGACGATACACGGTCCTGGCACATCTTGATGGATTTTCTGATGTGACACGGGTAATTACGGTCCCGACGGGCGGGGCTGCGACTGTGAATATGCAATTGGAGGTGCTGGCCCTGACCGAACAGGTGACGGTCACACTTTCGGGCGAAGAGCAATCGGTGTTCGATTCGTTTCAAACTGTAACGTCAGTGGGCTCGACCCGTATCACCGAGAAGGCTGCGACGTCGATCGGCGAAGTTCTGGAACATGAGGTCGGCGTAGCTAAGCGGAGTTTTGGGCCGGGAGCATCGCGTCCGGTAATTCGCGGCTTTGACGGTGACCGCGTTCTGGTGCTGCAGGATGGTGTCCGCGCTGGCTCGCTTGGGTCGCAGTCGGGTGACCACGGGGAACCTGCCGATCCGCTGTCCGCTGAAAGGATCGAGGTTGTGAAAGGGCCGGCAACGCTGCTGTACGGCAGCAACGCCATTGGCGGTGTCGTCAATGTGATCAGCCATCACGATAATCGTTTTCACGACGGGCTCCGTGGGTTTTTCACGGGAGTCGGTGGAACTGCCGACCGGCAAGCAGGTGCTGCAGGCGGGGTCGAGTATGGGGTCGATAATTGGATGTTCCGCGGAAGCCTGAGTGCGCAGCGGACCGGCGACTTTAACACCCCGATCGGGCGTATACCGAACTCGGCGACCCGTTCGAACACGGGATCTTTCGGGGCGGGCTATTACGCAGATAAGGGATTTTTCAGCGGAAGCTATACTCTGGACATTCGCAGATACGGGGTTCCGTTCGCAGCCGAGTTTCACGACCACCATCACGGACACAAGCACGAAGGCGAGGAGCCGCACGAAGAGGAAGATGAAGAGATCGATCTGCGGATGCGCCGGCACAATGTGAGGTTTACGGGCGGCTTTCGCGATCTTACGAACCCGTTTCTTAGCGGCGTGAATTACAGTGTCGACTATACGAACTATCGTCACAAAGAACTTGAGATCGAGGATGGGGTCGAAGAGGTCGGCACCGTATTTGATAACAAGATCGTTTCTTATCGGTCGGTGTTTGAGCAGCAGCGTTATGGGCGGCTCACCGGACGATTTGGATTTGAAGGATTTAACCGCAATTATCTGGTCGAAGGCGAGGAGCAGTTGATCGACGGCGAGGTGAAGCAGAACTCGTTCTCGGCTTTCGCCCTCGAAGAGCTGGATTTTGGCAGGGTGAGATTTCAGTTTGGCGGGCGAGTTGAGAACAACCGCTATCGAACCGAAAATCCCGACCTGCGTGACCGTGACTTTACGGCCTTTTCGGGCGGAGCGGGTATCAACGTTGGGCTTTGGGAAGGCGGAGCGTTCGTCATGAACTACACACATGCGAATCGTGCACCTGCGCTTGAAGAGCTTTATAATTTTGGACCGCACATCGGGAACGTCACCTTTGAGATCGGGAACGAGAACCTGCGTCGCGAGACGGCGAATGGTGTCGATTTTTCGCTTCGGCATCAGACAGGACGGTTCCGGTTCACCGGCGACGTTTACTACTATCACATCAAAGATTTCGTCTTTCTTGCTCCGCAGGATGAGGACGGAGACGGCGACATCGACTTTGAGGACGGGCTTCCCGTCGCTCGTTTTGAACAGGAAGACGCTCGTTACGTGGGTGCGGAGCTGAAGGCTGAGGCGACATTCAATCAGTACATCGGCGGATTTGCCGCGTTTGATGTGACCCGTGCCCGCCTGACGGACAGCAACACCAATGTACCGCGGATACCGCCGGCCCGTGCACGGCTTGGTTTAGATCTTCGATATGAAGGTCTGAGTGTTCGTCCGGAGGTTGTGATCGCTGCGGATCAGGATCGGATCTTCCCGCTGGAAACGCGGACACCGGGATATGGGCTGTTCAACGTTGCGGCATCATACACGATCGGCCGTCAGCACTCTGCGCATATCTTTTCGATCAACGCTTATAACCTGACCAACAAGCTGTATCGAAATCACGTGAACTTTGTTAAGGACCTGATGCCTGAGATCGGCCGAGGCGTCCGCTTCGGTTATACGGTCCGATTTTTCTAACGCCCCTGGCACTCCTTTTACCTCCGTTGGATTTGTTATAATCGGTAAACAAATTCAACGGAGGCTTTTTATGCGCACGGAAGAAATGTCATTTTCGACGAGTAACGGCGATACCACGGCATATGTGGCGATGCCTGACGCGGGCGGCGATAAGGCGGTCGTCCTTATTCAAGAATGGTGGGGTCTTAACGAGCACATCAAGGATGTCGCACGGCGGTACGCCGCTGAAGGGTTTGTTGCGATCGCCCCAGATCTCTATCGCGGTAAGCTCGCAGTTGATCCTGACGAAGCGGCGAAAATGATGGCAGAGCTCGACACGGACGACGGGCTTGATACGATCAGCACCGCGGTCAGATCTGCTCGAGATAAGTACCAGGTCGATAAAATTGCGATCACCGGATTTTGCATGGGGGGGACGTTTGCTCTCCGGGCGGCGGCGACATCCGACGACTTTTCGGCTGCGGTGCCATTCTACGGTGATATTCCCGAGGAGGGTGTGTTGCAAAATCTCAAAACACCCACGCTTTTTGTCTCGGCGACCAAAGACTATTGGATCAGTCCTGCGAAAGTTGCTGAATTGGAATCTGCGGCGAAGAAGCACGGCCTTCCGGTTGAGCTGCTGAAATACGAAGCGGACCACGCATTTTTTAATAACACGCGGCCCGAGGTGTTCGACGAAGTTGCGGCGAAAGATGCCTGGAGCCACGTCCTGTCATTTTTTAACAAAAATCTATAGACCCGGGATCATCTCGACGTGCGTGACGAGATCTTTTGAGATCGCACGCCGTTCTTTTCTCTCACGCTTGCGACCATACATTTGACGGTCAGCCTGTGTTATCGCGACCTCGAGGTTTTCGAGGTCCGCAAAGTCGGTGAATCCCCAGGACACTGCGATTGTAACAGGCTCGCCGCTGTCATCGAGCTTTATCTCACGGAGGAGCCGCTCCAGCCGGGCCATTCTCGCCTCTGCCATTTCGGCACTCATGCTGATCATGATGACGAAAAACTCATCGCCGCCCCATCGATAGATAAGGTCTTCTGCACGTATTATCTCGCGGATGCCGCGTACGACTGCCCGGATCGCGGCGTCGCCCGCTGCGTGCCCAAGGTGATCGTTGATCGCCTTTAGATCGTCGATATCGAAGAAACCGACGCAGCCCGAAACCGGATCGCCGGTCTCGGCATTTTGGTTAACGAATCCGTAAAACGCGTGACGTGTGAACGCGGCTGTCAGGGGGTCTTTGTGCACAAGATCTTCGAGCCGCTTTTGAGCCAGCCGCAGATCGGCGTTGGCGGTCTGATAGTCGACCACCACCTTTTCGAGCAGAACGATGACCATGCCGCAGCCGAGTGTTGTTTGAAGGACGAGGTCGAGAACGGTGCTGAGGGCGCTGAACTCCGGCGGAACATCGACTAGGCTGCGAAGCTGGATGACGAAGAAATACAGGACAGAATGTGCGGCTAAGAGTGCGAGGACGATATTCATCGTTCGCGTGCCGAAACTGATCGAGGCAGCACGACGCAGTGCAAGGAACGCGGCGCCGAAGAAGCCCGCCATTATCAGAGAATGGATGCTGTGGATCTGGACAAAATCGGCAGACGCGAGCGGCAGCCCAACCGCTATTATTACGAACGGCACGATCGCTGCTTCATTGCGTACTTGAAGGGTAAAGCCATCGGCGAGGCTTCGGCACCCGGCGAGCAGCATAAAGCCGAAGACGTACTGGCCGAGAAAGTAGTAGGTGAAAAGCAGCGGCGCTAGATGTTCCTGATCGAACGCAAGTCTTAGACAAATGAGTGCGAAGGATAGAGCGAGCCACGCGACGGTCCAGTATTTCAGCGCCGTGAGCTTCAGCGATCGCCGAAGAAACAGTGCCAGAATAGTGAGCAAGAACACACCATTCAACTGAATGATCAAGCTTAACTTCGAATCCATTCTAAAGAACCAGAAGGCCGGGATAACTCGGAATCGGTCGTCGAGGCGAGGGAATTATGCGCGGGAGTGCATGTAAAACAATTTTATTACAGTTTGAGCGGTGCTGTCTATACTTATTTCAGCAGTGAGTGTAGTTCGTCAGGAGTCGGTAATGAGGTTCGGGCGCCTACCGTGCGGCACTTGAGCGCCGCAACCGCGTTGCCCATGCGGGCGGCCTCATCGAGCGGTTTTTCCTGAAGGATGCCCGCTAATAACCCCGTTCGGAATGAATCGCCGGCGCCGGTCGTATCTTTGCATCCGCCGGGAACGGCGAAGCCGGGGGTTTCGATAAAGATTCGATCGGCGAGCAGAAGCGAACCTCGTTCGCCGAGTGTCATGCCGACGAGTGCGGAACCGGACCGGGCCGCAAGGTGTGAGAGAGCTTCGCGATCATTGTCGGTGTTTGCGTAAGTCCGAGCAAAATCTGACGAGGCAATCAGAACATCAACAAGAGGCAGGAGTTCTTCGACTCGATCAAAAACTTTATCGATGTCGATGGAGACGATCGTGCTGACGTTCTTTGCTGCGGATGCTAACCGAATGCATGCGTCGGTGTCATGCGGGGTGAAATGCAGGATGCTGCATTCGCCGACAAGCATCGCGTCGACCTGATCTGCGGTATAGGAAAGCTGAGCATCGCGTTGCCAGATGACGGTGCGTTCGCCGGTGGGTTCGTCTATTAGGATGAATGCGATTTGAGTTCGCGCGCCGGCGATCGTCTCGGCTGCGGAAACGTCGACACCTTCGCGGACGAGACTTTCGATGCCGAACTCGCCTGCGTCATCGGCGCCAAAACGGCCGATGTAAGACGTTCGAAAACCCAATCGTGCGAGGCCGGCGAGGGTTGTTGCGACCTCGCCGCCGGCGGCACGCGTGTATTGCGTAAGTTCGACTTTGGAGTTGAATGATGGGTAGGCGGGGACGCTGATGAGGAAATCGACAGCGTTCGTTCCGAACCCAGTCACGTCAAATTTTCGACCTCGGGTCAGCGGTTTTGGAAAGTGCATTTGAAATGTTTGTAAAAGTGAAAGCGAATCAATAGAATCTGAACTGAACCGAAAATAGAAAATATTGCCGGGAACGAATTTTCCGGCTGTTTAGATTTGAAGAGACTAATTTAGTAAATTCCGGAGAAAATAAAAAATGCCGACATCCATTTGTCCTGAGTGCGAAGAAGAAGTATTTGTTGATGCAGATTCGGAACAAGGCGACCGAATATCGTGCGACGAATGCGGTTCAGATCTCGTGGTCGTCGGGCTTGACCCGCTGGAACTGGATCTTCGGGACGATGATGACGACGACGTGGACGACGACGACGAGTACGACCCGTATAACTAAATAATGAATCCAAGACGAAGCCGCAGCTGCTAACGGGGAGGCCTGTAGCGGGTGCGGTTTTGCACTACTTTTAATCCGCTCACCGACTCGATCCTCACATCCGCGTATTCGTTATCTTTAGGAACTCGTTCGGGGTAGAACGCGATCGCATATGAGGACGTAAGCTCTTCGGCAAGTGCGGCAAAGATCGGTTCATAACTCCGCTGATTGGCGTAAAGGCTCTTGCCGCCGGTGCGTTCGACCAGTCCGCTCGCCTCAAACGGCGTCATCACGGGGCGGCTGTTCCCATGAATCCGGGAAAAAGAAGGAAGGATGAGTGCGTAGACGCTGGTCTCGGCTTCGTTCGCTCGTTCGATGACGGTCTCGGGTGCGACTACATCGCCAACCGGAAAACCATCGGTTACGACGATCACAGCCCGGCGAGGGACGCGCGTGCCGATCGCTTTTGGCGAACGGCGTTCAATTAACCTAATGGCGTCGTCCACCGCATCATAAGCGTGCGTCGAAAGTCCGCGGCGGTCGCCGATGATCTGTCGAAAGGTGCGCTCAAGGCGGTCTCGACGGTTGGTGAAGGGCTGCGCAATTTTCACATTCATCGAAAAGGTCATGACCGCGAAATAGGAGTTGTAATCAGCCAGCCGGTCAATAAACTGCTGCATAGCGTCACGCAATTTGAGCAATTCCGCATCTGTCATGCTGCCGGAAACATCGAGGGCGAAAACGATCGAAAGCGGCCGTTCGTCGTCGCGGAGCCGAATGGGTTGGAAAAAGTCGACGGAGCGTTCGGTGCCGTTCTCAAAGATCTTAAAGTCCGCTGCGGTCAGGTTACGGACGGGTTTGCCGGCGGAGTCGGTTACTGAGATCTCAAATGAGGCGAGTTCCGTGTCCACGCGGATAACGTCGCTTTCGGTATTCTGGGCGACGGCTTTAGCCGAAAAACCTAGGCAAAATGCGATAGTGAGAATCGTCAAGAAAGATACTTGATTTCGAATCCGGTCCTCGCAAACGCACCTTACGACCACTCGACGAATTCGGTCAGATTGAAGGGACAAAGTCATTTTGATATCGCAGCGTGCCATTCGGACCGTATAAGATCGCAACCGAGGGTCGTTGTGTCCGAAATTAACGCGTTATACATGATAGAACCTTGGCACAGGTATTGTATAGGGTTTCGATGAGGGATCGCCGTGTCCGGTTGGATGTAAGTCAAAGAACGCCCCTCTCACTACCCCAAATCACGGCGACCGAAGAAACGATTCCCGCATCATAGTTCAAATGCAGTTGCCCGAACACATTACAGAAAACTTTCGCAGCCAGGTGTTCCGGGTCTTGTTGATCTCGGTCGCGGCGCTGCTGATGTTATTTTCGGGTGTGTTGGCACTGGTGGAATTTTCGGTGGCCCATGCACTGGTCTTGCTGATCTCGATCGGCGCGGCATCGCTATTTGGTCATTACAATACTCAGCTGCCGCGGACGGATGCGTTGTTCCAACCGAAGATCGTTTTCGCACTTTGGGGTGCGATGTGGATGGGCATTGGCGGCGGGATACTTGTAGCGGCGGCGGCGTCCATCGCAAGCGCACGGTTTGCGGACAATGACCGGAAGCGAGCGACCTCGTCGGTGTCGATCGATATTTTCGGCGCGGCGGGGGCTCTGCTCGCGTTCAATGCAACGGTCGGTGTTCTTTCGACCTTTCCTTCCTGGGCTGCGGTCATCGTGGCGGTTTCGGTCATGTCGGCGGTGCATTTCACGGTCAGGTCGCTGCTGTTAAATATTTTCCCGTCAGCGATATCTGCACGTGCGGCTGAGCAGGAATGGAAGGGCTTGAAGCCTGAGAATTATGCGGCAGCGGCGATCATCGCGATGGCCTTTTATGGCGTTCTCCGGCATTTTGGGATCGAGCTTGGGCTTATTATTCTGCCTTTGGTGTTTGCGGCTAAGCTGGCCTACAACATACATCTTAGGGCTTTGGATCAGAAAACACGGGAGATTTTTGAAGCGAGCAGGCTCCATTTGGCGACGGTCGAGGCTCTCGCGACAGCGATCGATGCTCGTGACCAGGTCGGTGTCGGGCATGTGCGGCGGACACAGATATATGCGGTAGGAATGGGACGGCTGCTCGGGCTTTCGGAAGGTGAGATCGATGCACTGCGGACGGGAGCACTGCTTCACGACATTGGAAAGCTTGCGGTGCCGGATCATATTCTCAACAAACCCGGTAGCTTAACGCCTGCGGAGATGGAAAAGATGAAGACGCACTCGCAGATCGGGGCGTCGATACTTGATCAGGTCGGGTTCCCTTATCCGGTCGTGCCGGCGGTCAAGCATCATCACGAGATGTGGAACGGTGCGGGCTATCCGGATGGTTTGAAGGGCAACACAATTCCGCTGACGGCACGCATACTTTCCATCGCGGACGCTTTTGATGCGCTGCGTGGTGCTCGGCCGTTTAGGCCGGCTGTGTCGCGGGATGAAGCGTGTGAGTTTTTGCGGAGCCGGGCGGGTGTGCAGTTTGACCCGCAGCTGGCGGAACTCTTTCTTCGTAATCTACGACGGTTTGAGGAAGAGATCGCGGCCGAGGGGCTCGACTACCAAGAGAGCGATGTCCACACGACGGGCGGCCGTCTGCTGTTTGAAAGTGCCGGGCCGAATTATGTTGAACAGATCAAGAGTGCGAACCGCGAAGTGTTTACGCTTTATTCGTTGGCACGAGAGTTCAGCACGTCGTTGGATCTGAATGAGACGCTGACAAGCTTTACGGGTAAGGTTGGCGAAATGATCCCGTTCGAGACTTGTGTGGTTTATCTGCTGGATGATACGGGCGAGTCGGCTACGGCGGCCCTTGCGTCGGGGCGGCATGCGGACCTGCTTAAGAAAAAGCGGGTAATGGTTGGTGAAGGTGCAACGGGATATGCGCTGAAGAAGCGGAGTTCGGTGGGCAACGTGGATCCGGCGCTTGATTTCGCGTTCTCGCATCTAGATTTCGCAGACGAATATTCGGCGATGGTCGCTGTTCCGCTGGTGGCGGACGACCAGTTGGTGGGTGCAGTTTCGCTGTATTCATCGACCGTGCCGCATTATCAGGACGAGCATATCAGGCTGCTTGAGACGCTGGCGAGAATTGCTGCGGCGGCAATTAAATCGGCACTCAAGCATGCTGAAACGCGTTCGCACGCGTTGACCGACCCGATGACCGGGCTGCCGAATTCGCGAAGCCTGCAGATCGAATTTGATAAGGAAGTGACGCGTGCGAGCCGTACGGGATCGAACTTCCAGTTGATGGTGCTCGACCTTGACGGGTTTAAGTCGGTGAATGATACATACGGGCATCTTGTTGGCGATACGATGCTGAAGTCGATTGGCCAGGTGATCCAGTCAGAGCTGCGGGAGTACGACTTTTTGGCACGGTATGGCGGTGACGAGTTTGTCGCGATCATTCCTGAGACGGACAGCGACGGCGTTCGTCAGCTTTGTCGGCGCATTGAGACGGCCGTTTCGGGATATGCGTTGCCGATCGACGAGCATCGGGCGGCTAGCGTGGGCGTAAGCCTCGGTGCGGCGAGCTTCCCGCAGAACGGCGAAACGTTCGATCAGCTTGTCGTCGCTGCGGATAAGGCGATGTACCGCACGAAGGAATCGAACAAAAAGAAAAAGCAGGGCGGCGGCGGCACGGGCGGCGGCGGGCAAGTTGGTGATGTGGGTGTCGCGGCACGGGCCGACGAGCCCAAGGAAGTCCCCGCGGTGAAGTTGCAAGAAGCGACCGAGACCGCGGCCGAGTATGACGGAGGCCTTGTGGTTGAACTTGACGAAAGCCACGTGATCGCCGCTTCGGCAGCGGTCAACTAGAAGGACTGAGAAAATCTGAAGTGGAGCTGGCCCTGTCGCAATCGTAAGAATGCGGGAGGGCCATTCTCTTGCGGCACGACGAAGCTGGGCGGGTTGAGCAGATAGCCGTAGTCCACGCCGATCTCGCTGCCGATGGGGGTGCGCACCCTGAGGCCGAGTCCGACCGTATGGGACCAAAGTGCCCGCAGGTTTTGTCTGAACGCGTCATCGTCCGGCACTTGGGGCGGTTTGAAGATGTCGCCGACTCGGCGGAAGACGTTACCGCCGTCATAAAAGGGTACTACCCGGATGAGATTGGAAACCGGGATGCGTGCCTCAAGATTTACGATCGCAAGTGCATTGCCGCCGAAGGGCACGGTGAATGGGTCCAGTGTCACGATCTCGCCGTCGCTGTTTCGGAATTCGCCCTCGGGGTTTACTACGACGCGGGGGCCGGCGGATTCGAACTCGAAGCCGCGAAGAGTGTTGGAACCACCGGCAAAGAAGCGCTCGCTTATCGGGAGTATGCCTTCGAGATCGGGGAACTGGTCAGAGGAGAATCGTTCTCGCTTTGAGAATACGCTCGCGAGGCCCAGGATACCGCGTGCGGCAAACGTCGTATTCTTAAGCCAGGGAACCGTGTAATAACGCTGGTAGGTCCCCTGAAATTTGTGAAATCCGATATTGGCGCCTAGGATCGGGGCGGAAAAATTATACTCCGCAGTAAAGAAATCACCATTAGTCGGATCACTTGCGTTATAGCGGCAAGGCTCGCCCGGAGATCCGCGTGCGATGATGTCCAGAACCGTATATTCGATCCCGCATCGCCGGCGGGTGTCCCTCACAAAAGTGCTTCCAAAGCCCGAGATCCGAATCCGCGAATCCGGCTCAAGAAGGTCCCGGACTAAAAGACTGTCGATGTTATAGAGGCGAACGTCCTCGTATCGGTATCGCACAAAGAATACGCTGCGGTCCCGCGTGCTGATCGTTCGGTTGGTCTCGGCTGAAAGCGTCAGCCGATGCAGCGTCGGGCTTCCCGCAGGTTCACCAAACTCGTCGATCGGGTTGCCGTCATCATCAAGACGCTGGACGATGCCGAAGGTGCCGCGGTCGAATGCCGACCGGAAGAACCGCGTAACGGTCGAATCACGCTGATACTGTGCTGAGATGGTCAGCGGGGCGTAACGCCTTTCACCATCGCGGATGAAACGCGGGTTGACGAAGTCGATCTGGACGAGCTGACGCCGCTGACTCATGCGGATCTGGCCGCCCCCCTGCCAGAGGTTTCCGAGCAGATTAAAGTGCCGCAGATCGACGAAACCGCTCAGCCCAACGTCGGTGGAGAAACCGCCGCCCAGCTGAAGGAGCCGGGGCTGCTGCTCTTCGACCTCGATAATGATGTCGGAGAAGCGGCCGCCATCGGGCCGGTCGCCCGCGGGCTGCGGGCGAATGGTCACGCGCGAAAACGCATCGCTGGCGTAAAGGTTTTGCTCGCTTGCGTAAATATCTTGAGCCGTGAGCAGCCTTCCCGACCTTAGAACCGCAGCTTTTAAGATGGCTTCGTCATTAGTCCGTTCGTTGCCGGTTACTAATATTCGCGATACATAGACGGGGCCGCCCTCGTTCGTGACGTTGAACGCAACCCGGAAGATTCCCTCGCCGGTGTCCGGATCTACGGCCCGCTCGTCGATCGAGAAATCGACCGACGCATCGTAATAGCCGTTGCGGGAATAGTGTTCGGCGATGATCCGCTGGGCGTTGCGAAGTTTTGCACGCGAGAAGTTCTCGCCGACCAGCGGCGGCAGGAGAGCGATAAGCTCGTCGTCGGTAAAGGCAGTGTTGCCGGTGACCTCGACGTGAGATACGACTGTTGCGGGCCCCTGCTCGACGACGAATGTTATGATGAGATTTTCGCCGTCGGGCGACACACCCTGGTTGACGCGAACCTCGGCGTCACGATATCCGAGTTCGCGTAGAAGCGAGCGAATCGTGGCCGCATCTTCTTCGAGGATGCGTTCGCTGGTATAGCCGCGGCCATAGCCGAATAGCGGGATGATGCCGAAAATGTTTGCTTCCTGTGAATCTAGCGCGGGCTTTATCTCGTCGATCGTGAACTGGTCAGTACCCTCTAGCCGGATGTCCACAAGGCGAAGCTGCCGGTTGAGATCGACGCGGTATGTAAGCGTCACGTTCCTGCCGGCAAGTTCATGACTTGAAAGAGCGGAGCACAAGAATTCTGTTTCGTTCGGGATCGACGTGCCGCTCTCAACCAACTCGGGCTGAACGGAACAAACGGCGATCACATCGACGAAAAAGTAACCTTGCTCTTGATAATGGTTTTCGAGCCGGCGTTCGCCCTCGACGATGGCGGCGTAATCAAGCGTCCCCTCACGAGCCACAGGCAAAAGGCGTCGTTGGGTTCCGGTGCCGATGCGGTCCCGTTCAGCCTCGACCACAACCTCGACAGTGGGGCCCGAGGTGCCGACGACAAAGATGCTCATGGTATTGGTATCGCTGTCGTAGACGGAGCGGGGTTCATCAAGCCTCGGAGCGAGGTAACCGTCATCGCGTAGGATCTCGCGGATCTTTTGCATATCCTCGGCGAGGCGGTCGCGGGTAAAACCGGTCCCGGGCCTCAGCTTCAGACGCTCTGCCATGCCTGTAGTGTTAAAGCCGTCGATCTGGATATCAAAGATATCGATCGTCGCCTGCGCGCCGGTATTCACGCGAAAATTGACATCAACAGATGCATCCCCCGTGACGGGTGTTTGGCTGTAGGCAACCTCGGCCTGAAGAAAACCGCGGTCGCGAAGATACTCGAGAACTACGTTGGCGTTGTTCTGCAATTCTTGTTCGGAGACGGCGGCTCCGGGATCGAGAAGGCTGAGCCGAAGAAGGAGTTCCTGTTCGGTGACGGGCTGTCCGGGCGGGCCCGTGACCTCCACGGTTACACGGCGAGCCCGTGTGGTTCGTGTAAGGGTGAACTGTAGCGACACGCCAGCACCCACATTTTGCGCCTCGGCGACCGCAGCAACAACGTCGCCGGTGCGATAAAGACGCTCGATGGTGTCGCGCATCTTGACGGTCGTGTAAGTATCGCCGAGTGTGTCGCGAATGATAATTCGGTACTGTTCGGCCTCACCGTTCCCTTGGTCGCCGCCGGCGAAAACGATCTGTATATCGGTTATCGTGCGGTTTTCGAATTCAGCCTGTCCGATGACGGGGAGCGTGAAAAGGAGCATCAGGAGTGCTGCGCCGACAAAGCCGAGGAGGCGCGCACCGATGACGTCAGCTCCGATCAGCGGACCTGCGGACTCGGCCATGAAACTCGGCCGGAAGCGTTTTATCTCCCCCTTAATACCCAATACGTTTTCTTAAAAGCGCTTTCTAAACCTCACTTCTATACTGAAATTATCTCGATTTTGCGTCACGTTGCTAAGTGATCTCTGCTCATACTGTGCAATCACCGATAGCCGGTTGGAAACGCGATATTCGAGTGCAATGACCTGATTTTGATCCTGAGACAGGTTAGTCGCGTATGTCACGCGTAAATTGTTGTTGATCTGACGGCCGACCGTAAGCCTGGCTGATGGGTTTAGCCTTTCCCCCGCTATGATCGGATCGATCTCGAACACGTTAAGCCCGAAAAGACGATCAGTCGCGCGTCGTGCCGGGTTGTTGATGATCGAATCGGTCAGGATCTCAGCCGCAGTGTTGATGCCGGTCGATGCGAACGTCGATATCCCGGCTTCGGTATTTGAAAGGTTACCTGTCGTTATTAGCGACACGACGTCCGCCTGGGGCAGCGCCGGGCTTGAGCGTACCGTTGCGTTCAGATTTTCTGTATCGGTCAGCGGCCCTGAGAGATTTACAAAGATCTGGTAACCCTGGATCTCGGTCTCTGCCTGAAGGCTGATGACCGGGTCGATCGCGGTATTCGGCGGGAAGTCGAGCACGCCGCGCTGGACGACATAACGGTCGCGGCGGAAGAACACTGTTCCGCTGTTTGCCGTAATGCGGCCGGAAACTTCCGGACTGTTAGTTGTGCCTGTCAGACGCAGGGAAAGCGATGCGGTCAGGTCGGCTATGTTGTTGCGGATGACAAGGGCGTCGCGGCCTTCGATGGTGAGGTCGAAGCGGGGTGCGAATATCGACCCGGCGCCGCCGCCCGTGAGTGAGGCATCACGTCGGCCCCCAACAATATTCGCAAGATCTATGTCACGTGTGTAGATGCTCCGCCGTGCACGGATGTTTCCTGAGATGAGCGTTGTCAGGTTGTCGTTGATCCGCTGGCCGGAGATGCTGAGCACGGCGTCACCGGTCGTGATGAAATCAGAGGGGAGCGGAACCGTGATGTTCGTGCCGTTAAGTGATACGCGATAGGCATTGATCGCAAGACCGTCGCCCAGTAAGATCCCTCCGCTCGCGACGAACTGACCGCCGCCGAGGTAGCCGCTTGCCTGTTCGATCTGCACCTGGTTTTGCGAGAACAGAATGCGGCCGCGGAGACGATCGAAAGTGAGCCGGTCTGATCCGATGAACGCGGCTACAGACGCATTTTCTAGATTTGCGGTGCCGACAAGCCTCGCGACACGATTTATGCCCGTGAGGCGAACCGAGACATCGGAGAACCCCGAGAGGAATACATCGCCTGCAGCCACGCCCGGAATGACATTCAACAACGCAAGGTTAACGCGTCCGTTTATGGCCAAGTCGTTCATGCCGTCGTCGGTGAGGGCCTTGGTGCCGGCGATGGTGAGGTTTGAGCCTCCGCCGGCGAAGCGGGCACTTTCGAAGACGATCTCGTTGGTGCTGAGCCTGACCATGACCGGCTCGGTCGCGACCAGAGGCGTGTCCTGGATCATCAGTGAAAGCTCGCTGAACTGTGCGGTACCGGTGAGCCCGGCAGCGGAGAACGTGCGATTTCCATCGGCATCGATCGAGGAAAGATTGCCGCCGAATTCGACGCGGCCGGTGCCGGTGCCTGAGATGGAGATGCCCCGAAGTTGGGGAACCAGAGCGAAGAATGGTCGGAGCGGACTGCGGTCAAGTTCGTGTTCGACGCGGAACGGAAGATCGTCGTTGCCGAGATCCACTGTCGCGCTAACGAGTTGCGGTTGACCATCGAGGACGGCGGTCAGGTCCGCTTTAAGGATCTGATTCTCAGTAACGCCGTTGATGACGACCTCGCCGAACGGGTTGTCATTGATGACGACGTCGCGTCCGCGGCCGCTGAAATTGACGGCATAGCTCGACGGCTGGTCGTAGCGGCCGGTGGCTTTCGCGACGATGTCGCCGGTACCGCTAATTGAGACGACGCCTTCGGTTTGCGGCAGCAGCGAGAGAATGAGCGGGAGCGGCACGTTCTTTCCGTCGAGGTCGAGGTCGAACTGTGTTGACGCCCGGTCGTAGTAGCCGCCGGCGGTCAGGGTTCCCTCGCCGACACGGATCTGAGCCCGGGTGAGGTCGACGCGTGTTCCAGCGAAATCTGCACGGAGTTGTAGATTATCAAATGGCTGACCCGCGATGGTCCCGCTTTCGGCTGCGATGTCGACCGCTCCCTGTGCGGCGTTGGGCAACCCGGACAGTTCGATACGGCCGGAGGTTTGCCCTTGAAAATCACGAATATTGCCTGGCAAGTCGATCGGAACCGCGGCGAGCAGGTTGCCGGCGTTTATATTAGTAAGCGTCGCATCGACGGTGATGTTGTTGGTGCCGCCCGAGGGGATGCTGACGGTGAATACCGCTTCGCCGCCGTCGGGCGGGGCGAGCCGGCCGTTCGCCAACTCGATGCCAAGGGGCGAGACGTCGATGTCGGTATTGAGCGAGCCAAGCGATCGACCGTTCATGATCAGCGATTCCAGAGAGGCGGTCGCGTCGATGGTCGGGTTCGAAACGTTCCCGGTCAGGGTGCCCTTGAAATTTAGATCGCCGGCGATCTCTATGCGGAGCGAATCGAGTTGCTGTTCAACCTCGGGTGCGATGCCGAGAACGCGGATGAGGCGGTCGACCTCGGATGCTTCTTCGGAGCGCAGGGCGAAGGCAAGGTTCGAATCGTCGGTGCGAAGGTCGAGTTGGCCGGAGGCTTCGAGTCGGCTGTTCGGGGTCTGTAAATTTGCTTCCTCAATGGTAAACAGGCCGTTGACGGCTGATAGATCTACGCGGCCGTTTACCGGGATCTGGCTTTGGCTTGCGTCGCCCGCGCTGGCTGATATATCGGCATTGATCGTGCCGGTCGATGTACGGAAATTGGTGCCGGCAAATGTCAGATCGACGCGTCCGGACGTTTCCCCCTCGAAAGGAATAACGCGGCCCGCCTGCAGCGCGATAAGATTCGAAAGATCGAGACCGGTGAAGGTGGCGCTTACGGTTGATTGGGCACGCTCGCTGAACGCTAGGGCGACGTTGCCATCGAGGCGGCCGTCCATGACCTCGGCTGTGAGGTCGGTCAGTTCGGCGCGGTCATTATTGATAGCGACTGTGGCGGATGCGGCTCCGAGCGGGATGCTGCCGACAACGCCGCCGCCGAGGCTCATGTCTGCGCTCGCGCGGTAGCGGCCGGAGGGCTCGAGGACGAATACGGGCTGCCGAATGGCGACGTTTTCGAGCGTGCCGCCGTCGGGCATTGTGTCGGACGCGGCGAGGGTTACTGTGCCGGCATCTATGTCTTCTGAGCGGCCTGTGACGCGGCCCTCGCGAATGGTGAGGCGGACGCCGGCGATGTTGAGGCTGCCGAGAACTGCTCCGCCGGCCTCAACACGGGCGATGCTCGTCGCGTTGGAGTAAACGACGGTCTCGAGGCCACGGTCGTTGATGGTCAGCACGTCCGACTGAATATTGTCGACGCGAGTACCGTTCGCATCGATGCGACCGGCACGTGCGTTGCGGAGCGTGATATCGCTGGTGTCGGCCCGATCGGTCATTTCGAAGCTGTCCGCACGAATGTCGCTCGCCCGCGTACCGCCGATGTTGGCGGACTCCGCACGAAGGCCGTCGAGGTTCACGTCGGTGCGGTCGCCGGAGTTACGAACACGCAGGTTGGTTCCGCTGAGCGAGCTGAGCTGAGCGTCACCCGCGGTCATCGAACCGGCCTGGAGGCCCGGAGCGTTGAGTTCGAACGTCCCGTTTCGCGACGCGATGCGGACGTTGCGCATCGCGATATTTGCAAACTCCGTGTCGCCGGCTGAAAAGCGTGCGGCGCGAGCGTTGCCGGCGTTGGCGGTGAGCTGGCGGTCCTTGTATTCGGCGACCGCGTCAGATAAGAACAGGCCGCCGAGGGACATTCCGGGGGTCGAGGCGGCGGCCGCCTGGAGCTCACCAACCCAGCGGAAATCGGTGCCGGTGCCGCGGACGTTGCCGGCGAGACGCGGGAACTCGATGCGGAAATCGTCGAAGGTGAGCAGTTCGGCCACGGCGGTGCCGTTCGCTTCGTAGTTGCTGTTGGTACCGTCCACGGTCGCGGCGATGTTTACGCCGCGGAGATAGATGCCGTCGGCGGAGAGCGTGTCAGATTCGATGCGGCCGTCGACGCGATAGGTTTCGCCGCTGCCGGAGACGCGGCCGCGGAAGTTGCCGACGCCGCGGAGCGTTGCACCTAGGGGGAAGATGTTGGAGGTCTGCGTGAGGTCGACGCTCGATTCCACGGCGAGGTCATATCGAAGCTCGGCCCAATCGGTCAGGATACCGTTCATGGCGGTGTAGCCGATGGGGGTGTCGATGCGGATCTCGGTTATCTCCGCACCCGCGCGGTCGGCGATGCCGCTGGCCCTGATCGCGATCTGTTCGAGGGCGTTGCCGTCATAAACGAAGCGCGATTCGGTAGTTGTGAGATTTACGTTGTAACGCCTTTCTTCGTCAGGGACGGTCAGGTCGATGGGATCGATGGAGAGCTGGATGTTGTTGGCATCGGCCGCGATGCTGCGCGAGTGGTCATTGAAATGGACCACGGCGTCGCGAAGCGTGAACCGCATCGAGCCGAATTTGAAGCTCACGCGGCCGGGTTCTTCTTCTTCGACAAGTTGGACGTTAGAGAAGTTTGATGTGCCGTCCTCGTCGAAAAGCACCCAGGCTTCGGCACCGTTGATCTCGGTCGTGTTGATGCTGATGTCGCGGCTGAGCTGCCATGCCCAGAGATCTTCTATGGTGAGATAGAGGTCAGCTTCGCGAATGAAGAAGAGGCGTTCGCCGGTTATGCGGTCGTTAAAAGTGGCGTTTCTTAGCTCAAGCTTGAGCGGGCTGACGGTGACGCGAAAAACATCGGGCGTGAAATCGATGTTCATGTCCGCCATGCGGGCGATGAACTGCTGTTTGATGTAGTTGTCGAAAACGCCGTAGCGGTAAAAAACGACGGTGAACAGCGCGAGCAGAACGAGCAAGACCGCGCCGGTACCGGCGACAAGAAGGGTGTTGCGGCGCGTAAATATACGTGCACGCCTGACGATGTCAGGTTCCTTTTCGGGTTTTTGCCTTTCGGGTTTTGGCGTTTCCTCAGGCTCAGTTTGTTCGATCTCTTCTTCCGGCATTGCTCAGCGCACATTAGACGCCCGGGGCGTCTGCAATTCCACAGTATCAACTATCTCGAGGTCAAACGCCTCGAGCGCATTGATTTTAGGGGGATGATTGGAGAGAAGGCGGATCTTTTTTACGCCCAGATCTTTCAGGATCTGGGAACCGATACCGTAATCGTGGACATTACCATAACCAGTTTCGCGTTTTGCGGCCTGAAAATCAATACTCTTTTCCTGCATTAGTGAATAAGTTTTTAACTGATTCACGAGATCTAGATTGTTCTCTCGCTGACGCAAGTACAAAACGATGCCACGGCCGGCGTCGGCGATCTTGCGGAGCGAGGCTTGCATGGCGGGTGCCGCTTCGCCCAGAGTTGAGCCAAACATGGCAAATGTCACGTTCTCAGTTTGTACGCGAACGAGCACCGGGTCATCAGGATCGGCGGCGTCACCCATGACCATTGCGACGTGCGTCTCGCCGTTTATCTCGTTCTCGTAAATGATCGTGCGGAAATCGCCGTATTCGGTCGGCAGTATCGTGTCGACCACGCGGCGGACGAGAAGCTCTTTCGCGACGCGATATCGGACGAGGTCGGCGACGGAGACTATCTTGAGGCCGTGTTTTTGGGCGAACAGTTCGAGTTCGGGCATTCGCGCCATGGTGCCGTCGTCGTTCATTATTTCGCAGATGACGGCAGCGGGCGTTAGACCGGCAATGCGTGCCATGTCGACGCTTGCCTCGGTTTGGCCGACACGGACGAGCACACCACCACGCTTCGCCCGAAGCGGAAATATATGGCCGGGGCGAGCGAGATCTGCAGGCTTAGTGTCGGGCGATACGGCGGTCAGGATCGTACGGGCGCGGTCGGCCGCGGATATACCGGTGGTGACGCCCTCGCGAGCCTCGATGGAGATCGTGAACGCCGTTCCCATGCTTGACGTGTTTTCGGTGGTTTGCGGTGTGAGGTGGAGTTCGTCGCAACGCTCTTCGGTCATCGGCAGGCAGATGAGCCCGCGGCCGTGAACTGCCATGAAATTGATGATGGCGGGTGTCACCTTTTCGGCCGCGCACACGAGGTCGCCCTCGTTCTCGCGGTCTTCGTCATCGACAATGATGATCATCTTGCCGTCGCGGATGTCAGCGACGGCTTCTTCGATACTTGCAAGCGGCATTTACATTAACGACGGCCGGGGCCGTCAAATCCTTTGTATGTAATAGATTCTAGTAAAATCGGCGGGCTTTTGCGAATAAACGGCGGATTAACGAATGGGCCCGGTCGGGTTTACAATCTACGGGTGCGATTTGAGTTAAAGCTTGTGGGGCGATATCTGCGGATGCGGCGGCCTTCGGTGGCACGGTTTACGGCCGTCGCGGCGGTGCTCGGCATTGCGGCGGGGGTCGCCGGTGCGTTGTTCGCACAGGCTCTTGCACGAGGCTTTCAGACAGAACTTAGCGGTCGTCTGTTGGCAAACACGCCGCATATCGTAGTTTTTCGGGAGGATGGGCGCGCACCTGATATTTCGCCCGAAGCTGTAGCCGAGATCTGGAACGTTACGGCGGCTGAGCCGGCGGCGACGCTTTCGGGGATCATAATGGGTGCGGGTGGGCCGAAGTATGTGAATATTCACTCTCGGGGCGATGCCGCTGCTGGTTCCGCGGAAGTCGAACTGTCTTTGGGCGAGGAATTGGGGAATCGGCTTGGGGTACGGGGCGGGGGTGAGGCGGAGCTTGTGGTGCTGGACGCTGCGGGGATGCCGCGGACCCAGAGGGTGCGCGTGAGCGGTACTTTCACAACGGGGCTGTTTGAGTATGACGCGACGTGGGCGCGTACGTCACCGGCGGATTTTGCACGACTGACGGGAGATACGGAGTTCCGGCCGCCATCGATCAATGTCATTGTCTCGGATGTTTTCGCGGTGGAGCAGACGGCAAGTGCGATACGTGATGTGGCCGGGGGTGCGTATCGTGTGGTCACGTGGGAAGAGACAAACCGACCGCTTTTCGCTGCACTGAATCTTGAGCGGAAGGCGGCGCTGGCGGTGATCGGGCTGATCGTTCTGATCTCGGCACTGAATATAACGACCACCCTCGTGCTGCTGGTGAATGAAAGGCGTAGCGATATTGCGGTGCTCCGGACGGTCGGGGCATCGACGCTGGCGCTATCGCTGGTGTTCGTTGTTGAGGGGTTGATCCTGGGTGCGGCGGGGGCGGCGTTTGGGGTGGCGGCGGGGCTCGCGGGTATTGCGGGGGCAAACTATTGGGAGCTTATTAGCCTCGACCGAGAAGTTTATTTGATCACCAGCATTCCGCTAATTTGGTCGGCTGCTGATGTGGCTGTGCTTTTCGTGGCGGCAATTGCGATTGCGTTGGCGGCGTCCGCCTATCCGGCACTGCGGGCGGCGCGGTTGAAGCCGATGGAAAATTTGCGGATGAGCTAGAACTGCAGCCCGCGAAGATATTCGCGGAGCGGCTCGCCGAGGTCGTCGCGTTTCAAGGCGAATTCGATGTTTGCGATGAGGAATCCGAGCTTGTCGCCGGCGTCGTGGCGCGTACCATCGAGACGTACGGCATAGAACGGGCGACCTTCTTTTATCATAAGCCGCATTGCGTCGGTGATCTGGATCTCGCCGCCGGCGCCGGGTTTGGTGCGTTCGATGGCAGAGAAAATTTCAGGAGTGAAGATGTAGCGACCGATGATAGCGAGGTCGGAGGGAGCGTCCGCAAACGCGGGCTTTTCGACCATGTCGTTTATTTTGAACACGCCAGGTTCGACCTCATCGGCATCGATAACGCCGAAGCGCGAGATGGCTTCTCCCTCGACCTGCATCGTTGCGATCACTGGTGCCTGATAGCGCTCGAAAACCTCGACCATCTGAGCGAGCGCGGGCTTTGCGGCATCTACGACGTCGTCTGCGAGCAGAGCGGCGAACGGGTCGTTGCCGGCGAAATCTTTCGCCTGATAAATGGCATGGCCGAGCCCGAGTGCCTCGCTCTGGCGGGTGTAGCTGATCTTTGCCATTTCGGAAATAGCGCGGACCTGTTTGAAGACCTCGTCCTTTCCTTTTTGCTTTAGGAGCGTTTCAAGTTCGAACGAGATGTCGAAATGGTTTTCGATCGACCCTTTGTCGCGGCCGGTGATAATGAGGATAGATTCGACGCCGCTTGCGACTGCCTCTTCGACCGAATACTGAATGAGCGGTTTGTCAACGAGCGGCAGCATCTCTTTAGGAGAAGCCTTGGTTGCCGGAAGAAAACGCGTGCCTAATCCCGCTGCGGGGAAAATTGCCTTTCGAATTGTTTGATTCATATAAAGACTGATAAATTAATGATTTCGCCCGAAGCGAACCGATGCAAGGCCGGCGGCACGAAGCCGGCACGAATTGGTCTTAGCGATCGGATTAGTGAAAGTTTAGGTTAAATCGGTGCCGCGTTCAAATATTTTGGCGGGGCAGCGTGCTCTGGTTTTGGTATATGTTGGATCTTAATTACGTTCGTGAAAATTTGGAAAGCGTTCGCAGTGCGTTGGAGAACCGTAATTTTGACGCTGCTGCGCTTGATGCATTTGTCGAACTCGACCAGCGACGGCGGGACGTTATCAGCCAGGCCGATGAGCTAAACCGGCAGCGAAACGCCGTGAGTAAAGAGATCGGGGCGTTGATGCAATCGGGTCAGCGCGAAGAAGCCGAAGCGAAAAAGGCTGAGGTCTCGGGGCTTAAGGAGCGGCAGTCTGCGTTCGAGGCAGAACGCGACGAGGTTGAAAGCTCGATGCGCGACCTGCTTGCGGGGCTGCCGAATGTACCCGCGGACGATGTGCCGGTTGGGCCAGACGAGACGGCGAACGTAGAGGTGCACAAATGGGGCGAGCCGCGGAAGTTTGATTTTGAGGTGAAGGATCACGTTGACCTGGGCGAGCATCTTGGCATTCTTGACCTTGAGCGTGCTACGAAGATAGCGGGCTCAAGGTTTGCAATAATGAACGGCGCGGGTGCGCGGCTATCGCGAGCTTTGGCCAATTTCATGCTTGACCATCACACGACGAACAACGGGTACAGCGAGACGATACCCCCGTTCTTGGTGAACCGGAGAGCGCTGTTCGGGTCTAATCAGCTGCCGAAATTTGAAGAAGATCTTTTCCATATCCGCGATGAGCGCGAATTTGCGCTTATACCGACGGCGGAGGTGCCGCTGGCGAATTACCATGCGGAAGAGATCTTGGACGCCTCGGACCTGCCGAAGTATTACGCGGCGTATACACCCTGTTTTCGATCGGAGGCAGGGAGCTATGGACGCGACACCCGGGGGTTGATACGTCAGCATCAGTTTGAGAAGGTCGAACTTATTAAGATCTGTACGCCGGAGACCTCAGATAAAGAGCTTGAGGACTTGCTGGAAGACGCTGAGCGAATCTTGCAGCTTTTGGAGTTGCCGTATCGCACAGTCGTGCTTTCGACGGGCGACATGGGTTTTGGTGCGCGTAAGACCTATGACATCGAGGTTTGGCTGCCGTCGCAGCAAACCTATCGCGAGATATCGAGCTGTTCGAACTGCGGCGATTTTCAGTCGCGACGGATGAACATGCGATTTAGGCGCGGTGGGGGAGCAAAACCGGAATTCCCGCACACTCTGAACGGCAGCGGCCTGGCGGTCGGCCGCACGTGGATCGCGGTGCTCGAAAATTATCAGCAGGCGGACGGTTCGGTCATTATCCCGGACATCCTTCGACCGTATATGAACGGCGCGACGAAGATAGAACGCGCGTGATCAAACCGAGGCGGCTGCGACTGGTTCGGCGATGGCCTCGTGGAGCAGCATCAAACGGCCGGCAAGTTCGGTATATTGCGCCGGGGTGAGGGCTTGGGCGCCGTCGCATAGCGCCTGCTCGGGCCGCGGATGCACCTCGATAATAAGGCCGTCGACACCGACGGCGACTGCGGCTCGCGCGAGCGGACCAACCATGTAGTTGTGGCCGGACGCGTGCGAGGGGTCGATGATCACAGGTAGGTGGGACAGGCGTCGGATGGCCGGGACGACGGAGATATCGAGCGTGTTTCGGGCGTGATCTGCGAATGTGCGGATGCCGCGTTCGCACAAGATGACATCATAGTTCCCCTCGGCCATGACGTATTCCGCCGCGAGCAGAAGTTCATCCAGTGTGGCAGAGAGGCCGCGTTTGAGGAGCACGGGAATCTTTGCACGGCCGGCGCGTTTTAGCAGAGAGAAGTTTTGCATGTTGCGGGCGCCGATCTGGATGCAGTCGCCGTATTTTTCGACGAGGTCGATGCCGGGTTCGTCCATGGCTTCGGTGACGATGTTCAGGCCGAACTCGTCGCGGACCTCTGCGAGGATCTTCAGGCCCTCTTCGCCCATGCCCTGAAAGTTATAAGGTGACGTGCGCGGTTTGTAGGCGCCGCCGCGGAAGAAATTTGCACCGCTGGCCGCTACGGCCTTTGCGGCGTCGAAGACTTGTTCGCGGCTTTCAACGGCACACGGGCCGGCGATCATCGCGAGCGAGCCATCACCGATCTTGCCTGTGCCGATGGTGACCACCGACCGCTCGGGGCGCAGATCGTTGGAGATAAGTTTGTACGGTTTGGTGACCCGGATGGCGTCGGCCACGCCGGGAAGGTTTTCGAAATGCGCGGGGTCGAGCGAACCGCGGTTGCCGGTTATACCGATGGCGGTGCGGTTCTCGCCCGGCAGTGTGTGACCGCGAAGGCCGAGGCCTTCGATTGTTTTCAGTACTTTTTCGATCTGTGACGCTGACGCGTCGGGTTTCATGACAATTAACATCTTGATTAGTCCTTCCTTAAATCATCTTCTAGCGGCAATAGTTTTGTAATTAGATCTTGTACTTGAGCTGCTACGTTATCTTTATCTGAATTCGCGATCTCCGTTACGATCGCGGAGCCTACAACGGCGGCGTCGGCGTAGCGCCAGACGTCGGTGACGTGGGCGCGGGTGGAAATGCCGAAGCCGACGGCGATCGGCAGGTCGGTGACGGCACGCGTCCGGCGAACGAGAGATTCTGCCTCGGTGCTTGTGGAATCTTGTACGCCTGTGACTCCGGCGCGGGCGACGGCGTAGATGAATCCTCGTGCATTAGCGGCAATCGAGCTGAGCCGTTCGTCTGAGGTGGTCGGGGCGATCAGGGAGATCAGGTGAATCCCATTAGCGGCGAACGTTTGGGACAGCTTTTGCGCTTCGTCATCGACCACGTCGGTCACGAGGATGCCGTCGACCCCGGCGGTCGCGGCGTCTTGCGCCAGCCGATCGATGCCGTAGCGATGTAGGGGGTTTAGGTAGCTGAATAGGACAATCGGCACATCGGTGGAACGCTTCATATCGGCGGTCAAGGCAATAACATCAGCGAGCCGTGTGCCGGCGGCTAAGGATCGCATTGAGGACGCCTGGATGGTCGGGCCGTCGGCCATTGGATCAGAAAAAGGGACACCGAGTTCAATGATGTCGGCGCCGGACGCGGCCAGCGACAGTACGATGTCGCGTGAGGTACGCAGATCGGGATCGCCGGCGGTAACGAAGGGGATGAACGCCTTTCGCCCCGTTTGCAGCAGTTTTGCGAATGTTTCGTCGATCCTATTCATGGTCTTGATTGGGGGCCGTCAGGAGGGCGGCGGCAGTGCTCACATCCTTATCGCCGCGGCCGGAAAGATTTACGACGATCACGGCATCTTTCGGCATTTTGGGGGCGATCTTGATGACGTGTGCGACGGCGTGGGCGGATTCGAGTGCGGGGATGATGCCCTCGGTTTCAGACAGCTGGCGAAATGCCGTCAGCGCTTCGCTGTCGGTTGCTGATGCGTATTCGACGCGGCCGGAGTCGTGCAGGAATGCGTGCTCTGGTCCGATGGAGGCGTAGTCGAGCCCGGCGGACACGGAGTGGGTCGCGGCGACCTGGCCGTCGTCGTCTTGCAGAAGATAACTACGCGTGCCCTGGAGGACGCCGACGGACGCGGCGGACATGAATCGTGCGGCATGCTGGCCGAGCTGCGGGCCGTCGCCGCCGGCTTCGACGCCGATCATTTTTACGTCGTCGTCAACGAATTCGTGAAAGAGGCCGATGGAGTTTGAGCCGCCGCCGACGCAGGCGATGAGAGCGTCGGGCAGGCGACCTTCTTTTTCGATGATCTGCGAACGCGCCTCGCGGCCGATCACGCTTTGAAAGTCGCGGACCATTAGCGGATAGGGGTGCGGTCCGAGAGCGGAACCGAGCAGATAGTAGGTGCTGTCGACATTGGTGACCCAGTCGCGAAGGGCTTCGTTGATGGCGTCTTTGAGCGTGGCAGAGCCGGAATCGACGCCCCGCACTTCTGCACCCATTAGCCGCATTCGGAATACGTTCAGCTCCTGTCGACGCATGTCCTCAGTGCCCATGTAGACAACGCAGTCGAGGCCGAAACGGGCACATACCGTGGCGGTGGCGACGCCGTGCTGGCCCGCACCTGTCTCGGCGATGATGCGGGTCTTATTCATTCGGCGGGCAAGAAGTATCTGGCCGACGCAGTTGTTGATCTTGTGGGCGCCGGTGTGGTTGAGGTCTTCGCGTTTTAGGTAGATGCGGGCGCCGCCGAGTTCGGCGGTTAGGCGTTCGGCGAAATAGAGCGGCGTTGGGCGGCCGACGAAGTCTTTCAGAAGGCCGTCGAATTCTGCTCGAAAGTCAGGTTCTTCGCGATAGCGGAAATACGCGTCGGTCAGTTCGTCGAGCGGGGCGACGAGGGTTTCGGGCACGAAACGCCCGCCGTACTCGCCCCAGAAACCTTGCTTGTCGGGTTCGTGTTTCATATTGTACCTCGGGCGCTTTCAATAAAAGCTTTGATTTTTGCAGCGTCTTTGCTGCCGGGGGACGATTCGACGCCGCTGCAAACATCGACGGCAAAGGGGTTAACTTTGCTGATGGCATCCGCGACGTTGTTCGGCGAGAGGCCGCCCGCGAGATAGAGTTTTGGAATTAGGCCGCTCAGATCGGCGGCCAACTTCCAATCGAATGTTTCGCCTGTTCCACCGCGGGCGGCGGGCGAGAAGGCGTCCAGGAGGATCGCGTCGCTACGGAACGCCTGGATGTCGTCGGCGTTTAGCAATCCTGAAACTCGTAGAGCTTTGATGACGTCGCAATCGGATATCTTTCGGAGCTCGTCGATATACTCGCGCGTCTCGTCGCCGTGGAGTTGGACGGCGTCGAGATCGGCGGCGCGTGCAGTGGCGGCGATGTCGTCTATGGGGGCATTCACGAACACGCCGGTTTTGCGGATGTTCGAGGGTAGCTGCCGCGTGATCTCGGCGGCGGCGCGCGGGGTGATGCAGCGCGGGCTGAGGTTATAGAAGTTGAAGCCGAGTTCGTCCGCACCGAGGTCGGCGGCGGACAAGGCGTCTTCAAGAGTTGTTATTCCGCAGATCTTAATGCGTGTCACTGTTTCGCCCCCCTTAATCTCGTTAGTGTTACGGCTGGGGCGCCGCTTCGCATTAGGACCTCACCGATAAGAAACCCTTGGAAGCCGAGGGCTTTGAGTTCTGCGATGTCTTCCGCGGTGGCGATACCACTTTCGGCGATCATCACCGTACCCTCAGGCGCGTGGGCGATGAGCTGTCGCGAGACGTCGAGCGTGACCTTGAACGTGCGGAGGTCGCGGTTGTTGATGCCGATGATCGATGCACCGGCATTCGCGGCGGTTTCGAGCTCGTCGTCGTCGTGCACCTCGACCAGAGCATCGAGACCCAGCGAGTGAGCCGCGTCGGAATATTCGATGAGCTGCGCGGGTGACAGCTCAGCGACGATGAGCAGGATGGCGGCGGCACCGGCCGCGGCTGATTCGTATATTTGAAACTCGTCGATGATGAAATCTTTTCGAAGCATCGGCAGATCGACGGCGGTGTGGACGGCACGAAGATCATTGAGCGTCCCGCCGAAGAAGTCCTCTTCGGTGATCACGGATATCGCTGCCGCTCCTCCGTTCTTGTATGCGAGTGCGGTTTCGACGGGGTCGCGTCCGTCGTTGATGACACCGAGCGACGGCGAGGCGCGTTTGAATTCTGCAATGATGTTCGGCTCATTTCTTTTGAACGCGTCGCGGAAGACACGGGGGCGGCGACCCGCACGTGCTTCGACGGCGCGGTCCTTCATCTCAGCCAGACTTGTGGTGCGGAGAAGTTCGGCGACGCGTTCGCGCTTTCTTTCGATGATCGTGTTGAGAAAATCGGCCGTCATATCTGGGTCGCCTCCGAAAGTTGAGTGAGTTTTTTCATCGCCGCGCCGCTGCGAATGCTGTCCGTTGCCATTTCGACGCCATCGGCGAGGGCCGGGGGGGTGCCGGCGATATAGAACGCAGCCGCAGCGTTAAGAAGCACGATGGATTCTGCGGCGGAGCCTGCGGCGTTGCCGGATAAAACGTTATGAATGACAGCCGCGCTTTCTGCGGGCGACGACGTGTGAATATCGCCGCCGTGTCTCAATCCCATAGCTTTAGGGTCGATCTCGAACTGCTTGACGTCGCTTCCGTTTACCTCGGCGACGAGGGTCGGTTCGCCGAGTGCGATCTCGTCTAGGCCGGACTTTCCGTGCACTATCCAGGAACGCTTAGTGCCGAGGCGTGAGAGGGCGTTTGCCATGATGGGCACGAGTTCCGCATTCCAGACACCGATCAGTTGGTGCGGGGCGCCGGCGGGATTGCACAGTGGGCCGACGCAGTTGAAGATGGTCGGGAAGCCGAGGTGGCGGCGTACCTTTGCGAGCGTCGCAGATAGACGATGGTGTTCGGGTGCGAACATAAAGCAGATGCCGATCTCGTTCAGGCAACGCTCGGCGGAACCGTTACCGGGGCGGACGCCGAGCTGTTCAAGTACGTCGGCGCTGCCTGAGCTGCTGGTCGCGGCGCGGTTGCCGTGTTTTGCGATTGCGAGCCCGCCGCCGGCGGCGACAAAGGCCGCGGCTGTTGAAACGTTGAAAGTTTTTGCACGGCTGCCGCCGGTGCCAACGATATCAGCGAATACGTCGTGTCGGGAAGCGACGCGTACGCACCGTTTGCGCAATACGCTCGCGATGCCGACGATCTCGACCTCGGCGATGCCTTTTTCATTCCAGGCGGAGAAGAGCGACGCGAGCACAGACTCGTCGGTTTCGCAGATCATTGCATCGAGCAGTGATTCGGCTTCGGCGGGTGTGGCGTCGCGGCCCAAGCGAAATTCGTCGATCTGGTTTCTTATAAGATCGCTCATTGATTCACTCCCTCAGCCAGCTCGATCGCCCGCAGGAGGGCGGCGGCCTTGTTGATCGTTTCCTCAAATTCGGCGGCGGGGTCGGAATCGGCCACTATACCGGCACCGGCTTGCACGGTCGCGATGCCGTTCTCGAGTACCATCGTGCGGATGGCGATGCATGTGTCCATATTGCCGGAGTAGTCGAAATAGCCGACGGCACCTGAATAGAGGCCGCGGGGCGTGGGTTCGAGCCGGCTGATTATCTCGATCGCCGCGACCTTTGGTGCTCCTGAAACCGTACCGGCCGGGAAGCATGCGGCGAGGGCGTCGAATCGGTCAATGCCGGACCACAGCTTGGCTGTGAGATAGCTCACAAGATGCTGAACGTGCGAATATTTTTCGACGCTCATCATTCCGGAAACGTTCACGGAGCCGAACTCGGCGACGCGACCGAGGTCGTTGCGGCCGAGGTCGACGAGCATAAGGTGTTCGGCGACCTCTTTGGTGTCGCCTCGCATTTCGTTCGCTAATGCCTCATCGCTTGCGGCGTCGACGCCTCGGGGGCGTGTCCCGGCGATGGGGCGATATTCAAGATGGCTGCCGTTCGCACGGACGAGCATCTCGGGCGATGAACCGATGACCGAACGGTCGTCGAGCCTGATCAGGAACATATAGGGCGAGGGGTTGAGCGAACGCATCGCACGGTAAATGGCAACGGGCTCAGCCGATGTGGGCCGCGAAAAGCATTGGGAGAGCACAACCTGATAGGCGTCGCCTGCGGCAATGTGCTGCTTGATCTGCAGCACGGCATTTTCGAACCCGGCACGCTCGAAATTGGAAGTTACTTCCGTTGCTGTTGAATGGGCGCCACCCGCCGGGAGAGTTGCCGGAGCCGTTTCGAGCACTTCACGTATTTGCCGGTTGATGCCCCGCTCTCGCTCGGTGAGCTCCGCAAGGCCACTTTTGCTCTGAGCTTCGTCCGCAAAGACGAGCGAGACGATCTTGATGACCTGACGCGCGTGGTCGAACGCGACGATGCGGCGGCAGAACATGAAAACGGCTTCATCCTCTTGGCGGGGCACGGCGGCCCGCAGCTTGGGCTCGAACCACGCCGAGCAGGCAAAGCCCATGATGCCGATCGCTCCGCCCGAGAAGCCGGGCAGCAAGGCGTCGAGCTCGAGTACGTATTTGCCAAAATGCTGCCGCAGAAAGTCGATCATTGAGGTGTCGAGGCGCTCGTGATCCTCGCCGGTTGTCACTTTTACGCCGCGGTCGTTGCCGCGCACGATAAATTTCGGCTCGACGCCAATGAAGGAATAGCGGCCGAGCGATTCGCCACCCTCGACCGATTCGAGCAGGAACGAGTTCTCACCTGCCGCGGCTAGTTTGAGGTACACCGCGAGCGGGGTTAGCAGGTCGGCGGACATGGTGTCGACGACCGCGGTAACTTTGATCTTGTTCGAATTAGTGGACATAAAAAAAACCGCCTGCTGCTTGAGTCAGGCGGTTCGTTTGAAACTTGGAATCGGTATTTGCCTAATCAGGCATCACAGAAACTTCGCTCGCAGACACGACCGCATCAACAGCCCACCAATGCCAGCTGTTGATCGTGATCGCGATATGTGCGTTGCGCTTCATTGTGGCTATATTAGGCAGATGACGCGGGCGGTGTCAATCCGGCACGCGTCTGCAGCGTTGAAAGTACCTCGTCAAGCGAGATCTCTTTTTCAGCGAACAGCACCATCAGGTGATAAAGCAGGTCGGCTGCCTCGTTCTTGAATTCGTCACGGTCCGTGCCCATGCTTGCAATGACGACCTCAACGGCCTCTTCGCCAACCTTCTGCGCGATCTTGGTCACACCCTCAGCGAAGAGCGTCGCGGTGTATGAACCCAGCGGAGGGTTGAGGCGGCGGTCGGTAATAACGCGTTCGAGCTGGGGGAGAAAGTCGCGGGCGTCTTGCTGTTCGCCAAAGCAAGTTTCGGCGCCTGTGTGGCAGACGGGGCCGGCCGGCGTCGCTTGTATCAGCAGAGTATCGGCGTCGCAATCTATGCGAATGTCCTTCATCGTCAAGTAATTTCCGCTTGTATCGCCCTTTGTCCAAAGCTCCTGCCGCGAACGCGAAAAGAAGGTGACGCGTCCGGATTCGATCGTCAGTTCGACGGCGGGTCGATCCATAAAGCCGACCATCAGCACCCGGCGCGTTGCCGCATCCTGGACGACCGCGGGAACCAGACCGTCCGCGTATTTTGTAAAATCGATCTCGTCGATGTTCATCAGATACGTACCTCTATTCCGCGTTCTTCTAAAAACTGTTTCAGGTCGGGGAGTTCGATCTCGCCGAAGTGAAACACGCTGGCGGCCAGGGCGGCGTCGGCACCGGCAAGCGTAAAAACTTCGGCAAAGTGGCCGGGCGTACCGGCTCCTCCAGATGCGATGACGGGGACGGTCAGCGCCTCGGCCACCGCACGGGTCATCTCGATATCGAAGCCGGCTTTCGTGCCGTCGGCGTCCATTGAGGTGAGCAGTATCTCGCCTGCGCCGAGATCGACGCCGCGCACGGCCCATTCGATAGCGTCAGCCCCTGCCGAGACGCGCCCGCCGTTCAGGTAAGTTCCCCAGCCGGCGTCCTCACGACGTGCGTCGATGGCGAGCACTATGCATTGCGAACCGAAGGCTTTCGCCGCTTCAGCCAGAAGCTCAGGGCGGTTCAGTGCCGCGGAGTTGATCGAAATTTTGTCCGCACCGGCTGTCAGCAGCATCTCGATATCGGCCACGGCCGAGATGCCGCCGCCGACGGTAAAGGGGATGTCGATCTCGGTGGAGATCGTTTCAACTAACTCTGTCAAAGTCTTGCGCCGTTCGTGCGACGCGGTGATGTCGAGGAAGACAAGCTCGTCAGCACCGCGGCGGCTGTATTCCTTTGCGAGTTCGATCGGGTCGCCGGCGTCGCGGAGGCCGACGAAATTTGTGCCTTTGACGGTCCGGCCGTCCTTGACGTCGAGGCAGGGGATGATGCGTTTAGCGGGCATGATCAGCCTCCGGGGTAAGGAATTCTGCGAACTCTTCGAGCTTGATCGCGCCTTCATAGATCGCCTTGCCGACTATAACGCCGGAACAGCCTGCGGATCGGAGTTCGCGGATGTCGTCGATGTTTCGCACGCCGCCGCTTGCGATGAGGTTGAGGCCCGGGTGGGCCGCATGAAGCTCTCGGTAAAGAGCGGCGGCGGGGCCCTGCATCGCTCCGTCTTTGGCGATGTCGGTGACGAACACGGCGGACGCGAGCGGTGCGATCGTATTTAGGAACTCGCGAATCTCGGTTTGCGTGTCGGTGAGCCACCCATCGACTGCAAGATGGCGGCCGCGGACGTCGGCGCCGAGCAGAAACTTGTCACTTCCGAACGCCGCTGACCATCGGGCAAACCGCTGGGGTTCTTTTACCGCGACGCTGCCGATGCCGGCCAGCGACGCGCCAGCGTTGAAAACAGCGCTTAGATCCTCATCGGTTTTGATGCCGCCGCTGAAGTCGACGATGAGCGAGGTTGCGGCGGCGACGCGTTCGAGTACTGCGAGATTCGTCACGCGGCCGGAGCGTGCGCCGTCCAGGTCGACCATGTGCAGACGCTTTACGCCGGCAGCCTCAAAGCGTTTTGCGGTTTCGACCGGGTCGGCCTCGTATACGGTTCGACGGGCGAAATCGCCCTGCGAAAGCCGCACGCAGCGTCCGTCGATGATGTCCATTGCCGGGATGATCTCGATCATATCTTTAAGAAGTTCTGCAGAACGCGCGAGCCTGCCTCACCCGAGCGTTCGGGATGGAACTGGACGGCGTAAAAGTTTTGATATTCGACCGCCGCAGAGAACGCGTTGCCGTGCTCGGCCTCTGCCGTTGTGTGGTCACCCGTGGCGAGATAGTAGCCGTGAACGAAATACATAAATGACGCGTCACGGACGCCGTCGAACAGCGGCGAACGCATGCGGCTCACGCGGCTCCAACCCATGTGCGGAACCTTCAGCCCCGGTGCGGCGTCGAACTTATGCACGTGTTGCGGCAGGATGCCGAGGCACATGGCGCCGTTCTCGTCGGAGGATTCGCACAGGAGCTGCATTCCCAAACAGATGCCGAGCACGGGTTGGGTCAGGGCCGCGATCGTTTTATCGAGGCCCTTTTCCCGGAGATATGCCATCGCGGTCGATGCCTCGCCCACACCCGGGAAGACGACGCGTTCGGCAGCGGCGAGCTCGGCGGGGTTGTCGGTCACGACAGCTGTGACACCAAGGCGTGCGAAGGCGTTTGCGACGGAGCGCACATTGCCGGCACGGTATTTAACAATTGCGACTTTCACCGTCTAAACGACCCCCTTTGTGCTTGGCAGGGCTTCGCCCTCGCAACGCACCGCCATCTTTAGCGCGCGGGCGAACGCCTTGAAGATCGCTTCGATCTTGTGGTGTTCGTTCGTGCCCTCGGCCTTGATGTTGAGGTTGCACTTTGCCGAGTCGGTGAACGATTTGAAAAAGTGAAAGAACATCTCGGTCGGCATCTCGCCGATCTTCTCGCGTTTGAACTCTGCGTCCCAGACGATCCAGTTTCGACCGCCGAAATCAACGACCACCTGCGCAAGGCAATCGTCCATCGGAAGGCAAAAACCGTAGCGGGCGAGGCCCCGCTTGTCGGCGAGGGCGGAGGCGAATGCTTCGCCCAGTGTGATGGCGACGTCCTCTATGGTGTGGTGTTCGTCGATCTCGAGGTCGCCGCTGGCCGCGATGTTCAGATCGAGCGAACCGTGCCGCGCGAGCTGATCGAGCATGTGGTCGAAGAACGAGATGCCCGTTGAGATATCGGAACGCCCGGTGCCGTCGAGATTGAGATCGATCTTAATGTCGGTCTCGTTTGTCTTGCGATGAACTGCGGCGGTGCGCGGGGGGTTGAGGAGAAATTCGTAGATATCGCGCCAGCCGACGGCGTTCAACGCGATGGTTTCGTTTACGGGTGCTGCGAAGTTTCCGTTCTCGATAAAGATCGCTTTTGCACCGAGATTGGCGGCGAGCTGCACGTCGGTCGCGCGGTCGCCGATCACGAATGAGTTGGCGAGGTCATAGTCGCCCGTCAAGTATCTCGTCAGCATGCCGGTGCCGGGTTTGCGCGTCGGCAACGCGTCGCGTTCAAAGCTGCGGTCGATCAGTATCTCCGCGAACTCAATGCCCTCGGCGGCTAGGGTGTTCACGATGAAATCCTGCACGGGGGCGAAGTGCCCCTCGGGGAATGCGTCGGTGCCTAGGCCGTCTTGGTTGGTGACCATCACAAGTTCAAAATCGGTCTCGGAGGCGATCCGCCCGAGCCACGTGAAAACGCCCGGCAGAAATCGCAGCTTCGCGAACGAATCGACCTGAAAGTCTTCGGGCTCAGCTATCAGCGTGCCGTCGCGGTCAATGAATAGTGCTTGTTTCATATTTCCTCAATGCTTCTATGAGCCGTCGGTTCTCGTCCGGCGTCCCGACGGTGATCCGCAGGCAGCCGGCGCAAAACTCCACATTGCTGCGGTCTCGCACAACGATGCGTTCATCAATTAGGTGCTGATATGTGGCCCGCGCGTCGGCGACGCGCACCAGCAAAAAGTTCGCGTCGGACGGGTAGACGGTTTCAACGAGTGACAGCGAGCTCAGCTCGCCTGCTAGCTTTCTTCGTTCGGCGATGGTATCGGCCACAGTCTGCTCGAGCCATGCCGTATCTTGCAACGCAGCTAACGCCAGCTCCTGTGAAGCGGCGTTCACGTTGTAGGGCGGCTTGACCCTGTTCATCAGTTCGATGAGCCTCGAAGCTGCAAACGCCATCCCAACCCGTAGCCCGGCTAGGCCCCATGCTTTAGAGAGCGTCTGCAGAACGACAAGGTTTGGGAAATCACCTATGCGATCGGCCCACGAAGACGTATCGGCAAAATCGATGTATGCCTCGTCAATGACGACGATGCCCCGAAAGATCCCTAAGATATCGGCGACTGTCGTGACATCCATCACGTTCCCGGTCGGGTTGTTCGGCGAGCAGATTAAGATGAGTTTTGTGTTCTCATCGGCAGTCGCGAGCACCGACACTGCGTTCAAACCGAAATCGGCGTTGAGAGGAGCGTGGCGGACCTCGACGTCGTTGATGGCGGCGGCGACCTCGTACATACCGTAGGTCGGCGGGCAGGTTATGACGTTGTCGATTCCGGGGCGGCAAAAGATGCGGAACAAGAGATCAATCGCTTCGTCGCTGCCGTTGCCGATGAAGACCTGATCGGGACGGACGTTGCGCATTTCGGCGATGCGGATCTTTAGCTCCGTTTGAAGCGGGTCGGGGTAACGGTTGTAGCCGTCGCCGACGGGTGAACCGAGCGCGTTCTCATTCGCGTCGAGAAAGACCTCGGCAGTGCCCGCGAACTCGGACCGTGCGGACGAATAGGGCCGCAGCAGTTTGATGTTTTCACGCACGAGGTGGTCAAGCTGAAAACTCATTTGCAGCCTCCTCTGTACGGATCGCGACGGCCCGGCGGTGAGCCTCGAGCCCCTCGGCAGACGCCATCGCTTCTATCGCCGGCCCGATGGAGCGAAGCCCGTCGGGCAAAAGCCGCTGGAACGTGATCTTCTTAACAAAGCTGTCGACCGATACGCCGCTGTAAGCCCGGGCGTGGCCGCCGGTGGGCAGCGTGTGGTTTGTGCCGGAGGCATAATCGCCGGCGCTCTCACACGAATAGTTGCCGATGAAGACCGAGCCCGCGTTGACGACCATCGCGGCAGCGGCGTCGACATCTGCGACAGCGAGGATGAGGTGTTCGGGCGCGTATTCGTTGATGACGGCCATCGCCTCAGCGATGTCGCGGATGAGTATTGCACGCGAAGCGGCGAGTGCGGACCGCGCCGCTTCGTGTCGGGGCAGAGTGGCAAGCTGCAGCTCGACCTCGGCCAGCGTTTCGGCAATGACCTTTTCGCTTGTGCTGACGAGCAGCACCTGACTGTCGGCGCCGTGTTCGGCCTGAGAAAGCAGGTCGGCGGCGACAAAACGGGGCACGCAGGTTTCGTCTGCAACGACCGCAACCTCGGACGGCCCGGCGGGCATATCGATAGCGGTCTCGACGGACACGATCTGCTTTGCACGGTTGACCCACTGGTTGCCGGGGCCGAAGATCTTGTCCACCTTTGGCACCGATTCCGTCCCATATGCCATAGCCGCGATCGCCTGTGCACCGCCCGCCTTGATCACTTTTGTAATGCCGCAAAGCCGCGCAGCGTAAAGCGTTGCGTCTGCCACTACACCGCCCGGCGCCGGTGTGCATAGCACGACATCTTTGCAGCCCGCGATAGCCGCAGGAATGCCGAGCATAAGCACCGTCGAAAAGAGCGGAGCCGTTCCCCCGGGGACGTAGAGACCCACTCGTTCGATCGCAACGGTTCGCCGCCAGCATTCGACGCCGGGTGACGTTTCGATCGTCGCGTGGTCAGGGTCGAGTTGGGCGGCGTGAAAACGCTCGATGTTGCCGCGTGCTAGTTCGATGGCGGCTTTGAGCTCGGCGGGGACGCGAGCCTCTGCTGTTTCGAATTCTTCGAAGGTGACCGTTAGCTGATCCAACTCGGCTCCGTCAAATTCTGCGGCGAAACGCAGGAGGGCGGCGTCGCCATCTTTGCGTACAGAATCTAAGATCGCATGCACGCGGGCGTCGATGCTCGCGGTGTCGAACTCGGGCCGCTGCAACGCCGCGGTCAGCTCTTCTCTGTTTGGAAACTTGATAACTTTCATATTGCTCTACCCGATCATCTGATCTATCGAAAGCACGAGGATGCCCTCGGCACCGGCGGCCTTTAGCCGTTCGACAATGTTCCAGTGGTCCGCCGTGCCGATGACGGAGTGGACCGAGCTCCAGCCGGACTCGGCCAGTGGCATCACCGTCGGGCTTTTTATCCCAGGGAGCAGCTTTACCACCTCAGCCAGCTTTTCGTTCGGCGCGTTGAGCAGGATGTATTTGTTGCGGGCGGCGGCACCGACGGCACGGATGCGGAAGAGGAGGGAGGCAAAGATCGCGTTGAGTTCCGGATCAAGGTCGCGGCGCTTGATCAGCACTGCCTCAGACGACATAACCGTCTCAGCCTCGGTCAGGCCGTTGGTGAGCAGGGTGCTGCCCGAGCTGACGAGGTCGCAGACCGCATCCGCAAGGCCGATGCCGGGTGCGATTTCGACCGAGCCGCTGATGGTGTGTATCTCAGCCTCGACATTATGCTGCCGCAGGTGACGGCCGAGGATGTTTGGATAGCTGGTGGCGATGCGTTTGCCGGCGAGATCTGTCAGCGAGGTGTATTCGGCACCGCGGGGGACGGCGAGCGACAGGCGGCATTTGCCAAAGCCGAGCCGCTCGACCCGCTCCGTCTGCGAACCCGATTCCTCAAGGATGTTTTCGCCGACGATGCCGACGTCGGCCACGCCGTCTTCGATATAACGCGGGATGTCGTCATCACGCAGGAAAAAGATCTCGAGCGGGAAGTCGCGTGCTGTCGAGCGCAGCTTGCCAAGTCCGTTATCGAACCCGACGTCGCACCGCCGAAGCAGCCCAACCGAGCTTTCGCTAAGCCGCCCCGACCGCTGTACCGCAATTCTTAAATTTTGAGTTTTACGCATAAAAAATGGCACGAATATCCTTGAAACTTATTTCAAGTTCGCGCCTGTCTCTGAAACTAGATTTAAATATTTAGATCGATCAGCGCGACGATGTATGGATCGCGTGATGATGGTGGAGGTGGAGATGTGACGAGAATGTCTGCATCAGTAGCAACATTGTGCACAGCACGGAGGGGAAATGCAAGTGGAGGTGCAGAGACCCGACCGGTAGGGGTGTGTCGAATCCCGAGCCAGGCCAACACCCTCGCTACCGCTAAGGTTTCCGCAAACATCACTCGCCGTGGGTGACGACGCGAGCGATTGGCGAATAGTCGGTGGCCGGTTCATCGCCGATCAGCATTCGTATACGAACTTCGATGACGGCGACCTCGCCGATGGGGACGGGTGAATTCATCCGCACGGGCGAGCGTGTATAATTGCCGTCCCGGGTCCATTCCTGTGTACCTTGAAGCCGCCAGGAGATCTCGGCGCCCGTGTACTTGCCTTTTTTCCATCTCGCCTCGATCCGGTTACCTGTGATCGCTTTTACAGACACTGACGGTTGAAACTGCGCATGGTCAACACTGTGTGCGTCTGCCCCGGTCAACCCCAGAGTCGCAGAGGCCTGCGCATCAAAGTTCGCAGATGCCCTTATCTTTCGCAAAAGCAGCCGGAAACGCGAAAGGATTCCGGGCCGGGCCTCTTCGTCTTCCGGCAGTTCATAGACCTCAAACGCCGGGCGCGACGGCTGATCCGGACTCTTGCCAAAGACCATCGCATCACGAAACGCAAAGTATGCGCCTTTGCTGGCTTCGAACCGATTGGTAAAGGATATGAGGTACTTAAGCGTGGCAATGTCTTTGTCGAGTTCCGCGATCTCCTCTGCGGTGATGGACAACGCCGAGGCGTATGTCTCAAGCCCGCTGCGGACGCTCTTCATTAATCTCAAGTTATGGTTAAGGTTGTTCGTTACGCGAACGCTACTCATCTTGGGTATGTCTCCGAATGGGATGTCACGGGAGGACCGTGCAGAATGAAAAAATTAACAAATCTAAACATTGTTGTCAACGGATCCGTGCTTAGCCCGCCGCACCCCGATAAACACTAGCCTGCACGAGGGTCTCGGCCCGTTCGACAAGCCCGAGATCGTCCTGCGCTGACACGCTGAGCACAAGCGCCGGCACGATGCGCACCTGCTCGGGCGGCTGGAACGCTTGCGCGAGAAAGCCGCGCCATTGCTCGAGCAAGCCGCGCATCCGCGCAATTCACCCGAGCAAATGCGCCCGTAACTCGAGCACTCGCGCGACCAACCCGAGCGTCTGCTCGACCATCTCGCGCAGTTGCGCGGGCACGCCGCGCAACTGCGCACGCAAGCCGCTCAAGTGCTCCGACATTTCGCGCACTTGCCCGGCCGACTGATGCAAACGCTCGGCGGCCTCGTGCAACCGCTCGGCCACCTCGTTCACCTGCTCGACAACCTCGTCCACCTGGTCGCACACCTTGTGCACATGCACCGGCGAGTCGCCAACTTGCCCAGCCACCTCGTGCATTTGCGCGTCGATCGCGCGAGATCGCACAGTAGCACCTCCCGTCGGGACCCGGAACCAGGAACCCGAAAACTGAAACTCACCCCCACCCCACGCCCCGCATTGACACCCCGACCGCCAAATCAATAAACTCACCCTTGCTGAACCAAACCATTTGAACTTTTAAGATGAAAAAAATCGAAATGGTCGACCTGCGTGGCCAGTATATGAGGATCAAGCAGGAGATCGATACTGCCGTCATATCGTGCATCGATTCTACGGCGTTCATCAACGGACCCCCGGTCAAGAATTTTGCCGACAACCTCGCCAAGTATTTAAACGTTGACAACGTAATAGCAGTTGCCAACGGCACGGACGCCTTGCAGATCGCGCTCATGGCGCTGGATCTAAAACCAGGCGACGAGGTTCTCGTCCCCGCCTTCACATACGTTGCGACTGCTGAGGTGATCGGATTACTTGGCCTGCGCCCCCTAATGGTAGATGTCGATGCAAATACGTTCAATGTAACGGCGGAACATTTTGAGGCCGCATTGACGCCGAAAACTAAGGCAATGGTGCCGGTTCATCTTTATGGTCAATCATGTGAGATGGAGCCAATTGTTGAACTGGCAAAGAAATACAGTCTTATTATCATCGAAGACACCGCACAGGCTCTGGGCAGCGATACAACGTTTAAGAGCGTTTCGAAGAAATCCGGCACGGTCGGGCATATTGGCTGCACATCGTTTTTCCCCTCGAAGAACTTGGGTTGCTTCGGAGACGGAGGTGCTATCTTTACTGATGATGCTGACCTCGCAAAACGTATGCGCATGGTCGCCAATCACGGCCAGATCAAAAAATACTACCATTCAGTAATCGGCGTGAATTCCCGGCTTGATTCAATCCAAGCTGCGATTTTGGATGTAAAACTCAGATATCTGGATGATTACTGTGAGGCTAGGCGAAAAGTGGCCAGGCGATATAGCGATGCTTTTTCAACAATCCCCGGAATACAGGTTCCGGTTGAATCCGCAGGTTCTACGCATGTGTACCATCAATACACGATTCGGGTGATGCCCGACTCAAGAGAGAGATTGAAAGAATTTCTAGCCCAGCGGGAAATTCCATCTATGATCTATTACCCGCTGCCACTTTATCGCCAGGAGGCATTCTCACGCTATGTAGCGTCGGATTTCTCGCTTCCGATCACTGAGGAACTATGTCGTACGGTCTTGTCACTTCCAATTCACACGGAGATGAGTTTAGAGACGCAAGACTATATAATTGATGCAGTGTTAGATTTCTTTTCGGAAGGAGCGACAGCTTGACTAACGTTAACCGCGAATACTTCGCTCATGAGACAGCCGTGATCGATGAGGGCTGCACAATTGGAAAAGGGGTTAAGATATGGCATTTCAGCCATATCATGAATGATTGCATAATCGGGGACGGTTGCAACATCGGGCAGAATGTCGTTGTTTCGCCCGATGTGATTCTGGGGAAAAACGTCAAGGTTCAAAATAACGTGTCTATCTACACTGGTGTAGAATGTGAAGACGACGTTTTTCTTGGCCCGTCCATGGTCTTTACAAATGTGATCAATCCTCGAAGTGCTATTTTAAGGCGCGATAAGTATTCCAAAACTCATGTTCGTCGGGGAGCTTCGATCGGTGCGAATGCGACAATTGTTTGCGGAAATGAGATCGGCGAATATTCGTTCGTTGGTGCAGGGGCCGTCGTCACTAAAGATGTCAAACCGCATGCTCTCGTCGTGGGAAACCCCGCTCGACAAATTGGATGGATCAGTGAATTCGGTCATCGGCTGAACTTTTCCGAAAGCATAGCAACGTGCCCGGAATCCGGAGAAGAGTACCGGTTAACAGACGGCGTCGTCTCGAAAGTTTAGCATGAAGAACTTTGCATTGATCGGTGCAGCCGGCTACATAGCGCCGCGACATCTGCAAGCCATAAAAGACACGGGGAACAACCTAATTGCCGCGCTTGACCCCTTTGATTCCGTCGGAATCCTGGACAATTACTTTCCCAACGCAGATTTCTTTGTTGAGTTCGAGCGCTTTGACCGGCATCTGGAAAAGTTGAAGCGCCAAGGTACCAACATCGACTACGTTTCTGTCTGTTCCCCTAATTACTTGCATGATGCGCATATCCGCTTCGGACTAAGACACGGGGCAGATGTAATCTGCGAAAAGCCGTTGGTATTGAATCCGTGGAACGTAGATGCGTTAGCTGAAATCGAAGCCGAGACAGGGCGAAAGGTATATACGATACTTCAGCTTCGGCTGCACCCTAGCGTGATTGCACTGGAGCAGTTGGTGAAAGGTTCTAAACCTAGGAAGAAGTTCGACATCGACCTTAAGTACATCACTGCAAGGGGCAATTGGTATCGTTACAGTTGGAAAGGCGATATGAGTAAGTCCGGGGGAGTAGCCACCAACATCGGGGTTCATTTTTTCGACATGTTGCTATGGGTCTTCGGACGTGTGAAGGAAAACGTTGTCGAATTCCACGAGGAGAGTAGGGCTTCTGGGATACTGAAGTTGGAACGAGCGGACGTACGATGGCTCCTGTCTATTGACGAAAACGACCTGCCTGCACCCGCGCGGGAATCGGGCAAGCGGACCTTCCGTTCAACCCTCATTAATGGACAAGAATTCGAGTTCAGCGAAGGTTTTACCGATCTGCACACTAAGTGCTACGAAACCATAATTCTTGGTCAGGGTTTCGGGCTGGAATCTGCTTCGCCCGCAATTGATCTTGCATATCAGATTCGTAAGCACATCAGCAATCTTGGGCCACATCGATGAGGGTCAGGCACATACATTATGATTGAAGGACAAAACATATTCATTACCGGCGGAGCTGGTTTCATAGCAAATACGCTAATCAAGAATCACATTGAGAGCAATCAAATCACGGCTTATGACAATTTTCATCGTGATACCCTTACCAATAGTGGCTTTATTGACCATCCCCACCTAACAGTTGTCAAAGGCGACGTTCTCGATCCGGAGCATCTGTGCGAATCGATGAAAGGGGCGGACATCGTGGTGCACGCCGCTGCAATCGCTGGAATTGATACAGTGATAAAAGATCCGGTTAAAACGATGCGTGTGAACATGATTGGAACTGCCAACACGCTTGAAGCAGCACGCGTAAACAACGTGCAGGGACGTTTTGTCGATTTCTCCACCTCGGAAGTTTTTGGACCCATGGCGTTTCGTGCGACGGAAGAGCAGGAAACTGTTTCAGGGAGCGCTGGCGAGGCTCGCTGGGTTTATGCCGTTAGCAAATTGGCCGGTGAGCATCTTTCACACGCTTATTACGCTCAATATGGACTTCCGGTAGTAACGATCCGTCCGTTTAACGTGTACGGCCCCGGACAAACCGGTGAAGGTGCTATTCAGATAATGATAAAGAAAGCGCTTTCCGGCGAAACGATATATATCAATGGCGAAGGAAGCCAAATACGGGCATGGTGCTACATCGACGATTTCGTTGATTGCCTAATCCGGTGCATTGAAGTCCCCGAGGCCATCGGTGGGAGTTTTAACATCGGCAATGCTCGAGCGGTGATAACAATCCTCGGTCTCGCCCAGACGGTTTGCCGTGTGCTCGATTCAAACTCACGGATCGAGTTTCGGCCGCCGCTGTCGGCCGACATCGCGATCCGAATACCGAGCGTTTCGAAGGCTGATGAGGTTCTAGGTTTCAAGGCGAAAGTAGATCTGGAGGAAGGGATTCTCAAAACAGCGGAGTACTTCAGAAACCGCAAGATGGTCAACGCATGATGGATCGTATTCCTTTGATGGTCCCTAACATCACCGAGGAGGACATTGCCGCCGTCGCAGTGGTGTTGAGGTCAGGGAATCTCGTGCAGGGGCCGAACGTCGAAGCGTTGGAGAACGCTGTCGCGGAATACCTACACGCTAAGTACGTGATCGCGGTATCCAACGGAACGGCTTCTCTACACCTGGCACTCGTCGCGCTTGGGATAGGCTCGGGCGACGAAGTCATAGTACCGGCATTCTCGTTCGTGGCGACTGCAAACGTTGTGGAGATCGTCGGGGCCAGGTGTGTTTTCGTTGATATAGACCTAGATACGTTCAATATAGATGTTTCCCTGGTCGAAGAAGCTATAACGGAACGCACAAAGGCAATCATGCCGGTTCATGAGTTCGGCCTTGCGTGCGACATTTCCGAACTGATGGAAATTGCACGCAAGCACGGTCTTCCGGTAATTGAGGATGCTGCCTGCGCGTTGGGGGCGACAAAGAATGGCAAGTTCGTTGGGACGTTCGGAGACGTCGGTTCTTTCTCGCTACACCCACGGAAAGCGACCACCAGCGGTGAGGGAGGACTGCTTGTTACCGACGATGAGGAACTTGCTAAACAATTCCGGATTCTTCGGAATCACGGGATCGAATCTCACGATGGTCAGACGCAGTTTACGGCTGCAGGCTTCAATTATCGGATGACCGATTTTCAAGCTGCACTTGTGCGTGGTCAGTTTGCAAGGATCGAGAGCATAATAGAACGCAGAAACAACCTTGCTGAACTATACGAGCGAGGCCTTTCGGCCACAAAGTCAATTCACCTACCAATCGTTCCGAACGGATATCGACACACGTGGCAGACCTTCCATACTGTAGTAGATAAACAGATCGACAGGGATACGGTTATACGCGAACTGGCTTCGAAAGGTGTTGGGACCAATTACGGAGCGCAGTGCATACCATTTGAACGGTACTATCAACAAAAGTACCAACTTGACTGCGGCAAATTGTTCCCGAACGCGTTAAGTGCATACGAGAAGGGTCTCGCCCTCCCGTTGTACGAGTTAATGGAATTAAAGGACGTGCAAAGGGTTCTGCTCGAGCTTGATGCTGTGCTAGATAACTAATGTCAAAGATTTACAAATCGCATGGCAGCGGGCAGTTCGCGGTGACGGACTTTGCGAGAATTGGAGAGAATGTGGTGTTTGAGGGAGGTGTGCTTGTGTTTCACCCTGAGAACATCGAACTCGGCAGCAATATCTATGTCGGTCATCGTACTATATTGAAGGCTTATTTCAAGAACCGCTTGTCCATCGGTGACGACACATGGATAGGACCGAACTGTTATTTTCACAGTGCCGGCGGACTCGACATCGGAAAAAGAGTAGGTATTGGACCGAATGTCCAAATTCTAACTAGCTCGCACGCAGAAGAGGGAGTAGATAAGCCTATTTTGTTCAGCACCTTAAGCTTCAAAATGGTGATCATTGAGGATGATGCAGACATCGGCATAGGGTCAGTAATCCTTCCCGGCGTTACGATCGGCAAGGGCGTGCAGATCGGCGCCGGATCGGTCGTGACAAAGAGTGTTCCGCCTTACTCGGTTGCATTCGGAAATCCAGCCCGCGTCGTCAGATCCAGAAAATGAAGGTTCTGCTTTTACCCTTTAATATTGCGTCGGAGATGTCGCACAAACTAAACGCTCTTCGGTCGATCGGGGTTGATGCTCGTGGGCTGGCGATTGGCTCAACGGATATTCACTCATGTGACGGTCTATCAGTTTTTCCACGTTCGAGTTATCGAAATCCCTTAAACTGGCCGGGAAAAATTTCGCTGTTTCGTTACCTTTATGGGAATTTGCTGTGGGCCGACGTTGTTCACTGGTTTTGGGACTTCGGCGTCTTGCCGCGCGGAGCTGAAAAGCATCTTATCAAGTCTCTCCACAAGCCTGGTGTCATCCAGTGGCTTGGCTCTGAAATTCGAGATCCTCAACTTGATTTTGCCTCCAACCCCTATTACGAACGCTCATTCCGTCACGAAGGGTATGAGCATTCCTATGAGGGCCGTGATAACTCCAGACGCATACAGGAAGATTTCGCTAGAGTTGGGTACCACCCCATGATTTCAATCGGGATGGAGCATTACATAGACGAAGCGATTTTTCCGCAATGGTATCTGATTCCGCAGACTGCGAACCTGAGGAACTACTCGCCTAGCTTTCCTCCAGTCGACAAAAAAATCCCCCGAATAGTACACGCACCAACAGCGCCAAATGCAAAAGGAACCAAATATATCGTTCAGGCAGTTGACTATCTGAAGACCAAATATAGATTTGAATTCGAGATGCTAACTGGCGTTAGTCGCCCGCAGGTTCTACGAGCAATGCAAGAGTGCGATATCTATATCGATCAGCTTATTATTGGGATGCATGGAATGGCTGCCATAGAAGCGATGTCGTTTGGAAAGCCCGTAATCTGTTATATCAACCCGGTGACAGGTGCTGGATACCCGAACGATTTGCCGATAGTAAATGCCAATCCGCAGGATATTGGGGACAAATTGGAGATGTTGCTGAAGGATTCGGATCTGCGCAGACGAACGGGTGAAGCAAGCCGCCGATATGTCGAAAAGTACCACAATGAGACCCTAGTAGCGCGAGAGCTCGTTCGAATCTACAGTGAAGTTATTGAGCTTCGAAAGAACCTCAGATGAAACGTATTTCGTTAGGCCGTATTACCGACTTGGCGAGGGACAGTTTTGTCTACGGCGTTTCGGCCGTGCTGACGCGCTTTGTGAACGTCTTCTTGATTCCGATATACACCCGGGTGTTTCCTCCCGAGGAATATGGACACATTGCGCTGATTGTCAATCTAATGATGTTCTTGGGAATCATCTCGATTCTTGGGCTTGATAGTGCATTGGCCCGCTGGTACTACGACTCCGAGAACGAGATTGACCGACAGGTTTCTATTAACACTTTTTTGGGCTCGGGTCTGATGCTTTCCTCCTCATTTATGGTGTTAGTGGCTTTGTTCCACCGACCCATCTCGAGAGTGCTTTTAGGAGGAGATGTGGAGAGTAGCGTCGTCCTGATAGCGGCCTTAAGCCTCCCTCTCACTGTGTTCATAACATTTACAGGAAACGTACTCAGAATTCAACGGCGACCGGTCGCTACTTCCGTATTCGCTCTAACTACCAGCCTGAGCATTGTTGTCTTTAGCATTGTTTTTGTTGTTTACCTTGATTTCGGAATTCCCGGAGTTTTCTATGCTCAGCTTCTCGCCGGAATCATTGCTACATCGCTCACGGTTTGGATGTTTCGTCACGTAATTTCCCCGACCGCGTTCCGGTGGACTCGATGGAGAGAAATGTTCAACTTCAGCTATCCGCTTATCCCCGCCAATTTGGCGTTCTGGATCGTGAATTTATCCGGGGTCTATTTTATAGGATTCTTATCAGATGCTACTGAGGTTGGCCTTTATCAGATCGGGGTGCTGTTCGCATCGTCGGTGGCTCTCGCAACAAGTTCGTTCCAGTCCGCGTGGGGCCCCTTCGCATTCTCGATATGCAATGAGCCTGGATCACGGAGAATCTTCGCGCAGACACTGACGGCCTACCTAGCCTTAACGTGTATTCTCGCAGTAAGCCTGACACTCTTCGCGCGAGAGATATTGATTCTGATCACCACACCGAACTACATTGATGCGTACAAAGTTACCGGATTATTGGCCTTCAATCATGTTGTCGTCGGCATTGGCTATATTGCAAGCATCGGGCCGAGTATCGCAAAGAACAACAAAATGTATGGTATTGCATCCATCGCTAGCGCAGGTCTGCTGATTACAATGAGTTTCGTCTTGATTCCGGAATATGGTAAGGAAGGCGCTGCTGGAGCGACCCTTTTGTCCCAGGCCCTCGTTCCTGTCCTCGTTTTTATTCATGGCCAACGACTATACAGAATTCCTTATAACTTTCAGGGATCCGCCGTAATTTTTGGTTCCGCGTTGGTGGTAAGTTTTGGTACCCTCACAGTCTTGGATCTACTTGACCTCGAAAATTTTGTACAGATAGTGATCAAGGTCGTGACAGGGTGTCTTTTCGCTGCTGTAATGTTATTTGTAGTGTGGTGCGAGATGCGGGACACCGACAATTCTGGCGTCTGAGAATATGACCACGGGAAATTAATATGTGCGGAATAGCCGGAATTATTGGCGGCGAAAACTTAGGTGACACTCGGCTGTTGAAACTGATGACCGGGGCCTTGTCGCACCGCGGACCGGATGGGGACGGCCACTGGATCAGCCCAGAGGGTCTGGTTGGCCTTGGACACAGGCGTCTGGCGGTAATCGACCTCAGCGACGGCGGTCGCCAACCGATGCGCTACGCCGATGGCAGGTTCACTATCACGTATAACGGTGAAATCTACAATTATATTGAGCTTCGGGATGAACTGAAGGCCCGCGGCTATTCGTTTAGCACGGAATGTGACACAGAGGTGCTTCTCGCACTATTTGCGGAAGAAAGAGAAGATTGTCTTCAGTTTCTGGACGGAATGTTCGCTTTTGCCATCTGGGATAGGGAAGAGCATCAATTATTTTGCGCTCGCGACAGGTTTGGGGAAAAGCCCTTTTACTACAGCATGCAGGGTGATCGGCTGTTTTTTGCATCGGAGATGAAGGCTCTTTGGGCGGCGGGACTTCCTCGTGAGGCAAAAGGAGCTGCGATATTCAATTACCTCGCTCACGGGGACACCTTCGACCCCACTGACGCCACCGCCACTTTTTACGAAGGAATTTACAAACTTCCCGCGGCGCACTATTTTATAGCGAGGCCAAACGAGACCGATCCGAAGCCGATTCGGTACTGGGATATTGATCAAGCCAATATCGACACCGCGATTGGTGAAAAGGAGACAATAGAACGGTTTCGTGAGTTGCTGCTCCAATCGGTAAGACGTCGGCTTAGATCAGATGTGAAAGTCGGCAGCAGTCTTTCCGGCGGGCTGGACAGCTCTGTGATCGTCTCAGCAGTCGCTCAGTTGAGCCGCAACGAGAATTTTAGCCAGAGCACGTTTTCTGCGCGCTTTCCGGGATTCGCTCGTGACGAGGGTCGGTTTATGCAAACCATGATCGACTCCGTGCCAAACGTGCATCCTTTGTTTGTCTTCCCGACTTCTAGCGACCTCGCTGACGATCTAGACCAGCTCATCTATCATCAGGAAGAACCTTTCGGGAGTTCTAGCATTTACGCACAGTTTGCTGTGATGCGCTTGGCAAAAGAAAACGGCACGACGGTTATGCTTGACGGTCAGGGTGCTGACGAACTTCTCGCTGGCTATCACTATTACTTCAGTGACTACTTTCGGGAGATTCGCCGTGGAGACAAAAGTATGTATGCGTCGGAAAAAAGCGCATTTTACGATCTATACCGCGGCCAAGCCGTGAGCTCAGGTCCAGGAATTCGCAGCGCTTTTGTCGACAGGCTTCCGCCGCAGCTGGAGAACAACCTTAGGGTAGCGAAAGATCGCGTAAAACACGCGTTATCTCCCTTAATGAGTCGCGAGTTCTATGCTGAATTTCAGGGGCGTTCGCACCGAGTTAATATTTGCAAGCCGAAAACCTTAGGAGAATCTTTAGCGCGAAGTACAACGGGAGGAGCGCTCGAAGAACTACTTCGATATGCGGATCGCAATTCAATGGCACATTCTCGTGAAGTTCGACTGCCTTTCCTTTCTCATGAGCTAGCAGAATTTGTTTTCTCGCTGCCGGCACAGTTTAAGATCAGGGGTGGGGTGACCAAGTATGTAATGCGCCGTGCGTTTTCCGAAGATCTTCCTCGCGAGATCATAAACCGTCACGACAAGATTGGGTATGAGACTCCGCAGCAGCGGTGGCTAGAGGATCCGTCGATCGTAGAGCGTATGGACGACGCTGTGAGCGGGCTAAAACGCCGGGGTATAGTGCATGACTCTTTCAACTATCACAGTCACGGCCCCGTTAAGAGTTGGCGAGTTCTCCTAGCCGGCCTTATGACATGACGAAGAAGCGAATTTTAATAGTTACGTACTATTTTCCGCCTTCGAATAATATCGGAGCTCTGCGCCTGAAGTCGTTCGCGGAGAATTTCTTGCGTTTAGGATTTGAACCAACCGTCGTCACGAGGCACTGGGATGGAAACGAGGAGACGTGGAACGATTACTTTGCAGGTAGCCAGAACCAAGAGGTTGAATTTTCCGAAGGCGATGGTTACCGGGTTATTCGATTGCCAGCTCCCGCAGCGGAGGCGCGATCAGGACCGGTTTTGCAGCGGCGGTTCAAACTCGTTTTAGACGCGTTTCGTGGGAGATTTCAGACCGAGTCAGACGCCGCTGAGATGTTCCGGCCGTTTCTCGAACGGTACTTACGTGAGAATGAGTTCGATTACTTGCTAGTATCTTCTCCGCCCCAGAATATAGTTCGCTTAGGTAGTGAACTCTCGACCAAGTTCAGAATCCCGCTCATTGTTGATCTTAGAGACCTTTGGAATCTCGCCAACGTTACAGTCCGCCCTTTGGCCGGCAGCCGTAGTCACCGGGTGCTGAACGTCATTCAGGAATATTATTTCCGGAAATGGCTTGCGCATGCCAAGCTGATTGCCGGAGTGAGCAGTCCGATCACGGATTACGTGAAGAAGGTCAAACCCTCTGCGACTGTGGCGGTAATCACGAACGGATTCGAACGCGATCTGTTTTCAGGAATTCAATATGATCCTCCGTCAAAGTTCTTGTTCTCAAGCGTTGGCACTCTTTACCCCGAACAAGATCTGACGGTACTGTTAGAAGGTCTTCGGCTATTTCTGGACGACAAGAAAGACGAAGATATCCAGTTAAACTTCATTGGGGCGGCTGTTCGGACCGATATGGAGCAGTTCCTCCGGTCGAAACTTCCAGCATCTATAACGCACATCACTCCCCGTATTGAGCGAGCTGCTGCCGTTGAGTGGATGGCGAAGTCGCATGTTTTGTTTTACGCTGGTTGGACGGGGTACCGAGGAATATACTCCGGTAAGATTTTCGAGTATCTGGGTTCGGGCAATAACATTCTGATCGCCCCGACTGACAACGATGTAATCGAAGACCTAATCGCATCGACGAAGGCGGGAAAGGTCGTCGATTCTGGGCATGAGTTCGCGAGTATAATGAATCACTGGTTCACTGAATGGAAAAAAACAGGTAAAGCGAGTTATCAAGGGGATAGTCGCAAGATCGCTCATTACACGCGTGAAAATCAAGCCGAACTTTTGATAGACGCAATCTCCCGAATCGCGAGTACTCACAAAGGTTAAATGTTAGGTAAGTTTATTAACCTCGGGAGACGAGTCGGCCAGCGGCTGGTTACGAACTCAAGGAACTTTAGTCGACTCATACGGTTCACAGCTCGCGAGAAAGCTGGCACGGGTGAGGGACCAATCGTGTTCTTTGAAATTGCAGATCCCCGATTGGAACGATATCTCTATTTGTTGTTGAAGTTCTTTGAAATAGCCGGGTTCACTATTTACTTGAAATTCAATCTGAACTTACTTCTTAATCTGCGCAATTACAGTGAGCTGATCTTGCGTTTGGAAAACTTCCGTATATTCCTCTCCGAGCCTTCCGGATCGTTTATGCACCTAACTTTTGACTCGGCATCAAACGATTCGTCAGTAGGAATTACTCCAAAGTACTTTGGTTATCCCGGCGGTAAACCGGAGGAGTTCATCATGCCGTATCCTATGCACCCGATTGTGTACGAATCAGGCATGCATAAAGCGATTCATAATTTTCGCAAACGTGAAAGGCATATCAAGGTGTTCTTCTCTGGCAATACGAACGAAGCGTATGCTAATCCTGACATCGGGGAATGTTACGATAAGGTGGACCGTTGCAGAATCACGCAGCATTTGTCGGAGCTTCTGGATGAGGAGTACTTGAAGGTAGTGAGTACAATTGGCCAGACAGTTGACGTGACGAGCTTTGAGACGCGTGGTCTCCTCATGTTCAGAAACATCGTTGTCGATCTAGAGTTCTGGATCAAAATGCTTTCGAACAGTGAGTACGTGATCTGCCCACCGGGCGTTTCAATGCCCTTCTCACACAACGTGATCGAAGCCATGGCGGTAGGATGTATTCCAATATTAGAGTACCCGGAAATGTTCAACCCGCCGCTGGAGGACGGTGTGAACTGCATAGCTTTCTCTGGGACAACAAATCTGTGCGATCGAATTCGTGAAATAGTAAACCAGCGTCGGCCATCTCTCACCATGCGGCGCGAGGCGATAAAGTATTATGAAGCGCATCTAGAGCCCGGCGCTGTGATCGCAGAACTGGTCAGGAGGCTGCCCGAGTTAAAGTTGATCCGCGTAAACGCTGAACATCTTTCGTTGGACGAACTCAAGAAAGAGAAATCTCCAAACAGGTGGTCAATAACGAATAGATAGAATGCGAGACGAACTCCTACAAATCTTAGTCTGTCCTGAATGCCATGTCGGCCTGCAATGGGCTAATGTATCTACCTCTATTTCGAGCCAAGTCGATGCAAGCGCTTTGGAGTGCACGAAATGCGGTAAGAAATATCCGGTTGTGGATGGCATACCTCGCTTTGTTCCTGAGGACAACTACGCGTCGTCGTTTGGCTATCAGTGGAACTTGTTCCGGAGGGAGCAGATCGACTCGCATAACGGAACTAGTCTTTCAACCGATCGGTTCTGGACCGAGACCGGATGGTCCAAACAGGGCCTAAAAGATAAGTGGGTGTTGGACGCCGGTTGCGGCGCTGGGAGGTTTCTAGATGCCGCCTCCCAATCTGAGGCTCAGGTAGTGGGCGTCGACATTAGTAGTGCGATTGATGCCGCGAAGGCCAATCTTGAAGGACGTGATAATGTGCACTTCGTCCAAGCGAGCATATATGAACTGCCCTTCCGTGAGGGAACCTTCGATAACTGTTACTGCATCGGGGTTATTCAACATACGCCGGATCCGGAACGGTCACTCGCTTCTATCGCGGAAAAGGTGAAACGGGGCGGTAGCCTTGCTGTCACTATTTATCCGCGAAAGTTCTACACCAAGCTATTCTCTAAATATTGGCTACGGCCAATTACCAAGCGAATTTCGAAAGAGCGTCTGCTTAAGGTTATTGAAGGAGTCATGCCGGTCGCTTTTCCGGCAACCAACCTCCTATTTCGCCTTCCCGGTTTAGGAAAGTTATTCATGTTTATGATCCCCGTCGCGAATTATGTTCACGAGAAGCAACTGAGCGATAAGCAGAGGTATGCGTGGGCAATATTGGATACGTTTGATATGCTCTCGCCATATTACGATCAACCGATGACCGAAGACGAAGCCTCGCAGGCCTTGAAGGAAGCCGGTGTCGAGACGACCCGTAAGTCTGAAAGCGGGCTCAACCTGGTCGGTCGCCGCCTGTGATTCCAAGTCACTGCTTTCTAACGCTCACTGATGGCTAGAACTCTTTATATTTGTTATTTCGGGGTACGGGAGCCGCTTGTGCAGACGCAGGTTTTGCCTTATTTGCGTGAGTTGAGGAAGCCTGGCGTTGAGACTCGGAGCGGTGATGAGGGTGCTTGGGATGGGACCGAAGTTTCGCTGTTGACGTTTGAGCCGAAGCGGGCAGCGGAGGATGTTGAGGAGTTTGTTACGCTAAGAGCGGCGTTTGCGGCGGAGGGGATCGAGTGGGATTGGCTGCCTTATCATAAACGGCCCTCGGCGGTGGCGACGGCTTGGGATGTATTTCGCGGGGCGTGGTTCATTTGGCGGCGGATAGGGCGTTATGATGTTCTTCATGGTCGGGTGCATGTGCCTACGCTTATGGGGGCGCTGGCAAGGAGGTTCTCGCGTCGGCAGCCGAAACTTCTGTTTGATATTCGTGGCTTCTTTCCGGAAGAGTTCGTGGATGCGGGGACCTGGCCGGAGGGCGGCTGGCTATTTCGGGCGGCAAAGCGTGTCGAGAAGTGGCTTTTGCGAAAGGCGGACGGTTTCGTTGTCTTGACGGAAAAAGCGCGGCAGATACTGTTCCCGGAATCGACGGAAACGGGCTTTGATAAAGAAGGCAGACCCGTGGAGGTGATCCCGTGCTGCGTTGATCTAGATCAAAGATTCTCTGGCGAATCAATAGAGTTGCGTCGGACGGTTAGGAAAGAACTTGAGATTGAAGACCGCTACGTAATCATCCATGTTGGGGCGCTTGGCGGGCTTTATCTGAGCAAAGAAATCGCGGATCTTCTTGCTGCTGCGCGAAAGAAGAATCCCTCGACTTTTGCGCTTTTTTTAACGCAAAGTGATCCTGTTAATATCGAGCCACTTTTGGCCGAACGGGGATTCGGGGCTGATGACTATTTCATTTCCAAGGTTCCACCAGATGAGATAGAAGGCTATCTTTGTGCTTCGGATGTAGGGCTTTCTATAGTGAAGGCGAGTTTTGCTACGCTGTCGCGCTCGCCGACGAAAATCCCGGAGTATCTTGCCTGTGGACTGCCGATCATTGCAAACTCCGGGGTTGGCGATGTGGATGAGCTGGTCCAGTTGAAATGCGTCGGAGCTCTAGTGACGGAATTTAGTGACGAGGCATATCCTCGAGCGTTGGCGGAGGTCGAGACTTTGGGGGATGTTAGCGAGCGCTGCCGCGAGGTCGCTCGGCAGGAGTTTGATCTGGAGGCTGTCGGCGGAGAGAGATATCGCAGACTGTATCGCAAATTAGTAGATCTATGAACGTGCCTAGACCATGTCCGGCTTGTCACTCGCGTGAGTTTCGCAAATGGGGCGAAAAGAATGGGTTCAGTGTGTTAGGCTGCTCGATCTGTGACACTTTGTTTACGGATCACGTACCTGATGAGAGCGAACAACAGAACTATGACGAATACTACGGTGAGTCCAATCTCTCGGTTCCAGCTTTTATTCGCGAGCGGGTTAAAGAGATCGTAAGCGGTTTTGCACAACTACGGCAAACGAACAATTTTCTCGACATCGGTTTCGGCGCCGGTACAGTTTTAGAGGTCGCAGAAGAACAAAGTTGGCGGCCGCACGGATTAGAAGTTTCGCTGCCAGCCGTTGAGCAAGCGCGCAGTCGAGGTTTCGAGGTTTTTCACGGCAACTTAACGGACGCGAATTATCCGGACTCATTTTTTGATGTTGTGACTGCCAGCGAGATTTTGGAGCATCTCCGCGAACCAGAGGTGGAACTACGCGAGATCTGGCGGATCCTTCGGCCGGGTGGACTTCTTTGGGGTACGACCCCATCAGCGAAGAGCCTTTCGTTCAAGCTTCTGGGGTTGAATTGGACGGTTTTATCTCCACCCGAACATATTCAGCTCTATTCCCGTTCAGGTGCAGCCATGATGATGAAAAAGGCGGGTTTCATTCGGGTCGATTTCAGGACCTATGGGCTTAATCCTTCCGAGATAATCAACCATTTTCGAGGCGGCCGAACCGGGATAGATGAGCCATTTTCTCGTGTGGCCTCGTCGTATCAACTCAACGAGTCTCTGACTAAGAGTCCGATGCGAAAGATGTTCAAGGCTATATTGAACGAAACACTGAACGCGGCGCGGATGGGGGACTCGCTGAAGATCTACGCGTACAAGTGATATTAAGTGTGTTGGCATTGAGTTCTTATCCGGGGGAGGCGGCGGCGACGCGGTTTCGGGTTGGGCAGTTTGTGGGGCTGTTGGGGGAGCGAGGGATCCAGGTTGAGCTGAGCAGCTTTTTGGATGCCGAGGGGTTTCGGAGGTTGTATGAGCCGGGCAGGTCATTTGTGGGGACTGCGGCAAAGGCGGCGGCGTTTGTGCGGCCGGTACTAAGGCGGGTGGCTGAGGTTGCTCGTGCCGGGAAGTTTGATCTGCTTTTTGTGCAACGCGAGGCGATGTTGTTTGGGCCGGCGGTGTTTGAAACTTTGATGCAGCGGATCGGGCGTCTACCGATGGTGCTTGATCTGGATGATGCGACGTATGTTGCGTATAGCAGCCCGACATATGGACGCCTTGGTTCGTCCCTGAAGTTTTTTGGGAAGACGGACCGACTGATCGATCGTGCGGCTGTGGTGACGTGCGGAAATAGGTTTATAGCGGAGTATGTCGGGCGGCGCGGGGTGCCGGCGGTTGTTGTTCCAACTGTGGTAGATACGGAGGTATACCGGCCGCTTAAAACGGCGCCTGAAGACGGGATCCTAGTGATCGGTTGGGTCGGGACACATTCGACGTTTCCGTCGTTGGAGTTTCTGTTTCCGGTGCTGCAGGACCTCGCTGAGAAGCATAAGTTTCGTTTAAGGGCAGTTGGAACGGGGCGTGCTGGCGTGGACCTCCCGGGGGTGGATACGGAGTTTGCGCCATGGTCTCTGGCGAACGAGATCACAGATTTTCAGCGGATCGACGTAGGGCTTTACCCGATCGTGACGAGCCCGTCAGCCAGTGAAGAGTGGCTTCGGGGTAAGTCGGGATTTAAGGCGGTGCAGTACATGGCGGTCGGGGTGCCATTTGTTATGTCGCCGGTGGGCATTTGTGCGGAGATGGGCATCGAGGGCGAAACTCACATCAATGCGCAAACTCCGGCTGATTGGTATAATGCCCTTGATCGGCTTCTCACTGATAGTGAATTGCGGAGGCAAATGGGGGACGCGGGGCGTCGGTATTCGCTGGAGCATTTTGGGGTGGAGGAGCAGGCAGATAAATTGGCGGAGGTTTTTAGGGCTGCGGTTGGGCGATGAGGCCATAGTGCGGCAGCACCTTTCATAGTAAATGCAGATCTGTATTGTGACCGGTTCGGGCGGTTTGGTTGGGTCCGAAGCGGTTGATTTTTTTGCGGGCAAGTTTGATGCGGTCGTCGGCATTGATAACGATATGCGGCGATATTTTTTTGGCGACGAAGCTTCGACGGATTGGAACACCCGCCGGCTTGAGCAGACTTATCAGAACTACAAACATCATGCCTCGGACATACGCGATCTTGAGCGGCTGCGGGCGATATTTGCGGAATATGGAGCTGATATAGCGTTGATCATCCATGCGGCGGCGCAGCCTTCGCACGACTGGGCGGCGAAAGAGCCGCTGACGGATTTTGGAGTAAACGCTACCGGCACGCTAAATATGCTGGAGTGCTGCCGCGAGTTTTGCCCCGGAGCGGTGTTCATCTTCACGTCCACGAACAAGGTTTATGGGGACAATCCTAACTTTTTGCCGCTGGTCGAGAAGGAAACGCGTTGGGAGATCGCCGAGAACCACAAGTATCACAATGGAATCGACGAACAGATGAGTTTGGACAGCACCAAGCACTCGATCTTTGGTGCGTCAAAGGTCGCTGCCGACATAATGACGCAGGAGTATGGCCGTTACTTCGGTATGAAGACGGGGACGTTTCGAGGTGGATGCCTGACGGGGCCGCGTCACTCGGGCGCCCAGCTTCATGGGTTTCTTTCCTACCTGATGAAGTGCGCGATCACGGGTCAGCGCTACACGATCTTTGGATACAAGGGCAAGCAGGTGCGCGACAATATTCACTGTCACGACCTGGTGAGTATGTTCGAGCATTTCTATGGGAACCCTAGGCCCGGCGAGGTCTATAACGCGGGTGGCGGACGTTTCGCGAATTGTTCGATGCAGGAGGCGATCGCGCTCTGTGAGGAGATCACGGGCAACAAGATGAACTATTCCTATTCGGACGAGAACCGCATCGGCGACCATGTTTGGTACATAAGCGATCTCAGCAAATTTCAACAGCATTACCCGGAGTGGGAGCTGACGCGAGATCTTCGCACGACGCTGACGGAGATATTTGAGGAGCTTCGAGCCCGCTAGGTTATGAACATTCTTGTCACCGGCGGTGCCGGGTTCATTGGTTCACATCTGGTTGATGCGCTCGTCGAACGCGGGCATCGGGTGCGGATACTTGATTCGCTGGTCGATCAGGTGCATGGCGGACGGGTGCCCGAGTATCTGAACTCAGCGGCAGAGTTTATCCACGCTGATGTGTGTGACGCTGAGGCGGTTGCGGCGGCGTTGGATGGCGTAGATGCGGTCTTTCACGAGGCCGCCGAGGTTGGCGTGACGCAGTCGATGTATGAGATCGTCCGGTATGTTCGTGCAAATGACCTGGGTACGGCCGTGCTGCTTGAAGAGATCGTGCGGCGGCGTTCTCAGATAAAAAAGCTCATTGTGACCTCGTCGAATACGATCTATGGGGAGGGGACGCGCGTGTGTGACGGGTGTGGCAAGCAGGTCGATCCGCTGCTGCGAACCAATGCCGAGCTGCAGCGGCGAGAGTGGGATATAAAGTGTGAGTCGTGCGATGTGGCGATGCGGCCCGCCGGTACACGCGAAGATCGCACGCTTTTTCCGACGACGATCTATGCGGCGACGAAGCTCACGCAGGAGCAGTACAGCCTTGCGATCGGCCGTGCGTATAAAATACCGACGGTGGCTCTTCGTTATTTTAACGTTTATGGGACGCGACAGGCCCTGTCGAATCCTTACACTGGGGTATGTGCGATCTTTTCGGCACGGCTGATGAATGGCCAGGCGCCGATAGTGTTCGAAGATGGCGGGCAGACGCGGGATTTTAGTTTTGTTTCAGATATTGTGCAGGCAAACCTGCTTGCACTCGAAAGTGACCGAGCCGATTATGAATCGCTCAATGTCGGGACGGGTCGGGCGACCTCCGTGGCGGAGATCGCCAATCTCATCGCGTCGGGTTTGGGCAAGGACATCGAGCCGGAAATAAACGGCCAGTACCGCGAGGGCGACATTCGGCACTGCATTGCCGATATATCGAAGATCAAGCGACTGCTGGGTTATCAGCCAAGGACGAAGCTCGAAGAGGGGCTAGGTGAGTTGCTCAAGTGGGCGACGGGTGCTCAGGTGCAGGACGGGGTGGTTCAAGCGAACGCTGAACTGGAATCTAGAAGTCTGATAAAATGAGGCGGAAAGAAAATAGCGGATTACGCGGCATCGAGCGGGTTGCTAGGTCCTCGCCGCACGAGTCCGAATATAAAAAGAATCTGTGAAAATCCGTGTCATCCGTTGTTAAATTCTGGACGCGACTAATTTATGTACATTTTGGGCCTCACAACTTTGGGTGACTCTGCGGCGGCGCTCATTAAAGACGGAAAGCTTGTCGCGGCTGCGGAAGAGGAGCGGTTCTCGCGGAAAAAACACCATCTGGGGTTTCCGTACAAGGCGATCGAGTTTTGTCTGGATCACGCGGGCATCAAGCTTAGCGACGTTGAGCACGTTGGGCATTACTGGAAGCCCTGGATACTGAGGCACAAGTTTATGACGGCTCTGCGTGCTGGGTTGATCTCGCCGGCGATGTTCAAGGCGCGGGCGGATCGCGGGGTGGCGCAGGTTAGTGAAAGCTATCTCGGGATGTTCAAGCATCCGCAGCGGTTGCGCGATCATTTTGGCCCGAGCGACTTCAAGTTTCATTTTTTGGAACATCACCAAACGCATGCGGCATCCGCGTTTTTTGTGTCGCCTTTTGAATCGTCTGCGATCATGACGTGGGACGGCACGGGTGAAGACACGACGACGCTGTTCTGCAAAGGGAAGGGCAACAGGATCGAGGTGCTCAAGCGCATCAAGCTGCCGCATAGTTTGGGGCAGTTCTATTCGGCGGTGACGAATTATATCGGGTTTGATATGTTCGCGGGCGACGAATGGAAGGTGATGGGGCTGGCGGCTTACGGCAAGCCGAAGTACTACGACTTTTTTCGCGAGAAGGTGCTGACGACGAATGGGTCGGGCGATTTCAAGTTCAATATAAAAGTGCTCGATCATCATCTGGCGAAGCACTACCAGTTTCCGGATGCGATCCTCAATGAGGTCGGTCCGGCGCGTCAACCCGGAGCCGAGCTGACCGAGCATCATTGGGATATAGCCTCATCTGCGCAAAAGGCGCTTGAGGACACCGCGATCCATCTCGTTAAGAAGCTGAAAGAGATGACAGGTGAGGAGAACCTGTGCATGGCGGGCGGTGTGGCGTTCAACTCTGTGATGAACGGGCGGATATTTCACGAGACGCCGTTCAAGAACTTTTATGTCCAGCCGGCGGCTGGCGATGCGGGTTGTTCGCTGGGTGCGGCGTTGATGGTCTGGCATCAGAAGCTTGGCAAGCCGCGCGAGTTTGTGATGGACCATGCCTATTGGGGCCCTGGGTTCACGAATGAAGAATGTCGGGCTGCCCTGGATGAGGTGGGCTTGAAGTACGAGATGCTGGCGGATGAGGACTTGCTGCCTCGACTGGCTAAGATGATCTCGGACGGGGCGATCGTGGGTTGGTTCAACGGGCGGATGGAGCTTGGGCCGCGGGCACTTGGCGCACGCAGCTTTCTGGCAGATCCGCGGCGAGCCGATATGCGCGAGATACTGAATCACAAAGTGAAGCTTCGCGAGTGGTTCCGGCCGCTTGCGCCGTCGATGCAGGAGGAGCATGGAACGGAGGTGTTCGGGGTTGAGCACCATGACCCGTTTATGATCACGGTGATCGAGGTCGCAGAGGAATATAAGGAAAAGATCCCGGCGGTCGTTCACGTCGATGGCACCGCCCGGCCGCAGATGGTCAGCCGAAAAACGAACCCCCGGTACTGGAATCTGATAAACGAATTTAAGAAGATCACCGGCATCCCGATGCTACTGAACACGTCGTTCAACGTGCAAGAACCGATCGTTTGTACACCGGTGGACGCGATCAACACTTTCAATAACGCAAACTTCGACGCATTGGTGCTGGAGAACAATTTGGTGATTCGCTCTTAGGGTCTGATGGTCGCTCTCGGCAAAATATTCTTTCTTTTCACGTTCTTTGCTTTCCTGGTCCAGAGCCTCTATTTCTTTGGCGATAAGGCGGACGAGCTGCTGGCAGTCCCGATGGTGCTCGCGTTTGGCGGACTCGCAGCGTTTTTGCTCGGACGTAATTTAGCGGACGAAGACGCGGATTTTCAGGTAAACATATTCTTCTGGGCGTTTTCGCTGCGGCTTTGGATGGGGATCATCTTTTACGGGTGGGACCTGACCGAACTCTTTGGTGATGAAGATGCATCGGGATATATGTCCGGATGGACGTTTGCTCAGAATTGGTACGAGAACGGTTTTGACGGGTTCGTTTCTGATATCTGGCTCGTCTTTTTTGAAGAGCAGAACGTCGGACAGGGGCTCCTGTGGGGCATACCGATGTTCATCGCGGGCGGCCCGAGCCGTATGATCGTTTCGGTTGTTAACGCGTTTGCCGGTTCGATGCTTGTCATCGTCATTTTTCGCATCGGCCGTCGCGTTTTCGATTCGGCGACGGGCAAGATCGCTGCGATCATGGTGACCTTCTGGGCGTCGATGATCCTGCTTTCCGCGGGCACTTCGAAAGAGATCCTTGTCATCACTTTCGAGTGGACCGTTCTATATTTGATGATCAGACATCCGAAGGCGATCGCGGTGAAGGATGGGCTGTTGGCGATTCCGCTATTGATCGGGATCTTTATAATGCGCTTCTACGCGGTGTATATGGTCGTCGCGGCGTTTGTGTTCAGGGCTCTCACGATGAGCGGACGCCATCTGGTTCGCAATGTGGTTTTCGGGGGATTGGTGCTTGGTTCGGTTCTTGTCGTTATGTACGCAGGCGGAGCCATCAACCGTGATTTCGCCCGGCTCGAACGGCAGCAGAGAGTCGTAGAAACATGGCGCGAAAATGTAGCGATGACAACCGGGTCGGGGGTGGAGATCTATTCGGAGTACGAATCGACCACCGTTGCGATTCCAGTGGCGACTGTCTATTTCTTTTTCGCACCGTTCCCTTGGGAGGTCTTCAGCGGCACTGCCCGCAATGGTTTTGGTGCGGTGGAAAACATTTTTATCATCCTGATCCTTATCGTGGGATTCCCCGCCCTAAAGGTGTTCTTCAAGGATAAATTCATCGACATGGCGCCGATTTTTGTGTTTTGCGCTCTCTATGCGGGGTTGCATATTTGGGGACTATCGAATGTGGGGCTGGCGTGGCGGCATAAGCAAACGATCATGCCGATGCTCTTTTTGCTTGCGGCTCTGGGGCTTACCTATCGAAAGATTGGCTGGGCGATCATACGCGGGCGACTTTCGGGAAGGCGAGAACCGTTAACAGTTGTGAGGTCAACCTAGAATGTGCGGCATCGTCGGGATCGTTAACAAAGGTGAGACTCCGGTCGATCGAGAAGTCCTCGAGCGAATGAACTTCGCCATCACGCACCGTGGCCCCGATGATGACGGACAATACATCTACGGAAACGTCGGGCTCGCGATGCGGCGGCTCTCGATCATTGACGTTGCGGGCGGAAAGCAGCCCATTCACAATGCGGACCGCACGAAGTGGATAGTTTTCAACGGCGAGATCTACAACTATCGCGAGCTTCGCGCCGATCTGGAAAAGCGCGGTCACGAGTTCTACACAAATTCGGACACCGAAGCGATCGTTCATCTTTATGATGAATTCGGGCCTGAATGCCTTCAGCATCTGCGCGGGATGTTCGCGATCGCGATCTGGGATGACTCGGCTAAAGAGCTTTTTCTCGCTCGGGACCGAGTCGGCAAGAAGCCGCTGCTCTATTCGCATCGATCGAACGGCGATTTGATCTTTGGTTCCGAGTTTCGAGCGTTACTCGAGCATCCGGCGATCGGCAGAGAGGTTGACGATCAGGCGATCGATGCATATTTGTCGTTTCTGTGCGTGCCGGCGCCTATGACAGCGTTCAAGGAGATCCGCAAGCTGGAGCCGGGGCACTGGCTGCGCTGGAAAGCGGGTAAGATCGAAATGCAGCGATACTGGCTGCCAGATTTTTCGAAGAAGATAAATATCACTGAAGCGGAAGCTATCGACGAAACAACCCGGATCCTGCGTGAGTCGACGCGGCTAAGGATGATCTCGGAGGTGCCGCTGGGCGCTTTTTTGTCGGGGGGTGTTGATTCTTCATCGGTCGTCGCTTTGATGGCGCAGGAAAGTTCGACCCCCGTGAAAACTTTCTCGATCGGGTTTGAGGAAGAAGATTACAGCGAGCTGAAATACGCGAAGCGGGTCGCCGAGCATGTCGGAGCGGAGCATCACGAGTTCGTCGTACGGTCGGATGCGCTTGAGGTTCTTCCGACGCTGGTCGAACACTACGGCGAACCTTTCGGCGATTCGTCGGCCATCCCCACGTTTTACGTGGCCCGTGAGACACGTAAACATGTAACCGTAGCCTTAAATGGAGACGGCGGGGACGAGAGTTTTGCGGGGTATGAGCGGTACGCGGCGATGCTGATGGCAGAGGCTTATGGCCGGATTCCGGGAGTGGTTCGGAAGGCTCTTATCGAGGCTCCGCTCGGACTCGTTCCGACCTCTGAGCTCAAACGTTCGCGAGCGCGCGACGCCCAACGCTTTTTCAAAGCAGCGGGGATGCCGCGGAATGAGCGTTATTTCAGGTGGATGTCTACGTTTAATACCGAGGCGAAAGAGGGGTTGTACACGTCCGAGTTCAAGCATCGGCTTAACGCTTATGAACCACGCGCAGTTCTCGACGAGTGGTTCGGCAAGGCGAACGGTTCCGGGCTTTTAGATGCGACGCTGCTGACGGATCAGATGACCTATTTGCCGAATGATCTGCTGGTGAAGGTGGACATTACGTCGATGGCCAATTCGCTCGAGGCACGTTCGCCGTTTCTTGATCATCACCTCATCGAGTTCGCGGCGTCGCTTCCGGAATCGGTGAAGATGTGGCGGCTAAAGCCGAAATCACTGCTCAAGAAGGTCGCCGCGCGGTTGGTTCCGTCAGAGGTCATCTATCGAAGAAAGATGGGTTTCGGCGTACCGGTCGGCAAGTGGTTTCGTTCGGAGATGAAGGATTTTGTTCAAGATACCCTGCTTTCGGAAAGGGCTCTCAAGCGGGGTATCATTCGGCCCGAAAAGATGAGGCAGTACGTGGACGAGCATACCTCGGCGCAAAACGATCATGCGTTTCAACTCTGGACGCTGTTAATGCTCGAGCTTTGGTTTCAGCAATTTATCGATTGATCAATTATGAAAGGCGTTATACTCGCGGGGGGGCTCGGGACTCGGTTGAGCCCGTTAACCCGCATTACGAACAAGCATCTGCTGCCAGTTTACGACCGGCCGATGATCTATTACCCGATCCAGACGCTCATCAGTGCCGGGATCGACGACATTATGATCGTCACGGGCGGCAATTCGGCCGGTGATTTTTTGCGGCTGTTGAAGAACGGGAGCGATTTTGGCCTGCGGCATCTGAACTACACTTATCAAGATGGCGAAGGCGGCATTGCTGATGCGCTCTCGCTGGTCGAGCATTTTGCCGATGATAAGCCGATCTGTGTCGTGTTGGGTGACAATATCATCGAGGGGAACATACGTGGGGCTGCGGAAGAGTATAAGAATCAGGGCCGCGGTGCAAAGATCCTCCTGAAAAAGGTGCCTGATCCGCAGCGATTTGGAGTGCCGGAACTGGATGGCGATCGCGTTCTAAGAATTGAAGAGAAGCCGACGAAGCCTAAGTCCGACTATGCTGTAATAGGCGTCTATTTTTACGACAACACGGTGTTTGATGTGATAAAGACGCTGGTGCCATCGGATCGCGGCGAGCTTGAGATCACGGATGTGAATAACCATTACATCAACCGCGGTGAGATGACTTGGGACGAACTTGAGGGGTGGTGGACGGATGCGGGCACTTTCGAAAGCCTACTTAGAGCCTCGAACATGGTGGCGGAAAGCGGAGCGAATAAGATCTGATTTGCATCAGGATAACTTATAAAATGTGGGCACGCGCGGCCTAGATGGTGATAGAATTCCCAAACGGTGAGCTCTGGGGTATTGACGATGCGAGCACCCTTTGACGGATCTCCTGACCTTTTCAGGGCGATCAACTAAATCTCAAACTTCGGCAGTTCCAGCAACGAAGAGCCTACACATCGTTTGGCCGGCGGCCGCGATCAAAAGTCGCTGTCGGCCGCTGCGGCTGCCGAACCAGTTTTACCTGCTCTGCCACTCTAATGAAAGTTCTTCGAATCATCGCGCGGCTCAACGTCGGCGGCCCCGCGCGACACGTTGTGTGGCTGACGGAGGGTTTGGCTGATGAGGAGTTCGAGTCCCATCTAATCGCCGGGACCGTGCCGCCCGGCGAAGAGGACATGGGATATCTCGCCGCAGAGCACGGCGTGGAGCCGATCTTTATTGCCGAGATGAGCCGCGAGTTGTCGCCAAAGGACGCCGTTTCGCTGTTCAAGATCTATCGCGAAATTCAGCGGATCAAACCGGACATTATTCATACGCACACTGCGAAGGCAGGCACCGTCGGCCGCCTCGCAGCTTTTCTCTATCGATGGCTGACGTGGGGGACGATCGTAGGCAGGCCGCGGCGGGTTCGGACCGTTCACACTTTCCATGGGCATGTTTTTCATAGCTACTACGGAAGTTTCAAAACCGGTATTTTCCTGTTCATAGAGAAAGTGCTTGCCCGAATCACGACCGATAAGATCGTGGTGATCACGGATCAGCAGCGAGAGGAGATCAACGAAGATTTTGGCGTTGGCGCAGCGGACCAGTTTGAGGTAATTCGGCTGGGGATAGATCTTCAGCCTTTTGAGCATAGTGGAGTGCGGCGAAATGAAACTCGGCAGGAGCTGGGTATAGCTGAAGGGGAGTTCGCCGTCGGCATCGTGGGACGGTTGACTGAGATCAAGAACATTTCAATGTTTCTGGAGGCCGCAACCCGAGTTAGCGCTGATACTCCGGAAGCCGCCATGCGATTCGTCGTTGTAGGTGACGGGCACCTTGCGGACGAGCTGAAAGCGGAGGCGTCAGAGCTCAAACTTGGCGATGCTGTCACATTTGCCGGGAATCGGACCAATGTCGAACGGGTTTACGCCGGGCTGGACGCGGTTGCTTTGACCTCGCTGAACGAGGGGACTCCTCTGTCGCTGATCGAGGCTATGGCGGCAGTGCGGCCTGTCATAGCGACCGAGGTTGGCGGCGTGACGGATCTGTTGGGTGATGTAAGGGAAGAAGTGCCTGGTGGATTTAGAGTCCGGGATCGAGGCATCGGCGTCGATTCTCAGGATGTGGAAAGCTTTGCGAAAGGCTTGATTTATCTGGCGAAAGATGAAAAATTACGTGAAAGCCTCGGCCGCAGCGGCCGCGATTTTGTCGAACAGAACTATTCGAAAGAACGCTTGATCGAGGACGTAAAAGAACTCTATCGGAAGATCGTCGCCTGACCTCACACGGACGATCGAACTATGCAGTATCTGCTGTCAAATCCATTCTTTGTCGGCGCGGTCGCGCTGATAACCTCTGCCGTGCTGACTTACGGGGTTCGCGAGGTCGCGCGGCTTAAGGGATACGTCGCAAAGCCCAAGTCGGATCGGTGGCATAAGAGGCCGACCGCGATGCATGGCGGGGTCGGCATATTTCTCGCAACCGTTTTGCTCTATGCTCTGTTCGTCGGGAAAGAGGTCGATTCGCTTGTGTTGATGGGCGCTGCGACATTTCTTTTCTTGGTCGGATTCGCGGACGACATTCTGGACATCAAGCCGTATCAAAAGCTAATCGGGCAACTGATGGGCGCGGTCGTGCTGGTGGGGCTTGGATTGCGAATGCCGCTTACAGGCAATGAGCTGCTTGACACGGCAATAACCGTCTTCTGGCTTATCGGCATTACGAACGCGATCAATTTGCTCGACAACATGGATGGGCTTGCTGCGGGTATCGCGGCGATCGCGGCTGTGATCCTGGCGATCGGACTTGCCGCGAACGGCCAGGCGAACGAGACGCTTTTTGTTGCCGTGTTTGTCGGTGCACTGCTCGGGTTTTTGATCTTCAACTTTAACCCCGCGTCGATCTTTATGGGCGATTCGGGGTCGATGTTCATCGGCTTTTTGTTGGCGGGTTCGGTGCTGCTTAGTGATACGGGTGGCAGGTCGCGCGGGGTTTTTTCGATACTTGCTGTGCCTGCTCTGATCCTGTTCGTTCCGATCTTCGATACGACGTTCGTCACCGTCCTAAGAAAGTTGTGGGGACGCAAGGCTTCACAGGGCGGGCGCGATCACACGTCGCACCGACTGGTCGCACTCGGCCTGACGGAACGGGCTGCGGTGCTGATGCTTTACGCATTTGCGGCGATCGCAGGCGTTCTTTCGCTGTTTGTAACGCGGCTGGGTGTGACGGAGAGCATCGCGCTTATTGCGGCGTTCACCACGGTGCTCGTTATCGTCGGTGTATATCTTTCGCAGGTGAAGGTGTATGACGAAGCCGATGAGGAACTTGCGGTTCAGAACAACGCAGCGTTCTCATTTCTCGTAGACGTGTCATACAAGCGACGGATCTTTGAGGTCTTGCTTGACGTCATTCTGATCACCCTCGCCTACTATGCATCGTACGTGATGCTGTTCGGTTCGGTTGAAACGGGGGGCAATTGGGACCTTTTCATCAAGACGCTGCCGATCCTGATTGTTGTAAAACTCTCGGCGTTTCTGGTGAGCGGCGTTTATCGCGGGGTGTGGCGTTACACGGGGATCACCGATTTCATCACGTTCGGAAAGGGGATTGCTCTCGGTTCGGTGGTGAGTGTACTCGCCATCTTGCTGCTATACCGGTTCCAAAATTTTTCGCGGATGGTTTTTGTTCTTGACGGCATCATCCTGCTATTTTTCATCGCAGGAAGCCGGATGGCATTTCGGCTTATTCGCGAGATACTGCCCCTGCCGAACGCGTCAGAGGGCCGCCGCGTGCTGATCTATGGCGCGGGTGACGGGGGCGAGATGCTGCTGCGCGAACTACGTAACAATCGTGAGTGGAACTATTTGCCGGTCGGTTTTGTCGATGACGATCCGCACAAGCGACATAAGGTTATCGGCGGACTAAAGGTGTTTGAAGAGAATGGTTCGCTGGCAGATTTCTGCCGGCAGAACGACATTCAGGAAGTGCTGATCTCGTTCAGGAATATCGATGCTGATAAGCTCAGCACGATACGTGAAGCATGTCGTGAGTCGCACGTTACGCTTAAGCGGGCGTTTATAACGATCGAGTCGCTTGATTTCGAATAAATGACGGAGCATGTCAAATTTGCAACGGATTCGACGGGGGCCAAAGCGCTGATCGCAACCGCCGTAGCGTTCGTAATCGGCGCCGCGATCATATTCAGCATTTGGGGCATTGCCAACGCGGCGGCAGAGCATGTAGCGACGGTCGAGGCCGCCGAAGTTCTTGCTGCACTCTCCCCCGGCGACCCGCAAACCCATTACGCTCTCGGAGTGCGGCACGATGAAACGTTCGAGCCGGGAAGCTTGGATGCGGCACAGGTTAGCTTTGAGCGGGCCGTCGCGCGCTCGCCAAACAGTTATCTGCTGTGGCTTCAGCTGGGGCGTGCATTTGAGCAGAATGGCGAGGACGAAAAAGCTGAACAGGCGCTCGCGCGGGCGCTTGAGCTGGCTCCGAATTATGCGTCAGTCAAATGGGCGTACGGCAACCTGCTTGTCAGGCGGGGGCGGTTAAATGAGGGGTTTGTGCCCATTCGAGAAGCAGTTGCCGCTGATCCGAGCCTGGCCGCACCCGCTGCTGCCGTTGCTTGGAACCTTTTCAACGGAGATATCGTCGCGATCCGAGAAGCCGTCGGCGACTCGCCCGGGCTCAACGCTGCGCTCGCGGTAATGCTTGTTGGGGCGGAGCGGTTTGACGATGCGGCCGCTGCGTGGAACGTGATACCGGCCGACATCGCGAACACGGAACTCGCGGAGCAGCGGAAGAAGATGTTTGATGCGCTGGTCGCAGCTCATCGTTACCGGTCGGCGGCGGTTTTCGCTCCGAACGATATTCCGATTGGCAGGCTCACGAACGGCAACTTTGAGTCGGCGGTGAAAGCCGATGGAGCGCCGACGTTCGAGTGGCAGATCGCGAGGGGAGATTCGCCGGTGATAGCTCTTAGTGACGACCGGCCTCATTCGGGCCGCTATTCGCTGATCGCGGCGTTCGGGAAATTGAATACTTCGTTTCGAGAGATCTCGCAGCTTGTCGCCGTACAACCGGGGCGGAGTTATACGGTTGCGTTCCACTATAAGAGCGACGTCGATGCATTACGTGCCGAACTTAAATGGGCGGTGATGGATCCACGTGAGAACGCAAGGCTGGGCGATTCGGGTCCGCTGCGGGCTGCGGGTGAATGGACTGCCCGGTCGTTCGATCTTACTGTTCCGAGCGACGCCGAGGGCGTGCGTATGACATTCGTCCGTGAGAATTGTTCAGGTGCGTCCTGCGCTATATCAGGCAACATCTGGTTTGACGATCTGACGATAACGGCAAAGTGATCTGTGCACGAAATATCTGATAACCCAACATCTAGATTCGGCACCGCAGCGTTCGTAGCGGTGCTTGCCACGTCCATGATCGCGACGGTCGTGTACGGAGCTGTCGATATGTGGGCGATCGCACTGCTCTCCACTTTGACGGTTGCGATCGTGATCGCTTGGGTAGCGAACGGGTGGACGACGGGGCGAATATCGCTTAGGTTAAGCCCTATGCTGATCCCGTTGGCGGGGTTGATAGTGCTGGGGCTGATCCAGCTTCTGCCGCTTGGGGGAGTTCCGCCGCGGTCTGAGATCTTGCAGGAGGCCGGCTCACGGGCTTTATCACTCGACCCGTTTGCGACGCGGATCTTTGTCGTGCGAGCGGTGCTGCTGCTGGTCTTTTTTGCCGCAGCGCTGACGTTTGTGAACAGCGCGGACCGCGTTAAGAAATCAATTCTGGCCCTTATCGTATTTGGCGCATTGATGGGCTTTTTCGGCATCCTGCAGCGGCTCGCGGTTCCGGATGCGATCTATGGGCTGAGGGTGTCGCCGCATGCGATTCCGTTTGGGTCGTTCGTTAATCAACATCATTTCGCAGCGTTCATGGAAATGAGCGCGGGACTTGTGTTCGGCATCATCTTCGCGGGCGGGGTGAAGCGTGACAAGCTGCCGCTACTCGGGCTGGCTGCAGCATTGATGTGCCTTGCCGTGATATTTACCGGGTCGCGCGGGGGCTTGATCAGTCTTGTCGCGGTCATCGGGTTTGCGGGTGTTGTTTCGTTTTTGATCAGAAAGCGAGAGGGGCATGCGCCCAAGAATTCGCAAGCCCGGTTGCGGCTGGTGGCTGCGGGCGCGGGTGCTCTGTTCGTTCTGATCGGGCTGGTGGCGTTTTTGGGTGCTGGCGAGCATCTGCTTCGCGGCATTGGCGCCAGTGACGCTTATACGGATCCGACGAGCGGCAGAGATCATTACTGGACGGTTGCTGGAAAGATTTTTCTGGATAACCCTGTGATCGGTGCCGGGCTCGATGCGTTTGGTGCCGCCTATCCAAAGTTCGATGACAGGATGGGGCTTTACAGGGTCGAGCAGGCGCACAACGATTATCTGCAGATGCTGTCGGATGGCGGCATCGTCGGGTTTGCTCTTGTCGCAGGGTTTATATTCTTGTTATTCCGAAAGGGTTCGAATGTGATCGCGGAAGCCAAGGACGAATTTGGAAGGGGGGCTGCGGTCGGGGCTTTGGCGGGGAGTTTTGGGATCCTCGTGCACAGCTTCTTCGACTTTCCGCTGCGGACGACATCAAATGCCTATATTTTCGTTCTGCTGGTGGTAATCGCTACCACTTCGACGGCTGCTGTGAAAAGCCGACGCTCAGGTTAGCGGACCCTGACGGATATCTCTTTCTCGCCGCACGGCGCGAGCAGAACAACTTTAAACGTTCCGGTCTCATCGCTTACGGAACGAATTACGAAAAGGACGCGGCTCGACACGGCCGCCTCGTTTTTCTCGATTACAACTTCAACATCGTTTGGTGAGCGGGAAATCGCTCGGATGTCCGATGCGGACGACGTACCTGCGGGGCCAGATATGCCAACGAGGATGCCGACGGTCCCGCCGTTACGCATTATGGAAACATTTTCCTGACTCGGTTTGATCTCGCATCTTGCGGCATCGGCTTCTGTCCGACGCGGCCGACTCGAAGGCACGCCGATAATGATCGGCTCAAACAAAGAAGCCTTTTTCTTTTCAGCTGCCGCTTTTTCGTTGGCGAGCGTGGTCCGATCTTCGACGACGACTTTTGGGGTGGCCCTTTTATCTGCTGTCGGCGGCAAAGCTTTTTCCAGCGGCGGAGCGGGGTCCTCGACCGGCGGGTCTGGCTCGTCAGAGGTTAAAACTTCCTCAGTCGGTGTATCCTCCTCTGTTTCTTCTTCTTCGACTTCTGCTTTTACTTCCTTAACTGGCTGAGCAATTGGAACGATCGCCGGCCCGTCTATAACCGGGGGTGCCTCTGTATTCGCTTCTACTTCTTTCACCGTTTCCACTTCGGCCGCGACAGGTTTGGCGACCGGAGGATCGGGGGTCGCCTCATCAGTGACGGGCGGTGCTTTCATTTCGTCGACCGTGACCTCGTCGACCGTAGGGGGCAGTTCGATAGGCGCATCCACTACGACCGGTGCCTGCGGCTGCTCAGCCGGAGCGGCAGGAAGTGTCGCAGGTGTCTCGCCGACCGTCGGAGGAAGTGGATTTGGACCGATCCGCCTTTCAAGTCCGTCGGTCGAACCGTTCACTTTCGCGTATAGCGATTCGATAACGACATACTTCATCACCTCTGGGTTTGAGGGGTCGTAGCCTTGAAGATAGTGAGCAAGAGCTTCTTTATCGTTGCCGTCACTTTGCAGCACCGACCCGAGTCGCCAGTGAGCCGAACGCGACCAGGCACTACGTTCCGGCACCACGCTGATCGCCCGGCGAAAGCGGATCGCAGCTTCGGCGTTACGTCCTTCCATCAAGAACGCCGCACCGGCGAGTTCTTCGATTCGCCCGCGCAGAATTGCGGATAGCGTTTGCTTCGGCACATCGGGCTGCGCGACATAGTCATATCGCAAGGCGGCCTCGCGCCGGGGCGCATAAAGCTCGTTGGCCATGACCGCCATTGTGGCGTGGGGAACCTGGAGGCCGCGATCTGTATTACCGGTCGCCGCACGTGCAAGTTCGTGCACTTTTTCGGGGGCTAGACGCTTTTCGAGCAATGCTCCGGCAGAATAGATCTGACGGTGTAGCTTCATCTCATCCGAGCCCATTACGAAACGGTCGATGATCTCGCTGGCCGCTGCAGCATTGCCGGCATCGATCGCCTGCGAAAGTTCCAACAAAGTTTTGAGCTGCGCGGATCTGTCCGCGTTGACGGGATTTTTCGGTGCGAAGATGCTCGCGCGGCTTTCGTTGATGGTCAGCTCTTCGAATGAAAGGGCGGAACGCTCGACACGGCCGCCGAGCCGCGTCCGGATGAGTCCGTCACGGATCTCGAAATAAGTTCGCAGGTCCTCCGCCGCTTCGCGATAAAATCCTGCCATCACCCGAGCATTGGCGATCTCGAATTCGAGCGTGGGAAAATTGCCGTAGCGGCGTCCTGCTAGCAATACCCGCTCTGCCTCCAGCGGTTTGTTTTGCAGCATAAACCCACGGCCCATGGCGATATATGACCAGATGTATCGGGGTTCGAGTGCCAGAGCGAGGTCGCCGAACTCAACAGCCTTGTCGCCGTTGCCCTGCGCGGCGTACGCGTAAGCTGCACCGGCGAGCAGCACGACGTTGCTCGGATTTGTCTCGAGCGAACGATCAAGCGCCGCTTCTGCCTCGGCACGTTTGCCGGAATCGAGCAGTGAAAGGATATAGCCTGTTTCCGCTGCGGCGTCGTTCTCGTCCTGGTCCAGCAGCTCGCGATAGATCGCAGCGGCTTCCGCGGGTTTGCCGATGGCGCGGGTCATGTCTGCGAGCCCGCGTTTTGCGGGTGCGGAGGCGGGATCAAGTTCTAATGCTGAAGCGAACGATTCGCGCGCGCCCTCGAGATCGAACTGAAGCCGGCGGGCTATACCGACAGCCGAGTGAGCCGCTGCCGAAGGATCGGCCGCGACCGCTGCAAGCGCCATACGCTCCGCGCGAGCCCCATCCTCGATGCTTAGATAAAATTGCGACATTAACAGCAGTTGATCAGGCTTCTGCGACATCTTCTTTTCTATCGCTTCCGCAATGTCGAGTGCAGGCGTACGTTCACCGGCGAAATACAGCCGGCCCGGGATCCGGACGAATATGTCCGTGAAAAGCCTATCGGGCATGGGAGTGGGGGCATCCGTGACTGCCTGCTTCATAAGTGCTACGGCTTCTGCGGTCGCACCTTGCTGCAGGCGTTCATCGGCAAGAGTGACGCGGCCGGCGGCCAGTGCCGCTCGGGCGCGTGGCACCTCGGGCGACCCTGCGGCCTCTGATACAAAGGCTTCGAGGTCACGGACGCGGGCGCCGACATCCGTCGTGGCCGCCGCCTGGTCAACGCGGTTTTTGTGCTGGGCGATCTGAGCTGTTGTAAACGGCGTTGCAGTCGGACTCGGGCTCGGGATCGCTTCCGCATCCTGTCCAGTTACGCCGACTGAAAATAAGGTCAAAAAAACAAGTAAAAATATAGCTTTCATAAAACGATCTGTAACGCGCAAGGGCGCTGTTAACCTGTAAAAGTGGGCATAAGCTTATGGTCAAATAATATCACGAAATTGCATTTGATCTCGGCGGGTTCTATCCTCGTGCTATGAACGAGTTGGACCGCGTTTGGTCAACAATGCTGTCGCGTGCGATAGAGAACGCCAAGAACGGCGAACGCGGTGACGTTGCTGACTATCTCTCGCTGCGGGCCGCCAACGACCTTCGACGCGAAGCCGGGATAAAATGGCTGTTCGATTCGCTCATTGAACTCGCAACCGACCGCCGGGCGGCCGCGAGAGGTGTAACGGTCGAGCGCCTTGACCCGCATAGTTTTCAACACGGCAGATCAAACCTAAAGGGTTCTCGAATCAGCCTTTACAAAGGAGTGAGATGTCTTTCGGTCGAGGCCGGTTGGACGCGGACGCCGGCCGACGGTTTTATGCGAGGGGGTGCGCTGGCGGCGGCACGAGTATCGCATTTTGGAATGCCTAAGCTCACCGAACACCTTCACCTGGTCCCGCACAACGAGGCACCCGAGTGGTTTCGAGTGAAGGATGATGAGCGGAGAGGCGCGTTCCACTGCCATGATATCGCCGAACATTTTCGAATATTTGCGGAACTCTGACCTATCAGAATGGACTCAGCTTTGTACTCACGGCCTTTCGTATTAAACTAAAAGTTGACCTTTCATAGCTAGGGAGATTTAAAAAGTGAGATCAGAGTTAGAAAAATTAATAGATCTGCAAAAAACAGATACCAACATACGACGATTAAAAAATTCGATCGATACTGCGGAACAAAGGCGTGCTGAAATTGAACAAGAGTTCGAACAGCACGCTTTTTCTATTCGGGAGATACAAAACCGACGCGACACGCTGACGGCAGAGCGTGCCGAGTTGGAAAAAAGCATAACCGAATATAAGACCTATCTCGAACGAGCCGACCGAAACCTCAAGCATTCGCAGAATCAGAAGGAATATGAAACAGCGATGCGCGAAATCGATTCGTTTCAAAAACAGATCGCGGCCTTTGAGACTCAGATCGTTGAGAAAATGACCGCTTCGGAAGAAGTAGAAAAGGAACTGGCAGACCGCGACGAAGAGATCAACTCACTTGACGCCAAACGTGCAGAGACCTTTTCGGTATTCGATAAAGAACTGGCGAATACGACCAAGGAGCTTGAGACTGAGACAGCTAAGCGTACAAAGGTTTTTGAGACGCTGCCGCCGCAGCTCGCCTCGGTTTACAACCGTATGGCACAGCGCAGCAGGGATGGTATCGCGGTCGCGGAAGTTATCTCAGGTTCGTGCTCTGCATGCTATATGGCGCTGAGGCCGCAAATGCAGGTACTTGTGAAAAAGATGGATTCCATCGTTACCTGCGAAAGCTGCACGCGGATACTTTACATCGGCGAACCGCAGCCTGAACAAAAGACAGAAGCTACTTCGGCCGCTTGAGCCTATTTTGCCCATTCATCGGCGACGGCCACATCTACCTTGACCGGCACTTTTTGAATAAATTCTTCGGCCGCGGCGGTCATGGAACCTTCGAGCCGTGCTGAGATTGCGTCGGCATCTGCAGTGTCGCATTCCACGACGATCTCATCATGCACGATGTTGACGAGTTTCGCCGTCGTGTCGGTGAACGATTCGTGCAGCAGCCGCAGAGCCCGTTTGAGGATGTCTGCGGATGTGCCCTGGATGGGCATGTTCACGCCGTAACGCCGGGCCGCTGCGATCTTTGCACGGTCCGTTTCATCAAACCTCAGCCGCAGAAGACGTGCCGATGCCGTCCGTGCCGCTCGGTCTGTTATCACCTTGCTCGCGGATTCGCGAAGGTAGGAGTCGAGCGCCGAGAAAGCCCCGAAATACTTTCGCATCGTGTTCTCGGCCTCAGATTGCGAAAGCCCTGTCATCATCCCGAATCGGCTGGCTCCCACGCCGTAAACAATGCCGAAGTTGAGACGCTTGGCGAACGAACGCTGTTCGGGGGTGACCTCGTCCGGCTTCACGTTAAATACACGCGCAGCGGTGGTTGCGTGAAAATCCTGCCCTGATCGAAACGCCTCTATAAAATTGCCGTCGCCCGAGAATTCTGCAAGAATTCTGAGTTCGATCTGCGAATAGTCTGCGATCACGAGCTTTCGCCCTTCCGGAGCCATGAAGCAGCGGCGGTATTTTTTATCGTGTGGGATCTGCTGCAGATTCGGATTGGAGCAGGAGAACCTGCCGGTCGGAGCGCCGATCTGCCGGAAATCGGCATGGATGCGACCGGTTGAGGGTTCGATGAATTCGAGAATATTCTCGCCGAAACTGGTTATCGATTTCTGCGTTCCCCGATATTCAAGCAGTTTTCCGATGACGGGGTAGCCGTCGGCGAGCGGCTGCAGCTCCCATGCCCGCGTCGTGTCCTGGACGGGAACGCCGAGATTTCGCAGCGCGGTAAGCACCTGCGGTTGTGAATCTAGATTGATCTCGGGTCTGCCGAATAGCGACGCTTGGGCGACGCCGCCGCCGAGCAGGCCCTGCAGCTCTTCGGCCACACGTTCCTGGGCTGTAACCACGGTCGCCAGATGTTCGCGCCAGCGGTCTTTGTCCAGATAAAACCCGGTCAGTTCCATCTCGGCGATGGGCATTACGCACTCGAATTCGAGGGCAGCGACTCGTTCAAGGCCGTCGGATTTCAACCTCTCGACCATGACCTCGTAAAGCGGGATCAGGATCGCCGCATCTTTTGCCGCGTATTCGACCTGCGAATGAGAAAGTTCCGGCGCCGACCAATCGCTAATTTGCTGGGTCTTGTCTAATTCGGTCGCGATGAAAACTTGCGCTGCGTCGGCGAGTGAGTGACGTCGGTCGGGATCGCCTGCGGCGATGAGCTGGCTTGCGAGAAACGTGTCAAAAACGCCGCCGAGTTCGCAGCCGAGGTGATGACGCACCCATTTTGCGTCGAATTTTGCGTTGTGCGCGATCTTCAACGGCCGAGCAGCCGACAGCAGGTCGCGAAGCGCGGCCAGCGAAGGGTTCAGCTTCAGATCGCCGACCGCCCTAAAGGGTAGCAGATCGATGACAAAAGTGTTCTTTCCCGTGCTGAACTGTACCAGCCGAAGGTCGCCCCGCCGGGGGTCAAGCTCAGTTGTTTCCGTATCAAAGCCGAGGTATTCTGCGGCTGCGAGTTCGGCACACGCGTTCTTAATACCTTCCGCATCGCGGACTATCTGAAAATAGACTTCCATAGTGAATGGTCAATTGTATCTGTGCCGGCAGAATTTTAACAAAGCCCGTCGCGAATTTGCGTGATCTGATTTACCAAACCGCTTAATTCAGATATACTAACCAAGAGTTTGCCGAAGGCTTGGCCCAGTGTCGGGCTTACGGGGCGAACAGAGAAGATCTTGAAACGGTCGGTAGGCCGTAAATAAGCAGATTTTAGATGGTAGAGCGCGACAGATAGAATGCGTCGCTGCTCCCGGATCTCAAAAGGCCCAAGTGGTTTTTTCCGATCACAAGGATTCCTGCGTGAAAACACTCATAGCTCTCCGTTTCGGCCCAAACTGCCGAGACCACAGTAAAAAAGTAAAATTCGACGCGAAATCTGCCGAACAAGAACGGTAAGGGTGTATTGTACCTTAGCCCGTCACATCTCTCTGCGTTCCTGCATAACCGGCAACGAGAATACCAATTTAATCAGGAAATATAACTTTGTATGTCAAAGGAAATGATCATCAGCGTTAATGGACGCGAAAAGAAGATCGCCATACTCGATAATGGCCGTGTTAGCGAGTTCTATATCGAACGCGGCGAAGATAACGCCGGCATAGCCGGAAACATCTATAAGGGCCGGGTGCAGCGAGTGCTCCCCGGCATGCAGTCGGCATTTGTCGCGATCGGGCTCGAACGCGATGCGTTCCTATACGTCTCTGACTTTTTTGACGAAGAGGAAGAGATCGAACGCATCGTGATGGAGAAGTCGAAAAAATCCAGCCCAGAAGAGGCAAAGCGCGAAGCGAATGAGCGCATTGAGCGTTCGCGCGTGGAGCGTGAAAAGCAGATGGAATCTGCTCAGGAGATCACAGAGCCGCTGACGGAGTCTGATGACGAGGACGACGAGAAATCGGATGCCGTTGCCGATAGATCGGACGCCTCGGAGAAACGCGGGCGTTCGCGCGGTCGCAGGGGCAGACCGGCGGATCGTGACGAACGTCAGAAGGATGAGCGGAAGGCCGACGACGATCGTGACGACGCTGACGAGCAAGATAGCCGCTCGATGATGCCCGAGCCTGTATTTGATTTCGACGATTCCGGATTTGAGCGTGTCATCGATGACGAAGATACGGGTGAGCTTTTCAAGGACGCATATCTGCAGGAAGCGATCTTTGATAAGGTACGTGCGGTTGAATTTGACATGGAGAGCATTGACGAAGCACCCGTGGGCTCGCTCTTAGGCGATATGTCGACCGACAGCCGCTTTGAGCGAATCGCTGACGAGGACGAAGAACAGCCGGCGAAAGAAGAAAAGAAAAAGCCCGCGCGGTCGCGAGCGGCCAAGTCTACTGGTAAAACTGCTTCGAAGCGTTCAAAGGCGAAAGGCGATGACGAGTCGGGCGAAACTGCCGATACCAAGGAAGCGGACGAGAAACCAAAGAAGACGAGCCGAGCGAAATCACCTAAAGAAAAAACGACTAAGGCAAAGACCACTTCGCGCAAGAAGAAAGCTGACGATGCGGAAGGACTGCCCGATGGCGAAGCACGCGTTCAGGAACCCGGCGACACCGCAGAGATGTCGGTTCGCCGAGGCGGCCGTGGGCGTCGTCGTGGCGGCAGGGGCCGCAAGCCCGAAGGTGGCGAGGGTGGTTCGGACGCACCGGTAGGATTTGAAGATGTAGCCGTAGATTCGGCGTCGGACGGCACTGCGGCGGCGCGGGCGGAGGAAAAGGATCCGACTGACGCTGCTGAAAAGGGCGAAAAGGTCGAGAAGGCCGACAAACCCCCGAAGGGCGAAAAAGTCGAAAAGGCTGAGCCCGAGCAAAAAGACGACGGCGATAAGCAGGCGAAGGATGATCAGAAAGGCGACCAGCGCGGTGGACGGGGACGCGGCGAACGAAGTGAACGCGGCGGTCGAGGGGGCAAGGGTGCACCCCAAGGACGCGGCGGGCGCAACGATTCACGTTCAGATAACCGCGAAGGGCGTGACGGCCGTGATGACCGGAAGGGAGCACCGACGATCTCGGACCTGCTTCGCGAAGGGCAGGAGATCCTTGTCCAGATCGCGAAGGAGCCGATCGCTAAGAAAGGTGCACGAATCACGTCGCACATCGCTCTTCCCGGCAGGTTTCTCGTTTACATGCCGACCATCGAGCATCTTGGTGTTTCGCGCAAGATCGAGTCATCGAACGAGCGTGCACGGCTGCGGGCCTTTATCCAGCGCATCCGCCAAGAGGAAGAGATCCCTTCAGGCGGGTTTATCGTTCGCACGGCCGGCGTTGGCATTTCCGAAGAAGACCTGAGGCAGGATGCACGTTATCTGGTTCGAACTTGGGTGGATATTCGAAAGCAATCCGAAAAGGCAAAATCGCCCGCGCTGGTTCATCAGGATCTTGATCTCGTCCAGAGATTGCTCCGCGATCAACTTTCAGACGAGTTCACCGCCATTCGAGTGGACAGCGAAGAGGAATACCTGCGGACCGTAGAGTTCATCAATCGCATTCAGCCGCGAATGGTGAAACGCATTAAGCTTTACACTCGCGAGGCTCCGATCCTTGAGGCTTACGGTGTTCAGGAAGAGATCGACAAGGCACTCAAACCGCGCGTATGGCTGAAATCCGGCGGTTACCTGGTCATCAATCAGACCGAAGCTTTGGTCGCAATCGATGTTAACACCGGCAAATTTGTCGGTAAGGGCAACGCCCGCCTTGAGGACACGATCACGCGGACGAATATGGAAGCGGTTGATGAGATCGCTCGTCAGATCAGGCTGCGTGACCTTGGCGGTATCATTGTCCTGGACCTCATCGACATGGAGGATCGCCGCAATCGACACAAAGTTTCTCAGGCGTTGCAAGAAGCTCTCGCATCGGACAAATCGCCGAACAAAGTGCTTTCGTTTAACGATTTCGGGCTCATCATCATGACCCGTAAGCGTGTGAAGCAATCGCTTGAAAGGACGATGTGCTCGCCGTGCGAATATTGCGAAGGTGCGGGGTGGATCAAGTCCGCGACGACCATCTGTTACGAGATACTCGCAGAGGCTCGGCGGCTGTCGAAGGAACTTGACGACGTCCGACAGACGACGCTTCGCATACACCCGGAGGTCTCAAAGGCACTGCGAACTTCGGAACGCGCCGTGCTCGACGAGATCGAAGCGTATCTCGGCAACGTGGACATAACGTCAGACGCATCGATCCATCAAGCCCAGTTCGATTTCGCGTTTGTATAGGTCAGGATCCAAATCGTTCCCGATCGGGGGCCGGCTGCTGTCGGCCCCTTTTCTTATTCCATCAGTTTCATTTCTCTAAGGATCGCTTGATATCTGGGCTCACCGCGCAGGGCTTCGAACTCAGGCTGAACAAATACCGTTACCATCCGATCATCCCTTAAGCGAAGCCCCTCTTCGAGATTGTCGAGGGCTTCGGAAAACCGTCCGAGTGACGTGAGGATCACAGCGAATCGAACCTTTTTGTCGATCCTGCCCTGAGCTTCGCGAGCGAGCTCCTCGATCAGTTGATTTCCTTCGTCGACACCTCGTGCTCGACGGACTGAAAGAGCGTAGTACATCTTGGCCTGAAAGCTTTGTTGTGCAGGGGCGGGGGACGCTTCGTAGCGAGTGATCACTTCGTTATCGCGGGCCAAGGCATAAAGTGCCCAAAGCAAGTAGCGAGTGTCGTTCGTATTGTTGGGATATAGGGTGAAGAAGTGCTCGTGTTGTCTCAGTGCTTCGTCATATTGCCGCGCATAGATCAGGATCAGAGCGTATGAGCGTATATGATTCATTTGCTCGGGCGCCAGTTCAACAGCTCTCCGAGCGTGGCCAACCGCTTCGTCGTGACGGCCGAGCGTCGTAAGGAGAAAGCTCAATTGCCGATGGGCTTCCGGGTGGTCCGGCGATAACCTTAGTGCTTTACGAAAGTGGGCCTCAGAACCCGCAAAATCCCACTCATAATTTCTCTTGAGCCACGCATAGGAGATGTGAGCTTCCGGCAGTTCGGGATCTTCGCTTACCGCACGGCGTGCCAACTCCGACGCCTTTTCATAATATTTTTCACGAGCGTTGAACGACGGCGCGTTAGCCTTTCTCGAGTAAACGTCTGCGAGCCCGGTCAGCGCAAGCGTAAACTGCGGATCGAGCGACAGAGCAGTTTCGAACTCCCGAACCGCATTATCCCAGTTACTCGGATGTCCACTCAGATCCGACAAAAGAACTCGACCGCGATGGTAAGCTTTGTATGCCTCGATATTTTCCGTCGGGCGGATACGTTTAACGCCGCTGTCATTTACGATCGACCAAAGTCCGGTGTCTGCCGCCAGAGTTGAGAAGATCTCCTCTTGTATTTCGAGCATCGCCTCGGCGCGACCGGTAAACTGCCCAGTCCAGAGATTCTCGCCGCGTCTCAAGTCGATAAGCTGCAGATTGATACGTAAACGGCCGTCTTCCATCTGGAGACTGCCGTCAAGGATCGCATCAAGCCCTAGCCTCCGACCTATCGCTACTGGGTCGCGAAGATCATTGTCATACGAAGTCATTGCCGAGGCTGGTCTCACGGAAAATGCCCCTAGACTGGTAAATCGGGAAGTGAGCCAGTCAGAAAGCGTAAATCGAAGGCTATCATCGACGGGGCCTTCGGCGCGGATTGGCAGTACCGCAACTTTGTTTATTCCGTCCAGCACGCTTGACGGCTTAGGGTCCGACATCGCCCAAAAACCCATGATGAGTATTGTTATCGACGCTATTGCAATGGCGGCGGTCCATGGGGTTAAACGTCGAGCCTCTCCCGCCTTTGCCACGGCCGCGATCGGCTTTTGTTGACCGCGCTCATCCGCGTCCAGTTCCTCTATTACCGTTTGCGAGATGATCCTTCGTTCGATCGTCACGGCGCTGGTTTCAACAACGGTTACCACTTGACCGAAAAAACGGTATCCGCGTTTCGGCACGGTTTCTATGTAATCTCGCCCCCCGATCGGGGTTAAATGTTTTCTAAGGAGGTATATATTGTGTGAGAGGTTGCTCTCTTCGACGAAAGCTTCGCCCCAAACTTTGTCAAGCAGTTCATCTTTTGTAACGACTTCACCGGGTCGGCCCGTCAACTCGATTAACAAGTCGACCGCCTTCGGGGGCAGCGCAATGACGGTATCGCCATGCCAGAGCACACGTGTGTTCGCATCAAGACGGAATCCGTCAAACTCCCTTAGATCTGAGGTCTCGCTGCCCATATCACTTTGCACGGGCGGGTATATTAAGCCGACCAAGGAGTTCCGCAAACTCCGGTTCGCCATCTAGCATGGCGAATTCTGGCTCGACATAGATATTCGTCGCCCAAGGATGACGGGATTCGATCGCCTTCTGCAGTAATCGCATCGTAGAAGCCTTGTCTCCCAAATGTGACCAGAGCACTGCTCGTCCGTATTCAGAGATTCCCGCTTGTTCCCACTCATTGATCCAGAATCGGATCACATCATCTATCGGCTCAACCTTCCTTCGCTGACGGATACTTTCGGCCAGCTCTCCGCCCTTCGATGCGTCTAACGCCTCCAAATATGCCGCAATGGCACGCTCCTTATCGCCAGACTCCCAATAACAACGGGCAAGGTACCATCGGGGTGAGGCAAGGGTCTTGTCGAGTTCGATCGTGAAGCGAAATTGCCTTATCGCATCTTCCAGCATCCCCGAGAAATAAAGCACGACACCCAGGTTCATATTGATCCCTATTGAGGTTGGCTCAAGCTCGACCGCCCTTCGCAGGTTCGCTTCGGCCCCTTTGCGATCGCCAAGCTTTAGAATCAGCATCCCTCGACGATGGTAAGCGTCCGGCGAGTTCGGCCGCAAAGCGAGGGCCCGTTCAAACGATTCTGCAGCACCTTGCCAATCCCACTCATAAGTCGTCTGGATCAATCCGCGCGTGACGAAGGCTCCATGATCGTCCGGGCTGATTGCAATAGCAAGATCCAAGTGCTTACCCGCCTTCTTTACGTTTTCGGGCGAGCCGTCGTAATCGTAGTCGTATAAAAGATAGTACGAATCGGCAATCCCTACATGCGCGGCTGCGAATGATGGATCTAGCTCGATCGCACGCTGGAAATACTCGATTGAAGCGGCCAAACCTGCCGGCGTTCGCTTTTGCCAAAAGTAGCGCCCCTTGAGATATAGGTCATAGGCCTCAGCATTCTCCGTTGGGTTTCGGCCAAGGTCAAGGCCGCTGTCGTCATCTTTACCATAGCGAAGAAGCTTCACGATGCTCTGCGAGATCGTGTCTTGAAGTGGTAGCAGCCGCTGGGGTTCGCCGATAAAACGGTCGGACCACAACCGCTCGCCTGTGTCGGTCGCAAACGCCCGCAGCTCAACCAGAAGCAGACCTTCTCTCTGCTCGACACTCCCCTCAAACACTACCTCGACGCGAAGCTCTCGACCCGTTTCGCGGATTGCCGCATCGGAATCAAGATATTTTTGAACGACCGCGGTTGGACGCACCCGCACCTCGTTTACCGAGCTTAATCGAGTGATAACAGAGTCAGTGATCCTCATGCCCAAACTGCGGTCAAGATCGCCGATCGGCTTGAGAGGAAGAACTGCCATGGAGCTTACATTTGAAAACCCTGCAACGGGTCTCGATCTAAGCCAAATAGCGCCCGTTCCCACCAAAAGAACAAGAATTATTGCCCCAAGCAAAGGGATTCGCCATCGCCCCCACCGCACGCTTGCTAAAATAGGCCGCGTCGAAACCGGGGGGTCTGCGTCCCGTACGAGGGCCGAAACTTCGGTCGGGGGAACTGACAAGAGCTTATTATCGCTCGTTATCGATATAGGACCGACGAACCGATAGCCGCGCCGCGGGACCGTAGTAATAAATTCTGTAGCGTCTGTTTCCCTGAGAGCTTTTCTCAGAGCGTGAATCGCGTGTGTGAGGCTGTTTGCAGCCTCGGTGCTGCCTCCCCAGATCTGCGACGCCAGATCTTCCTTCTTGACGATAACTCCCGGCCGCTCGGTAAGTGCGATCAGCACTTCGATCGCCTTTTCGGGCACAGCTACCGGTTCATTATCAAACCACAGATCCTTCTCAGTAACATCGAGCCGAAACTTGCCGAACCGACGTATCTCACTGTGGACATTAGACATATAGCATTTAAGAAATCATCAATGAAAAAACGAGGTTTCTCTCAAGACACCACAACGACCACCCGTTACGATATCACCAAACTTGAACACCTAGGTTCACTAAAACAGCTGATCGGCGAGATTGAATTCGACTTCGATCAAAAACCAGTTTCGGTCGGGCCTCGAAATTCTAAGCCAAAGTGCCAATGGAAAACAAGAAAATTGTGATTACGACCATTTCTTCAGAAACAGTAACCGTGAAGCGGACCACCGCCTTTCTCCGGCAACAACACGGAGAAAACCCCCAGGAGCTTCGTGCAGGAGCGGTTTGTAATGAAGCCGGTTCAGGCGGTGAGGGAGCTGCTGATACAGCGAGTGAGCTTCGCGATCGCGAAAACCACGATTCCGAACCCCCAAGTTCTCAGATAACCAAAAAGGAGTAAAAAAATGAACTTCAAGAAGATGAAATGTATGCTGCAGGCCCTAAAGGTCGGGCTCGTTCCAGCGTGTTTTGTTTTGGGCCTAATCTTGGGCGCGTCCCCCACGCTTACAGTGGGGCAAGACAATCCTCAGCCAGCGATCCTCGGCGCAGCAAGTGCAAGTGATAGAGCGGTCGTATTTCCTGATCCGGGCGGCAATCCAAATAATCAGTTGATCGTGCCGGGCCTTCCTTCTAATGTAAATCCCCATGGGGTCGCGTACTTTGGAACCGACAATGCACTGATATCTGATTTCCTTAACTCTCGCATATTTGTGGTTCAGATCTCTACAGCCACACTTATCGCGACAATAAACACTGCCGGCGGATACGACGGAACGGGGTCAATAGTTGTAGCTCCCGATCGAAGCACTGCATTAACGATGGGTGGTCTTCTCAGCAATACCTTGTACGTGATCCGAGCACCTTTCGATGAAACCGCGCAAATCGAAACTGTAGTGATGCCCGGGCATATTCGTCCGGCACAAACTCAGGGGATTGTTTTTGATAATACCGGGAGAGCATATTTACGAAACTCCGTGGGCATCTCGGTGCTTGATGCGCCGTATACCTCAATCCAGTTTACGATCCCTACGCCATACAGTGACCGCGGTTCTATAGCGATCACTCCCGATGGAAACACCATCCTGTCCACTACACTGCTTGGAGATAATCAAGTAAGGATATTCAACGCCCCATTCAGTGCCGCTTCGACACCAGCAGTTGTCGCCATTCCAAACGCAACAGGGTATTACGGGATCAACATCACCCCCGATGGATCTACAGCAATCGTGGTTGCATCCGCACAATACTATGCTGCATTCATTCGAGCTCCATTCACTTCTTCGTCAGTCGTCGAGACCGTTCCGCTTCCGGCGGGGAACTCGGGAGGTTTTGAGGACATCGGGATTAGTGCCGATGGTCAGCTGGCGATTCTTACGGGCAATTCCACCACGCAGCCTGCAGTTCTGATAAGGGCACCATTCACTGCCGCCGAAACTCAGACCTCGAATCTCTTGCTTCAGGGCGTAACAAATCCTAACAGAGGTAACGGTGCAGTTCGCTTCCTACCGCCGGGACTGGCTCCCGGCTTGACCATCGAGAAATCGGCAGCGGAAACGGTGCCATCGGGATCCAATCTTACGTACACAATCACCTACGGAAATACGGGTACGCTGAACGCCAACAATGTGGTCATCAGCGATCCGCTGCCCGCAGGGACAACATTCGTCTCGGCTGGAAACGGTGGGACTTTGAATGGCGGCAACGTTGTTTTCAACGTCGGCACAGTGGCGGCGGGAACGACGGGCTTGACCGTTTCGTTTACGGTCAATGTGACGGCGGCTAGCGGTTCTAGCGTCAACAACAACAACTACACAATTGCCGCAACAGGCGTAACTGCGGTTCCCGGACCGCCCGTTGCTACCGAGGTAACTACTTCAGTTTGCCCGGATATTTCTTTGTCCCCTTCGTCGCTGCCCAGTGAAACTGTTGGCGCTGCGTATTCGCAATCGATAACCGCATCCGGCGGAGCGGCGCCGTATGGTTTTGCCGTGACGGCGGGCGCGCTTCCGGCCGGGCTTAGCTTAAGTGGCGGCGGTCAGCTTGTGGGAACGCCTACCGGCGCCGGTATATCAAACTTTACGATTACTGCCACTGACGATAACGAATGCACGGGCGCACGCGACTACTCAATAACGATAGAAGCCGCTCCCCCGCCGCCGGGTGGTGACGTTTGCCCCAAGGGTCAGGGATATTGGCGAAACCTGCGAACTCCGTGGCCCGTTGACGAGCTTACTCTGGGCGGACGTATCTATACGCGGTCAGAACTTGTGCAGATAATGACGACGCCGATTCGCGGCGATGCGAGCCTTATTCTTGCGTCGCAACTGATCCCGGCGAAACTGAATATCGCTGCGGGTTCAGATCCCGGACCTGTTGCGGCGGAAATAGCAGCGGCGGACGCGCTCTTGTCGGGTCTCGGTCGCCTTCCGTTGCGAATCGCTCCGTCATCGACTCTCGGGCAGCAGATGACGAGTATCGCATCCACACTCGATGCCTATAACAATGGGGAACTGACCCCAGATTGTTCCGAGACGCCCACCCCTTCGGGGAAGAAGGTCTCGGCATCCGCCCGCACCGGGGCGTTCGGTGCACTTCGCCCTGCGATCCTTCAATGGGTCGGCATTCAGGGCGAAGCATGGATGGCTGATTAGATTGTGCTCGCGATTTTACGGGTAGAGGTTACCCGTCGGCGCGACTGAAATTGCTTTCAGTCGCGCCGCCTTTTTAAAGTCGCAAGTCTCGCCGAAAGGCTCGGGGCGTGGCGGGTTTATTGAAAATGTCATCGGGGACGCGTTTGTTGTATTCGACCGACTCGTAGTTGATGCGGGACATTTGTACACCCTGCGAGAACCGGTCGATGATGAAGGGAGCTTTAATGCCGGAGACTTCGATGAACTGAGCGTAACGGTCTTCCTCAGGGATCATCTCGCCGCCGCCGCCGATGCGGTGATAGAGAGCCTTTTGCGGCAGGCCCTCGTCACTGAATTCGAACTCAACCTCAAAACTGTCTTCGTAGGTGAGTTTCACCACGTCGTTGCGCTTGCCGAGCGTTGCGGCGCGCTGCCCGATGTAATTTAACTCAGCGGAGCCGCGCCAGTGTCCGCGCAACAGATAGTCGATGCTTACACGCGTTCCTCGTTTGAAGTTCGCAAGCTGTGCGTCCGTTTGATCGCGGATCACTTCGAGATTGCCGTCAAATACCCATCCGCTCCCGCCTGCATTTGTCTGCACGGTCTTAACGCCGCCGCTCTTAAAATCGGTGCGGTTCTTATCGGGATAAACAAGGACGTCATAGAAACTCTGAAACGAGATGATGGAGCCGTCGCGCAGAATGCTGTATCTACCACGTCCGATTTGCGTTTTAACCCTTAGATATCGGTCGCCGCCAAGAGTCGCGATAGCGCGCTTCAAAACAGCCTCTGCCTCTGCGGTTCGCGGCTGGGGCTCGGGCTCAACATTGTCCTGAGCGTTGACCGATTCCTGAGCGAAGAGGACCAAAACAGCGCAAAAGCTAATTAGAAAATTTCTAACTTTCATAATCTTTGGGACTAAAAAACCGCCGAGGCAACGTTTCTTTTACGATGCATCGGCGGCCGGTTCGGTTTGTTAAAACTCAAAACTGATATTCGATGATCTTTGTTACAGCCACCCGCCGACCGCTGGCGTGGACTGCCGGCCGATACCTGATCTGCTCGACCGCGTCACCGAATTTGGCCCTCAACGCGAGAGGAACGTCCGTGACGTACCCGTATGCAACGGGCTTTCCGTCAGTGCCGAAAAAAACGTTGACCGTTACTTTACGTTCCGGAAGCTTCGCGACCTCCTCGGCGGTCAGTTGCGGCTGAGTGCGTCCCACAATCGCGACCTTTGTTCGGATCACCTTATCTTCATCCTTGAAATAAAGGCGAAAGCGATACTCGACAGTGGTCGTTTCATCAACGGCGACGCCGTTTATCCGTTTGGGCTCGAACCTGATCTGTTTTGCGGCGGCGATAGCTTGATCGGTCAGGCCGTAGCTGAGATAGGACAGCGGCACCACCTCGCCGACTTGGCCGTTAGCCAGAAGGGTGACGCGGAGCTTGACGGTGCCCTCGACCCCTCGCTGCCGTGCACTATCGGTGTAGCCGGGGCCCGGTTTATCCCATACGCGTGCCGAACGCGTTGCGACTGTAGAGCGTGCAGGGGTGGCAGGCGACTGCGCGGTCGCGCTGATCGCGCTGAATGTCATCACAACTGCTGCTAAACAGATAAGTTGACCGCCGAGTCGGCCCTTGGGGTATCGATTCATATTTAGACGTGCTCCGAACGAAAAGGCTTTGATGACATCGTATCATCAAAGCCTTTTGTTTCGAAATATTTCGAAGCTATCAATTCAAGCTGAAAGCAGTGTCTTCGAGCTTGACCGCGACTTCGCCGTCTACTGCTTCCACCGAAAATCGCACGCCCTTTTTCCACTGGTTAGTGATCGGCAGTTTCACTGTTTGATCGATATGCCGCTTGAGGAACCGGGCACCGTATGACGGGCTGAAGCCCTTCTCCGTTAACAGGTCCAACGCGGCGTCCGAAACCTCGACGATCTTGCCCTGTTCTTCCATGCTGCGTTTGAGCTTTGAAAGATAGATCCGAGCAATGTCGCGGACCTCGTCCATCGTGAGCGGCGAAAATACAATGATCTCGTCGATACGATTTCTGAACTCGGGCGTGAACCGAGTTTCGGCCGCCTTCATAACGTCGCCCTTTATTTGTTTGACGTCGCCCAGCGTCTTCTGCCCAAACCCGAGCGGCTTTTCATACTTCTTAAAGCTCTCGGAACCCAGGTTCGAGGTCATTATTACGATCGCATCAGAGAGATAGACCTTCTTCCCACGGCCATCGGTTAGCCACCCCTCATCGAACGCCTGCAGGAAGATGTTCATCAGGTAAGGCGATGCTTTTTCGACCTCGTCCAGCAACAGAACCGTGTACGGATTGTCCCGAAGCTGCTCTGTAAGGATGCCGCCGCGTTCGCTGCCGACGATGCCCCGGGGCATGCCGATCAGCTTTTCGATGCCAACCGTACCGTCGCCATACTCAGACATGTCGATGCGGACCATCTTGCTCTCGTCGCCGAACATAAATTCCGCGACGGCCTTTGCAAGCTCGGTTTTGCCGACACCGGTCGGGCCAAGGAAAAGCAGCACGCCGTCGGGCGCGTAATGATTGTCCTTGAGCGGGCCCTTATTGAGCCTCAGCCTTTCGGCAACAGCCTGGACAGCCTCTTTCTGCCCCACGACACGCTTACCAAGATCCATCTCCATAAGCGAGAAGCGATCTGAAGTGTCGCGATAGATCATGTCTTTCGGAATTCGCGATTCCTGAGAAATGACGTCGATGATATGCTCCGGCCGCACGATAAGATGCTCGGGTTCGTTGATCTCGACTTTGACCGATGCCGTGTCGAGCCAGCCGATCGCCTTATCAGGCAGATGCAGATTGCGAATATACTTCGGCGACATTTCGAGCGCCGTGTTAATGGCCTCGTCCGAGATCGTGACCGAATAATTTTTCTCAAGCCGCGGCCTTAGCCCCAGCAAGATCTCCTTAGTCTGATCGATCGTAGGTTCATCGACCTTAACCAAACGGAAGCGGCGGGATAATGCTTCATCCTCACCGATGTACTCTTTATATTCGGTGATGGTGGTCGCACCGATGATCCGGAGTTCGCCGCGGGCGAGGGACGATTTGAACATGTTCGCCGCGTCGGACGTCGTGCCCATCGCAGCGCCAGCGCCGATAATAGTATGCGCCTCATCGATGAAGAGTATAATGTTGTCCTTTTCTTTAACCTCGTCGATGATGCCCTTGATGCGTTCCTCGAACATACCGCGAAGCATAGTACCGGCCACAAGGCCGCCCATCTGAAGCTGGACAATATGCGAATCGCGAAGCCTTGCCGGAACCTTTTCGGGTTCGAGTTCGATCAACCGCGCGAGGCCTTCGACTACGGCTGTTTTACCGACACCCGGCTCACCCACCAGCATCGGGGAATTTGAACGCTCCTTGTGCGAGAGGATCTCGATCATCTGCATGATCTCGCGTTCGCGGCCGATGGTCGGCGGGATCTTGTCCTGACGCGCAAGCTTGTTCATCGATACGCCAAAGTGACGCAGAAAGCTCGGAAGCTCATACTTTTGCCGCACGCGTTCTTCTTCTTTCTCTCGCTTTCTGATTCGCGTACGTGCCGTCTGTGCGACCTCGTCAGAGGGCACTCCCAAATTTTGCAGCACATCGTTAAGCAAGCTGCGCTCGTCATTCGAAAGCACGTAAAAGATATCGCTAGCGTCAATGACGCGTCGGCCCTGCGATCGGGCACGATCCATTGCACGTTTGAACAGTTCGGTGGTCTCAGGGGCAATACGAAATCCCGTCCCGGTGTGCTGACGGCTGATATCAAGCCTCTTCTCAATAAGCAGCTTTACTGAGCGCGGGTCAACGGCAAGATCACGCATTGTCGCCGTGAACAGGTCGTCCTCCTCAACAGCGATCGCGTGCAAAATATGCTCGATCGCAACGTAGTTTTGATCACGCCGTCGCGAAGCGTCCAGCGCGGATTCCAACACCCTGCGGCCGCTTTCGCTAAATTTATCCTTATAAGCGTCGATGTCTGCCATACTACTAATACGTCCCCCTGACACTTAAGTTCGCAGTGCGACCCAAGGTGCCATCCTCAATTGTATCACTTTGCCGTCCGCCGTATACAACCTTTCACTGAACTACCTATCTGATTCGCATGCAGCCCGGCGAAGGATTCGAATTTATGTCACAAAACCCGCGCGTTGCGGTGTTTTTGATAATAGGTGAACAAAGATAGATGAATTGTCGTCCTTATTAGTTGGTACATAACGTCTGTGCTTGGTATGCAACATCGACCAGAATCATCTTGAATCGCTCGTCCCGGTAACCGGGGCCGGGCGTTTTCATTTTGATTTCATTCGTCAAGGTGGGAAATAAATTCATTCATTCCGGGGGAAATTATACTAATGAACATACGAACCATCATTGCGGACGGCTCAACGCCGTCACGAAGGCGGTTGAAGACACTTCTTGATAACACGGAGATAGAGATCGTCGGTGAGGCTTCGAGCGGCATTGAGGCGGTGTCGATAATTGGAAATACGCGGGCTGACCTGGTTTTTCTCGACATCGAAATGCCCGAAATGAACGGGTTCGACGTCATCGAAAGAGTCGGCGTGGGAAAGATGCCGATCACAATAATAATGACGGCAAACGAGGAATTCGCGGTGGAGGCATTTGAAAAGAACGCAGCCGATTACCTGTTAAAACCGTTGGACAAGGAACGACTTTCACGTTCGCTCGACCACGTTAAGGTGCAGATGTTGCCGCGCGTCGAACCCGAAGAGGTCGCCGAAAAGCTGAACAGGGCGCTGTCAGAGGTCAAACCCGCCTCGCCGCGGTACCTTAAGCGGCTGACGGTGCGAAATCGGGATCGGACCGTGGTCGTTCCGATCGAATCGATCGATTGGATCGCGTCGGCAGGAAATTATGTCGAGATACACGCCGGCGGCGAGACGCACATTGTGCGGGATTCGCTTTTTGGACTGGAGTCCCGGTTAGACCCGGAACGCTTTGTCAGGATTCACCGGTCGCGAATAGTTAACGTCGAGCGCGTCGGGTCGCTGAGGCCGCTTTCGAACGGCGATCAGATCGTGGCATTGAACGACGGGACCGAGCTGAACCTAAGTCGCACTTATCATCAAAACCTGATGTTAGCGGTCGCGGGGTGACACGTGGCGACTCGCAGCTACGCGTTACCAAATGATGAGCGAAACGATGGTAAAGCGTAGTTGCGGTAGTTTGATCTTGCTGACACTTATGGTGATCGGGATGATCGTGGATGTCCACGGTCAGGCTCACCCGGTCCCGCAAGATCTCAGCATTAGCGTCGAGCGCACGTCGCGCGGCGTTTATCACATTCAGACCTCCTTCCGCGGCAGCCATTCGGGCCGCACGATGATCACTCTGCCAAGTGAATGGGGCGGTCAGACGAACCTTTATTCGGCCATTCACAATCTTTCAGCAAAAAGCTCCGGGAAAACCAAGATCGACGTGACGGACGAGCCAAACGTGAAACTTGTTCACCACGATAGTGGCGACGTTGTGACTGTCTCGTATGATCTGGTACAGGATTTTGAGGGTTTGCTTAACAACGCTATTCGTTATCGGCCCGTTACGGACAGCGAGTATTTTCACTGGATCGGGCACACGGTGTGGGTTCTCCCGAAATGGGACGATGAGCAAAAGGTAAACGCTCGCTTTGACTGGCGCGGCTTTCCCAAGGAGTGGGCACTCGCTAGCAGCGATAGCGTCAAAAAGAGCCGCTACACAGTGCGAACCACGCTGGGCGAGTTAAAGCGAACGATCAATGTGGGCGGCGACTTTCGATTGGTTTCGCAGACCGTCGGAGGTCAGCCCGTTCATTTTGCGGTGCGCGGTACGTGGAGTTTCAGGGATGAAGAGCTTGCGCGGATGGCAGCGCGGGTTATCGACGGGCAGCGGCGGTTTTGGGACGACCGTTCGCAGAAATACTACCTCATAACGCTTGTGCCGATCTATGAGGGGCCCGGCGCCTACTCGTTCGGCGGGACGGGTCTGCGCGATTCGTTTGCGCTTTTCGCTACACCGAATGCCACGGTCGAACGGCTTCGAAGCCTGATTGCGCATGAATATTTTCATAACTGGAACCCGGTACGATTGGGCCGGATGCCGGCGGACGAGGCATCGCTTTACTGGTTCAGCGAGGGGTTTACAGAATATTTCTGCAACGAACTGCTGCGTCGCGACGGGGTTTTCACTGAGGATGAGTATCGCAGTCGGGTCAATGAACTGATCCGCGAATATTACACTTCGCCGGAACGCGAGTCGCTGAATGAGCGCATCGCCACCCAGTTTTGGCAGAACGATGCCGTTCAGCGACTGCCTTACTTGCGGGGTTTCATGCTTGCATTGAATTGGAATGCGGCGATCGTTGCCGAGTCGAATGGCAGACACTCGCTGGACGATGTGATGCGTGACCTTCTTGCCTCTGCGGAAGGGGGGAAGCGAGAGCTTTCCGCCTTGATCGTCGCCGAGCATCTGCATAGATATTTGAATAACGACGTTGGGAACGAAATTGCCGGCTTTGTCGAACGGGGCGAGCATGTGACGCCGCATGCCACGGCCGTTCCCGGATCGGCGTTGATAGAAACGGAGCTTCCCGTCTTCGATCTGGGCTTTGATCTTCCAGCTTTTCAAAATACCAAGGAAATTTCGGGCGTGTCGGATGGTTCGGCCGCCCATCGAGCGGGGCTGCGAAACGGTCAGAAGATTGTCGGCGGGTTCTCTATTGCGCTTGGTGACACTGAGAAGGAAGTGGCGTTTCGCGTTACGGACGGCACCACCGAGATCGATCTCAAGTACCTGCCAGTCGCGCGGACGCCCATCACAATTCCACAATTTGTAGCCAGTAATTAAATACGGACGATGGCGCGTTTAGAGTTTGATTGGCGGGCGGCGTCGAGGACTCTCTGGACGCTTAAGCCGTCTTCGAACGTGGCGGCGTGCTCGATGATGGTAGAGCCGGACCGTATGGCATCAAGTATCTTTGGTGCGAACTGCATAAACCCGCGTGAGAATCCGGTGTCGGGAACGCCGTCGATGCCCTTGCCGAGATCCACCTTAATATCGGACCATTCCGTTTCGTCGGTTTTTGCGACGAACAGCTCGCCGCGGTGGCCGATCTTCATTGAGCCCTCGGTGCCGAAAAGCTCGAGCGTGTTCATGTATTCGGGACCCTCGACCATCGAGACGGAGATGAGGCCCGTTGTGTCGTCGGTAAGTTCACCATCTTCAAAATTAACCAGCATGTTTGCCTCATCATCGGTCGTCACCTCGCGGGTACCGCCGTTGTAAGGGCGCTCTTTGACGTGCGTTTGGAGCTGGCAAAAGACACTCGACATCTCGACGCCGAGCAGCCAGTTGAACGAGTCGATGACGTGAGAGTTAATGGCGCCAAGGGCTCCGCCGCCTTGATCAACATCGGACCACCAATTCCACGGAAGGGTAGCGTCGCCGCGATGGGGGGCTCGGAAGTTGTACTTGGCGTGACGAACTTTGCCGATCGCGCCGTCGCGAAGCATTTGAAATGCACTTTGTCGCCCCGGCTGAAAGCGAAGTTCATGGTCGATGAGGGCAAGTAGGTTGGAATTGCGGGCTGCCGCCGCCATTTCCTCGGCCTCGACGACGTTCATAGCCATCGGCTTTTCTGCAAGCACGTGTTTTTCGTTCTCTAACGCCGCAATCACCATGTCGCGGTGCAGGTCGGGCGGCGTGGTGATGCAGACCAGGTCGACATCGTCGCGGGTGACGGTCTCGTTCCAGTCATCCGTGAAATGCTCAATTCCAAATTCCTTTGCGGCAGACTGTGCATTCGCAAGGGTGCCGCTGGCTATCGAGACGATCGCGGCTCCATCGCAACTCAAAAATGCCGGGATCTGAACCTTTCGTGCAAACCCCGATCCGATGATGCCGATCCTTACTGTGTCTGTCATAGGTTCATCTAGCATACACGCGGGGCGTCCGCCCAACAAAAAAGGGCCGGCACATATGCCGACCCTCGTCTCTTGATATAAAAATTAATTACCGACTGCCCATTTCGAGCCCGGGCGAGGTCGAACGCTTGCGGCCCGACCCATATCGCAGAAAATGTTCATAGACCTCGCGGTCGTTCTTGCTGATCTCGACTATTTCAGCCCCGATCATATATCGCTCGGTCGAAAGGTGGATGCCGACCTTTTCGTAGCGGCGGCCGATGACCTTCAATTTGACCTTGCTGCCGGCCAGGTCGAGCTCGGCATTTAGAATGCGGTCCTGGCCGACCAGGTAGTTCTCGCGAACTCTTATCGCAGAAACGATGAACCCGACGCCGGTACCACTGAGGTCATAGGTCTCGCCAGAGATCGTGAGGTGCTGCGGATCGGTCAGCTGTCCGGTTCTGAATAGCGGCTCAAAGGCTATTTTGATCGGCGCGTTAACCTTTTTGCGTGTGGAGTGGGACCTTTCGGCAAGTGCCCCGCGAATTTTGGTTACTAGCTCTCGTATCATCTTTTATATCCATTTATCGGGCTTCAATCATAATGGTACCTTATAATGCCCGCAATCGAAAATCTTTTTTTGTTCACATATAATTAATCATTGCAATGGTTTACCGCCATTGTCCCTGCCGCGCACCACAGGCATGCCGCTGTCGGGGGACTCAACAATGTATGAATTTCTACCGGTTTTGCCGTACTCGGCGGGCACCGCGGACGCGACATACTTTCGTTTATCGGCAGTCACCGCCATCGCATAACTGTAGCCGGTGGACTCGGCACTAAGGACGTCATCGGGCAGCAGTCCCAGCTGAATAAGCGTTCGCGTATCAGCGAAAAGTCCCCCATTCTGCACAGAATGCACGATCTGAGCCTTCGCAAAACGCTCAAGCATCCGCTTGGCCTCGTCTTCGGCGGTCTCGATCTTCAGCATTCGAAAATAATCTTTGCCCTGCTTTTTTACGATATCTTCGGTTGTTTCGTCGACGGTCAGGATCGTCCACTTGTCCCCCTCTTTCCGCAGGTTGACCTCCTGGATCATCAATTCGCCGTTCTCATCAGGCAGTTGAGCAGTGACAACCGCACGCTCGCCGGAGACGATCTCACCGTTGATCTCGAGCTGAGCCGGAACCAGAGCAGCGATCGCCTCAAAGTCCGATGCGAATTCTTTGAGATCCTCATCCGAAATGTCCTGTACAGCGGGCCTCAGATTCGTCAGGGCGAGGGCGTCGCGAAAGGCTCGTCCGCGCAATCTTTCATAAAAGGCTTTTACGGTATCAGCGGGTGAGTTTGCAGTTATCGCGATCGTTGAACCGAGGCCGGCACTATCGGAAGACGAGAGCCTTTCGGCCGCGTCGGTGCGCGAAGCCTCTGCCGTACATCCGTTTGCAAACACTACGGCGATTATCAAGAAAGAAACGGACAAGTATGGCAGAAGGAACCTGCGATTCATTGATTGATCTCCGATTGATAGGGGTATTAGGGCACCAATGCTGGTTGAAAAAGGCCCGAACGGGCAATTTTGCTTCCAATGCGAAGACGTGTCGGAAGCAAAGAGAAGACACGCTACAGGGATTATAGCGTGTCTTGTTCAAAAACGGAAAACATTTTTCAGCCTTGCCGCAAATTGCTCGGGCGGCTATTTCTTCTCATTCGCTTCCTGTGCGGGCGTCAGTGCAATACCCATCGTCGCAAGCGTCTGTTGGTTGAGCGTACCTGTCACCTTTATCTCTTTCAGTGCCTGATACTTGCGAAGCCCGGCGCGGGTTTCAGGGTCGAGCTTTCCGGTGTTTTCGCCGTCGTAAACGCCTGCGGCTCGCAAAGTCTTTTGCGCTTCAAAGACCTGATCTTTGGTCGCTCTAAAGATCAACGTGCGGCCGGAGGATGACGCCGCCCGCGGTTGCGAACTTGCGGGCTTCATAGTGTTTGCCGGAATCGGGATCTGCTGCTGAACCTCGGTCAGGCCGATCTTCAGACGTTCAAGAGTGATGCGATTGAGGTTTCCGGTTTGAGCTATGCCCTCGTCCGCCTGAAACTTGCGGATCGCGCTTCGCAGTTCGTCGTTATACTTGCCGTCAACATCGCCGGCATAAAGGCCCTTTGCTTTGAACTTTTCCTGAGCCTCTTCGATCTGAGATTTAATGGGCCGAAAAGTCGGCGGCCTAGATGCTCGGCTGGAAGTGCTACTGTCAACTGACCCTGTCCCCGATCTCGTTGATTGTCCGGCCGCATCCGCGCAGAGCGCTAGGGCCGAGAACAAAATGAAAACAAATATCTTCATCGATCCTCCGTAACAAATAATTTATTTTTGGAATAAAACTCTTCTGCACGCACGACTGGGCATTTGCGAGGGTGCGACAGAGATTTTGACGGAAGTATCGGCCGAAACTTGTTTTCTGTCAAGAACCGGCCACTTTTCATTGTTCGTTCATCTCAACACTGCGGGCGTCAATCACATGTTTACTATGCAAGATCCGAAAGAGCGTCGTTGCGAACGGAGAGTTGCGCTCACGCAATACCCTATCTTGGCTAAGTGCCCCCGACCGGTTGCCGAGACTCAGGTACGCCAGCGCAAGGTTAAACCTCAGCTGGTCAAGGTGCGGAGCTTTCTCAACCGCTTCTTTTAGAACCTCGGCGGATTCGCGGTACATCTTCGTCCTATAGTAGGCGATACCGAGGGCATTTCTAGTTGGAAGATGATGCGGGGCTGCGATGACAGCCGAACGCAGTATAGGTACGGCCTCGTCAAATTTACCAACACGCATAAGTGCCACGCCGAAGTTAGTTTTTATCTCGGGAGTAGGTTCAAAATCATTGGTCAATTCCCGATAGCACTTTGCGGCTTCTTCGTTTTCCTTGATATAAAAGTTCAATTCGCAGAGATACTGCCGTCCGCGCATGAAACTGGGGTCAAGGGCGACCGAACGTTCCGCTGTCTCGATGGCTTTCGCATAGTTCCCAAGATCATCGTAAACGCTAGCGAGGTTAACAAGAGTACGCGGCAGGTTACCGTTCTTCTTTACGGAGAGTTCTAGGTAGTGCCGGGCGATCTCAACGTCACCCATCTGAAAGTGATGAACCCCGAGATTATTGAGAAGGTGCGGGTCGTGCGGGGATTGCGAAACCAGAGACTGAAGCCGTCTTAGCTGCATATCCGCGGACGATTGATTGGTTCGCACGGGGTTGGCCTTGGGCGTAGGATCTTTTGCGGCTACACCGTTCGCCGGAATTTGAGCATGTGTTGGCGACCCCGAGAAATGAATGGATAGACCTAGAAACAAAATTGAAAATAAGCATGACAGTCTCATAAAACCCCCTTGATGAATCTGACCGTATCACCCGAAACGCGTGCCAATGATCATATACTGACGTCTACGCATCCTGCGTAGCGACCCATACATTTGTAGACTTTTGCGAGGGCCGGGCTTGCTGAATGAACATTCATTCAGTTATAATTCCGCATATTTAGTATGATGTTCAACTAGACAAATCAACCCTATGATCGTTAAGAAAGCTGCAGTTTTAGGTGCCGGAACGATGGGCGCGGGCATTGCTGCCCACCTTGCAAATGCCGGCATTCCCGTCATCTTGCTCGATATAGCCCCGAAGGAACTTACGTCCGAGGAAGAGAAAAAAGGGTTAACGCTTGAATCGCCGGCGGTGCGCAACCGCACGGTGAACTCGCTGTTCGAAGCGGCGAAAAAGCTCAAGCCGGCGCCGTTCATGCTGGGCGACAACGCGAAGCTCATCTCGACGGGTAACTTTACCGACGATATGTCCAATCTCGCCGAGTGCGACCTGATCGTCGAGGCTGTTGTCGAGAATCTCGACATTAAACATAAAGTGTTTGCAGATGTCGAGAAGCACCGAAAGCCGGGTGCGGTGGTTGCGACGAACACCAGCGGCATACCGATCGATGCCATCGCGGAGCCGTTCTCTGACGATTTCAAGTCGCATTTCATGGGCGTGCACTTCTTTAATCCGCCGCGGTATATGAAGCTCGTCGAGATCATTCCGGGGTCGGGAACGAGCGGAGAGGTCGCGTGCAAAGTTTCGGGGTTTCTGGATCAGCGACTCGGGAAAGGCGTGGTGCCGGCTAAGGACCGGCCGAACTTTATCGCGAATCGCATCGGGACCTTTGGAATGATGGCGACGGTTCACGAAATGCTGGAGATGGGGTTTACGCCGACCGAGGTTGATCAGATGACCGGAAAGGCGATCGGGCACGCAAAGTCTGCGACGTTTCGCACGGCAGACCTTGTCGGGCTGGATGTGCTTGCGCATGTGAACAAGAATCTCTATCCGGCAATTCCCGACGACGAAGACCGCGAAGTTTTTCAGCTGCCCGGAGCGATCGAGCAGATGCTGGAACGCAACCTCCTCGGCGACAAAACCAAAGGCGGATTCTATAAGAAGACGAAGACCGCGGAGGGTAAGACGGAGATTCTCGAACTTGATTTCGAAGCCTTCGAATATAAGCCGCAAGAGAAATCGAAGTTCGCATCGCTCGACGCTGCAAAGTCAGTGGAAGATATGCCGAAGCGTATCAAGACACTGATGATGGGCGATGATAAGGTCGGACAGTTTCTGTGGAAGACCACCTCGCGGACTTGCCGTTACGCGGCCAATCGGATCCCGGAAATAGCGGACACGATCGTTGAAGTCGATAACGCCCTGAAATGGGGATTCGGATGGGAGATCGGAATTTTCGAGACTTGGGACGCGATCGGCTTGCAGGATTCGGTGGAGCGGATGAAGAACGAGGACCAGCCGATCCCGGAAAATATCGAGAGGATGCTCGCGTCGGGTGCCGAGCGTTTTTATAAAGATGAGAACGGCGACCGGTATTTCTATGATCTGGTAGGCGGCGAGTATAAGAAGATGCCTGATCGGCCGGGCGTGCTCCTTCTAAAGTCTGTTAAGGACCGAACGGGAGTCATCAAGTCGAATCCGGGTGCATCGCTGATTGACATCGGCGACGGCGTCGCATGCCTCGAGTTCCATTCCAAGATGAACTCGATCGGGGCGGACACGGTTCAGATGATGAACTTCGCCATTGACGAGGTCGAAAAGAACTTCAAGGGCCTGGTGGTCGGCAACCAGGGCGAAAATTTCTCGGTGGGTGCCAACCTGATGATGCTGCTGCTCGCGGCGCAGGAAGAAGAGTGGGACGACATCAACATGATGGTCCGCGGCCTGCAGCGAGCGGTGATGCGGTTGCGATATTCGGCAAAGCCGGTGGTTACGGCTCCATTCGGGATGGTGTTTGGTGGCGGCTGTGAGATCTCAATTCACGGTGACCGCGTGCGTGCGGCAGCGGAAACATACATAGGGTTGGTCGAAGTCGGCGTGGGGGTGATCCCGGCTGGCGGCGGCACAAAAGAGATGACGATGCGGGCTATGGACGCGGCGGCGAAGGCGCCGGATGCGGATCCGCTGAGCTTCCTTAAGAAGACGTTCGAGATGATCGGCATGGGCAAGGTTGCAACTTCGGCCCAAGAGGCGAAGGCGTGGGGATTTTTCCGCGATGTCGATTCTGTCTCGATGAACGGCGACCGGCTGATCGCGGACGCCAAGCAGATCGTCCTGAACATGGACGCCGCGGGATATGTTCCGCCGGTACCCCGAGAGGACATTCTGGTCTTAGGTGAATCGGCCCTCGCGGCGATGAAGCTGGCACTGCATATGATGAAACAGGCCCAGTTCATCTCGGAATATGACGAGCACATTGGACGGAAGCTCGCGGGGGTGATGAGCGGCGGCAGCTTGAATCATCAGTCCCGAGTTTCGGAAGATCACCTGCTCGATCTGGAACGCGAAGCTTTCGTATCGCTCTGCGGAGAGCGAAAAACACAGGAGCGGATAGCGGCGATGCTCAAGACCGGCAAGCCGCTGCGAAACTAGAAATGAGCGAGAAGGTTGCAGCCGTTACTTCAGAACTCGATGAGATCACCGCCGGAGTGCGTGCTAAGTTCGCGCGGCTTTCGCCCGAGCAGCTAAATTGGAAGCCATCGGCAGAGAGCTGGAGTGTAGGGCAGTGTATCGATCATTTGATAAAGACTTCTGAAATATACTCGGAAGGTTTTGCCGCAGTAGCAGACGGCCGTCACCAAGCCGGCTTCTGGGAACGGTGGTCACCGCTCAGTTCATTCTTCGGTAAATTTCTGACGAAATATATGGCGAAGGACGAAAAGAAAGTTACGACGACCGAGCGATTCGTCCCGCCCAGTGATGTTACCGACGACGTGGTCGAGCGGTTTGCGGCGAGTCAGAAGGAATTGAAATCGCTGATCGGCCGCACGGCTGATGCCGATTGGGATAAGACTATATTGACGTCGTCGTTCCAGGGTTTGGTCACCTACTCGCTTCGGGATGCCTACGGGATAATCGCGGCCCATCAGCGAAGGCATATGCGGCAGGCTGAAAGGGTGATGCTCGAGTCTGGATTTCCGGCGTTATCATCGAAAGTTCAGCCGGAGAGCGTCGTAATGTAATGGCAGGAACGAAGCGTTGCGGATGGGCAAAGAACGAGTTGGCGATCGCATATCACGATGCGGAGTGGGGCGTGCCGCTGCACGATGACCGAGGGCTCTTTGAATTTTTGATACTAGAGGGTGCCCAGGCCGGGCTCAGCTGGGACACGATCCTGCGAAAACGTGTAGCGTATCGTGAAGCGTTCGACGGGTTCGATCCGGCAAAAGTCGCGCGGTATTCGGACGCGCGCTGTGCCAAATTGTTGGCGAACGAAGGCATTGTCCGCAACCGCTTGAAGATCGCGTCAGCGGTTAGAAACGCCAACGCGTTCTTGGATCTTCAGAAAGAATTTGGATCGTTCGACAGTTATATTTGGGCATTCGTCGGCGGCAGCCCGATCGACGGCAAGCGGCAAGAGTTGTCGGACGTGCCGGCAAGCACCGATATCTCAGACGCCCTCTCGAAAGACTTGAAGAAACGCGGCTTTAACTTCGTCGGCTCGACGATAATGTACGCATTCATGCAGGCGACAGGAATGGTGAATGATCACTTAACGAGCTGTTTCCGGTATATGGAGGTCAGGTAGTGACGACACTTCTCGCCGAATTCGCCGCAGTTACCAACGCTCTAAACGAAGCGGAAATAGATTATGCAGTCTGCGGTGGGTGGGCGATGACAATCCACGGATTTGTACGGGCAACGATCGACATCGATCTGATGATCTTGACAGAGGATCTCGATCGCGTTTGGATGTTGGCCAAAAGCTTGGGTTACGACGTGGAAGGGCTGCCACTGAGCTTCAACGACGGGGCGGTCGAGATCAGGCGGATCTCGAAGCTCGAGGACCAAAACGCAAATCTGATCACACTAGACCTGCTTTTAGTGACTGACGCGCTAACAGAAATTTGGCAGGGAAGGCAGCAACTCGCTTGGGAGCTAGGGATCATACCAACTGTATCGCGGGAAGGACTGATACAGCTGAAGACGATGGCCGGAAGGCCCCAAGATCTGGTTGATATTGAACGATTAAGCGAGGAGCGCGATGACGGTTGACATGTCGCCCAAAGCTGTTACCCGGAGATTACGACAGCAAGAAGAACTCTGGGTGCTGAGCATGGCGCTGCTGAGATCTAAACCCATTGATCCGACGCCGCAGCAAGGGCGCGTCGAGACAGCGAAATATCCGATAACCGCGGCAGTCAGGTTTCTGCGAGCTAATAAAGTCGAGTTCACGCCGCACCTTTATGATTACGTCGAGAAGGGCGGGGCGAAAGAATCGGCGAGGCAGTTGGGTGTCGATGTTCACACGGTAGTGAAGAGCCTGGTATTTGAAACGAACGAGAAGAAGCCGCTGATGGTGCTTATGCACGGCGACCGCGAAGTTTCGACGAAGACACTGGCACGGCACATCGGGGTCAAGTCCGTCGAGCCGGCGACACCCGAACGGGCACAGAAGCTCACGGGTTACGTGGTCGGCGGGACATCGCCCTTCGGGGCGAAAACGCGGATGCCCGTTTATGTCGAGACGAGCATTTTTAGTCTCGACAGGATATTTATCAACGGCGGGAAGAGGGGGTTTTTGGTGAAGATCGGGCCGTGTGTTTTGAAGGATGTTTTGACGATTGAAGAGGTCGAGGTTGGAATTGAGAGTTAGTTAAGTTTAGAACCGGGAGCGACAGCGATTCGGCTCTATTCACTTGCGTTGAGTGTTCCGCCCTTACCGACGTGCCGGTTTCTGCAATCCTAAGGCGGTCAAGCGGACGGCGGATTTTGCTAAAACGTTGATGACAAGAACAAGAAATCTAGCGATGTTGGCGATCGGTCTTTGTGCCTTTATTGGTTTGACTGGAGCATACTCGATAGCCTCAGAACCAATTGCTTATGTCGCATCAATGAACTTTGGAATTTACTTTTTGTTTCTGTTGATTCCAGCTGTTCTCGTTCTCTTTGTTGCCTCGATAGTCGCAGCGAGTTTGCGTAAGTCGAATTATGCTACGGCCCTACTCGTGAGCTGCATACTGCTCCCGGTTTTCTTCATCGGCGGGCTTCAGGCGATGAGAGTCGCTGGGTGGGCCCGTTATGAGACCCCAGGTATGAATGACATGCGGCCAATAGACGAGGAGACTAATGGCAGCGTAATTGTCGTCTACACGAAGGAGTCGACTTTTGAGGAACAGCAAGACTTGTCAAACAAAGTAATCCATCCCTGGAAAGAAGGTCCAGGATTTACCGGTGAGACCGGCGTCCGGTCCTCAATCGGTCTCGGCGAGTTCGACGGTCGAACGGCACAGAAGATCGTGTTTAGAGAATCTGCCACCGAAGTCGAGAAAGAAAAACTTCGTAGGGGTTTGCAAGCATCGCCGATAATCTACAAGTTTTTTGAAAATCTAACAGAGGGCGAAGTTAGGGAGAGGCTTGAAAAGAAGTCTGGTGAGAAAAAGATATGAAAGAAGCAGTAATCGTATCGGCCGTGCGTACGGCTGTGGGGAAGGCTCCGAAAGGGACGTTGCGGAATACGCGGCCCGATGATCTTGGTGCGGCGGCTATCAAAGAAGCGGTCGCGCGGGTCGAGGGGCTGGATAAAGCTCAGGTCGAGGACGTGATCATGGGCTGCGCGTTTCCGGAGGCGGAGCAGGGGATGAACGTCGCTCGAACGGCGATGATCGCTGCGGGGTTGCCGGTCGAGACGTCGGCGATGACTGTCAACCGCTATTGCTCGTCGGGGCTTCAAACGATCGCGATCGCTGCAGATAGGATCGCGACGGGCGGAGCGGATGTGATAGTCGCCGGGGGCCTCGAGACGATGTCGATGATCCCGATGGGCGGCAACGTAGTGCGGCCGAACCCCGCAATAGTCGACACATACCCCGACTATTATCTGAACATGGGCCTCACCGCTGAGAATCTTGCACGCAAGTATGAGATCACGCGTGAGCAGGCCGATGAGTTCGCTTACGGTTCGCATCAGAAGGCGCTCGCGGCGATAAAAGAGGGCAGGTTCAAGGACGAGGTCGTGCCATACACCGTGCGTGTTGATGAGCTTGATGAGAAGGGCCGGGTCCGCAGCAAAGAGGTCGTCTTCGACACCGACGAGGGCCCCCGGGCCGATACTTCGCCGGAGGGGCTTGCGAAGCTGCGGCCTGTCTTTCACGCAAAAGGCACCGTAACTGCGGGAAATGCTTCGCAGATGTCTGACGGAGCGGCGGCTGCGGTCGTGATGTCGGCGGATAAGGCGAAAGAACTGGGGCTGACGCCGCTGGCTCGTTTCGTTTCGTTCGCGACTGCGGGCTGTCTGCCGGAGGAGATGGGCATCGGCCCGGTCTATGCCATCCCGAAGGCGCTTAAGCTTGCGGGGTTGACGCTCGATCAGATCGGCATCATCGAGCTTAACGAAGCCTTCGCAGCACAGGGCCTGGCGGTTATGAAACTGCTCGAGATGGACCCCTCAAAGGTCAACGTGAATGGCGGAGCGGTCGCACTCGGTCATCCGCTCGGATGCACGGGTGCCAAGCTGACAGCGACGATCCTGCAGGAGATGAAACGCCGAAACGCCCGTTACGGCATGGTCACAATGTGCGTAGGCGGCGGCATGGGCGCGGCAGGGATCTTTGAGAGGTTGCAGTAGTGTTGATCGCGCTCCGCGTTTCTACCTTCCTATCAACCGTTTTGGCCACCATCTCGGTGGCCGGTCATCTATGGTTGACGTCACTGTTGGAAGCTCGCGATAGCAGCGGTGTAGTCGTGTTTTATTTTTGGGCTCTATTGACTTTTCTCGTAACCATTCCAAGTGTCCTAATTAGGACTGTGGATCGCTAGAAAGAATACGAAGTCGGAAGGCGATCACGCATTGCGATTGTAATATTCGAAGCTAAACCCAAGAACTGAATATAATACCTTGACTGAATGAACGTAAATTGACCAACACACCGGGAGTCTAAGCTAAAATGGACACGAAACTTGAGAAGGAATACATCAAAGGCGGCGAGTTCTTGATCGCGGATCAGACGGCGGAGGAGACGTTCACGCCTGAGGATTTCACGGATGAGCACCGGATGATCGGCGATACTTGCCGTGAGTATATCGACAACGAGGTGGTGCCGAACCTGCCGGCGCTTGAGGGGCATGCGTGGGAAGTCGCTCGCGATCTGTTGAAGAAAGCCGGCGACCTTGGGCTGCTCGGTGCGAATATTCCCGAGCAATACGGCGGGATTGAGCTCGATCAGACGACCGGGGCGATCATCGCGGAGATGGTCGGACGAGGTTCGGGATTTGGTTCGACATATGGCGCACAAACGTCGATCGGGCTGCTGCCGATACTTTACTGGGGCTCTGACGAGCTGAAGGACGAGTGGATACCGAAGATCATTTCGGGCGAAGTCGTTACGGCTTATTGTTTGACAGAGTCCGGTTCGGGCTCTGACGCGCTCGGTGCCAAGTGCGTAGCGAAGCTGACTGATGACGGGCAGCACTACATCCTCAACGGCGAGAAGATGTGGATAACAAACGGCGGTTTCGCCGATGTTTATCTCGTCTTTGCAAAGGTAGATGGCGAGAAAGCAAAGTTCTCGTGCTTTCTGGTTCCGCGTTCGGAGAATTGCCGCCCGGGGGCGGAGGAGCATAAGCTCGGCATTAAGTCTTCGTCGACCACTGCCGTGATCCTTTCTGACGCAAAGATCCCTGCGGGCAATCTGATCGGGAATGTCGGCGACGGTGCAAAGATCGCCTTTAACGTGCTGAACGTCGGTCGCTTCAAGCTTGGAGCATCGGTGACGGGCGGAGCGAAGCTCGCGATTCATGAGACGGTTCGTTATGCGAATGAGCGACATCAGTTCAACAGGCCGATCTCCAGCTTCGGGGCGATCAAGCACAAGCTGGCTGAGATGGCGATCCGCACGTGGGTTGCGGAATCGATCACGTACCGAACAGTCGGTTTGATCGATGCGTTGATCGGCGACGGAGCGGATAACGACAAGAAGCTGCAGTCGATTGAGGAGTACGCTGTTGAATCGTCGATCAACAAGGTTGCATGCAGCGAGTCGCTCGATTACGTGGTCGATGAGATGGTGCAGATCTACGGCGGCTATGGTTATTCCAAGGAGTATCCGGCGGAGAAGGCGTATCGCGATGCACGCATCAACCGCATATTTGAGGGCACGAACGAGATCAACCGGATGCTGATCCCGGGGCAGTTGATGAAGCGGGCGATGAAAGGCAAGCTTGGCATCATTCAGGCGGCGAAGGCTCTGCAGGATGAGATCTTGAACCCGCAGCTTTCGTTTGATGAGGACACGAGCCTGCTCGCGGGCGAGACGAAGCTTGCGCAGAACGCGAAGAAGATCGCACTGATGGTATTGGGTACTGCGGCGCAGAAGTATACGACGGCGCTGGCGGAGCATCAGGAGGTGCTGATCAACTGCGCTGACATCATAATGGACGCTTACCAGATGGAGACGGCGATCCTGCGGGCCAAGAAGCTTGCCGAGAAGAACGGCGAGGAAGCTGCCGGGCGTCAGATCGACATGGCTGCGGTCTTTTGTAACGACGCCATTCAGCGGATCGAGATGAAAGCTCGCAACACCATCGCTGCGATAGCCGAAGGCGACGAAGGCCGCACGCTGCTGGTAGCGTTAAAGCGGTTCACCAAGAACAACTCGCCCATTAACACCATCACCGCACGCCAGCGGATCGCGGACGTGCTGATCGAGAAGAACACCTACGTTTACTAATCGACCGCTGCGGCCCGGGTTTTAAAGATCCGGGCCGTTTTGCGCTCAGTTTGAACCTTGACCTGGGCTAGGAAAGCAGGTCGCAGTGCGATTTTGGGCGAAACTGTACAAGTTCGATACAAAATTGACCCAAAATGAGCCCAGATCGTCGTGATCGGGGTTCAGATTCACTCGATCTGAGTCCAGATCGCCTCAGTCTGGGTTCAGATCGGCTCAGTCTGAGTCCAGATCCACTCGGTCTGAGTCCAGTTCGGCTCAGTCTGAGCCCAGATCCGCTCGATCTGGGTCCAGATCCACTCGGTCTGAGTCCAGATCCACTCGATCTGAGTCCCGATCCACTCGATCTGAGTCCAGATTCACTCGATCTGAGTCCGGATCGGCTCGATCTGAGTCCAGATCGGCTCAGTCTGAGCCCAGATCGCCTCGGTCTGGGTTGCGGCCGAGTGTTCCAGAGGTCTGGCTGAGTGTCCCCGAGGTGCGGCCGAGCGTTCCAGAGGTCTGGCCGAGCGTCCCAGAGGTGCGGCCGAGCGTCCCAGAGTCTGGCTGAGCGTCCCAGAGGCGCGGCTTTCGGATACAAAAATAAATTACTGCGAAAGGTTCATCCGAGCCAGAAGGCGGGAAAATCGGGGGTCGGAGCGGATAGAGTCGAACCCGGGTTCGCTGTTCATCCATGCCGCCCATGCTTCGCGGTTTTCGACGCAGCGTTCGAGGGTGGTGAAAGCGTTGTCGATTCGACCCTGTTCGGCATATATAACCGCTAGCCGATAGAGATATTTGGTGGAATGAGCGGCCTCCTTTTCGAGTTCGCCGATATGCTCGGCGGCGGCACGCATATCGCCATTTCGGATCGCGGCACGAGCCAGCAGTTGATGCCAGATGAATGCGAAACCCGGACTCTCATCAAACCCCTCGCGAGCGACCGCTTCCATCCTTTCAAACTGACCGTTATAGAAAAGGAACGACGCCAGAGCGATGCGGGCGTAGTGGACCTGTTTGTCGAGGGCGAACGCCTCTTCGGCATGCTTTAGTCCTTGTTCGAAGTCGCGTTTTGCCTCGTTCGCACGATATCTGAGAAAGATGACGGCGTGGGCACGTGGGTCTATTTCGGCGATGCGGTCGGCCATTCTCAGCGCCGCGTCGTGGTCGCTGCGGAGTATGAAAAGCTGGCCCAGGAAGCCGTGTGCCTGCACGTTGTTAGGGTCGAGTTCGATCGCACGGCGAAAACTGAGCTCGGCGGCCGCATAATCATAACGCAGTGCCCTATGTGCGCGGCCCATGGCGGTGTGGGCTTCGGAAAGCTGCGGGTCGAGCTCGAGAGCTTTGCGTGCGTAGCCTTCGGCGCGGAGGCTCAAGGCGTTCGATTCCTCGACGCCCTTAGCGGTAATGGCCCGGCGAAAGAATAGATCGGCCAGACCTGCGTGAGCGAGAGCGAAGGTCGGGTCGAGGAATGTCGCGCGGTTGTATTTTTCGAGCACGAGTTCGAACGTGCCGGGTTTTGGGCGATCGAACAGGGCCTTACCCTGGCTGTAAAGCAGATATGCCTCTGAGTTGGCGGTGTAGCGCTTCCCGAGTGCGGCGAGCTCTGGGTCGGTCAGCCGAAGCATCAACGCAGAGGCGATGCGTGTGGCGACGTCGGCGTGAAATGCGAGCGAATCGGGCTCGGGGGCGGCGAATTGCTCTGCCCACACCTCTTGTCCGTCACGAACGTCGATGAGCTTTAGGTCGAGTACAAGGCCGCCTGGTCGTTCGATGAGAGCACCCGAGATAACGGCATCAGCACTCAGCGAAATGCCGGCGGGCACCGGGGCGCCCGCGTCGAGACGCCGAACGGCTTCGATGGGCCGTACATTGAGGCCCGCCACCAACGACAGCCGCGAGATGACGGCCGAAGTCAGTATGTAAGAGCGTACGCCAGTTCGGTCGTCGGCAGAATCGTCCGAAAACGGCAAGACGGCAATAGTTCGAATATTGCGAACGGCTGCAGGCGGTGCTGGTTCGGCGCTGCTCGGCCATAAAGGCAGTTCAAAGCTCGCGACAAAGAAAACGCCGACGATCAAGGCAGGCAGCGCGAGCAACCGCCATTGCGGCGTGAAGCCGGGATCAGCGAGCGGATGGGGTTCGGATGATGATTCAGCGTTATCGGCCAGGGCTGCTTCGACCTCGAGCGTGATCTCATGATCGAACCGGTAACCCCGGCGGGGTACGGTGCGGATCGCGTCGTCGATCTCAAGCGCCTTGCGAAGCTGCGAGACGGTGTAGTTGATGTTGCCTTCCTCGACGAAGGTGTCTGGCCATAGCCGCTCTAGAATTTGCTCGCGGGTGACGACATTCGGCGCGTGCTCCACCAACAGAACGAGCAGTTCGAGCGACTTTGGCGGAATCGCGACAAGTTCGTCCCGCAGCCATAGAGAACGGTTCCCGGCATCAAGCCGATAGCCGCCAAAGCAGTAAATACGGGAGTTTGAGGTTACGGTGGGCATGACCTAACAAATTCCTAACAAATTCCAAAGGACATTGGGTGCACCTTTAACTTAAAACAAGAGCAGTACATTAGCAACTTTTGGGCGGGATCACCCTTGCCCAAGATCATCATCCCTCACGAAACAAAGGAGAAAGAAGTAATGAATTTTGGAAAGATACGAATGCTCTTGTTCGGCAGCTCGATGCTGCTGGTTATCTTGTTCACCGCGATTCCCGCGGACGCACAGTTTCCGATACGGATACCACGTGTGAACGTTCCGAGGACGCAGCCTTCGAATCCGCAGCCGACGACGCCGAGGACGAATACGCCCGGCCAGCAGGTGGTCAGCGGCAATCAGGCGGCGATGCGGCGCGACTTTATGAACGAGTTTCGCAAATATAGCCAGTCGGTCTATTACATGATGTCGCTGCATGACCCGCAGCTTCACGTCGGACAGACGGGATACGGCCCGGCCAATACGAAAGAAAAATGGCAGACGACGATGCGCGAACTCGAAGAGATGGACGCTGCGTGCAAATCCAAGTACGCCGGTATGACGGATGATCCGGGCGATGTCGGCCGAAGGGACCTAAACAGTCTGCCGGCAACGTGGTGCGCTATCGCAGCGAACCGCTTTGAGTATGAGAAACGCGGAAAGACCGCTGCGGTCGCACGCCAGGCGCGGCACACCACCGACCAGATCAGTAAAGAGCTTGATGAAGCGGACGCAGATCGCGAGGACCGGATAGCCCTGCCGCTCCAGATAATGTTCTGGGAAACGGACAAATGGAAGGCGGAGATGTTTGCGAAGCTAAAGCCGACATTCGACGAGATGGATGCAACGATCCCGGATGATTACCTTGACAGCTACATCAACCGCGGGCAGGAGATCAAGGCGAAGCGGATGACCGCGGGCGAGGCTCGGACGTTTCCGCAGCCGCCCCATCGCGACGCACCTGTCGAGACGTGGGTGCGGGCGCAGTATAAGCAGCGCGGTATTGAAGTGCTGAATATCGGCTCGAACTATACGGATTGGCGGATATTCACCAACCGTGTCGGCATTCCGACGTCGCGAACTAAGCGGGGATGGGCGCTTGTGCGGGTGCAGAATCGGCCGATGTGCCAGGCACGCGAGTGGATCGTCCGTCAGGACTATTCCGGCGGCGGCCGCTATACGGCGAACAAAGTCGACAGCCTCGGACACTCGGGAATATTGATGAAGTGTCAATAGACTCTGGTTCAGCGATCGGCGGTGATGCTGACTGGCATCGCCGCCGAAACGCCCGCGAGTGCGTTTGAACTACGAACTCAGGCGAACACACGCTCATGTCAATTGCAAGGAGTAAGAAAAGTGTACGAACCTGTCCCTCCGGCACCGCCGGCAAAATCAAACACAAAGTGGATCATCCTCGCGTTGGTTCTGTTCCTGGTCGTCGCGGTGGGCGCAGCACTTATCGTCGCCGCGGGAATCGGGCTCTACATCTACACTGCTGAGAGCGACACGGCGGCCGACAAGACGACCGTCGTAAAACCGCAGCTCACGACGTCCGCCAACAACACCACCGCGACTAAACCCGGCGATGACAAGCCCGCACCGCCCGATACCGACAAAGCAGCTGCCTTAACTCGGGTGCTGGAGGGACGCACGATCAGCGGCTTTCAACTGGTGAACGTCGTTCCCGTGACGACGTCCCGAACGTTTGAACGATCCGATGCCGAGGTCATCGCAAACTATAGAGCGCCGACCGGCACGGTGTCGCTGATCGTCGCCGATTACCCCTCGCGGACGCCGGTCGCGTCCGATTTTGGCAAGATGACCGGCCGGGAACGAGCCCGCAAGGCGAAGATGACGCAGAACATCGCCGTCAAAGACAGGGTCATCTCTGCCGGCTTTGAAACGGACTCGATCAAATCGTATGCCTTCTGCAACTGGCCCGATAACAAAGCGGTCCTTTGTCACCGCATCGACGCCGAAAGCGCCGCACTGCTTCAACAATTTCGCACGGCGCTTGCCGGAAAATAGAACCTTACACCCTCTCCCCCACCTCGGCACGTCTCAATGGCGTGCCGTTTGCAGTATTGCGGTTATAGGCAAAGCGGCGTCGATCTTGTCCCGCTCCGCTACGGCGGGGCACGATGCGCGTCCTGTAACGATACATTCAACAAGGAGGCAATACTATGGGAACCAAGAACAACGTTAATCCTGACCATTACAAAACCGCCGGTCGCGAGCGTCCGGGCAAGGACATCGTCCAGGAGATCCACAAACAAAAGTACACGCAGGCGCAAACGGGTGCCAGCGGTTCGGATTTCATCCCGGGAACGGGCGAAGACCAGGAAGAGTTTAAGAAGCAGGACACCGGACAGGTCAAAGAATCAAGCAACGCATCAAGCAACGACAACTAGGTACATCAAGGGGAGATTATGAGCACACAGCAATCAGATAAAGTAGGAAAAAAGTCATCTGCACAGAAAGCGGATAACACACGCCACGGCGACAATCCTGTACCAGCCGCGAGCAAGGTGGGCGGAGCGCACGGTGACCACGTAAAGGAAACGCGTACGATGACCGACGTGATGAGCGATTACGTGTGGGAAGACAATAACAAGGAGAAACAAACCGATGGCAACGACGGCGAAGGAAACGACAAGTAAAGAGCGGGACAACGAGATGCTAAGGCGGCTGGCGGAGTTTGAACCGTCGTCGGATATGCCGGTGCTGAGCGTCTATCTCGACATGCGCCCGCATGCGAACGGCGAGAACCCGGGCAGGCGTATGGGCGAGACGGTGCTTCGGGACCGGCTGAAAGAGATCGAAAAGACGTACGGCCCGCGCGGCGATCAGTTCGAATCTTTTCAGGCCGATCGTGAAAGGATCGAGAAGTTCATCGAAGAAGAGATGTCGGAAAGCGCACAGGGCATCATGATCTTTGCCTGCTCGGCGGCGGAACTTTGGGAAACGGCCGAGGTCGGCATCGAACTCGACAACGAAGTGCTAGTCGGCGACCGCCCGGCGCTCTTTCAGTTCGTAAAGATGCTGGACGAACACGACACGACGGTCGTAGCGGTTGTTGATTCGAACACAGCGCGGTTTTTTGTCACGCGTTCCGGCAAGCTGCAGGAATACACCGGCCCCGATGACCCGAACGTAAAGATGTACAGCAAGAGCTCGGTCGGCGGTTGGAAACAGATGAAGTATCAGCGGAACATCGACAACAACAAAGACGATTTTTCAGAGGTGATCGCCGAACAGCTTGAAAAGCTGGTGAAAAAGGTCGACGCGCGGGCCATCATAGTTGCCGGCGACGAAGCTTCGACAACGAGGCTGACCGACAGCGTGACGCCTGAGATCAAAGAGCTCTTGCAGGACGAGGTTCTGCGAATCGACATCAAAGCCACGCGTAACGAGGTAAAAGAAGAGATTGCCGACATATTGAACCGTATCGAGGAAGAAATCGGCAACACCGCGGCGGACCAGCTGGTCGGCGCGGTTCGCGGCGGCGGGCTTGGGATAGCCGGTGTGAGCGCGACCCGGCAGGCGTTAGAGAACGGCCAGGTCGAAACGCTTTTGCTCGACCCCGATTCGACGAACCTGACAGAAGAAACCCGCGAAGAGCTGATCAGGCTGGCGGCGACGACTTCGGCGGATGTTGAGATCGTTCAAGACCACCCCGTCTTTTCAAAGATGGACGGCGTTGGCGGCATCCTTCGATATAAGATCGACCGGCAGCCAAACTCCGAATTAGAGCAGCAGCCGTAAAACGAGAATGGCCGCGTTCGGCATTTCTGCTGAACGCGGCCATTCTTCCCTCCCCGGATCGATCCGAACTTTTTATCGGCGATAATATCTACGCTCGTAACGCTTCGTTTTCTTGTTGAAGACGTAGGTGTAGAGTGCTCCGCCGCCGGCTCCTACCGCTGCACCAACTGCTGCACCTTTACCGCCCTTGGCGAGTCCCCCGATCAATGCTCCGGCTGCTGTGCCGATGCCGATGTTGATCAGGTTACGATGCTTGTCGTAAGTGCTCTGACGAGTGCGATACGTCTGTGCGTCTGCCGACGTTGCCATTAGCGGCACCATTACCGCCATCATTGCCATCATCATGAATGCTGCTAAATATTTTTTCATTGTCTTGTTCATCTCCCCTTATGTATTTTCGAAGGCCCTCCTCCTTCGTCGCTGTCTATAAGGGCAACGTGTGTGCCAAAACACGAACGCTATATGATTGCAACAACTTACGCGAGATGACGCTCTTCTCGGCATTCCCTCGCGAATACGATTTCGCATACGTTCGGTCGGTTTGGTATAGGTACTAGCGGGCTATGCCCCCCCGGTTTGCGGAATGGCTACGCCTTTCCGATAAGGCCACTAATAGAAGGACGCGCTCCGCTATGTCGGTCGCCCGTTGCCCGCCGCCAATTGCGCGGTGTGCGCTCACAGCGGAGCGTGGTCCGCTCACGCCGGCGCGTGGTCCGCTTACGGCGGCGCGTGGTCCGCTCACGGCGGCGCATGGTCCGCTCCCGCCGGCTCGTGGTCCGCTCACAGCGGCTCGTCGTCCGCTCACGACGGCGCGTCCGCCGATTGCGGAAGCCCGGACCATAGGAGATGGTTGACGCCGCCCATAAAATGGTTCGAAAAGTGCACCTGATGTAAAATCCCTAATGTAAGGCGAGGATCGCCAAGGACGGGTTGCTGCGATGCCGGGCGGTGCTACACGTTTGCTATCGAGGACCAGTTGCTGTTTGTCGGTGAGGGTGAAATGAAAATGCTGGATTTTTGGGCGTTTATGAGGGCCAAATAGCAAGCATGGGCGTTATATTCGGAATGAACTCTCTTTTGACGATTGTGGGGGTTTGCCTCGTCGTTGCTGGGTGTTCGCCGCCGCCGACCGATGTGGGTGAGGCTGGGAACGGTCCGCGTCTGCAGTCTGAGGTGGAGCCGAGTGTTGAACCGGTTTTTCGGGAGACGTATAGCGGAAGCGGGAGGAATGAGAATGGGTTTCCGTTTTCGTTTTATGTTTATGAGGGGCCGAATAATGAGTCGGTTGGTCGGAAGTTCGAGGTTTACGAGACGGACGATCTGGCGGAGCGGCGGTATGCGCAGATCCTGAGAACGGGGACGCCTATTGGCAAAGAAGAAGACCTTCTGCGGAATGGCGAGCCGGTCGGCAGAAAGGCCACGATCCGAGATGAAAAAGCGCAGCCGCCTAGGCCGGGATATAAAACGATCGTTCATTTCGGGTCGCGCATACATATATTAGAGGCGGATTCGCTGGAACTGCTCGCGGATTTTGGGGACAATGTTTTGACATGGATCGCAGGCGGATTACAACATGAGGCGGATCGACCATCGCAATGGTCGGATCCATGTCAGAAATATCAAGGTGGTTGGGAAGTTCAGACATATAAGGGGAACACGACAGAATCCGAGGTCATCTGTAATGGCGCACCATGCAAGGACGGCAATTGGGAAGGCTACCTAAGGGTCAGCTGCGATGACAACAAATTGTCAGGAACCGTCATTCTCGGGTTTTCATCAGTGCCAGCGCCGGGTAAAGAGGCTTCCGTTCCGCTCGATATCTTTTTTGAAGATCCGGGCGTCATATTTAGCTATCACAATCAGAGGCAGTGCAAGATAGAATATGACGTGCGCCCGGAAGGGGAATTCCTCGTTGGGAGTTTCTCGAGTAAGGATTGCAAATATAAAGCAAGCTATGAAACGGACGCGGAATTCGCCGAAGGGACTTCGGGCGGCGTTGTGCTGATAAGGAATTAAGCCTTGTTCACCTCGTTAGACGCTCTATGGTGATGTGAACCACTTACGTTTCCTTATCGACAACGTTATGAACTTCTGGTGCCAGGACTGCGGTTCTGCGATATTTGCCAGGGTTCGGTTTTCAGCTTGTGGCGGGCGGTGTCGTGGCGGTGGCTGGTGTTGGAGGTGTCGGGGCCCGCTGCACTTTCTCTTTTAGGAGAAGTGCGAGGGACTTTTGCCGGTCTCCCGGCGAATGAAAGATGTCTTGGCGGTCGTCGCCCCGGGCGATCAAATGATATAGGCCGCCCGCGCCCTCAATGCGAAGTTTCCGTGCCGTCTCGTCGAAATGATGACAGCAATATCCCGTAATCGCAGACCTGACACCGGTTTCTAAGCACCAGCCTTGATTAGGAGATGAAAGATGAAGAAACGATTTGGCTGGCAGTTCGTGGTGGCATTCGGAATCGGGTTTTTGGGTTTTATCCTATTCGCTCACTATATAGACCGAAGAAATCGGGTAATTTGCTTCGACTGTGCTGAAGAGTTCGGCTTCCCGTTTACCTATCTTGAAACGGGAGGACAAATGTTTGCTGAACGCATGGTCTGGCAAGGCCTTTTCGGAAACCTCATAATCGCAATGTTGGTAGGGGTGGTATTAGGTTTCATATGGAACATCATCTCGCCGAAGCTTTTATTTCGCAAGGATGTCGAATGAGTGGCGAATCGTGACCCCGTCCTCGCCGGCGACGCGGAACATCCCACCGATACGGCGGCTCCCAGTCGTTCTCATGCTGTGGCATCAGACTTTCACGCACACGTTCCGGTAATCGTAATTACGATCAAGCCAGACCATGGCGCTGACTGAAGGCTGCACCGAAGTCGGCAACTGGCAGAGAGGTAATCCGGTGTCAGGTCTGCAGTTCTGCGATATTGGCGAGGTAGGTTTTTCAACTTGATCGCGGGCGTATGCGACTTTGCGGTCGGTTTTCAGCTTGTGGCGGGGGGTGTGTGGTAAACTTTCGGCTGAATGTTGAAAAATGACCTCCACGAGCGGACGTGGTTCTTTGATCTTGAGTGGGTTCCTGATGCGGTTGGTGCACGCAAGCTATATGGGCTTTCGGCGGAAACGACCGAGCTTGAGGCGATGCAGAAGCTTTGGGAGACCGCGTCGGGATATCACGCGGAGACGTGTCCGCGGCCGTTCGTAAAATACCTCTTTTCCCGCGTAGTCTCTATCGCCTTTCTCTCGCGCAATGTGGTTTACCGCGACGGCGAGCGTGTGGTCGATTTTGCGATCCATTCGCTGCCAAAGCTGCCGGTTGACCCGGCGGAGATGGACGAGGGCTATCTCATCAGCCGCTTTCTGCATTGGATAGGCGAGCGCGAACCTCAGCTTGTCGGTTTTAACTCGCTCGAATCTGACCTTCAAGTTCTGATACAACGCGGCATGGTCAACGATGTGTCGGCGCCCGGTTTCTGCCGGCGTCCGGACGCGCCCTGGAAGGGGCGCGATTATTTTGAATCGCGTTACGGCGAGTGGCATTTTGACATCTGCCAGCGGCTGTCGCGCTATGCGATGGGGCCAAAGCTGAACGAACTTTCGGTACTGTGCGGCTTCCCCGGCAAGTTGGACACGACGGGCGACCAGGTCGTCGATCTGTGGCTGGCGGGGGATATCAAGAAGATAGTTGAATATAACCAGATCGACACGCTGAACACGTATCTGGTGTGGCTGCGGATGGCGTACTTCTCGGGCAAGCTTTCTGAGGAAGATTACGTTCAGGAGCAGGAAGAGTTTCGCGCGTTCTTGGAGGCCGAGGCTGCAAAGCCGGAGCGGGAGCACTTCGCCGCGTTTGCCGAGAAGTGGGAGTATTAGCCGGTATGCGTAACGCACTTCGCAGCGTGGGGCGGTTCGTGTTCGGGCGGGTGCTGCCGCGCACGGCCTACCCTGTGATGGCGGGGCCGTTGAAGGGCGCGCGGTTCGTGCTTGGAGCGTTCGCGGGCGAAGGCGGCGGGGCGACGGTTTATTTTAATCAATTGGAACCCGGCCAGACGGCGGCGATGGCGGCGGAGGTCGAGCCCGGTGCAGTGGTGTTTGATGTCGGGGCGAACGCGGGCTATTACACGATACTAGCGTCGCGGCTGGCCGGACCCGAAGGGCGGGTCGTGGCGTTTGAGCCGCTGGAGCGGAACCTTGCGTATCTACGGCGTCATGTGGAGATGAATCAAGCCGACAACGTAACCGTGCTGGCGTCTGCGTGTTCGGACGTGAGCGGGACTGCGACGTTTGAGATCGGCGAGAATATCGCGATGGGGCGGCTGAGCGATGTCGCGCCGTCCGGCGCGAGTGTTACGGTGCCAACGGTGACGCTTGATGAGATCGCGGAGAGGCTGGAACTGGTGCCGGATGTGATCAAGATCGACGTCGAGGGTGCGGAGATGGCGGTGCTAAGAGGCGCGGCGGGCATCTTTGAACGCGGGAAGCCGACGGTGTTTTTATCGACGCATTCGGACGAGCTGCGGACGGAGTGCCTTGCGTGGCTGGAGGCGCGAGGCTATTCCGCAACGCCGCTGATGGACGGGGACGACCCGCACGAGTTTTTGTTGAAGCCGCTATGACCTTTCGTCAAAAGCTTGAAGCTGAGTTGCGTGCGAGCGCAGGGGATTTCCGCTCGCACCTTGAGCAGCGCGACGCGACCTTGCAGGCCGCGTTTGCGGCCGCGGCGCAGCTTGCACGGATGGACGTGGCCGGGATCGCGCGGCTGATAGAACGCGCCGGCAATGTGGCGGCGGTGCCTGCTGGTGAGATGGCGGAGGTCGGGCTGGTTTCGACGTTCGCGACGCGATGGCGGAATCATGAGGAGGCACGCGGCTGGGCGGCGGAGGTGCTGAACCGCCGCACGACGTTCGCGGCGGACGGCAGCCAGATCTATGCGGAAAAGACGACGTCGATCCCGATAGCGATGGTGCGTGCGGGATGGTTTGAGAATCCGCACGACCCCTCTGTCGGTTATGTAAAACAATCGTCGATCGAGATCCTTACGCCGGGTGACCTGTTTCGCGAGCAGGAAGAGCCGATGAATCCGAACATCCGCGTGGATGAGCGGCGTTATCTGGCGGAGGTCGCGGCGGTCGGGGAGTTTCTGCGGCGGAAGGGGGGTTGGCAGGAACGCGGCGAGCGGATGCCGCTGGCGTTCTTTGATGCGCCGCTGCTTGTGCCGTTTTCGCAGAAGGGGCTCCAACGGAGTTCGTTGGAGGCGACGGTGCGGCTGGTGAGGCTCTCGCGTGAGACGCGCGTGCCGCTGGTGGGCTATGTTGACCGAAGCTTTTCGCGTGACCTGATGTCGCTGTTCGCGGCGGTTCCGGGGTGTGAGGCGGTGCGGAATGAATCGTTGTTCGATGCGGCGATTCTGAACACGCCGCATGCGGGAGCACCCGCACTGCTTTCGGGCTGGGGTTCCCGGACGTGCTACTTTTATTCGACGAGGCGTGGGCTTGAAGTGTTCATTGACGAGGCGACGGGGATCTCGGAGGTCGGGTTCGTCTATCTGCAGACGACGGCTGATTCCGCACCGGCGCGGGTTGATGTGCCGGCGTGGATATATGACGCGGGGATGTTGGATGAGGTTGTTGATGTGATACGCGCGGAATGCGTCGTCGGGGTGGGTTATCCGTACGCCCTGGAGGCGGCTGATCAGGCCGCGGTTATTGGGGGGCGCGAGCGGGAACTTTTCTTTAGGGCTTTGCAGGAATTCGCCAACCGTGAAAAACTAGGGTTTAGTGTTTCACGTAAAGACGAAAGCAAGAAACGCCGACGATAACCCTTTTACGGCGGATGAGGACAGCAAAAGCACGGTGCTGCAATATTCGCGTGCGAGCCTTGTTTATTCGTTCGTGCCGTACTTGGGGATAGTCTTCTCGCCCTTCGCGGTGGGGCTTGCGGTTGCGGCGATCGTCCGCTCCGGGCCGATCGATGAGGCGTCCGAAAGGCCGATAGCGGCCCGATACATCGCCGGCAGCGTTGTTGTTGCACTGGCTCAGATCGGCCTTTGGTGGCTGTTTTACATCATTCCCGACCTTTCACGCTGATCTAAATCTCGATGGTAATTGCCAAGATCGTCGGTTCAAATTCGCATATCGATTACGTTGCTCGTGTGGTGGACGAACTCGACGCGGCGGAAGCTCCTGCGCTCGGGGATCATCGGTTCGGCCAGTTCGTCGGCTTGGACGTGGAGGGTGCGACGGTGGTTGGTGTCATCTATAACTCGTTGCTGATCAATCCGGAGTACGCCAACTTTGGCCCGCGGCTGAGTCCGCGGCCGGCGCTTGAGGAGTTTACGCCGGATTACATCAGTGAACAGGGGATCTTGCTGGGAATAATGCTGCTAGGGACGCTGAACGGCGGGCCGCAGGCGGAGCACGATGTCCCGGCGACGGTGGTGCCGGCGGGGACCAACGTTTTGAAACTCAGCGGGGACGCCGTCAGGCAATTTCACACGGACGAGAACGGCGGGCTGAGGCTGCATTATTTTTCACAGGTGATGTCGCATGCCGGGCCATTCGCGCTGCCGCTGCTGCGCTCGATCGCGAAGGCGGTCGGTGACGGGTTGCGCGAAGTTGATCGCGATCGGCTGGACGTCCTCACGGCATCATTGACGTGGCAGAGCACATTTGGGCAGACCCGCCTTTGAATAAAGCATGATCGAATTTGGGAACATCTATCGCGAAAACTGCGTGGAGACGCTGCGCCGGCTCCCTGCGGAGTTCATCGACATGACGATAACGAGTCCGCCTTACGACGACCTGCGCGATTACAACGGTTATCACCTGCCGGTGGAGGAGATCGCGGCCGGGCTGTTTGAGAAAACGAAAGTGGGCGGGGTGGTGATCTGGGTAGTAGGCGACCGGACGGTGAACGGCGATGAGACGCTTTCGAGCTTTAGCCATGCGTTCGCGTTCAAAGAGGCTGGCTTTCGCGTGCACGACACGATGATCTATGCGAAGAACAACCCGATCCCGAGCGATTGCGGCAAGCGGTATCGCCAGTGTTTTGAGTATATGTTCTGCTTTTCGAAGGGGCAGCCGGGAACATTCAACCCGCTCATGCAGCCGATAAAGCAGGAAAAGGCGTTCAAATCATTTCGCATCACGAAGACGGGGCGGAATGACCTTGAACACGACCATGTGGCGCCGCGCGAGCGTAAGGTCAACAATATCTTCTTTTACAACGTCGGGACGTCTTCATCAAAAGACAAGATCGCGTTCGAGCATCCAGCGATCTTTCCGGAGCAGCTCGTGGAGGACCAGATAAGGACTTGGACGGACGAGGGCGACGTTGTTTACGACTGTTTTATGGGCAGCGGGACGACGGCAAAGGTGGCCGAGCTCTTGGGTCGGCGGTGGTTCGGATCTGAGATCTCGCAGGAATACGCTGATCTGGCGGAGCGGCGGGTGGCAGAATATCTGAACGGGAACGGTGTTTCGGCGGGTTAATGTGGCAACTATTTGAGGTCGCCGAAGCGGTGTTGGAGCACGGCGGTGATCGCGATGGCGGCGGTTTCGGCGCGAAGGATGCGCCCGGCGAAGGTGACGATGGCGGCACCTTCTTTTTTTGCGGCTTCGAGTTCGGCATCGTCCCAGCCGCCTTTCGGGCCGATGATGGCGGCAAGGCTTTTTATCTCTCCGGAGTGCGAGAAATGGGAGCCGTCGCGCTCGGAGAAGAAAATGGTCGTTTCGGCTTGTGAGTCCTGCAGGAATTCGGTGACGTCGACGGGTTCGGCTATTTCCATAAACTTTGCACGGCCGGATTGTTTCGTCGCTTCGGCGGCGATCTTGCGCCATCGGTCCATTCGTTTGGCGGCCTCGGCGGGTTTGACGTCGCCTCGGATCGAGAAGAGCGGGACGAGACGTGTGACGCCGAGTTCGACAGCTTTCTGAATGACGAGATCGTATTTTTCGCCGCGTGTAATGACGGCGGCGAGTGTCAGGTTCAGGGGCGATTCGGGCGCGGCGGCGTCGATCTTATGTATGATCTCAACGACGGCAGAACGACGTTCGATCTGCGTGATCTTTGCTTCCCACTCGTTGCCGTTGCCATCGTATATATTTACTGGGTCGCCGACGTTCAGGCGAAGCACATCTCGGAGGTGCCGCGTCTCCTCTTCGCTGAGCGTGGCGGAGGTGAGGTCGGCGGAAAAATTCTCGGGTAATGAGTAAAAACGCCTCATTTTAGTTCGTCGTCAAATGTGTTTAGGAACTCTCGCGAACGGATCCGTAGGGCGATCCAGTTTTCGAAAAGCTCCGGCGACTGCAGCCACATTGTAAGCCACGACGCGACCTCGCGGGCAATGTCTGTTTCGGTTTTGCGCAGCAGAGTTTCGCGGGCTTCGATGGTGCGGTCGCGGATGAGCCGCAGGCCGTCGCGGTCATTGTCGATTTCGAATTTGCGGCGTAGATTGTCAAGTTGCCGGATGGTGTTGTGAGCCGCCGCCAGGTTGTCGAGCTTGAAGATGTTGCGAAACGCGGGGTCGTAAGGTTTGTCGTCGGCGCGTTCGACGAACAGTGTCATCAGTTCGTTGTGGCGGAGCTCGGCTCCCTCGTCGGCTAGCTGTCGGGCGATGACCATCGGAGATTCGACCGCCTGTTTGCCGAAGCGTTCGGCGAGTGCTTTTTCGATCGCCTCGATCTCTATGCGGCCGATGCTTTCGCAGTCGAGGCGTTCCCAAACTTCTATTATCAGATCGAGTTTTGTCGGCGGTTCGGGCATGACATGCGGCTAGTCGCGGGGTTTGCTTACAATGCCGATAAGGTCGGTGGACGAATGATCTTTTGGATCACCGACGATCGCGACCTCGCCGCCGACGCTGCGGACGATCTCGCGTTCGGGAACGGTTTCCGTGGTGTAGTCCGTGCCTTTGGCATGGAAGTCGGGACGGAGTGTACGGATAAGGTTTTCGACGGTTGGCTCGTCAAAGATCGTGACGGCATCGACGACACCCAGCGAGGCGATGATCTCGGCTCGTTCGTTTGCGGTGATGTACGGGCGACCCTCGCCTTTCAGTGTGCGAACTTGGCTGTCGGAATTCATCCCGACGACGAGGAATCCCCCAAGAGCTTTCGCTCCGGCGAGATAGCGGATGTGACCGACGTGGATGAGGTCAAAGCAGCCGTTAGCAAGGATGATGCGGCTGCCGCCGGCGCGGGCGTCGGCGACAAGCTTTTCGAGTTCGGCAAGCGGCAATATGGGAGCGGACATCATAGCATCATCTCCGCATTCATCGTTTCGGCGGGGGCTTTCCGGGCGAGGGAATCGAGCAGCTCTTGCGCCGTCAGCGTCGCCGTCCCGCGTTTCATCACAACAATGCCGCCGGCGTGGTTGGCGAGTTCGGCCGCTTCAACGAAGCTTAGGCCTGAGGCGAGCCCGAGAGCGTAAACTGCGATGACCGTGTCGCCCGCGCCGGTGACATCGAGCGGGACATCGGAGCCGATCACGGGCAGGGTTACGGCGGTGCTCTCCGCTTGGTATAGCGACATTCCTTTGTTGCCGCGGGTGACGAGCAAGGCTTCGAATCCTAGTTCCGCCCGAAGCCTTTCGCAATCGGCGTCAGTGAAATTTCGCCCTAATATCTCGCCGACCTCGTCCTGATTTGGGGTGGCGCTCGTGGCGCCTCTGAAATCGCGCAGCCGCGAACGCGAGTCCACGATCAGCGGGATGCTGTGCCGAGAAGCCAGCCCGATGGCATCGCTGATCAGTTCGTTAGACGCGACCCCGTAGTTGTAATCCGATAGAACGATCGCACCCGCTCCATCGGATGCGTCAGCTAGGGCCTGCCGCAATCTTTCTTGAGTGTCATCGTCGGGTGCCGCATCATTCTCGTAGTCGATACGAATTACCTGCTGCTTCGGCGCGTAGTGGTGACCCGCGAGCACCCGAATCTTGGTCGTCGTTCGACGTCCCGAGGCTGTGATGACGCCACTGCAGGCCGCACCCGCTGAAGACATCGACTCGATCAGCCGCCGTCCGTTTTCGTCATCGCCGACGATGCCAATGACCGTGGGGGCGGCGCCGAGCATGGCCGCGTTAACGACGGCGTTGGCCGCTCCCCCAGGCAGCGTTTCAGTTTCGTCGTGCTTGAGTATGAAAACGGGAGCTTCGCGTGAAACGCGTTCTATAGTCCCGTTCAAGAACTGATCGGCGACGAGATCACCGACGACGACGATGCGCTTACCGGAAAATTCGTTTTTGATCGCGCCCTGCAATCGCTCCATATTGAGTGAAATTACTACAACCTACCGACGACAAAAAGGCCGAGGCACCTAACACCTCGGCCCTTCAGAATAAATCCATCAAGATCAGTGACTATCGTACGTGGCAACAGGATAATCGTTCGACTCACCCCAGTGTACTTGGCCTGCGCCGCCGGATGAGAAGATGACATAGAAGCGACCGTCCGTGTTGCGCCAAATAGCAATGTCCGTCTTGCCGTCGCCGTCATAATCGTTCTGCACGGTATAATCGGACGCCGCGAGTCCCCAATCTTCTTCAACGATCTCACCCGTCGAACTATACCGGATTATCCATCGCAACCAGTTGTTAGGTGCTCCGGTATCCCGCACGACAGCAAGATCCGTGATGCCGTCACCGTCGTAATCGCCCGGCACGACAAGGTCGCCGCTCTGACCGAACTGAATCTGGCCGAGGCCGAAAGTGCTGCTGTAGATGATCCAGAATGTTGCCGGGTCCGTCAGTTCCTCGCCGGGCCGCTGAATTGCTACGTCAAACATACCGTCGCCGTCATAGTCACCGGGAGCGACAAAATCGCCGGTCTCGCCCCAATTAAAGACGATGAGGTTCTGGTCCGTGCTCTTAACGATATACCAGGTAATGATGCCGTTTGCACGGCGGGCAACGGCGTAATCGGTGCGTCCGTCCCCATCGTAATCACGAGCAACCGGTTCATCTCCTGCGACGCCCCATGCCTGTCTTGCGATGGCAAAGTTTGAACTGTAGATCACCCACCACTCACCGGTTGTTTCGCGCCAGATAGCAATGTCGCCGATGCCGTCACCATCATAGTCGCCGGGGGTCATAAAGTCAGTGTCAGAGATGCCGAAAGCCTGAATCCCGATACCGCCGCTACTGAATAATCGGTACCAGTTGCTGTCGCTCGGACGAAAGACCGTGAAATCTGCCTTACCGTCGCCGTCGCCGTCGAGCGCAATCCGCAGGGATTCCTGGGCAACGAGCGGATTTGCAAATAAAAGTGAGAAGGCAACGCACGCAGCGATCTTGCCGAGAAATGGTAATTTTCGCATCAATCGATTCCTTTTAGGGTCAATAAGTTAAAATAAATTCGGGCATGCCGATAGCAAATGAGAACCTTTAATATACTACTTCGGATTCGCTTTTTGCAAAGAAAAGGTTTCAAATGCGAAGTCGGCTGAACATGGACGGATCAATCATCTCAGATGCCTCACGAATAATTATAGTTGGAAAGGCCGCCAAGTTCTAAAAAAGTTCTTCTCGGGACTGCCGAATAGTCAGTGTCTTATCGCCGATCTTTACTGTTCCCGTTCGAGAGATGGTTCGGTTAAATCCGACCCGGATCCGCAGCGTCGCCGAGCCGCTCTCGACCGTGCCGGTCTCAACGAAAAGCCAATTCACGCTTCGCTTTACCGAGTAGTCACAGTTTGCCGGGGCGACGACATCGATAGTGACATATCCGCCTTTCGTCGGCATCAAAACCTCGGTGTCAGATACGTTAAATTCACAAACGGTCGGCGTCATCAACGCATTTGCTACGTTCAGGCGCCCACCGGTCTTCACGAAGCCGTCCCACTGTGGAAGGGCGTCAACGTTGCTCATGATCGTGGCTTTGAGCGACGTCGCAGAAAGCTTTGGGTGATAAGCAGCGATCAACGCGGCGGCGCCTGAAACGTGCGGAGCGGCCATCGATGTGCCGCTCATGTTCCCGTAACTCGCATTAGAGCCATTGGTCGTGCTCCGGATGCTGACCCCGGGTGCCGCAAGGTCAACGCTTACGGGTCCAAAATTGAAAACGCGGCCGTCCGAAGAATTTGACGCGCCGACTGACAAGATGCTCGGCAGATCGTAGGATGCGGGGTAGAACGGCTGCACATCAATATTGACGCCGCTATTGCCCGCCGCGAAGACATTCAGCACGTCGGCATCGCCAAGCGCTTCGATCGCGTCCCTGGTCGCTTGGTCGTAGCTGCACGCTTCGGCACAACCGCCGTAAGAATTGTTTGTGACGCGAATGTTGACGCCGCGCTGCCTCATCATTCTTACGTACCCGTACGCCTCGATGAGCATCGCCGATGTGGTGTCGTTACCAGCGGCATTATAGATCTTTATCTGCATCAACCGGACGTTCCAATTGACGCCTACTACGCCGAGGCCGTTGTTGCCGACAGCGCCGATGGTGCCTGAAACGTGAGTGCCATGGCCGTGCTGATCCGTTGGATCAAACACATCGTGTCGGAAATCCCACCCGTTATAGTCATCGACAAAGCCGTTGCCGTCATCATCGATGCCGTTATTCGGGATCTCGCCCGGATTCGTCCAAATGTTGGCGGGCCAGATCCTCGTGCGTGAGTCGTGCCCCGGAATCGATGACGGCCACGACCACGTCAGGGCTGCCGGTCGACATCATCCATGCGGCCGGCGCCGAAATCTTCGAGAGCCCGTACATTCCCGCAAAGTCCGGGTCGTTTGGCGTGTTCATTAGCTGGTAATAAAAATTTGGCTGGGCGGCTTCGACATGAGGTGATGACAGATAAGTGTTGATCGCGGTCTCAACCGACCGAACGTCGGCAATCCGGATAAGGCTCCATCCGAGGCCATCAAAGCGTTTGATCAGCTCACCGCGAACGGTATTGTGAGCAGAGTGCTCGGACAACTGCGAAGTCCCGGCGCGAAATTTTACGAGCAGTTCGCCCGGCGCGTAGCGAGAGCCCTTCTGCGCCGTCGCCGTGGAAGACAGTACAACGACGAGTGCAAAAAGAACCGCAATGTTTCGCATATTATCTAAGGAAGGAAAGAAATGGGGCGGCTAGTGGGAATCGAACCCACGACATCCAGAACCACAATCTGGCGTTCTAACCCCTGAACTATAGCCGCCATAACTGGCTTGCTGATCGCGGGACTGCGAGATCTGTATAGATTCGCAGTGTTTTGGCCCGCAATCGATCTCGCCCCCGGCACGACTCGAACGTGCGACCCACAGCTTAGAAGGCTGTTGCTCTATCCGACTGAGCTACGGGAGCATAAAAAGAGCAATTTTTGATGTTAGCGACTCGGGGGATTCAAGTCAACCTTTATGCGGCGGCACGTTCGCGGCCCCTGATGGTTTCCAGCATCTGGTCGAACACTTCGGAAAGGTCGAGGTCGCTGGTGTCGATGACGACCGCGTCGACAGCTATGGCAAGCGGCGAATCTGACCGCGAGACGTCGCGTTCGTCACGCTGATTTATTTCTGCAAGCGTTTGTTCGTAGGTAGAAGTGCGGCCCTTGGCCCTATCTTCTTCGAATCGGCGGCGGGCGCGAGCCTCAGGTTTTGCCGTGAGGAAAAACTTTACGTCAGCGTTAGGGAATACGACGGTGCCGATATCGCGGCCCTCAAGGACGCATCCATTTTCGGCGTTTTTTCCGAGTTCGCGTTGCAGCTCGACCATGCGGCGGCGGACAGCGGAATTTGTCGATACGATCGACGCCGCCTGTGCTACCTCAAGGCTCCGGATGTCCGTCGAGACGTTTGTTCCGTTAAGCAGCACGCTCAGTGCGTCGGCGGGACCGGTGAGTTCTATCCGAGAGGATTCGATGATCTTGGCCGCGGCGGGTTGATCGCTGAGTGCTACACCCGACTGCATCACCGCGATCGTGGCGGCGCGATACATCGCACCCGTATCGAGGTAGAGCAGACCCAGCTTTCCCGCCAGCATCTTGCCAAGGGTTGATTTGCCGGCCCCGGACGGGCCGTCGATCGCAATTATCATTTATTTAGGTCCGGTTTTTTCGGATCTTCGCCGGTAGTTTATCAAAAACCATCTGGTAAGACTCGCGGATCAGATCGCGCAGTTCATCTTTCGAGATGGCGTTCGGATCTTTGACGGACACCCAGTGATAGCGGGCCACATAAGCGGCGGGTTCGATGCCTTCGACCTCGGTGAGCTGACCGAATTTTTCCGGCGTACATTTGAAAGACATTGGAGCATTCGCATGACTGTCGACCGCGGTTACGCAGTACATCTTGCCTCCGATGCAGAAGCATAGATCGCTGCCCCACTTCACGTCTTCCGTAGTGTGCGGAAGGTTCAAGCAAAATTTCCGCAATTCTTCGATATCCATATGGCTCTCGCCTTTACAATGCACCGCAATGTGCGCATAATACCGCATTCCGGCCTTCCAGTCACCGGAAACATCTCAAACAATCATTTAGGAGAAATCATTCTTAATGCGAAGTTTTTGGGGGCCTCACGCCCTATTGGCATGTGCCATTATTGCGCTCGTTTCAGCCTTTTCTATAAACGCACAAGATCTTGACAATGCATCGATCGCCGGCCGGGTGACGGATCAGCACGGGCTGCCGGTTCCAGGGGCGGAGGTGCGAGCGTTGCAGTCGGAGATCGATCTCGAACACACACTGATCGCGGACGCGGATGGCAGGTTTCGCTTCGTCGCGCTGCGTCCGGGCTCATATATCGTAGAAGCCTCGTTCGCGGGGTTCGGTCAATTCAGACGAACCGGAATAGTTTTGATCTCGGCTCAGCAGTTGATGCTGGAGATAAAGCTGTCGCCGCAGGGCGTCAGCGAGAACGTAATGGTCGAAGAAAGCGTCCTTGCGGATCTAGACGTTAACAGGACCGTCGTCGGCAGCACCATTGAACAGAACGAGATCGAGGAGCTTCCGAACGTCGATAGAAATGCGCTCGATCTGATCCACACGGTCGGCGGAGTTTCGGAAGAGGCTTTGTCCACGTCTGACCTGGCCGAAGACAGCGATTCGAATCCGCGTGCAACGCCCTTTGAGCAGGGCAATTTTTCCGTGTCAGGTGGGGCGTCGTACTCGAACAACATCACGATAGACGGCATGGACAATAACGACGACCGTTCGGCACGCGACCGGTTTCAGCCTTCGATCGAAGCGGTCGCGGAAGTCCAGATCATTCGAAATCAATTTTCGGCCGAATATGGACGCGCGTCGGGCGGGCGGGTGAATATTCGTTTGCGCTCGGGCACGAGCCGTTACCGCGGCCGTGCGTTCATGTTCTTTCGCGATTCAGGTTTCAACGCAAACTCCTGGTACAACAACAGCCGCGGGAGGGAAAGGCCGGAGCTTCGCAACTACGTTCCGGGGCTAACCTTTGGCGGGCCCCTGAATGTCCCGTTCTATCGGGGCGCACAACGGACGTTCTTCTTCTTTGCATACGAACATCAGAGGCTAGACGACGTTACAGAGATCGACACATATGTACCGGTGATCGCCAATCCTAATTTTACACTTCCGTCACCGAACGGTACTGGGCAGTTTTGTGACGAAGCAGGCGGTGCGCCACCGCCGTGCGGGACCGGAACCGGAGCGATTGCCCGCTACACATCGATCATGGACACGCCGAACTCGGGCAACATTTTTTCGGGACGCATCGATCACAAGTTCACTCGGAGCAATGTGGTCACGGTCGGCATGCAGCTTGGGCGGCGTCGAAACCGCAGAACGACCTCGGCGACAACCACACGGCTCGAAGAGGCGATGCAGATGCGAAACATCGACACCGAAGCGATCAATTTCACGAGCAACCACGTGTTCAACGCAAGTGCTTTAAATCAGTTTCGAATGCAGTGGTCGAGCTACCGTCCCAGCTATCAGACGGCAGAGCCTGGCGAACCGGTCGTGTTGATCGGTTATCGCAATCCCGAAACGGGAGGCACGCAGACGCTCATCGCGGGCAATTCGTCCGCAAGCACGCTGCAGAATTTTGCCGACAGCCGGAATGAGACGCGATGGCAATTTCAGAATACTTCGAGCTATATCGTGGGGAATCATACGCTGAGGTTCGGTGCAGATGTTCAGCACGTGGACTCGCGGGCAAGAGCGCTGGCGGATGGCACCGGGACGTTCAACTTCGGCAACGTTCATAACTACTCGACGAACAATGTGACGCGGTTCCGCCAAAATTTCGGGACGTCGACGGATGTGACGAACACGTACTACGGGTTGTTTATAAATGACGAGGTACGAGTCAGGCCCAATCTGGCGGTTAATTTCGGCCTACGCTATGAGCGCGAGACGGCGGTCAATGACGCCAATAATTTCGGACCGCGCATTGGCGTCGCCTGGGACCCAAGGGGTCGCGGTAAGGAGGTGATCCGTTTGGGAGCGGGCGTATTTTATAACCGCGTGTTGCTGCGGACGATCGGTGATTTTATTCAAAACAGCAACGTTTCGCTTGAGCAGTTTGATACGAATTCGATCCCGACGGGCACGGGTGTAGGGACGCTTAATCCGAGGAACCAGATACTCGCGGCGATCTCGCAGCGGTTTCCGGCTGGCTTTGCCTCTGCGGGCGATCTGCGGAACTTTATCACCGGGGTGAGCTGCGGGCCAGTGAGCGATCCTGTTGCGTGTTCAGCATCGTACGGATTTCTCGCAAACAGCGGCTCGTCAGGCAATCCGTTGAGGTCAGTCGATCCGCAGATTCGCATACCCGAGAGTTATCAATTCAACATCGGCTACGAAAGGAAACTGCCGCAAGGATTCGTGTTCGAGGCGAATTATACGCTCAACAAGACGGCCCACCTTTGGCGGGAGTACAACATCAACTTGCCCGTGCTGCCTGCCGGGTTCGCCGATTTCACGGAATATCTGCTGGCAAATCCGTTCACGTTTACGAATCACAATGGGACGGTCCGTAATTATCAATTCTATCTGGGAAATGGAACGAGCCCGAGCGGCGTGACGACTCAGCCTAACGGTACGTCCGCGTGCACACCGTTCTTGCAGAGCGGCGGCGTTTGCTGGGTTGACCTCAACACGCTGAGCACCTCGACCGCAGTGCCAAATACGAGCGCGGGCGACGGAGTGTCTTCGAATGCTACCGGCGGTCCGATCGGCATCGCACGCGAGGCTCTACGGCATCTTCGGCCGGACCCGTCGGTTGATGCGAAGGAACGGGTTGCGTCTATCGGCAACGCGTTTTATCAGGGACTGGTGCTGGAGCTACGCCGTCGATATCGCCGAATCGGCGCCGGATTCGGTGTCTCGATGCGGGCGGCTTATACGCTTTCGCGGACGATGGATGACGGGCTCAACAACACGGCGAATGCCGAGGTGAATGATGACTTTGGCCGCGAATGGGCACGCGCGAGACAAGATCGAACGCATCGGTTCGCGTTAAGCGGCATCTTTGAAACTCCGGGTTGGCTGGGCAATCTACGGCTTTCGCCGATCTTTCGGTACGGCAGTGCGAGCCGGTTCAATCTTGGTTACGGCGTCGATCGCAACTTGAATGATCAAAGCACCGACCGCGTCGTCTTCATAGGCGACCTCGACGATCTCAGGTGGCGGCGTCCGGGGTCGCCTGTCCCGACGGAGCTGCTTGCGCAGTTCCAGCTTCAACCGATAGGCTCGCAGAGCGGAAATCTGCCGCGCAATGCCGGGATCGGGCCGAGCCTGTACATCTTTGACCTGTCATTGACGCGGGAATGGAAGCTAGGGGAGCGCCGGCGGTTGCGACCGACGGTTCAAATCGGGAATGTGCTGAATATGGCGGTGTTCAGCTTCGGGTCGGAATATGTCGATTTCGTTGCGATAGGGGCGAACCCGACGCCGACGCAGCAGTTGGCGCGTGCTAATTTTCTGGTGCCGACACGGACATACCGGCAACGCGATGTGCGATTCGGGCTGAGGTACGATTTCTAGAGATCTTCGTTCGGATCATCTTCAGGGCTGCGTCCCCAACGCCAACGGGGATGCGGCCCTTTTTTGTAACACACCGCCAAGAGAGCACCTGCGGCACCGAAGATAAGCAAGAAAAATTTGACTGGCGGAGGCTGATCGCGCGGCAGCGCGACTGCAGCCGTGGTGACCACGCCGATGAAGATCGCGACCGCCAACCACCCTTCCCATGAGACGGGTACATAACCCCAACCATACCGCTTTCGTTTGAACCAATATTTCGACATATGACTAGTATAACCCACGTGCAAAATCGTTGATACGGGATAGCTATTTATGGTATTGTTAGATGTTGAACAAGTTTGTTCAACCCAACCGCTATGAATGCTACATTAGAACCCACCCTACCGGTAACCGAAGTATCCATCGAAAGCGTCCTGCTTGATGCGGATCTCTTCGTCAAATACAGCTCGCCCGAAAAGGCTTTCATGCTGCTTCGCGAGTCGCTCGAAAGGAGCCCGAGGTCGATCGCGCTCCGCGAGAAGATGCGGGACCTCTCCATAAAGCAAAAAAATCTGGACGAAGCCGCCCGCCAGTGCCTCGCTCTCGTTACCCTTTACATCGCTCGCGAAGAATTTGATCTTGCTTATGACCGCCTGCAGGAAGCGAAGTTGCTCGACCCACGCATATCGGTCGCCCCGGGGCTTGAGGCGATAAGACGGGCACGGCGGCCCGATTATTCCGCATCGCGAGACCGTTCGCCGCAAAAGGTTCGTACGGACGTGACATTCGCAGGCAATCTAGGCTTTGTCAGCATATTTGACGCTGTTCAGGTGATCGAAAATGCGAAGATGACCGGTCTGCTCGTGCTCAAATCAGACATGCACTTGGGGAACGTCGCATTCAATGAAGGCAAGATCGTCGACGCTGAGTGCAACGGCCGAAACGGAACGATCGCATTCCGCGATCTGATCGAGGTTGCGAGCGGAACGTTTGAGTTCACGCTGTCTGAAGCAGAGTTCCCGGTCGTCATCGCGATTACCAGCAATACGAACTTTCTGCTCGACGTGCTGACCGAGCTCGATAATGAACGTGCAGAGGCGCAGGGGCTTCGCAACGTTGGCGGCGAAGTGCTCTAAAATATCCTTTGACCTGCGATATTTAATATTGACTTAATACCCTGCATACCCCAAAATATAGTGTCACCTCGACCCACGGACACTATAGAATGTTTAAGCTCCAACGCCTCGAAATTACCGGCTTCAAATCTTTCGCTGATTATACCGAGATCGTTTTCACCGGTAACGGTATAACTGCGGTCGTCGGCCCGAACGGTTGCGGCAAGTCAAATGTGTCTGACGCCATCTCGTGGGTGCTGGGCGAGCAGCGGGCTAAATCACTGCGCGGCGGCGATATGAAAGACGTCATCTTTCAAGGAACGAAGACGCGCAAACCTTCGGGGATGTCTGAGGTCGTACTGCATCTCGTTCGCGATGGCGATGCAGTCGATATCGACGACGCCGAGCTCGAGGATATAGACGAGACCCTGGCTGAGTTTGACGAGAATGCGGTCGACATCGATGCGATCGAAGGGTTGGCAGAGGATGAGCCGGAGGCGGTCAGCGAGCCCTTAGCTTTGGTCGAAGGCGAAACGACGAACGGGTTCCATCCCGAAGAGGCCGAGTTTGAAAAGGTCCAGGCGGCGCAGGTCGGTTCCGTCCGCACTGTTGAAAAGACGGTAAAGACGAAGCGGCACTGGCGTCCCCGATCGTTCGCACTTGATTTTGCACCCGGCGAGGCCGTTTCGGTCACGCGAAGGCTTTATCTTTCGGGCGAGAGCGAATATCAGCTGAACGGCAAGGCTTGCCGACTTCGCGATATCCAAGATCTGTTTGCGGGTACGGGCCTATCGGGTTCGCATTACGCGATCGTCGAGCAGGGCCGGATCGGTCAGATCCTTTCCGCGAAACCCGGCGACCGGCGTAACCTCATCGAAGAGGCCGCGGGCATCTCGAAGTTTCGCACCCGCCAGCGTGCTGCGGAATCGCGGCTTGATTCGGCGAAATCGAATCTTGGGCGTGTCGGAGACATTGTCTCAGAGGTCGAAAAGCAGGCCAATTCGCTGCGCCGACAGGCGGGTAAGACGCGACGCTACATCGCTCTGCAAGAAGACTTTCGCATTCTTTTGCGCAAGCTGGTTGCTGCTGAGGGCGTTTATTATACCTCGCTGATCGAGCAGCTGAAGGTGGATCTTGAACAAGCGGTCGGAGTTGAGAAGGGGTTGACCGACCGGGTCGCGGAGACGGAGGCGCTCGTGCGTGAGACGACCCAAAAGGCGCGCGCTGCCGAAGAGAAGTTGGGCGAGATCCGTTCGCGGCATTCGCAGAACGCACTCGAACGGGATCGTGCAGAACGCGAGCATCGGTACAAATCTGAACAGATCGTAGCACTCAGCGAGCGCGTTGCGGGATTGAATGCTGAGATCGCGAATGCGGGCGAACGTATCGCGCTTGCGGATTCTGAGCTTGACCGGTTAAGAGCCGACGATGAGCGTGAGTCGCAGCAGGCACAGGCCGCGGCACAGGTGCTGATGGAGGCCGAGGGGCTTTTTGCAGCAAAGGTCGAAGACGTCCGCAAGATCGAGGCGGAACTCGAAGAAAAGCGTGCAGAGTTGCTAAAGCACGCGGCGGCGGTTGAGCGTCTCAGCGAGACCGGGCGGCATTTAAAAATAAACCTCGAGCGCTTAGACGAGAGGGCAGAAGGGCTTCGCCGCGAGGGGGAACGAGCTGCGGAATCGCGGAGCGAGCATCTTGAGGAGGCCGATCGCCACGCGGCGTCGCTCGTCACCGAAACTGAAAAGCTGCAGGCCCTGTTAAAGGAACGCGAAGAGATGTCAGCACAAACCGAAGGGGCACGATCCGCGCTGTTGTCGAGCGAGGGGCGGTTGACTGAGCTTCGGCTGGAGCATTCGCGGCATAAGCAGCGGCTTGAGACCTTGCAAGAGCTGGACGAGAACCGTGCCGTTTACGCGCCCGAGGTTCAGAAGCTGTTCGCGGCGTCTAAGGAGATCGGCGTGAAACCGGTCGGGGTCCTTGCAGACTTTTTCAAAGTCGATGCAGATTCTGAACGGGCGGTAGAAAGCCTGTTCGGCCGGTATTTGCAGACGGTCCTGCTGGCAAGGCGCGAGGACGCAGCCAAGGTCAATCGGTGGCTTGAGACGGCGAATGTCGGCGGCATAGCCTCAATGATTGCTCCAGGTCTGGGCGAAGCTGGGGTTGTTGCGGGAAATGGTACGACTATCGGCGATCTGATCGGTGTTGATGCTCCGCTGCGACGCGAGCTGCAGAAGCTTTTCCCGCGTGAGATGTCTGCCAGGCTGGTGGATGCGTTTGATGATATTGAGACGGGCGACGACTCCGTGCTGGTCAACCGCGTGGGCGACATTCTGATCGGCGGGACCCTGTTTGTCAGCGGCCGCCAGCCGGCGGGTGAGAAGAACGCATCGTTGCTCGCGTTCAAACGCGAACTGAAGGGACTTGCGAAATCCGTTACAAGTTTGACGGGCGAGATCGAAAAGGCTGAGCTTGAGGTCTCACAAAGCAAAGGCCGTCTCGCGGAAATCGAAGAGCGGACGGTGGATCTGCAATCCGTGATAATCAAGGTCGAGCGCGGGCTCGATGCGCTTAAGCTGCAGGAGCAGACGGCGCGGCAGGATATCGAGCGTGCCGAACGCCACATCGGAGTGATCGAGGATGAGCGGACGCAGCTTGCCACCGAAAAGCAGGAGATGCTGGCCCGGCAGGCCGAGGCTCGGAGTGCTGCCGAGAGTGCCGAAGCGTCGGCAGGCGATGCTCGGTTGGAACTCGATCGAGTCAGCGTGCTGCTTGCCCGGTCACGTGAGGTCTCTGATCACGAGAATGCCGCGCTAAACGAAAAGCGGACCATCGCGGCGACCTCAGATGAACGCCGTCGGTCGGTGCAATCCGCGCTGCGGCGTGTTGAGAACGGACGTAAAGAGCTTGAATCCAGACTTGCGATCCTGTCGACCGAACTTGGCGAGTCTGAGATCAAGATAAGTGAGCTGAAAGAAAGCGTCGAAGCCCTTGCCGCAATGCTTGAGACGGGCATCTCGGCGGTTGACGAAGAGGCCAAGGAGCTGACCGCATTTGTCGAAGCGTTGTCCGCGGCGAGGTCGCTTGCTGACGCGACGAGTGAAGAGCTCGCGGAGCTGAACCATCGAGCCGCCGAGGCGATGAACGCCCGCGCCGCGTTGGACGTACGTCTGGCCGAGGCCGTCACGCAGTTCAAGAACATCAGCGAGCACTGCGTTCATGAATTGAACATGACCATCGACCAGCTTGCTCAAACCGAAGAGATACCGGCAGACTTTGATCTGGAGCATGCACGCATCACGGCCGATGACCTCCGCGAAAGGCTTGATGGATTTGGGGCCATCAACATGCTCGCCGTCGAAGAACTGGGCGAAGCCGAGGAGCGTCTTCTTTTCCTTACCTCACAGCGGGACGATATTATCTCGAGCATCAGAGCTGCCGAAGAGGCACTGCGTGAGATCAAGGAACGCTCGCGTGACCGATTCAAGAAAGCGTTCGAGGCGATCAACGAGAATTTCAAGGAATTCTTCATCGAACTTTTCGGCGGCGGCCGCGGCGAGATGACGCTGCTCGAAGCCGATGACATTCTCGAAGCCGGCATCGAGATAGTCGCGCAGCCGCCCGGCAAACGCCTGCAAAATATCCTTCTCCTCTCAGGTGGTGAAAAGGCGATGACCGCGATCGCTCTGGTGCTCGCGATTTTCCGATACCGTCCGTCGCCCTTCTGCCTGCTCGATGAGGTCGATGCGCCGCTTGATGATGCCAACGTCGGCCGGTTCGTCGGCAAGATCGCGACAATGGCAGAAAAGACGCAGTTCATCGTGATAACCCACAACAAACGTACGATGGAAGCCGCCCGCGCCCTCTATGGCGTAACAATGCAGGAAGCCGGAGTTTCAAGCATCGTTTCGGTAAAATTTGAATAGGCCTTTTACCCGCCGTCCACTCGCCTGATAAACTTTTCTTCGGTTTTCGTCATCCAAAGCTGTTGCCGCAGCTATCAACGTCTTTATGTTTCCTAGGATATTCTTTTGTTTGTTCACGATAACGCTGGCCTCGGCGGTTACTTTCGCGCAGGATCCGGAGCGCGAAGCGAAGGCAGCCGACGCCAAGAAGAACGCCCGGCCGGCGGTTGCTGAGACAATCGTCCGCGAACGCTCTCCTGCGCTTCCCGTCGAGGTGCCCGTCCGATATGAGTACGTTTTTGAGCAGCCGAATTTTCTCGTCAGCAGGATGTCGATCAAACATGACGAGAATGGCCGCGGAACAATAGAATTTGATAAGAGCGGGTATGGTGGGACTGTTTCCGATCCGATCATGATCGCGCCGTCGGTTGTTGAGAAGATCACTTCCGCATATCGCGAGCTTAATTTTCTTGAATCGACAGACGTGTATCAGGATGAGCGGGACTTCTCGCATCTCGGTAATTCGACGCTGAAAGTGGAGTCGGCCGGAAGGACCCGTGCAGTGACGGTTAACTGGACACAGAATAAGCAGGTCCGCGAAGTGCTAGACCAATATCGAAAGATCGGCAATCAGCACGTGTGGATCTTTGACATCACGCTCGCACGTGAAAACCAGCCGCTCGAAACCCCTAAACTTGTCAACAATCTGCAGGGGCTGATCGGCCGCAACGAGATCGCAGACCCGGCGGGAATGCTTGGCCTTTTAGATGGTCTGGCTAATGATGAGCGGATCCCCCTGATGGCTCGCAACCAGGCTGTTCGCATCGCCGCCGGCATCCGAAAGAAGCAGAAATAGCGAAAAAAAGCCGGACTCGTTTTACGCGGGCCGGCTTTTTATTGACTGAGTTAACTACGCTGACGCGGGAGCTAGCTTTTCCGAAACTTCCGGCTCGCTAGCCGCCGAGATCTCATCCGAGTTCGATATCAACGACGTCTCAATTATTTCTCTCTGTTCCAACTCGTGAATCGCGTACGATCCCGTAGCTGGCGACGCCGACGGCACGCGACCCACATACCGAAGCTTTGCCTTCTCGGGCAATATCTCTCGCAGCCGCGGTTCAACAAACATCCATCCGCCCATATTCTGAGGCTCTTCCTGGGTCCACAAGACTTCTGTCGCGTTTGGATATGAATCCAAAACTTCCTTCAGCCTTTTTTCGGGGAAAGGATAGAACTGCTCCAGCCGGACCAGTGCGACTGCCTTGTCGCCTTTCTCGGTCCTTGCGGCATCCAGGTCGTAAAATACCTTGCCGGAACACAGCACGACTCGTATGATCTTCGATCGTTCGTCGGCACGCGCATCATCCAGCACGGGTTGAAATCCACCTGTCGTCAGTTCATCGGCGGCCGATGACGCAGCGGGCAGACGAAGCAGGCTTTTCGGCGTCATCACTACGCACGGCCTGGCAGCCTCTTGTTTCACCTGACGTCGAAGCATATGAAAGTATTGCGCCGGGGTCGTTGGATAACAGACCTGGATGTTGTTCTCTGCGCAAAGTTGTAAGAAACGCTCCAGCCGTGCCGACGAGTGCTCGGGGCCCTGCCCCTCATAACCGTGCGGCAAGAGCATCACAAGCCGGCAGGTCTGGCCCCATTTATCTTCGGATGCCGCAATGTATTGATCGATGATGACCTGGGCACCATTCGCGAAATCGCCAAACTGAGCTTCCCATGCGACCAGGGCCCCGCGTGACTTCAGCGAATAACCATATTCAAAGCCAAGCACGGCATTCTCGGAAAGCGACGAATCGAATACCTGAACACGGGCGAGCGGATTTTCCTCCGAACGCAGGAGCCCTAGCGGCGACCACATCTTGCCGGTGACGGTGTCATACATGAGGGCGTGTCGTTGCGAGAACGTTCCGCGGCCGGAGTCCTGACCGCTTAACCGAACGCGAGCACCGTCAAGCACCAACGAACCGAACGCGATGGCTTCGGCGAACGCCCAGTCCATCGGAGCTTCGCCGGAACCCATCTTGGCTCGCTTTGCCAGCTGGCCAACCATTTTCGGATTGACACTAAAATCTTCGGGAACGATGGATATCTGCTCGGCGACGGTTTTGAGCACATCGGCCGAGATCGCAGTTTCTACAACTTCAGAGCCGTCGAGCTCTTTGACGGATTCGGGAAGAACGGCACGCGCCGGTTTTTCCTGTGCGATCTTTTTGGCACGGGCGAGAATCCCCTCATATTTATCCACGACGGACTGGATCATTTCCTTCAGCTCATCCGGGCTGATGACCTCTTCGCGGATCAATCGCTCGGCGTAGATGTGACGCACGCCGGGGTGAGCCTTGACGCGTGCATACATCAGCGGCTGAGTGTAGCTCGGTTCGTCGCCTTCGTTATGGCCGAGCCGACGGAAGCCGACCAGGTCGAGCACGACGTCTTTATTGAACGTCTGGCGATACTCAAGTGCGATCTGCAGCACGCGATAGGCGGCTTCCGGATCGTCGCCGTTGATGTGAAAGATGGGCGTCTGCGTTATTTGGGCCGCGTCCGTCGAGTAAATAGAACTGCGACCGGCTTCGGGGCCTGTCGTGAACCCGATCTGGTTATTGATGACGATGTGGATCGTTCCGCCGGTGCGATAGCCGCGGAGGTTCGCCAGCTGCAGCGTTTCCATAACGATGCCCTGCCCGGAGAAGGCAGCGTCGCCGTGCAGCAGAACGGGCAAAATTCGGTCATGAACCGCGTCGCGGCGTGAGGCATCGGCCTCGTCACCTTCAAGCAGCTCATCCTGACGTGCACGGGCCATTCCTTCGACGACCGGGTCGACGAACTCCAGATGCGACGGGTTGCTAGAGAGCTCAATGCGGATCTCGTTGCCCGATCGCGTCTTGCGTTTCCCAACTGCACCCTGATGATACTTCACGTCGCCTTCGTCGGCCGGGAAGCTCGGGTGGGAAGTGCCCTCAAAGACCGTGAATATGCGCTCCGCCATATCGCCAGTTTCTGCGTCGCCGACTATATTCGACAACACGTTCAACCGACCGCGATGGGCCATGCCTACATAGATCTCTTCGACGCCACGCTCAGACGAGCATTCGACCAACTGGTCAAGCATGGGAATGACCGTTTCACAACCCTCAAGCGAAAATCGCTTTTGACCAAGATATTTCTTATGCAGGAACTGCTCGAACTGCTCGGCTTCGATCAATTTTGTCAGCAGATCTTTGCGGGTGTCGGCCGAAAGCGGCTCAGTATCGACAAACTGCTCACGGATACGCTTTCTGAGCCAATCTTTTTCTTTCTTGGTCTGAATGTGGCGATATTCGATGCCTACCTTTCCGCAGTACGCCCGACGCATGATCTCGATAATACGGCGAAGCGTAGACGTCTTTTCGTCGTGCAGGCCCCCGGTGATGAACTCGCGATCGAGGTCCCAGATCGTCAAGCCGAAGTTCTCAAGCTCCAGCTCGTCCGAATCGTGCGGAGCCATGTTCAGCGGATCGATATCCGCCAACAGGTGGCCGCGTGTGCGATAGGCGTTGATCAACTGAAGTACGTTCGCCTGCTTTTCGATCTGCTCGCCGATATGGTCGTTACCAAAGATCGACGGGTTGTGATCCTCGTTCCACCTTACCGGCGGGAAGTTGATCTCAAGCGCACGAAAGACGTCGTCATAAAAGTCGTGCTGACCAAGTAAATACTCGTGGATCTTCGCCAGGAATAGCCCGCTTTCAGCGCCTTGGATGACGCGGTGGTCATAGGTGCTGGTCAGCGTCATGATCTTGCTGATCCCGATCTGCGAAAGAGCGGCGTTCGTCATTGCCTGGTATTCGGCGGGATATTCGATAGCTCCGGTCGCGATGATCGCGCTCTGACCGGCCATGAGGCGTGGGTTAGAAGCAACTGTGCCGAGCGTTCCCGGATTTGTCAGCGATATGGTCGTGCCCTGAAAGTCGGCGATCTCAAGCTTGCCGTCGCGGGCCTTTCGCACCGTGTCGTTATAGCCGCTGAAAAATTCGGCAAAGTTCTTGTTGCCGCAGTCTTTGATGTTCGGGACCAGAAGATTTCGCGAGCCGTCCTTTTTTGCGATGTCGATCGCGATCCCCAGGTTGATGCTATCGTTCTCGATCCGTGACGGCTTATCGTCGACCACTCCGTAGCCGTGGTTCATTTGCGGATATTCTTTGACCGCGCGGACGATCGCCCATGCAATTAGGTGCGTAAACGACACCTTCCCGCGGCCGGTGCCGAGCATATGCTCGTTGATAACGCGGCGGTTTTCTTCGAGGACCTTGACGGGGATCGTGCGCAGCGAGGTGGCGATCGGGACCGTCAAGCTCTCTTCCATGTTCTCGACGATCTTTTTCGAGACTCCGACAAGCGGAACGGCCTCACCAGACGGGGTCGTGGCGGTCGGTTTGGCTGCCGGTTTTGACGCCTGAGCAGGCTTTGTCGCGGCCGATTCTGAGCTTGCGGGCGTCGCCACGGCCTTCTCAGGCGCTTTTGCTGCGGCTCCGTCGGAGCCGTCGCCGTTGCCGCTGATGAGGTCACTGAAAAAGGTCTGCCATGATTCGTCAACCGATCGCGGGTCGGCCTGGTATCGAGCGAGGAGGCCTTCTACATAACTCGCATTCGCCCCGAAATTTTCAGTAATATATGCCGAAAGATCTGTGTTTTTTGCACTCACTGCGTTTAATAAATCCTTTTTGAAAATAGGTGTCGTAACACGTTATCTTAACGCAATTTCGCTAAAAAGATAAGCGTTCGGCTCTCGACGGACGGCGGGATTACTTGCTGCGAAGCGGGTTTGATATGATGACGTCGACATCGACCGGGACGACGCGTTTGTGATAGAAGCCAAACTTGCGAAACTTGCCGAAAACAAACACGCGACCGGTCACACGCCACTCTTCGCGAGAGTCGCTGAACTCCCGCCAAGCCGCCTGAATGACGCGTTCGGTCGGCACAAAGATCTCAGCAGGCGTGGGAAGTGCGACGAGTTCATTCTTTCGTACATCGAAGGCTTCGGTGTAATCTTCGATCGTTACCGGAAGCCCGTCGATGCGGAAATCGCTGAAAGTTAGGAATTCGATCTTTGCACTTTGATCCGGTGACAGGATCGTCGCCGATATTTGCAGGGTGATTCCTGTAAGCCCAACATCTCGCAACTCCGGCTGTTCGAATGTGACCTGCGGCCCATCCAGTTTTTGCGAACCGTTAACACGTATTACATCTCGGTGGACCGGGTAACCGAGAATGCTTTTCGGTAGTTGCTGTGCGCTAACCGAACCGACGAGAGCGAGCGCGGTCACCACCGCAGCAAAAGCCACGGCGTTCAGAGAACGTTTGAACAGGGCCCACATTAGTTGGACGAGGCCTTAGATTGCTGTGCGTCGCCATCCGGCGGCGGAGCAGCACCGTTGGTATCTTCGCGGGCAAGATCAAGCTTAATGGCATCCAGTATGCCGTTTATGAACTGCGTTGCTTCGAATGTGGAGAAACGCCTTGCGATCTCAAGCGCTTCGTTGATGACGACGGTGTGCGGTGTATCAAGGAACAGGAATTCGTAAACGGCGAGGCGAAGCACGTTGCGGTCGACGATCGCCATACGCTCTATCCGCCAGTGCTCGGCACGTGTTCGAATGCGTTCGTCGATAGCCGGAAGGTTCTCGATCGTTCCGCGAACGATGCTGTCGGCAAAAGCACGCAGCTTTTCGTCCATATCGACATCGCCGAGTTCGATCCAATAGGCCTCAGTCGAGAAGTCCGACGGGTTTTTCACCACATCTGCTGCAAACAACATCTGCAACGCGCATTCGCGCGCTTTGCGTCGGGTTCCCGAACTCTTAGCTGACTTTTCAAACGACATGAGTTAAAGCTTTTTCGCCCTTACCTTGCTCGGCGTCACCCGAGATCCCCTTGAATAAACTAACCATTTCGATCGCGGAAAGAGCAGCTTCGTAGCCCTTGTTACCGTCTTTCTCGCCCGACCGGTTGACGGCCTGCTCCAATGTATTTGCGGTGATAACGCCAAACATCACCGGAATCCCGGTCTTAAGCGCGACGCTCGTTATCCCTCTCGCTGCCTCGCCTGCAACGTAATCAAAATGCGGGGTCTCGCCGCGAATCACCACGCCCAAAGCGATGATAGCATCATATTTCCCGGTTTCCGCCAATTTCTGCGACGTAAGAGGCAGTTCAAATGCGCCCGGGACATGGAAAATATCGACGGCATCGTCGGCGACACCATGGCTCATCAGGGCTTCCACGGCGCCGTCGGCGAGTTTAGAAGTAAGAATATCGTTCCAGCGACTGACTACGATCGCGAACGTCGCTCCTTCTCCATTCAGCGGTCCGCGTTTGATGTTCTGTTGTATCATTTTTCCGGTCTATCGAACACTATCTAAAACTCAGTATAGTTAACCTCGATTTGATATGACAAGCAAAAAAGTGGCTTTGCAATTCTGATGGCCGCGACAAATAATAGTAGATCATTTCGCCAACACATGAGCGCGCCCATAATCGAAACCGAAGAAACGCTAATAATAGAAATGCCGGAACGCGTGTCGTTGGCGTTCTCACTTGCCTCGATCGGCAATCGGTTTCTAGCGGTGGCAATCGACCACACCATCCAGTTTTTGGCGATCGGGGTAGTCACCTGGTTCTTTTTATCGTTGGCCGGCGTGGGGTTGTTTGAGGGTGCGGGCATCTTTTCAGAATTGCCAAAATGGTCGGTAGCACTGCTGATCATTTCAATCTTCTTACTTTTGTTCGGGTATTTCATCGCTTTTGAATGGGCCTGGAACGGGCAAACTCCGGGTAAGCGTTTGATGAAGCTACGCGTCATTCGCGAAGACGGCCGGCCGATAACGATCTGGGAGGCGGTCACGCGCAACCTTTTGCGGCTGTTCGATTCGGCCCCCGGTTTTGTGCTTCCGATCTACTCCGTCGGGCTGGTCTTCGTATTTTTGAACAGCCGCGACCAGCGTGTCGGCGACCTATTTGCCGGTACGGTCGTTATCCGCGAGCGAACCGACGAAGCACCGACTTTCTACGAAACGTTCTCGAACCCCGTTGCTGACGCCGCGTACCGCCGCGTACAGCCGAAAGGCGATATCCGGGTCGACGTAAGTAACCTGAACGTCGGCGAGATCGAGGTGGTCGAGAATCTGCTGCGCCGCCGCTGGGACCTGACCGACCGGCAGCGTCAGTGGATGGCATGGCGCATCGCGATCCCGCTAATGTTTAAGTTAAAACCGGAATATGATTTACAGACTTTCTCCTACGAAGGCTTCCTCGAAGAAGTGGTCCATCAATTTCAAGCAAAACAGCGCTTCCTCGATCATTAACTTACTGTGAAAAAAAGAATACTCATCACCGGCGGTGCGGGTTTTATCGGGTCGCATCTCGCCGAACACCTCAATGCAGAAGGCGCGTCGCAGATTTCCATCGTCGATGATTTAAATGATTTTTATTCGCCGGCGATCAAGCGTGCAAATCTTGCCGCGCTCGGTGCGGACGTACATTTTTTTGAAGCTGACATTCGTGACGCCGAAGGTCTAAAGCGCATCTTTGCAGAAAGAACCTTCGATGTGATCGTGCATCTTGCGGCACGCGCGGGGGTCCGCCCGTCGCTTTCGCAGCCGCAGCTTTACGCCGAGACGAATGTGATCGGGACGCTCAACCTACTCGAACTCGCACGCGAGCATGAGGTGCCGCAGTTCGTATTTGGTTCGTCATCAAGCGTTTATGGAATCAACAGCAAGGTCCCTTTCGCCGAGGACGACAAGATCGTGCAGCCCATCTCACCGTATGCCGCGACGAAGGCTGCCGGCGAGCTTCTGTGCCATACATATTCGCATCTTTACGGCTTCCGGACCGTTTGTTTAAGATTCTTCACCGTCTATGGCCCGCGGCAGCGGCCCGATCTTGCGATCTACAAATTCGCCTCGCAGATCACCGCCGGCGAGCCAATAAAGGTTTTTGGAGACGGCACGACCCGCCGCGATTACACGTATGTCGACGACACCATTCAGGGCGTCAGAGCTTCCATAGATTACGACGGTTCTGTCCACGAGGTTTTCAATCTCGGCGAATCAGAAACGACCGAGCTCTCGCAACTGATAGAGCTGCTGGAGAATAGTCTTGGAAAAAAAGCAGTGATCGACCGCCAGCCGTTGCAGCCCGGCGACGTGCCGATCACGTATGCGGATATTTCAAAATCGCGGGATTTGCTCGGTTATAAACCGAAGACCAGGATTGACGAGGGAATCAGGAAATTTGTCGAATGGTTTGAATCCACTCGGCCCAAAAGATCTTAGCTCCAGCGAAAAACGCGTCGCATTGCTGGGAGCAGCCGATGCCCTGTGACTACTTCCCGAAAGAAGGTCTCGTGTTCTGCCTCAACTCGCGCCATATCCAGAAGGTCGTTGACGCAGTCGTTCATTTCCAACGCCTTCGCAAACTCGGCGGCGTCTTCATATTCGGTTACATTGCCGCTCTCGAGCCTGCCGGCAAAATACATCGGCATAAACCACCCCGAGACATAGCAGCTCAAGCCTAGCGAACGGCCTATCATCCAGAACACCTTTTCCCGCATCGGTCTCGGTACCGCGTCAAGTTTTGCCAGCCACTCGCCCACGCGTCGGCGATGATCCCACTCCTCCGCTTCGATCTCTTTTATACGTACTTTTTCCGGCGAATCTTTGATCGAACGCCAGTGCCCCCGGTAAGCGTAAGCTGCAGCTAGCTCTCCGGAATATGCATTCTGAAGGATTCGAATAAGTTCTTTGCGATGATGTGTCACAGGGTTCGAGGAATTGCGGCTGACGGACACATTATACACACGTTTCAAACAGGGTCGAGACGTGGTCCAACGTGATTCGTGCCCTATTGACAGGAATTAGAATTAGAACTATTATAAATGCAATTCACACCACGGGAGCACCATGAACAACATCGAGAGTTTAGGCCTAACTAAACAGCGGCGAGCGGTTCTGCAAGTGATCCGCGACGCGCACGAACATCTGACAGCCAACGAGGTTTTCGAAGACGCTCGTCGAATCCTGCCGGGAATCTCATTTGCGACAGTCTACAATTCGTTGCGTTACCTAAAGAACGAAGGTCTGATCGGCGAGGTACGCTTCGCTATCGACGCGACGCGTTATGACAAAACCTTGGCGCGTCACGATCACGCGATCTGCAGCAGCTGCGGAAAGCTCGTGGACATCGACCTGCCCGTGCCCGGTGAAATTTTGAAAAAAGGGGAGCGGCTTTCTAAATTCAAAGCCGATTCGATTGAGGTGATATTGCGGGGCACGTGCCCGGCATGTATTTAACATCGCATCCGCAAAAAAAAAAGATAAAAACTCGAGGGAAGGTAAACGAAAAATGGAAAATAACGACAAGCAAAACGGTTCCGGAAAGTGCCCATTCACGAGCGGTGCGCTGAAATATACTCACGGAACCTTCCGGGCCAACCGCGATTGGTGGCCGAATATGCTGAAGTTGGACATCCTCCGCCAACACTCCGCTTTGTCGGATCCGATGGGCGAAGGATTCGACTATGCAGAAGAATTCAAGTCGCTCGATCTCGCAGCCGTAAAACGGGATCTGGCGGCAATCATGACGGATTCAAAGGATTGGTGGCCTGCGGATTTTGGACATTATGGCGGGCTCTTCATTCGTATGTCGTGGCATGCCGCGGGCACTTACCGCATCGGTGACGGCCGTGGCGGCGGCGGCCGTGGGCAGCAGCGATTCGCACCGCTTAATAGTTGGCCGGATAACGTTAGCCTTGATAAAGCGCGCAGGCTGTTGTGGCCCGTAAAACAGAAATATGGGCGCAAGCTTTCATGGGCCGACCTTTTGATCTTGACGGGTAACGTTGCTCTCGAAACGATGGAGTTCAAACCGCTTGGATTTGGCGGAGGACGCGAGGACGTGTGGGAGCCGGATGAGGACGTCTACTGGGGCGCCGAGACAACCTGGCTTGGCGGCGACGTGCGTTACCAGCACGGTTCGGAAGGCGCTGATAAACAGGAAGGCACGCTGGTATCTGACGACGATGCGGATGGAGAGATTCACACACGCAAGCTCGAAGACCCACTCGGAGCGGTCCAGATGGGCCTTATCTATGTCAACCCGGAAGGGCCGGACGGCAACCCTGACCCGATCGCCGCGGCTCATGACATCCGCGAAACTTTCGGCCGCATGGCGATGAACGATTACGAGACCGTCGCGTTGATAGCCGGCGGGCACACGTTTGGTAAAACACACGGTGCGGCTGACTCGGCCCATGTTGGTGTCGAGCCCGAAGGCGAAAGCTTGGCGTCACAGGGTTTTGGCTGGCATAACAGTTACAAAACCGGCAAGGGCCCTGACACAATCACGAGCGGTCTTGAGGTTACATGGACGACGACCCCGACCAAGTGGAGCAATAATTTCTTCGAAAATCTGTTTGGATTCGAGTACGAGCTGACGAAGAGCCCAGCGGGTGCACAACAGTGGGTCGCGGTGAACGCTGACCCCATAATTCCGGATGCTTACGACCCGGAGAAGAAGCATCTGCCGACGATGTTGACGACCGACCTTTCGCTGCGTTTCGACCCCGAATATGAAAAGATCTCGCGGCACTTTTTAGAGAAACCTGATGAGTTTCACGATGCTTTCGCGGAGGCATGGTTCAAGCTTACGCACCGCGACATGGGGCCAAAGGTCCGTTATCTCGGGCCCGAGGTGCCTGCGGAGGACTTTATTTGGCAAGATCCTATTCCGGCTGTTGATCATGATCTGATCGATGATGCAGACATAGCGGCGATCAAGGCTCGGATCTTGGATTCCGGACTTTCGGTCTCGGACCTGGTCAGTGCGGCTTGGGCGTCGGCTTCGACCTTTCGGGGCGGCGACAAGCGGGGCGGAGCGAACGGAGCTCGGGTTCGGCTTGAGCCGCAGAAGGACTGGGAAGTGAACGACCCGGCGCAACTTGCATCGGTGCTGGGCACGCTTGAGGGCATTCAGCAGGACTTCAACAGCGGGCAGTCGGGGTATATTTTCTCCGGCAGCAAGAAAGTTTCGCTCGCGGACGTGATCGTGCTGGGCGGTTGTGCAGCTGTCGAAAAAGCTGCGAAGGATGCTGGTTACAACATCAACGTTCCATTCACGCCCGGGCGGATGGACGCTTCGCCGGAGCAGACGGATTCCGAATCGTTCAAGTACATGGAACCGATCGCCGATGGTTTTCGCAATTACAAAAAGAGCCGATACAAGGTTTCGGCGGAAGAGCTGTTGGTCGACAAGGCAAGCCAGCTGACGCTGACCGTGCCGGAAATGACCGTACTTGTCGGCGGGATGCGTGCGTTGAACGCAAACACCGGCCAGTCGAAGCACGGCGTTTTCACCCCTCGGCCGGGAACGCTGACCAACGACTTCTTCGTTAACCTGCTGGACATTGGCACAGAATGGAAGGCGACTGACGACGGCGAGACGGTTTTCGAGGGCCGTGACCGCGAAAGCGGCGAGCTCAAATGGCTTGGGTCGCGTGTCGATCTGATTTTCGGATCGAACTCGGAGCTGCGTGCGTTGTCTGAGGTTTATGCCTCTGCGGATGGCGGCGACAAATTCGTCAGTGATTTCGTCGCGGCGTGGGATAAGGTCATGAACCTCGATCGGTTCGATCTTGTGTACGCCTAGCTGCCGGATGGTCGAGAAGGGCGGCTAAGGCTGAGCGCCCTTCTTCTATTTCAATTTTGACGCGACTGTTTTCATCAGCTCCCACGGTTTCTGAACGATCGGCGCGGCTTTCGCAGCGAGAGACCGGCCCTTCGGCTTAGCTGCAGCGGGAACGTCGCAGTCTGCCGAGCCTGGACGGCCAGTATAGCTGATAACAACGGTCCGAAAATCGTCGGGCGGCCACTGCTGCGGTGGGGCAAATTTACGAGGTGTCACCGAACGCCCTTGGCTGCGGGGCGTTTCAGGTTTCGCGGGAAGCGGCACAGAACTACGAGGCGACACTGCCCGAGCAATAGAGGTCTCGGGGTCAGTTTCCGTTTCGGACGACTCCGGTCGAACATCCAGCCAATCCAGCACTGGGTCACGCTGCTCTATCTCAGGACCAACCGGCGCGACGGCGACGTCGAGCGGCTCTTGGAGCATCGTGTACCCGATGAACCCGAGCTGCAGCATCGCGACGGAAATTATACCTAGTACTAACTCTCGCATTTCTGAGTGGGCCTTTAACGCTGTTAAACCCATACTTAGTATAACTACACGCTCGTACAGTTGTACAGGTTTTGCGGGATTCGAATTACTCCCGGTCTACAAGTTTTAGTAATGCTCAGAACCAAGTATGGCAGGCCAAACATTTAGAATGCCTTATGTGGCGTGGGTGTTATGATTAGGTCGGCCTGAATAAATTACTCACTGGGCATGTTTTTATGATTTTAGCGATTTCAAGATTTAGGGTGGCGAACGGTATGGAAGGCGAGGTTAAGGAAGCCTTTTTTAACCGACCGCACCTAGTCGATTCGGTGCCGGCTTTTCTCGGTATGGAAACCTTTACCGATGCGGACGACCCGACGATTTTTTATTTGGTCACTAGATGGACCGACGTTGATTCGTTTCGTTCCTGGCATGGGAGCGCCGATCATCGTCTCTCGCACAAATTCATCCCGAAGGGATTGAAATTAGATCCCGAGTTTACCAAAGTCACCATTCTTGATCGGCTAGCGGAACCGAACCGAGTACCCGAGTTTGAAGAAGCGGTGACCGATTCATCGCTTCTGATAGCCAAGTATCTTGATCAAACACGCAACGTGTACTTTATTGCTTTGTCGCGCGTGGGAGTGATCCTGGCATGCAATCAGATCCTAGCCGAACGTTTACAAAAGAAGCGAGATGAATTGATCGGGCGGAATATAAGCGAGGTCCTGACTGACGAAAGCGCCGCTTTTCTGCACCGCAGAGCAGAAGGTCCCGTAAAAGCAGAGCAGGAAAAAAGTATACTGCTCAACTTAGTTGACGCTCATTCGCATCCGTTCACTATCGAATGCACCCTCGATGTTCGCCCTGACGGCGTTGTAATATTGGGAGCACCGCCGGTAGAAAAGGAACAGGCTTTACAGGTCGAGTTGATCGAGCTCAACAACCAGTTTAGTGTTTTGATTCGCGAGAATGAGCGGCAAAGCAAGGCCCTCAAGAAAGTGCATGATGAGCTTGAGAAAGCACACGAAGAGCTACGCCAATCGCACTGGCACTTGAAGAAGATTCAGGAAGTTCTGCCTATTTGCTCAGTGTGTCACAAGGTGAAGACTGGCGATGGCCAATGGGATAGTTTACTGAAATATTTCAATGACAATTCGGACTTTCTCTCTCACGGCTATTGCGATGACTGTGCGACCAAGGCAGTGGCGGAGGTCGAGAATTTTGCGCGAGACATGTCAAAAACGGCGGTTAGAAAGTGGACAAAATAGAACGCGTAGACATTCACGAGCGCACTTTGATCGCGCGGCGGATCAGTGAAGCGAAGCACGCGGTCGCGGAGTCGGTCACCGACGAGTTCTTCGTGCGGCACCCGGATTGGGTGGCGCGATATGGAGATGCAGGCAGGGTTCGCGGAATCGAGGACGCCAAATACCATATCGACTTTCTGGCGAGCGCGATCGAAAGTGGGTCGACCGCGCCGTTCGAAGATTATGCGAGATGGTCATCGCGTATGCTTGCCTCGCGGGGAATCGATCCGGTATTCGTCGCGGAGAATTTTCATCAGATCGGGGAGAGCCTCAACCGGGTGATGGCGGATGATTCGGCTGAGACGATCTTGCGCTTCATCGAAGCGGGCCGTGCCGCCTGTGTAGATGCGGCAGCAGATACGCGAGAGACTGGAGCGGGCGAACTGGAACAAACTCAGAGGCTCTTTCTCGAATCGATCTTGCAGGGGCGTCGTCAGGCGGCGGTGACGATAGCGTTGGAGGCATTGAGAAGCGGGTGCGGGATCATTGATGTTTACACGGAGATCCTTCAGGAATCGCAGTATCAGTTGGGACGGCTTTGGGAGTCGAATAAGATCACGGTGGCCGAAGAGCATATGGCGACAGCGATCACGCAATTTGTCATGGCTCAGATCTATCCGCGCATCGAACCTGCGGAACGGTTTCGGGGCAGGATGGTGTTGACCGGTGTGGAAGGCGAGATGCATCAGATCGGCGCAAACATGGTCGCCGATGTGCTGGAGGTCAAGGGCTGGGACGTGCGCTTTTTGGGGACGAACATGCCGCATCAGGGAATATTGAAGGCTGTCAAAGAGCACCGTGCGGATGTGGTCGGGATCTCGGCAACTATGCTGTTCAATTTGCCGAAGGTGATCGAAATAATAAAAGATCTTCGGGCGACATTCGGAAATGAACTTAAGATAATCGTCGGCGGAGCGAGTTTTCGGCAGGTGCCGGAGATGTACTTGGAGATCGGAGCGGATGGATTTGCACCCGATCTCAAATCGACAGTTGATTTTCTGGAATCGATTTCCTAAACGCGGAGGATGCCGCGGAAGCCGCGGGCGGCGTAGTAGGATTCGGCTCCGTTGTGATAGGTCCAGACGGTGTTGTAGCGGCGGTCGCAGAACATAGCACCGCCGAGTTGGCGGATCTCGTCGGGCGTTGCGATCCATGATGAGGTTTTGAGGTCGAAATCGCCGAGCTTTTGCAGATTTCGGTACTCTTCTTCTGTCAGCAATTCGATACCCATTTCTGCTGCCATTCCTAGGGCGCTGTGTTTCGGTTTGTGTTCCTTCCGCGATGCGAGAGCCTCCGCATCGAAGCAGACGCTGCGGCGGCCTTTTGGGCTTTCGGCGGAGCAATCAACAAACAGGAACTCACCCGTCTTTTTATCCCTGCCGATCACGTCCGGTTCGCCGCCGGTCGCTTCCATTTCGTAGAGCGAGCGGAGCTTCGCGGAGGCGTCATTCAATCGTTTTTCGACGTCGTCCCACTTTATGCCTTTGTGACGGGGCATATTTGCCTCGAACCGAGATCGCAGAAGCGAGATGAGATCGGACTGCTGGGCGACCGTTAATTTACTTTTTGTAGGCATATGTTAGGCATTCGCGGTCTTAAGGTGTTTATCTTTCCGGATGTCGATCCGATTCTGTCTCATTGGTTTATCCGAAGATCTACGATCAAATATGATTCCTCATTTGTTAGGGTTCATAAAGGTTTTGCCCGCTTTGTAAAACATTTGCGCCGCTTCGGGAAGCACGTGCAGGGCTTCGTAAGTGCTCTCAGCGCTGGGCTCAAATTTCTATGGTTTGAAATCAAAGGAGACCCAGCCAGAAACTTTAGTGGGAACGCCGGACAACTTAGTCGGCGGAAACTTCAGACTTCGCGCCGCATCGAGAGCCGCGTTATGAAAATCGACCGGACCGCGAGAGACCTCCGCTGATATAACATTGCCTTCAACGTCCGTCATGATCCGTACCTCTACTCGAACCGCTGGTCTTGGCTTCTTGATGGCTGTTGGATACTTAGGGTCACGGAAGTTTAACGCGCGGCTATTCATCCAACCAGCAATAATGACCTTCTCTTTCTGCGGAAAGCTGACATGTGACCGAGCATAGCCATAGTTGAAAAATTCAGATATGTCGTTTTCCGTTCTTTCGAGCGGTCCCGTTCGTGAGCAACAGCATCTTGTCGAGTAGGTGACTTTATCGTTGTTCAGGTATGCGTAAACAAGATATTTATCGCCTTTTTCCCAACCTTGCACACAGCCGTAAACGTAATACCTAATCGTCACGATCGACATTCGCTTTCCATACACGATCGGCTGCTATCTTTACAGTTTCGTAATACCGATTCTGCTTATCCGCTTCACTTCTTTGAATATCGAGAATTTCACCTGTAAACACGATGGTTGCATCCTTATATTCTTCAAGTGCGGTGATGTTGGGCTTGGCGCACGCACACTGAGCAGTCGCTGTTTCGAGATATAGAAACGAAAACACAAAAAGTGCGAGAATCGAGTAGGCGAATTTGAACATAAGACTCATTGCCTTGGTCACACCGCAATCTTCTCCACGCGGTTGTAGACGGTATCTCTTTCGACGGCCTCAAAGCCCGCTCGCTCGATCATTTCGATGATCTCTTGTTTGGTCATTTTTACTTCGCCGCCGGACTCGACGGAGTAGCTGTGGGTTAGTTCGCCGCCGTCGGTGATGGTGCCGTCCAGGTCGTTGGCGCCGAAGTGGAGGGCGGTTTGGGCGGTGTGTTTGCCGAGCATGACCCAGTAGGCCTTTATGTGGTCGAAGTTATCGAGCATCAGGCGCGAGACGGCTATGGTCTTTAGGTTATCGATAGCGTCTGGGCCCGGAAGCGACGAGAGCGCGGTGCCCGGCGGGTAGAAAGCGAGCGGGATGAAGCACTGGAAGCCGCCGGTCCGGTCCTGCTGTTCGCGGAGCCGGACGAAGTGGTCGATGCGGTCCTCGATCGATTCGATATGGCCGTAGAGCATTGTTGCGTTGGTCTTGAGGCCGGCGTTGTGGACCTTTCCGGCGAGTTCGAGCCAACGGTCGCCGTCGCATTTGTGGTCGCAGATGCGGGAACGGGTGGGTTCGGCAAAGATCTCAGCACCGCCGCCGGGGCAAGAATCCATCCCGGCAGCTTTGAGGCGTTCGATCACGTCTTCGTCGGACATCTTGTAGAAGCGGGCGAAGAAATCGAGCTCGACCATCGTCAAGGCTTTTAGATGAAGGTTAGGGAATTCGCGTTTGAGCGACGAGAAAAGGTCCGTGTAATACTCGAACGGCAATTTGCTGTTGAGGCCGCCGACGATGTGGAGTTCGGTCGCACCTTCGGCAACGGCAGAGCGTGCGATCTCGATGCCTTCTTCGATCGAATGCGTGTACGCGTCATCTTGCCGCGCACGACGATAGAACCCGCAGAACTTACAGTCGGCGACGCAGATGTTCGTATGGTTAAAGTGGCGGTTGACGTTGAAATAGGTCGTCAGCCCGTGCTTTCGCCGCCGCACCGTGTCCGCAAGCTTGCCGAGGGCGTTCAGATCCGTGGTGTTATACAGGGCCATCCCCTCATCAAAGGTGAGCCGTTCGCCGTCTTCTACTTTGAAGGTTATATCCTGGAGATTGTTGTCGAATGAAAACTGCATATCTTTACTGCAAATCGAAACTCGAAGCGCTCTGCAACGCTCCCGCAAGCTTTAATTCTACCAAATCGCCGCGGAGTAATCCGCTTGACAGTGGGCGGCGCCGGGAATAGTATGCGGCATCTATTCATACATTCGCAGCCATGAAGAAAGCCGTTTCAGTGATACTCATTCTAATGCTCGGAACGACTGTGTTCGGTCAATCGTTCGAAAAGGGAGTTGCTGGTGCGACCGACGCTCACGTTCACATTCTCAGCCCGCAGCTGATGAAGATTTGGAAAGGGCTTGGGGTCCCGTTTTCGCGGCCGGACGAGTATTATTCGGACATCGGTGAGATCCTGAAAAACACGGGAACTAAGCGGATCGACCTGATCTCGATGGCACATGTGTTTTCTTCCAGCGAATTTGGAAAATTTGATAATGAACGGCAGCTGGTTGAGGGTGAGAATTCATATGTGGCCGCGGCTCGCGATAGATATCCGAAACGGATAAGGGCGTTTTGCAGTGTCGACCCGCTGCGCGATTATGCACTGGCGGAACTGGAAAGGTGCAGGTCGCGTTTGAAGATGGACGGCGTTAAGCTGCATCATAACGCGAACCAGGTTTACCTTACGGTGCCGGAACATCTGGCGAAAGTTAGACGGGTATTTGAGTTCGCGGCGAGGCATAAGATGCCGATCTTGGTGCATTTCGACAACACCCACCGACGGTTTGGTGAGACGGATGTGAAGCTTCTTACGGGCTTGATCCTAAAGGATTTGGACCCGGTGCGTCTTCGGATCGCGCATTTTGGAAGTTCGGGCGGATTTAGCACGCGTACGATAGCGTTTCTTGATTCGTTCATCAGCGAGTTGGCGTCTAGTCGCGACCTGCGGAAGCACAAGATCACGTTCGATATCTCGGCGGTGGGGCTTGATAAGGACAGCGAAGGCGTGCGAAAGCTTTCAGACGACGAGTGGGCGGAGTTGGGGGTTTACGTGCGGAGGCTGGGGTTTGACCGCGTTGCGTTCGGGACGGATTACCCTCTGTATCAGCCCGCTGAATATGCGCAGATCCTTCGGACCCGATTGAGATTAACCGAGGCGGAACAGAAGGCTTTGCTCAAGCCGAAGAAGTGAGAACGATGGAGCACATCGCCTGGGCGGTGTTGTTCACTAATCGAGTCGTTCAATCACTTCGAAAACGGGAGAATACGAACGGATGTTGTTGAAACTTCGTTTGTCGAATCCATAGGTGAAACGCATACGATACTTTCCGCGTCCGCTGTAGTCGGGATACCGTGTGAATCTCGGCGTTACATAATCGTCCACGGTAGATGTGTACCAGAATTCGTCGTACAGATTTGGAACTACTACGGTAAACGATTTAAGTTTCTGTAGAGCCGGCTTATAGCCAGTTCCGCATCGCCACGGAGAACTTTCCTCCCAACGATCGTGGTCGACCAACCGCTCAAGTACGATCGACGAAGGATAGTAGTAATTGTCGAAATAGATCGTGCGACCAGTTTCGTTGGAGATGGTGGGCTTCACATCTTTGAAATTCGAGTACCGTTCTGCAATGTTCTTCCACACGATATCGCCCTTCACACCTTGTCCAAAGCTGTTCAAGGAGAGGAGCGCTATCATCAAAATCAAAAGCCCGTTCGCTCTAGGCGTGGAGGTCCGTAAATTCATTAGATCGACGTTCATTGCTGGAGATAGATTTTAGCATTTTCCGCAAATCCGGTTAAATATCCCCTTTACGAGAACATAGTGCCCTTTCACCTTTCGACTTGTGCACAGATGACCGACTCAAAATCTAGGGATTAGGAAAAGTCTCACATGAAATTTAACGTTGCGATAGAGATAGACAAGCCGATCGATGAGGTGATCGCGTTGTTTGATAGTTCGGACAACATGTTTGAGTGGATGGAGGGGTTGGAGAGTTTTGAGCATGTGAGGGGGGAGCCGGGGGAGGTTGGGGCGAAGTCGCGGCTGCGGTTCAAGATGGGGAAGCGTGACATTGAGATGGTCGAGACGATCACGTCGAAGGACCTGCCGCGTGAGTTCGCGGGGACATATGAGGCGGACGGCGTGACGAATATCGTGCGGAACAAATTTGAACCGCTGGGACCGGACAGGACGCTTTATACGTCGGAGAATGAATTTCAGTTTATGGGGTTTATGAAGATCGTCGCACTCGTGATGCCGGGTGCGTTTAAGAAGCAGTCGCTGAAGTATCTGCAGGCGTTCAAACGGTTCGCCGAATCCAGATAGTCTTCGTACATCGTGCGTGATACGCTGAGGCGATAGGGAGCTCTCGGGGCCAAGTTGCGCTCGTTAGGCCGGGGAAGGGGGTTGTTGAGAATGAAACACATTGAACACATTGGCAATCTATCATTTGACGGTGAGCTATCAGCAGACGGTGATCTGCAGGTCGAGAAGCTTTTTGACGGGCCGTTTCGAACTATGCTCCACATTAAAATGTCTCCTGGAGCGATACTCAAAAAGCACAAGGCTGCGGAGCATATAACGGTTCTGTGCCTTTCTGGGGAGGGAGTCTTTCGGGCCGGGGCCGATCTCCAAGATTCGCAAGAGATGAAGCAGGGCACTCTGATCACGCTTGAGCCGGACGTTGAGCACGAGGCGGAGGCCGTGGGCAGGCTGCAGTTGCTGGTAACCAAATTCAAATCGAGCTGATTGATGACGATGAAGATCCTACAGATCGCGATCCCGTTCGTGTGGTTTGGTCTGGTTGCCGGACTGTCGTTTCTTGAAGCGCCGCTCAAGTTTCACGCGCCGGGAATCACGCTGCCGCTGGGGCTGGGCATAGGACGATTGGTCTTTTATGCGCTGAACAAGATCGAGATCGTGCTGGCGCTTTCGCTGATCGTGACATTCTGGTTCGTTCGCCCGAAAGGGAAGCCAGCCGTGGTGACGGCCGCGATCGTGCTGTTCATCTTGTTTCTGCAAACGATCTGGCTACTGCCGGTCTTGGACGTTCGGGCGGAACAGGTGATCGCCGGAACGGCGGAGCCGGGGTCGTCGGCGCACATCATTTATATCATTCTCGAGGCGCTGAAGCTCCTCGCACTTCTCGTCCTCGGGGCCGCTTTTGCCCGTACGCATCTAACAGTTGAATGAAACACGATATCGAAAACAGGGCGGACATCGATCATCTGATGCATGAGTTTTATTCGGTGGCGATCACGGATGAGGTCATCGGATATATCTTTACTGACGTGGCGAAGCTGGACCTTGAACATCACCTGCCCATCATTGGCGATTTCTGGGAGACGATGCTATTTCGCACGGGTGATTACGCTCGGCACGGCAGGAACCCCTTGATGGTGCACGGTGAATTGCACCGCAAGGAGGCGCTGGTGCCGGAGCACTTTCTGCGATGGCTGAGGATATTTCGTGGTGTGGTGGATGAGAACTTTGCGGGCGCGAATGCGGAGTTCATTAAGTTTCGTGCGAATGCGATCGCGAACCGCATGATGCAGTATGTTGGGGAGTTATCGACCGAAAGCGAGTGACGGTCACGCCTGCATAAACACCGAGATACCGAAGCTGACGAGAAGGATGACGCTGACGAATGCGTTGGCGGTGAAGAACGCGGCGTTCATGCGCGTGAGGTCGTTGGGTTTAACGAGCGTGTGCTGATAGACGAGCAGAGCTCCGACGAGGCCGACGCCAGCGAATGCGATCCAACCGAGGCCGGTTGCGAGCAGCAATATGAGCAGAACAATGAATGCCTGTGCGTGGAAGAGGCGTGCGATCCAAAGCGAGCGGGCGATGCCGAATCGCGCGGGGATTGAGCGGAGTCCGGCCCTTCGGTCGAAGTCGTAATCCTGACACGCGTAGAGCACGTCGAAACCGGACGTCCACATCAACACGAACAGAGACAGCAGCAGCGGAACTTCGGAATCGATTGTCCCGCGTACGGCGATCCATGCGGCGGTCGGTGAGATCGCGAGTGCCCAGCCTAATGCTAAGTGGGCGAAGGCTGTAAAACGCTTCGCGTATGAATAACCAAGGACGCTGAGCAGGGCTATCGGCGAAAGTGCAAATGTGAGCCAGTTGAGCGAATAAGCCGCAATGAGGAACACGCCGATCGAAACGAACAGGAACATCCACGCAAAGCCGAGCGAGAGTTTGCCGCTGGGGAGTTCGCGGTTGGCGGTGCGCGGGTTGGCAGCGTCGATGTCCCGGTCGGCGATGCGGTTAAAGGTCATTGCGGCGGAACGAGCGCCAACCATGGCCACGGTTATCCAAAGGATCTGTTGCCAGGTGGGAAGGCCATTTGCGGCGAGCACCGCGCCTAGAAAAGCGAACGGCAAGGCGAAAAGCGTGTGCTCGAATTTGATCATCTCGAGCGTAGTTTTTAGTGTAGAAAAGAATGCGGCCATTGTGTTGAAACTCGAATTCTAACAAAGGCGGCCTTTTTTTGCAGGGCGGCGGTTGCAATGTATAGAGACCGCCGGAGAATAACAGGAGTATGCCCGGAGTTCGCACACACGACGCAGTTACGATCTTACTCACGCCGGCCGTGGCGGCGGGTGCGTATTTTTTGTTTGCAGATCTGCCGGCGACTGCCGCGGTGTCGGTCGCGTTCCTGTTCGGTGGGTTTATGTTTGGGCCGGACCTCGACACGACGTCTAAGCAATATTCGCGATGGGGCCCATTGAGGTGGTTTTGGCTGCCGTATCGGAGCTTTTTCAGGCACAGATCGAGATGGTCGCACGGGCTATTATTTGGAACCCTATTTCGCGTGATCTATTTCATGGGCATCGTGACGCTGGCGATGTTTGCTGCGGCATATGCCGCGGGTGTGTATCAGGACCCGATGGCGAATATGAATGATGCGGCGGGGCACTGGCGTGCGTTTGGGGCGTTCACACGGCTGCACCTAGGCGAGTGGATATTTGAAGCCTTTTTCGCCGGAGCGTGGATCGGTGCGGCGAGCCACACGTTCACGGATATGGCAGTGTCGTATGTAAAGACCGGGCGGGTGACGGAGTTTCTCTGACCTATTTGTTTCCCGTCCGAGCCTGGCTCAGCCGCAGAGCCTGGCGACGGACGGCGTCTGATACGTTCTTGTTCTTGGACAACGCCGCGAGGTCGCGAAGCTGGAGCCGCGAGAGAATTGTGAGCACGTTCGCGATCGGCGTGCGTGGGTTTCGCGCCAGGTTGTGAACGATCGAATAGCTGCGTGCCCATTGGCGATTGTTGGCTATCTGCCGCAGAATGTCTTCGGTCACAGAGCGCATGGCGGCGATCTTTTCCATCTCTTGTTCGGTGATGCGCGGGTTGTTGACGACGGCCTGGGCAACGATGCGGTTCGGGTCGCGGATGAGGATGTTGCGTGCCTCGCGGTCGCCTTTCATCGCCATTTTCACGCGATCCTTCATGCCCATCTTCATTATGTGGTTGATGACGGAGACGCGTTCGCTTTCTAGTTCCCCGTCGGCGTTGAACTCGCCGATGATGCTATTGATGATCCGCTGACGCTGTTCCGGCGTTTCTTCGTAGAGCTCTTCGATGTATTCAAGGGCGAGCCACGAATCGTCGGTCTCACTGTCGGGCACCTCGATCATGTCTGCGAGGAAGATCGCATCATCGATGTCGATATCGTCGCCGTCAAATGCAGCTGCCTCGAAGAACTCGGCGGCCGCCTCGTTGCCGCGGGCACGGAGCTCTTCGGCGATCTGCTGCTGCCCGCGTTCTTTTTCGAAAAATTCCTTCTTAGTTTCCGAGGCCCGACGTTCGGCATCCGGTGTGCGCGCTGGGTTAGTGAGAATTGCCTCGATCAGCGCGGGGTTCCGGATCAGCAGCTGCTGGTTCTGCGAAACGATATCGAGCAGTTCGCCGTTCGCCGAATGCTGGACCAAGCCGACTACTGCATCTGCGGGTGTGCGGGGGTTGCGGATGACCGCTTCGTGAACCTCGATCGCGAGTTCGCGTTTCTCGGCCAGGAAACTCAGCACGGCGACGGGTGCGTCGGTGCCTCCGGCAGCCTCGGCAAGCTCAGCTGTTGGCTTGGCGGCGAGCGTTTCGCGTGCGTGGCCCGCCACCTCTTCGTCGGAGGAGCCTGCGAAAGCGACGAGGACCTCGAACAAGTCGTTCGCAGGAAGCGGCAAGATCCCGCGTGCGGCTGCGAGCTGGGCGGGCCGGGGCGCCGTGCCTTCGATGATCGCTTTTACTACTGGATTTTCCGATTCAATAGGTGTTTTCATACGCGAGGAGTAAAGGCACTCGAATTTTACCATAACCAAGATGTTTCTTGACTAAGCGTTGTGGGTGCCCTAACTTAGAATAATACGTTATAAGAAACTAGGGGGGACTGTGCGCCGTAGAGCGCTTTTATCTAATGATTAGACAAGATCTTGAAAAGATTATCGGGGACAATAGCGCCCGGATCGGGGTGATCGGGCTGGGCTATGTCGGGCTGCCGCTGATCGTAGAGTTTGCCCAGAAAGGGTTTGAAGGCATCGGCTTTGAGGTCGACCAGAAAAAGGCTGACGACGTTAACGCCGGTGTGTCGTACATTGTTGACGTTAAGACCGAGGCTCTGAAAGCCACGGTGGACAACGGAAAGCTGACGGCGACTACTAATTTCGATCAGCTGTCGGATTGCGATGTGATCATCATTTGCGTTCCGACGCCCTTACGGAAGACCAAGGACCCGGACATGTCGTTCATTCTTGCCGCCGGTGGCGAGATAGTTGAACGTATGCGTAAAGGGCAGCTTGTGATCCTGGAATCGACGACGTATCCGGGCACGACCGACGAGATCCTGCAGCCGATGTTTGAGGAGGCGGGGTTTAAGGTGGATGAGGATTTTCTTCTCGCATTCTCGCCCGAACGCGTGGACCCGGGCAACCCGCAGTTTCAGACGCACAATATTCCGAAGGTCGTTGGCGGCGTGACGAAAGATTCGACAGATGTCGCGGCGATGCTTTATGGAAAGGTTGTCGATCAGGTGCACCCGGTCTCATCGGCACGAGTTGCTGAGGCGTGCAAGCTTTGGGAAAACACGTTTCGTGCGATCAATATTGGGATGGCGAACGAGATGGCACGGCTTTGCAATACGCTGGGCATCGACACGTGGGAAGTTGTGAAAGCGGCGGCGACGAAGCCTTTTGGATTTATGCCATTCTATCCCGGACCGGGCATTGGCGGGCACTGCATCCCGCTTGATCCGCATTACCTTTCGTGGAAGGCCCGGCAGCACGGATTTGATTCGCAATTCATTTCGCTTGCGGAGCAGGTGAATTCAGGTATGCCGGCTTATGTGGTGAAGTTGGTTTCGACTGCGTTGAATGATGCACGGAAGGCGGTCAACGGATCCAAGATCCTCGTGCTAGGGGTGGCTTATAAAAAGGATATCGATGACATGCGCGAGTCGCCGGCACTTTCGATAATTGATCTGCTAAGATCGCGCGGCGCGGAGATCACCTATCATGACCCGTTCGTGCCCGAGGTTACTTTCGATCACGCTTACACTATCGGCGACGGCGAGGCTCTGCATAACACGGACCTGACCGATGATCTGATTACCGGTGCCGATTGCGTGGTGATCTGCACGGAGCATTCGGACATTGATTATAAGAAGGTTTGCGAACTGGCCCCGCTTATCATCGACACGCGGAACGCGTTGAGTGAGGACGTGAGAAACGGCAGCAAGGCGAAGATCGTCCGGCTGTAGTTTGCACCAAAAGTAAAAAGCGAAGCATCCCGAGTGGCGTGCTTCGCTTTTTGTTTTGACCTTTTGGACGTTAGTTCTTAGACATCGGAAATCCCGCGTCTCTCCAGACCTTGGTCCCGCCCCTTAGGGCAAATGCATTTTCAAATCCGCGTTTTTGTAATTCAGATACCAAACTGGCACTGGTGTGTTCGTCCGCTCAGGAACAGTAGGCAATTATCTTTTTGCCTTTTGGTATCGTGCTCGCCTTGGTCGGCAGATCCTGGACGGAGATGTTAATCGCGCCCCGGATGTGTTCGGCATCGTATGCCGCTTTTACGTGCGTGTCGATGAATACGGCACTGCCGTCATCAAAAGCTTTCTTCGCTTCTGCCAGTGAGATGCGCGGTGCCGCATCATGGTCGTGACCCTCGTGTCCGGTTTGGGGCGTTGCGGGAGCCTGTGCCGTTTGCGGCGTCGGTGCCCGCTCGATCTTGATCGGCGTCGCGGCGTCGTTACAGCCTGCCACGATCAGCGTCGCAAGAGTCAGTAAGATGATAATAGCTCTGTTCATAAACCCTATTTTACTTCTCGCCGAACGCTTTTAAAACCTCGTCGGCGTGTTCGGCCACCTTTACCTTATCAAATATCTTTACGATCTTGCCTTTCTCGTCGATCAAAAATGTCTTGCGGTGCGTGCCCATATACTTTTTGCCGTACATACTTTTTTCGCCCCACACGCCGTATTTTTCGACGATGCTTTTGTCAGTATCGGCGATCAGGTCGAAAGGCAATTCATATTTACTAATAAACTTTTGATGCGACTTTTCGTCGTCGATCGAGACTCCGAACACCTTGATGCCTTTCTCGGTGAAAACGTCGTATGAGTCGCGAAGCGAGCACGCCTGCTTTGTGCAGCCGGGCGTGTCGTCCTTCGGGTAGAAATATAGAACGACGCGTTCGCCTTTTTGATCGGACAGTTTGACGGCATTGCCGTTCTGATCTTTTGACTTGAAGTCGGGAGCTTTATCACCCTCTTTTAGCATTGGTCATTCTCCTTTTTCCACAATTATATCACGCGCGATCGGCAGTTTGCAGGTCAGTTCTTCTTTCCAAACGCCCAACGTAGGCCGGTCGTGAAAATGAAATCGTTGCGGCGGGCGTTGCCCTGCGGGTCGTTGTTATAGCGGTCGCCGAACGTAAAATGGAGACCGATGCGCTTCGTAACATCGAGTGACAGCGTCGTATCGAAAAGAAAGCGGAACTCGTCTTTGTCGGTGATGTTTTGAAAGACGGTGAACGATTGCTGGACGCGAAGTTTCCCGTTAAATTTGTGGCGGAACGTGTTGCCGAAGAGGGCTTCGGGCGTGTCGGTGTTGGGGCCGGCCTGCCAAGTGCGGTTCCATGCACCGCCGGCGATCACTTCGAGCTCCGTGCGTTCCGTTTTTACGGTGTGGTGGCCGAGGCCGCCGCCGAGCACCGAACGAAAATAGAGGTTGCGCGGGCGGTCGCGTTCAAAGTCGTAGGAGCCGAAGCCGAACAAACGGTCATTGACGTTGCGGTCGTAGCGCAGGCCGCCCCAGACGGCGTTTTGCGTGGTGACGGCGGCGTCTGTTGCCCGGTTGCTGTTCCAGAGGCTGCGGCCGTAGACGGTGAGCTTATCGGTGTGGCCGGACTTAACACCCCGGAAGCCTGTGGTCATCGTGGACGTGCGAGAGTTGCCGCCGCTGTATGCAAAACCGACCGTCGCGTTGCCCTCCCAATTGCGGGTCATGCCGTAAAGCGGGCCGTCTCCGCCGAAAAGTTTTTTCACAGGTTTGAGCGGTTCCACCAATTTGGCGGCCTGTTCGGCGGCTTGAGATACGACGCTGGTGGCGGGCCCCGGTGCGGCCGCTGTGGTTACGGTCGGACTTTCTTCTGCGGGCTTTGCTTCGGCAGATGCGGACGCAGCACCGATCTTTTCGATGTGAGAGGCGGCGATGGTTAACTTGCCGGCGTAGGCGGTTTCGAGCACCACGACGTCGTCGGTGCGCGAGATGATCTTGCCGGAAAGGCGGTCGCCGTTTTTGAGCGTAAGTTCCTCGTCATTTACGGCGGCGGCGACGTTGGTGAACATAATGGGGATGAGCAGCCAGCAGAGAAGTTTTGGCATGAGTAATCGGCCTCAGTTTTGGAGTTAACAGGTGAAACGAAGCTTCGAGGGCGTCCCCGAAGAATAACATAACATTATAAGTTTTGATTGTGAATCACTTATAGTATTCACATACGGGCGGATATTGGATGAAACGACTCGGGCGAACAGAGGCGATGCGGCGGGTGAAGACGTTGAAAGAGACGTATGCGGCCTACATTCGCGAGCGGTTCGAATGGCATGCGGAAAGCTGCAGCACGTGTCCGACCCCGGGCATCTGCTGCGTTGATGAGCATTTTGTGAATGTGCGGATATCGCGGCTTGAGGGCGAAGTGATCGCTGAGGCGATCGACGCGCTTGGGCCGGGGCGAAGCGACGCCGTTTATCAGCGAGCGGAGGCGGCGGTCGAACGATACAAACTTGAACCCGATAGCGATGAGACGAAGACCTATGCGTGCCCGCTGTTTGAACGCGGCGTAGGGTGCCTTGTTCACAGTGTGGGTAAGCCGGTGCCGTGCATAACGCATGCGTGTTACGAACGAGAAGAGTATCTGCCGCCGGACGAGCTTCAGTGTGAGCAGGAAGTGGTCATCGGCCGGCTGAATGAGAGGGTGTATCGCCAGCCGGCCGAGTTGATGCCGATCCCGGTCGCCGTGCTCAGGTCGCGGAGCGCAGGCGGCCGCCGAGCACTGTCATCGGAACAAGAAGAGCTAGAAAGATGAGGTGATACCAGATCGGCATATAGCTCCACGCTGCGACCTGTACCACCAGCCCGAAGAATAGCAAAACTACACCGAGCCACAACGGCGTTCTTGAGTTTTCATTCGCAATGGCCGCAGCGAGAAAGCCCGCCATGATCGAAAACAGGATGCTGAGGAACAGACGGATCAGCATTATGGTCGAGTCCGCCATCATCGGCTCGCCGTTTGTCATCGCCCGTTCTATTCCGGCCTGATGCGCGCCGTACCAGCCCGGTGACGCTATCCGCAAAACCTGATCGCTGCCGAGCCACAAGATCGACCATCCGACAAAACCCGCAACGACCGCCAAGATCATTCGTGCCATATCGACTCTCCTTTTATCTAGGTAATATAGGTGACAATTCGGCCGCCAACGCGGCGGCGCGCCGCGATTATAAGCGAACTTTTATTTGAAAACAATGGGTGCGGCTGAGCAGAAATCCTTTCGAGTGAGACCGGTTTTGATGTATATTGAAGGCTCTTGCGGGTAGTGATCTGATGCGAATTGTTTTTACTTTGTTATTCATTCTCGCGGCCGTCTCATTAGCGACGGCGCAAAACGTGGCACCTTCGTGCCCGACGATCAAGGTCACGGGCCCATCCAGGATAACGGCGCCGGGCGATACGATGACGTTTACGGCGGAGGTAGTGTTCGTTGGCGAAGAACTCCCGGTAACCTATGAGTGGACGGTTAATAGTGGGCGGATCGTTAAGGGGCAAGGAACAGTTGTTGTCGAGGTAGCAGATGGTGACCCCGGCACAAATGTTACGGCGACCGTGGCCGTACGCGGGCTTCCTAGACACTGCAGCGGATATGCGTCGGATAGCGGCCCGATGAATGTCATCATCGAAGGCAGTCCCGTAGACGAGTGGGACGACATTCCAGACGACGACCAGCGAGCCCGTTTAGACTCATTTTTCATCGATTTGAAAGACAATCCGACTAGCCACGGGTTCATCGAGATCTACGTCGACGCCGAAAAGGCCCGCAGGTCTGGCGTTCGTGTTGTCAAATTTATAGTCGAGCATGCAAAGCTACGAAGCTTCGACACCTCCCGGTTGGTATTCGGCGTTAAGGAGTCTACCTTTAATTCGGTTAGACTGTGGCGTGTTCCTCGCGGAGCCGCGAACCCGAATTGTGATAACTGCATCGTTTATAACGGGAGGGATTTATAGGTCACCTGTTTGTCGAAGGTATCTGTAGGTAATGCAATCGTGGTCGCCGAGCCCGATGATTTTGGGCGAAAATGTACGCGTTTGGTACGAAATGGGCCCAAAATGACTCCAGATCGCCGTGATCTGGTTTCCGATCGGCGTGATCTGGTTTGCGATCACCGTGATCTGGTTCCCGATCACCGTGATCTGGTTAGTGATCACGGTGATCTGGGTTGCGACCGCCGCGATCTGGTATGCGACCGGCGCGATCTGGTATGCGACCGTCGTGATCTGGCTTGCGACCGTCGCAATCTGGCTTACGACCCGCGCGATCTGGTATGCGACCGGAGTGATCTGGTATGCGACCGAGGCGATCTGGTTTGCGACCGAGCCGATCTGGAGTTTAACTGGTCGTTCGGGAGGTGCAAGACGGGGCGGCAAGCAGGGATGCTTGCCGCGCCAGTCGTTATAGGTGGCTACTTGATGGTGAGTTCGAAGGGCATGAGCATGAATGCTTCGCCGGGGGACATGCGTTCGAACATTTCTGAGTAGCGAAGGCTGCGGCGGACGTCGGCGGGGAGGGTGTCCGCGATCGCCTTTTTCGCTTTCAGATCAGATGAAAGGGTTGCGTCCTCGCTGCCGAACCATCGCTGGAAGAGCGGCTGGGGGGCGGGAAAGACGACGCGGCGGACGTCTTTGTCAGCGGGCAGGTTTGCAAGTTCCTTTGCTATCTCAATAGCGCGTTCTAGGCCGCCGATCTCATCGACCAATCCGTTAGCTTTTGCCTGAGTGCCGGTCCAGACGCGGCCCTGGCCGAGGGTGTCGACTTCTTCAACCGTCTTACCGCGTCCGACGGCGACCTTGGGGAGGAAGTTGTCGACGTAAATACTGGTGGTCTGGGCGACCATTTTTTCGCGTTCCTCAGGCGTC
>JBGSXX010000018.1:0-99997 GCA_041751195.1 Pyrinomonadaceae bacterium | reverse complement strand
TCGAACCCCGACTAGTCGGCCTCAAATAGTGGCATTCGAAAACTGCTCTCGTCACTGCACAGACAGCCTACCGAATCCCCACAACTACAACTAAATAGAAAACGCCTGCCGAATGTGCACACGGCAGGCGTTTTTGTTTGCAGGACCCGGTTGTTGTTTGATGGCCCCGGCGGAAAGGCATAGCCATTCCGCAAACCGGTGGGCATAGCCCGGGGCTTTGCAAGATCAGTTCGGCACTCACTTTTCGCTATTCGTCGGTTCGCTTTAGTGACCTTGCGGCCATGAACATTACGAAGGCGAGAACGACGCAGAGGACGGGGACGATGTACATGGCGGACTGGAGCCCGGCGCCGCGGAAGGGTTCTAGGGCGGCGGCGGTCATCTCTGTGATACCGGCTGCGGTCGCTGCCTGGCGGGTGAAATGGTCGCTGATCATGCCCATCGAGTATGGCCCGAGCGCCCCGCCGAGCAGATACATCGCCATGAAATAGACCGCCATCGCAGTGCCCCGCAGCTTTGGCGGCGTGACGTCCGCAATGGTCGCGTAGGTAATCGAATAATAGAAGTACATCAACGCGAACGCCGTCCCCATCGCGAATAGGAACAGCGTGACCTGTCCCGCGTCCGCCATCACCGCCGCAATGAAAAGCGGCACCGCAAATAGCGTCGCGACCGCCACAATTATCAGCCCGCCGCCCGTACGCCAACGCTTCGCCGCATCGCCGAGAAAGCCGCCAAGCAGCAGGCCGGGCAGCGTAAAGATGCCGTTGACCGCCATCGCGATGAGGTTCGCGTCGCGAATGCCCAGTTCGTGATGCCGCATGAGGTACGGCGTCATGAACGAGCTCAGTGCGTAAAGGCTAAAGTTGTGCAGCGCTCCTGACAGGATAAGCCACCGCATGGTCGGCGAACGCAGGATGCTGAGATAGGGCGAACCTTCAACGGCAGGCGCAGGGATGGTCTCGCTCGCACCACGTTCGGGTTCACGGATGAACAGGGCCGCGACGGCGAGCAGCAGCCCCGGGACGCCCGCCACAAGGAACGCCGCCCGCCACCCATATGCCTGGGCGACCGTGCCGCTGACAGCAAAGCTCAGCGCTATACCGATGGGCAGCCCGAGCATAAAGATGCTCATCGCCTTCGCCCGTTTCTCGGCCGGGAACATGTCGCTGATCAGCGACGTTGCCGCCGGTGCACACGACGCCTCACCCACGCCCACGCCCAGCCGAAGCGCAAAGATCTGCCAGAAGTTCTGTGCGAACCCTGATGCGGCCGTTAAAAAGCTCCACGCAAACACGCCCGCCGAGAGGATCTTTTTACGCGAATAGCGATCAGCCATTCGCCCCAAAGGAATGCCGACAAACGCATACAACAGTGTGAACGCCGTGCTCAGTAGCCCGAGCGATGTATCCGAAAGCTCAAATTCACGCCTGATCGGTTCGCCGACCGCGCCGATGATCAGCCGGTCAAAGAAATTGACCGTGTTGATCAGAAAAAGGACGATGAGGGCATACCAGACGTGCCGCGTCGCTGCAAGGTTTTGTTGATTCATGGGCTCGGACAATTTTAAGCGAAATCCCGCTTGATGGCTAAGCCGCCGCGGCGGCCGCCCGCCGCCTTCGTTGCAAAGTGATTTTGTAGGGAATACAATTGCAAAATGCTCACCAAGCCTGTTTTCGCTCTGCTCGGGTTAACGCTTTTTGCCTTGATCGTTGGGGCGTGCTCTGATCCGGAAGCGAATCAAAACAACACCGGGCCTAACCTCAACAGCAACACCGCCGCTGCCGAACTCAACGATCCCGACCAACCCGATCGAAAGGCAAGCGATAATGCAGAAGAACTGGGCATGCTCGTCAAGCTCCCCAGCGAGCCGATAGAGGTCGCATGGCGCGAAGATGCCGAGGGCGGTACGACAAAACTTACCGCCGTGATGCGTTACGAAAAGGACGTCGCCGACCAGATAGAACAGCGAGCCGCAAAGATCGGAAGCGGCGAACCGGCGGAGTTCACCATCCAGCCGTGGTTCCCCAACGAACTCGCGGCCCCCGGCGAGTTGACGCTGGAAGCGATGGTCAACGGCACGCGCCTGCCCGCCGACGAGTTCATCCAGCCGCCTTTCACTCGCGGCACGATCACTCGTATCCAAGAGACGGACTATTTCATCCTCGAACTTTACCGTTAGTTACTCTTCCTGATAACGCTTCAACTTGCGATAGAGCGTTGAAAGATCGATCCCAAGCAGTTTCGCCGCCAACACCTTATCATCCTGTGCCCCCGACAGCGTCGACAAGACGTGATCACGCTCGACCTCGTCGAGAGTGCGGTGAGCGGGAGTACCCATGTCGCCGCGTTTGTTGACCTTCGCTGGCAGGCTCTCGACATCGATCACATCATCACTAAGAATGAACGCCCGGTGCATCGCGTTCTCGAGCTCGCGAACATTGCCCGGCCACTCAAATCGGGACAGAGCCGTGAGGGCGTGTGGCGCGATCTCCTTTTCGGGAAGGTTCTGGGAACGCGCCGCGGCCGACACGAAATAACGCGCGAGCAGCGGAATGTCGTCCGCACGCTCCCTGAGCGGAGGGATGGTGATCTCCACGACGTTCAGGCGATAGTAAAGGTCTTCGCGAAAACTGCCGGCCGTGATCTCAGCTTCGAGGTCCCTGTGAGTAGCCGAGATGATGCGGGCATCAAACGCCACCGAGGCCGACGACCCCACAGGCGTGACCTCACGCTCCTGCAGCGCCCGCAGCAGCTTTACCTGCAACGCGACCGGCATCTCGCCGATCTCATCGAGCAAGATCGTCCCGCCCTCAGCCGAACGGAATAGCCCCTTCTTGTCCGCGACCGCACCGGTAAACGAACCCTTAACGTGTCCGAACAGCTCGCTCTCTAGCAGCGATTCCGACAACGCGCCGCAATTCACAGCAAGGAACGGCCTCGCCGAACGGCCGCTATTGAAATGTATCGATCTCGCGACCAGCTCCTTCCCCGTTCCGCTCTCGCCCAGGATAAGCACGTTTGCTGAGGTGTCCGCGACCTTCTCGACCATCGCGAAAACCTGTTTCAATGCCGAGCTCTGGCCGATCATCTCTGAGAAGCTGTAGTGACGATTGAGTTCGCGCCTCAACGCCCGGTTCTGGTTGAACAGTTCACGCTGATCGATCGCGATCTTGATAGTTCTCAGCAGATCCTCATTAACGAACGGCTTCGTCACATAATCAAATGCCCCTTTGCGCAGCGCCGCCACAGCCGAATCCACCGACGAATACGCGGTCATGATGATGACAAGAGCATAACTCTCCAGCGATTTGATCTTATCAAGCAGCTCGATGCCGTCCATGCCCGCCATCTTCACGTCCGTGATCGTGACGTCAAAGGTGTTCTCGGCATACAACTGCAGCGCAAGTTCGGCACTGTCAGCCGTGACAACCTTATAGCCCTCCCCCTCCAACAAACGGCGAAGGATCGAGCGCATCAGCTCCTCGTCTTCTACTATCAGGACCTTCTTCTGTTCCATATTCGCGTGAGAAAATCAGTCTAACATAGCGTTTTATTCTTTAATGGCTTCGTGTTAGCATCGACATTATATTTCGTGTTTCTCGATGAGTCTTTATAAGCTTTTCAGCCTCTTTTGCTTACTTCTGATGCTGCTCGTTTCGGGAAATGCGCAGCAGACCAATCCCGTCGAACGCCAGGTGGCTAACCCCATCACCGACACTCCCAACGTCAATCCGATCTCTGCCGAACAAGACATCTCAGCGCCCCAGTCCCGCGTTCGCAGCTTTGAACCTGAAGGCGGCGATGGCGAACTCGTCGTCTATTCGGACGCACAGACCGTGGCCGGCGAAGCAGGTTCCCGCGTCCTGACCCATACCGGGAACGTCGATGTGCGTTACGGCATCTATCGCATGCAGGCCGACCGCATTGTCATAACCGAGTCCGACAATCGCATCCAAGCAGAAGGCAGCGTCGTATTTGACCAGGGCGACGACCAGAGAATAACCGGCGCCCGCGGCATCTGGAATTACCGCACAAAGCTCGGCACCTTCGAAGATTCGACCGGCTTTACAAATCAGACGAATGACGGGTCCGTGCTCTACTTCACCGCCGATCGCGTTGAGCGAACCGCACTCGACCAGGTCGTCGTGACCCAAGGAATGTTCACCGCCTGCGACGAAGCGGTGCCGAAGTGGTCATTCACCGCCGACGAAGCGACGATAAAGGTAAACGACCGTGTCAGGCTTCGCGGCGCCAAGTTCCGGTTGCGGAATGTTCCGGTATTGCCAATCCCGTTCGTATCGATCCCCATCCGCGAACGCGACCGCGCATCGGGCTTTCTCACGCCCTCGTTCGGATTCTCGAACAACAAAGGCTTCCGGCTCTCGACCGCTTATTTTCAGACGCTTGGCCGTTCAGCAGACGCCACCGTCCGTGCGGATCTGTATGGCTCACGCGGCATTGGGTATGGCGTCGATATTCGGACCCGCGCCAATTCACGGTCATATCTTGATTTCGGATTTTATGCAGTCAAAGACCGAATACTTGGCCCGGGCGAAAGCAGAGCGAACCCAGATCAAGGCGGGTCTATGGTCTACGCCGAGGGTGTGCACTATTTCTCGAACGGATTTACGGCCGCCGTCGATGTTCGATTGACGTCAAACCTCGCTTTCCGCCAGGTATTCATGGACGGCATCCAGCAGATCATCTCGCCGATCGAAGTTTCGCAGGCTTTTGTCAATAAGAGCTGGTCCAACTATACGATGAACGTGTTGGCGAAATCCGAGGTGATCTCGGTGCCAAATCTGCGGATAAAAACCCGAAACCTGCCCAGTATCCATTTTGAGAAACGCCCTTCACGACTTTCATTTCTCGACAACGCATACTTCTCATTCAAGACCAGCATCGAGGGCGTTTCGCGTCGAGAAGAGACCGACGACCTCGCGCTGTATCAGCAGCAGACCGGGGGCGACCCCGTCGTATCGCCCGCTATCGGTCAGCGGTTCGACTTTTACCCGCAGCTCACCATTCCGTTTTACACGAAGTACGTAAACTTCACTGCGACCGGGGCGCTGCGTGCGACCTACTATTCGAACTCGTTCAACGACATGCGCCGCGTTGTTGGCAGAGATGTGATCCGCAAGTTCGGCGAGTTCGAGTTCGATGTCCGCCCAGTTGCGCTTGCCCGCAACTTCTACAGCAGCGAGGGCACGTTCAAGTTTAGACACGTGATTGAACCCTACGCCACTTACCGTTACATCAAGGGCGTCAACAACTTCGAGCGGATAATTCGCTTCGACTATCTCGACACGCTCACCGATACAAACGAGATCGAGTTCGGCGTCGCAAATCGGATCTACACACGACGCTACGCCGAGGCGGTTACGGGCGAAGCGCAGAGACTTCTGAGAGACATCGCGGTCGAGGAAAAGGACCCGCTCTCAGCCCAGCCTTACGAGATCTTCAGCCTGACCGTCCGTGGAAAATATTTCGTCGACAAAACCTTCGGCGGTGCACTCGTACCCGGCCAGCGAAACCAGATCGCACCGATCACTGCGATGAGTTTCTACACGTTTGGCGGCGTGCCCAGACGTTTCTCGCCGCTCAATATCGACGCGATCTACCGCCCGCAGCGAACCATTTTCGTCAACGCTAGGATGGACGTGGGAATGTCAGGTGACGGTTTGCGGGCGGCGTCCGCAACGGTCGGCTACGATACGCGGATGCTCAAGTTCTTCCAAACCTTTTACTACACACGGGCCGTCGAACTGATCCCGTCCCTTCAGCAATACGCCAACTTCAATGGCCGCGAGCCCGGTACATTGCGCGGGTCGCAATGGAGCCCGTCCATCTTCATCGGTGACCGCGACAAAGGCCCGTTTGGGGGTGTCTCGCTCTTCTATGATTTTGAGAACCGCAGGCGGGCGCAGTTATCCCCGCTCATCAGCTCGCTCTACACCATCGGCTACACATCCGACTGCTGCTCCGTTGCCCTGCAGTACTACACCTTTAACGTCGGTGCACGAAACGAGAACCGAATAAGTTTCAGCTTCAGATTGAACGGGATCGGCTCAGTGGGCACTGAACAGTTCGGCCAGGGACTCCGCCGCTAAGGCTGATACCCTTGCGCTATCGACAGATATCTCTCAACCGGTGAAAGATCATCCGTCGCCGCAGGGACTGTGACCGGAATCTCGCCCTCGATTCGCGTTGCCAGCATCCGAGATAGCTCGGGATCATCTGCCATCGGGGCGAGCTCACGTTTCGACGCAACTAGGATCAGGTTCTGAAGCCGATCATCTGCCGTCGATGGCCGCACTTTAAACACCGTCACAAAGGGAAACAGTTCTCGGTACGCGGCCAGCTGTGATTGCAGAAACAGGCTCGCCGGCCCCGTAACCGCGGAACCTATGTTAAATATCACCACCCCATCGTCGTTCGTAACTCGGTGTACTTCCGTAGCCGCCTCCTGCGTCGCTAGCTGAAATGGCACCGAGAACGACGACCCGAACGCGTCCATCATGACCGCGTCATACGCCCCCGCCGGTGCGTTATTCAGAAAGATGCGCCCGTCATTATGGATCACGTTCATCCGTGGATGATCTGCAAGCCCAAAATGTTCGCGAGCCAATTCCGTGATACCCGGGTCGATCTCCACAACATCGATCGACGCCGCCTGATAAGTTCGAACAAAATCCTGCGGGAAAGAATAACCCGCTCCGCCAATCATCAAGACCTTGTTGAACTCCGGCCGCAAATGCCGGACAAGATGGTAATAGCGAGTGTAATCGAGCGCGAGCGTATCGTCCCCGTCGATAAACCGCCCCGACTGCACAGTGTGCGGATCCGTCGCCAAAACCTTTATCGGCCGGCCACTCTGCTGGTGCACAGTGTCGAATATCCGAACGCGGGCGTACGTCGTGTCGGTGTCCACCAAGTTGGCCGACCTCGACATCACCGCAAGCGTCAGCTCATTCGACGCTATCGCGATCACCAGCACCGCAGCCGCCGCTGCCACTTGTTTGATGGCTATCCCGCCCAATGCGATCGCAAGAACGAAGAGAGAACCCGCGATAAAATAAAGAGTCCGGGTACTACCGATGTAGGGAATGAGAAAAAAGCCCGCTGCAAACGTACCCACAATGCTGCCGATCGTCGACAACGCGTATAGCCTTCCCACGGTCTTTCCCGAATCCGCCAGCGACAAAATGCGAAGCTTCGTCGCATAGGGAATGACGAATCCCAATGCAACGCTCGCCGGTGCGAACAACGACAGCGAAGCGATGATCGACCGCAGCTCTAACCCCGCCGGAAACGCACCAACAAAAGTCAGGATCACATCTTTCAGCAGCGTCGTCACCGAAACCAGCATCGCCGCCGCAAATATCGCCAACGCGAGAACCTTCACGTCCGGGCGGCGATCGGCTATGCGGCCGCCTATCCAGTAGCCCAGACTCAGTGCGGCAAGGATAATACCGATAAGGCTCGTCCACACATAGGTCGAGGTCCCAATATACGGCGCAACAATGCGCGACCCGTTGATCTCGTAGATCATCACCAATGCTCCACAGGCGAACACGGTGAACTCGAGCAGATAGCCGCCGCTTACGGGCCGTACTTTTTCCTCGCTCATAAAATATTAAAAGCCTTACCTCGGCGAACCGAGGTAAGGCTAATACCCAGCCCAAAGTCTAATCGGTGCTCTTTAAGCTACTGCCGTTTTTTTTTCGGTGTCGACGAACGTCAGCCACTCCGCATTGTCCGGAGCAGCCCGCTCGGCGCGTATGATCTTAAAGAATTCTTCCTGCAGCTTCGCGGTGATGGGACCCCGCTTCCCTTCACCGACAGTTATCTTATCAACCGACCGGATCGGTGTTATCTCCGCCGCAGTACCCGTGAAGAAAAGTTCATCAGCAAGGTAAAGCGCAGCTCGCTGAACTGTAGCTTCAACCACTTCGGTACCCAGTTCGCGTGCTATCTGTACAACGCTGTCACGCGTGATCCCGGGCAATATCGACGCGCCCAGTGGCGGCGTTATGAGCTTGCCGTTGTTGACCATAAAGATGTTCTCGCCCGAGCCCTCGGAAACGTACCCGCGGTCGTCAAGTGCGATCCCCTCCGAAAACCCGTTCAAGATCGCTTCCATCTTGATCAACTGCGAGTTCATATAATTCGCGCCTGCTTTCGCCATCGCCGGCATCGAATTTGAGGTGATGCGGGTCCAGCTTGAGACGCAGACGTCAATGCCTGATTCCAGAGCTTCTTCGCCTAGGTACTTGCCCCACTGCCAGACCGCAACGTAATGCTCTACAGGGTTGGGGAACGGATTCACACCAAACGCAGGTTTGTCTTCGTTTAGGCCACGAAAGATCACCGGCCGAATATAACATTCGTCAAGCCCGCTTTCCCCGATTAGGTTGACCGTGGCATCTGCGATCTCATCGCGCGTGAACCGCGGTTCCATCCGATAGATCTTGGCCGAATTGATCAGCCGCTGCATATGTTCCGTAAGTCGGAAAACCGCCGGGCCTTGAGTCGTGTTGTAACAACGTATCCCTTCAAAAACGCTCGAGCCGTAATGAACTACGTGAGACATCACGTGTATGCGAGCGTCATCCCAATTGATGACCTCACCATTTTTCCAGACCTTTGGGGATATCTTCATTGTTGCAACATCGGTTCCTGCCATATTAAAAATTCTCCTGATGCGGGTGCGTCGGCCTATGCCGAAACCTGCGTGATGATTTGAATATAAGGGCGAGCGGACGGCCAATCTTTGACCTAGGTACCTAGGATAATATATCGAATATTCCTATGCAACTATTACGTTTCCTTATAGGACGATCCCGCCCAATGAAAAAGCGGGGTTTCCCCCGCCTTTCCCTATTCCATTTGCCTTCGTGCCTCTTTCGGCGGCTTCGGGAACGGATCAATAAAGCTCGTCCGCGGCGCCGTGTCATCCAGCCGAGAGAAGAACGTTGTTTGCCCGACTCCAACGGACATTACCACCGGCACTTCGCCTGCAACAGTAAGCGAGGGCAGAATCTGGAAATCGAACGTATAGATTCCCGGCTCGACCTCTTCTGCCCCGGTAAGGATAAAGCTGCCGAACGAAGACGCTTCTCCGCCAAACCGCACAGTTATCAACTGAGGCGGAACGGTAGCAATGCCTGTTGCATACAGTCGAAACCTCGTCTGTACAAACTGCCCGCCCCTTTGCTGGATCGTTCTCACAGCAAAAGGTTCGGTAGTATGGACGCGGTTGGTTACATTCAACATCCTTGCCCTGCCCAACGGGGCGGGGACCATATCTGTTCTGAAGATATCCGGCCGGGTAGGAATAATGGCAAGCTCGCCCTTAATTACCGTCCCGTTATTATTCAAAACAAACGGATAAAGCGTGCCGTTAGTATTGCTCGCCAGCCCTCGCGGCGTAAGGAATGTGATTTCCGTATTGCTTACTGACTTCAACTGCGCTGCGGCACCGTTTATCGATAACGTCACGCCGCTGAGTTCGATCGGCAGCGCGAAGCTGCGGTCGATCGAACCCACCGCAGTCGCAGGAACCGCAGGCTGGGTCGTTCCTTTAGGCAATTCCACGATCACCAGCATTCCCGGCGACATCCCCAAAACCGATTCCGGCGTCGTTGGCGGAGGTGTCGGCCCCGGCGTCGGCGACGGTGTTGGTGTCGGCGATGGGGTTGGAGTAGGCGTCGGAGAAGGCGTTGGCGTCGGGCTTGGCGTCGCTATCACCTCCGCGTTTATCGGCAAACGGCTGGCGCCGGTAAAGAATTCGAGTTCAACCTCTTCTTGCTCAGCAACCACGACCGGCTCGTAAAGGTAGTAGACCTCAGAATTCAGGTCAAAATTTCCTGTCCCGACCTCTGTCAGCGCTAGGTTGAACGCCATCCGGCGCGACGTATCGCTCGTCAAAGCCTGAGTCGAAGCGAGAAACGTATTCGGCAACGGGAATTTTGTAAGCCGCACGAACGCAGGCGCACCCTTGGGCGGATCGATCGGATGTCGATAGATCTGCACCGGGCGAAAATCTTCGGGGTTGAGTCCGTCGTCTTCTTCCGCCGGGATGACACCCTCGGAAGTAATATTCATCCGTGACGAGAACACCAACGTCGTCGCCTCGCCGTCCACATAATCTGTGAAGCCCGGAAAACGTTGAACGTCGCCGCCCTGAGCCTCTTCGTCCGCATCGCTCCTCGGCCCGATCCGTTCAACATCGTCGTCAAGCACATCGTAAAGATAAAGCGCAAACGATTCCTGATTCGCTCCTCCGTGCTCACTGGCAAGGTCCGCATACGAATCGAACGCGATATAGCGGCCGTCGCGACTCATGCGGCGTCCAAGATCAAGGAGATTGACCAAGTCGCCGGGTTCATCCGGTGTTGTTTCCGTAACTTGGCGCATTAAGCCCGCAGGCGCACCGCTACTATCAAGGTCGGTGAGAAATACTTCTTCATTCCGACTGCTCGCGGGATTGTTGCCCCCAGTCATCCCGATTATCGGATTGTCGCCCGTACTCGAAAACGCGACTCTTGAACCGTCACCCGATATCGAAGGATTCTTATTATATATCGGATCGAATATGGGACCTCGCGGTGTCTCGGTGACCTGACTTATGATGCCGCCGCCACCCTCACCGCCAAATTTCTTACCTGCAAAGGCTCCCCCAGGGTTCCTCACATATACGAATATTTCATCATTATCGGCTTCGGGGAACGGATTGCCCCCGGGAACCAGATCGCGTGTCGAGACGAATGCAACCGCATTCCCGTCATCGCTAATGCTCGGGTCGTGATTATCATCTGCTACAAATGGCCCAGTCGTGTTTGTTCCCGCTATCGGCAAACGGCTGGTCGGTGTGTTTGTGATCTGTAAAAAAGTTCCGCCCGCCAGATTCACAAAAGCTATCTCGGCTCCCGTCGTAAGATCAGCCGGAGCATATGCCGGGATCTCATACAGCCACATCTCAAGATTTGCGTCCTCTTGCAGCGGGTTAAATGCAGGTGTCGGGGTAGGCGTAGGTGTTCCGCCCGGAGTGGGTGTTGGCGTCGGTGACGGCGGAGGTGTCGGGGTCGGAGTAGGCGTCGGCGTCGGGGCCGAATAGATATTGCCGTCAAAGCTGCCCGGATTCGACGCATCCGGCTGACCAGGCGTCGAAGCCGTAGCATTCGACGCGAACGCGATCCAGCGCCCGTCCGCGCTTATCACCGGCTTGCGGTTCGTTATCTCGATTCGGATGTTATTGAAAGTGTTGGGCCCGAGCGGATTGAAGAGAACGCTCTTTGTGTCGGTCAACTGAAAGATCTGTCGCTGTGCAAAGTCGAACAAGAAAATTTCGTTGTTCCCGTCCGCGTTCCGCGGATTGACTGTCGCGAGGTTCCCCCGCGATTCAAAAACCACAAAACGCCCGTTCGCACTCATAGCTCCGCCAAATGATTCGACAGAAGAATCAGTAAACTGGCCAATGATCGTGTCCACCTGAGCGCTGACCGACGTTGCCAACGCAAAAAGGATAAGAAATGGGATGAAAAGAAAAGAGCGAAAGTTCACAAACTCCTCCAAAATCGAACAATTATGGCTATGGCAGTTCTTGATGCCACCACTTTATAACAGACCAAGTGCAAACCCCATATTTTAAGGGTTCGCAGTAATGCGTGCAAGCAGCTAACTGATTAAAGAATATCCGCTGAAACTTAGAACAAGGGCTGAGATGCGTTGACCTGAAGAAAGGTTTGTCATTTAAGCGAGTTCGGGCAATGATTAATAGCACCTGTAAGTAATGGAAACTCAGAAAAAAAAGATAATGATGGTCGCGGGCGAAGCGTCGGGCGACAGCCACGCCGCCAAGGTGGTGCGTGAGCTTCGCCAACTCAGTCCCGATATCGAAGTTTTCGGCTCTGCAGGCCCGCGAATGCGCGCCGAGGGCGTTAAAGCGATCGTCGAGGCAGAAACGCTATCGATAGTCGGGGTTCCCGAGATAGCCCGAGCCCTGCCCTTTTTCCTTCGCACTTTCTCAACCCTAAAACGCGCTGCCGACCAGCAGCAACCGGATGTCGTGGTGCTCGTCGATTTTCCCGAGTTCAATCTACGCCTGGCCAAAGCCCTAACGAAACGCGGTCATCGCGTCATTTACTACATATCGCCGCAGTTGTGGGCATGGCGTTCCGGCCGCCTTCGCGTTATCCGAGATCACGTAGAAAAGCTGCTCACAATACTACCTTTCGAAAAAGACTGGTACTCCGATCGGGGCGTGACCAACGTCGAATACTTCGGGAGCCCCCTCGTCAACGAGGTGAGGATTAATCAGCCTAAAGAAGAATTCTGCACGCGGCACGATCTTAATCCCGCGAAGCCTATAATCGCCCTGCTCCCCGGCAGCCGCCGTAAAGAGATCGAATACATCTTCCCGGTAATGATCGAGGCCTCGGCCCGTCTATCGGAATCTAACAATGAGATCCAGTTCGTAGCCGCCGTCGCATCTGAACGTGATAAAGAGACCTGCGGATCGCTGCTTCCGCCAAACAATACAAACATCCGCACAGTTGCAGGCGAGACCTACGACGCCGTAAACGCCGCAGATGCCGCCGCCGTTGCAAGCGGAACCGCAACACTTGAAACAGGGCTAATCGGAACTCCGATGGTCGTTGTCTATCGCGCTTCGCGGCTGAACTACGCGCTTCTACGACCGCTCATTAAGGTTCCACACTTCGCGTTGATAAACTTGATAGCAGACGACCGGATAGTTACAGAATTGATACAGAACGATCTGACTCCGGAAACACTTTCGAATGAACTGGAAGGATTGTTAAAACCAGAGGCTAATGCTGAAATGCGGGAAAACCTGAGGAAAGCGGCTGACAAACTCGGAGGCGGCGGCACCTCAGAACGTGCGGCCCGTTCGATACTCGAAATCATTAACGGCCCGCAATAGGAACTTAACGACCGGCACGCTCAGCGGTATCTACTGCCGATTGCAAAAATATCTCCATCCCTTCGATCTCGATCCCCTGCTGCCGTGAGATACGCTTTAATATCGGAGCCGATTCACTGTCCAAAAAATCGAGATCGGCGAGATCGATGGCTACTTTACGCCCGGTCTCTATCGAAATATCCGTCGCGATCCTCTCAAGCACAACGGCATCCTCAAGCAACATATCACCTTCGACACGGAGAACTGACCGGCCGGATTCCTGATCATCAGTTTGGGTAATTTGCGTCGGCATAATTCGAATTAGATGCTTGGTTTACGCGTATGGTCGTATTTGGTTTCAGCCCAGAGAAAATTTTCGCTCATTTTCAGGGACGGTCTGCACTGCGAATGGGACGAGTCGCAAGAAAAACGCCGGCAAAGACAGATATAGCCGCTATCCAAAATCCGATCCCAAAACTCTCACCCAAAAAATACGCGGCCAACAAGAAACCGATGATCGGCTGTAGATAAATATAAACCGCCACCGTCGATGCTTCGACCTTTGCGATTGCGAATGCATTGAGAAGATATGGGCCCGCCGTTGCACCGATCGCGATATACAGCACCAGCCACCAAATATGCGAACTCACCGCAGAAACATCGATCGTCCACAAGCTAACAGCCCCGATCGGCACGCAGATAATACTCGCGAAAATAAAGATCCACATCATCGACCGAAACGCCCCGTTGCGAGTTATTACCTGCTTCGAGGTAGCAACGTAAATGCCGTATGAAAGCGAATTGAGAATGATGAGGATGTCGCCGAGGGTCGTGTCGGAAGAAAATGAAGCATTTCGCGGGTCGATCAAGATGATAACGCCGATAGCTGCGAGAGCGATGCCGATCGATTTTATGAGGCGTAGCGGTTCTGTGCGCGTGATTGCGCCGATGAGAATGGTAAATATCGGGATCGTTACGGCAAGAAGTGAGGTGTTCGAAGCTTTAGTCAACGACAGGCCGCCGACGAATAGGATCTGATTAAGCGTAACGCCAAATATACTAAGGACCGCGAGCCGCCAGTAATCGCTTCTTTCTTTGAGCCACACCCGCCGCCGATAAGTCTGAACCGCAAGAAGGATGAGCGCAGTAATGCCGACCCGAAAGCCCACAAGGGCGATCGGAGGCAGCGCAGCCAGAACAATTTTGCCGATAACCGGCAGAGCGCCGAAGAAACCTTGAACCGCAAGCAGGGCCGCGTGCGCTGAGGCCGTCGATTGTGTAGGCCGATCCTCCAAAACGCACTCCTTTTTATTCGATGCTTAAAGCAGCATCATCGCGGGTTGCTCGAGCATTTGTTTGAACGTCTGAAGGAACTTTGCACCCGTGGCACCGTCGATAACACGATGATCGCACGACATTGTAACGTGCATCATCGAACGAATGACGACCTCGCCATTTCGCACAACCGGGGTCGGCTCAGCATCCCCGACGGCAATTATCGCCCCCTCGGGCGGATTGATGATAGCGGTAAACTCTTTGATCCCCATCATCCCTAAATTGCTGATCGAGAACGTCGCTCCCGTATATTGCTCAGGCTGCAGTTTGCGGTCGCGTGCCTTACCCGCAAGGTCCTTGACCTCTGCCGCGATCTCAGACAATCCCTTGAGATTCGCTCCGCGAACAACGGGGGTGATGAGGCCTTCATCGATCGCAACTGCAACACCGATGTCCGCTTGCTCGTAGAACCTGACGTTGTCGTCCTGATACGAAGCATTCACCCACGGATGCCGCGTCAACGCCATCGCGGCGGCTTTGATGATGTAATCATTGACACTGATCTTTCCATCCTCCGGCAGCTGATCATTCACCTGCTTTCGCACGGAGAGCACGTTGTCCATTTCGATCTCAATGGTGAGATAAAACGTCGGCACCGGCCCGATCGATTCGGTGAGCCGCTTTGCAATAACGCGACGCATTTTCGACGTCGGCTCGTCGCGATAGCCCGAGGATCCAACCTGTGTTGAGGGAGTGAAAGGCTTTGTTTCGGGCTTCCCTACAGCAGGGTCGCGTTCCAGTGCAGTTTCAATATCACGTTTGATGATCCGCCCGCCGGGGCCGGATCCCTGCAGCGAACGAAGATCAATGCCGTTGTCCGCAGCCATTCGCGCCGCTATCGGCGAAACGATCATGCGTCCGTTACCGCTGGACTCTGGCCGTTCCGACTTGCTTTCGCCGGTGACCTGCGGCTCCGGAGTCTCCGCCGCTGCTTTCTTGAGTTCCTGTTCTGCAGGCTTTTCGATAGTAACGGACTCGGTCGGCTTGCCGTTGCTGCCGTTCGAACCGCTCGTCGCGTCAGCAGCCTTCTTCTTATCCCCGCCGCCCGCTGCGATCTCATCGAGAAGTGCCGATACGTCTTCGCCCTCTTGGCCAATAATTGCGATGGCCTCACCGAGCGCTGCGGACTCACCCTCGTTCTTAATGATCTTGAGCAACGTCCCGCTTCCGAGCGCGGTCATTTCCATCGTTGCCTTATCCGTGTCAACTTCCGCAAGAGTCTCGTTCGCGTCGAACTTGTCGCCTTCGTTCACCACCCATCGAGCGATCTGCCCCTCTTCCATGGTCGGGGAAAGCTTCGGCATTAAGAATTTTTCAGCCATATGTCTTCTTACTCTATGTCGTCGGCTGTCAGGCCGGCTTGTTTTAGTAGGTGTTTAAACAATCCAACCTTCAAATCACGGTTTCTATGAACAGGAACTGAGAGTCTGACATCAATCCCCTTTTTCCCGTAAATGTGGTGGCTCCCCTGAACTCTCAGCAAGACCCAGCCCTCGTTTTCCAACAATTTGCAGAAATCTTTACCAGAAAAAGACTTCATACCGCAATTTCGACGAGTCTGGAATCTGCTCCCATCTCGATTTCGGAGAGATCGACAGACAGGCAGCCTTCGACCGCTTCGTATAGATTCTCCAACAACTCCTCGAAAGAATCGCCTTCCGTGGCACATCCTGGAATGGCGGGAACCTCTGCCCAGTAACCACCTTCTTCGGCCTCGTGAACGATAACTTTGATCTTCATGTCCGTCTCCCGCTATAAGTAACAAACTTCCTTCACCGCCGCGACGATCTTATCGACATCCGGCAACGCTAGAACCTCAAGATTCCGCGCATACGGCATCGGTGCCTCTGCACATGAGATCCGCTTGACCGGTGCGTCTAGGTAGTCGAACGCGTGTTCCATAACCGTATGCGAGATCTCCGCGCCGACCGATGCAAAGTAATGCGATTCCTCAGCCACCACCAGCCGATTCGTCTTCTTAACGGAATTGATGATCGTGTCGACGTCTAGCGGTTTGATCGTTCTCGGGTCGATCACCTCGACCGAAAGGTCAAACTCCTCCTTCATCTTTTCGGCAGCCTCCAGAGCAAGCGGAACAGTCATCGAGCGAGCAACGATCGTGCAGTCGGTACCTTCGCGTTTAACGTCAGCAACACCCAGAGGGATCGTAAAGTCCTCATCTTCCGGAACCTCACCCTTGAGACCGTACATCCGCTCCTGTTCCATAAAGATGACGGGGTTGTTGTCGCGTATTGACGATTTCAGCAATCCTTTCGCATCCGCTGCCGTCGAGGGCATCACCACCTTCAATCCCGGAAAGTTTGCGTACATGGCCTCAAGCGCTTGCGAGTGCTGTGACGACACCTGAAACGCCGAGCCGTTCGGCCCGCGAAACACGATCGGGACCTTGAACTCGCCGCCCGACATATACAGCATCTTCGCAGCGTGGTTGATGATCTGATCCGACGCCAATATCGAGAAATTGAACGTCATGAACTCGATCACCGGTCTCAGCCCCGCCATCGCCGCTCCTACTCCCAGGCCCGCAAAACCAAGCTCTGTGATCGGCGTATCAACTATGCGCTTGTCGCCGAACTCTTTCCACAGCCCACGCGTCACCTTATAGGCGCCGTCGTACTCCGCGACCTCTTCGCCCATGACGAAGACGTTCTCGTCTCTGATAATTTCCTCACGAAGCGCCTCATTCAACGCGTCGCGGATAGTTAAAAGTGCCATAAAATGATCAGCAACCGGTGATCCCTATTCCGCATACACATCCGTGAACAGCTCGCTCTCATCCGGGAACGGACTTTCCTCAGCGAACTTGATCGCGGAGTCGGTGGCTTCGATCGCCTCTTGCCTTATATCTTCAAAATCCTTTTCCGTCAGCACCTTCGCGTCCTTCAAGCTGTTCTGAAACAGCACGATCGGGTCCCGTTCCTGATGCTTCACGATCTCTTCTCGGGTGCGGTATTTGCCGGGGTCGGACATGGAATGCCCCATGTATCGATATGCCCGCACCTCAAGCAAGGTCGGCAGCGACTCGTTACGTGCACGGTCGATGGCTCGCAGGGCCGCGTCGCGCACCGCCATCACGTCCATTCCGTCGACGAACTCACTCGCCATCTCATAAGACTCAGCCTTCCGATTAACGCTACGGCTGCTCATCGCTCGTTCCTGCGAAGTGCCCATGCCGTAGCGGTTGTTCTCGCAAATATAAATTATCGGCAGCTTCCACAGCTGAGCCATGTTTAGCGATTCGTGAAATATCCCTTGGTTGACCGCCGCTTCGCCAAAAAAGCACAGCGTCACCTGCCCGCTACCTTTGTACTTGGCGGCATACGCCATCCCCGTTCCAACTCCGATCTGCCCGCCGACGATGCCATGCCCGCCATAAAACTCATGTTCCTTTGAGAACATATGCATCGAGCCGCCTTTGCCCTTGACGCAGCCGCCCTCTTTGCCGTAAAGCTCGGCCATTACGGCCTCCGGCGCGATCCCCTTGACCATCGCCTGAACGTGGTCCCGATAGGACGTAATGACCATGTCATCCGGCTTGAGCGCCATCATCGAACCAACAGCGATCGCCTCCTGCCCTATATACAAATGACAGAAGCCGCCGATCTTACCCATTCGGTAAACCTCGGCGCACTTCTCTTCAAAAACGCGCCCGAGCGCCATCTGATAGAGCATATCCCGCAGCAGTCCCTTATCCGTCTTCTTGATGGCCTGGATCTGCGACTTTCGCCGCTTCTCATACTCGGCATGTATCATCTCAAGATCATCGCCGCCGTTGCTCTTCTTGGCCTCCGTGCGAGTCTCTTTCTTACTATTCTCGGCCGATTTTTTCTTCGAATCTGCTGCTGTCCGGCCGGTTGCTGTCTGTGGCAAAATTACGTCCTCCGACTTCTAAAAGCTTAAATTAAATAAGATACGTGCAAACTGAAATTATAGTGAGCGGTGACAGATAAGGCAAAGCACGCTTTGACGAGTTCCCGGGTTCTGATGCTAGAATCTCGCCTTCGCCAACGCAGCCTCACAAAAATGCAAGATTTCAAGAACATCCAAGCCTGGCAAAAGCCACACGAACTCGCACTCTTAACCTATCAACTCACGCACGATTTCCCCCGCGACGAAGTCTTCGGTCTTCGCAACTCGCTCCGGCGCACGTGCGTTGACATCCCCGCCCTCGTCGCCGAAGGTGCCGGCAAACCAAACGACGCCGAATTCGCCCGCTGCATCGGCAACGCGCTCGGCCTCGTCAACCGCTTCGAATATTTCGCGCTGCTTGCCCTCGACCTGCAACTGATTAACGAAGCGGCTCACCATCAACTCAACGACGCAACTGTTGAGGTGAGAAAGATATTGTCCGGGTTCCGTCGCAAGCTTTCTTAAGTACTTGGTACTGGAAGCTGTTAGCTGGCAGCTGATAGCTGGTAGCGGGGTCTGACTGGCTGAAAGCTGGCAGCTGATAGCTGGAAGCTGGCCCCTAAACCTTACCTGATAGTTTCGCTCAGATTTCCTTATCCAGCCCCCAGCCGCGAGCCATCAGCCCCCAGCCATAAACCGCCACTAACGAAAAAAAAATCCAAAAACCTCGCCTCCCCACTTGAAAATCCCCAGCCACCTCCCGTACAATTCCGCTTTCGAAAATTAGGCCTCATCACTTTTTAGAAAATCTGACTACCCAAATTCTGTAATTATGTTGAAGTTTTCCCTTAACCTCCGCACAGGAGTTCTGTGCGCTCTCTTCGCGATCTTGGCCGTATCCCAAACCGCCGGCCCCATACAAACACAAGCCCAAACCGCAGCCGAATGCGAACTCCCCGGCAACCTCCGCGTCACATCCGAAGGCCCCACGCCCACAGCGGGTTACGCCACGCTCAAACAAGCCTTCGACGCCGTGAACGCCGGCACGCACACCGGCACCATCGTCATAAAAGCGTGCGCCGACACCACCGAGGCCGCCCCCGCAACGCTCAACGCCTCCGGCAGCGGCCCCGCCAACTACTCCTCACTCCTGCTCACCCCCGCCGGCAACGCCCCCCGCACCATCTCCGGCTCCCTCAACGGCTCCCCCCTCCTCGATCTCAACGGCGCCGACAACGTCACCATCAATGGCATCAACCACAACGGCAACTCCCTCACCATCGCAAACACCTCCACCTCCGCCAACACCCAGACCAGCACCATCCGATTCATCAACGGCGCAACGAATAACGTCATCGAGAATGCCACAATCCTCGGATCGTCGACGTTTCCCCTCACAACATATAACGGCGCTACGATTTTCTTCGCCGGTACAACAGCGAGCGGAGCGGGAAACAGCGATAACACGGTTACCAACTGCGATATCAGTTCCAGTCCGACGGGCCCTCACTCAAGAGCGATCCTTAGTCAGGGTTCGGCTTCATCACCTAACCAAAACAACACGATCGAGCAAAACGGAATATCGGATTATTCCCTCGCAGGTGGTTCCGCGGCTTTGTTGCTGAACGCCGGAACCGCGGAATGGACGATCTCAAACAATCGCTTTTTTCAAACTGCCACTCGCTCGATCGCAGGACAGCATGAAGCGATACGCGTGAGCAGCGGAACAGGCGGCGGCTACAACATTTCTGGCAACGTGATCGGATTCAGCAGCTCAGCCGGAACAGGAGTTTATTCCATAAACTCCGCCTCAAACGCAGGGAAGTTCGTGGGGATAAACATTGTATCGGCAGGAGCAACGCTGTCCAGAATCGACGACAATACGATATCGAGCATCCAACACTCCGGTTTAGCAACCGGCGTTGCCACGTCGCCCGCTTTTGCCGGAATCCTGATAAGCTCAGCAGCCTCGTCAGTCGAGATCGGCACGACCGGAGGAAATACTGTTGGTAGCGCGACTTCGCCCGGGTCGATCGAATTCACTACATCGGCTCCATCCGAAGTTGAGATCTACGGCATTTATGCTGGTTCAATCAACTCCAGTAAGATTCAGGGAAACTTGATCGCGGGATTGACCGCAACTGGCTCAGGTGCGCAATTGGGTTTTTCGGGTATCAAAATGGTTTCTGCCAGTGCTTCGGCCGAGGTCAAGGAAAATACAGTAGGAACGGCGAAAGCGGGAGTTTCGATTGACGCACCTACTGGATACATCCGCGGCATCGACATTGAGCGAAGCGGGACCGTACAAGAAAACGAGGTCAGAAACATAGAAACCCGTACGACAAGCACGAACGGCGACCCCGCCACGATCGCAATACGTATCGCAAACGGAGCGAGCTCACCTGACGTTATCAGTGAAAATATTGTGACTGACGTTTCTAACACGTCAACTGGCAGCTCAGCCGTTCAAATCCGCGGAGTATTCTACTCGGGCTTAACCACCGGGAACGCACTAGTCGAGCGCAACCATGTTTCAAACGTAAGTCATGCGAGTACGAACAACGCCGCCGCAGCTCATGGAATCGGGTTCAATAATGGTAATGGAACACTTCGCAACAACATGGTCGCCGTCGGCAGCAACATATCGAGGGGGACGATCTACGGAATCGGGATTACAACCGGAACAGCGCATGCGTACCACAACAGCGTTTACGTCAGCGGCACTGCGTCGGTAGGAACGTCCCATACTTTTGCCCTGCACAGCAACGCCGGAACTTCGCGAGTCTATCGCAACAACGTTCTAGTCAACGCACGCACTAACTCCGGATCGACCGGAAAGCATTACGCTCTCCGCACGTCGATAAGCAATGCAAATTTACTGGATTCAAATTACAATGTCCTTCTAAGCAGTGGGCTGATCGGCCTTCAAGGAACCACCGACCGCTCCACCCTAGCCGACTGGCAAACAGCCACCGGTCAAGATTCGAATTCCTTCTCAGAAGATCCAGAATTCGTCGCTCCCGATGCGGCCGTACCCGACCTTCACATCCAACCGAACAGCGGCAGCATCATCGAGGGCAACGGCTTCGATGTCGGCGTGCTGCACGATTTTGATGGTGAAGCGCGAAGCGAATTGACGCCGGTGGACATCGGCGCCGACGCTGGCAATTTTGCGGTCTCGACCGGCAATCCCGGAACGCTCAATTTTGCACAAGCTGAGTACGTAGTAGACGAAGACATCGGAACCGTCGGCCTAACAGTCGAAAGGTCGGGCGGCTCCGCTGGTGCTGTCTCCGCGGCATTTCAGATCCACGACGCAACCGCGACGGGCGGCGGTACTTGTAGTGCCGGTGTGGATATGATCAACACCGGCGGCTTGGTCGAATTTGCCGATGGTGAAACTTCGAAGCTCATTCAGATCGAGATCTGCAATGATGACTTATACGAAGGTGACGAGAACTTTTCCGTAACCATCGCTAATCCCACGGGCGGTGCAACTATCGGAAAGCTTTACTCCGCCACTGTCACGATCGCAGATGACGACGAGCAGCCAGTCATCTCGTTTGACTCCAACACCTATCAGCAAGCCGAGGGTCGCGAGGTAGTGCTCACCGTCGCACGCGTCGGCAGCCTTGCCGCACTTACATCTGCTGTCTGGGCCGCCGAGGGCGTAACCGCCGTCGGCGGCGAGTGCGGCACAGGCTCCGCGGATTTTGCACCGGTATCCGGAAGCGTGAACTTTGCCGCCGGCGAGGATGCGGCCGAGATCCGCATTATGCTCTGCGGCGACGGGCTGCGTGAGGACCCGGCGGAAACTTTCACCGTCACGCTGGAGTCGGCGGAAGGTGCCGTTATCGGCGCAGGCGGTGATGCACTGGTGACAATCTTAGACGCTGCGACCGAGTTTGAGGCCGCGGGGCCGGGGACGATCGTCGCGGGCGGGGTCGCCGAAGATTACCCTTCGGAGCTTGAGGTTGCGGGCAAGGGGGCGATGGCGGGTGTGCGTGTCACGCTGTTCGGTGTGACGCACGGCGATGCGGGCCGGCTGGATGTCCTGCTCGTATCACCCGCGGGCCGGGCGTTCGTGCTGATGGCCGCAGCGGGCTCCGGCTCGCCGATCGTCGATGCAGTGATCACGTTCGAAGATGCCGCCGCCGGCCATCTGCCTGCCGCCGGGCCCATCGCCGCGGGCGTCAACCATCGTCCGACCGCCTGCGCTCCGGTCGCAGATCTCCCCCCGCCGGCACCGTCCGGCCCCTATCTCGTTCCGGGCTGCAACACCACCACCGGGACAACCCTTACCGAAGCATTCGCCGGCACAGAACCGAACGGCACTTGGCGGCTCTACGTCCGCGATCGCAGCGAGGCTCCCGCAAAAGCCAGAACACAAAGCACAGGCGGATCGATAGCAGGTTGGGGGCTGCAGATGCTTGCTCCCACCTCCGCAAACGTCTCCGTCAGCGGCCGCGTCCTCGCCGCAAACGGCCGAGGCATCCCCGGCGCCCGGCTCACCCTCACATCCGCACACGGATCCGCCGCCGTAGCCGTAACCAACGCCTTCGGCTACTACACACTCGACACAGTACCCGCCGGCCTCACCTACACCATCACCGCCTCCGCCCGCGGCCACACATTCGCCGAACCCGTACTCGTCATCGCCCTCGACGACAACATAGCCAATCTCGACTTCCAAGCCGAGCCTTGAACGGACGGGGATCGGCTAACAGCTAATAGCTGTTAGCCGATCTCTTCGAGTACTTCGGGAAGTTGTTTGAGATCCTGATAGCCTTCGATGCAAAGCCTCCGAAAGCAGCCTCAATTCGGCGCCTCTAATCTCTTATGCAACTCGCGGGCGATGACCGAACTCCAGGGCACCTCACCTTGCACGGCATTCGATAGAACGACATAGGAATCTCCGTTTTCATAAAGGCACATCACGGCACTATGTCCGAGCCAGTCTTCGTAGCCGGTATGGCGCACGTAAACCTTTTGACCATCCTTAAATCTGACGCCCCACCCATAACCGTAATATTGTTCTTCCTCAGACGAGATCCGACCCTGCAAAGTGTGTTTTCCCCACATCTGTTCGCGGCTTTTCGCTGTTAAGACTTTGTCTTGCCGCAAGGCTGTCATCCATCGGTGCAGGTCCGGCGCTGTCGCGTAAATTCCGGTGGCTCCGCGATAGCCCCAATTGCTCACGCTTTTCCCGTTTTTGTAGACGGTCCGCTGCGTGTTAATAGCCGATGCCGCCGGGACAATTTGCGTCTTGCCTTCGAATCCCCAAAAACCGGTGCTACTAAGTTCAGCCGGTTTGAGGATCTCTCTTTGCAGGTATTCTTCGAAAGTGCGTTTCGATGCGATTTCGACAATTGCCGCTAGTAAGCTGTAACCGTCATTCGAGTAGTGATAACCTTCGCCGATTTTTCGTTGTAGCGGCAAGGTCAAGACGGCCCGGACGGCCTCTTCACGTTCGATGATGCCGTCGGAAGCATATCGGTGAGGCAGTCCACTCGTGTGCGTCAGCAGATGATGAACGGTAATCTCGCGTTTATCGTCGGGAACCTCTTTGAAAAATTTCTCAAGCGTGTCGCTGACCGAAAGTTTACCCTGCTCTTGAAGGTTAAGGATAGCGGCAGCAACGAAAGACTTTGAATTGGACGCAATCCAAAACACTGGAGTCTCGCCGTATTTGGAAGCGTCCCCGTAGGTTTTGTTCAGAACGATCTTGTTTTTTCTCGCAATTAGGACTGAGCCCGAAAAGCCATTTTTTGATTGTTCATTTAAGAATGAGTCCAGTTGTTCTTCGTTCTGGATCGTAGATCCGGACGACACAGCAACTTGCGCATTGGAATGACTAAGGAATCCGGCAATCAATAGAACGCAGAGGATAAACGGCTTCATTTCACTCATAGGAGGGCAAGCAGGGATGCTTGCCGCTCCAGTCGGGGGCGTTAGGCGGCGGCTTTGGAGCCTAGGAGTTCGGAGATGGCTTGACCGATGTCGGCGGGGGATTCGACGACCCGGATGCCGGCTTCGGTCAGGGCTTTCATCTTTTCGGCGGCGGTTCCCTTTCCGCCGGAGATAATAGCACCGGCGTGGCCCATGCGGCGGCCAGGAGGGGCAGTTTGGCCGGCGATAAAGGCTACGATAGGTTTCGTAACATTATCTTTTGCAAAGGCGGCCGCTTCTTCTTCGGCACTGCCGCCGATCTCGCCGATCATAACGATCGCATCAGTTTCGTCGTCAGCCTCGAAAAGGCGAAGCGCGTCGGTGTGCGTTGTTCCGATAATCGGGTCGCCCCCGATGCCGATAGCTGTCGATTGGCCTAGGCCGAGTGCAGTGAGCTGGCCGACTGCTTCGTATGTGAGCGTGCCGGAGCGGGAAACTACTCCGATGCGGCCTTCTTTGTGAATGTGGCCGGGCATAATGCCGATCTTGCATTTGCCGGGCGAGATGATGCCGGGGCAGTTCGGGCCGATAAGACGTGTCGAGCGATTGCGGAGAAATTCATTCGCTTTGATCATGTCGGCGACGGGAATGCCTTCGGTGATGCAGACGACCAACGACAGTCCGGCGTCAGCAGCTTCCATGATCGCGTCGGCGGCAAATGGGGGCGGTACGTAGATCACGGACGCGTTCGCTCCGGTTTCTTTCACGGCATCGGCAACGGTGTTAAAAACGGGGATGCCTTCGTGGGTTGTTCCGCCCTTACCGGGCGTGACACCGCCTACGACGTTCGTGCCGTATTCGACCATTTGAAGGGTGTGAAAAGTTCCCTCTTTACCGGTAATTCCCTGAACAATGAGGCGTGTGTTCTTGTCGACTAAAACTGCCAAAGCAATATCTCCTAACGGTTTGAAATAAAATGGGAGTATAGCATTAAAGGCGGCGAGGGTGAAAAAGGAGAGGCGCCGGCGAGGGGACTCACCGACGCCTTTAGTGTTGGGCACATCCTAATCCCGAACGGGGCTTTCCATGAAATAGATCGCCTTCGGAGTTCCGTTCTCGCGCTTATATATAGTTGCGGCGATTGAATTCGGCGGTACTGTGTCTTTCCCGCAGGTTCCTTTCACAGCTGCACGATAGAACATCATCGTGAGGCCATCGCCGATCTCCTGCGCTTTCATCGGTCCGAGGTTGTATGACTCGACCTTGCATTCGGACCCAAATGCGTACTTCAGGTATTGAGCTCGATCAGCGCGGCCCATCGCCCCGTTCACCACGATGTCGCTGGAGAGGTTTTCTTCAAAGCCTTTCTGGTCCTGAGTTTTCCAAGTTTCCCAAAGCTTTGTCTCGGTCGTGACGAGCTCTTGGGGTGCGGGATCCATGCTTGCAAGCTGGGCGGCCTTATCATAGGACGCGGGAGCGGGGCCGTACTCTCCCTTGGCATCAGGCGTGGGAACCTCTTGATAATAGACTGCTTTCCAGCTGTCGCCTTCGCGTTTGTAAATTACTGAAACGTTCATGGGATCAGGCCCGGCGGTGCCGTCGCAGGTGATCGCTCCCGTTGCCTTAAAGGTAAGGAGGGCGAGATCGGGTGCAAGTTGGCTGACTGCTTCGTCGCTGAATTTGAGGTCTTTCATTTCGCATTTGTGGCTTGTCCAGCTTTTCATGGCTGCGGCACGATCGGATGCTCCGTTGTAACCAACGTTGACGAAATTAGACGCCATGTAGCCTTCGAGGCCGGCAGCATTCCGGGTCGCCCAGTCGTCCCAGGCTTTTCGCTCGATGGCGACGAGTTCGGCGAGGGCCGGGGCGGCAGATGATGTGGCGATGTTGGCATTAATATTGTTTGCATTTGCGCTTGCAACCGCAGTGGTGTTGCCGGTCGGTGTCGGTTCACATGCCAGCGTGAACGAGATCGCGAAAAGGATCGCGAAGATGCTTAGATTTCTTTTCATTGTCTTTCTCCGTAAGTAGAGTAAATCGAACCCGGCGGTGTATACCTCTGGCGCCGTAACTGTCGGGAGGAAAAACACAGTCGAGCGACTATGACACTAAAGCGTGGTGAGCGCAACCTGTTTTCTTACGACTTTATTGAAAAAACTCGAAACTTAAAACGACGAGAAAGCGTTAGAAAATCTGTCCTCATTGATAGTGCAGCGATTTTCTGACCTATGCGGCAGCTTTACTCATTTTATTCGGACGCTTTCTGGATCGCACTGAAGTCGATCTTGGAGCATAAACTACGTGCGCTTTTGACGCTGGTCGGGATAATCATCGGCGTTGCAGCGGTGATCGTGGTTTCTGCTTCGATTGCTGGGCTCAAAACGTACGTCATTGATCAGGTTTCCAAAGTACTGGGTTCGAACCATTTCATGATCACCCGTATGGCGAGCACGGGCAATTTATCGGAAGCGGATTATGAGCGGATGAGCCGCCGCAACAAGGACGTGACGTGGGACGAGTACGAATACCTTAAAGAAAATTGCCGATTGTGTTCGTACGTCGGGGCGCAGATGAACGCGGGCACGGATCTGAAGGAACGAACCATCGAACTGCCGGCGACGCGCATAATTGGCGTTACGGACAACATGTACGAGATAGAGGACAAGACGCTCACGGGCGGGCGTTTTTTCTCGACGGAAGAGGTCGCACGGTCGGCGAAGGTTGCGGTGATCGGGAATGACGTGGCCGAGAAGTTTTTTGAAGGCAAGTCGCCCGTTGGCCAGACGATCAAAATTCGCGGGGTTCCGGTGCAGATCATCGGAGTGGAGCAGAAACGGGGTTCGTTTTTTGGGCAATCACAGGACCGGCATCTTTACATTCCGATCACGCTGCACCACCAGATATTTAACCGAACTGGCGGGATCCAGGTTCACGGTAAGACGATAGATAAAGATTCATTTAAGCCCGCGATCGACGAGGCTCACCTGCTGCTACGCAATAAGCGCAAATTGATGGGCAGCGACGAGGACACTTTTTCGGTCGTGAATGTCGATGAATTTAACTCCACGATGGATCAGATCACGGGGGCGATCGCGATGGTCGTGATTCCGATCACGATGATCATTTTGGTGGTCGGCGGCATTGTTGTGATGAACATTATGCTGGTTTCGGTGACGGAGCGAACGTTCGAGGTCGGGCTCCGAAAGGCGATCGGGGCAACGCGAAATCAGATAATGATGCAGTTTTTGATCGAGTCAGCGCTGCTTTGCGTGGTTGGCGGATTACTGGGACTTTTCCTGGCGATCGGGGCGACGCAACTGGTGGGTTATATGTTGGGAATGACCATGACCATCACGCTATTTTACGTTTTTATTTCGCTTTCTGTTTCCAGTGTTATCGGGATCGCGGCAGGACTTTACCCGGCGTGGAAGGCCTCGCGGTTAGATCCGATCGTTGCTTTGACGCAGAACTAGGAAGGATATGAGGCTCACAGCATCGTTACCAATCGAAGTGTTGAAGATGGCAGGTGACAGCGTCATCTCGCACAAGTTCCGCTCGTTCTTGACCATCCTTGGGATAGTGGTGGGGATTGTGACGGCGGTCGTTGTGGCTTCCCTGCTGACTGGAATGCGGCAAAGTATTGTTGGCATGTTTGAGGAATATGGGACGAATAATATTTATTTGTTTCATCTGTCGACCGGGTTTGGGCCAAGTAATCGCGACGAGCGGAACCGGAAGCCGCTGACGGATGCGGACGCTGTCGCGATATTGGATCAATCGACTTCGGTCGAGGACATTGCGACGGTAGCGGTGAGCATCGGGTCTTGGGGCACGGGGTTTGACGACAACATGATCTATCGGGACAAGAATTACCGATGGGCGTCGACGGACGGCGTGACGCCGAATTATGCGTCGGTGACGAATCTTGTTGTGCGTGAGGGCCGCTGGCTGACGGAGATGGACAACTTTGAACGGCGAAAGGTGTTGGTCGTCGGAGTGAATGCGGTTGAGGCACTGTTTGGCGGAGATGCAGCGGAGGCGATCGGCAAGGTCATAAGGATGAACGGCACGACGTGGGAGATCGTCGGCGTGATGGAAAAGCGGCAGTCCGGATTTTTTGGCGAGAATGAGGAGGACAGCAAGATCTTTATGCCGGTTAGGACGGCGCGAAAAGTAGCTCCGTTGAGGGATGCCACGCTGCACATTGCACAGGCGAAGCCTGGGGCGGTCCGCGATGCGGTTGATGAGATTGAGGGGATCTTGCGGCAGCGACGCGAGGTGAAATTTGGCGAGCCGAATAATTTTGACGTTAAGACGGCTGACGATTTTATGTCGCAGTTTGACGGGATGATCGCGGGAATTGGGGGGGCTGCGATAGCGATCTCCTGCTTGGGGCTGCTGGTCGGCGGGATCGGGGTGATGAACATCATGCTGGTGTCGGTGACGGAGCGGACGAAAGAGATCGGCATCCGGAAAGCGATCGGCGCCACGCGAAAGGCGATCGTGTTTCAGTTCTTGGCGGAGGCGATGGCGTTGACCTTTTTGGGCGGGCTGATAGGCGTGCTGTTGTCAGTGGGGATCAGTAATATTTTGATGATGCTGCTGCCTTCGCTGCCGGCGAAGATCGAACCGTGGATGATAATTTTGTCGCTCGGCGTGTCCGTGTTCATCGGCCTCGCATTTGGTGTGCTACCCGCAAGGAAGGCTGCGAAGTTGGATCCGATCGAGTGTTTGCGGTATGAGTAGGACCTGCCTTAAGAGCTAGAAATCAGACAAACCGGAAACGTTTTTGACATCTTTTGCATTAGATAGCAAAAGATGACAACGACGCGCGCGTTTGCGGAAGATCCAATCGATTTTTTGGTGATGAATTTTTTGAGATCAGGTGAAGATATCATTCCCTGAAAAAAAGTATTGACATTGCCGAATATTAAGAGTAGATTCGCTGAATACGCCTCATAGATTGTGATTGAATCGGCCGACTGAAAGGCTACAGATTCGAAGAAAGCTTCGGACCGCGGGCGCCATTTTGGCTCGCGGGAGGTTGTTCTTTGAACGGTTCGTGAACCCAGACGCCCGGATCGTCAGTTGTGTAACCCCCTACTTCGTACCCCATGCCGGAGTTGCAGCGACTGTGATCCGTTTGTGGTTTCACTGGCGTGAGCCCAGTGCATTCGCCGTGCGGCAACTTTGCTTGCCGCCGGTATATTGCCCACCGACCCTCCGCGGTGGTTTGAAAAATAGGAGTAAAAGAGATGAAAACGTTTAGCGTTATGTCCACGATGAAAGCACTCTCGATGAGCGCCGCGATCTTTGCGTTTATGGTGAGCGCATTTGCGGGTGTAATCGTTGCACAACCTGGAACACCCAAGAGTCAGCGGAATATTACGCCGACATTCCACCAAGGAAACTTTGTGTCAACAAATCCTGCTGTTCCTAATCAGCAATGCTACGACTGGGCTAATCGCGGATGGATCACGGACCCTGGGGTAGAGATGATCGGTGGTAAATTGGATCCGCCACTAGGTTTCTTGGATGGATTTCTAACGACGTCGATCTCAGCAAACGGTAAGTATCTCAACTGGGTTGCAGAGGATGCAACCGTTCTTGGTTTCGTTATTAAGGGCGGTCCCAATTTCAATTTTTACAAATATCAGGGCACCGGGTTCAACTGGGACAACGGTCTGGGATCGCCATCTTTCCCACGGAACGGTCAGTATCCGCAGATCAGTCACTACGAGTTTTGTTATGTGGTCAATGAACCGCCAGTGGGCGACCAGGGATGTACACCGGGATACTGGCGCAACCATGCGGATCGTTGGGTTGGGCTCGCTCCGGGCGACCTTTTTGACACGGTTTTTGGTGTCAATTACCTTCCCGGCGTCAATGTGGGACAAGCGGTCTCTACACCTCAGTCTTATGGCGCATTCGCTTTCCATGCGGTAGCAGCATTGCTCAATGCGAACGCAAGTCTGCTTGCCCCCGACCATGTCAATTATGTCGCCTATCCCTATAGCCCCGCCCAGGTGATTAGCGAAGTTCAGGCCCAAATAGCTACCGGCAGTCCCAGCCAGACGAACCTCGCGACGGCAAACGAACTTGGATGCCCGCTTGGTGGGACCCCCGCATGCAGCCCGGCCAATCCAGCCGCCTGTCTACCGGGTGTGCGCGGGGCTTCACTTCGAAGTACCTCTACTACTAAAGACGAGACGAAGAATTTTTAGTCGTCGATCATGCGTGGTAAAGCCAGGGACAATTCCATCACCGGAGTTGTCCCTTTTTTGGGGGGCTTAGTGCTTCACTCGGTCAGGTGACGTAACTTAAGGGCAGTTTATGCGTTTGAATTCAAGTTCAAAGCCGCGGGTGGTGTTGTTGCGGGTGGCCTCAGCTCGGGCTTGGAGATCATTATTGGTGCGGGTGTAGCGGATGAGTTGAGGGAAGTCGTGGGATGGGTTTTCGAAGGTGGCGGATGTTTTGTCGTGGGCGGTGAGTTTGAATTCGGTCTCTTCGTTGTTTTGGGAGGGTTTGGCGATGTATATGGTGGTGCCTTCCCTTTCGATGATTCGGAGGAATTCGAAGGCCGTGGTTTTGCCGTCGGTGACGGTGCGGGACATGCCAATCATGGTGCCACCGGCGGGTGTCATCCAGTGTTCCGTGACCGTCATCTTTCTTTCGGGTATTTTCAATTCCCAACAACCCGCGAGCCATGCGAGGTCGGGCGGCGTGCGTGCGGTTTGGGCGTTGGCGGCGAGGGCGGCAAACAGGAGCATGAAAGCGGCTTTTGAAATTGTCATTTTATCCCCAGTGAGTTATTCGAGTTCAGTGGTTTCGCTGTACTCGGGGACGACGGCGTTCCAGTTGAAGCGGTCTTTGATATGTTGGGCCATGGCGGCGGCGGCTTCGGGTTCGCCGTGGGTGGTGAATACGGTTTTGGGGGTGTTCGGGAGGCCTTCGAGCCAGCGCAGGACGCCTTTCCAGTCGGCGTGTGCAGAGAAGCCGTCGATCTTTTCGACGTGGCAGTTTACGGGGATCCACTGTTTCATTATCTTGACTTCCCTTTCGCCGTCCTGAATGCGACGGCCTGTCGTGCCGGCAGCCTGAAACCCGACGAAGACGACAGTGGCGTTCTCATCTGGGAGCATGCGGATGGCGTGGTGGAGGACACGGCCGCCGGTGAGCATTCCGGACGCGGAAATGATGATGCGGGCTCCGGTGCGTGAATTGAGAGCTTTCGACTCGTCACGGGACGAGGCAGTGATCATCGACGCTGTGCGCAGCGGGTGGCGCTTCTGCATCACGATCGATGCGTACTCCTCGTCGTGCTCTTCCGTCCAGCGGCCGTAAACCTGAGTTGTCTGGGCGGCCATTGGGGAATCGACGGCGACGGGAAGGATGGGGATACGCTTTTCGTCTTCGAGTTCGCGAATGAGGTAGAGAACCTCTTGCGTGCGGCCGACGGCGAAGGCGGGGATGAGAATGGGGCCTTGGCGTTCGACGGCTTCGTTGATGATGCGGCTCATCTGGTCAGCGGTGGATTCGCCACCGTGCAAGCGGTTGCCGTAGGTGGATTCGACCATTAGGTAATCGGCTGCTGGCGGCGCAGCGGGATCTTTTACGATGTCCTGATCATAGTGGCCGAGATCGCCGGAGAAAAGGAACCGGATCGATTCACCGTTGGGGCGAGCATTCTCGAGTTCCACGAGGACGAGACTGGCGCCGATGATGTGGCCGGCGACGAGGAAGCCTGCTTTGATGCCCGGAGCAACGTTGACCATCGTGGCGTCGTTGGGTACGGGTCGCATGAGTTTGATCGCGGCCTTGGCGTCTTTTTCGTCATAGAGCGGAAGCGCGGGTGTGTGCGTGGTGAGTGCGTGACGATTGCGGTAATCGGCTTCTTCTTCCTGAAGGCGGCCCGAGTCTGGAAGCAGGATCTTAAGCAGATCGACGGTCGCGCGGGAAGTGTAGACGGGGCCGTCGAAACCGAGTCTGACGACACGGGGGAGATACCCGGTGTGGTCGATGTGCGCGTGGGTGAGGATGACAGCGTCGAGACCTGCGGGGTCGAATGGCGGCGGCTCCCAGTTGCGTTCTCGAAGTTCCTTAAAGCCTTGGAACAAGCCGCAATCGACAAGCACGCGGCTGCCGTTATGTTCGACTAGATATTTGGAGCCCGTGACAGTGCCGACGCCGCCCCAGAAACTGATAGTTGCCATATAGCGAACAACTTAGCACAAAATGTTTAATTGACGTATTCCTTAGGGAACCAGAGGACCTTGCTGGTGTCGGCCGATTTTGCCTGCTGTTTGCGGAGCTGGGCGTGGCGGAGGAGCTGCTGGCCTGTTTCGCCGTCTTTCCAGAATGTAGCTGAACCGAAGTTGAGCCAGGGCTTGAGGGTTTCGTGTTCGTTTGCGTCAAAGCCTTCCTGATCGAACCCGGCCTTTATCCTTTCAATGATCTCGTCGCCGATGTCGCCGGCCGCGGTAGGTAGGATGACGAGGAATTCATCATTGATGGAGCGGGCAAGGAAATCCATTTTACGGAGTTGGGCACGGATGGTGGCGCCGACAAATTTCAAAAGGCGGTCGCCTGTGGTGTGGCCGAAGCGGCGGTTGGCTTCCTCAAAGCCTTTGATGTCGATGGCGATGACGGTGAGCGGACGCTCATCGCGCAGGCGTTGAGATTCGGCGAGCTGATTTTCGAGGACGAGGAAGAATGCGCGCTCATTCGGAAGTTCGGTCAGCGGATCGACGAGGGCGCTGGAGACGGAGCGGTCAAATGCTTGAGCACTCAGGAAGAGTGGGCCGATGCGTTCGCCGATGGCGCCGAGGAGGTCGGTGACGTATTGATCGACGGTGAGCGGTTCTTCGCGATAGAGCTGGAAAACGGCGAAGACGGCCTCTTCGTGAATCAGGGGGATCGCGGCGGACGAGCGGAAATTTGTGAGATCGAGTTCGGGACGCGATGCCCTTTCGAGCATCATGTCTTGATCGAACTCCAGTTCGCCTGAGAGGAACGCCATACCGGCAAGGCCCTTGCTCACGTCTGCTTCGAGCAGGTCAAAGGGGCCGGACGCTTCGCCATCAGTGAGAACGGCTGAGAGACGGCTGTTGGTTTCGTCGGGGACAAAGAGAACGGCGACGCTGTACGGGAAGAGTTCTGCGACGCGGCTGGAGACGAGGCGGAACATATCTTCGGAGCGCAGAGAAGAGCCGAAGAACTCGCGCGCCTCTTCGAGAGCAATGAGGCGTGAGTGGAGTTCGGCACCGTCGTGCGGAGGTTCACCAATCGATGCATCTGCGGCGTCGGTGCCTTCAGTGAGTTGAAGATTGCGGTATGCCCAGATGCAAACTGCGAGGTAGAGGAACGCGATGAACCCGAGCGCTATCGTCTTTGAGGTGACAGATAAGCCCGATACCGCTATTGCATATGTTAGTATGGGTGCGAAGAGTCCAGCCGCAATGATGAGTTTGACGGAGCCGAGGATCGACGGCTTTTGGTCGGACGGAGCGTTGAGATCGTTCGCCGAGTTCATAATGTTTTTGACTGATAGCCGGGCTGGTAAAGAAGGCCGCGCCGATGCGAAAGGCCGGTATCTGAAGATAACGTTTTAACTGAATGGAAGTCAACAATTTGGGGATAAAAAAGTGTTGACATTTGGCGGTGAAATAGTGTTAGAAATGGCCTAAAAAAAGATTGAAAAAAAAATGCAAATTGTAGTGTTTTTAGTTGACTAAGGCGTTTCATCTCTCTATATTGACGTTTGTTCCAAATTTCAATTTTCGGACCGAGGCTGCTTAGGCAGTTGAGATAATGATAGAAGAAAGAATCTCTGCGAAAGAGAGGAGTTAGTTTAGATATGAAAAAGGTAATTGCACTTTCGTCAGTTCTGGCACTCGGCGCGCTGGGAATGGCATGCGGTGGTGCTGCAAACACAAATAATACGAACCTGAATACAAACGTGAATACGAATGTTAACAGGGCCCCGATCAACACGGTGACAAACACGTCATCGACGAACTATAATACGAATTCGACCGTGAATTCGAATGCTGCCAACACGGCGACCGGAAACTCCGCAAATGCTAATGCGGCGAATTCGAATGCTGCGACGGCGAACACGAACTCGACCCCGGCTGCAAAGTAAGTTGGCTAGGGCAAATTTTGATGGCACTTCCTTTGGGTAGTGCCATAAGTTTTGGTAGGACAGAGGATCCGCAACCTTGATGAAGGACAAGGGAAACGTGTTAAATCGTTTCGCTTTTTGGATTTGGGGGGTTGACTAACGTCGGTTAGATAACTATATTGTCCAATGTTCCACTAAAGTACGATGGAACACGGGTTAAGAAAGATAGCCCGTGGTTATTTTGAAATTAATCTTTGAAGAAGACAGGAGAAACAATTAAATGAGAAAAGTTATTGCACTTTCAGGACTGCTCGCTTTGGGCGCAGTCGGAATGGCTTGCGGCGACACCACGTCGAACAACGCAAACGCGACCAACATGGCGAACACGACTAATGCAGTGAACACAGCAAACGTTAACGCGACAAACAACGTGAACGCAGCTATGAACTCGGCTGTTAACGCAGCAAATGCAGCGGCAAACGCCGCACAGACGGCCGCCAACACGGTCGCTAACGCAGCGAATTCGACAGGTAACACTGCGGCTAACACCGCTGCTAACACCACGAACTCAAACAACTAATCGCTCGTAAGATCGATGGAGAAAGGCGTGAAGATCGAAAGATCGTCACGCCCTTTTTCTTTTGGTTTCCGGACTAATTGAGTTGTGCACGGAGTTCGTCAACGGTCGCGACCGGGCGCTGGCAGACCATTTCTTCGCAAACGAAGGCGGTGGGCTTGCCGTCGATTAGGTCGCGTCCCCGGAGGACGGAGACGGATGCCGACGCCGGGTCGTCGGTGCGAACTATCAGGTCATAGGGGCGGTACTCGCTCCAAAACTCGCGCTCCATTTCGCTGCCGCGTTCGGCGAGGATGACGACCTCGCGGGTGGGGCCGAGGTGGAAAGCTAACGCTCCTAGCGCTCGGCCGAAGCCTTGCGGATGACGGCGCACTTGACCGACGGCAATGCGGAGCGTTGCTGACGCGAATGCCCAATAATTTTCTTCGCCGGTAAGCTTGGCGAGTTTGGAAAGGACGTCCGCGGCGACGGAATTTCCGGAAGGTGTTGCATTGTCGTAAAAGTCTTTGTTGCGGACTATGAGCTCTTCGTGATCTTTTGAGGTGAAGAAGAAGCCGCCGGATTCTTCGTCCCAGAACTCGGTGATCATGTTGTCCGCGAGGGTCCGGGCGGCGTCAAAATATTTCACGTCGCCGGTAACTTTGAAGAGTTCGATGAGGCCGTCGGCTAGATTTGCGTGGTCTTCGATATAGCCGTTGAGTTTGCCTCGACCGTCTTTCCAGGTGCGGATGACGCGACCGTCGTTTAAGAGCTCACTCAGGGCGAAATCGGCGTTGGCTCGCGCGGTGTCGAGATATTCGTCGTTGTTGAAGATGGCGGCGGCCTCGGCGAATGCGGCGAGCATTAACCCGTTCCAGGCTGTGATGACCTTTTCGTCGCGGAAGGGTTTGATGCGCTTTTCTCGTTCGGCGAAGAGTTTTTCGCGACCGATCGTTATGACCTCCGCAACACGTTCTTCGGTAGTCCGCATTGCGCTGGCGGTTTCAGCGATGGTGAAGCGTTTGTTGGGAATGTTGGTGCCTTCGAAATTGCCGTCGTCGGAGATGTCGTAATAGAAGCTGAAGATGCTGCCGTCTTCTTCGCCTAGGAGGGATTCGACCTCGGCGGGCGTCCATACGAAAAACTTCCCTTCTTCGCCTTCGCTGTCAGCGTCTTGGGTTGAGTAGAACCCGCCTTCGGGGCCGGTCATTTCGCGACGGACGTAATCGAGGATCTCGCTTGCGTTCGTTTTGTAAGCTTCGTTCTTAGTGATCTGGTAGAGGTGGAGGTAGATCCGGGCGAGTTGGGCGTTGTCGTAGAGCATCTTTTCGAAATGCGGAACGAGCCAGACAGCGTCGACGGAGTAGCGGTGGAAGCCGCCGCCGAGCTGGTCGTATATGCCGCCGTCGGCCATCTTTTGCGCGGTGAACTCGACCATCTTGAGTGCGTTCTCATTGCCGGTGCGTTTCCAGTAGCGGAGGAGGAATTCCATTCCCATTGCGGATGGGAATTTTGGGGCGCCGCCCCAGCCGCCGTTGACGGCGTCGAATGAGCGGACGAAGCTTTGGAACGCGGTGTCGAGCGTTTCGTCGGACAAGGCGCTGCCACCGATCTCGGTGAGGCTGACACGGCGGAGTTCGCCGAGGATCTCGTTGGCAGAGTGCATCAGTTCGTCGCGGCGTTCGCGCCAGGCTTCGGCGATGCTGTCGAGGATCTGCGGCCAACTAGGCATGCCGTGGCGGGGCGCGGGCGGAAAATATGTGCCGCCGAAGAACGGAAGTTTGTCGGGGGTGATAAAAACGTTCATCGGCCAGCCGCCGCGGCCGGTCGTCATTTGAACGAACGTCATATAGATCTGGTCAACGTCAGGGCGCTCTTCCATGTCAACCTTGATGTTGATGAAGTGCTCGTTCATTTGACGGGCGATCTCTTCGCTTTCGAAGGACTCGTGCTCCATTACATGGCACCAGTGGCAGGCAGAGTAGCCGATGCTGACGAGAACGGGTTTGTCTTCTGCACGGGCGCGTTCGAATGCCTCGTCGCCCCAGGGGTGCCAGTCGACGGGGTTGTGCGCATGCTGCAGTAGGTAGGGGCTGGTCTCGTTGATCAGGCGATTGGAGTGCTTCTTTTGCATTTGCATTCCCCTATTCTTTCACGCGAACGGGGGCGAGGCAATTATTATTTCTGCTAGAATGTCGTCGATGTATCTGCTTAGGGGATTTGTTGTGTGGCTGGTGATCATCGGGGCGGAGACCGTTCACGGAATCCTCCGGCAGGTATTTATTGCTCCGATAGTGGGGGATTTCCCTGCTCGACGGATGGCATTTTATTCGGGGATGCTGATCATCTTTGCCATCGCATATTTGTTTGTTCGCTGGATCAATGCGGCGAATACCCGCGAGCTGTTCGCCGTCGGATTGCTGTGGCTGATACTAACGGCGACGTTCGAGATCGGTCTTGGCTATTTGCTGGGATATCCGCGTGAGAGGATTTTTGAGGACTACGATGTGCGGCGTGGTGGGTTGATGGGGTTTGGGATGCTGTTCCTCTTGTTTGCGCCGTGGGCAGCAGATCGGCTGCGCAAGCGGCGGGCGTAAGTCTGGGAAGTGACGAAATAGGAGTATGGAACTTCGGAACGGATTCTGATATATTCCGAGGTATTTGATCATGACTTCGAGGTGTGTAGAAAACTTGCGTCCACAGCGACAGCGCGCCGAACTTTTTGGCGGGGATTAATGATTCTGTTGTGATTAAGGGAGCACCGCGTGAAGGCGGGACTCTGAACATATGGCCGCCTAACGGGCGGGATTAACGATCAATGGAGACAGAGATGATACCGACAACAGAATTGCAGAGACCAGTGATTAAGACGGAGCTTCCCGGACCGAAATCGAGGGAGATCATTGAGGCGGATGCGCAGTTTGTGACGCCGAGTTATCCGCGGCCGGATTACAAGTTGGTGGCGGAGAAGGGTTATGGGGTTTGGATCGAGGATCCGGACGGGAATGTGTTTTTGGATTGTAATGCGGGCGTTGCGGTGTGTTCGACCGGACATTGCCATCCGGAGGTGGTTAAGGCGATCGCGGACCAGGCAGCGGAGCTGATCCACCTTTGCGGAACCGATTATTTTTACCGGCACATGCCCGAGCTTGGGCGTAAGCTGGATGAGATCGTGCCTATCGAGGGGCCGACGAAGACTCACTTTGCGAACAGTGGGGCTGAGGCGGTGGAAACGGCGTTGAAGCTGGCGATGTATCACACGCGTCGACAGAAATTTATTTCGTTTTACGGATCGTTTCACGGGCGGACGCTTGGGGCGTTGAGCCTTACGTCGAGCAAGAAGGCACAGCGGCTTGGGTTTATGCGGCAGGCGCTGGATGTGGTGCATCTGCCGTATCCGAATAAGTTTCGGCATTTTGCCAATGATATGCCGAGCGACGAGGAAACGGTTTCGAGGGATGTGATCAAGTGGCTTGAGAATCGTTTGTTCCAGACGACGACGCCGCCTGAGGAAGTCGCAGGGATCGTCCTTGAGGTGGTGCAGGGTGAGGGCGGTTATGTGCCCGCGCCGACGGCTTTTGTTAAGGAGCTGAGGCGTATATGCGATGAGCACGGAATTATGCTGATCGTAGATGAGGTGCAGTCAGGCATGGGCCGTACGGGTAAGATGTTCGCACTGGACCATCACGACGGCGTTAAAGCTGACATCGTTTGTATGGCGAAGGGTATCGGGTCGGGGATGCCGATAGGGGTCTGCACGGCGAAGGCGGATATCATGAACTGGCACAAGGGTGCACATGCCTCGACGTTCGGCGGGAACCCCGTTGCGATAGCTTCGGCGATGAAGACGATCGAGCTGCTGCAGGGCGGTTTGGTCGAGAATTCAGCTGAGGTCGGCGGATATCTGAAGGCCGGACTAGAGAAACTGAAAGAAAAGTATGAGTGCATCGGCGACGTGCGTGGGCTTGGACTGATGCTGGGCGTTGAGTTCGTGACGGACGCGGAATCCCTGAAACCGGATGCGGAATTGCGGGACCGGATCGAGATGGCGTGCTTCGAACGCGGGCTGATAATTTTGGGCTGCGGCACGAGCACTATCAGGTGGTCGCCGCCGCTTATCCTTTCGAAGGAGAACGCGGACGTGGCGCTTGAGATATTTGATGAAGCGATCGCGGCTTCGATTTAGATAGCTGAACTTGGGAACTTGGACTCCGCTGCTCGAGAGGGCAGCGGAGTTTCTTCGTTTAACCAAGGCAGGTATTTCGCAACGCCGGATGGGCGTCCGGAGCGTCCGAACGGTCTTCGGAGCGCCCGAACGGGTCTTCGGACCGTCCGAACGGGTCTTCGGACCGTCCGAACGGGTCTTCGGACCGTCCGAACGGGTCTTCGGAGCGTCCGAACGGGTCTTCGGAGGGCCCGAAGGGGTCTTCGGAGCTCCCGAACAGGTCTTCGGACCGTCCGAACGGGTCTTCGGACCGTCCGAACGGGTCTTCGGACCGTCCGAACGGGTCTTCGGAGCGCTCGGACGGGTGTACGGAGCGCGCGGACGGGTCTTCAGAGCAGCCAAATACCTAAAGCTAGGCGTCGGATTGCTGCTGTTCTTCTTCCAGAATCCGGTCGCGGATCTCCTGGACGTATTTGATGTCGTCGGGAACGAGGTCGGCGAGGGTGACGACGAGTTCGCCTTTGCGGCCGTTTTTGATCGCGTGGCCGATCGCGTCGCGGCTTTCGGGGATAACGCGGACCTGCGGGTCGGTGCCGCTCTGAGCGATGCCCTCTTGGAGGAGGCGGACCATGTCCTCGGGCTGGCGGCCGCGGAGGTAGTTGCCGCGGCGGATGACGACGCGGTCGAAGTGTTCGCCGGCGATGAGGCCCATTTCGCGGATGTCGTCGTCGCGGCGGTCGCCGGTGCCGTTTAGAACGACCGTGCGGTATTTATTGGGCAGCTTGTTGATGAAATTCGTGAGACCGCGGAAGCCGGACGGGTTGTGCGCGTAGTCCATCAGGACAGTGACGGGGCCGACCTCGACGAAATTGAGACGGCCGGGTGTTTGAGCGGTGCCGGCGTTGAATGTGGTGAGGCCAACGCGGATGTCTTCGATCGACACGCCGTGGACGAAGCACGCAAGCGTGGCGGCGAGAACGTTCTGGGTCATGAACTCTGCGCGGCCGCCGTAGGTTAGGGGGATGTTCGCGACCTTTTCAACGCGGACCTTCCACTTCCCTTTGAGGATGGTGACGAAGCCGTTCTCGTAAACGCAGGATACGCGGCCGCGTTCGGCACGGCGGCGGATGTTAGGGTGGTTCTCGTCCATTGAGAAGCACACGACCTTGCCGTCGACAAGTTCGCGCATTTTGTAGACGTGTTCGTCTTCGGCATTTAAGACGGCGTAGCCGCGGCGGCCGACGGCTCGCGGGACAACGGATTTAACGCGTGCGAGGTCGCCGAGCGTGTTGACGTCTTTGAGCCCGAGATGGTCGGAATCGATATTGGTAACGACGCCGATGTCGCAGTAATCGAACCCGAGGCCGGAGCGGATGATGCCGCCGCGGGCGGTTTCGAGAACGGCAACCTCGACGGTCGGATCTTTGAGTACCAGTTGCGCGGAGACGGGTCCGGTATTGTCGCCCTGCACTATCTGCTGATTCTGAATGTAGGTGCCATCGGTGGTGGTAAAGCCGACGGTGCGGCCGCTGCCTTTCAGGATGTGCGCGATGAGGCGTGTGGTGGTCGTTTTACCGTTCGTGCCGGTGATGGCGAAGATCGGAATCCGTGCCTCGGTGCCCGGTGGGAAGAGCATATCTAGCACGTGTTCCGCGACATTGCGGCCGATGCCCTCGCTGGGCGAAAGGTGCATGCGAAATCCGGGTGCGGCGTTTACCTCGATGATACCGCCGCCGCTTTCGTGTAGTGGTTGGCTGACGTTGTTTGCAATGATGTCGATGCCGGCGACGTCTAGGCCGATGATGCGAGCTATGCGTTCGAAAAGAAAGACGTTCTCCGGATGGAGTTCGTCGGTGCGGTCGATGGCCGTGCCGCCGGTCGAGATATTTGCCGTCGTTTTAAGCAGCAGCATTTCGCCCTCGGGGAGGACGCTGTCAAGTTCGTAGCCGGCGTGGCGGACACAGCGAAGCGTCTGGCCGTCTACCTCGATCTCGGTGAGGACATTCTCGTGGCCATAGCCGCGACGGGGGTCGGCGTTCGTTTCGTCGATCAGTTCCTGCACGGTGCTCTTGCCGTTACCGATGACGTGCGCGGGAACGCGCTCTGCGACGGCGATGAGGCGGTTGTTGACGACAAGCGCTCGGAAATCGGAGCCAGTGAGCTGCTGCTCGACGATGACCCAGCGGCCGTATTCGCGCGCCTTTTCAAAGGCCGTTCGCGCGTCTTCGAGCGAGTGGACGCCGACAGTAGCACCTTTGCCGTGGTTGCCGTCGAGCGGCTTGATCACCAGCGGAAAGCCGACGCGGTTGACCGTGCTTTCGAGTTCTTCTTCCTCGCGGATGCGGTAGCCCTTTGGAACAGGGACGCCCATGTCGCCGAGCAATGTCTTGGTCGCGTGTTTGTTGCCGGCGATGTCGACCGCGATCATGTTTGTATTGGCGGTGGTCGTCGCCTGAATCCGTTTTTGATAGACACCGTAACCGAGCTGGACAAGCGACTGGTCGTTGAGACGAATGTAAGGGATGTTTCGGGAAACGGCCTCTTCGATGATCGCACCGGTCGAGGGGCCGAAGCGGACCTCTTCGCGGATCTCGCGCATTCGCTGAATGTCTTCGGCAAGTCCGGATTTTATCTCGTCGAGCGGGGTGTCACCGGCGATGTCTGTGAAAAGTTTGACGGCGGCGCGGCCAGCGAATTGGCCGACCTGCTCTTCGAAATAGCTGAAGACGACATTGTAGATACCGCGGGAGTCGGTCTCGCGCGTGCGGCCATAGCCGGTGTCCATACCGGCGAGCGTTTGGAGTTCGAGCGCGAAATGCTCGATGACATGACCCGCCCATGTGCCCTCTTGAACGCGGCGGAGGAATCCGCCCTCTTCCTGATAACTGCAGCCGTGGGTGAGCAACGACGGGATCACTTCGTTCATGCGACCGTAGAAGCCATCGATCTTATCGGTCGGCATGTCTTCATACGCACCGATGTCGAGGCGCATTATGATTAGCTTCTTCCAGTAGCCGCTCCAGTAATTAGGGCCGCGAAGAGTACGGATCTCTAAAATTTCCATAGGGTTGAAACGTTGATCAGGTTTAGAGAATGATAGCAGAAAAAGCCCTAGGATATGTACGAGTTAAACGGATTTTAAAGGTCCGGAAGAAGAAATTCCTGAGGCGGTTGGAGCGGGTGGCGTTCGAGGTAATCGTAAATGAGGCCGTCGCGGAGAATGTGCATTTGAACGCCGCAGACACTGAATGCTTCGTGGTCGGCTACCTCGGCGATCTCGTTGTAGGTGATCGCCGAACCATCGACGATGGTAGCGGAGCCCTGGCCGTAGACTTCGAGGATGCCCTTACCGTCAAGGATGATGGCGGTATTCTCGTCGATGCCGATGCCGAGGTTGTAGGGATTGTAGGAGACCGCGGTGATCAGGCGGCTAATGCGGCCGCGCTCGGTGAAGTGCTGATCGATAATAATGTTCTTGAGAAAACCGAGGCCGGGCGAAAGCCGTACGGAGTTCTTTTGCGGATGCGAGGTCGACTCGCCTCGGACGATCATCGATGTGCTCATGCCGGCCGCGCCCGCGCTTGTGCCAGCGAGGACCATGTCAGTTTCGCGGACGAGCTTTCGGAGCTTCGCAGCGAAATCTGTTCCGCCGAGTATGGAAACGAGACGCATCTGGTCGCCGCCGGTGATGAACACGCCGGTGACGCCATCGAGCAATTCGTCGGCGTCGGCTTGGAAAACGTCTTGGCGCGAGGTGGCGCGGAGTACGCGCGGGTTCGCCACACCGAGATTGCGAAAGGCCTGAGTGTAGACGTCGGCAGCAAACTCGGGAAAGTCGGAGGCGACCGGGACGATAAGCACCTCGGCGTTTTCGCCGCCCGCGATTGAAAGAAACTTTCGCAGAATGCGCCGTTCGTTATATTTGTCTTCAGCACCGCCAATAACTAGCAGATGCCCGCCGATTATCTCGCGGTCAAGTGATTCTGACATTGCAAATTGTTGTGGGTCGAATTGGAATTAAGATGTTTATAAGTTATTGAATCGAGCAGCAATCGTCAAGGACGTCATATTTTGGTGCCGGATGCGGCGGCTGACCCCTTGCCGATATCCTGCAAGTTTCGCACTTCGAGGCGGGTGGACGAGAGTTTTGTCGCTATCGCCTCCACTAGTGCTTCGGCACCTGTGATGGTAGTGACGCACGGGACGTTGAACTGGAGCGCGGCCTTGCGGATCGCCTTTTCGTCGTAGTGGGACGATTTGCCGAGGGGAGTGTTGATAATGAGAGCGATGTCGCCCTGGCGGATGAGGTCGGCGATGTTAGGGCGGCCCTCGTTCACCTTAAAGACGCTTTCGCACTCGAGGCCTACCTCGCGGAGACGCGTTGCGGTGCCATAAGTGGCGACGAGCGAGAAGCCGAGCTTTTTGAGGCGGCGTGCGAGAACGACGGCCTGGCCCTTGTCGGAGTTACTTACGGAGATGAATGCTTTGCCGGCGAGGGGCAATGCGAGACCGGCGCCTTCCATCGCTTTGCCGTAAGCTTCGCCGAACGTGGAGCCGACGCCCATTACCTCGCCTGTGGAGTGCATTTCGGGGCCGAGGATCGGGTCGGCGCCGGCGAATTTTTTGAACGGGAATACCGGTGATTTTACGAAGATCTCGGGGACGGGAAGGATATCGGGCAGGCCGAAATCTGCGAGTTTCTTGTGGCCGGCCATTACGAGCGATGCGATCTTTGCAATCGGTACGCCGGTGGCTTTCGCGACGAACGGAACCGTGCGGGATGCACGGGGATTGACCTCGATCACGTACAAGCGGTTGTCTTGGATAGCGTACTGGATGTTCATCAAGCCTTTCACTTTTAGCGCTTTAGCAAGGAGGCCGGTGTAATGCTGAATGGTTTCGAGATGTTCGACGGCGATCTTCTGCGCGGGAAGAACGCTTGAGGAATCGCCGGAGTGTATGCCGGCTTCTTCGATATGTTCCTGGATTCCTGCAATTACGCTGGTATCTTCGTCGGCGAGCGCGTCAACGTCGAGTTCGCCCGCGCGTTCTAGAAATTTGTCGATGAGGATCGGCTTTTCGGGTGACGCGTCAACCGCCGTTCGCATGTATTCGTCGAGCGATTGCTCATCATATACGATGGCCATTGCACGGCCGCCTAGCACGAAGCTGGGGCGAACGATGACGGGGTAGCCGATCTCGGCGGCGATCGCTTTTGCTTCGTCAGGCGAGACCGCGGTGCCGTTGGGCGGTTGCGGAATGCTGAGGTCGCTGAGCAAGGCGCTGAAGCGTTTGCGGTCTTCGGCAAGGTCGATGGAATCGGGTGACGTGCCGATGATCGGGACGCCTGCTTCGTGGAGACGTCCCGCAAGGTTGAGCGGAGTCTGGCCGCCGAACTGGACGATGACGCCCTCCGGCTTTTCGACATCCACGATGTTCATGACGTCCTCAAACGTGAGGGGCTCAAAATAGAGGCGATCGGAGGTGTCGTAGTCGGTCGAAACGGTCTCGGGGTTGCAGTTGACCATGATAGTTTCAAAATCGGCGTCCTGCAATGCGAAAGATGCGTGGCAGCAGCAGTAGTCGAATTCGATGCCTTGGCCGATCCGATTGGGGCCTGAACCGAGGATCATGATCTTGCGGCGGTCCGTCGCGTCGGCTTCGCACTCCTGTTCGTAGGTCGAATAGAGGTATGGCGTGTGCGACTCGAACTCGGCAGCGCAGGTATCGACGCGTTTATAGACGGGGGCGATGCCCGCGGCTTTACGATGTTCGCGGACCGCGAGTTCGTTTGATCCGGTGAGGAACGCGATGCGGCGGTCGGACAGGCCGAATTCTTTTGCGATCCGCATCTCGTCCGGAGTGTAATCGCTGAGCGGCTTTTCGGAGAGCGTCTCTTGAAAATCCATCACCTGAGAGATCTGATCGAGGAACCACGGGTCGATCATGGTGAGGCGGTGCACCTCGTCGAGAGAGTAGCCGTTTTGCAAGGCGTAGGTGATGTAGGAGAAGCGTTGCGAGTTGGGCCGAGCAAGTTTGCGGCGAAGCTCTTCGTCCGGTATATCGACAAGACGGAGCGGTTTGACAGCTTCCAGCGACCGCAGGCCCTTGAAAAGCGATTCTTTGAAAGTGCGGCCGATGGCCATGACCTCGCCGACAGATTTCATCTGGGTTCCAAGGACGTCTTCGGCGCCAGGGAATTTTTCGAATGCCCACTTGGGGATCTTGGTGACGACGTAGTCAATGGTCGGTTCAAATGATGCCGGAGTCTTTTTTGTTATGTCGTTCGGGATCTCGTCGAGGGTGTAGCCGACGGCGAGTTTTGCGGCGATCTTGGCGATGGGAAAGCCTGTGGCCTTGGATGCGAGCGCGGACGAGCGTGAAACGCGCGGGTTCATTTCGATGATGCGAACATCGCCGTTCTCGGGATTGACGGCGAACTGGATGTTCGAGCCGCCGGTTTCAACACCGACCTTGCGGATGCAGGCGATGGACATATCGCGTAGCCGCTGATATTCGACGTCGGAAAGCGTTTGCGCGGGGGCGACAGTGATCGAATCGCCGGTGTGGACGCCCATGGGGTCGAAATTTTCGATGGAGCAAATGATGACGACATTGTCATTTAGGTCGCGCATTACCTCGAGCTCGTATTCTTTCCAACCGAGTATGGATTCTTCGACGAGGATCTGAGAAACCGGTGATGCGGCGAGGCCGCTTTTTGCGATCTCTTCGAACTCTTCGGGGTTGAAGGCGGTCCCGCCGCCGGTGCCGCCGAGCGTGAATGCCGGGCGGATGATGGCGGGGTAACCGATCTCTTCAACGATGGCCTCCGCTTCTTCCCAGGTGTGAGCGAAGCCGCCCTTTGCGGAAGGGATGCCGATCTCGTCCATTGCCAGCTTAAAGAGTTCGCGGTCTTCGCCGACCTTGATAGCGTTGATGTTGGCGCCGATCATTTGAACGCCAAAACGTTCGAGAACGCCTTGTTCGAATAGCTCGACCGACAGATTGAGTCCCGTCTGGCCGCCGACCGTTGGGAGAAGGGCGTCGGGGCGTTCTTTTTCGATGATGGCGGTGAGAGTTTCGAGGGTTAGCGGTTCGACGTAGGTGCGGTCGGCGATCTCGGGGTCGGTCATGATCGTCGCCGGGTTAGAGTTGACGAGAACGACCTCGAAGCCTTCCTGCTTTAATGCTCGACAGGCTTGCGTTCCCGAATAATCGAACTCGCAAGCCTGGCCAATGACGATAGGACCTGATCCGATGATCAGAATTTTGTGAAGATCGCTGCGTTTAGGCATACCTGAACGATAGATTATACAGAAAAAATTGTACGGGGCGAACGGGAGAGGATGAATGTAACAGAGGGCCGTGGCGGCCCCCTAATGGTCACACGATCAGAACGGAAAACGCCTGATGGATGGGATGCGGCTGGGGATCTTTTTCTTCAGTTCGTCGAGCACGACCTTGCCGCTGAGGACGTCGTCGAGCTGGCGTGCCATGGTCGGGTCGACGGCGTTGAGGCGCTGTTGGATCCGGCGGGCATCGCGTTTGTTGCCGGTGATGTGATAGAGCTCGCCGAGGTTGTAGAGCCCGAAAACGTTGTTGTTTTCGAGGGTAGTGACGCGGACGAACTGCTGGATCGCGGCTTTGTAATCGTTGGAGCCACGGAAGGCCAGGCCGAGCTGATTTAGCGCGATGACCCAGTCGTTGCGATATCTGAGGGCTTGGTTAAGTGCCGTTATAGCTGCCGCGAAATCGCCGAGGGCGTTGTTGGTCGAGCCAAGGTTGACGTACGCAGGGTAGAAGGCAGCGTCCATTGTGACGGCTTGCTGGAGTTCGGCACGTGCGAGGGCGAATTTGGCGTTCGCCTCATCAGTCTTTTCAACCTTCGCATCGGCGCGGCCGGTGTTGTAGTGCGCCCAGCCGAGATTGTTGTGGTCGATAGCCGTGGGTGAAAGCTCTTTGGCGGTTTCGAGCCGGGCGGATGCCTTATCCCACTCTTCGGTCTTGCCGAGGCAGTAGCCCCATTCACTGTATAGATCGGGATCCTTGGAGATGCCCTTTTCGTTGGCGGCGCGGTATTGCACATTAGCTTCGGCGTAACGCATCTCCTGACGATAGACGCTGGCCAAGTTCGCATGTGCACGTGCGTTCTCGGGGTCGTGTTTTATGACCTCCGTATACGCGAGCCGAGCGTTTTCGTATTGGCCGCGATTGTAATAGATGACGCCGAGGTCGAACCAGGCGGCGGCGTGGGCCGGGTCGGCTTTGACGGCGGCTTGATATGAGGCGAGCGCCGGTTCTTCCAGGTCAAGCGCCTCTTGGACGACAGCGCGCCGGAAATGAGCCTCGGCGTTGTTGGGTTCGGATTCGACCACGCGGTCAAGAAGGAGCAAGGCTGAGTCGTGACTTCCCCGCTGATGCGCTATAAGGGCACGGGCGAGACTCGATTCGGTCGAGATGATGCCGGCTGCTTCGGCTCTTACGAGAAACTCTTCGGCCTTATCGGGGTTACCGTTCGATAGATATGCGAAGCCGAGGGGCAGGTAAAGCGCTGAGAACTCGGGATCCGCACCAAGGGCCCTTTCGTAATTTTCGATGACTTTGACTGTTTCACCGGAGTCTTCAAAGATCTCGCCAAGTTGCGCGTAGGCGAGTGCATTGTCGTCTTTGAGGCTTACTGCCTCAATGAACATCTCGCCCGCGGCGGTGCCGTTGCCATTAGCGCGCATCTCAATGGCCTGGGCCGTCAGGGCGTCGCTGAGACCGGAGCTGGCGTCGGTGTTCTTAGGGTTGAGGGTCAGTGATTCGCGGAAGCTTGCGATCGCACGGTCAGTGCTGCCTTGCGCCAATTCATTCTCGCCCTGGGCTGCGAGTTCGACGGAGCGGCGCAGACGAGCGTTTCGCTCGCGGGCACGTGCCTTTGCAATAGCGGCTGACCGCTCTTTGGCAGTGGCCCGGCGATTGGCCCGGGTGGTGTTGACGCGGCCGCTTACACGAGCACGATTACTGTTGACGGACGAGCTTGCGGGTCTATACGCACGTCCGCCGCCGGCTGTCGCTTGAGGTTTCTTACTGGAACCGCGGAAGACGAAAACGCTGGCGGAACCGGTGATGTCGTCCGTCGGCACGATGTCGTCGCGGCCGGTGACGGGCGGCGGCATTAGAAGAGGCGTGAATACCAGTAACGATATTAGAGTGCAGATTAATGTACTACGCATGAGATTCCCTTTAGACGTCGGCATGGAACGTGGACTTCCATTATATACAACCGACGAGATCAACCAAACAATTTGCGTTAACGGCCAAAGCCGATGAAGACCGGTTCGGTCAGTAATTCTATATTGAACTGCTCGCGGACCTCGGCTTGAATTTTTTCCTTAAGCTCGAGGATCTCGCGGGCGGTTCCGCCGCCGCGGTTAACGAGTGCGAGCGAATGGCTCTCTGAAATTCCCACGCTTCCGTGTCGATGGCCTTTTTGGAACCCGGCCTTTTCGATGAGCCAGGCAGCGGGAACTTTGACGTGGGCGTTAGCGACGGGAAAGCCGGGGACCTTTGAATTCACAACGCCCTGCAATTCTGCGAAGGCTGCCTCAGTAATTATGGGATTTTTGAAGAAAGAGCCGGCGCTGCGGGAGTTTATGTCGGCCGGATCGATGACCATGGATTTTCTGCGTCGGATGGCGAGGACGGCCTCGCGGACTTGAGAGAGGGTCGGCTCGGCGTCGGGTCCGACGGCTTCGATCAGATCCGCATAACCCAATTTTGGCGAACCTCCCGGTTTAAGGCGATATCTTACCGTAAGAACGACGTAGCGGTCGCGTTCGGTCGTGTTAAAGATGCTGCGCCGGTAAGAGAAGCCGCACTGGTCGTTGCCGAGTTCGATGATCTGGCGCGTTGTGCGGTCGTAGCATCGGACACTGACGATAGTTTCGGAGACCTCTTGACCGTAGGCACCGACGTTTTGGACCGGTGTCCCGCCGATGTAGCCGGGAATGCCGGACATGCATTCGATACCTGCGAGACCTTGATCGACCATTGCCTCGACGAATGGGTCCCAGTCTTCGCCGGCGCCGGCGGTAACGACGATTTCGTCGCCTTCGGGTTGGTATTCGACGCCGCGAAGTTTTATGTGGATCACAAGGCCGCGGAAGCCTTCGTCGGCGATGAGCACGTTACTTCCACCGCCTAGGACGAAGACGTCAACGCGGTTTTCGTGTGCATAGGCGAATGCATCGACGATGTCGCTTTCGCTGTGTGCCTCGATGTATTGGTCTGCGGGCCCGCCGATGCCGAGGGTGGTGAACGGCGCGAGGGCGATGTTGGTACGAATTTCCACGTTGATGATTTTATGTTCGAACACCTTAAACGCGAAAACACGAAGCCGAAAAGATCAGCTTCGTGTTTTGCGTCCAGGGTTGAAACCCTCAGCGTCTGACAGCACCGCCGGATTCCCTTTCGAGCTTATTGGCCAAGTCGTTACGGTCGAGTGCCCGCAGCCGCGCGTGAGCCTTTCGAGCTTCGCCGACGTCGTTATTTCGGTAATGGGCCATTCCCAGGTTGTAGTAGGCGTCGGCGTTCTTACCGTCGCGATCGACGACCTTTTTGAACTGGGCTATCGCGTCTTTGTAGTTGCGATTGTTGTAATAGGCCATTCCCAGTTCGTTTACAGCAAACGTCCAGTTGGGCTCGCGGTCGATCACTCGTTTAAGCGTGGTGATCGCACCGTTGTGGTCACCGAGTTGAGTGTAGACGACGCCCAGATTGAGCAGAGGGCCCTCTAGTTGAACCGGGTTGGCATCAATGGCAGCGACCAGGTTATCGCGCGCCTTTTCGAGCTTTGCACGTGCTTCGGCAGTGCGGCCGGCACGAGCGTCGATCGTCGCGGCGTTGTAATAAGCCCATCCAAGATTGCCGCGATCAATGGAAGCATTGCTGATCTTTGAGGCAGCCTCGAGGGCATTTATTGCCACGTTCCAATCACAGGGGACAGCCTTTGCCATGTCTATCGCACACTGCTGTACGAAGGTGAACGCGACGCGTCCGTAGGCGTCTGCCGTTTGGCTGCGGAGGGTGGCGTCGGTTTGGAACTCTGGCCGCCGTTCGTAGAACACGGTCGCGAGATTGTAATTTGAGCGAGCCTGGTTGTAATTGGAGGTGAGGCGGTAGGCGTCACCTAGATTTGCAACTACTTCCGCATTGTTGTTGCGGAGCCTCTTAGCTTCTTCAAATGCTTTGATCGCCTCGGGGTAGTTTTCCAGTTCGAAATAGATCGAACCGAGTCCGAACCAGGCTTCGAAATAATCCGGGCGGAGGAGGGTTGCCTTGCGGAAATCCTCGAGCGCCGTGTTGTTTTGGCCTACGCGAGAATTGGCCTCGCCGGAATAATAGAGTATCTCCGCGTTGGCGGTATCGATATTCTTGGCCTGGGAAAGAGCCGTGACCGCGTCGGCGTTACGTCCCTGCTGAAGCCGGACGAGGCCGGTGTAATACTGCACCTGTGAATCGCCCGCGTTGATCGCGATTGCCTTGCCAAGGAGTTCGTCGGCCTTGGCGATGTTCTCACGCTGATAGTAGAGGATCGCGAGCGGCAGATAGATCTCGGTGAGTTCTGCGTCGACCTGCAAGGCTCTTTCATAATTCTCAGTCGCGAGTTCGCTATCGCCGCCGTCGGTGTTTATTTCAGCCAATCCGAAATATGCAGGAGCGTTGCGGTCGTTATAGGTCAGAGCTTCTGAGAAGAACTTTTCGGCGAGCGGGAGGCTGTCGGCTGCCAGGAATTCGTTCCCTTTGTAGGCTAAAGCCTCGCTTAGGCCGAGGCGAGCCCGGTTGTTGGTCTTATCGAGGGTGATAGATTCGCGGAAGACGTCGATCGCTTGATCGTAGTTATCGCGATCCATGTAATATTCACCGACCCCGGCGAAAAGGACTGACGCCTCGTTAGCGGGCATTCTTGCGATATCTGGCGGCAATGCCTCAGGGGCGACCGCTGCGGATCGTGTTCGACGCGGTGCGGCCTTTGCAAGCCTTGCATGCTGGGTGTTAACGCGTCGTGCCGTCTCCGCACGCTGCTGCTTGTTCCGGGTTGCTCGGCCCTGAGTCGCGAATTTTTGTGACACTGCCTTTGCCGAACCGCGCAGCATGAATACGCTGGTGCTGCCCAGAATGTCTTTCGTCGGGACGATGTCGCCTTGTGCGACGACAAGCGAAACACAGGCGAAAAGCGTGATCGCCATCGCGGCGGACATTCGGCTTCCTTTGATCTTGAACCTATCTCTCATTTATATCCTCATCAGTTGCGGGCTTAAAACGGCCCTGAGATCGAACGCCAAAAAGGCGCTTACGACCGATGACGCTGCGGCGGTGCCGGTTTTGCCTTGCCCGGGTCGGTTGCGGCCGCGAGAGATCGAACAAAGGCGTTGAGTTGTGTGACTTTAAGGGCTTTCAGCAGCGCTGCGAACCAGGGCATCAGTTTATCGCAGAAGTGGGGTTATCACAAGAAAACTGGCGGTTGCGGCGGATGGTGTCGAAGCGAAAGTATCTTGCCCTTTTCCGGCGAGTCGTATAAATTACTTATTTACCAACAACAATTAAGGCTTCGGGCACGCGGTTTCGAGTTCTACGTTGGGCTGTCACGATCTGCTCGGAGCTTTGAACTCGGAACAAGAAACCTCAATAAAAAGGAGATCTTGCCGAAGATGAAAGCATTCGCCACTGAGAACATCAGGAACCTGGCTGTTATCGGACACGGCGACGCGGGTAAAACCCAGCTCGTATCGTCGCTGCTTCATGTTGCCGGGGCCACCACGCGATGGGGAAAAGTTGATGAAGGTACAACGGTTACCGATTTTGACGACGACTCTATCGAACGAAAAGTTTCCCTCAACAACAATTTCGCACACCTCGAATATAACGACACAAAGATCAACCTGATAGACACGCCCGGTTACGCGGCGTTTGTTTCGCATGCTCGCCCGGCGCTCCGCGTGGCGGATTGCGCTCTTGTGGTTGTGGACGGCGTTAATGGGATCGAGGTGCAGACAGAAAAAACGTGGTCGTATGCGAACGAGTTTATGCTGCCGCGTTTTATGGTGATCAATAAGCTGGACAAGGAGAATGCGGATTTTGGGCACGCGCTCGAAACTGCGAGTTCCAGCTTTGCTCGGTCGATCGTTCCTTTTACGCTGCCGATCGGGAGTGAGGGTAATTTTAGGGGCGTGGTCGATGTGGTGCATCAGAAAGCTTATGAGTTTGACGAACGCGGCAAGGCTAAAGAAATACCGATGCCCGAGGAGGGCCGCGATATTTTTGACCGCACGCGTGAACGTTTGATAGAGCTTGTGGCGGAATCGGACGACGCGTTGATGGAGAAATATTTTGAGGACGGGACGCTCCCCGAAGAGGACATCTATCCGAATCTGGCGAAGGCTATCGCGAAGAGCAAGCTTTGTCCGGTGTATGCGGTGTGCTCGATGAACCTGGTGGGGCTGCAGATATTGCTTGATCACATTGTGGAATTTGCGCCGAATCCGGCGACGCACGAATCGGAGATGGGATTTGCGGATGCGGACCTTTCGGGCGAACGCATCACGCGGAAATACAGCAACGACGAGCCGTTCTCGGCATACGTTTTCCGTACGATCGCGGATCCTTTCGCGGGTCGGATAAACGTGATGAAGGTGGTGAGCGGCAAGATAGTTTCGGACGCGACGGTGTTGAATAGTTCGAGAGATTCGCAGGAGCGGCTGGGTGCTCTGCACGCGATATCCGGCAAGACGCTCGACAAAATAAACGAGGCGCAGGTGGGGGACATCGTCGCGGTCGTGAAGTTGAAGGACACGCAGACGGGCGACACGCTGTGCGACAAGTCGTCGGTGATCGTTTATCCGCCGGTGCAGTATCCGGAGGCGGCGATCGCTTTTGCGATCGAGCCGAAATCGAGGGCGGATGAGGAGAAGATCTCGGCTGCGCTGCACAAGATCCTTGAAGAGGACTCGTCGCTGCATTTTGATCGTGATTCGCAAACGAAGGAATTTATTCTTTCGGGTTCCGGGCAGCTGCACATTGAGACGGTGGTCGATAAATTGAAGAACCGTTACCACGTTGAGGTTGCGCTGCATCCGCCGAAGGTTCCCTACAAGGAAACGATCACGCAGCAGGTCGAGGTGCAGGGCCGGCATAAGAAGCAGTCGGGCGGCCGCGGTCAGTTTGGAGATTGCAAGTGTGTGTTCGAGCCGCTGGAACGCGGCAGCGGTTTTGAGTGGGTGGACAAGATCTTTGGCGGATCGATCCCGCAGAACTTCAGGCCGGCGGTGGAGAAAGGCATAATCGAGGCGGCTCAGGGCGGTGCGGTGGCCGGTTATCCGTTGGTGGACTTCCGCGTGACTCTGGTGGACGGCAGCTATCACACGGTCGATTCGGACGAGCATTCGTTCAGGGCGGCGGGGCGGAAGGCGTTTCGTGCGGCGATGGACCGGGCGAAGCCTACGCTGCTGGAGCCGATAATGGACGTTGAGGTTTTCACACCGCAAGAGGTTTCGGGTGACATCATGGGCGACCTGAACAGCCGGCGGGGGCGGGTTTCAGGCATGGACATGCGCGGGAAACAACAGGTGATCAAGGCAAAGGTGCCGCTGAGCGAGATGCTTGATTATCAGTCGAAGCTGAACTCCGTGACGCAGGCACGGGGGTCCTATCATATGCAGTTCTCGCATTACGACCCGCTGCCGCATAACTTATCGCAGAAAGTGATCGACGAAGCAGTCGCTGCCGGACGCGTGCGGGCGCATGAAGAGGACGAATAACAGAGTCTACGACCGCTCATGATCGGGCGGTCCTTTCCGATCAGCCCAAAAGCTGATCAATGGCTGTAACTAACTAAAGGAGGCAAATCATGGCAAAAGAACTAAGATGCAGGGACGTTGGACCCGATTGCGATTTCGTCGCACGCGGTGAAAACGAAGATGAAATTATGCAGAAGGCTGCCGAACATGGCCGGGATGCACACGGATTTCAAGAGATTCCGCCTGATCTTGCCGAAAAAGCCCGTGCATCTATAAGAGACACACAGGCGGCAAGCTAGAACCGAGGGCGGGAGCGATCCTGCCCTTTTCTTTTATGTGAGATCGGGCCGGTTCGGGATGTAACCGTGGCGATTCGGTTTGTAACCACGGCGGTTCGGTTTGTAACCACAGCGATTCGGGTTGTAACCGCGGCGATTCGGTTTGTAACCCCGACGATTCGGGTTGTAACCACGCCGGTTCGGGTTGTAACCGAGCGGATTTGAGAACTATCTTATTCCCCCCAATCGTCCTCGTCGTCGTCTTCCTTTTCGTCTTCGTCCTTTTCGACCTCGACTTCATCTTCCCGTTCGGGCAGGAGAGTCCCGTCGATGAACGAGCTGTAGAAGATATAGACTTTTTCGCTGGTGGCGACGATCATTTCGCCGTCGCGTGTGAAGCAGAGTCCAACGAGGTTGTCGCCCGACACAACGCGCGTAATTTCCCCCGCCGGCGAGATGCGGACGACGCCGTGGCGGCCCTCGTGACAGGCGACGACGTAGAGGTTGCCGTCGGTATCGAAGGCGAGCCCCTGCGGGCGGCCAAAACCTTTTGCGAATACGCTGACTTCCCCGTCGGGTGAGATGCGATATATGAAATCGCTGCTGGCAAGGCTGGGGGCGGTGACGTAGAGATAGCCGTCGGGGCCGAACGCCAGGTGATAGGCGGCGACAGAGGGTTCGAGCGTGGCGAAAGTATCGACGGTGCCTAGCTCGTCAACCTTGTATATGGTGCCGGTGCGGTCGCCAACGTACATCAATCCGTCCGGCCCGAAGGCGAGGCCCGTCGCGATGCCGAGGTTTTCGGCCACAAGGATCTCGGTATCGTCGGGATTGACTCGATAAAGACGGCCGTTGTGGCGGTCAGTGGCGTAGAGATGGCCGTCGGGTGAGAACGCGAGTCCGGTGGCGTTCTGCACATCGGCGACGATCATCTCGGTAAAGCCCTTTACCAGGTCAATGCGGTAGATGTAGGCGATCTGGATCTGTCCGCGTGAGCCGGAATAGGTGACGAAAATCGAATCGTCCGACGGGCGGATCGCGGGATTTGCTACGACGTGCATATCCTCGGCGATCATGGTCGGGATCTGGATGAAGCCCGGCTCGGCCTCTTCGCCGCCGGGGTTCCAAACGCGAATCGGGATGTTGGCGATAGAGTTTTCGGGAACGCGGGCAAGGATGCGGCGTGCCGACGAGGCGACGACAAGAGTGTCCTGGCCGTTTACGGTTATGTGGCGGCGGCCGTGTTGTGGGATGAAACCTTCGAGTTCGATCTCGATCTCGGCACCGGGCAATGCCATCTCCGGGCTTACTTTTGTGATAATGGGTTTGTTGCTCATCAGAAATTCGATGTGAATGTCGATTCTACGACTGTAGCCGCTGCAATCAAAACGCGGATGCGGCATAGGCGATCCAGTTTGGCAGAAGTTGGCCGGGTGCTATCATTTCTTTTTGTTTGTAACGCAATATGGCAGAAATTCTCGTCACGGGCGGCAGCGGATTGGTAGGTGCGAGCTTGCGGAAATTTTTGCCCGACGCGGTTTACCTTTCGTCAAAGGACGGCGATCTGACGCGCGAGCAGGATGCGGCTGCGATATTCGACGAGCACCAACCGCGGGCGATCATACATCTTGCCGCACGGGTCGGCGGGATAATGGCGAACATTGCCGAGCCCGTCAAATTTCTCAACGACAACATTTTATTGAACACGCACGTGCTGGAGAATTGCAGGCGTCTGGGCGTGGAGCGCGTCATCGCGCTTTTGAGTACGTGTGTTTACCCGGATGAGGCTGAGCATTATCCGATGAGCGAGGACGACTTGCACAGCGGGATGCCGACGCCGACGAATTTTGGCTACGGTTATGCGAAGCGGCTGCTGGCGGTCCAGATGAAGACGTATCGGGAGCAGTACGGCGTGAGTTGGAATTATTTAATTCCGTCGAACCTTTACGGTGAGAACGACCATTTTGATGAGACGGCGCATTTTGTGCCGGCTCTGATCGCGAAGATAATTCAGGCAAAGCGGGCGGGCTCAGATTCCATTACGCTTTTTGGAGACGGGACGCCGCTGCGGCAGTTTCTGTACGTGGATGATCTGAGCCGGGTGATTTTGCATTGGCTGGGGACTGGCGTCGATGCTGATGTGAATGTGGCGACACCGGAGAACTTTTCGATACGCGAGATCGCGGAGATCGCGGTGAAGGCGTGTGACGCTGAGGGGCTGCGGATCAATTTTGATGCGTCGAAGCCGAACGGGCAGTTTCGAAAGGATGTGAGCATTGAACGGCTGATCGAGGTAATGCCGGACTTCCGTCCGACGCCGCTGGCTGAGGGCATTCGGAAAACTTACGACGAGGTTTATGACAAGATCGCCGATAACGCTGGTTAGCGACACAATTGACCGCGCCGACATCGACCGGCTGGTGGCGTGGCTTTCGCGGTCGCCGATCCCGCGGTTGACGAAGGGGCCGGTAACCGTCGAACTCGAGGGAAAGTGGGCGGCGATGCTCGGCACGCGGCATTCCGTATATGTGAATTCGGGGAGTTCGGCGATCTTGCTTTTGCTCGCGGCGTTGAAGGCAGGCGGGCGGCTGCGAAATGACAAGATCGTCGTGCCTGCGGTTAGCTGGCTGACGGACGTTTCGAGCCCGATTCAGCTTGGGATGGAGCCGATACTTTGCGATTGCAACCTCGAAGACCTTTCGTGCGACCTGGGCCATTTACAGCGGATATTTGAAGAGCACCGGCCGGCGGCGATGATTTTCGTGAGCGTGCTGGGCCTGGTGCCGGATATGGCAGCAGTGGTTCGGCTGTGTGAGAAATATGACGTACTGCTGCTCGAGGATGTTTGCGAGAGCATGGGGTCCGAGTTCGACGGGAAGCTCCTTGGGACGTTCGGGGCGGCGTCGGTTTTCTCGATGTATTACGGGCATCATCTGAGCACGATCGAGGGCGGATTTGTATGCACGGATGATAAGGAGCTGAACGATCTCCTGCTTTCGCTCAGGAGCCACGGCTGGGACCGTGATCTGGATGCGGAGACGCAGCGAGCATGGCGTGCGGAGTTTGAGACGGACGACTTTTCGGCACTTTACCAGTTTTACCATCCGGGATTTAATCTTAGGTCGACGGACCTGCAGGCTTATATCGGGCTGACGCAGCTTGATAAGCTTGAGGAGATCCGACGGAAGCGGAATCGGAATTTTGAGATATACCGCGAGAATATCCGAAGCAGCGAGCTGCACCTGTCTGAGCGCGGGTTTGTCAGCAATTTTGCTTTCCCGGTCGTTTCGAGGGAGCAGCGGGAGATTGTGAGACGCCTGACGGCGGACACCATCGAGGTCCGGCCACTGATCGCGGGCAATATGGCGCGGAAAGCTTTTTGGCTGAAGGCGTTCGGGCGGGTCGAGCTTCCGAATGCGGACCTGATCGAAGATCACGGATTTTACTTACCGAATCATCAACACCTGACCGAAGACGACATCCTCAGGATCTGCGAGATAGTTAACGCGAAAAGCCTTGACGTTTAGCGGCTGGAGGCGTTAAACTTGTTTGTGACGGTTTGTACCTTTGCGGGCCGTCTATCTTTCCAGCGGTCCTTTACGATTCCACCCTGGCGTCATCACGCCACGCAAGTAACTCAAATATGCTGAACAGAATTGACGATCTATTGCGCATGGCTATGAGCTTCGGTGCATCAGATCTGCATCTTAGAGCCGGTTCGACCCCCGTGATAAGGGTGAACGGCGAGCTTCGCTCTCTTAGCGGAGTGGCGAAACTCAATCAGGACGAGACACTTGAGATGGCGTTTTCGATGATGTCGAACCGTCAGAAGCAGCACTTCAAGGATGTGTTTGAGGTTGATATCGGTTACGGCGTTTCGGGTCTTGGGCGGTTTCGCGTAAATATATTTCAGCAGCGGAACTCGATCGGGATCGTTGCGCGCGTCATTTCGGATAATGTGCAGAACTTTGCCCAGCTCGGGCTGCCGCCGATCTTAAATACGGTCGCGAGCGAGCACCGCGGTTTGATCTTGGTCACGGGCACGACGGGTTCAGGAAAGTCGACGACGCTTTCGGCGATAGTCGATCATATTAATGAGCAGCGTAATTGTCATATTGTAACGATTGAAGATCCGATCGAATTTCTGCATAAGGACAAGAGATCTTTCATCACGCAGCGCGAAGTGGATGTAGATACGCGTTCGTTCGCGGAGGCCCTGCGTGGGTCGCTTAGGCAAGACCCGGACGTGATCCTGGTCGGCGAAATGCGTGATCTAGAGACGATCGAGACAGCGCTTGTGGCGGCGGAGACGGGGCATCTTGTGCTTTCGACGCTTCACACGTTAGATGCGCAGGAAACGCTAACACGAATTATTTCAGCATTTCCGCCGTTCCAGCAGAAGGCGATACGCATTCAGCTGGCGGGCTTGTTGAAGGCTGTTGTGTCCCAGCGTTTGATGAAATCGGCCCCCGGGACGGGGCGTGTGCCGGCGGTGGAAGTGCTGATATCGACACCGTTGATACGTGATTACATTTTGAACGAGGAAAAGACCGCGGCGATACGAGATGCGATATCGGCGGGTACTTCGCAGTACGGGATGCAGACGTTCGACCAATCGCTGTTTTACCTTTACTCATCGGGGCTGATCACGCTGGACGAAGCGTTGAGAGGTTCGACGAATCCGGACGAATTCCGGCTCAGGTTGGCGGGTGTCCAGAACACATCGGCGCTTGCGAAAGAAGAAATGGAACGCAACAGCGGCGTCGCCAGCATCACGGATATGATAACGCGGAACTAGGCGCGGCAGGTTAGAAGAGGAGAACAGCCCCGGGGCGAAGTAAGTGCCGGGGCTGTTCGCGTTGTCATTTGAGCTTTGGCGATAACGGAAATGTCCGAAAATATTGAGTTTTGCAGGATTGTTTTTGCGTCTAAGTCTTGACACCACCGCGTCGTGACGTGTAAATTTTAGTTTTATCCGGGCAGGCTATCAGGCACGAAAGTAGAACGAAATGCACCGCTAATGTGGACCGTTGCCGCTTTCCGAGTTCCCCTTACGGACATCACCTGTTATTCCCTGGTATTTTCTGAAACATTTCGACCCGAGTCGGGTGGTTACGAAGGTTTCGGAGCAAGACGAATTTCGAAAATTGAGAAAGAAAATTATTGAAAGGAAATTAAGATATAGCTAAATGACAAACGAGGTTAACAACACGACTGAAGAATCGCAGGCTGCCGATGAATCAGTTAAAGAACAAAGTAAGCAGCAAGACACCGCAACTTCCACAACCCAAGACGCATCGACCGTGCCGTCGGATGAAGCCATTGAATCGGGCGACATCGATTTTGGCGCGATACTGGAGCAATTCGAACAGGAACAGACCGTTTACCACGCCGGCGAATTAGTCGAAGGCAAGGTGGTCGGTGTTTCTGATCGAGGCGTTCTGGTCGATTTCGGTTACAAGAGCGAAGGCGTGATACCGGCTGATGAGGCCGCAAACTCTACGGGTGACCCGCTTACTGTGGGCGACACCGTAGAAGTTGTTATCCGCAGCATCCACGCAGGTGATGCTCCGCCGATGTTGTCGCGCGTTGACGCGGTGAACCGCAAGGTTTGGGGCGACCTCGAAGAAGCATTTAGAAACGATGTGCCCGTTAAGGGCAGGATCATTGACAAGACAAAGGGAGGACTCCGCGTTGACCTTGACGGCGTTGAGGGCTTTTTGCCGGGTTCGCAAATCGATTCGCGACCCATCCGCAGCCTTGATCAGTATGTCGGTGAAGAGATCGAAGCAAAGATCATCAAACTAAGCCGACGCCGGAACAATATCGTTATTTCGCGAAAGGCGATAACGGATGTCGCGATCAACGAACAGAAAGAGAAAACGCTTAACGCGATCGAAATCGGATTTGTTGTTGAGGGCGTGATCAAGAATTTGACCGAATACGGTGCATTCGTTGACATCGGCGGCATTGATGGGCTGCTGCACGTAACCGATATGTCATGGGGACGATTGCAAAACCCGGGCGAACAGTTCAAGGTCAACGATCAGATCCAGGTTAAGGTGTTGAAGCTTGACCGTGAGAAGGAGAAGATCTCGCTTGGTTATAAGCAGCTTATCCCGGATCCGTGGTCGACCGTGGTCGAAGTTTACGAAGTTAATTCGCGTATTACGGGCCGGGTCTCGTCGGTAACGGATTACGGGATCTTTGTGGAACTTGAGCCGGGCGTCGAAGGTTTGGTGCACGTCTCGGAGATCTCGTGGTCAAAGCGTTCGAACAACCCGAGACGGATGTTCAATCGTGGTGATGAGATCGAGGTGCAGGTACTGGGTGTCGATACGGTTGAAAAGCGTATCAGCCTTGGAATGAAGCAGCTGCTCGACAATCCTTGGGACAACGTTGAGTATCGCTTCCCCGTCGGCACGAAGATCACGGGTAAGGTTCGCAATCTTACGGATTTTGGTGCGTTCGTAGAGCTGGAAGACGGGATTGACGGGCTCGTGCACGTTTCAGATATTACCTGGGCGAAGAAGCTCAAGCATCCGAAGGAACTGCTGAAGAAGGATCAGGAAGTAGAGGCGATCGTAACAAATATCGACGCTTCGGCTCAGCGGCTTTCGCTTTCGATGAAGGATCTGACGCCAAGTGCTTGGGAAGGATTTACGCAGACGCATCGCCCGGGCGACACCATCCGCGGCAAGGTTTCAAGGTTTACGACGTTTGGCGTGTTTGTTGAACTTGGCGAAGGGCTTGAAGGATTGTGCCACATATCTGAACTGACGGAAGAACATGTGGAAAGGCCCGAAGATGTGGTCAGCGTCGGGCAGGAACTGGATTTCAAGATTCTTAGGATCGAAGACTCGGAGCAGCGTATCGGGCTTTCGTTGAGAGCAGTCGGTAAAGAAGACGAGCCCATCGTTGACACGCGTCAGTATACGACGAGTGTTGCGAAGGGCGGCATGGCATCGCTTGGTGAGCTGGCGAAGTTGAAGTTCGGCGGCGAGTCGGGCGAAGAAGCTCCGGCCGAGAAAGAAGAGTCGAAGAAAGATCGTCGTGCCAAGGCGAAACAGGCTGCTGCTGATAAGAGTGCTTCCGATGCTGAAGAAGGTGAAGCCGTTGAAGTTAAGGAAGCGGCGACTGAAGTTGCGGCTGAAGCGGCGGGCGAGCCTGCGTCAGAGGACGCAGCGCTCGAGTCCGAGGCAGTGATGGCTGAGGCTCCGGATACGGAAGCGGCGGCTGAGGCCGAAGCTCCGGTCGTGGACGAGGCTGCGGCTGCGGCTGAAACAGCCGCCCAGCCTGAAGTTTCGGCGGAAACCGACGTTACTGCGGAAAGTACTCCGAGCGAGAATATTGAAGCTGAAAGCTCTGCGGCCGACACGGCCGATGAACCTGCGGAAGAGTCTGAAAAGACTTCTGCTTAATTGACCGCTGCCGCTTTGGGCCCGAGGGCGGCAGTATGGGGGACTGACCGATATGACGAAAGCTGATCTGGTTGAACGTGTTGCGGCAGAAGCGGAGATCACGAAGAAGGACGCCGAGCATCTGGTCGAGCTGGTTTTTGAAAGTATTATCAACAGCTTAAATGCGGGCGAAAAGATAGAGCTGCGAGGGTTTGGAAGTTTCCGGGTTCGTGAAAGAAATGCCCGAACGGGCCGCAACCCGAAGACTGGTGTTGCGGTTGATATACCGGCGAAGCGGGTGGCTTATTTCAAGCCCGGGAAGGATCTGAAAGAATTGATCAACAACTGAGTCGACCTTAATCAAAGAAACTTTCCGGCTGCGTTCTATTTCGCAGCCGGATCTTTTTGTGCCGTGCGGCCCTTTTCGAGCTCGCGTTTTCGGTTCGGTTCGACAGTTCGGTCGATAGCCTCGTCCTCGACCTCACCGCCTTTGCTGATGGGTATGTCGGCCGCGTTCGCGTATCTTAGTCCCCGCTCTTCGCTATCTATTTCGGCGGAAACGGCTTTGAACTGACCCGAATTCGGCGGAACATAACCTGGGTAATCAACGCGTGAATGATAGATCGCGACCAGCGAGCGGATCATGGATTCGCGGATCTGGGTGAGCTCGCGGAGCGTGAGGTCGCATTCGTCGAGCTGATCGTCGCTAAGTATGGCGTCAATTATCTTCGTGACGATGAAGCGAATGTTCTCGGGATTTGGCTCAGCCAGCGATCGCGCGGCCGCCTCGCAGCTATCGGCGATCATCATGATCGCTGCTTCCCGGAACTGCGGCTTCGGGCCGGGATAGCGGAAATCGTTTTCCGAGATGTGTTCGTCATCGCGCGCCTCGGACTGCGCTCGTTTGAGGAAATAATGAAGGGTGCGCGTGCCGTGATGCTGCGGGATGAAGTCGATTATCCGCTGCGGTAGACCCATTTCCTTCGCGAGTTTTACGCCGTAGGTGACGTGGCTGATGATGATCTTTGCACTCTGGGTCGGTTTCAGCTTGTCGTGCGGGTTGCGGCCCATCTGGTTTTCCACGAAGTGCTCGGGTGCGGCCGACTTGCCAATGTCATGGTAGAGCGAGCCGATGCGCGCCAAGAGCGCATTGCCACCAACCACACGACAAGCTTCTTCCGCGAGTTGGCCGACGGCGTGCGAGTGCTGGTTGGTGCCGGGGGCCCGCAGGGCAAGCTGCCCGAGCACCGGGAGATCAGCGTTTGAAAGCTCCAGCAGCTTAACGTCGGTCAGCACGCCGAACAGCGACTCGAACAGCGGTAGGAATACGGCGGTTACCGCTGCGGTGATGACCCCGCCGGCGAGCCCGCAGGCAACGGCGAGCATGATCGTGTTCAGAATAAACGGCTGCTGGGTGTAGGCAATGATAGCGATCGCGATCAGGGCGCTGGACCCGCCGACAAGAATACCTGCTATCGTCACGGTTTGGCGGTTGCGATAGCGGCCGATGCCGTAAACAGCGACAGATGACGCGATGGCGGCATAAACAGCGAACTCCAGTCCGCGAGGTGCGAGGAAGCCCGCGAGAAGCGCGCTGAATATGCCGAGGAACAGGGCCGTGCGGCGATCGGCGAGCAGCGTCATAAGGAGGCTGCCGAATGCGAAAGGTGTCGCGAATGCCCAGAGACTTGGATCGTTAAGCGGCGCGTCGAGATTTTGAGATGCCGTGAACTCCGCGAGGCGGAAAAAGACCGCCATGATCGCCGTCTGGATTATGACGATGAAGCCGAAAAGTCCGAAAGTTTTCTGTTCGGAAAGCGCCAGCCGCGGGACGATGCCGCGGTGCTGGATGAACTTCCACGCGGCCCAGTACAGTGCCGTTATAAGGATGAGCAGGCCGAAGAATCGGTTCAGCTGGCGGCTCGAGGAACTGTAGTCGCGGATCGCCTTGATCTGCTGAAGTATCTCGGGCGATACGACGTGGCCCTGGCCAACGACGGTCTGGCCGCGTTTTAGCGATACGGTGACCGGTTGAATGCTGTCGATCTGAGCCTTGCGATCCAGATCCGTGGCAGCGGCGTCGTAGATGATGCTGGGCTGGATCAGCGGCGACAGTGCTGTGACGAAAGCTTCGCGCTCAGGCTCGGACAGGCTGCGGATCTGATTGAGGCTTTCTCGGAGGCGCTCGCGTGCTTCTGAAACCGGGAACATCGTTGCAACGGGGTTTTGTACAACGCGCGCTTCGGTCGGCCGCTGCCGATCGATGATGAGAACCTCGTTGGTAAGATACTGCCGCTCCTGATCGCCAAAAATGTAACCCGTCGCGTTCTCTCGTAGAATGCGGGTGATCGCTTCTAGTTCATTAGCGCTGAAGTTTCGGGACGTAAACACTGCACCAATGCCGTCGCCACCGGAGCCGGTCCATCGGGGCGGTTGTGCGCCATTGCCATTGCGATTAGCTGCAGCCTCGCCGCGCTGCAGGCTTTCCCACGCCGAGCGGAACCCTTGGACGGCCTCTTCAGCGCGTTGTGGTTCATAGGAGAGTGTCGGCCGTACCACATCGGCGGCCGATGCTCGGAGCTGTTCGGTTGCGACCTCGTCGACGAAAAAGATGTCGGCGGGTGAGATTATGGTCTCGCGTGCGATGTCGCCTTCTTTATATTCGACGTCTGCCGCGCCGCTCCAAAGCGGGTTATGGATGAGCAGCGTGGTCAAAAGGCAGAGGAGTCCGAAGCCGATCCAGAATTTCTGGTCCGAGGAGAATTTGTCACCTGGCACCTTAAGGTACTGCCACAGCTGCTGTTGAAACTTTTGCCCGGGCGTTTTTAGATCCTGGATTCGTTTACTCATCTACAATCTCTGATTGGTTCAAGCACCGCGCACCGCTTGCTGGGCGAATTCAGTTTCGTCAACATCGAAGGCTGCGACCCGCGTGCCGATCCGTTCGGTGAGCGGGAGGAGCGACCTTGGTTTCAAAGCTGAGATTGCCACGGGCTCGGAGTCCTTTTCAAGGCTGATCTGCCGGCGAAGTACCTCGAGATCATCGCTGCTGACGAGATCAGATTTGTTCAGCACGATGACCTGCGGAATGTCGTTCATTTCGAGATCGGCGATGATCGTATCGACCGACTGAATCTGTTGCATCGCCCGCGGATTAGACGCATCGACCACGTGAATGAGAAGGTCGCTGTCGGCGATCTCTTCGAGCGTTGCGCGGAACGCTGCGACAAGGTCTGCGGGGAGGTCTCGAATAAAGCCGACCGTGTCGTTGATGATGACCTCTTGATCGATCGGAAGCCGCAGCCTGCGCGACGTCGGGTCGAGCGTGGCAAACATCTTCTTTTCCGCATACACCTTTGACTGGGTCAAAGAGTTGAGCAGAGTAGATTTACCGGCGTTAGTATACCCCACAAGCGAAATTATGGGCAGATTCTTTTGCATGCGCGACTTTCGGCGCTCTTGTCGCTGACCGCGGAGGTTTTCGACCTGCTTTTCGAGTTGGGTGATGCGATCGCGGACGCGACGGCGATCTGTTTCGAGTTTCGTTTCACCCGGGCCGCGGCCGCCGATGCCGCCGGCGAGACGCGAAAATGCTGAGTTCTGGCCCATCACGAGACGGGGCAGAAGATATTTGAGCTGCGCCAGTTCGACCTGAAGTTTGCCTTCGCGGGACTGGGCACGCTGGGCAAAGATGTCCAGGATGAGCTGGGGCCGGTCAATGACCTTGAGGTCTGTCGCTTCGGAAAGCGAGCGAACCTGGGTCGGCGAAAGCTCGGCATCGAATACGATCAGGTCGGCCCCGAGCTGCATAGAGCGGATGAGAAGGTCATCCAGCTTTCCGCGGCCGAGAACTGTCTTGGGATCGATCTTGGGACGGCGCTGGATTATCTTATCGAGCACAACGACGCCGGCCGAGAGCGCGAGTTCCGAGAGCTCAGCCATTGATTCTTCTGCCTCGTCGACGTAACCCGTGGTAACGCCGACGAGAATGACACGATCGCGGTCGGTGCGCCGAGTCCGCGCCGTGCGGCGGACGCGGGCCATTTCGTCTTCGAGCGACGTTATCAGCGAGCCGAAATCTGTATCGAGCTGCGACGGGATCGCGGGGTCGAGAAATGCGTATGCGTCGCCGCTGCCATTTTCGCCGCTGTTGTCGGCGGCATCGGTGTCGTCGCTGGTCGTCGGCAGCAAATGGGCCGAGTGGACGAGCCCGGGAAGCCCAGTGCGGTCGTCGACGTGTACGATGGACATTAGATCGAGACGCAGGAGCGCGAGGTCAGTCAGGTCGTCGCGTGTTAGGCCCTCGTTTTTGAGACGCGTATGGACGCAGCGGAGGCCGCGGAAGCGGTCCGTGGACACACGAGACCGGCCGAAGTCGGGCATCTCGATTCCCTTTGCGGTGCCGACCATAACATATTCGACCTGGCCCTTTCGATTGAGGAGCACGCCCACCTGGCGACCGGTCTCAAACGAGAGTTCGCTCATCTGGCGCGCGAGCTCGGGCGAGACGATCTGATCCTTGGGCACTCGGCGGGTCGAGAGCCGCTCGATACGCCTTAATTGATTGTGTTTGAGCCCCTGTGTAAAGCCTGTGACGCTGCTGATAATCGGCACCTCCGTAGCTTTATTATAACAAACGGATGGTGAAGTCAGCAGACGCGGCGGGGGCCGAAGAACCCACGCTCTAACACAGGTGGCTCTGTCCTGTTGTTTGCACGGGGTTGGGAATTTCGTCATAATTTTGTGAACGATGCAAAATGCACTTACCCCAAACGCAAGCTACAGCCTCACTCTGCGCGTCAAGATCCATAACAAGCCCGGCAAGTTAGGAGAGATAACGACTGCGATCGGCCGCGCGGGCGGCGATATCGAAGGGATCGATATTGTCAGCGTTGGCAAGGATTTTTTGATCCGTGATTTTACGGTCAATGCGGCGAGCGAGACGCATGATGTTGAGATCGTCGGGTCGCTGTCGGACATTGACGGGGTCGAGGTCCTGCATGTTTCGGACAGAACGTTTTTGATGCATCTGGGCGGGAAGATCGAGATCGCGTCGAAGATGCAGTTAAAGACGCGGTCCGACCTTTCCATGGCGTACACGCCGGGTGTGGCACGGGTGTGCACGGCGATCGCGGAAGACCCGGAAAAGGTCTTTAACCTAACCATCAAGAAGAATATGGTGGCTGTGGTTTCAGACGGCACAGCGGTGCTGGGCCTTGGGGACATTGGGCCGGCGGCGGCGATGCCTGTGATGGAAGGCAAGTGTCAGCTGTTCAAGGAATTTGGCGGCGTTGATGCGTTCCCGATCTGCATCGATACGAAGGACCCGGATGAGATCGTGCAGACGATCAAGCGGATCTCGGTGGCGTTCGGGGGGATCAATCTTGAGGATATTTCGGCGCCGAGATGTTTTGAGATCGAGGAACGGCTGAAGGAAGTGCTGGACATTCCGGTGTTTCACGACGACCAGCATGGAACGGCGGTGGTGGTACTGGCTGCGTTGATAAATGCGCTGCAGATCGTTAATAAAAAGATCGAGGACGTTAAAGTCGTTGTTAACGGCATCGGTGCCGCGGGGGTTGCGTGTTCGAAAATAGTGATGTCGGCGGGTGTGAAAAACATCATTGGATGTGACACGACCGGGGCGCTTTACGAGGGGCGGACGGAAAATATGAATTGGGTGAAGGACTGGTATGCGCGTAATACCAATCCGAACAAGGAGACGGGGACGATCAAGGACGTCATCAAGGGCGCCGATGTTTTCTTTGGGTTGTCGGTGCCGGGGGTGATAGACCGAGCGGACCTGCAGAATATGGCGGTGGACCCGATCGTTTTTGCGATGGCGAATCCGGTGCCTGAGATAATGCCGGAAGAGGCAGCCGGGCTGGTCGCGGTGATGGCTACGGGTCGGTCGGATTATCCGAACCAGATCAATAACGTTCTGTGCTTTCCGGGTATCTTTCGCGGGGCATTGAATTGCCGTGCGTCGCGGATAAACGAGCAGATGAAGCTTGCGGCAGCGCATGCCATCGCGGGCATAATCGGGCCCGATGAGCTTCATCCGGATTACATCATCCCATCCGTGTTTGACCGCCGTGTGGTTGATGAGGTTGCGGCGCGGGTCGAAGACGCGGCCTACGCGACGGGTGTTGCTAGACGTGACCGGGCAACGTCGGAATCGGAGTTTGGCGAGGCGAGACATGCCTGAGGATATTCGCATAGGGACGTGCGGGTTTCGCGGGCAGAAGCACGAATATGCAGAACTGCTTTCGTGTGTAGAGATACAGCATACCTTTTATAATCCACCACAAGTAAAGACGCTCGAAAAATGGCGTGCGGAGATGCCTGAGGGCTTTGAGTTTACGCTCAAAGCGTGGCAGCTGATCACACACGAATCGACGAGCCCGACTTATCGGCGACTGCGGCGGAAGCTGACTGAGAAAGAAGCGGAAGAAACGGGATTTTTCAAGCCGACCGAAATAGTTGATGAAGCTTGGCAGGTGACACGGGACTGTGCCATGGCGCTAGGGGCACACACGGTTTTGTTTCAGTGCCCGGCGAAGTTTAAGCAGACGGATGAGAACTTAGGGAACATGCGGAAGTTCTTCGGGCGGATCGACCGGGGCGGGTTGAACTGCGTCTGGGAGCCGCGCGGGCCGTGGGATGATGAGGTCGTTTGCGAGATGTGTGAGGAACTGGACCTGTGGCACGTCGTGGACCCGTTTAAGACTCAGACCATGACGCCGGAGCGGTGCTATTACCGGCTGCACGGGGTTGTGCGGTGGCGGTATACGTTCGAAGACGGCGAGCTGGAGGAGCTGGTTTCACTGCTGCCGGAGCGCGGGCCATCGTACGTTTTCTTTAATAACATCACGATGACGGAAGACGCGGTGCGGTTTGGGCGGATATTGAAAACGGCTAAGTGAACTCGAACAACGGCGCTGGACCGCTTGTATCAATTGTCATGTCTGAGAAACCGATCGCATTTGATGCTTATCAAAAGCTCGCCGATTCTTATGCGGCGAAAGTTGATACAAAGCCGCATAACGCTTATTACGAACGACCGGCTACATTGTCGCTGCTGCCGGATGTCGCGGGTATGGACGTTTTGGACGCGGGCTGCGGGCCGGGTGTTTACACAGAGATATTAGTGGAACTCGGCGCAACGGTAGTTGGGATCGATGCATCGCCACGGATGATAGAACTTGCACGCGATCGGGTCGGCGACCGCGCGGAATTTGAGGTGGCCGACCTGAGCAAACCTCTTGATCGGTTTGAAGCCGAAACATTCGATCTGGTCCTGAGCCCACTGGTACTCGATTATGTCGACGATTGGCGATCCGTCTTTCGCGAATTTTTTCGTGTGTTAAAGCCCGGCGGGTACCTTCTATTTTCGATCCATCATCCGTTCATGGATTTTCAATATTTCAAATCTGAGAACTATTATGCCATCGAGAAGGTCGGTGTTGAGTGGAGCGGGTTTGGCGAGAAGGTCTTCATGCCAAGTATTCGGCGGCCGATGGAAGAGGTGATAAACCCGCTGGCTGCGGCGGGGTTTGTGATCGAACGAATGCTGGAACCAAGGGTGACAAAAGAATTGAAAGCGACAGACCCGCGGCATTATGCCGAGCTCTCGAAGCAGCCGTGCTTTCTCTGTGTCCGTGCGCGGAAGCGTTAGGCGGCGAATTTGTAGCCGAGGCCGTGGACGGTCTGGATGTAGGCTGGGTGTTTGGGGTTATCTTCGAGCTTTTGGCGGAGCCATGCGACGTGGACGTCGACGGTTCGGGTTGAGGGCATTGCGTCGTAGCCCCAGACCTCGTTCAGCAGCTCGTCGCGTGAATGTACCTCGCCCCGATTCTCAATCAAGAACTGCAATAGGCGAAGTTCCATCGCGGAGATCTCGACACGCTGCTTACCTTTTTGCACCTCTGCTCGTCGGAAATCTACTACCACATCCCCAAAGGTAAATACGCCCTCGCCGCGGCCGTTCATACGTTCGGGTGAACGGCGTGACAATGCTTCGACGCGGGCGAGAAGTTCGATCATCTCGAAAGGCTTCGTCAGGTAATCGTCTGCGCCGAGCTTTAATCCAAGAACCTTATCTATCGTTTCGCCCTTTGCGGTGAGCATCAGGACTGGCGTGCTGACGCCGCGCTGGCGGAGGTCGCGGCAGATGTCGTAGCCGTTCTTGCCGGGGAGCATCACGTCGAGAATTATAAGGTCAAAGCGTTCATCGGAGGCGATCTTGAAGCCGCTCGGGCCGTCGCTTGCGGATGTGACGTCGTGGCCCTCGCTCTTGAGGCGATCGGTTAGGGTGATGATGAGGCCGGGCTCGTCTTCGACGATCAGGATCTTCATACGCCGGGTGTTGAACGCGGGATCTCGATAGTGAACTTGCTGCCGAGACCGGGCGTACTCTCGGCATAGACGCGGCCGCCATGAGCGGAGGCGATGTCTTTGACGAGCGAAAGGCCAAGGCCGCTGCCATGGATCTGTGCATCGACGACGCTTCGCGCTCGATAAAAGGGTTCAAAAATGTGTTTCAGATCGGCGGGTGCGATGCCTATGCCCCGATCCTGCAACGAGATCGCAACAGCGACGTTGGATTCTGTCGCAGACAGCTTGATCCAGCGGTTGCCGTTACTGTATTTCATGCTGTTAGCGATGAGATTCTTGACTGCGGCGGTAACAGCTTTGGGATCGGCGACAGCGGGATGAATGGAAGTTAGATCGGTTTCGATCTCGAAGCGTTCTTCTTCGAGCATGGGACGGCATTCGTCGAGCGCCTTCGCTGCGACGGCGGCGAGGTCTGTTTCGGCGAACGTGTATTTGCGCTTGCCGGAGCGGGAGCCGGCAAATTCCAGGATTTGTTCGACCATGGCGGAGAGCTTTCTCCCCTCGGCTTTGATCATTTGGCCGTATTTTTGTATTTGAGCATCATCCGCGGCGACGCCGTCCGCAAGATTCTCGCCGGCGGAATAGATGACGGCGAGGGGTGTGCGGAATTCATGCGAAACGCTGGAGACAAAGTCGATCTGCCGCTGGGCGAAACGTTTCGAGCGAAGGGAGGAAAGCACGATCGCTATAATGCTGAAAACAAGGAGCAGGTATATGCCAAGGCCGATGCCGAAGCTTTTGTACCACTGCGCGTTGACGAAGGCGTCGACTGAACCAGCCGTGTGGTAGACGCTAAGCGTCCACACAGGTTTGTCGGATCGGGATGCGACGAGGGTGGTGCGGGGGCGATTCGCATCGTTCAATTCTATCGTCACAGCCGAGGTGTTTGCTCGGGATGAGGTCGGCGGAGCCTCAACGCGGGTCATGAGCTGGCTTTCAACTCGGGCGACGCGAGTGGCTTGTCCAGGTGTGGGGATGCGGGCGGGAAGAAGTTCCCGGTTCGCAAAGAAGACGAAGTTTTCCGGCGAAAGCTCAAACAGGTTCGCGGTAGCGTCAGGTTCGCCCGCAGCCCGCGCTCTCCCGTACTTCAGACTTCCTTCGGCCCCGGCAGCCGAGACATTAAAGTCGCCTTCGGGAAAATATTTTTTCTTGAGCGCGGGCAGCATTTGATCGCGGATGACGGCCGGGTCTAGACGAATGATGAGATTGCCGGAACGTTCGCCGAGTGCGGCTCTCATGGAAGTCTGGTCGCCGGTCTCGCTGCGGATGACTATTCGTTCGACCGGCATTTCCTTTTTCATTATGGGGGCGATGAGTGAGCTGAACTCATCGAGAACGGTCGGCGGCGAGTCAGTCTGGCGGACGCGGTCGATGATCTGCTGAAGATCGGCGGCGGCTTCGACGGGCTCAAATTCTTTTCGTTCAGCCGAATATTGCAGCGGCGATTCATCTTTTGCGGCGGGTACAAAGACGAACGAGGTGATCAGATCAGGAAATGCGGTTCGGCCGCGCCAGAACTCGAGGCGGTCGTTGAAATCTTTCTGACTTGCCGGAGACGTGATACCGTCGGCGATCTGAAAATTGAAATACGCGGACTGGATCTCGCGGTTGAATTCGTCAGCGAGATTTTTCGTGTCGGTCTCGACGCGCCGCTGGAGGCGATCGCGTTCAGCCTCTGAGGCCTCGGCGAGCCATCGGTATTGGAGCACGACGAGCACAGTCAGCAGTGCTATTACCGCTGCGGTTATAATCAATGTGAGCCATGAACGCTGCATAAGTTTGGCGAAATTGCCGCCGTGCAATGATTTTCTACCGTATATTGTTGATTGTCTACAGGTTTTCGTGTGATTTTACATTCTTTACAATTTCTTTGCTTTGTCTTAACCACACGGCGGCGGCGGGGTGCAATAATCCAGAATGTCGGGCGAGAGATCTAATTAGCACTTAAGCGTAATTCCTCTTGAAAAGTGAACAAACTCGCCCGGCATCGCAAAAATTTCTCGGAGGTTCGATGATGAAAAAATTTATAGTTACGACTTTATGCGTTTCGGTTTTCTTTTTGGGCTTGGGTGCCCTGGCAGAAAACGTAGGCGCGAAGTTCATATCAGATGAAAAGGCACTCGACTTGGTTCGCAAGGCACGCTTGGCCATCGGCGGTGACCAGGCGCTCACCGGCGTGCGCAACCTGGTGATAAAGGGCGGCACAACGTATCACGTAAATGTTGAAGGTCTCGCTCGGATGGATTCGGGTGAAACGGAGATCGGGCTCGAGTTCCCGAATACGTTCATCAAGAAGGTCAAAGTTGGCGGTGCGGGCGGCGCGAGCGAAACCGCCGTTGTGCAGCAGAGCGAAGTGTTCGTTGTGCGAAAGAGTGACGGCGAGACTGCAGATTTCGCAGTGGCCGGAAAAGACGTTGTGACGACGGATGGCGGAAAGACCATTATCTTGAAGCGTGCGGACGGAACAGAAGAGGTTGCAGTCGCGGCGAAAGCACCGGTTCATAGATTTGAGATCAAGGCCGGCGAGAACGGAGAATTCGCCACGCCCGACGGTAAAAAAGTGATCGTGACATCGATCGATGGCGGTGAGATCACGACTGCCGACGGCAATAGGGTTATCGTTCGGCAGCGCGCCGGCGATGTGATGCCGACGCGTGTTGACGGCGTTGTTGAGGTCAGTGACGAGAAGAAGGTGCAGATCAGACAGGCAATGACCGCAGGAGCTCTGGCGGGTTCGCGTTCGCACGAACTGTTGCGCACGGCTTTGATGCTCTTGTTGGAAGCCCCGGAAGGAACCGACGTGGCATATAGCTTTGTGGGTGAGAGCACCGTGGACGGCATTGCGGTCAATACCGTAAAGGCTTCGGCGGGTGCATTCGCCTACAATCTGCATCTGGACCGATACACGAATGTTCCGGTTGCGATCGGATATTTTGGGCATCTGGCGCCGACGGTTATCAGAATGAAGAAAGACGATGCGACTGTTTTAGACGGCAAGGCCGCGGTCGCATTCACCGGCAGGACGGAAGGGCCCGTGGAGAAAAGCGAGATCCTGGTTCGGCTGTCGGATTACCGCAGCACGGGCGGCGTTCAGCTCCCTTATAAGTGGACGACGATCGTTCGCGGCGAGGTAAAGGACGTGTTTGATGTTGCTTCGTACGAGATCAACGTCGCGGATTTTTCGGAGCGATTCCCTGCTCCCAGGGTTCTGCGGCCTACGATGAGAGAAATTAATTAAACGCGAGTTTCAGCGTTTTTCCTACGGTGCGGAGTCTTCGGCTTGCGCACCTTTTTTTTAATCACCGAGTTCGAGATAAGCCACGACGGCTTTGATCTCGCCGTAGCTAAAATCGTCGCCCAGGTGCTGTTTTACGGGGCCGATAGCGTTTTCGACTTTTAGCTCGACGAGAGCGTTCTTGATGATGTCCATCTTCTCCGGGGTTACGAGTTCCTCGATCTTTACGCGGCCGTCGGCGATGAAGCGTGCGAGGTGGCCTTCGATCGTGCTGGCGGCGAGGCCGCGTTTCGCCGCGATCTCGCCGACGCTTAGGCCGGAGCGAAAGAGGGTGAGGGTCTGTGAATACGTGTCGGGGCCCGTGCGGTTTGAGGGCTGCTTTTGCCGGCGAGCGGGGCGCAGCTTTGCGGGGTCGGCGGTGATCCCTTGTGCGGTGCAATATTTCCTGATCGCTTCAAGGAAATTTGGGCCGTAATTTTCCAGCTTGAACGCCCCGACGCCGGCGATGCGGGTGAAGTCGCTGTCGGTTTGCGGGAGAGCGGTTGCCATTTCGATCAGGGCGGCATCAGAAAAGATGACATAGGGCGGAATGCCGCGTGATTCGGCAAGGCGGAATCGGACCTGCCGGAGCTCTTCGAAAAGATCTTTGTTGTAATCGGCAGTTTCGGTGCGGCCCGAGCGGGATGAATCAGCTTGCGTTATCTTATAGAGCTGAACGCTCCGCTCGCCCCGGAGAACTCGGTCGCCTGATTCGGTAATGACAAGTGTGGGATATTCGCCGGCGGTCTTTTTCATGAAGCCCTGGGCGATGAGGTCTTTGAAGTAGGCGTGCCAGTCGTCTTTTGAGATGTCCGCGCCGACGCCGTAGGTTTTTAGATTTAGATGCTCAAGACGCATCTTTTGTGATTTGGAACCGCGGAGCAGCTCGATGAGGTAGCTGGCACCGAAACGCTGGCCGGTGCGGGCCGCGGCACTGAGCGCTTTTTGGGCGATGACGGTGCCGTCAAATGTTTCGAACTCGGCATTGCAATTGTCGCAATTGCCGCAGTCTTCGGGCATCTCTTCGTCGAAATAATTGAGCAGATAGCGGCGGCGGCATGAGCGGAGGTCGCCGAATTCGCCCATTTGATCGAGCTTTCGGAGCATCACGCTGCTTTGCTCGGCGTTGCCGTCGACCTCGACAAAGCCTTTGAGCTTTGCGACGTCGCCCCATGAAAAGAAAAGGAGGGCTTCGCTGGGAAGGCCGTCGCGTCCGGCACGGCCGGTCTCTTGGTAATAGCTTTCGATGTTTTTCGGCAGGTCCATGTGGACGACATAGCGGACGTTCGATTTGTCGATGCCCATGCCGAAGGCTATCGTGGCGACGATGATGCTGGCGTCGTCATTTAGAAACGCCGTCTGGTTGCCATCGCGAGTCGATTTGTCGAGGCCGGCGTGATATGGAAGCGCCGAGTAGCCCTCGGCTCGCAGGTCGTCGGCGAGACGTTCGACCGACGCACGGCTGAGGCAATAGATGATGCCGCTTTCGTCTTTGCGATCACTGATAAAGTCGAGCAAGCGGCCGTATGAACCGCGTTTTGGCTCGACGGTGTATCTGATGTTTGGGCGATTGAAACTGGAGACAAAGATCTCGGCGTCCGGGATGGCGAGGTGTTGGACGATATCTTGGCGGACTAGTGCGTCGGCGGTGGCCGTGAGGGCGATGAGCGGCACCTGCGGGAACTCTCTTTTGAGCCGGGCGAGGCGTTGATACTCCGGGCGGAAATCGTGACCCCAGCTTGAAATGCAGTGGGCTTCGTCGATGGCGAAGAGCGAGACATTGATCGATCTCAGGAATTCGATGAAGCGGTCGCCGCTCTGGAAAAGCCGCTCGGGAGCGACGTAGAGAAGTTTTACTTCGCCGGCCCGAACGGCGCGGAAGACCTCGACCTGTTCAGCGGAGGACTGGCTCGAGTTCAGAAATGCCGCTGCGATTCCGTTGCTTCGGAGCGCGTCGACCTGGTCTTTCATTAACGCAATGAGCGGGGAGACGACGAGCGTGAGTCCGTCGAAAATGATCGCGGGGATCTGGTAACAGACGGATTTGCCGCCGCCCGTGGGCATGAGCAGCAGGCAATCTTTGCCCGAAAGGATCGTGGCGATCGCGGGCTCTTGGTGCATTCGGAACGATTCGTAGCCGAAGCACGTATGTAAAATTTCGCGAGCGAGAGCGATGGTCATGCGGCATTGGAACCGGTCAATGCAAAGTTGATAAATTAACGTGCGGCGGTGCTTTTTGCAAGTGCCTCGACGATGTGGGGAATGATCTTTTTTGGGGCATCGATGGCACCTTTGATGTGGCGCTCGTTGGTGAAGTGGCCAGCAACGTAGATACCGGGAACGTTGGTTTCGTAGGTTTCCGGATCGTAGACGGGAATCGTGCCATATTTGCCGGTTGTTGTCTCGACGCCGAGGTTGATGAGCGTTGTGAGGTTGGCATCGGAGCCGATGAGGACGAAAACGACATCGTTGGGCAGGGTAACGCGTTCGCCGCTTTCGGTCTCGAGTTCGACCTCGGAGTCGCGGATCTCGATAACCTTGCCGAGGAAGAAGAGCTTGAGGCAGTTGCGTTCCACCTCCTTTTCGAGCGGTTTCTTGACCCAGTATTTGATGCAGCCTTGTTTAGGGTCGTCGTTTTCCCAGTCGCCGCGAAAGATGGCGAGTGTCGTGTCGGCACCTTCTTCCGCGAGGAACAGTGCGGCCTCGCCGGCGGAGTTACCGCCGCCGACGATGAGTGCGCGTTTGCGAACCCACGGGTAGGTTTCGCGGAATTGGAGGTGGACCTTTGGCAGATCTTCGCCGGGAACGTTGAGGCGTCGAGGGTGGTCCATGGCGCCGATGGCGAAGAGGATGTTGAGGGTTTGGTATTCGGCTCTGGTGGTCACGACTGCGAAGGTCGCGGAACCTGCCCGCTCATGCCGGTGGTTCTGACAGTTGAACACTTCTTCCTCGGTTTGGATGTTCAGGTCATTATCGAGAGCAAAGCGGACATAGTAGGAGAGCAGCTCTTCGCGGGTCGGTTTTTCGCGGGCGGATTGGAGGTCGCCTTCGTTAAACTCGAGTTCGTTCGTTGTCGAGAAGACCGTGAGGCCGACAGGGTAATTATAGATCGTGTTGCCGATGAGGCCTTTTTCGATGACAAGATAATTTAGGCCAGCGTTCCTGGCTTCGTACGCAGCCGATATTCCCGCCGGGCCGGCACCGATGATTATGAGATCGTACATGGGTTTGCGTTTCGAGACGGTTTTGTTTTAGCTATTAACTGCCAGCTATCAGCCGTCAGCTTTCGCCGTTTTCGAGGGAGCGCAGGTATTCTGTGAACTGCTCGATCTGGGTTTTGGTGATCTCGAGTTCGCGCTTGTATTCGAGATATTTTTCCCATTCGCCGGTCAGCGTCAGTGCTTTGACGGTGTCAGGGTCGAGGGCATGCGACATTACGACGAGGAGATCGCTAAGCGATTCGTGGCCCGCGAGGAGCGACTGGATGATCGTGTAAGCAAGTTTGGCGTTGTCGAGTTCCGTGTTATCCATAAATCCCAGTTTATCGTATCTAAAATTAGAAAAGGCTCGCCAACGACGAACCCTGAATTTCCTTTCTAAGCCAAGGGCACCTAAGGATGGTCAGAGTCGAGCATACGAGCCGAAGGTGATGCAGTCGGTTCTTTCGCGCCGCGGGGGACGACGAAGAACTCGACGTTCTCACTCATGCGATGACCTCCAAACCTCACTGCGGCACGGCTCTGAATTGAAATGCCGTCTTGCTCAAACTTTGATATCGTCTCCACGATATAACTGTGCAGCATCCCGATATCAACGCGCTGATCGTCGGCATAAAATAGAATTACCCCGGTACTTTCGGGGTGGCTCAGCAGGTATGCCGCAAATTCCCGGCTGAACCAGGAATAGGTGTCATCGATATCGTCCTCCTCGTCCGCAAGTTCGTCCTCGTCAAAGGCAACTTCGTTCTCACTTTCGACCATTTCCCAGCCAAATTCGGATGCTAGTTCCAAACGTTCCCGTTCTTTGACAGATTCAAGGACAAACCGGTCACCCTCGTAGATCGTCTTCGCATCGAATTTGAATGCGACGTCATGGGGCAGGGCGGGGACCGGTTCGGAGTCAACCGGTTTTGGGGATTCCGCTCCTTTTGGAACCAACCATAATTGAGTAGTCATCTCATCTCTGAAGCCACCCCGTACTAGTGTAATCCGGCTTCGGTCGAACCGACGTAGAGTGGTGTGATTTGCAAAGATTCGTTCGTGAACCGGCGCGTCATAATATACCGGCAGCATATCGCGACCGTTGTAAAAGATCACATAACCTGACAATGACCGATCGTTTTGCAATTCTATGTAGAACTGATCGAACCGGGCTCGGAGGTCGCAATCGCCGAGTCGGCCAAACTCGTCGATGAGACGGGCCTGGGGCGGGATGGGGTCATCCTGTGCAACGACTGAGATCGCCGATGCCACGATGAACAGAACAGCAATGATTCCGATTCTTTTCATTTTCCGCGAAATCGCAATGTGATTCTATACCGTATTCTAAGCAAACGGAAGTGTTTTCACCGTAGCCTTCTGACTTCCGTCGATAACTATCGACGTTCCCTTAGTTAAAAACTCATACCGCACAAAGGCGAGAGCGATTCTGCATGCGAGATGTGGTGACCAAGTAACCGACGTTATCCTCCCGGCGTTCTTCCCTTCCAACGACGATATCTCGGTTCCGGGCACGGGCTCCGAAGTGTCGTACGGTGGGGCGAGGATTAATCCCGCGAGCTGTTTGGCTACATGGCCGCGGAAGTGGATGCGGGCGATTATCTCCTGGCCGATGTAGCAGCCCTTGGTGTAGGAGATGAGGGCGTCGATGCCGAGTTCCGGGACGATGGTGGTTTCGTCCATATCAACGCCGTATTTGGGCACTCCGGCTTCGATGCGGAGAACCTCGAAGATGTCGTCAGGTATCGCAGCGGCACCGGACTGGACGAGTTGCGTTTGCAGAGGATCGCTGTGGTCGAGCGGAACAAAAAGCGAGGTGCCGAACGGCGATTCGAATCTGATGATGCCTTCGACGGCAGCGTCGATGTCGAGGTCGCTCGCTCCGAACATTTCGAGGTACGCGTACATTTCAGTTAGGTCTTCTACAAAGAAATCGCCTGCAAGGGTGAAGCGAGAGAGATTTGCGAACACTTTCTCGCGGGTCGCGTCCTCGGTTTCGATAAGGAAACGTTCGCCGTCGCGGAGCACACGGACGACGGCGAGAAGGCGACCTTGGGCGTTCGGGAATGCCGCGAGCATCTGGCCGCCGTCCGGCAGCGTTTTCATATCGTTGGTGATCATTCCGTCAAGGAATTTCACCGCCTCTTTTCCCCAGACTGCCAGAAGGCCCCGTGACGTGGGGTAAAAGCCGGCTCCTCCGGAGTGAATCGTTTCGTAGATCTCTGTTTCCATTTACTCGATTTTAGTTAATCTGAACGGAATGGGCTATTCCGCCGGATGATTCGAGGCGGTTGGACGGCGAATTTGCTAGAATGGGCGTTACGCCTTTTAATTTTCAGAGATAAATAATGAGTCAAATTTCAGAACAGAATGTTTTAGACGCGCTTGCGCAGATCATCGATCCGGACCTGCGCAAGGATATTGTAACGCTCGGGTTTATTCGCGACCTGGTTGTGGACGGCGGGAATGTCGGGTTTCGCATTGTGCTCACGACGCCGGCTTGTCCGGTGAAGGAAGAGATGGAGGCACAGGCGATCGGGTTGGTGAGCGGGTTGCCGGGTGTTGAGAACGTGAGCGTCGTAATGGACGCGGAGGTTCCGCAAGGGCGGGGCGTGGCGAATAATGTGGCGATTCCGGGCGTAAAGAATATTATTGCGGTTTCGTCGGGCAAGGGCGGCGTTGGTAAATCTACCGTAGCTGTGAACCTGGCCGTTGCACTCGCGCAAAACGGGGCGAAAGTCGGTATTATGGACGCCGATGTTTATGGTCCGAATATTCCGCTGATGCTCGGCACCGGGTATGACCAGCCGGAAGTTGTGAACCAGAAGCTGAAGCCGATCGAGGCTTACGGTGTGAAGATGATCTCGATGGCGGTTTTAGTTCCGCCTGATAAGCCGATGATCCTGCGTGGGCCGATGCTTCACGGGGTTGTGAGGCAATTTTTAACCGATGTTGATTGGGGCGAGCTTGATTATTTGATCGTGGACATGCCGCCGGGTACGGGTGACGTGCAGCTGTCGTTGGCGCAGCTTGTGCCGGTGCAGGGTGCTGTGTTGGTGACGACGCCGCAGGAGGTTTCGCTTTCTGACGTTCGTCGGGCCGTAAAGATGTTTGAGCAGGTGAACGTGCCGGTGCTCGGCGTGATTGAGAATATGTCGTATTTTATCGCTCCCGACACGGGCAATCGGTACGAGATATTCGGCAAAGGCGGCGGCAAGAAGCTTTCGGCCGAGTACGGCTTGAATTTTCTTGGGCAGGTCCCGCTGGGAATGGAGGTACGCGAGGGCGGTGACTCTGGCGTGCCCGTTGTCGTTGGAAATCCGGAATCACCCCAGGCTGCTGCGTTCAGAACGGTTGCTGAAGAGGTAGCCAGATTTGTATCGATAGAGGCGATGAAGCCGGAACTGGTGATAATGAGTCGAGCAAAATAATTTTGTAGATTTCCTTGCGGCGCTGTTCTATACTCATGACCTATTAAACAGTACGAAATGCGGCTTCCTCGCGGTCGAGTTTTTTGATTGGAGGTAAAAGTATGCCGCCGCCCAGTAAATTAGGAATGAGGGATCCCGGCCTAACTGCTAAGCCGTTTGACCCCCACAACCCGCTAAACGAAGATCAATTCGCCAAGATCACGAATAAGGCTGATCTAGAAAAGCTTAGATATCCCCCAACACCGTTCCCCAATCTACCATCGACTACATTCGAACGGTCAGTTCCGGCCGTCGGGCCAGCAACCCAATATCAGCACACTCTTGAAAATCAAGGTGTTTTCGATGCGATCAATACACGACTCTTGACGCTCACCCCCCAACTCCAACTCGGCGAACATATTGTTCACTCTTGGGATAAGCTGCAAAAGATCTCCGCTCAGCGATTTCGGCCTGTCAAAGCACACGCCAATGTTCTCAACGGAATCGACTTTATCGTGGAAGATCGCAGTAGCCTACTTGCCGCGATTCGACGAACGAAAGTAGGTCAAAAGGATGCGTTTGTCGAGGGGTCTAGCACTGATTGGAAAAAACATTGGCCGCTCACGATCTCATTCCTTGCAACCGACGGTGTCGGCTTTCGTGAGATCTTTCGACCTCGGTATAAGGATCGGCCGCTCGATACAATGACAGAGTTTCGATTCGATACTAGGATGGGTAAGGACGTCGGCATCGATATCTCTGCTCTTCATTTCGCGATCGCCCAGTTCAGCACTCTTGGACACGTCAGATGCAACATCCATATAGACCAGATGACGGTGACACTAGGAGGCTTGGGGGACGATGTCCTGATATCGCCTTCGGTTATAAGCCATTTCGTTAACGAGCTTATATTTAAAACAAAGCTTCAGGGCAAGTTGCCGGACTGGATTCTAGACGCTTTTGATTTCGATATCCTTAATCCTCACGACGGATTTTTGAATGCTGGTATTGTCGCAACGATCGTGAATAAGCCTAACTTCAAATGGACTATAGGATATCGAACCGGTTTGAACAATAGTGCTAGTCAGGAATGGTCTGGGCGGTTTAAGTTTGAGCATTCGATCGGCACTGGGATAATCGTATCGTTTTAAGCTTGCTTCCTTGCTATAGCTTGAATTCTGAATGCATAGTCTGTAATATTGACTATTAAGTAAAGATTCGCTTTGCGGGTCAGAATAAAGGCTAAGGAGAATCATAAAATGTCAGCAGTAGCAGCCCCATTAGTAGAGGTCGATGTAACGGAGAGTGCATCGGTAGAGATCAAAAAATTTCTTTCGGCGGAAGATGATTTGCCAGAAACGGCAGGACTGCGTGTTCGCGTTGTTCCGGGCGGATGTTCGGGTTTTCAGTACAGCCTGAATGTTGAGGAAGAGTCGAAGCCGGGCGATTTCATATTGGACAAGTTTGGAATCAAGCTTTTTGTCGATATGTTCTCGGCTCAGTATTTGAACGGCGTGGTGATCGACCATACGTCGAATATGATGGGCTCGGGGTTTACATTTGAGAATCCCAACGCGACCGGCGGATGCGGATGCGGGACTTCGTTCTCAGCCTAGTCTAGCCCGTACAATTCAGAATTTTTGGAAGGCTTGCGATTCGTCGCGAGCCTTTCTTTTTGCCGCGCTGAATAATTTTGGAAACGCTTAGGGATTGCGTGTTTGTAAAAGCATACGAAGGACATAAGCAGGTTTACGGTGGCGAATTAGTATCCCTCTCGAAAGGGAGGGTGCGCGGTGGTCGGGGCGGTCCAAATCGGAGAATTCATCCGTCCCGGCCGTCGAACTTTTGGCGTGTGCGAAAACCTCTTCTCTTGCCTTTGCAATCCTTTTCTCAAATTGCTATTCTTCAAATTGCCCGGAGTTGAAGTTCACGCTAACTTCGGAGCCCGCTTAACAAAAAGTAAGAAATACATACCAAGGGAAGTTCGAAGATCTATCAAGGTTTTAGGAATTTGATTTGCATTGGTCCTGTTTTTTAAATAGGCGACATCAGCTCGCCGGACCAAAGCTTTCCCGCACCCAAATAATTTCTAGGAGTTTACGTTTTGAATTTTTTGAAGAAGAGTTTTACTCTGTCGTTCGTCGCCATTTTGTTTTTGTTTGCCGGGATCGAGGCTTCTGCCCAAGATCGCCAACGTGTTGTACGGACCGGTTCAAGTCAACCAACCAATCAACCGCCACCCCGGACACTAACAACCACTCAACCCACAACGCGAACGCTCTCTTCTTCAGCACCGACCAACCGCCCCACACTCACAAACGATATTAATGTTCAGCCAGCCCCGCCTCTTATAAAGAGGACAGGTGATGCTTCGCCGCTTAACCACATGGCAACGACCGCAGCTGCACGCAGGTCGGTTTATGCTCCGATGGTCACTAGCGACATCATGAAAGGCATTGAGGCTCGGATGGGGATCCGCTATGTGTACGGTGCGTCAGGGCCAAATGCTTACGACTGCTCCGGCTTCATTTGGAGTGTGTTCCGAGATGCGGGACTCGACTTCGAAAGGACGAGTGCACGTTCGCTTTGGCAGATGTCGATACCGGTAACCGGTGATGAAAGATTTGTTTTCGGCACACTGGTGTTTATGAATCAGCTCGGGCACATCGGGATCGTCGCCGACGAGAATGGGTTTTACCACGCGTCCCGTAGCAAAGGGATCACGTACTCCCCCTTCAAAGGATACTGGGAAAACAGAATAGTTGGGTATCGTCGCCTGGTGGATTTTGAGAATCCCGACGTTGCGAGGTAAGCTTTTTGCGAACTGAATGAAAGCCCGCGAGATCTAATCTTGCGGGCTTTTTCTCTGAGTCGAGTTATTTTAGACGACGAAGCCGGGACGCGAGTGATGATTGTCGCATTCCGTAACGGAAACGACTGAGCCGATGTCGAGGTAAATCAGGCGATCCTCTTCCCCTCTGATACGGACAACGCCACTGTCTAATGACTCGATGGTTCCGCGAAATGTGACACTGTTGGAACAGGTAACATCAACTTCTTTACTTTTCAATGACTGCAATATTTCTTCCATAAGCCCCCAAATATAGCTAGATTGTACTACTTTCCCGCCCACTCGTAAATTTTTCATTCGGTAAGCAATCGATCATCTTGACGGAGCTTAAGTCAGAATGAGAAATTTGTTGTTGACATCGTTTGTTTATTATTATACATTGTTAAACGGTGAATCAATTTACCCTTTTCACCACACCTGTTAGAAACCCGCGCCAGACCTAACCTAGACCTCTAACCTAAATTTTCCACGGAGTACCCATCTAAATGAAAAAAGTTTCTTTCGTCTTCGCTGTAATTGTGTTTGCCGCTTTCGGCTACATGTCGCTGTCGTCGCCGGTCGCAGGTAAGAACGAAAAAATGGTGCGCAGTCACAACGCCGTCCCCGGGCGCTACATTGTAGTATTTGACACGAATAGTGCGGAGTTCACGCGCAAAGCACGCAGCACAGAAAATGCTGCTCGCGAGGTGGCGGCGGCATACGGCGCTAATGTCGACGCGGTGTATGACACCGTGTTGCATGGTTTCTCGGCGGAAATGTCCGAAGCCAAGGCTTTGGAGCTTAGCCGCGACCCGAGCGTTTTGTTTGTTGAAGAGGATTCGATCGGAACGGTGAATACGGTCCAGTACAACCCGGACTGGGGGCTGGATCGAATCGATCAGCGTCAGGGCCCGATCAACGGCTCTTTTGTTTACTCGAACACGGGTGCGGGTGTAAACGTTTATATACTGGACACGGGTATCCGCCCGACGCACGAAGATTTTGGCGGGCGAGCCTCGGTTGCATACGACATCTATGGTGAAAATGGGATCGACTGTCACGGACACGGGACGCATGTTGCGGGCTCCGTCGGCAGCAGCACCTATGGGGTAGCGAAGGGCGCCAATCTTTACGGCGTTCGCGTACTTCCCTGCAACGGCAGCGGACTCGTATCTGGCTTCATCAACGGGATCAACTGGGTAGCCGCGAATCGTGTGAATCCTGCGGTGATCAATTTCAGCATCGGGGTAAGCGGCATTTCAAGCTCGCTCAACACGGCGATCAACAACGCAGTTGCCTCGGGTGTGACGTTCGTTGCGTCGGCCGGAAATAACTCCGCTGATGCCTGTAATTACTCACCGGCGAGCGCAAGTTCGGCACTGGTTGTAGGCGGCACAGGGACAACGGATTCACGTGCGGGTTACACCAACTGGGGACCGTGCGTCGATATTTTTGCTCCGGGCAGTCATATAACCTCACTCTCGCATGCGAGCGACACAGGGACCCGTTCAATGAGCGGAACCTCGATGGCGGCACCGCTTGTAGCGGGGGCAGCGGCCTTGTACTTGCAATCGAACCCAGTGGCATCGCCGACAGTTGTAATGAACCGGCTGATCGCCGATTCGACGACCGGGGTGATCGCAAACCTCGATGGGACGAATTCGCCGAACCGGTTGCTGTATACCTGGCTTGGCAACACGGAACCGCCGGTGCCGGGCATAGTCACGATCATCAAAGAAGTTGTGACGGCGTCGGGGGGCACGGCTTCTACCGAGACGTTTAGCTATTCTGCGTCCAACCTTTCAAACACGAGCTTTGCGTTAATGGACAATGATGAGATACCGGCCGATCGGTATGTAGATACCGGTGTGTACGCGGTGACGGACTTTGACGAGGTAGTGGTTACCCAAGAGCAGAAATACGGCTGGCAGACGCTTTCGATCAGCTGTGTTGAGGCTCCGACCGACGGGCTTCCGAGCGTTCAGAATACGACGGTGGACCTAGCGACGCGCACGGCGAACATCAAAGTTGAAGAGGGTGAATCGGTGACGTGCACATTCCGCAGCCAGGAGATCGGGCCGACATCGGCGCCGGTGACAGTTTCGGGCCGCGTTACGGACGTTAATGGGATCGGTTTACCGAATACGCAGGTCACTATCTATAGACCGGGCGAGGGCCGCGGTCAGACGACCGAAACCAATTCGTTTGGTTACTATTCGTTCGAGGTACCAATGTCGAATTACTATGTCATTGCCCCGAGCATTAAACGCGGAATGCGGTTTTTGCCAGACCAACATGGCATGATCGTTTCGGACAGCATTGTCGGAGTCGATTTCGTCGGGACGACGGCGAAACACTAGCAAGCAGGTTTTGAGGGTGTATTTGAAGCGGGCCATTGCGGCCCGCTTCTTTTTTTTGGAATAGGTATGGGATTAGGCCTTTCCAATAGCAACGAAAATAAATGTCCCGGATTTTTGGAAATCGAGCCTATTGATGATATATTTCCGCAAATCCCTTTAGGATGTTCGTCTAACTTAGTGCACCAAATGTATTTAGAGGGCCGAAGACTGTTCGGTCGAGTAGAACTGTGACTTTATCAATTAGGAGTAAAATTATGAACCCCCAAAACACGTTTAAGAAAATGATGGCGCCAGTTACATTGGCCGCCTTGCTGTTAACTACTACTGGGTTTGCCTACGCTTTCGCCACCCCTACAATGCGGAGCGCGGCAGCCTTGGCACCGCAGCCGGTCTTTTTCTCCGGCGCTGGAAATATCGAGTGTAGTGATTTAGTAGGTCACCCAAGTTTTAGCCATATTACAGATGCCGTGACTGAAACGAAATTCGATCCGCCCACCACTAGCTCACAGCCGGTCGCGGGCAACTCGGATATGACGGTTTCGATCGTGATGCAATCCGCGACAGTTATGAGTAGCTGGAGTTTGAACTGGACGTCGCCGGCCATTATTGATCGCTACGTAGCAGCAGTAATCATAAAAGGCGGAAGCGATGGTAAGAATGTTTATCCATACACGTCGCTGATGTCGGGTGACGTCGGTCCGTTCATCGTTCCCGGCGGTAGCCAAGCTATCAGCCACGTTTCCTTCTGCTTCGAGCCTGATGATTTTGGAACCCCGACCTCAGCACCGGCGACGATTGCGGGACGTGTGGTGAATACGAGCGGACGTGGCTTGATCGGTACAACGCTGATCCTAACGAACGCGATGACGGGTGAGATTTACAGCACGACTACGAACCAACTCGGTTATTACCTCTTCGAAGGTATTCCGTCGGCTGAATTCTACATTCTCTCAGCTTCGCAGAGGGGAGTAACCTTCTTTGAGAATCAGAAGACATTCACTCTAGAAGAAGACCTTGCCGGGCTGGATTTCGTAGCGGCGGTCGCCCCTAAGAAGTAGCGACAAACTAACCAAGTTTCCCACATGTTCTTGGGGGAACAAGGAAAGCGTGCGGTCGAAAGATCGCACGCTTTTTTTCTCGTTTCTTTTGGAGATTGAGACGATTGATTGATGGCTAGGACATCGAAATTGGACCACCACCTGAAATATCAGCAACCTGGTGGTTGATTTCTGGCAATTGGAGCAAGGCATACGGGCAAATAAATATGTTGACACAGTCCGATTAATCTGTTAAACACTCCGTATAGCTTTTATTTTGTTGAGCTTGCGTTCTATCGGTCCGGCGTCTATTAGTATCGGAGACTACCCCTCCTCCGTGCTCCCTCAGGCCCCTAGATCTGAACGCTTTGCATTTGATTCGATCAGAAATTGAAGGAGTAAAAAATGAGAGTCCCCCAGAATAATAAAACGTTTGCAGGTCGCATTTTTGCCGTCCTAGTGTGTACAGCTTTGGTCGCCGGAGTGAGCGTCGGCCAATTAAGGTTTGGAACGGCGAAGAGCGCCGAAGAGCATTTCGAAGGTCCATTCGCTTTCGGAAGCACGGCAACAAATTCCTATCACCCGAATGGTAATCCAGACTGCGTCTTGCTGAACTCGCTTGACAACCCTCCCAGCACAGACGATCCCAATTTCGCCCACATCGAAAACCCCACCGAGTTTAAGATTGATAGTGCCCCGACCAATAACCTCCCCTACGCAATTGGCGGAACGGATTCGTTCATTACGTTCAGCGGAGTCACCACGACGTCATTTTCATCGTGGAGTATCAGCCCGGAGCCGGTTGACCGACAGGTAGCTGCGCTGATCGTAAAGTCAGGAAATGTCGCTAACGTTTATACCTATCCATTAGGCGCTTACGAAGACTCAGGAAATTTCACTGGTCCTGTCGCAACTCCCCCCGGAGATATCCCGGGGATCAGCCATATCAGCATTTGCTTTGAACCCACTGGCGCCCCTACCTCGGCACCGGCAACGATCGCAGGTCGTGTAATCACGACAAACGGGCGCGGGGTGATCGGAACGACCATGATACTGACCAATGCGATGACGGGTGAGATCTATAGCACGACAACGAACCAGCTAGGTTATTACTTGTTCGAAGGGATTCCCTCGGCTGAGTTCTATATTCTATCCGCGTCGCAACGCGGAGTGACTTTCTTCGAAAACCAAAAGACTTTCACACTGGAAGAGGACCTCGTAGGACTTGATTTCGTCGCTGCGAGTTCAGCTAAGAAGTAGAGTCGCTAAAAGTTCCCACATGTTCTTGGGGGAACAATGAAGGCGGGCAGTCCGGTAACGGACCGCTCGCCTTCTTTTCTGTTGAGCTGCACTAAGCGGTCCGAGAGCGGATGGAGCTGCGCCAGTTGCTTCGCGGGGCGGTCGGCCGATTGGGGGTACGGACAGCTGACGCTAGGGCGGCGGCGATGATGGTTAGGTCGGAAGCGGATGCGGCATCCTGTTCGGCCTTGCCTCTGCGTGCCATAAAGCGAGTAATGAAGCCGGTGTCGAGTTGACCACTGATGAATTCTGCGTCGCGCATTACCTCTGTAAAGAATGGGATGGTCGTCTTTATTCCGCCGACCTCGTATTCCATTAAGGCACGGCGCATTCGGTCGATGGCCTCGGCACGGTCGCGGCCATAGACGGCGAATTTTGAGATCATGGGGTCGTAATAGATCGACACCTCTGAGCTCTCGTAAACGCCGCCGTCGTCACGAACGCCAGGTCCCTGCGGGATGCGGAGTCGCGTGACCCTGCCGGGCGAGGGGAGAAAGTTATTCCCGGGGTCTTCGGCGTAAATGCGGCATTCAATGGCGTGGCCAGCTAGGTTGATGTCATCTTGAGTGAACGACAGCGGCTCTCCCGCGGCGACGCGGATCTGTTCGCGGACGAGATCGATGCCCGTCACGAGTTCGGTGACAGGATGCTCAACCTGAAGACGCGTGTTCATTTCGAGAAAGTAGAACGAACGGTCGAGGTCTGAGACGAGGAATTCCACCGTCCCGGCGCCCACGTAATCGACGGCCCGGGCGACCTTTACTGCCGCAGCTCCCATCTGCTCTCTCAGTTCCGCTGAGTTGATCGGTGACGGAGCTTCTTCGATCACCTTTTGATGCCGCCGTTGGATGGAGCACTCACGTTCGCCGAGGTGAACGTGATTCCCGTGCGTGTCTGAAAAGACTTGAATCTCGATGTGACGCGGCTTTACTACGGCTTTTTCAATGTAAACTGCGTCGTCACCGAAACTCGCAAGCGCTTCGGAACGCGAAGACTCGAAGGCCGAACGCAGTTCAGATTCGCTTTCGACGAGCCGCATTCCCTTCCCGCCGCCGCCGGCAGAAGCCTTTAGCATTACGGGATAGCCGAATTCTCTGGCGGTTTCGGCAGCGTCCTCGAGTGAGGTTAACGGCTCAGTGGTGCCGGGAACGACGGGCACGTCCGCGGCAATCGCGAGCTTTCTCGCAGAGATCTTGCCGCCCATAGCCTCCATCGCTTCGGCGGGCGGGCCGATGAATGTAAGACCGGCGGTTGCGACCGCGCGGACGAATCCGGCGTTCTCGGACAAGAAGCCGTAGCCCGGATGGATCGCCTCAACACCGGCGGATCTGGCGACGGCGATTATCTTGTCGCCACAAAGGTAGCTTTCTGACGACTGGGCCGGGCCGATGTGAAACGCCTCGTCGGCCATCCGGACGTGCAATGCGTCACGGTCGGGATCGGAGAAGACTGCCACGGTCGCGATATCCATCTCGCGGCAGGCCCGAATGACCCGACACGCAATTTCTCCCCGATTGGCGATCAATATCTTTTTGAACATAGATGAGCTTGCTCACTCGAGCATTGAATTGCCTTGATTGCGAGGGTCGTAACGAATGCCAACCTTTGCGCCGGGCGCGTATTTAAGCGGGTCACTCTGCTGCTCTTCAGTCAGGATCTCAGAGGATTCGAAGTCGACGCCGTTCAAGGTGTAGAGGTAGAAAACGATCTCTTGCCCGCGGCCGTTTACCTCGTTGTCGATGATCCTGCCGTCGGTGATTCGGCCGACTTCCAGGAGCAGGCGCCTGCGTTCGACCTCGGGATCGACTTTCTCTTGCCGCTTAAATCGTCCGAATATTCCCATTCTTAGTCCATTATAAGCGGAGGTTTGCCAAAACGGTTACGGAAGTTGTTGACCGCCGCCAAAATGCTCGGCCGCTGAATTATCCGGGCCTCCCAAGGCCGCTTGCCGGGGATGTCGAGCATGATCAGGCCAAGCAAGATCGTAAGCAGCCCCTGTCCGGGGACTCCGGGCAGAGACAACACAAGTCCTAGGAGAATCAGAAAAACGCCGAGCAAGTTCTTGAGAATGACCGCGCTCCAGCGGACAAGCCATGAGCTGCCCGGCATGAAGTCCTCTTCGTAGTGCGGGCTGAAATAGTTAGCCGGGATCTTGACCATTACGATCCCTATCGCAAGAAAGCTAATGGTCAGCGACAAAAGGAAAAGCCCGACCCCAAGCATTACGCTTCCCCAAGTTAACGAGGTCCAAAACTCTGATACCCACTCGATCACCTATTTTTCCCCTTTTCCCTCTAATCGCTCAAATTCGGTCCAAATAAAATACATTCGATGGATCAGTGTCCACATCGACCCGATCGCCAGAACCCACAAAACTTGCGGCATGCGGTTGAACAAAAAGAAATCGGACTCCCAACTCCAAGTGGATAGGGCCCCGATTATGAGAAGTACAACGCGTTCCGGGCGTTGCAAAAATCCGACATTTGCCTTAACCCCGAAAGCCTCCGACCGGGCGGTCGTGTAGCTGACCATGACCGACGCCATCATCGCGACGCCCGCTAGGATAACGTTAATTAGCGAACGGTTTGGCGTATTTGAGGCGTAAAATACAATGATCCCTAGGAACACGACCATGTCGGATATGCGGTCGAGCGATGAATCGAGGAATCCGCCGAACTTCGTCACGTTCCCCGTTAACCGCGCAACGTTGCCGTCGAGCATGTCAAAGATGTTTGCGATAATGAGAACGATTCCGGCGGAGAAAAACTCCCCCATGCCGAACAGGACGCCGCACAGGACGTTAATGGAAACGCCGATCGTAGTGAGAATGTTGGGCGGGACGCCGAGTGACACGAGAACGCGCACCATCGCATTGATGATGAGATTCGGCAGGCGTCCTATGCTTTCACCTAGCATCTGTACTATTGATCGAGGACGGATCAGTCCTGCTCGTGTATCGTTTTCAAGTTGCTGATCTCAAAATTGCGCCAGCCGTTTGGGGTTTTCACCTTAACTTCGTCACCCTCTTCGCGGCCCATCAAAGCCTGGCCGATTGGTGAGACGGTTGAGATCATTCCCTTTTCGGGATCACTCTCTTCGGACGTTACGAGGCGATAGGTGACCTTTTCTTCTTTCTCGATCTCGTAAAGCACGACGATCGAGCCGTAGGCCACACGGTCGGTGGGGATTTTGGATACGTCGATAGATTCGACCTCGCTAAGACGTTGGCGCACCTGCATTATTCGCGATTGGACTATGCCTTGGCGTTCCATCGCGGCTTTATACTCCGCATTCTCGCGAAGATCGCCGAACTCGCGTGCTTTCTGTATCTCTTTGGGCAGTTTGAAATGGAGCTCGTCTTCGAGCGTGTCCAGTTCTGCCTTTAACCGATTTTTAACTTCTTCCATATGATCTATTCCTACAATTCAGATTCTTTTGGCGCTGCGAACGAAATGCCGATGTCGCGGGCGGAGCGGACCAGCTGGCCGTCGATCGGCACGCGCTTAATGTTTGCACAGGCTTCGGACAACGGCACGGTGATGACCGAACCCGATTTTAATGCGACCATTTTGCCCAGTTCGCCGTCCGCCAGTGCCCTCACGGCGCATGCACCAAAATTGGTGCCGAGCATGCGGTCGAATGCGTTGGGACTGCCGCCGCGCTGCAGATGGCCGAGGACGACGCAGCGTGCCTCTTTGTCCACCATTTCTTCGACACGCTGTCTGACTACATCGCCGATGCCGCCCAGCCTCAGCTCACCTTGGTCGCTATATATCTCGCCCTTGCCCGCCTCATAGGCGCCCTCGGCCACAACGATGTTGGTGAAGCGCGAACCATCGCGTTCGCGTTCGTTCACCTTTTTGATCACCGACTCGAATGAGAACGGGATCTCCGGAATAAGAATTATATCGGCACTTCCGGCAAGGCCTGCGTGCAGTGCTATCCAGCCGGTGTTGCGGCCCATGACCTCAAGGATCATCACGCGATCATGCGATGCGGCGGTCGTGTGCAGCCGGTCGAGCGCCTCGGTCGCGATGTCGATCGCGGTCATGAAACCGAACGTGAACTCCGTCGCGGCCAGGTCGTTGTCGATCGTTTTCGGCACGCCAATGACCGGAAACCCGCGTTTATGAAACTGTTCGCCTATTGCGAGCGTGCCTTCGCCGCCTAGCACTACGAGTGCCTCGATTCCCAGAATGTCGAGATTGGCGAGCGCTTCTGCGATCGGCATTTCAGGGAAGAAAGCCTTTCCGTCAATGATCTGCGCAAAGCTTCCGCGGTTTCGCGTTCCCAGGATCGTGCCGCCTCGGGGAAGGATGCCGCTGACCGTCTTTTTCGTCAGTGACATCGTGCGCGGTTCGCCGAGTATCCCTTCGAAGCTGTCCTCAATGCCGATACACTTCATCCCAAATTCGCCTATTGCCGTCCGCACGACTGCACGAATAACAGCATTAAGCCCGGGGGCGTCTCCCCCGCCGGTGAGTATACCGATCTGTTTATACATAGAAAAAGAGCCCCGAAGTAAATGACATTTTACTTCACGAACTCGTTAATAAGAAACCTGTTATTCCCTCGGACTCCGCATTTTAACGCGACGCCCTATATCGCTGGTGGAACGCTCGAGCTTCATTCATACTTTCGACCGCTTTTAGCACCTGCGGATCGGATTCGAGCAAGACCTGAAATCCGGCCTCATTCGAATGGTTGGCCGTTGCGAGTTCTTCGCGCAGCCTCATCCGCGCGTAAGCCGCATCGGCCGCGAGGTTTTCAGCAGAGAGGCCACTCGCACTTTCAGCAACGGTGGCTTTCACAAATGTGTCAAAAAGCTGATCAGAGATCTCGAACGAACCGGGTACGACCCTCAGCTGAAAGTTTTGTTTATCGACTCTGTAATTCTCAAATCCCGCAACTCGGCCGCCCACCAGGCTCCGCACGAAGAAGAACGCAGCATCGTTGATCCGAACGCGGGTCGGTGTGAACTCATCGGCCGGCACCTTGACGTCCGGTTCGATCCCGCGACCTCCGTAAAGTACGCGACCGTCCGGCAGTGTGACCGGGCTACCGGCGGGAACGGGTTTCGGGGCCTCGCCGCTAGTGTTAGCGTTGTCCTGGCCGTTCTGGCCAGTGTAGTATTCGTAGATCGAACCGCTTGTGTAATCTTTTTGCAGCGAGCGGCCGTAAGGCGTGTAGTATCTCGCCGTAGTCAGCGTCAGGCCGGTTCCATACGGGAGCGGGAAAACGCGCTGGACTAGGCCTTTGCCGAAGCTGTCGGTGCCGACGACAATGCCCCGACCATAATCTTGCACGGCACCTGCGACGATTTCCGAAGCAGAAGCCGATCCGCCATTTACCAAGACGATGAGCGGCATATCGTGCACCATCCCTCCGCGGGATTTGAGCTCCTGGGTGCGGGCGTAGCTCGAACGACCACGTACGGAAACAACCGTTTCGCCCCCGTGGATGAACCTGCTCACAACCTCAACCGCCTGCGGCAGTAGACCGCCGGGGTTGCCGCGAACGTCGAGCACAAGGCTAGTAAGACCTTGCTTCGTAAGTTCCGCAATGGCATCGTCAAGCTCGGCTGCCGTCGTTTCCTGGAATCCGCCAGTGAGGCCAATGTAGCCTACGCCGTTGGAGAGCATAAAATAATTTCGAATCGATGGAAGCGGCACGCCGCCTCGCACGATGTCAAAGGCAACAGGCTTATCGGCAGCAACCCGTTCGACCCTAACGTTTACGGTCGAGCCGCGTTCGCCGCGGACGTTTCGTGAGACTTCCGCACTGCTCCATTCAAGAGCGCTTTTGCCGTCAACCTCGAGAAATTTGTCGCCGTAGCGGAGACCGGCTTTGTCAGCCGGGGTGTTCGGGATGACGGACTGGATGTAAACGCCGTCACGACGCTGCAGGATCGAGACCCCGATGCCGTAGAACTGCGAGGCCTGCTCCTCGTAAAGTTTGCGAAATTCGTCGCGAGTGAAGAATGCCGAGTGCGGATCGAGCGACCAGAGCATCCCCTGAATGGACGCATCGGTCACGCGTTCATGGTTCACCGTGCCGACGTAATTCTTGTCAATGACGTCGAGCGCCTCGCGGTAATCGGCAACCACCTTTCCGCGTGTCATCGAGGTGTCGGCCGTTATCGCGGGCAAACGCCCGAAAAGACCGCCAGCAAGGGCACCAGCCGTAATAATTATGATCGCCGCTATGGCAAATCCGTTTCTAAATCGCATATTCTGCCGTTCCAAAGTATAGCATAATTTAGTTGACGAAAATGAGCGTGCAGTTGTAGTCATTTTCCGGGTCACGCGGTTCCGTCGCTGTGGAATTTACTTTTCATCGGCGAAAATCTACCATTGGATTTTTGCTGAATGGAACCTGAGATTTCTATAGTCATTCCCGCGTTTGAAGAGGAGGACCGCATCGGTAGGACGATCTCGAAGATCCTCGAGCACCTTGCCGCGACCTCGACAAGCGCCGAGGTGATCGTTGTCGATGACGGCTCGGGTGACCGCACAGCGGCAGTAGCCGAGGCAGCGCTGGCGGAGTTTGCGAACATTCCGGGGCGGGTGCATCGATACGAGGCGAACCGAGGTAAGGGATATGCAGTGCGGGTGGGGCTGGCGGCGGCGCGGGGCCGGATATCGTTGTTCAGCGATGCTGACCTGTCCACGCCGATCGGGGAGATGAGCAAGCTCGTTGATCCGATACGGAATGGGGAATATGACGTAACGTTTGGCTCGCGGGCGCTAGACCGCTCGCTTATCGGCACACACCAACCCTGGCGGCGAGAGCAGGGCGGAAAAGTATTTAACCGAATCGTTCGAATGATGACAGGGTTGCCGTTTTGGGATACGCAATGTGGGTTCAAGGCCTTTGAGATGAACAAATTTCGACCGCTGCTGGATGTGATGCAGATCGACCGTTTTGGCTTTGACGTTGAGTTCTTGTATGTAGCGAATCTGCGCGGGCTGCGGATGAAGGAGATCCCCGTCCGCTGGAACAACGACGACCGGAGCAAAGTCAATGTCTTTCGCGACAGCTTGAGGATGTTTGATGAAGTGCGGCAGATCAGGCGAAATGCGGCGCGCGGGGTATATGATAGGTGAGGCCGCCGGGCCGTGTGCCGCAAGCTTCGATGATATATATTTAGGCGATCTATGACTGCACGATTAAATGTAAATATCGATCACGTCGCGACGATCCGTGAGGCTCGGAAGACCATCGAGCCGAGCATCATCACGGCGGCGGTTATGTGTGAACAGGCCGGTGCGAACGGCATCACGGTGCATTTGCGGCAGGACCGGCGACATATTCAGGATAGGGACATTGAGTTGCTGCGGGATGTCGTTACGACCTATTTGAACGTTGAGATGGCGGCGACGGACGAGATGATCGGCATTGCATTGACGACAAAGCCCGATGCGGTTTCGCTGGTGCCGGAAAATCCGAATGAGGTGACGACAGAGGGCGGGCTCGACGTTGTCAGGAATTTTGAAACGGTCAAAGCTGCGGTAGAAAAGTTAAGGTCATCCGGGGTTTTCGTAGCGATTTTTATTGACCCGGATGCTGAGCAGATCGACGCCTCTAAACATGCGGGGGCACAGCAGGTGGAGCTTTGCACCGCGGAATATGCTGAGCTGACGCTTTTGGCTCGCGCGGCTCACGGTGAAGGCGAAAAGAAAGCCGCGGCCGAGGTCGAGCGCATCCGCAATGCGGCGGTTCACGCCCGGTCACTTGGGATGATCGTGGCGGCGGGCCATGGGCTTACTTATCGAAACGTTGGCGCTCTTGCCGCTATCCCCGACATCACGGAGTTCAACATCGGGCACAACATCATCTCGCGTGCCGTCTTTGTAGGCATGGATCAGGCCGTGCGTGAGATGATCGGGGCTATCAAATAATCCAGCAACTTAATTCCCTTCCGCAACGGTTATTTTGCTGTTGCGGTCGGACTGCGCTAGTTTTCGGTCGTTGGAATTGAATGCGTCGACGAAGATGCGGAACGTTCCCGCCGAAAGAGGTTTGTCTACTGAAAAAGATGTGCCGTCCACGCGTCGGCCGACGAAGTCGAGATCGGTGGTCGCCCCGCTCGCGCTGTCGCCGTGTACGCTGACCTTGTAGTAGGCAGCGTCCGGGTAAGGTTCCCACGTAATCTCCAATCCGCTCGGCGGGATCTTCGCGCCGGCTTTCGGGTTTGACACTTTCAGATCATTTTTGAAAAGGTGGCTTTCGGGTGCAAAGAATGTCTTTCCCGCACCGAGGTCGTATTTGGCGGCGGTGATCGCCCCGGATGTCGCAAAAACGTAGAAGGGGGTGTTGAAAACCCGCACTGTGAGGGCTTCGTATGTGCCGGGGGTGACATCCTTCAGGAGGTACTCGCCGTTCGCGTCCGTCTTGGTAGTGTATGATCTGCCGTCGCACCCCTTGCCGTACTGGTTGAATTTTTCGCAGAGTTTTACCTCCACGCCTTCGGCGGGCTGATCGTTGAAATGTGCCGTGCCCTGAACATTGGCTTTGTCGGCGGCGGGCGCCTCTTTTTCGACGCCTGTGCCCGAAGGAATAGTGCCGTCGCCGGCCGGTTCTTGGGCGACGGTCTTGACGATTCCCGAATTTCGTGCGTTAGACGCCGAGCGGTTATCGTCGCCCGCAGAATTACACCCAAGTATCAGAGCAAAGAAAAACGCGGCGATGATGAAAAGGTTTAAGTGTTTGGGCATTATGCTACTCCTCCAAAGTTCGAGGAATTGTAGCACGAAAATCAGGCGAGTTGAAGAGGAAAATTGCGCGGTGTAAAATTAGGCTTTCAGTACTGCTTTCAATGCTTTGCCGGTGTGAGATCGGCGGACGCGGGCTACTTCTTCAGGTGTGCCTTTGGCGACGACCTTGCCGCCGCCGGTCCCGCCCTCGGGGCCGAGGTCGATGATGTGATCAGCGGACTTAATAACGTCCAGATGGTGCTCGATGACGATGACGGTGTTGCCCGTGTCTACTAGTTTCTGAAGTACATCGAGAAGCTTGTGGACGTCCGCAAAGTGCAGTCCTGTCGTGGGTTCGTCAAGGATGTAGATCGTCTTGCCCGTTGCTCGTTTCGACAGCTCTTTCGCAAGCTTGATGCGCTGCGCTTCGCCGCCCGAGAGGGTCGTCGACGACTGGCCGATCTTGATGTAGCCGAGGCCGACATCGAGAAGCGTTTGAAGCTTTTGTTTGATCGCCGGAATGTTCTCAAGAAGCGGCAAAGCATCTTCGATGGTTGTGTCAAGCAGTTCCGCGATCGACAGCCCCTTGTACCTGACTGAGAGCGTTTCGCGGTTGTATCGCCTTCCGCGGCAGACGTCGCAGGTGACGTACACGTCCGGCAGGAAATTCATCTCGATCCGCTTCATCCCGTCGCCCTCACAGCCTTCACAGCGGCCGCCTTTTACATTGAACGAAAACCTGCCCGCTTTGTAGCCGCGTTGACGCGATTCGGGCAGCATGGCGTAGAGGTCGCGAATCGGCGTGAAAAGCCCGGTGTATGTTGCGGGATTGGAACGCGGCGTTCGGCCGATCGGCGACTGGTCGATCTCGATGATCTTATCGACTAGTTCGAGCCCCTCGACGTCGTCGTGCTCGAGCGGTTCCATATGAGATTTGTACACGTGGCGGTAGAGCGCGGGGTAAAGGATGTCTTCGACCAACGTGGACTTGCCGGAACCGGAAACGCCGGTGACAACCGTGAGCAGGCCAAGCGGAAACTCGACGTCAATGTTTTTGAGGTTGTGTGCTTTGGCACCTTTTACGTGTATCCGGTTACCATTCGCTAGGCGGCGGAACTCGGGGATCTCGATCTTCATTTCGCCTTTGAGATAGCGGCCGGTGAGCGAATCGGCATTGTTCATGACGGCGTCCGGTTCCCCGGCCGCGACCAACTCCCCGCCGTGCGTACCGGCGAGGGGGCCCAGGTCGACGACGTAGTCGGCGTGCATTATCGTCTCTTCGTCATGTTCAACGACAAGAACAGTATTGCCGAGATCGCGAAGCTCGTGCAGCGTTTCAAGCAGCCGCATGTTGTCACGCGGATGCAGGCCGATGCTCGGCTCGTCCAGCACGTAAAGCACCCCGCGGAGCTGCGAACCGATCTGAGTTGCGAGCCTGATCCGCTGGCCTTCGCCGCCCGAGAGTGACGATGAGCGGCGGTCAAGCGTCAAATAGCCGAGGCCGACTGCATCGAGAAAGTTGATGCGGTCAACGACCTCTTTCAGCACCAGGCCGGCGATCTTTTCTTCGCGCTCGCTGAGCTTGACGGCGGTAAATTTTTTGGCGGCAGCGGAGATCGGTAGACGCGTATAATGTGCGATGCCCAGCCCGGCGACCTTGACGGCGAGGCTTTCCGGCTGGAGTCGAGCGCCTTTGCATGCCGGACACGGAACCGGCGATACGAGTTCGATAAGCGCGTCCCGCGTCTTTTCGGAAGGCGGATTTTCGAGCCGCTCCTTCATCGATTTAAGGGCGCCCTTCCAGTCGCTCTCGTAACGGTAAGTTCCCTGCCGAAAAGTCAGGCGCTGCTTTGTGCCGTGCATGAAAGCGTCGCGGATCATTTCGGGCAGATCCACGAACGGCATTTCGATCAATGCACGATGGTTGCCGTCGAGCCTTGGTTCCGGATTCCGCCGCCGCTTCCCTTTCTTGCGCGTGCGCGTGAGTTCGTCCGGCGGATCGAGCTTGCCGCCTTCGACATAGCGTTCAATGATGGCCAGAAGCGCGGTACGAAGGAATGCAGCTCCGGAACGGTCGACCCCTCCGAGGAAGTTCACCTTCCTCGCGGACTGCCCAGGATCCGGAATTATCTTTGCGGCGTCCAGTTCCATCACCGTACCGAGGCCGTGGCAGCGTTTGCACGCCCCGTAGGCGGAGTTAAACGAAAAGGAACGCGGCTCGAGCGTCGCGATATTGATACCGCAATGCACGCACGCCATGCGTTCGGAGAAGAGCATTTCTTCGCCATCGACAATAGAGATAAGGACCGCGCCGTTCGTCAGCTTGAGCGCGGTGCGGACAGATTCTGTGAGCCTGTCTTCGATGCCTTCTTTGATCAAAAGCCGATCGACGACGACCTCGATCGTGTGGTTTCGCCGCTTGTCGAGATCGATCTCTTCGTCAAGCTGCCGCAGCTCGCCGTCGATACGGGCTCGCAAATAACCGCCACGGTGAAGCTTTTCGAGTTCCTTTTTGAATTCGCCTTTACGGCCGCGAACGATCGGCGCCAGGACCATCACGCGTTCCCCTTCCGGGAGTTCGCGTAGGCGGGCGATTATCTGGTCAACCGATTGCCGGGTGATGGGAGCGTCGCACTCGTGACAATGCGGCTGGCCGATGGACGAGAACAGGAGCCGAAGAAAGTCGTAGATCTCCGTTACGGTGCCGACAGTCGAGCGAGGGCTGCGCGAAACGGTCTTTTGCTCTATGGAGATCGCGGGGCTCAGGCCTTCGATCGAATCTACATCGGGTTTTTCGAGCTGATCGAGAAACTGACGGGCGTAGGCAGAGAGCGATTCGACGTAGCGGCGCTGGCCTTCGGCGTAGATCGTGTCGAACGCGAGCGATGACTTACCCGAGCCGGACGGGCCCGTGATGACGGTGACGGATCGGCGCGGGATCTCGAGGTCGAAGCCCTTGAGATTGTGCTGCCGGGCTCCCCGGATGACGATGCGGTCTTTCATCTCCTCCGGAATGTAGCCGAAGGGAGACCGAATGAGTATCGGGGAAAGGTCAGATGCGGCGGAAGGCCCGGCCGAGGACCAGCAGCAGGATGGCGCCGAGCGTGGCGAGGCCGACAGAGCGGAGGTCGAGCGATCCCTGGGTCACGGAACCCCAGCCGAATCCGGTGCCGATCAGGCCTCCGACGAACGCGCCGATGATGCCCAGCAGCATCGTGAAGATGCAGCCGGTCGGGTCCCGCCCTGGCAGGAGGAACTTGGCCAGTGTGCCGGCGACAAGTCCCAGGAGGATCCAGTTCAGCCAGAGCGGCACCCCGAACTCCGGTAGTGCGACTCGCGGTTAGACGCGCGTCGAGGTACGACCGCGGGTGGTCATGCGGTAGATCCAGAGGAGGATCATGGCGCCGACGACCGACAGCAGGATGCTCCACAGATTCAGCCCGGTCACGCCACTGTTCGTGATCATGTTGCCGAGGAATCCGCCGATGAACGCGCCGACGATACCGATGAGCATCGTGACGATGATGCCGCCGGGGTCCTTCCCCGGCATGAGTGCCTTGGCGATCGCTCCCGCGATCAGTCCGAGCACGATCCAAGCTAGGATACCCATAACGATCCTCCGAGGGGTTAGGTGTTCGGTGCGGTCTTACGCAACCCGCGTACCATGCTCGGCTGCTGCGGTGTGGTGCCGTGACAGTCTGCCGGCTACGATTCGACCGTGACTGGTTCCGCCACGATGCACGACGAGGACGCCCTCGGCAAGGCGTACGACGCGCGGCTCATGCGCCGCCTGATGCGGTACGTGCGGCCGTACACGACACTCGTGACCGGCGCACTGGCGCTGCTGTTCATCGACGCCGCGCTCCAGCTCGTCGGGCCGCTCCTCACCCGGCACGTGATCGATGTCGCATTGCCGGCGCGCGACTTCGGCGCCGTGCGCTCTGCGGCGCTCCTCTTCGGCCTGACCCTGATCGCGCAGTTTGCGCTCTCGTGGGGCGAGACGATCCTCACGGCGCTCCTCGGGCAGCGCGTGATGCGCGACCTCCGGATGGAGATCTTCGCGCACCTGCAGCGGCTTCCGGTCGCCTTCTTCGATCGCAACCCGGTGGGCCGCCTGATCACCCGCGTGACCGCCGACGTCGATGCGCTGAA
>JBGSXX010000017.1:0-12403 GCA_041751195.1 Pyrinomonadaceae bacterium | reverse complement strand
GCGATACAAGACGGCGTCAACGGCTTTGATCGAGCACTTCGGAAGAATGCGTGTGAACCTGATCGGGAAGTCGCAGATCGAGGGGTTCATCACTTGGAGAAGATCGCAGTTCGTTACGGCTGGAGGTGCGAAACCGAAATCGGGCAAGCCGAAAAAGCTGAAACGGAAGATCTCCAACGCAACGGTTAACAGGGAACTCGCATGCCTGAAGAAGGTGTTCAGTAACCTCCTCGCCGATGGGGTGCTTAAATCGAACCCAGCCCGATTCGTGGAGTTCCTGAAAGAAGAGAACGAGTCCGGCCGCGTGCTAGACAAACACGAGGAGCAGCTTTACCTTTCGGCGGCGTCACAGCCATTGCGAGATTACGCAATCCTACTAATTGAAACCGGTATACGCCCGAACGAACTTAGCAGACTCCGGGTCCATGATGTTCATCTCGAAGGTGACAAACCCTATCTCGTGATTACGGACGGGAAGACGAGGGCAGCGAGAAGATCGGTCCCGCTTTCGAGACGGGCTTTGGAGGTTCTGTCAGTTCGCCTCTGCGACCCAGAAGGGAAGTACGTCTTCCCCGGAGGGCGAGGGGGAAGCGACCCGAACAGTCCGGCCCTAAAATTCAGCAACGCTCATTACGGCGCGCTCAAACGAAGCAAGATCGAAGGTATCAATCGAAGTGGAACGGAAGGATCGTGCACTCTCTATTCGTTCAGGCACACTTTTGCCACGCGTTTCCTCGAGCGACGGCCCGGTGATCTCCTCACGCTGGCAGCTCTTCTGGGTCACTCAAGCCTCCGGATGGTTATGCGGTACGCCCACCCGTCGGATAATCACAAATTCGAAGCAATAAAGTCGATGGAAGAAAAACTGGCTGAGACAAGGTAGCCCTTAAGGCCGGCGCGGGTTCCCTAGCAGCGAACACCAGCGAAACACAAGAGCCACGAAACTGATCGGTGTTGACTTCATCGATCGAATGAAACACCCCTCTGAGAAAGAACAAACCAACCTGCTGATTACTACATTTTTCCCTACGTTCGAGGTTGCGAGTTGTCTATTGAGAAAGCTAACAAACTCAGCGGGCCTTTAACCACGCCGCTCTCAGCAGAAAGCTCCCGTTCGTTACAATTCGGTCCCCGACCTGTAGACCCTCTTGAACGACGCGGCGGCCGTCCATCTCGGGACCGAGACGAACAGACCGGAGCGCGAAAACAACCGGGTCTTCGGTGGGCACGAAGACAACGTCCTGATCGTTGATCCTTTGCACAGCGGACGCGGGAATTACCGGAGACGTGCGCTCCGCGTCGCCGAGTGCCCCGAATGCCGCCATAACATACATTCCGATCTTCAAGGCTTGCCCGGGGTTTGCTAACTCGATGCGAACCTTTCCGGTCCTAGTGGCATTGTCGAACTGTGGATCAACGTAGGTTATCTGACCCCGGAAGATGTTGTCAGGAAACGCGTCGGAGGTGACGCTTGCGCCGCTGCCGACTCGCAGGCGAGCTACGTCACGCTCGAAGACCTGAGCGATGACCCAAACGCTCGATAGATCAGTGATCCGCAACAGTTCCTTGCTCGCGTCGACGACCTCGCCGGCATTCACCGCTCGGCTTGTGACTGTACCTGAGATGGGAGCCGGAACGAGAAGTTCCGAACTGATCTGCGACGCCGAGCGAAGCGAATCAACTCTTGCGGACGGCATTCCGTAAAGGATCAATCTCTGTCGCATCGAGGCTTGTTCTGTTTCGGCCGTGCGAAGTTTATTGAGCGACTCCTCGCTTGCCGCCCGAACTTCGGGACTGATAGGCAGCAGCCGCTGCGCACGAGCTTCACGCTGCCGAGCCTCTTCCAATTCGGCTTCCGCCGTTCGAAGTTTGGTGGTGTCCTGTTCAAGCTCTTCGCGGCTGGCCGCGCCAATTCGGATCAGCCGGGTCGTCCGTTCATATCGATTTCGGAATTCCGCCAAGGCAGCTTCGGCTGCTTTTCGCTGTCGGGCCGCCTGTTCGACCTCTCCGCGGCCGGGTTGGTTTATCTCGACAAGCCGCAGCGAACGTTCGTAGTTGCGGCGTGCGTTTTCGACCTCGGTTCTCAGAGCAATGTATCGGGATTGCGTCTGGGCAAACTCATCGCTGAATATGACCGCGATGGCCTGGCCAGCTCGTACGCTCTCTCCGAGTTCCGGTAGACCTCTGCGAACGATGCCGCCAACGAGCGACACGGCCGGCGTTTGTTTGTATGCGTTAGCTTCGACGACCCCGGTAGCGGCGACGGTTTCGCTCTCGGTTGAGAGTTGCTCGCCGACGGTTTCGATTGCCAATCCGGCGTTCTCGACCTCGGTAGCTGAGAGCACTATCGTTTGGTCGACGAACTGTTCACCGCTAGAGTTCGGTGTGTCGGACATCGACATCGTTGGCGCAGGTACCGGTCGGCCGGCTTCGCCGGATCGTGTGAAATACCAGACGAGCAACGCGATCACGGCGACTGAGGCCAGGCCGGCACCGATCGCAGTGATCATCATCTTCCGCTTTCGGGCCTGTGTTGAGGGCTTAGCGTCGATCTTATCAGTCTCTGCTGTCGGGGATGTATTCTCTTCCATTCTTATCTGGCCTCCTGAACGGCCGGCGCTTGGCTGGCGGCAATCGGTTTATGTTCGCGGGCCGGCGGGAGAAAGGCGAGTATCGCGGCGAGCAAAAGCACGATCATTGCGAGCAACATCTCGAATCTCACGCTGTTAAACAGCCGCCTCTCTCCTGCGTCAGCTCCAGCATCGGATTCGGCGACGATCCGAGGCCGAAGTACGAAGGCGTTGATGCCGCCAAGGACGATCATTACGCCTGATATTGCAACTTTGACCAACAGCACCAAGCGGTACGTGGTACCCACAAGTGCAGAAGGGCTCTCCACGTGAATCCAAGTGTTGTATAAACCGGTAACCGCGAGCAGGACGGTAGCCGGAACCGCGATACTCGTAAATCGTTTTATGATCGCAGAAACCGATGTTTGAGCCATCTGGCGATCAGAGTCCCGGAGGGCTGATGCGATCGCGAAAGCGAGGACGCCGAGTCCTCCGATCCACATCGAGCCGGCGACTAGGTGTAGCCAATCTGAAATGATCGCAAGACTGTATTCGTCCCACGCGGCGCGTGCGTGACCGGAAAGGCTCGGGCCAATCAATGCCGCGAGCGATAGCCCAAACGCGATCCAAAAAATAACTCTACGCGGAATGTTCTTCCGTATGCCCGTTAGAATCAGCATTATGACCGCGACAGTTGCAGCGAATATCTGCAGCAGCCATGGTGGGCCGAAACTCGTTTCCCGCAGGACTGACATCGCCTGCGACATCACGAACGAGCCGGTCACCGCCTGCGTTTGAAGGACTAGCGCCGCGAGGAGTCCCGAGATCGTCAAAAGCGCGGCTCCGGCGAAGATCGATATGAGCCGGGCGTCGAGTGTTTCAGATCTTGGGTCTACGCTGCCGAGTACAAAGAGTCGAAAGCCGAGTCCACCGGTCAGCATCATCATCCCGATATAGATCAGCCATCGGATCAGGCTTTGGGGCCAGTTGATCGACGGAACCGGCTCATGGGCCGAGTGATCCATGCCGCTATGATCGACGTCGCTCGAACGGGCCGGGGCCGCTTGCGATGCATCCCCAACGCGGAATTCAAAGTTTCCGTCGATCATATGATCGTCTGCCGAAAGGGCGCGCCATTCCACCCGATATAATCCGGCCAGGAGCTCCGGCAACTGTACGGAGATGAGCTTCCCTTGATCGGACTCGACGAGCGTCCCGACGATGATAGAGACTCCTGACTGATCTTTGACTGCGATCGAACTCATCCTCGATTGAACTCTGACGCTGAACTCGAGAGAGACCGATGGCGGTGACGTCGTCAACGTCTCGCCTGCTGATGGGGTAGAGGAAACAAGCTTTGCGTGGGCAAGCGATGTCGATACGGCGAGAAGGATCGCCGCGATCAGTAAGACGAAGGGTGTAGCTTTTCTTCTCATTTCAACGCACCATCGTTAGTCGCTTTCAGTATTTCGACCATCGCAAGGTACGCTTCAAGCTGGGCATCGATGAATCCGTTCTCCGTCTCGATATATCGATGGTGTTCCGCTATGTAATCAAGCAGCGTCTTGGAACCAAGTTCGTATGTCTGCCGGACAACCTCAGCGTTATTAGCTGCCCGATCGCGAACTCCGACACGATAGATCTCCATCGCTCGAAAAGCTCGGTTGTAGCGTGCGTAGGCAACGGCAACCTCGCGGCGGATAGTGAGTTCGCCGAACTCTCGACGGTTGCGCGCCGCCTCTTCCTCGAGCAGCGAAGCCGCTATAAGTCCCTGGTTCCGATTTCGCACAGGGAGATTTAATCGAACGCCGAATGTGAAAAAGTTCATCCTCTGCTCGATCGGCAGAAGTGCGCCCGACATTTCGTCGACGCCCAGAAGTGGAAAGCCGCTCTGCATTCGCTGATAACCGAGCATGACGTCGGCATCGATCCGCCCTTCGCTTCGGGCCTGTCCGACCCGAGCCCCGGCAAGTTTCTCAACCGCGATCGCACCCAACAGGTCCGGCCTCGATCGAAGGGCCGTCTGTTCCGCACCAATTTGTGGAGGCAGCGTTCGAGCGAGGGTGTTGAGATCTCCCTTAAGGACGAGAGGCTCCTCGGGGCCCATTCCAACCAGATTTCTAAGCTCAAAGAGTCGTATTTCCGCAGCCCCTTCGTTTGTTTCGCGTACTGCTCTGATCCGGTTCAGCTCGACAAACTCCTGGCTTTCTTCGAGCGGAGGCGTGCGTCCCTCCGCAACTCGGGCCGAGACGAGTTGAACATTCTGCTCGGCCATCGCAAGGATGTCCTCGCTGAACTTTAACTTTAATATGGCGGCAAGAGCCTCACCGAACTTCGCACGGACTTCGGCCGCCAGTTGCCTCTCCTGTTCAGCGAGTGCCAGGCGTCGGATCTCGAGTTCTTTCTCTGCAACGATTATCCGTGCAGCCCGGCGGCCTCCGAGTTCGAGAGGCAAGGCACCTTGCACCATCACGCTGTTGTCGCCCATGCCACCGATCTGGCGCGTTCCGCTGACCTCGAGGCTCGGATTCGCTCGGAGCCGAGCTTGGCGAATAAGCGCTTCACCCGCCTCGGCCTCCTTACGCATCGCGATTACTTCGAGATTGTTTGCGAGAGCTGCCTTTACTAGATCGTCGACAGATCGCCCGTCTCTTTCATTCAGATACTTAAGGTGAGACAGAGCTGTGTTGGCTGCCGGCAGTTGTGCGGACGCAACCGAAGGCGCGGCGGTAAGAACCACCGACGCAAAGATCCCAACGATGAGGGAACGAAGGTTCATCTCTCTACGAAACGATCAGCTTGCCGCGGTGCATATTCATTCCGCACGTAAAGGCAAATTCTCCCGCCTTCCGCGGCGTGAAGCTAACGGTAACCGCCTGATTGAGCGGCAGCCCGCGACGGATGCCGTAGTCTGCAAACACGACCTCAGTCGCACATGTCGATTCGCTTACGCGAAGAAAGGTCACCTTTGCGGGCACTCCTCGTTTTAGTCGAATGCTTGCCGGATCATAACCGTAGTTTCCGATCACGACCTTTGCCGACTGACTCCGTGCAGACTTCCGACTCTGGGCGTCGGCACTGGCCGGTGCGAGGAAAACGGCAGCCAACATAGCTACCAAAAGTGCGGTTCGTCGTAGGTTTTTGTTCAAGTAGTTTTTCATATCGATATTGTTTCTTAACGTTCGTGTAACGCGCGTGCTTCTCTTTTAAGTTCCCAAAGTCTTATCCAATAAAAGATCACGGGCGTAACGATCAGGACGTGGACCAGACTTGAGAGCATTCCGCCAAAAACCGGAGCCGCCAGCGGCCGCATCACCTCCGAGCCCGCGCCCGTGCTCCACATGATCGGTAGCAGGCCGGCGATGATCGTTGTCACGGTCATTACCTTTGGGCGCAGCCGTAGCAGAGCTCCCTCGGTAACTGCTTCAAGGAGTGTTTCGCGATCGAGTCTTCCCAGCTCTTCCTGCTTTCGTTTTAGCGCCTCTTCGAGATACACGACCATTACGATCGTGGTCTGCACTGCGGCGCCGAACAATGCGATAAACCCTACCCATACGGCCACCGAGAAGTTGTACTGGAGCAGCCAAATAAGGTAGAAGCCACCGGTCAGGGCAAACGGCACTGCCAGGAGTACGTGAGCCGCCTCCAGGAAGGAGTTGTAAGTAAGATAGAGCGTAGCGAAGATGATCAGGATCACGATCGGCACAACGATCATCAACCGGGCACGCGCCCGTTGTTGATTCTCATACTGGCCACTCCACGCGAAGTAGTATCCCGACGGAAGCCTGATCTGATCCTTGATAGCGGCGTCCGCCTCGTCGACAAAGCTACCGATGTCGCGGCCGCGCACGCTCAGCAGGACGGTGCCACGCAAGAGTCCGTTTTCGCTCTGAATCATCGCAGGTCCGTCAACGGTTCGGATCGATGCGAGTTGCGACAGCGGGATCGAAGCCCCGGTGGAAGTTGTAACCGGGATTCTGCCGATCGCGTCCGGCGTTCCACGAAATTCCGGCGAATAGCGGACTCTAACCGGGAAGCGGTTGCGGCCCTCGATTGTGACCGTGAGATTCGACTCGCCGATCCCTTTTTCAATCACATCCTGGATCGTGCCAACGTCAATCCCGTAGCGCGCAGCAGCTTGGCGGTCAACGTCGATGTCCAAGTACGGAGCTCCGCCGATCTGCTCAGGATAGACGTCCGCAGCGCCCGGCACGCGGCGAATAACGTCAGCGATCTCACGTGAGGTCGTCTCCAGTTTCTCGAGATCGTCGCCGAATATCTTGATCCCGACTTGCGACCTAATGCCGGTCGCGAGCATCTCAATGCGATTGATGATCGGCTGCGTCCAGATATTTGTCACGCCAGGTATCCGCAACGCCGCATCCATCTCGGCGACAAGTTTTTCTCGAGTCATGCCCGGCCGCCACTCACTTTGAGGCTTTAGGTGGATGACCGTCTCATTCATGTTGATCGGAGCAGGATCGGTCGAGGTTTCGGCTCGTCCGGCCTTCCCGACCGCCCACGCGACTTCCGGAAAAGACTGAATGATCTGGTTTTGTTTGCTCATCACGCGGGTCGCCTCATCAAGCGAAATTCCCGGATCAGTAACCGGCATATACATCAGATCGCCTTCGTTCAGCGGCGGCATGAACTCGCTTCCGATCTGCGTCGTGACCAACATTGAGCCCGCGAAAAACAGCCCTGCGATCGCGACTGTCGCGAGCCGATTCTTTAGTGCTTTCTCAAGCAGCGGCTTGTACGCGCTACGAAGGAATCGCATGATCGGGTTCGCTTCCTCTGGACGCAGTTTGCCCTTGAGAAGGAATCCGCACAGTACCGGCACGAGGGTGATAGCCATGAAAGCCGCGGCGATCATCGCGAAGGTCTTAGTCAACGCGAGCGGCTGAAACAGTTTTCCTTCCTGGCCGGTCAAGGCGAGCACGGGTATGAAAGCGAAAATGATGATCGCGGTCGACGAGAATATCGGACGGCCGATCGTTTTCGTAGCCTCCCGTACTACCTCCCAGACCCGCTCTCGGTTCGAGAGGCTCACGCCCTCCTTCTCCAGCGCGCGATATGCGTTTTCCGTCACTACGATCCCTGAGTCGACTAGGTCCGACACCGCAATGGCGATGCCCGCGAGTGACATGATGTTCGATGTCACCCCCCAGAAATACATAAAGAGGAACGAAATAAGGGCCGCGAGCGGCAGCGGGATAGTAACGATGAATGTCGACCTGAAGTGAGCAAGGAATAGCAGGTTAATGAGTGTGACCAGAATAAACTCTTCGACCAGCGCGAATTTCAGAGTGTCGGCGGTACGGTTGATGAGTTCCGTGCGGTCGTAGAACGGGACGATCGACACGCCTTCGGGAAGGCCGGGTTTGATCTCTTCGATCTTTTTCTTCACCGCTTCGATCGCTTCGAGGGCGCTGACGCCGTACCGCATTATCACGACGCCCCCAACGGCCTCTTTGCCATTCTTATCGAGCGAGCCGGTGCGGAAAGCGTTCCCGAGCTTAACCTCAGCAACGTTCTTAACGTAGATGGGCGTCCCGTTACTTGAGCTGACAACGATGTTTTCGACGTCGGCTACTGATTCGATCAGACCGATGCCGCGCACCACCGCCCATTCACCCGCTTGCTCGACGACGTTTCCGCCGACGTTGTTGTTCGATCGATCTACGGCGTCGAGCACGGCCGATAGCGGTAGGCTGTAGGCTCGAAGCTTGTTCGGATCGACGTCGATCTGATACTGCTGAACATACCCGCCGACGCTCGCGACCTCCGCGATTCCGGGCGTCGAACTAAGCTGATATCTGACGAACCAATCCTGCAGCGTGCGAAGGTCACGCAAGCCCATCGTTTCGGACTCAAGGGTGTACCAGAACACCTGACCGAGGCCCGATGCGTCGGGGCCAAGCGTGGGCGTCACCCCTTCTGGAAGCTGGCGCTGGACCAGGTTGAGCCTTTCGAGGATGCGCGTTCGAGCCCAATAGAGTTCGACATCATCCTCGAAGATCACATTGACCATCGAGAAGCTGAATGCTGAACTCGCCCTGACCGTGCGCACGCCCGGCAACCCTTGTAGGTTCGTGACCAGCGGGTAGGTTATCTGATCTTCTACCTCTTTGGGCGAGCGTCCCGCCCAGTCCGTGAAAACGATCACCTGGTTATCTGAAAGGTCCGGAATCGCGTCTATCGGCGTCCGGAGGATGGCCCAATAGCCCGCCGCGGCGATCGCAATATAGATTGCGACCACGATGACGCGATTCCTGATCGACCAATCGATTAGCCAGTTGATCATAACCGGTGCGTACCTACTATTGAGCCGTCACGGGTATATTTGCCTTTCCATTTCCGGCGGGTCCTTGGTAAGAGATCTGGGCTTGCCATTCGCCCGACATTTCAAGATCAACACTGCCCGAATAGATCCCCGGAGTGGCGGTCGTTGTCAGGGTCGCGGCGTTGTTCATCACGGCCATCGTACCCATCGCGGGCATATGGAAATTTAGCGACGCCGCTCCGACATCGACAGGCTTGCCCGATTGATCCGCAAATTTGAGCGTGACGGTCTGCTTGCCTTTCCGAAGCACGCCGTCCGAACTCGAAAGGGTTGCCGTGAGGTTGTTGCCGGCGGATCCGCTCTTGATCTCTTTACCGGTAGCGGCAGTTCCGCCGCCGGCAGTGTCCGCGCTTCCGCAAGCAGCGGCAAAAGTGGCGGCTAAAAGAAATAACAAAAATACAAAAGTCTTTTTCATCAGATAAGTCTCCTCTTCAAAGTAGGTTGAAATCCTCTACGCGCGTGGATACGCGCGAAAGTGCGCACGAATACACGAGCGCTAACGTCATCGCGAAATGTGAGAGCTAAATTAGAAAGGAATTGTGGCGCAGATATAGCGCGTCAGGAGGGCGTGCCAGCTTAAGCCGATGTCCGAGTAGCTTCGACGGCTGTACCGTGAAGCTAATTGCGCGCGGGCGTGTCGGACGAAATGCCGATTTCGCTACCGGTGCGATCTCCTTTGACCACGAATCCTGCGAAACCCTATCGGTATTCTTCCCCGAAATCTGCGAAACTGTGATAGACTCGCAATCCTCTGAACAGCAAGGAGGAGCGGCTATCGAATCTTTGCCGCTCTTGTCCCGCTTGCAACAACTATGCGAATCATTGTGGTCTTCGAAACAGCCGCAGACGCCCGCCCATACCTGGCCGGTAAGGGAAACGAGTAGCAGCATCGATGTGACCCATTTCAGCATCCGCTTTAGTATGACCGCAGGTCGCATGTCGGTCAAGACCTAAAGTCGGATACAGACTACACGGTTTCAGATTTTTTCGTGGCGAACTTGCGTGTAATATGATTCCTCAACGGAAAATTTTAAGGTAGAAGCTATGGCCACCGGAGCTAGAAAGTTCAATTACAAGCACTACATACGTCGGACTCATCGCTACCTGGGCGTGTTCATCGGGATCCAGTTCATTTTTTGGACGCTCGGCGGCCTTTATTTCAGCTGGACCAATCTGGATGAGATCCACGGCGATCATCTTCGAGCGAAGTCTCAGAGCGAGTTTTCGCTCCCGGAGGGGTCAGTGTCGCCGGACGCGATCGTTAAAAGTGTGCGATCGACTTTCGGTACGACGCGAATTGAGAAAATGTATTTTGTTGAGTTGCTTGGAACGTATTTCTACGCGGTCGAGCATGTTATGGACGGAAAACGCTCGACAGTTTTGTTGAGCGCAGAGGACGCGTCGATTAGACCAGCTGTTTCTTCGACCGAGGCACGTCAGATCGCCAAGGATGCGCTTGCGAATCAAGGTGAACCGGTTGAGCTCTCTTATCTCACCGCCGACAACATTAGCAAGCACCACGAGTATCGCGAAAAGCCTGCCTGGGCCGCAAGCTTTGAGAATGACATCAACGTCTATCTCTCAGCCGAAACGGGCCAGGTCGGAGCGATCCGGACCAGCAAGTGGCGAGTCTTCGACTTCCTCTGGATGCTCCACACGATGGATTTTCAAGGGAGAGATAACATAAACAACTACGTACTTCGCGGGTTTTCCATACTCGGCATCGTGACGGTATTGTCAGGCTTCAGCCTTTTTTTTGTGAGTTCTAGGTTACTGCGAAAGGTTTGGAGCCGGCGGACGGGGCAAAGAGTTTAAATCAGGGTGATGACAATGAAAACGGCGAAGACGATAACGACAAATGCGCAAGTCATGGGATCCGGTGTGCCGGATGACGATAGATTCGGCGGAAGCGGCCGATTCGACCGAATACAACGGAGAGACGCTTTATTTCTGCAGCAAAGGATGTTCTGCGAAATTCAGTGCGGATCCGGAGGCTAATATAGCACCGGGCAAAGATACAAATGATGGCCATTCGGCGGGTCAGCACGCCGCCGCGGCACCCGAACATGCAGGATCGCAAACAACGAATACTAGCGAGATGGAGTACACCTGCCCGATGCACCCGCAGATCGTTCAGATCGGGCCGGGCTCATGCCCGATATCCGGGATGGCGTTAGAACCCAGGGTCGTGTCGCTCGATGTTCCCGAAGACACAGCGGAACTCGATGATATGAAGCGCCGGTTTTGGGTGAGCCTGGTTTTGACGTTGCCTATATTTCTGTTGGAAACGGTGGGGATGTTCGTCCGTACGGACCAGTTCCTATCGACGACTGTGAACGTGCGTGGGCTTCGGTCAAGAATGTCAGCCCTAACATGTTCACGCTTATAGCGATGGGCACCGGTGCCGCCTGGATCTACAGCTCAGTCGCACTATTTTTTCCGCATCTGTTTCCCGATTCGTTTCGCGTCCATCTGGACGATCTTGTCCGCACCACTGCCGATCACGAAGACCCATTTTGTGCGTATCGGCCATACTGATTTCTGATCGCACGGATCGCTGCGACCGTTTCGGGTGCGAGTTCGCAGTCCGACGCCACCGCCTTAACAGCAGGGCTCGCGCTAGTACCGTTTATTCTCGCCGCCGACGCCCCGGGAAAGGAGATCCTTCATCCGTTGGCTGTTGTCGTGTTTGGCGGGATTTTGACTTCAACGCTACTTGATCAGACTGTAACACCCGCTGTCTTTTATAAGTTCGGACGCCCAAGTGCAGATCGAGTGATCTCCGAACGCGAACGGCTCGGTGAGAATTACTTGGGCGACGACCGCGACACCGACAGTCCGCTATTCCGAACGCGGACGCCGGAAACCGCAAATTGATACCGAGAAAGTTGATCTTATCGAAACGGAACGCACCTGACAGACGTGGTAATAGCTCCTAGAGAGTAAGACGACGATTCCGGGTGACAAAGAATGCATTTTGGATTAGGTGGAAAGTGATCCGAGTGACAAGCTTTAGATTCCAATGGCTTTGGACTGCTATCCAATTTGACGCATGCAACTAAAGAAAATAGGGAGACGTTTGCAAATGACTATAAAATCACACATCACACGATTATTAGTTCGCGCCGGCATATTGATGCTCGGGATCGGCATTACCGGCTTCAGTGTTTCGGCCCAGACAGAAGAGGTGAAGGCCGTTACGGACGTTTTGACGCGTGAGGCCGTAGCGGTGGAGAACGGCGATCTGGCTGCTCTCGATCAGCTTTGGGCCAACGATGAATCGGTGACTGTGTTCGAAAGCGGCCATGCGAATTACGGGTGGAAAGATTACCGCAATACCCATCTCGCCCCCGAATTGAAAGAATTCAAAAACACGAAATACTCGTTTTCCGATCTTAAGGTGAAAGTCGAGGGCAAGACCGCGTGGGCGACATTCAAATACTCTCTTGCCGCCGAAATGGGTACACGAAAAATAGAAAGCGGTGGC
>JBGSXX010000016.1:0-124946 GCA_041751195.1 Pyrinomonadaceae bacterium | reverse complement strand
CGCACTGACCCGGAGCGCCGCGCACTGAGCCGGAGCGCTGGCGCACTGACCTGGAGCGCCGGCGCACTGACCCGGAGCGCCGCGCACTGACCCGGAGCGCTGGCGCACTCGCTCAGAGCGCCAGTGCTTTGAGGCTCCGCGCCAGCGCACTGGGACGGAGCGCCGGCGCACTAAGGCTCCGCGCCCGGGCCGGCGTGATCAGCTTAAAGGGACTCGGTTTGGGGGTGGAATTTTGAGGGCAGGTTTTCGCGGCCCCATCTAAGGGCAGCGGCCATCCAGATAAGTTCGTCGAGGAAAGCCGAGGCTCGCCTCCCGTGGGCAGGTTCGTCGATCGCGAGCGTTCCGTCGGCGTTCACGGCGACTTTAGGAAAGTGAAGATCCGTAAACGAAACGATCAATCCCAGCTCTCGAACGACCGGGACCAGCGACTCGATCACCCGCGTGCCGCCCCACGGGCCGCTAGAAACGCCTACCAACCCGACCGCTTTGTGAATATATTCCTTCCGCAGCACGTCGAGCATGCATTTAAGCGTCCCGGGGTAGCCGTGATTGTATTCCGGCGATACGATCACCAATGCGTCGGCCCGTCCCATCGCCTCCGACCAGTCTGCGAATTGGTGCCTGAGTCTCGGTCCGTAATCTGACGAAGAGAATTCGTATTTAGCAACGTCAAAGAGTTCCGTCTCGAGATCAGCACGCATCTGCATCTGAGCGAATAGCCACTCGGCCGCTCGTCCGCTTAAGTTGTCAGCTCGGTTCGTTCCTAAAAGTACCGGAACGAAAAGTTTGGCCGCGGCTTTGTCAGACATAGTTGAGGTCGGCCTACTTCGAATCCCGGCGAGCTTGATTCCTTTTGTTCGTAGCGGAAATGTGAGCCATCTTTTTAGAACGGCCGCTCCGCGAGATCCTGTTCAGATCGATCTTCCCCCGCTCGCCGGTATTAGCCGCACCACCCGAAGATTTGCCTGTTCCGGCCGTCGATTGTTCTTGCCCGTCGACCGCGTCATCCGAAGTTTTTACCTTACCCGGCGCATTCGCAGAAGTAGCCGACGCAAGGCTTTTCTTGCCCGGTTTTGCGTCATCGTTCCTCGCTTTCCCCGCCGGTCGCGAAGCCGGAGCGTTCGCCTTCTTCTTTACACCAGTCAGAGCCTGTTTCGCCGCAGTCCTGTCGCCGCGCGTCTCGATGTTCTTGTCCGTCTTGGTCGGCTTCTTTCCGTCATCAGCTTTTGCCTTAGCCTCACCCGCCTCAACCTTCTCCAACCGAGCGGCAAAGATATCGTGCACTTCCGCAAACAAATCAGCCTTCTCCGCACTTCGTTCAGCGGGAGCAGCTCCGCGAGCCGCAGTTTTCGACTGCTGCGAACGCACTTGGCTTCTCTTTACGTCTCGCAGCTTGTCACGAAGCGTCCGGCTCCGCTTAACAAGATCTTTCAGTTCCTTTACCGAGAGCTTGTCCAGCTGGGGCGCCTGAGCGCTGTCATACATCTCGAGCTCCCTTGCGTTCGTCAACTCCTTCGCCTGATTTCGGTTAAATTTCATGGATAAAGAATACCGCAGGTGTCGGCACCGGCAAAATCGCATCTGCGGGCGGTCGCGACGTATTTTGAGGGATTTGGATTAGGTTAGTCAGCGAGGACCTGAGCAACGGTCTCTTTCTTAAGTCCGCCGCCCTTGCGGTTGTTGTAATCGCCCAGCGATATCTGCGGATGCCGCCAGGCATCGAGATGCCCGACCTGATGCACACACTGGATCGTACACGTCGGCGCACACCACTTCTCCGTGATGTACTCGCGCTCCATATCGCCGTGCGTGTATTCGAGCAGCGGAATCCCCGGCGTGCCCCTTTGCTGCGAGCACCAACTTACGATCCCGTTCTCATCGATATAAAGGTAACGGGCACCGGCGCGGCATCGCCACTCATACTCGCCGCCGTCCACCAGCTGATCCTGAAACCAGTTCCACCTGGCGTACGACCGCGACCCTTTCGCCTTTATCTCTTTATAGACCTCTTTTTCACGCGGCGTCAGGCCCTTATTCAACCCCATCTCGTCGTGGATAACACCCACGGTGGACGAAAACCCCAGTTCCCGCGCCCGGTTCGCGATGATCAAAGCCTCTTCCGGATTCGCGACCCCGCCGCCGACTACGGAATTAATGTTCACCTTGAACTTCGCATGGTCACGCAGATTCACGAGCTTCGAATCCAACACCTTCAAGCTCTTCTTCGAAACATCATCCGGCGTCACGTTATCTATCGAGATCTGCAGGTAATCAAGTCCCGCTTCGTTTAGCTTCTTTATCTTGTCCGGCTGAAAATAATAGCCGTTCGAGATCAACCCCGCGATCATCCCATGATGCCGAATACGGGCGATGATCTCATAGATATGCGGATGCAGCATGGGCTCGCCGCCCGAGATAGTGATCACCGAACTGCCAAACTCCGCAAGCTTGTCGATACGCGCCAACATGACATCTATCGCCACGGGATCGCTCGTTTTATCGAATTCGTTGCAGTAAGTGCACGCCAGATTGCACCGCCGCATCGGCACAATGTGCACGAGCACCGGATGCTTCGTCGAAGCAAAGGCACGAACTGTGTGCCGCACTCCGCGGGTAAATCTGCTGAAACTGCTTGCTCTGGGCATTAGAAAACTTGTCGAGGAATCGTCACTATCTCAAACGCTTGATTATATTAGCTGAAACACCGCTTATCAAACACAGCGAATGGGCTCTGGGCGTTGCCCCAGAGCCCATCACAACCGACTCTGCGATCACCCTAGCTCTTTATGATCTTTGTCCCTCTCGGAAGCGTGATCTTAAATTCAGACTGATTGATCGTAATGTTCTTCTGAATATTCGAAAGCCTCACCGTTGTAGTGTCGTTATTCACTTCGAATATTTTGGTCTGAACAGGCATCCCATCCGGGTCTACCCAGATCTCAGCCTTCTTATAGCTCGCTTGAGCTTTGGGTGTCAGCTCAAGGTGCCACGCCCGAACCCCGCCGTCCAGAACCGCCTCACCCAGATAAGCGACCGAATAATTGTCCCGAAGTTGAGCTCGCGACATATTCATGAAAGCTAACGCAGAACTCGTTTTCGCAGTTCCCTGCGCTTTATCAACATTCCCCGTATACGCCTGCGACAGACGCGGCCGGTAGATAACATAGCTCTTGTCCACTACAGCCAGCGATTCCGACGGGCTCGTCCAATCGATCCTCACCAAAGCATTCCGACCGGGCCTGGGAAGATAGATCGCCGTACCCCGAGAGATGTCTGCGTCACCGCCTAGCTGAGCGTTCGTTTTGGACATAAGAACAGAAGCCTTCATAGACTTCATTGCCTTGTTATGATCGTCCATCCGCTTCAGGATCAGGTCGATCTGCGCATCCGCACTCACGACACCTGCCATTCCAACAATGCCGAAGACGAACGCAGCCACTATAAATGATCTGAATAATCTGGTCATAAATGTTCCTCAAGAGAACTTATAAATAAATGCGATACGGGAGTTTCAATCTTCTGAAGGGTCAGCAGAACGTCTGCTCAACGACTTTGACGGCAGATGACGTCGTGCGGTTCGCCGGTATATCACGTCGTTCGAACCATGACTTGGGCGTCAAAAATATAAATGCGATGATCAACAGGCAAAAGATCACATAAACCGAGGTCTCGCGGCTATATTCCCAAAATATCAGCTTTCGTAATACACGCTTCATTGTGCCCTATTCATCTATCCGCCCGTCTCGCATCCTGATCGTCCGTGAACAAACCGCAGCCGCTTCCGGATTATGCGTGATCATGATGATCGTCTGCCCCATCTCCTGGTTCAGCTTCTTAAACATATCCAGCACGATCTTCGAATTCTCCGTATCAAGGTTCCCGGTCGGCTCGTCCGCCAGGATTATCGCCGGTTTGTTGATCACCGCCCGCGCCAGCGCTACTCGCTGCTGCTCACCGCCTGACATTTCCAGCGGCTTATGATGCATCTTGTTCTCAAGCTTCAAAAGCTTTAGCACATCCCGCCGGTTCACCCCGTCGCTCCCGCCATTTCCGCTGTGTATCCGCTCTGCGAGCTTCAAATTGCCCTCCGCCGTAAGCGTGGGAAACAAATTGAAGCGCTGGAACACAAACCCGATCTTTCGCCGCCGAATGTCCGTCCGCTGTGCGTCCGATACCTTCGAAAGGTCCTCATCATCAATTATGATCGTCCCCGTCGTCGGGCTTAGCAACCCCCCAAGCAAATGCAGCAGGGTTGATTTGCCGCAGCCGGACGGCCCCATTATCGCGACAAACTCACCCTTTTGCACGTCCAGAGTCACGCCGCGAAGAGCCGGCACTTCGATCTTGCCGATCTTATAAGACTTGGTCAGATCCTCAGTTTTAAGGATGGTCGTCATTCTGCTTTTAGGATGCGGTTTTACTGAACGCGTGTAAGCGGGGGGGCGCTGACCGGACGGGCATCGGATGTCGATTCCGCCAGCCGCCTGTCGAGATCTACTTCTTCAAGCTGCCAACTGTTTTCAAGAAGGAACGCGGCCTGCGGGTACGTCCTGCCTATTGCAACTGACTCAGGATTTTGATATGTAAGGCGCATCGAATACTTCTCGAGCGGCCGCGTGATAATTATCTGCAGCGGCAGATTGGTATATTCACTATTTCCGGCAAGATTTCCCTCTCTGCCATAAACGATGTCCGATTCGATCTCACCTGCAACGTTGAAAAGTTGCTGCCTCGCTAAACGTATCCGCCCGACCCTGTCGAACCAAAACCGCCGCAAGATCCGCATATCTCCGTTGCCCGCGCGTTCATACTCATCAAGCAGGTAATACCCGCGGTTGACCACCCGTAGCGGGGACTTCTTCCCCTGATCAAGGCTTTCTTCGATTTGAAAGATCGAGCTCTGCGCGTAAAATTTCGAATCATCGATCGGCTGCACGAGCATCGCGTCCGTAAAATGCTGCGGCCGCATATTCGCAAACGCACTAACGTTCTCAACCACAGTCTGGTCGCCGTTCGCACTCACCATCGAGTTCTGCAGTCGGGAGTAATCTGCCCTGTTCGAGCCCCTCACAAACCTTTTATATTTACCGCTGCCGCCGTCCTGCAGTATCGCCACCCGAAAGCTCTCGCCGTCCGACGTCATCTGCGCCACGTCCGATTTGATCACCGGAACCTGCACCTTGAGCAATATATTCGCCGGCCGCTGAACCACGATCTCGCCATCTGCCGACCGGTATTCTTCCTTACTTCCAAAATGTGCGAATGAGTTATCCTCAAACTTCAGGTCCATCTTTGCGCGAAGCGAATCCACACGCGCAAATCGACCTACCTCGGTCTTAAGCTGAGCAAGTGTAGCGTTCTCTGTCTTTAACAGAGTCGGGGTCTTGCTCTCCTTTTTAACGATAGAACACCCCGTCGAAACCAAGGCTGCGAAAGTAAGGATTAATATGTATAAATGAATGCGTCTAATAGTAGTGAACATCCTCAATTCTGATGTAAATGACCTACCCCTTGTTGTATCTTTATTACGCGGCAAACATGCGTCAGAGCTATCAAACTGATGATAATAACACGCCGAAAACCATACTCCTAACACTTATATAGACGCAAAAGCGGGGAACAATTGCTCCCCGCTTGATAAATGTTCGATCTTTATGTGTGAGTCTAGATCGTAAATACCCCCGCGTCCCGTGTCAGATAATCCTGCATCGTGTACGCGAACATGATCGCAAGCCAGAAAAAGCTCGCGACCGCCGATAGCCATATCAGCCTCGGGCTCCAATAAACATGCATGAAGAAAAGCATCACAAATGTCATTTTTGTGAATGCGATCAGCAACGCAAGCAGTGTGTTCGCCCCCGGGAATATCGAGTCCAGGTCCCAAAACGACGACCAATAGGTGAACAGCGTTCCAAAAATAAGGATCGCAAACACCCCGAGATATCCAGGGTAGCCTATGTGGCCATGTTCTTCGTGATGATTGTCAGCCATAACCAGTTATCAGTGTAAAAAGTGCCTTCCCAAAAGATATAGTAACGGGAACAAGAAGATCCAGACAATGTCGACGAAGTGCCAATACAATCCGGACATCTCGACCGGTGCATAATACTCAGCCGAATACGTGTTCCTCCACGCCATCCATCCCAGCCAAGCCATTAGCCCAAGCCCGACGATCATATGCAGCGCATGCAGCCCGGTCATCACAAAATAGATGAAATAGAACATCCGGACCTTTTCCTGAAACTTGTATGGATCGAGCTGGTTGTTCGAAAAATAAGCGATCCGTTCGGTGTCTGTCAGTATCTTCGTTCCGGGACTCGCCCGTTCCTTTTCCAGCGCCATCTGCACAAGAGGCATTCCGTAATTCCACTGGAAATCTCCCCTCGGGTTTGCCCGCTTTGGTTCGCTCGACGTCGACGCCGCTGCATGGGCTGTCGTTTCGAACGGCAGAACGAAGGTTGACGGATCTTCCGACACCACAGCAGCATTGAGCGGCGGCGGCTCCTCTTCACCCGGCGTCTTCTTGTTCCAGCCCGCAACCGGCACCAGCCCGCTGTTATATTTATCCGTATACTCGATGACCTTAACGCCCAAGAACACGCTTCCAAAGATCATCGTCAAGACGATCATGATCACCTGCATGTTCCGGTTCGAGCGCTGCGCATAAAACACCGCGAGGGCCATCGTCAAGCTGCTAACGATCAGCACAAGCGTGTTCAACCCGCCCCAGAATGCATCGAGATGATTGCTGCCCTCAGCAAACGCCATCGGGTATCGCGAACGGAACACCAGATATGCCGTGAACAGCCCGCCAAAGAACATTATTTCCTGCACCAGGAACATCCACATGCCGATGGCAACGGACTCTTCCTGCTGCTTCATATTCTCGAACTGGTGCTGGAGCCCCGGCCCGTGATGATGATCTTCGTGTGTGTCTGCGTGTGACGCCATAATCTCTATTCGATCAAATGAACTAACTTACGACCGTCGGCCGGATCCGGCGCCTCGCCTCTTCCAGGTCGAGCCCGCTCTCTTCGCCGAACTCATACGCTTCCCACGTCACGACCGGCGACGTTTCAAAGTTCAAGGTCGGCGGCGGCGACGTCGTCCTCCACTCGAGCCCCGGCAGCATCCACGGGTTATCGCCCGCGTTCTTGCCGTAAATAAGCGAATGCGTAAGGTAAACGACCGGCATCAATAACCCTACCCCAAGAACCGAGGCTCCGGCGGTTGAAAATATATTTAAGACTTGGAACTCGGCCGGGTATGAAGCGTAACGACGCGGCATTCCCTGGTATCCCAAAATAAACTGTGGGAAGAATGTCAGGTTAAATCCAATGAAGACAAGCATCGCCGAGATCTTGCCCCAGAATTCCGAATACATCTTACCCGTCATCTTCGGCCACCAGTAATGAATACCGCCAAGATATGCGATCACCTGCCCGCCGACCATCACATAGTGAAAGTGGGCGACGACAAAGTATGTGTCTGTAAGATGGACCGTCAGGCCCACGGATCCAAGGAAAAGCCCCGTCAGCCCGCCGATAAGGAACAGCCCGAGGAACCCGATCGCATAAAGCATCGGCGTGTCATATGACACCGAACCCTTGTAAAGCGTCGCCGTCCAGTTGAACATCTTGATCGCCGACGGGACCGCGACCACCATCGTCAGGAACGAGAAAACAAGTCCCGCATAGATAGACTGGCCGCTAACGAACATGTGATGGCCCCATACAAGGAACCCGAAAACCGCGATCGCTATGCTCGAAAATGCAATGAATTCGTAACCAAAGATCTTCTTTCGCGAGAAATTCGAGATCAGTTCACTGATCACACCCATCCCCGGCAAGATCATGATATACACAGCCGGATGTGAGTAGAACCAGAACAAATGCTGGAACAAGATCGGGTCCCCACCGATCGCCGGGTCAAAGATTCCCACCCTCGCCACACGCTCTATTGCCAAAAGCAAGATCGTGATCGCGATCACAGGGGTACCCAGGATCATCACCAAACTGGTCGCATAATGTGCCCACACGAACAGCGGCAGCCGAAACCACGTCATCCCCGGCGCTCGCATCGTGTGGATCGTAACAATAAAGTTCAACCCCGTAAGGATCGACGAAAACCCGTTGATAAAGATCCCGAGCCCCACGGCCATCACATACGAGTTCGAGAAGGTCGTACTGTAAGGTGTATAGAACGTCCAGCCTGTATCAACGCCGCCCTGAAGCAGCGCCCAGACGGTCAAGATACCGCCGATCCAATAAAGATATAGACTCAGCAGATTGATCCGCGGCAATGCAAGGTCCTTTGCACCGATCATCAACGGCAGCAAAAAGTTTCCTAATATCGCCGGGATCGACGGGATCAGGAAGAAAAAGATCATCAAGATCCCGTGCTGCGTAAACGCTTTATTGTAGGTAGCGGTCTGAAGTAGGTCGCTCGCCGGCGTCAACAGCTCCAACCGGATCACGGATGCGTAAAGGCCCCCTGCCAGAAAGAACGCCGAGACCGATAGGAGGTACATTATGGCGATGCGCTTGTGGTCTTTGGTGAGTAACCACGACTTCAGCGTGTAGCCATTAGACAAGTAATTGTCTTTCGGATATACCGGTTGCCCCGGATAAACTGCGTCTGCGTTTTGCATAATACTTTATAGCGCTATTGGCCGCTGCCCCCCGTGTTCGTCCCCGAATTTGCGGGAGCATTTGCCGGAGCACTCGCCGGAGCTGCCGGCTGGGCCGCAGGTGCCCGCGTCGGCTGCGACGAAGCGTCCACTCCGCTCAGCGATTTTACGTATGAGACCAATGCCACTAGCTGCTCTTCGGTCACCTGTCCTTTGAACGTAGGCATGATCGGCTGATATCCCTCAACGATCTGCGACCCCGGATTCAATATAGAATTGCGAATATACTCGTCATCAGCAGTAACGGTCTGGCCGCCCACCAGCCTGCGTTCTGTGCCGAAGATTCCCTCAAGCGGCGCTCCTCGCTGCCCCGCTCCACCTTGGTGGCACGATGCACAACCGAGCTTATTCTCAAACAGATCGCGCCCAGTCTCGACCGGCGTCTGACCCGCAACGCTGCCAGCCAGCCACGCGTCAAAATCACGCTGCTCCATTACATAGACCCAACCGATCATTCCAGAATGGTTCAATCCGCAATATTCCGCACAGTAAAGCTGATACCTTCCCGGCTTCGTCGCCTCAAACCACAAATACGTATATCGGCCCGGAACGACGTCAGCCTTTGTTCGAAACGCGGGTATCGAAAAATCGTGCAGAACATCTTCCGTCGTCATCGTTAACTTGACCTTACGATTGACGGGAACGTGCAATTCATTGATCTCGCTGTGCCCGGTCTCGTGCTGGATCTTCCACATCCACTGTTTCCCGACCACATAAACCTGCATCCCATCATCCGGAATTCGGTACTGCGTGAAATAAACGATCGCACCGCCCAAGAAGATCGTCATCGAAATAACGAAGGGGATGATCGACCAAACCGTCTCAAGCATGATCGACCCGTGCATTTCCTCCGGCGTCGCAAACTTCTCTTTCTCACGATACTTCACCGCGAAGAAAAAGATCGCCGCAACGATCGGGATCGTAAAAGCCACACTCACCGCGATCAGGTAGAAATATAGTGCATCAACCTGCCACGCGAACGTTGAGGCCTGATCCGGAAAAAATGGAACCCACGAATTCGTTTGCATAATCTCTAATAACTATCCGGAGTCTGTCGACAGCCGGGCCGACACGCTTCACCCGGTTATGCGTAGTCGCCTTTTCTTCTACCCCTCCGCCAAAAAACAAAACCCATTGCCCCCATTCCGACCAGCGTCGCAACCGCCGCAAGCCTCAACGCGTTCAGCACCGCAAAGCCATATTTGCCCGTCGACGGATCGTAATGAAAACAGTACAAGAGCAGCTGCTCAGTAACGCCGCCGACCTTGTTCTCAGCGGTTTCAACGAGTCCGAGCTTAACGTCGCGCGGGGCGTAATCAATTCCGTAAAAATATCTCGCGACCGTGCCCTCGGGCGTCAGCATTATGATCCCGCTCGCATGGGCAAACTGGTTCGACTTTTCATCCCATTCGTATGAAAATCCCACTGACTGCGTCACTGCATCGATCGCCGCCTGATCGCCGGTCAAAAAATGCCAACCATTCTCCGTTCCCGGTCGGCCATAGCGTTCCATATACGACGCCTTCTTATTTGCTGCCAGTCCCGGCTTTTCATTCTCGGACGCATCAAAACTGATCGCGAGAACGTCATACTCTTTTCCCGCATCGAACGAGATACCCTTCAGCGTTCCCGTCAACCCGTTCAGCACCTGGTTGCATAACATCGGGCATTCAAAATAAACAAGTGCCAGGATCACCGGACGCTCTTGATTCATCAGGTCCCCGAGCCTCACCGGCTCCCCGGCTTCGTTCTTGAAAACCGCATCCATCGGAACCTGTCCGCCGAGCTTCTGTTCGATCCCGATCTGCTTCAGCGGGTCCGGCAGTCCGTTCGCCGTCTCTTCCGTGGGATCATACTTCCGCGGCGAATAAAGCGGGGAATTGTAATGTTCATTCTTCTGGGCTAGCGCAGGGCTCCCGCCGGCGATAAACAACATTGCCGCGATCCAAAATATCCCCAAACTTCTTACCCAACTCGATCTCATTACGTCCCCTTATTTTCTTATCCCCGTCGCCATCCGTCCCGAACTCGCCTCTGACACGATCACTCGTGAACTCTTTTCGATCGCTTCCGCCTCAGGGCCGCTCGCGGCCGGTAAGCCTTGTTCTAACAATCTCTGCTTGGCCTCGGCAATGGGCATCGATATGGTCGTCCCAGTTTCAGGATGTTGCCGACCGTCACGCAAAAGCCGATCCCACTGTTTCTTCAATTCGCGATACTCAGCCTGCGGTTCACGCAGCTCGAGGTTCACGCGTCCCTGCTCGCTCTCCACCCCGAATCCCGGTGCAGCCTGCAGCCGCGGTTCAGGCGGAAGCCGCTCGGCCCCCGTTCTGATCATCGGATTCGTCGTCGCCTTCTCGCTCGCCGAATTTTCCTCGAGCACGATATAAAGGGCCCACATCAACGCAAAGGTAATTACGATCAGCAAAAACAGCCCAACCCCGAAATAGACGATCCCTTTAAGGCCGATGATGTTTTGCTCATACGGCTGATCAAAATTGACAAACGATTCTTCGTGTTTTGTCTGTCCCATAAACTCTAGTGCCCTTTTCCGTGTCTCACAGCGTCTTCAAGGAACGGGTCCATCACCGGTACCAGCGGCCGCTTCGCCAGTTGTCCAAAGAAGTACCACAACCAGATACCCCCGATCGCGATCGGTGCAGCAATATCCATCCAGCTAAGGATGAAAGCGCCTTTCTCGATCGTCTTATCAATTCGCGGATTCGGCCCGATCAGATAGAACATATCCACCAGCCGCATCACCAAAATGAAACCCCCGACGGCCGCCAGCCATTTCATCTTCCGCTTCAGGTCCTGCTGCAGCAGCAAAAGGAACGGCACGGCAAAATGAAATACCACCAGCAGCACTCCGACCCAAAGCCACTCACCCTTCATCCGGACCAAATACCAGCCCGTTTCTTCGGGAATGTTACCCGACCAGATGATCAAAAACTGCGAGAAGTTAAAGTATGCCCACACCATCGTCAGCGCGAGCATCAGCTTGCCCAGATCATGAAAATGCCGCTTGCCTAAAACTCGGTTCATCGGAGCCTTGTCCGACAGGTAAACCAGCATGATCACGCAGAAACAGAAACAGCTAAGTGCCCATCCCGCGACGAACAGCAGCCCCCAAATGGTCGAGAACCAGTGGGCATCCAACATCATCACCCAGTCCACGGTCGCAAACGTGACGACAAGTGCATAAAAAACGATCGCCGGGCCCGAAAACTGTTTGGGTATGCTCAGATACTTCGCCGCTTCCTCCCAATCCGTCGCCTTATCCTGTGCCGCTGACCACTTGTTCAGTAGCCACATCATGGCGAAAAAGAATGCAAAATAGATCAGCGACCGGATTATCCAGCTCTCCTGCGTCATGAACCATCCGCGGTGAGCTATCGCATAGTCATCCGCCGGCCACGTGGTCCAGTAGTGGTAATACGTGATCAGCATTAGCGGGATGAACAGCACGAACACCAGGGGCAATGTACGCGTGGCCGCCTCAAGCAGCCGCCGGATCACAACGCCCCAAGCGCCGCCCGTCAGATACTGAAGCATCAGGACGCCCAGGCTTCCCAGCGCCAGCCCGCCCCAAAATATAAATCCGAGCAGCCACGATCGAAGTGCTTGTTCCGGCGAGAAATACGCACCGATCGCCCACGCGATCAAGGCGATACCGCCCACTCCCAATGCGATCGGCTTCAGCCGGTCCAGATCCGCAGGGGCCGAGTAATCGTTGTTATTGGCCATTGTTGCCACCCCCTGTATTCGAATTTGCTGTCGGCTGTCCCGCACCCGGTCCGCTTGCCGGCGCCGTATTCGCATTCACCGGCGCGGTCTGATCAGGATTCTGACTGATCTGCAAAGCTCTTATATATGCCACTATCGCCCACCGGTCCGCTGGGGTGATATCCGCCGCATAGCCGTTCATTCTGCCCCATCCGTTGGAGATCACATCAAAGTAGTGCCCCACCGGTGCATTTCGCAGCCGATCGTCATGATAGGTCGGCGGTTGCGGAAATCCGCGTCGAACGATCATGCCGTCGCCCGCTCCCACAGGTCCGTGACAGACGCTGCAGTGGATGTTGTATCTTTCCTCTCCGCGGTCGACTAACTCGACCGTGACCGGCAGCGGAAACTCCGTTATCGCATTCGGAAAGCTCGAAACCACAGTGTTGCCGGTTGCATCTGTCTGCGCTTCGACCTGCGCATTCGGGTCCGGATTATCTATCTGCCCGGTGTAGAAGGCTTTGTTTTCCTTAAGCAGCCCGCGTGCTACCGTCCCCGCCGGAAGATCACGCGACGCCCGTCCGTCGCTGTAAAAGTCGCTCTTGGAGTACGCCTCGTAACGCGGCTGATCCTGCATATCATAGCGACACCCGGCCCCGGCGGCCGCGACTATCGCGACCAGCACCAACGCGGCTGCTCTGCTTGGCCGAAGGCTCTGGCCGACGGCTCTGAACCATTGACCACTAATCCTCGACATCAAAAACCTCCTGCGGCTGCAGATCTTCCATAAACTTTCGCGTATCTTCGTAATCGTATTTCGGGTCGTCCGCTTCGATCAGCAAAAAGAACTTCTCGCGCGTCGCCAAAGCAAATCTCGGAACATTGAATACCGGGTGATAAGGCCGCGGCAATCCATTTAGAAACAACATTCCAAACACCGCCGTAAACCCCGCTAGCAAGATCGTCAGCTCATATGCCGGAGGAACGAATGACGGCCAGCTGATGTACGGCCTGCCGCCCACATTCAGCGGATAATCAATGTAATGGACAAATATCTGCAGCCCGAATCCCAACACAAGCCCCGTGATACCGCCAAAGAAAACAAGCACCGGCAGTATGCTGCGTTTGATCCCCAACGCTTCATCGATCTCATGAAGCGGGAATGGCGTAAACGCATCTGTTTTGGTAAATCCGGCCTCGCGCACCTTATTCGCCGCATCGACCAATTGGGTCGGTGTGTCAAATTCGGCCATCAGCCCATAAAGTTTCTTTTCCATAACGCTGTGCGCTTTATAAATTCGTTCTACTGGTTCGGCGGATCGGTACGGTCGTACGTGTCCTCGACCTCAAGCACGTTCTCTTCAAAATCCTGATGATGCCCATGAACATGAGCCTCAGGCAATAACGTCCGCACCTCAAATATCGAGATGATCGGCAAGAACCTCACGAACAGATATATAAGTGTAAAGAAAAGCCCGATCGTTCCGATGAACATCGACCAATCCCACACCGTCGGCGAATACATCGCCCACGACGACGGCAGGAAGTCGCGGTTAAGGCTCGTCACGATGATCACAAACCGCTCAAGCCACATACCCACGCTGACTACGATGGAAATGATGAACAGCCAGAACGGGCTCTCGCGGAACCGCTTGAACCACAACAGCTGTATCGACATACCGTTGCAGAGTATCAGCAGCCAGTATGACCACCAGTACGGCCCGCCGAATATGCGGTTCTTCATCATGAACCACTCATAAATGCTCGCACTGTACCAGGCAAAAAACGCCTCCATCGCGTACCCATACACCACGATCAGCCCCGTCGCGAGCATGATCTTGCCCATATAGATCAAATGAGAATCCGTGATGAAATCCTTCATGTTGTACCAAACACGAAGGGGGATACACAGGATCAGCACCATCGCAAATCCCGCAAAGATGGCCCCAGCAACAAAGTAGGGCGGAAAGATCGTCGCGTGCCAGCCCGGCAGCTGCGACACCGCGAAGTCGAACGACACGATCGAGTGAACTGAAAGAACCAGCGGCGTAGAAAGCCCTGCCAACAGCAGATATGTGATCTCGTAACGATGCCAATGCCGTGCCGACCCACGCCAGCCCCACGACAATATCCCGTAAACAAACTTAAAGAAGCTGTTCTTCGCGCGGTCTCGCAGCGTCGCAAGATCAGGTATCAACCCGACATACCAAAACAGCAGCGAGATCGTCGCATAGGTCGATACCGCGAATACGTCCCAGATGAGCGGGCTGCGAAATTGCGGCCAAACGCCCATCGTGTTCGGATACGGGAAAAGCCAGTAAGCCGCAAGCCACGGACGCCCCGTATGGAGCAACGGAAACATCGCCGCGCAAGCCACCGCAAACAGCGTCATTGCCTCGGCAAATCTGTTGATCGACGTACGCCACTTCTGATTCAATAGCAGCAAAATGGCCGAGATAAGCGTGCCTGCGTGGCCGATACCGATCCACCAAACAAAGTTGATAATATCGAATGCCCAACCAACCGGCTGGTTGTTTCCCCAAATGCCGATGCCGCGAACGAGCAGCGTCACGACCGAAACAAGAAGAAGCTGCGCAACTATGAACGAGATGCCGAAGCCGATGAACCAATGGAACGGCGTCCGCCTCTTTAGCGTGACGTCGCCGATCTTGTCCGAAACCGATGCGAAGGTATGATCGCCCTCTACCATCGGCGGACGGAATCGAAGTTGAACTTTTTTTAGCTCGTTGTCCTGCATATTAATGCGCTATTTACAAACTTGCGGCAGCACCGCTTTCTGTTTCCAATGAGATCAAGTAACGTCCGATCAATGCTCGCCGTCGGGCTTTTTGCCTTCCTCTGCCATATGAGCGAACTCCGGTGCCGTGTACCCCGGCATTTGCTGATTCGGATTTTTCAGCTCAGCCATATAGGTCGTCCTCGGCTGCGTATTCAACTCGTTCAAAAGCTTATAGTTACGCTCGTCCGCTTTGATCTGTGCGATCTTGCTCAGCGGATCGTTCATATCGCCAAAAACGATAGCATTCGTCGGGCATACCGACTGGCACGCCGTCAGCACTTCGCCGTCAACGATCTTGCGTCCTTCCTTCTCCGCCTCGATCCGGGCGATAGAGATCCGCTGCGTACAATACGTGCACTTCTCCATCACACCGCGGCTTCTGATCGAAACCTCCGGGTTCCGCATCAGCTTATACTGCGGCGTATCCCAATCCTGATAGAGCAGGAAGTTGAACCGCCGCACTTTGTACGGGCAGTTATTTGAACAATACCGTGTGCCCACGCAACGGTTGTAAACCATGTCGTTCAACCCTTCCGGGTTATGAACCGTTGCCGTTACCGGGCAGACCACCTCGCACGGCGCCTGCTCACACTGCATACACGGGATCGGCTGGAAATGCGCGCCCTCAGGATTGTTGATATCCTCGCCGCCGTAATATGTATCCACCCGCAGCCAGTGCATTTCGCGGCTCTTCGCGACCTGCTCTTTACCGACCACCGGAATGTTGTTTTCCGACTGGCAGGCCAAAATACATGCGTTACAGCCCACGCAGGAGTTCAAGTCTATCGACATCCCCCAGCGATAATTCTCGGCATACTGCCGCTCATATTCCTTAGCCGCCTCCCCATACATGGTCAGCGGATAGAAATTCGGCTGCTTCCCTTCCTCTAGATGCTGGTCAACATGGTGAATGTCCCAAACCCGCAAGATGTCTCGGCTGCGGCCATCAACATTCTCAAGATTAAAGTGGATCTGCGTAGTCGCGATCGTCGCCTTATCACCTGTTTTGCTGATGTCGCCGGCGCCAAAGTTCATCGCGTCTGAACGCATAACGTCAAATGCGTTATAACCCAGGCCATTGCCGACGCGCCCCGCACGTCTGCGGCCGTAGCCCATAAATATCGTAACAACATCATCCGGCTGCCCGGGCGAGATCCACACCGGGACGCCCTCGCTGATCTCGCGTCCCTGGTACGACAGCCGCACCAAGTCCGAAGTCATGTTTGACCCGTGTGTATTGATAAACGCAGTCCCGCGTTCGCCGCCCGAGATCTCGCGCGGATCATTGCCGCGATTCAACTCAAGGCGAGCCGCGGTGGCCGGGCTCACCAGCGCAACGTTCTCCCAAGTGATCTTCGTGATCGGGTTCGGAAGTTCCTGCAGCCATCCGTTATTCGAGAACCGGCCGTCCAACACGCTCGGATCAGGCAGGATCGCGATCTCAAGTGCGCCTGTACCCGCCGCCGCCGGGGCCGCTTCAGCCAAAAACGCCGAGTTCGCCGAGAGGTTCCGCGCGGGTAATGCCGAATTCGAAATGACCCCGTCATGAACCGCACGCCGCCAGTTGTCTTCAAAATTCGCCGAAGCCGCGGCCGATGCTGCAGCCGGAGCCGGAGTTGCAGCAGGCGTCGCCTGCGGCTGAACCGCTTGTGCGGGCTGCTCGGGCTGTGCGGCTGGGGCCGTTTGAGCGCCTAGCCCGTTCGTCCCGTTCTGGTCCGCTGTCGGCGAAGGCTGCGCCGCAGGTGACGGCGATGCCGCCGCGGCCGCTGCCGGAGCAGGTGCCGAAAAATTCTGCGTCTGCCAATAATCCCGGATCAGGTCATAGTCGCTTCGTTCAAAATTCTCACGGAAGAAAAGCTGCACGATCTCATGCATACTCCTTCCACCATAAAGCGGTTCAACTAGAGGCTGGACGAGCGAAACAGTTCCGTCGTACGCGCGGGCATCGCCCCACATTTCGAGAAAATGCTTTTCATTAATATGCCAGTGCGACGTCTCCGCAGTCTCGTCAAAGTGCGTCCCGAGATGAACCCGCAGCGGAACCTTTTCATTCAGTCGTTCGAACGTAAGCTTAAGGTCGGCCGGCGTATTGTAGACAGGGTTGCCGCCCATCATCACCAGCATCTTTACTCGTCCGCCGTCGATGTCGGCCACCAACTCCCTTAGCTGATCGATCTGGGTGCGCTCGGCGTTTGCAGCCAGCGGGTCCGTATAGACCACCGTCTGACCCACATTGCCAAGAGCAGTGTTCATTGCATGAGCGATGGCATGCACAACCGGCGGCTGATTATCTCCCGCCACTACCAGCGAACGACCGCGATGCTCGTTCAGATCTGCAACCAGCGCCGCTATCCATTCGGCGTTTTCCGTATATGTCGAACTCGCTCCGCCAACCCCGATCCCCGCCGCGATCGCTTTCGCGATCTCTGGCACCTGGCTGGGCTTCACCGCCAGCCGATGATCTGCCTTAACGCCCATCAGCGACATCGTCGTCTCTACTGCATAAAGACGATTGATGCTCCTGTCGTCCGGCGCGTAGCGGCGTCCCGCTGCGTAATCCGCCATGTAACGCACGTTGCCGCCCGCGAAGATATCAGCATCCAGCGACAATATCCGCTCGGCTCGCTCAAACCGGTAGACCGCATGAGCAGGCGAACCGAAAGCCATCGCAGCACCGCTGATCGCATTGTCGTTATTTATCGGTTCATACTGAACCCATCGTGCATTCGGAAGCTCCGTCAACAAACGCCGGAACTGGTCCTGCATCGTCGGCGACGTCACCGTCGGGGTCAAAAACCGTATCCCCGCACCGCCATCCGCCCGGTTGGCTTCAAGCGCCGCTCGTAGCGCGGTCACGAAACTTTGCCATGATGTCGGGTTTCCCCGCTCCATAACCTGCTGCGAACGGTCCGGATCATAAAGGTCCAGCAGCGCTGCCTGCGAAAAAGCGTCCGTCGCGCCAAGACTTCCCGGGTGCTCCGGGTTCCCTTCTATCTTTACCGGCCGGCCTTCATACGACTTGACCAGCAGTCCGGTTGCTATACCCGCCATGGTCATCGCCGTGGCAAAATAAAGCGGCTTGCCCGGCAGCATATCCTCATTCGGCCGAACATACGGCACGATCTTCTCCGGCGGCTGAATGACGCAGCCCGTAAGCCCCGCAAACGCCAGCGACGCGCCCATCACCTTTAGAAAGTTCCGGCGGCTGATGCTGTCGTCCCACGCCTCTGCCTGGTCCGGAAATTCGCGTGTAACAAATTCCTCAAACTCCGGAGCATCAGCGAATTCTTCAACGCTTCGCCAGTAATCTTTACCACTCTGCGCCAATATCTGCTTTCGCAATGACGCAAAGTTTTGTTTGCTTTCCTGATCGGGCATCTTCAATTGATTCCTCTAATCGTAGTTGATCTATCGTCTGTGCGAGTTCTCTAACGGTGGCACAATGAACAGCTCGTGAGCATCTCCGTGCTCCTGATTCGATAATCTTCCTTCAGGCTTATCCGCTGTTCCGCGGTCAGCTGATTGTCCTGCCACTGCATGTTATAGATCTCGCTTTTCGGTCGAATAAACTTCTCCGGTTCCCTGTGACACGACAAACACCACTCCATCTGCAGCGTATTTTCCTGATAGACCGCCGCCATTTCGTCTATCGCGCCGTGACAGGTCGAACACCCGACACCCTTCGCTACGTGAATACTGTGGTTGAAATAAGAGTATTCCGGAAGGTCGTGGACCCGCTCCCATTCGATCGGTGTATTGTCGCGAAAACTCGCACGCACCGGCTCCAGATACGGGCTGTCCGCCCAGATCTGCGAGTGGCAATTCATACAGGTCTGCGTCGAGGGCATCCCTGCCGACGCAGTCGTTTCCACAGTCGTGTGGCAATATCGGCAATCGATCCCGTCGTCGCCCACGTGATGTTTGTGGCTAAACTGAACGGGCTGCTGTATTTCCAAATATCTGCCCGTCAGGTAGGTCGAACGAGCAACCTGTGTATAGACATAAAACGCGGTGCCCGCAAGGACGACCCCCATTATCATGCTGATCCGGGCAATATTATTTGCGCTTTTATGAAAGAATTGTGCCATTTTTGCGCTCTCGATACCGGTTTGAACGTAAGTGTACCGGTCTGCTGCCGTTTTCCCGCTGTGGAAGGTGTGCGGACGGCCCTACTGGCTCTCTGAGATGTGAATTAGATTGACTCGATAAACTGCACCTAATTCTACTAAAACTTTAAATATCCGCAAACTCGATAATCGCTCAAGTACTGCTGCGGCGCAATTCGCGATTAGATTAGTTTCGCTCATCCGCAAAATAATCCTTTTAGCCCTGGGGCTCATTCACTCGCTAGCAAAGCGACACCTACAGCCGCGGCATCTCTCCCGAGTTCGCCAGAAGCTATAACCGTATGTTCAAACGATCGCGGGAACGACAGCGTCCGGGCCTTCGCGACAAGCGATTCCATCACAAGATCACCTGCATCCGCGATATCGCCGCCGATCACGATCCGCTCCGGGTTCAATAGATTGATGACCGTCGCGATCGCGGTTCCCACATAGTTCCCTGTCCGCTCAAGCATCATCCGTGCAAAATCGTCTTCGCTTCGAGCGGCTTCGATTATGTCCTTCAGTTCGAGTTCGCTTTCGCCGACCCGCCCAAGAACCGATGTGCTGTCACGATGAAATCGCTCCCGCGTCCTTCTAACAATGTTCGCCGAGGACGCCACATCCTCGAGCCGCGTCCCTTCAGCATCCACTGCTATCGACCCAAACTCGCCAGCAAATCCGCCGGCCCCGCGCCATAGCTCACCGTTAATGATGAATGCACCGCCGATGCCCGCCTGAAGCATCGCGTAGAACATGTTTTGACACCCGCGGCCAGCCCCAAGACAAAACTCACCGTAAGCGGCTGCGTTCGCATCATTCTCAAGCAGAACATGAACACCCGCCGCCGCCGAAATGGTCTTTGTCAGGTCGCCGTTCGAATGCTCAGGGAAATACGTCGAGTGCACGACCCGGTTCGTCGTCCGGTCTATTAACCCCGGCAACGCGACCCCAAGCCTGCTGATCCCGCCAAACTGCGCCTGTATCAATTCAACGATCTCAATGAGCTGCGTCAGCGGATTATCTTCCCTTCTCAGCCGCGAATGTGCGCGCTCAAGGACTTTACCCGCGGGATCAATGAGCACATAGCTCACCGCGTCGGCAGATAATTCGATTCCGACGATCTGCCCAGAATTTTCACTCATTGTTGTCATTTTCTTACCGAAAGGTAAAGGCGATTTTAGACACTGGCCGTGCACGTGTCAACAACGTTAAGTGATTGTTTCCGCTAGCACTCCACGTTACATTTGTTTGACGTATCTCCTCTCGAAAGCTACTCTTTTCATTGACCGCTGGACAGCCTTTCCCACAGTTTTATGGACGAGCTTTCTCATATCATCGCCCAGTACGGAATCTATGCGGTATTTGCCCTCTGCACGGTTGAGGGCGATATCACATTGCTCATCTCCGGCGCGATGGCCCAAGGCGGGTTCTTCGGAAACTACAGCTTTGCAAAGGTCCTTTTCTTTGGAACCCTTGGCGGAATGGTCGGCGACCACATTGCCTATGGCGTCGGCCGCATTTTTCACAAAAAGGCGAAACACTACCGGTTCTACCAGATAGCTCAGCCCCGCATCGATCGGCTTATCGACAAATTCGGCGCCTTCGCCATCGTTATCTCTAAATACATTTACGGGATCCGCGCCGCGATGTGCGTATTCTACGGCATCGGCCGAATGCCTTTCGCACGCTTCCTCCTGCTCGATTTCATCAGCTGCTTCCTGTGGGTGCTCGTCCTGGCCGGCACCGGCTATTTCTTCAGCGGAGCCATAACTACCATCATCGGCGACTTCCAGCAGATCGGCATCGCACTCTTCTTTATAATCCTCTTCGTCGTCATAATTATTTACGCCATCGAGCGTTTCTGGCTCTCCGAAAAGGTCGAAGAAGCCGACCCCGAGGCCATCCACAAACTCGAAGAAAAACTTCACGCCGTCGAGGAGGTCGCTCACGAGATCACCGAAAGGCTTCACCTCACCCGTGAGCCAAACCGCGACGCCGACGAACGGCCAAAAGACACTAAAAAGAAAGCAGCAAAAAAGTGACCGTCCCCGCTGTAAAATTTCGCTTCACTTGCTGTATTATGAACCGCTATTTATAAGTCTCTAACTCTTCATAGCCCGAGGTAATAAATTAACGTGATCATTCAATCGTCCGCCCCGACAAGGGTCGACCTTGCCGGGGGAACCATCGATATTCCGCCGCTCTTTCTCTTTCACGAAGGAGCCGCAACCGTCAACTTTGCCGTCAGCCTCCTCGCAAAGTGCACTATCGAAACACGCACCGATTCCAAGATCATCATTGAATCCGTGGACCGCGGGGTCAGCTTTGAGGTGCCCCGCGACAGCATCGCGTCTCTCAAGGACGAACCGCGTCTCGAACTCCTCTCAAAGCTTATTCATTTCTTCAAACCCGAAACCGGCTTTCACATGATCACCGACTCTCAGGCACCTGCCGGAGCCGGTCTCGCAGGTTCATCCACTCTGGCCATCGCCTGTATCGGTGCCCTCAACAAATTGGTCGGCGACCGTTACACACCGGAACGCTTCATTCCAATCGCGGCGAACGTAGAGTGCCAAGTTATCAAGGTCCCGACCGGATTCCAGGATTATTATTCCGCACAATACGGCGGCACCGCCGCTATCCACTTCGGCGCCGCCGGCATCGAGCGCGAAGCATTGGACGTCGACACCCGGACCCTCGAAGACCGTATCGCCGTCATTTACACCGGAGAACCTCGCAACTCAGGCACGAATAATTGGGACATTACCAAACGCCACATCGACGGCGATCGCGAACTATTCCACATCTTCGAACAGATCCGTGATGGAGCCGTCCAGCTGCGACGTGCTCTACTTGAAAGCAGGTGGGAATTCGTCGGATCGATCCTCGCAGCAGCCCACGCGGTTCGCCAACGCCTATCACCAAACATCACCACGCCGCACATGGATGCGCTGATCGACAAGGCGCTAGCAAATGGAGCCCTCGCAGCGAAAGTCTGCGGCGCAGGCGGTGGCGGCTGCATCGCATTCTTCTGTGAGGATGGCCGTCGATCCGAGGTCGAAACCGCTCTCGCGGGCGAGCCCGGCGTCGACGTCCTTTCATGGAACGTTAACCAAGCGGGCCTTGAGGTCAGCGTCAGCGAATGATAATTCTTCAAAATCGCGACGAACGGTGCTAAAATCCTAGCACCCTATTGTTAAGCAGACAGAAAGGAGGATTTTCATGAAGCGATCCGGCTTTTCGATACTCTTACTTCTCGCAGCGCTCGTCGCAAGCGCCTTTTCGTCCCCCGAGGCCCAAGAAGGTCGCGTTTTCTGGCGTGGGACAGTAGATGACCGCGTCCGCCTGACGATCTCAGGCTCAAAACTCGTCACCGAAACCGTCTCTGGCCGCGAATTTCCCGATGGAGTATTTAGCTTCACTGCCGCGTTGCCGGAGCAACCGGTGGTAGTTGCCATCAACAAACGCGAAGGCCGCGGTACCGCAACGGTGACTCAGCAGCCGACCGACGAGAACGACTTCACCGCCGTCGTCGAGATCCACGACCCGCGCGGCGGCGAACACGAATATCAGCTCGACATTCATTGGCGCTAGAAAACTTGTCACGATAGCCTCCTCCGCGGTGTTTTGAATGCAGACCCACGTTTCTGACGATTCAAACTACGGAGGATTTTCTATGCGCACTATTTCAACCCGCTCCACCTTATTTTTAGCCGGCCTAGCGGTCATGTTCATCGGCCTTCCGCCGTCAGATGTCCACGGACAACGGTCCGGCTCAAACAGCGATATCAAAGGTTCATGCAACAGCTATAGCTACTCGTCGACCAAGAATGTCAGCCACACTGAGCAACGCGAATTCGAGCTTCCCGCTTCCGGCTCGCTCAGCATCGACGGCGGCAAGAACGGCGGCATCGCCGTCCGCTCAGGTGACGTATCGCAGATCCGCGTGACGGCTTGCGTTTCCGCCCACGGTGCGACCGAAGCCGAGGCCCGCTCCGTCGCCGGCAACATTCGGATCAACACCTCGGGCACGATCTACGCAGATAGCTCCGACCCCGATGCAAAATGGAGCGTCAACTACGTCGTGACTGTTCCGCGTAACACTAACCTTTCACTACGCGCTCAAAACGGCGGCATCTCGATCGCGGGCGTTGAGGGCGAGGTGGAATTTGAAACCGCGAATGGCGGCGTTAGCGTTGTTGACGCAGCCGGCAACGTACGTGGACGGACCACAAACGGCGGCGTTTCGGTGAGACTCACCGGTTCTGCATGGCGCGGCTCCGGCCTTGACGTCACGACGGTCAACGGCGGCGTGAACCTCTCAATACCTTCCGGCTACGCTGCCAGCATCGAAACCGGCACAGTCAACGGCGGATTCAAGAGCGACTTCCCCGAACTTGCCGTCACCACGACCGACAGGTATCAGCCCTCACCCAAACGCGTTGCTGCATCCATCAACGGCGGCGGGGCTTCGATCCGGGTTGTCACGACAAACGGCGGGATAACGATCAAAGAAACGTCCGTTAACCCTTAACCCACACACAAAAAAGAGGCTGACACCGAGACAGCCTCTTCCCTTAAAACTCGACGGCTTTTACACGCCTGCGATCGCACGGGTCAGCGACGAAAAGATGTCGCGGCCGTCATTCGACCCAAGCATCTCCTCACAAGCACGCTCCGGGTGCGGCATCATCCCCAACACATTCCTATCCTGATTGCAGATCCCTGCAATATTCGACCGAGCCCCGTTCGGGTTCGATTCCGCGGTAGTCTCGCCGTCAGGCTCACAATATCGAAAAACGATCTGCCCGTTCTCTTCCAACGCATGGAACGTCGCGTCATCACAAACGTAGTTTCCCTCCGCATGCGCAACCGGTATCGACAGTACTCGGCCGTTCTCGATCTGATTAGTGAACGGAGTGTTCAGATTCTCAATGCGAATATTCACGTGTCGGCAGACAAAATGCAGCCCCGCGTTCCTGATCAGCGCCCCCGGCAGCAGCCCCGCCTCGCACAATATCTGAAAGCCGTTGCATATCCCGAAAACATACTTCCCTTCCGCTGCAAAATTCTTTACAGCCGCCATCACGGGTGAAAACCGAGCCAAGGCCCCCGCTCTCAGATAATCACCATACGAAAATCCGCCCGGAATGATCAACGCATCAAAACCGCTAAGATTCGTCTCCTTGTGCCAAATAAAATCCACCGGCTGCCCGACATGCTTCGATATCACATGATAAGCATCGTGGTCACAATTTGAGCCCGGAAAAACTACTACACCGAATTTCATAGGTTAACTCTCTATCTCCACCCGATAATCTTCGATGACAGGATTAGCCAAAACGTCTTTCGCAATTTTTTCCGCCGATGCCCTAGCCGCGTCTTCCGGCGTATCATCACCAAATGCCAGCTCAAAATACTTGCCCTGACGGATGTCCTCAATGCGGTCAAATCCCAGCGATTCCGCCGAGTGCTTGATCGCCTTCCCCTGCGGGTCCAGAACGCTCGATTTTAATGTTACGTATACCTTTGCTTTCATTTACCTCTCCGAAATAAATTGTAGATTGTTACGCAATCTGTTGTTTTTATCAACGTCTTATGTTAAGTTTCACGCGGACTTCCCTAATAGGTCGGCGCAATCATCCATCACCTCAAATAAAAGGAGAATTGAAAGTTTATGCAGAATATGTCAGGCGGTAAGACCGCCCTCGGACTTGATACGAACGTTGGGGCCCTGCTGGTGTACTTGCCTATATGCGGCGTTAGCTTGATCTACAGCATCATTGTGATCGTCACGGAAAAACAGAACGCATTCATGCGGTTTCACGCGTTCCAATCACTGATGTTGATTGCCGCGATGGTCGTAACTTGGATTGGAATAGTCATTTTCAGCGTTGTGCTCGCTTTCGTGTCGTCGACACTTAGCTTCCTCTTCAGTCTGATAGTCTGGCTTGTCGTTCTCGCCTTCATCGGCTTAGCAATATTCCTCTGCATCAAGGCTTACGCCGGCGAAAAGATCAAACTCCCGATCATCGGCGACATGGCCGAAAAATTTGCCCGCTAGTTCGTAATCAGGACCCGGACAGATTCGCATTCACGTGAATCTCGTCCGGGTCAATCCCCCCCGAACGTGAGAATCTACTTGGATAACTGCGCCCTGAATCGCCCTTTCGACGATCAATCCATCGACCGTATAGGGATGACGCGGAGGCAGTAGCACAGATTCTCGAAGATATCAGGTCCCATTCGTGGGATCTTGTTTGGTCTTCCGTTATTGACTACGAAATTGGGCGTAGCCGCGCGAGCGAGCGCCGCGAGGCAGTCTAACAGTGGCGGTCATACTCCGTCGTGGAAGTTACTGCCAGCGAAAATGTGAGCAAATCGCTCGAGACCTGCTAGAATTGGGAATCGATAAGCTAGATGCTGTTCATTACGCTTCTATCGTCGGGGGTGCCGATTATTTTGTAACGACGGATGATCGGATTCTAAAACGGGCTGACAAGATTGCCGAAACTAACATTATGAGTCCGACCGATCTGGTAGCACAACTTCGATAATGAATACGGACACTGAAATAAGAATTCGGGGAATGAAAGCCTTGATCGAGGCACTCGGGCCGGTAGATTCTACGCGTTTCGTAGCTCTCGCCCTTCGCAAACCTTTTGATTACCAGAAATGGCGTACGGAAGAGTTTGCGGATGAAACATTGGACTCCTTACTCTTAAAGATCCGGGAATCCGAGAAGGATCGTGAATCCAGCGAGACTATTGCGTAAACACCCGCTCAAAAACCTTCCCCACATTCCGCAGATAGTGTTTCACATCGAACACCCGTTGGATCTCCTCAGCCGAGAGCTGAGCTGATACGTCTGCATCCTGCATCACCAACTCGCGATATTCACCGCCCTCGTCCCAAACCTTCATCGCATTACGCTGCGTCATCACGTACGCATCTTCACGCGATACGCCCTTCTGCGTCAAAGCCAGCATCAGCTGTCCGCTAAACACTAGCCCCCGCGTCAGGTTCAAATTCTTAAGCATATTCTCCGGATACACCACCAGCGTATCCAGCAGCGACGTTGTTTTCGCCAAAATGTAATCAAGCGTTGCCGATGAATCCGGCAGCACGATCCGCTCCGCTGACGAGTGCGAAATGTCTCGCTCGTGCCAAAGCGCCACATTCTCCAGTCCAACGATCGCGTTCGCTCTTACTGTCCTCGCCATCCCGCAGATCCGCTCCGACAAAATCGGGTTACGCTTATGCGGCATCGCTGACGACCCCTTTTGCCCCGTTTTAAATTTTTCTTGAGCTTCCCGCAGCTCCGTCCGCTGCCAGTGCCTCACCTGCAACGCCATCTTCTCCAGAGTCGAAGCGATTATCGCCAGCGTACAAAGATATTCCGCATACCGATCCCGCTGAATGACCTGCGTCGAAACATCCGCTGCCTTGATCCCAAGCCGCTCGCAAACCCGCTCCTCAACATCCGGCGCCAAATGTGCAAATGCACCCACCGCTCCGCTGATCTTCCCGACCGCAACAGCATCTTTCGCCCGCACAAGCCGCTCGCGATTCCGCTCCATCTCCGAATACCACAATGCCCAAACCAGCCCAAATGACGTAGGCTCCGCATGGATCCCGTGGGTCCGCCCGATCTGCGGCGTGTCTTTAAACTCATACGCCCGTCGCTTCAGCACAGACAGCATCGCGTCGATCTTCGCCAGCAAAAGATCACACGCATCCCTCAGCAGCAGAGCATTCGCCGTATCAACAACATCGCTCGACGTTAGCCCGTAATGAACGAATCGCGATGCCGGACCGATGTTCTCTGCCAGATTCGTCGTGAACGCGATCACATCATGGTCCGTCGTCTTCTCGATCTCGCCTATCCGCTCAACCGTGAACGCAGCCTTAGCCTTGATCTCCTCAACAGCATCCGCCGGGATCGTCCCGTCCTCCGCGTGCACTTCGCACACCGCAGTCTCGACCTCGAGCCACTTCTGAAACTTATTCTGCTGCGACCAAATTGCTCCCATCTCCGGGAGCGTATAACGTTCTATCATAAATACTGTTAAGCCTCTGCCGGCACCGGCTGCGGGTCGTCAAGCACACCGTGCTCAATACTATCGTCACCCAGCACGTCCTCGACATAGACCATCGTCACCACCACCATCACAACCGCAAGCAACGGCGTAGCCAACACTAATCCCAACCCGCCAAGCGTCACACCCAACGCGATCTGAGACACCACGGTCAGCGCGGGGGGCAATTCAACCGTTCTCCGCTCGATCAGCGGCGTAACAAGGTTCGACTCGATGATTTGCACCCCCACATAAAGTGCGATCACATAAAGCGCCGTCACCGGACTATTGATGAACGCGAGCAATATCGCAGGGATTGCCGACAATATCGGCCCAAAATTCGGTATGAACGACAGCAGCCCCGCGATCAGCCCCAGTGTTAATGCGAGCGGAACTCCTATGATCGAAAGCCCGATCCACGTCAGCACACCAATAAAAACCATCAGCCCGATCTTGCCGACCAGCCACCACCTCAGCGTCTCGCCCATCCTGGCAAATATCTCTTTCACCCTCGCTCGACGATCCTTAGGGAACAGCTTCGTAAAACCGTTGATATACAACTGGGGTTCGATCGCGAGATAAATAGCCAGCAGCATCACTATAAAAAAGTTTCCCACCGCGCCGACCGTCGTCGAAAAAACGCCGCCCACGCTCGCCATCAGACTCGCAGCGTCCACCTTCTCCATCACCTGTTCTACCGTCGGAAGCTGTGAGATCAATTCGCGGCCCCACGTATACTGCGAAGCAAATTCCGAAATCTGTGCACCCGAACGCGGGAGTTCTTCCCTCAGCTTTCTACCCTGCTCCGCAACGCTCGGCGCCAGTAGTGTGATGGCGCCCGCCAGCACCGATATCATCGCCACGGATACCAGCAACACGGACCACGTTTCATCCAGCTTTAACCTTCGCGAGACAGGGATCGCAAGACTACGCAAAAACACCGCGATCAAGATCGCCGAAAACAGCAGCAGTAAAACATCCAGCGTAAAATAAAGAAGCGTGGCCGCCAGCACCGTCAACACTACGATGCTCGTCGCAACTAGGACTTTCTTAACGAACGAGCTTTCACCCTCGGTCATGTTCATCAGATGATTCCTCTGGCTATCAGAAGTTCTGCGTTCAATATCGTCGACCCCGCAGCACCGCGAACCGTGTTATGGCTCAGGGCAACGAACCTGTAATCGAATATGTTGTCAGGAAAGAGCCGACCCACAGTGATAGTCATCCCGTTCCCGCGATCCCGGTCGAGCCTCGGCTGCGGACGCGATGGCTCATCACAAACTTCAATAAAATGCTCCGGCGACGAACGCAGTTCAAGCCGCGGATAGTTCGTCATCGCCTCGATCACCTCTTCAAACGTCGAGGTCTTTCGCAGCTTCACCCGCACCGCCGCCGTATGGCCGTCCAGCACATCCACCCGAAAGCACTGTGCAGATACCGTAAAATCAGCCTTCTCCACGCGGCCGTCACGCAGAGTTCCGAGTATCTTCTGAACTTCCGTCTCCACTTTCGGCTCTTCGCCGGGAATATACGGCAAGACGTTATCCGCAATATCCATCGCCGAAACACCCGGGTACCCCGCGCCAGATATCGCCTGCATCGTCGTCACGATCACCAGTTCGATCCCAAATCGCTCCTGTAGCGCCGCCAGCGGCGGAGCAAAGCTCGTCACCGCGCAGTTCGGATTGGTAACGATAAATCCGTCAGCATATCCTCGCTTCTTTTGTTGTATCGGGATCAGCCCAAGGTGGTCAGAGTTTATCTCCGGGATCAATAGTGGAACATCCTCGTCCATCCTATATGACGAGGAATTGCTGATAACCGGGTAGCCCGCGCGTGCAAACTTCTCCTCCGTTTCCCGCGCCACGCTCGAAGGCAGGCTCGAAAAGATAATATCGCAATCCAACGGCGGCTCGATCGGCTCCACCACGATGTCACGCACCGAATCCGGGATCGCCCCCGTCAGCTTCCACGCACACGCCTCCGCGTACGTTTTCCCAGCCGATCGGTCCGACGCAGCAACCGCCGTTATCTCAAATTGCGGATGTCCCTCAAGCAGCTGAATGAACCGCTGCCCAACGGTGCCGGTCGCCCCGAGGATTCCAACTCTATAAACTTTCATATCGAAACACGAGTCGGGTGGTCAAACGCCAAGGGCTTCCTTCATCCGACGCACGCCTTCGGCCATCTTCTCTTCCGGATTGCAGAACGAAATTCGCAGGAACCCTTTCGCCTCAGGTCCGAACGCAACCCCCGGGACAGTGATCACTCGATTTTGCAAGCATTTCTCCGCGACCTCGATATCATCCCCCAGCGGCCGTACGTCCAGCATCGTATAAAACGCCCCCTCCGGCGCAGTCGCACGCAGGCCCAACTGCGACGCAAGCAATCCGACCATGTGGTCGCCGCGCCTCTTATAAACTTCTCGAAACTCCGCCTTCGCCGCCTCCGCCTGATCCGTCCATCCCAAAAGCGCCGCCTTCTGCGTCATCGCATTCGCACAAACCGTCAAAAACCCGTGCAGCACGTGGATGCCCTTCATGATCTCCGGCCGCGAACTCGCCGCCCACCCAAGTCGCCACCCGGTCATGCTCAGCGATTTCGAAAGCCCGCTCACGATAACTGTCCGATCATAAAACTCGGACGCCGAACGCGGCCGCTCTGCAAAATAAAGATCGCTGTAAATCTCGTCCGATATCAGATAAATTCCCGTTCCATCCAACGCCGCCGCTATTTCCTTAAGATCAGACTCTGTCATGATCTTCCCCGTCGGGTTCGACGGCGAGATTACCACCGCCGCCTTCGTCTTCGGCGTGATCGAACGCTTAAATTCGTCTATATCAAAAGCAAATTCTCGATCCGCCGGCATCCGGTAATACGTCGGAGTTCCCTGCGCGATCTTCACACAAGCGTCGTACGCCGGAAAGCACGGGTCCGGCAGCAGCACCTCGTCGCCCGCATCAACTATGGTCAAGAGCGTGGCCGTCATCGCTTCCTGCGATCCGCACGTCACGACGACATCTCCCAGACCCAGCCCAAGATGCGGGTATTGCCGCCCGATCAGCTCGCGAAGCGCTGGCAAACCCGGGTGCGAAGTATATCCGTTCTGCTCGTCCCGCGTAACCCTCGCCGCCTCGTCCCGCAAAAACTGAGGCGTCGGCAGATCAGGCTCGCCGAGTCCGAAATTAATGCTGTCTGGCAACGCACGTTCAAAAAATTGCCGGATCAGCGTCGGCTGGATTCCCCGCAACCGCATCGGCAACTGAAATTCCGTCTTTTCAACTGTTTGTGTCATTTCGAAAATGGCGGGCTACTCATCGTCACGTCTGTTCGGCGGCTCGCTCGCTTCAAGATCATCCTCAGTCTCCTCGCGCAGCTCGCCGACCTCAACATTAAACTCACCTTCCGCCTCGGTCAGAGGATCCGCCGTCAGAACTCCCCCGATGCGCTGCACCTCACCGATTATCTTCTGCCCCAGCCCGCTGATGTGTTCCTTCAATCCGCCATGCTCTTCCACATCATCTTCGGTCAAATCATTATCCTCGTTCATACTCATAAATAGTATCAGCGATAAACTTGCGTACCAACCAGTCCGTGCATCCGGCTCCCCAGTGACCCTGCTCTGCACGATGCGAATTCTCTACGATTACTCATCCGATCCTAAGCGATTCCAAAGGACTTCACGCCCGGCCTGCGAATACCCTCGCATTACACAAACTAAAGACTCGCAAATTTTAGCACAGTGTGCGAGCCGCTTTGCTTTATGTCTCGACCTAAGAAAAACAATTTGACCGTTTAGGAGAAAAGAATTATGACTAGAATCACCGAGATACTTATTCGCTCACTGCTTTGCCTTACACTGCTGGCCGGAGCCTCGATTTCCGCAGCCGCCGCCTTCCACGATGACGGGGCCTGCGTCGCTAACAGTTTGACCCTTGCACAGCTCAAATCGGCACAGCAAGCCACCGCCCGCTTCCAAAACACCCGCGCCGCGGAAAGAGCAGGCTACGTAAACATAGATTTGCATATACCAAATATGGGAGAGCATTGGGTCAATTTTGACCTCGTCGACGGCGTATTCGAGGCTGATAAACCTGAAGCACTCGTCTACGCGGATCTTGGCACCGGCCGGTTGCAGCTAGTAGCAGTTGAGTATCTATCGCCGCTATCGGACACGCCCCCTGAAGGTTTCGCCGGCACCTGCGACAGGTGGGATCCATTCGGCGGCGTATTTTGGACCCTTCATGCGTGGATATGGTACCCAAATCTGAGCGGCACCTTCGCTCCCTACAACCCTTTAGTTCCTTGACAACTGACCTGCGTTGCTCGTCTAACCCGCGAGCAACGCACATTCTATGTCAACGTAAATAATCCTCCAACTTCGTCGACGCGTCCGTCTTTTCATCGCGATACTTCACGATGATCGGTGCATATATCGACAAGCCGTTCTCCTTCCCATAACCATCCGCGATCGCCCGAGCGCCCTGCACAACGACGGCGCCCGCCGGAACCTCCAGCGGCTCTTCGCCCGACGATTTGATTACTCGCTGATTCGGCAGGTCGAATAAAGGCGTCGCACGCGTCAAGATCACACCCGACGCCAGTACCGCGCCTTCACGCACGATCGTACCCTCATAAACACCCGTGTTTCCGCCGACCATCACATCGTCCTCGATCACCACCGGCACCGCACCGACCGGCTCCAAAACACCCCCGATCTGCGCCGCCGCCGACAGATGCACCCGCTTCCCAATCTGCGCACACGACCCAACCAACGCATGCGAATCGATCATCGTCCCCTCATCGACATACGCACCCACGTTCACGTAACACGGCGGCATCAGCACCACATCTTTCGCAACGTAACATCCGTCTCTGATCGACGTTCCACCCGGGACGATCCGGATCTTGTCTTCCAACCCGATCGGCCTCAGCGGATAAGTATCCTTATCAAAGAATCGCAGCGTCTCGCACTCCTGCGACGCCTCAACCATCGTCCCCATCCGAAAACCCAACAAGATCCCCCGCTTCACCCAAGCATTCGCCCGCCACTTCCCATCCGCATCCTTCTCCGCCGCGCGAATCTTCCCAGCACGTAGAGCCGCTTTAAACTCCTCAAATACCTGACGGTCCTCAGCATCGAACTCCGCCTTACCCCCGACCTTTTCGATCTTTTCCTGCAAGCTCACTTTCAGCTCCCCTTTACCAATCCCGCCTGCAAAGCAACGATCTGCCATCGCTCATCCCGCTTCACGAACACGGCCGTGTACCGCACTCGCGTCTCTGTCGCACCCTTCATCGTCATCAAAGATGTTACGACTGCAACATCCCCGAAAACCCTCATCCCAACATCCTCGTTCGTGATCGCCGCGACCTTCCCACCGCCGTCCCGCTTATAAAGTGCAAGCTCATCTGCCTTACCACGAGCTGTCCCGTCCACTCCCGTGATTACTACATCCTCGGCAAAGATCTCATCCAGCCGCGCAACATCGCGATCACGCACCGCATCCGCCCATCGCGCGATCACTCCCAAAACTTCACTGGCAGCCTTCTTCTCCTCAGCCGTAATCGCCTGCTGCCCCGAAACCATCCACGGGAGCATCAGCAAAAACGCCCCCACTAAAACAATCTTCCTCATCACCCCTCCAATTCCCAGCCGTTCTGGCTAATAGCTGATAGCTGATAGCTGATAGCTAAAAACTAAACGACCCCAACTTCCTTCATGACCTCTTTCAACCTCGACCTGGCCGCAGACGAAACCGGCACGAGCGGCAGCCGCAGATTCTCTTCCAGCAGCCCCATCTCCTTCATCACAAATTTACACGGAGCCGGCGACGTCTCCACAAAATTCGCCTCCATCAACGGCAGGAGGTTATAGTGCAGCTTCCGCGCTGCAGTCCAAGCGCCGTCCAGAGCCTTATCCACCATTCGCACCATCGCTTTCGGCATCTCATTTGAACAAACCGACACCAACCCATCAGCGCCCACCGCGATCAGCGAAAGCGCCGCCGCGTCATCTCCCGCAAACACCCTGAAATTCCGCGGCCGGCCCGCGATTATCTTCATCACCTGCGACAGATCGCCCGAAGCCTCTTTCGTTGCGACGATATTCTCGTAAGCCGCCGCCAACCGCAGTGTCGTCTCCGCAGATATATTCGAAGCGGTCCTCGACGGCACGTTGTAAAGCATTATCGGCACCCCTTTCACCGATTTCGCGATCTCCGAAAAATGTGCAAACAGCCCCTCTTGCGTCGGCTTGTTGTAATACGGTGCAACGATCAGTGCCCCGTCCGCACCCGCCTCACGAGCCTTCCGCGTAAATTCGATCGTCGCCGCCGTACTGTTGCTACCGGTTCCCGCAATAACCTTCGCCCCCTTACCATGCGCGACCTCAACAGTCAGCTTGATGACCCGAAGCCGCTCGCCTTCCGACATCGTGACGCCTTCACCCGTGGTCCCGCACGGCACAAGGATCTTCACCCCATTCTTGATCTGCCGCCCCGCCAATTCCACAAAACGCTCTTCATCAACCAAGCCGTCCTTATGAAAGGGGGTCACCAAAGCCGTCGCACATCCCCGCATCCAGTCAATTCGTGTAGTCATAAACTTCGAACCTTTCCAATTCTCAATCCGTAAAGTATATGTTCAGTCCCCCGGACCAAAAATAACGTATTGCCGCGACCAATATACATATTTATTTTCGCGATCGCCTTCGCCTTTTCGGCTTGCTCCGGCGGCAGTTACCCTTCGGAAACCGCACAAACATTTGCCTATCCCGTCAGCGAAAAACACTTCATCACTCAGGCTCGCGATTCTAAGGACGAATGGTACAACGCCCTCGATTTCGGTGAGCAGAACCATCTCGGCGAAGACTGGAACAAGAATTCCGGCGGCAACACCGACTGCGGCGAACCCGTCTACGCCATCGCTGACGGCCTGATCACTTACGCCGCTGACGCGCCGGGACCGGATGGGGAAACGTCATCATCGTCACCCACAAGCTTCCCGACGGAAGCCGCGTCCAGTCACTTTACGCCCACCTCAACGACATGATACGCACTGACGGCGAGGTCAAACTCCGGGAAAAGATCGGTACCATCGGCAACGCCAATGGTGCCTACCTCTGCCACCTTCATTTCGAGATCCGCGAAGAACATAGCCCCTTCTGGGATCGGGTTGGCGTCGGCTATAGCCCGATCAGGTATGGCTGGGTCGACCCTTCGGATTTCATCGACAAGCATCGGTGAGATCTCAATCGAACCGGAACGTCCATACGGGCAACCCGCTGCTCGGTTCCGTCAACTCCCTTAACACCTCAAATCCCATGTTCTTGTAAAAGCTCACGTTCGCCGGCTGCGCCGTTTCAAGGTAAACCGGGACCTTATCCGCCCTCGCGCGCTCAAGAACGGGCTCCAGCAACGCACGTCCAAGCCCCTTACCCTGAAATGCCGGGTCTACACCGAGCACCATCGTGTACCAGTGCGGCTCCGTCATATCACGCTTATGATACCCCTCCATAAACTCCAGCGCGGTGAAAAACCGCCCGAATGCCTCAGCGCCGAGCTTTTCCGGAAGCTCGTCGAACCCGATCTCAGCACCCCGCTCGGGCGTTATATCTGTCTCGCCTGGCTTAAGCCATATCGAAGCTCCCGCAACGTCGTCCGTCACGTAAACCTCGCCAAACTTCAATCCGTAATTCAGGGCCGCTGAAAAGTGATGCGGCGAAAATTTCCGGCGGTCGTCTTCGTCCGGAAAAGTATATGACTGCAGCGGATCAGCGTGAAACGCGTTCGACAATGCCTTCGCAGCCGCCGAAACCTGATCTTCCTTCATCTTCGCAATATTTTTCATAATCGCTTCTTTTGCCTGTCCAATAGATCATCCATCACATCCGCAAATGTGAAAAACCCCTTTCGCTCCTCAACCCACTCCGCCGCCATCAACGCACCGATCGCAAAACACTCCCGCGACCGCGCCGAGTGCTCTAACAAAATCTGCTCAGCCGAGCCGTCAAATCCCACCCGATGCGTACCCGGAATATTCCCGGCCCTCGTCGAAGCGATCTCGATCTCATCGCCCGTGTATTTCGAGATTATCTGCTTCAGTTCCCGCGCCGTCCCGCTCGGAGCATCCTTCTTCCGCGAATGATGCTGCTCCTCAATAAACACCTCGTATTCCGAAAACCCAGCAAATAACTCAGCCGCATGCTGAACAACCCGATAATACAAATTCACGCCGATCGAAAAGTTAGCGCCATACAAAAAGGTCCCATCCGCGTCTCGAACTCTCCGCTCGACCGCTTCAAACTTATCCGACCACCCCGTCGTGCCCTCCACCAGCGGCACTCCCGCCGCCAAGCACGCTTCAACATTCCGCTCCACCGTCTCCGCCGCCGAAAAATCGATCGCAACATCAGTAACCCGTAGCGACTCCGCCAACCTCTCCGCATCGAGGTTCGAATGATATTCATTGACGACGGTCCCTATCGCGTGCCCCTTGGCCGTCGCCCGCGCCTCCACCAGCTTCCCCATCGCCCCATACCCGATCAGCGCAATTCTCATCTCAACTCAAACCTCATTCGTTCTATCAACGAGACGTAACGCGGATCTGATTGCAAGTCTTTCCACTTTGGCTCCACAAACAAAAACGTCATCTTCGGGTCGCGTGCCTCAATTCCCTTTTCTAGCCACTCAAAAGTTTTCTCGACGTCTCCCAACCCGTAATAGATAATTGCAAAATGATAAGGCGGCACAAACCGTTCGCGCGACCGCTCCAGCAGTTTGTCCAGTATCGCCTCGGCCTCCTTCGTTCTTCCTGCCTTAGCCAAAGCGAACGCTTCATTTGCCAACGACGTCGTTTGTACGGGGGAAAGTTCCGAAGCCTTACGCGCGGATGTGACCGCTCTTTCGAAATCTCCTTTCTCGATGTAGGCGCTCGCTATAAAAAGGTGTGGCATCCAGAAGTTCGGTGCGATATCGGTCGTCTTCCCGAGCCGCTCAATTGCCTCATCCACCTTGCCCGCGTGAAGCAGGAACTGACCCTCGAGGGCATTGCTGAAAGGGAACACCGGATCCAGTTCACGTGCCTTCCTCACCCGCGACAACGCATCATCATGCCTTCCCAAGTTCGAAGAAAGGTGTGCGTGGAACAGATGTGCCATTGCATTATTCGGGTTTAGCTCAACTGCTCGAACGTACCGCCGTTCAGCCTCCGCCCAGTTCCAGTCGCCCCAAAAACTCGTCATCCCAAGACTGCTGTGGCCTTCCGAAGAATTTTCGTCGAGTGCAATTGCTCTCATCGAAGCCTCCTTCGACATTTTCAGATATTCGACCGGAGGCATCTCGACACTCAAAGTCAGCGACCTATATGCGTCGCTGATCCCCGTATACGCCAATGCGTAATTCGGGTCGATGGCGATCGCCTGTCTAAAATAGTCCAACCCCTTTTGCACATCATTCGGAGTTAGCCGGAAAACGTGAAATCGCCCCCTATGGTAAAGCTCCCACGCTTCAAAATTTTCAGTCTCACGCTTTGCGATCAGACTTGACTCCGTCGACGAGAGCCGGACGCGAAGGTTCTGAGCCACTGCTTGTGCGATCTCACTCTGAATCCCGACAAGGTCCACCGGACGCTTAACGTACTGCTGTCCCCAAATTTGGGTGTCATCTGACGCTCGAATGAGACGCACGTTTATGACGAGATCTTCACCAACTTGCCGGATATCTCCCGTCACGATCGCTTCGACCCCCAATTGCGACCCGACCGCACGACTGTCGGACTGCATCTCTCTGTATCGAAAAGTAGAATTCCGCGAGATAACCCTGAGGTCCGTCACTAGCGACAAACTATTGATAACGCTTTCCGCGATCGCTTCCGAAAGATAATCCGTATCAGCGTTCGGACTTGCATTTGTAAACGGTAAAACCGCCAGCGACCTGATTTGAGAATCACTAGCCTGCGGCCAGATTTGCCAAGCCACAATAGCTGCAAAAACCGCGACGACTACAAGTGCTGCCCCTAGCCGATATCTAGTCGACCGCCCGCCTCCGATTTCGCGTTGAACCTTCTGTACAGCACGCGGAGCCGATACGTCCCCGATACCCTCCGGGTCACGGAGTGTCTCGCTCGCTGCCTCACGCTCTGTGGCTGAAACTTCGACGACCTCGGCAACGAACTTATACCCTCGTCCCGGGACGGTCGCAATATAACGGTGCTCGCCGCGCTTCTCTCCTAAGACCCGACGCAATATCGAGATGTTTTGAGTGAGATTGTTCTCCTCGACGATCGAATCCGCCCACACCGACGACAAAAGCTCGTCCTTTGATACCACCCTCCCGCTGTTCCCCACCAGAAACGCAAGCGTGTCAAACGCCTTAGGCATCAATGGAACCGCATCGCCATTCGCATCGAAAAGCAAGCGCCTGTCGACGTCCAAGCTGAATTCTCCGAACTGAAAAATTGAGGGATCCGGGCTCGCCATACGCTGTTTCAGAAATTCTCAGAAAAAATCATAGCGATTCTAACGATTTTCACAGGGCTGTAGTGAAAGTATCGCATACATCAGCCGCAGAAAACACATTTTGGCTGGAAACCTAAACCATTAAGGAGATAGAAAATGAAAAACATGATCAAGCGAACAATGAACGTCACATCAATGGCAATAATGCTCCTCGCAGCCGCAGTTATGAGTCCCGCCTTCGGCCAGGGCGGACCTGCTAGAGCTTCGAACCAAGGAAATGACCGGATCGTCGACGCATGGCTTACAACGGTAACTCCTCGAAACTGCGAGACGGGCGAACCCGTTATGCCTCCGTTCAACAGCATGGTGACCCACCATCAGGGCGGCACGATTTCCGAATACGGTGCGAACCCCAACACGCCGTTCAGAAGCCCGGGTCACGGCTACTGGCATCGCGCGCCCGGTCGTAACAACTACTTCATGGCATTCACGTTCTTCCCATTGACGCCCGCGGGCCAGCCGGTGGGCCGAATTCGCGTTGAACAATACGTAAACCTTAACGGCTCGGACGAAGAGATGGAATCTTACGGAACATTCGAGTTGCGCAACTTTGCCGGCGACCTCCTCGCCTCCGGCTGCTCGACCGCAACCGGGCGCCGATTCAATTAACCCCCGAACGCAGATCGGCCCGGCAATAACGTTGCCGGGCCTACCCTGCGCCAAATTCGGCGACCGGTCTCAGTGACCAACACTGTGCCTAAGCAATGACTTCGCAAGCGATTCATAATGCGCCGCCGCCTTTTCCAGATCTCGCTTCATCACAAACTCATCTTTTGTATGGGCGACCAATATCGAGCCCGGCCCCAGCAGCAGCGGCTTACCCCAGTTCGGCATATGCGGGATGTCGGTCGTAAACCGAACAACCTTCGTCGGAAATCCCTCAACCTCGTGCAGCCGAACCGGCTCGCTGCATGACAAAACCTCGATCTCAGCCCGCCCGCGCACAACACTCTCAAGAGCCTGTTCAATAGGCTCTCTCTTTGTCGTGAGCCTGATCAAAAGCCCCGCCTCTGCCCGGGGCGGAATGACATTCAGCGCCAACCCGCCGTCGATCGTCCCAACGTTAACTGTCGTCTCACCAAAAAAATCATCGTGCGGAAACCGCGTCCGCCGAATATCCTCAAGCACATCCAGCAAAGCCTCTATCGCCGAGCTCCCTTCCTCCGGATACGCCGAATGAGCCGCCTTCCCCTTCGTCCTGATCATCAGCCTAAACGCCCCCTTAGACCCGATCGCCAGCTCATTATCCGTCGGCTCGCCGTTGATCATATACTCGCACTTCGCCGCCAGCGGGTGCAGATTCGCCGCCTTTGCGCCCGTGCTCGCCCGCTCTTCCTCCACGGTATAAAGCAGCCCGATATCTTCAATTCCGTCCCTCCGCAGCTGCTCAGCAGCCGTTATCTGCGCCGCGATTATCCCCTTCGCATCACACGCCCCACGCCCGTGGATCTTCTCCTCATCCTCCGTCGGCGCAATGAACGGCGGCACCGTATCCATATGCGTCGACATCCAAATCCGCGGCGTATCATTCAACGTCGCGATCACGTTATTCTGATTCGCCGAAACCGCCTGCAGCTCCACCTTCCATCCCAGCCCCTCAAGGTGATCCCGCAGCCAAAATCCCACCGCCTCCTCCTCCCCCGAAACCGACGGGATCCGCATCAATTCTTTCGTGAGTTCTATCAAATTCATCTTCCACCCACCCCATCACGCATCCATGACCTCTCGACTTCAATCTGCTAAAGTACGGTAAAAATTCACTTTGAACAAGGGTATCGCCGCCAAAGCTCTCAATGATCGCACGACCGCAGCAACGCAACCTGAATGAATGAACCGTCCTATAGCGACCTCCGTCGTGAGTTAAACCTGACCGACGCCGTCGGCATAGGTCTTGGCGCCATCATCGGCGCCGGCATCTTCGTCGTCACAGGCGTCGCCGCTGGGGTCGCCGGGCCCGCGTTCCTTATCGGTTTGCTCATCGCCGGGGTCGCCGCCACATGCAACGCACTCAGCTCAGCCGAACTCGCCGCGGCGTACCCGCAATCAGGAGGCACTTACGAATACGGCTATCGGCTGCTGCACCCCGCGTTCGGATTCGCTGCCGGGTGGATGTTCCTCGCCAGCAAGCTGGCCGCCGGCGGCACCGTCGCACTAGGTTTCGGCAGCTATTTCGGTCAAATATTTCCGGCAGTGCCCCAGCGATACGCTGCTGTCACGGCCGCCGTGCTCCTCACTGCTGCAAATCTCTTCGGCATTAAAAAAGCGGGCCGCTTCAACACCGCGATCGTCTCCATAACACTTCTCACATTGGTTTATTTCGTCGTCTCCGGAATTCCCTCGTTCGACACTGCTAACCTACAACCCTTCGCCCCTTTCGGCATTTTGGGCATAGCCGAATCCGCAGCTCTTCTCTTCTTCGCCTACACCGGCTACGCCCGCATCGCCACCCTCGGCGAAGAGGTCAGCGAACCAAAACGCACCATCCCCCGTGCCGTCATCATTACCATAATCGTCTCCGTCGCCCTCTACATCGCCGTCGCACTCGTCGCAGTCGGCTCCGTCGGGTCCGCACAACTTGCGGAAAGCACTTCCCCGCTTCAAACAGCCGCCGCGTCATTCACGCTTCCCGGCGTTTTCTGGATCGTCGGTGTCGGAGCCGCCACCGCCATGCTCGGTGTCCTCCTCAGCCAAATCGTCGGCATATCCAGGATGATGTTTGCGATGGCACGCCGCCGCGACCTGCCCGCCGCACTCGAACATGTCAGCGAAAAACACAGCGTCCCCGACTACGGCATTCTCCTAAGCGGCGCCGTCATAGTCCTGCTCGCCATTTTTGGAACTCTGCAATTTGTCGTCTCGGCCGCCGCTTTCACCATCCTCATCTATTACGGCATCGCAAATATATGTGCCCTAAAAATGGCAAAGCCCGACAAGCTTTACCCCAAATGGGTCGCCGCCGTCGGCCTCACTTTTTGCATCGCCATGGCCGCCGCCCTGCCAACCGCAACCATCCTCACCGGCCTCGCCCTGCTCGCATTCGGATTCCTCGCAATGCTCGCTTTCCGCACAATGACAGGCAAGATCGAACCGGGCCATTAAACCATTGCCCTTCAATTCTGCGGCAGCCCCTTCGCCAACATTGCCTTAAGTTCCCTAACTTCGTTCTGCACGTCGGCTAAGCAAGGTTCGCCGCGTTCCGGGGCCGTCTCGCTATCCCGCTGTATAAAGAACGTCGCCAGCGTCGCCGTCATATATCCGAAAACAGCAAACCCGTACACGGCTAGCATCAGACATAGCATCCGCCCCTCCGCGCTCTTCGGAAAATAGTCCGACCCGATCGACGTTATCATCATCGCCGTCCACCACAAGGCGTCAGCGTAGCTCACAAATCCACCCTCGACGTCCCGCTCGAAGTTATACATCCCGGCCGCACCCGAGAAAACAACAATGGCCGTCAACATAAGAACGTAACCCACACCCCTTCGGCTAAATGCCGAACCCAGTGACCGCATCCCTCGGTTCAGCGACGTAAGTAGCCGCACCAGCCGCAGCCCGCGAGCTGCCCGCACAGCTCGAAGCAGCCGAAACGCTTGAAAAGCCCGAAATATGCGCAGCGCCGGCAACGCCAGCGCAAGCAGCGTCAACCAACTCCGCTTAATATAATTGAACTTCTCCGGTGCCAGCAGCAGCCTGATCCCGTAATCGATTCCGAAAATGATCCAAATGACATTCGACAGCGTCTCCAGAAAAGGGCTGATCCCCTGCGTCATCTCCAGCACGAACAGCGCCAGCCAGATGATGCTCAGCACCAGCATCGGTATTTCCAGCCACTCTTCCAACTGATCGACTATCGCCCATCGCTCCGCTCTGATCTCTTCCTTTACTACTTCTTTTTCAACCGCTTCCATGGATAACCTCCCGAGTATGTCCTATCTACCCGAGATTATCGCACAGCAGTACTCAGCCTTTGCGTCTTAGCGTCTCTGCGGGAAACTCACTTTAACGATTGTCAAAAGAACGCTCCTTCGTGAGTTCGATCGGGTTACCCTCTATTTCAGTTTTCTCCGGACCATCCCGGTTTTGGCCCAACCGCTCAAGCTAGAACCCTTAGTCAACTGTTTTTCATCCTGGCCCAAGAGGTTGACTGAAAAGATCTGTTCATCCTCAGTTTCGCCGAATTTAACGGTACGGTGAAAAAGGATCCGCTGTCCGTCGGGCGACCAGGCAGCCGATCGTCCTGTCTTGGTTGTCAACGCCCTAACGCCCGAACCGTCAGCATTCATCACGCAGACCTGAAAATACTGTCCGCCGTCTTTGCACATATAGGCCATCAGCCTCCCATCAGGCGACCACGCAGGAGCTCGCTCCTCTTCGGCGTTATTTGTCAGACGGCGCCGCTCTCCCTTTCCTTGAGCGTCGATAAGAAATATCTCCGTAGTCGTCGCGTTTGCGTGAGATTCGTTCACGCCGTATCGGGTATAGGCTATCGTTTTGCCGTCAGGCGACCAGTCTGGGTCCTCGTCGACCGTGGCGGGATTATTGGTGAGGTTTCGGGGCTTGGTCTCTCCTCTCAAAAATTCATCCACGTCGAGAACGAAAATGTCGCTGTCTGAAGTTGCGGAACCCGGGTTACCGCGATTTAGCGTGCCTCGTCCCGAAGCGCTCGCGTGGTAAGCAATGTATTTGCCGTCCGGCGACCAAGTCGCTGAGGAACCACGAACAAGATGTCTTTGGTCGGTACCGTCTGCGTTCATGATGAAGAGATCGGACAAATTATCGGGATCCCCCTTAGCTCGTAAACGCCCGCTCTCAAACACTATCCTGCGGCCATCCGGGGATATGTTCGGGTTTCCATCGCTGAATTTGTTATTCGTAAGTCGGCGAGGATTGCTCCCATCCATGTCCATTAGATAGATCTCGGACGCCAAAAAAAGGTCGACGATCGTTTCAATATTCGGATGGTCGCGGGTGCTAACAAACGCAATTACAGGAACTAGATCGTCGCCTTTTGCTTTCTGGCCAACCGCGATTAAAAGCGAACTGGTGAGCAGCAGGATCGCCGATAAAACAATTGCCGCGAGATTACGCTTCTTTGATGTTTTCATTTTGGTTCCTCACTGAACAGCTCTTTGTGCAGTCTCTCGATCGCTTCGGCTGCAAAGTCCTCCCTGATTACGAATGTTAAGTTCACGCTCGATGCTCCGTGTGAAACGAGGGCAATATTAATGTCTTCTATTGTCGAAAAGATTTTTGATGCCAGACCAGTGGACGCCCGCAAGCCTTCGCCCACAACACAGATCACTGCGTAACCGGCCACGACCTCGACATCGCCTAGCCGAGAAAGATCGGCGACGATCTTCTCGATCTCGGCCGTGTTGTCGAGCGTGAGTGCTATCGAAACCTCCGACGTCGAGATAACATCTATCACCGTCCGATATCGGTCAAACACCTGGAACACGGCACTCATAAACCCATAGCTGCCCAGCATCCGCGCGGACGTTATCCGCAGTATCGTTATCCCCTTCTTATGCGCGATCGACTTGATCTTGTTCGGCACCTCGCCTGACCTAGCAACAACCATCGTCCCCACCGCTTCCGGTTCGAACGTATTGCAAACCCGCACCGGGATCCCATGGTCCACCGCCGGCTTTATCGTTTTCGGATGCAGCACCTTCGCACCAAAATACGCAAGCTCCGCCGCCTCCTCATAACTCAAAACCGACACGGTCCGCGCGTCCCGACATATCCGCGGATCACACGTCATCACCCCCGTCACGTCCGTCCAGATCTGCAGCTCCGCCGCCCCCAAAGCTGCCGCCACCAGCGCCGCAGAAAAATCCGACCCGCCCCGTCCCAACGTAGTAGTCTCACCCGCCCGGTTCGCCGCGATAAACCCGCCCATCACCGGCACCTCACCGGCCTCCACCGCCGGGCCCAATTCCAATCGCACCAACTCCGCCGTCTCTTCAAATATCGGCTGCGCCGCCCCATATTCGTCGTCCGTCATTATCAGCCGCCGCGCATCCATATGCCGGGCCGTAACACCGCGAGCCTTCAATACCTCCGTCAGCAGCCGCGACGAAAGCTGCTCGCCATACGAAACGATCGCGTCCTTCAGCATCGCCAGCGGCAGCGACCGCCGCGACGCTCTCAATAGCAGATCCGACAACTCCCCCCGCGCCAACTCCAACTCCGCCTCGAACAAATTCGCCGAACCCGTCCCAATAAAATCCCCCGAAACCTCCAAATGCCTGTCAAAATGCGGTTCCAGCGACCCAAACGCTGCCCCAAAATCCCCTGCCTTCGCCGTCTCAAACGCCCCGAGCAAAGCATCCGTCACCCCCGTCATTGCCGAAACCACCACCACCGGTCGCTTCTCTCCCTGCGATGACACCACCCCAATCACGCGCTCAAAAGCCGCGACGTCCCCCACCGACGTCCCCCCAAACTTCATCACCGTTGGCTTACCGACCGCTTCCCCCATTCCTGTAAGTGCCCCAAGTCAAAACCGCCCGCGTTTGCACGTGAGATCCCTCATCCGCAAATCTTTGCGTCTTAGCGCCTTTGCGGGAAATTCACTCTTCTACTCCGGGCAAGAATTTCCTACCCACACAACACCGCGCCTCCATTTATATTCAATATCTCCCCCGTTATGTGCTGCGACCAATCCGACAGCAAAAAGCATATCGAAAGCGCCACATCATCCGTCGAAGCCATCCTGTTCAACGGTATCGACCTCAGCACAGTCTGTTTATACTCCGCATCCTCAAACACTGGTCGCACCATCGCCGTCTCTATCCATCCGGGCGCTACGCAATTCACCCTGATCTTCGGGCAAAGCTCGGACGCCAACGCCTTCGTAAACGAAATCTGCCCACCCTTCGACGCCGCATAGTTCGAGTACCCCGCCTCGCCCCTCTGCCCCGCCGTCGACGACACAAGCACGATCGCCCCGCGCTCCTGCCGCTTGATCACCGGGACGCACGCCTTCGTCATCGCCCACGCAGCCTTCAGATTCGTATTCAACACCCGGTTCCAAGTCTCCTCCGACATCTCTTCGATGGGAGCCCCTTCCCAGATACCCGCATTTAGCACTAGCAGATCGAGCCGCCCAAATTCCTTGACCGCCGCCTCCGCGATCGCACGCGCCGCCGCAAATTCCGCAACGTCGCCCTGCACCGCGATGGCCTTCACCCCCTTCGCTTCACACATCTTCACCGTCTCGGCTGCATCCTCATGACGGCTCAGATAATTCACCACTACATTCGCCCCGCCCTCAGCCAGCCGCAGCGCAGTTGCACGCCCAACCCCCCGCGAAGCCCCAGTTACAACCGCCGTCTTCCCCGCGAAAAGATCTGTCGGCAATCCGATTCTTCTTGATTCCGTCTCAGCCATCCGCATATTTTGCCACGAATTGCACGAATCACACGAATGTAAGAGAATTTTCCTACCGCCGTCACTTTTATTCGCTTAATTCGCGGGCAAAAATTCCTATGAACGACCAAAACCTCCTCGAGGACCAACCCATCGCCTGGACCCCTACCCCCGAAGTCATCGAACGCGCTCAACTCACAAAATTCATGCGCCAGGTCGGCGTCTCCACCTGGGACGAACTCTACGAATTCTCCATCCGCGACGTAGAACGCTTCACCGAAGAGGTCCTAAAATTCCTCGACATCCGCTTCGACCCGCCTTACACAAAACTCCTCGACACCACCAGCGGCATCGAGGTCCCCACCTGGCTCGCGGCCGAGTCAGCACCAATCGCCCCCGGAACCGATCCGGACTCGTCACTTGTCACTCATCACTCGTCACTATCCGCAGGTCTCAACATCACCACCATGTGCCTCGACCGCTGGCAGACGGACGAGATGAAAGACCAGCCGGCGGTGATTTGGGAAGGTGAGGATGGAGAAGTTGTTTACCAAAGTTACTTGAGTTTGCAAGCGTACGCGGATGAGGTTGCTGGGGGACTGCGAAACAATGGAATTATGAAAGGGGACGCCGTCGGTATTCATTTACCGATGAGTGTTGCGACCGTTGCTGTCTTGCTCGGCATCAATCGAATGGGCGCGATCGCAGTCCCCGTCTTCTCTGGCTACGGAGTCGACGCGATTGCATCACGATTAAATGCGGTTAAGGCCCGAGCACTTTTCACATGTGATGGCTTTGTGCGACGTGGAAAAAAAATATTTGCTTATGAAACCGCCTTTGAAGCAATCAAAAGCTGTCCATCGATTGAGCACCTGTTTGTGGTCGACAATCAAGTTAACAAGGAGCTTTTCGATGGTGAATTTCTTCCTCCCAAAGTTAAGGAATTTAACGTCTTGCTAAATGAAGGCCTCGGCCATGATCTCACCGGTTTGACTGAACCAACCTCCGCCGAGGATCCCCTCATCATCCTCTACACTTCCGGCACCACCGGCAAGCCTAAGGGCATCGCGCATACCCAAGCCAGTTTCCCGATCAAAGCCGCACAGGATATGGCATTTGGCACCGACGTCGGTCGAGGCACCCGCATATGTTGGTACACCGATATCGGCTGGATGATGGGCCCCTGGCTCATCTACGGAGCCCTGATCAACGGCGCCACCATCTGCATCTACGACGGCGCCCCCGACTACCCAACCCCCGACCGCATGTGGGAATTCGTCGCCAAACACAAAGTCGAGGTCCTTGGCATTTCACCAACCTTGATCCGCTCCTTAGCTGCCGCCGAGGGCCCGACGAGCTGTGTGCGAAGGATCGATGATAATGGCAACGAGATCGAAGTGCAGGTCGCCGAAATGTATTCACCGCCGTTCGTGCGCCACGACCTCTCCTCCCTCCGAATCTTCGCCTCCACCGGCGAACCTTGGAACCCCGCCCCCTGGTGGTGGCTCTTCGAAGGAGTCGGCAACAGCAAACTCCCCATCATCAACTACTCCGGCGGTACCGAGATCGCAGGAGGCATCCTCATGGGCAACCCGCTTCTGCCCATCAAACCCTGCTCATTCCCCGCCCCCTGCCCCGGCATGGACGTCGACATACTCGACGACGAAGGCAGCCCCGTCGAACCCGGCACGGTCGGCGAACTCGTCATCAAACAACCTTGGATCGGCATGGCGCGCGGCTTCTGGCAAGAACGCGAACGCTATCTCGACACCTATTGGCGCCGTTTCAAAGACATCTGGGTCCACGGCGATTTCGCCCTGCGCGACCGCGACGGCCATTGGTTCATCCTCGGCCGCTCCGACGATACCCTAAAGGTCGCCGGCAAACGCGTCGGCCCCGCCGAGGTCGAATCCCTTCTCGTCGCCCACCACCTCGTCACCGAAGCCGCCGTCATCGGCGTCCCCGACGAAGTAAAAGGAACCGCCATGGTCGCCTTCGTCGTCTTGTCAGAACCGGGAGCGATAGCGACTGGGTCTCATGACGCGTCACTCATCACTCGTCACCCGTCACTCGAAACTGAGCTAAAAGCTCTAGTCGCTAAAGACATGGGCAAACCCCTCGCCCCCTCCCGTATTCACTTCGTCTCCGCCCTCCCAAAAACCCGTAACGCCAAAGTAATGCGCCGCGTAATCCGCTCCGCTTACCTGGGCCAAGACCCCGGCGACCTCTCCGCCCTGGAAAACCCCGCCACCGTCCAGGAAATCACCGACCTCCATTGACTGGAGCGGCAAGCATCCCTGCTTGCCCCGACTGAAACGCTTATGACACGGATGTTAAACTGATCAGAACATGTCACGGACGACCCTCCACACCATCGGCCACGGCCGCCACCCGTTCCCTTATTTTCTCGAACTGCTGCGAAGGTACGACATCCAATTCATCTGCGACGTCCGCAGCGTAGCACGTTCCCGCTGGCCCCAATTCAACGGTCTCGTCCTACGGGAACTGCTAAAAGATAGCGGCATTGGTTACGAACATCTCCCCGAAACCGGCGGCAAAACGCGCCCCAAACCCGAAGACCTCGCGTGGGGCATCAACCGCATCATCGAGATCGCATCAGACGTCCCGACTGCCCTTATGTGCTCCGAATCGCACCCTCGCTCCCAGCACAAAGTCCCCCGCGCAAACTGCCACCGCATCGGCATGCTCGCCCCCCTCCTCCGAGCCCAAGGCGTCACCCAAATCATCCACATCCTCCCCGACGGCCGCTCCACCGAATTCGACGAATCCGCCGTCCCCTCCATCTGGTAGCACTCCTGATTGTGAGCTGTTATCTAATAGCTGTAAGCTGATAGCTGATAGCTAATAGCTAAAAACTATACTCCGAATCCCCGAAACAATGACGATCCCCCCTATACCCCTAACGGCTAAGGCGCTTACAGCCGCCTGTCACGCACTCGCGTCCGACGCGCATCTGGCCCACGTCTACAACACCTACGGTACCCCGCCCCTCTGGGACCGCGCCCCGGGATTCGCGACCCTCATTCAGATCATTCTCGAACAGCAAGTCTCACTCGCCTCCGCACGTGCCTGCTTCGAAAAACTCACCGCAAACCTCGACGAAGTAACCCCGACCACGATCCTCACCCTCAACCACGCCCAGCTAAAAACCATCGGCTTCAGCCGTCAAAAAACCGCCTACGCCCGCCACCTCGCCGAAGCCGTACTCGAAAATCGCGTCGATCTCGACAGCCTAACCCAGCTCCGTGACGCCGACGTAAAATCCGAACTGATCAAACTCAAAGGCATCGGCGAATGGACCAGCGATATCTACCTCCTCATGGCGCTCCTCCGTCCCGACGTCATGCCCCGCGGCGACATCGCGCTCCACACCGCCTGGCACAAACTCTCCGGCGAGCCCCGCCCAACGTCCGACGAGTTCATCGACCTCGCCCAAAAATGGGCGCCGCACCGCTCAACCGCCGCCCGTCTCCTCTGGCACTTCTACCTCTCCGAAAAGGCTGCCCGAAAATGATTTCCCGGCAAACTATTTTCAGGCGCTGAATCATCTGTTATCTTTGGATAGTCCGCATTGATTTCGCTCGCGAGGTTTTTTATGAAATTCAAGATCGTTGCTTTTACTTTTGCTCTCCTCTTAATTTTAAACATGGCCGGCCCGGTCGCAGCCGACCCCAGGCTGAACGTGGCTAAACGAGCAAAGGCTAATCAGCTGGTCGCGATGCTTCCGCAATCCGACGCGATCATGACGATGGATGTTGAGCGCTTTTTCGCAACGGCGATGCCCGGCATCCTTGCTGGAAATCCGCAGCTCCTAGCCTCCGTCACGCAAAAGATCGATGAGATGCGCTCCCGCACAGGCATCGACATCCGCCGATTCGAATTGCTGACCGCCGGCGTTAATATCGCTCAGACCGCACCGAGCAAGTACGACTTTCGCCCTGTGATCATTGCCCGCGGCGATGTCGACACTGCCGCCCTTATCGCGTCCGCCAAAACGGTCAGCGGCAACAAATACAAAGAAGAACGCGTGGGCAGCCGTTCCATGTACATCTTCAACACCAAGCAGCTGGTCGACGAGAACAAGCCGGCCGCAACCGGTGCAAACGCCGCGATGGTGGACAAGGTCATCAACGCGCTCTCTACTGATGTCGCCGTCACCGTCGTCGATGCTAATACCCTCGCCTTTGGCTATCAGGATCGTGTCCGCGAGATGCTGGCCGGCGGCTCAAAAGCTTCGGGTGAGGTTGTAAAACTTCTCGATCGAAAGCCGTTCGCCGTAATGAACTTTGCTGGATCCGTTCCCGCTGGCCTCAGCTCCCTGTTGCCGCTGGACAATGACGAACTCGGCAAGAATATCGATTCGATCAGATTTCTTTTCGGGATGGTAGATGTCGACAACACCGGCACGTCAATGCACGTCACCGCTAAAACAATGCAGAGCGCACAGGCCCAGGGTCTCGAAGAAACGCTTGAAGGGTTGAAATTACTCGGCGGAATGCTGCTTGGCAACTCAAAGCGTGCCGATCAGCAGATGTACGCACGCCTTATTCAGAACGTCCAGATCTCACGCTCCGCCGCCGAGGTCAGCATCGACCTCAAGGTGCCGCAAACGGACGTCAACGAGCTGGTCGCCCTCATCAAATAAATAATTAGAATCGCCGCCGGCGTCGGAAGCCCCCGCCTCCGCCGCCGGAACTCGGCGCAACACGGTCGATCTCTTTGTTGTAATTCCCTTCTTCGTCGAAAAGCGGATATAGCTGCAGGTTCGCCGATAAGTACGCAGCACGAAGCTCGACCGGCCTCGTCCCGCCTCGATTGATCACACGCACCTTGCTGCCGCGGACGTCCTCTATCCACCGTGCAAACTCCTCAGCCTTCCCGACCGTAGCGGACAGCAGCAGCATTCTAATACGCGGTGGCGTTAGGATTATAGCTTCTTCCCAGACATGCCCGCGCTCCTCGTCCGAAAGATAATGCGCCTCATCCAAGATCACAAAATCCGTCGTCATCTGCGTCCCTTCCCTCATCGAATCAAATAGCTGATTCCGATAGATCTCCGTCGTCCCGACGATCAGCGGAGCCCCGTAGTTCTCCTTCCGATCCCCGGTCAATATGCCGACGTTCTCCGCCCCAAACTCCAGTGAGAACTCAGAGTATTTGGAGTTGGTCAACGCCTTTAGCGGCGTTGTGTACCATGCCCGCTGCCCATCTGCCAGCAGCCGTCGTATCTCCTCCCGCGCGATCCAAGTCTTGCCGCTTCCCGTCGGCGCAGTTACCAGCACATCCTCAGTCTTTATCGCCTCGAGCGCTTCGATCTGAAAATCATCCGGCTTGAAAGGCTGAGCCCGCGGGACCCCGATCCCGCTCAGCAGTTCCTTCACTGCCTCCACATTCTTTTTGCCGAACGGCGGCTCAGGCACGCGATGCGAACTTTCGCCTGCAATTTCTCGTTTATCTCTTCGTTCTTTACTAGGCGCATTTCTACCCCGTCGACGGCGGTCGTTTGGCCTGTTTTCACGCTTACCACGGGGCATAGGCGCTATGTTAATTGTTTGCATCCGCAATGTCTATTTTCTTCCAATCAAAGGGCGAAAGTGCTAAGATGCACTTTTGCATCGCAACTAAAATGCGGTGCAATGCGTCTAATTTTTCGCGGTATTTATAATTTTTTTTAGGACTCATAAGCATTATGTTCGAGCAGAATTCAGATCAAGTGGTTGTGGAGCCGAAGCCGGACGCATCGGAACCCGCAATTTTCAGTAATTACGAGCTCAGATCGTGGGAGTTTACCCCGCGGATCTACAAGATCCTGGCAGGTTCGGCTATCTTCAACCTTTTAGTAGTGGCCGTATTTGCACAGACCAACATTCTCACAATGAAGGGTTGTGCAAGCCCATTTGTGGGCCGCGTTTGCCAGGTGCTCGATACGGTCTATATCGGGGCGATGCTATACGGCACGGAACGCGATTACGTTGACGTCGCTTATGAGAGGATCGACCTCGGCAACGCCGACATCACCTTCATCGACGTTAGCGGCGAAGGTCCGCAGCTTACTTATCCTGAGGGCTATTTCCAGCTGGCGAACCCGGAACAGTACGCGGCGATGGTCGCACAGGCTGACAGCTTTGACAACGGTTTTGCCGGACTTGGTTCGACTCCGGCACCGGGTAACGAGCTGATGAACACCACCCCGCGTCTTCCCCGATCCAATCCGAACGTCGTTCGCGGTCGCGAACCCGTGTCGCCGTTCGAGATCGAAGGTGACGACGAGGATGAAACGCCGGCGAATAACAACACCCGTCGGCCCGGCGGCCGTACGACCGCTAACGCGAACACCGGCGGCGACAATGGTGACGTCGCCCAGGCGAACACGAACACAAATACGCAACAAGAAGTTGTGATTCCCGGTAGTGTGGACATCAACCGCCGTCCGCTTGTCGATCTTGGCAACTACGTGAACGAGCTTCAGCAAAAGAACGAGATTAATTTGCAGGCGGATTTTGTGGTGGATGCGCACGGCACTCTTGATAAGAATGGCCGTCTCGACCCGAAAACGTTTCGATATGTTGTCGCGAAGAGTCCCGATGAGAATATGATCTCCGTCGTTCAGGAATCGATAGAAGCGTTGAACGTCGCGGGTTATATGCAGTACCTCAAAGATCTGAGTGGCAAAGATTTTCGCTTGCAGCTTCAGCAGGATGCCGATAACATCTCGGCCGTGGTTCAGTCCGAAATGGAGTCGGACACTCGTGCCCGGTCTATCAAGAGTGCTATCGACCTCGCGATCAGTATTGCGAAGACCCAAAAAAATCGGCCGGATGCGAGCCAGAATAACAAGGATGAGTTGGTGCTTCTAGAAGGCACGACCGTTGTGACTGACGGCCGACGCGTGATAATTCGGTTCAATTTGCCGAAAGAAGTAGCTCATCCGATGATCCAGCGAAAGCTCGCGGAACAGGCTGCTGAAGCCAAGAAACCCAGCGGCAATGCGGTGATTAACTCTACGAGCAACACAGCCGCTCGCTAATTTGTGAAAGAACGACGTAACAACAACTCGCTGCTCGTCCTAACTACGCTTGGCGTCTATCTCGGCCTGTTGATGGTCGGCGCGACGCCGGGCGTCGTTGCGCAGCAAGGGGCGATGTCCCGCAATTTTGAGCTGAGCGAAGAGGTTGACGTTAAGGACGATCTTGACCTTGATCCGGCAGTTGAACAGGGAGGCAAGGAAGCCGCCGAAGTTGAAAACCTGCTCAGTGGTTCCGTCGAATCGCTCGTTCGCGTTTATCTGGTTCACCTTGCGCTCGACCAGGCAGCAGCCCATGCACATCTGGATGTCCCCGTTCTGCCAAGGGTAGTGCCGCAGCGGGAACTTACGCATTACGCCGCGCATTGGCCTAACGATTTTCGAAATTCTCCTTCCACGACCCCCTCCTCTCTCGCAAGGGCCGCTCTTTAGCTCCGTCAGTCGGACGCAAAGCAGCGGCGAGTCCGGATCATTCCGAATCGTCTCGCCAGTTCCAACATAATTTTTGATATCAGGGTTGCGATCGTATCGCCGTTCGTTCAAAGTGAACACTTTGTTTACAATCGTGTAAGCATGCGGACGCGGGTCGAGCTCCGAGACATTAGAGGAAAAAATGGCAGTTAACAGTTTCGCAGACAAAATGGTCAAGAAGATATTCGGCTCAAGCAGCGATGTCTTCCTTAAAAAAGTTAAACCGATCGTTGCTGAGATCAACGAATGGGAACCAGATATCCAAAAGCTCTCGGATGACGAGCTAAAAGCGCAGACCCCAAAGTTCAGAGAGATGATCGCCCGCCGGCTTGAGGGCATCGACGATAAAACGGCTCGCCGAAAGGCGGAGCAGGAGATTCTCCACGAGCTTTTGCCAGAGGCCTTTGCCACCGTTCGCGAAGCGTCTAAACGCGTCACGGGCATGCGTCACTTTGACGTTCAGATGATCGGCGGCGTCGCTCTGCACCAGGGTCGCATCGCGGAAATGCGGACGGGTGAAGGTAAAACGCTGGTCGCAACACTTCCGTCTTATCTTAATGGGCTCACCGGCCGCGGCGTCCACGTTGTGACGGTCAACGATTATCTTGCTTCACGCGACGCGGAATGGATGGGCAAGATCCATCAGTTCCTCGGGCTCCGCGTCGGCTGCATCCAGAACGACATGGATGACGTTGAACGCAAAGAAGCTTACGCGTGCGAGATCACCTACGGTACGAACAACGAATTTGGCTTCGATTATCTGCGCGATAACATGAAATTCGATGTCGAATCACTCGTCCAGCGCGATCACTACTACGCGATCGTTGACGAGGTCGATTCGATCCTCATCGACGAAGCCCGTACCCCGTTGATCATCTCCGGTGCGACGGACGAGGCGACGGATAAATATTACGTTGCGAACGACGTTATCCCGCGACTCGAAAAAGGTCACAAGGATGAACAGACAAAGGTCACGACCGGCGATTACCTTGTAGACGAAAAGAATCACTCGGCCGTTTTGACCGAGCAGGGCGTATCGAAATCTGAAAAGCTGTTAGGCGTTGATAACCTCTATGATCCCGGGAACATGGACCTTCTTCATTGCGTTGAACAGGCCCTGAAGGCTCATACGCTTTACAAACGTGACCACCATTACGTCGTGCAAGAGAACGAGGTGATCATCGTTGACGATTTCACCGGCCGTCTTATGCAGGGCCGCCGATGGTCGGACGGGCTTCATCAGGCTGTTGAAGCAAAAGAAGGCGTAAAGATCGAGCGCGAGAACCAGACCCTTGCGACCATTACCCTTCAGAATTATTTCCGAATGTACGAAAAGCTTTCCGGTATGACCGGTACGGCTGAAACGGAAGCGGAGGAGTTCGGAACGACCTACAGCATCGATGTGGTGATGATCCCGACGAACCGCTCGATGGTCCGCAAAGACCACTCGGATATGATCTATCGAACGCTTCCCGAAAAGTGGGACGCCGTTGTCGATGAGATCAAGGAGCTGCATGAACAGGGCCGCCCGGTGCTTGTCGGTACGGTGTCGGTCGAGAACTCAGAGCTGATCGCGAGCCGGCTGCAAAAGGTGGGCATCAAGCACAACGTTCTAAACGCCAAATACCACGAACGCGAGGCTGAGATCATTGCTCAGGCCGGACGTAAGGGCGCGGTTACGATCGCGACGAACATGGCGGGCCGCGGTACTGACATTCTGCTCGGCGGCAACCCGGAATCGTTGGCCGAGGAATATCTCAAACGTCAGGAGATAAACCCTGATGAGGCGACGCCCGAACAGTTCGAAGAAGCTCTGCGCAAGGCAAAAGCAGTCGTTGAGGCCGAACATAAAGAGGTTGTGGACGCCGGCGGACTTCATATTCTGGGTACAGAACGCCACGAATCACGCCGCATTGATAATCAGCTCCGCGGCCGTGCCGGCCGTCAGGGCGACCCCGGATCATCCCGCTTCGTCCTGTCGCTCGAAGACGACCTGATGCGTATCTTCGCCGGCGACAAGGTTCGTTCGATGATGGAATGGCTGGGCATGGAGAAGGGTGTTGCGATCGAGTCGCGGACCGTATCTAAGCAGATCGAACGAGCACAAAAGGCGGTAGAAAATCGTAACTTTGAAACCCGTAAGCACGTCCTCAAATACGATGACGTCATGAACAAACAGCGCGAGACCATCTACGGTCTCCGTCGCCAGCTGATGTTCGAGCCGGAGCATCGTGAGTATCTGTTGGGTGAGAACGGCGTCGCTCGCGACCTGCTGCATGACCTGACCGATCACTATCTGCCGTTGACATCCTCGCCCGACCTTTGGCAGTTCGACACGTATGCTGCCGAGATCGCGAGCATTTACGCGATCGATCCGGCGGTTGATGCTGGTGTCGACTTTAAGACGATGAATCCCGATGAGATCCAGGATTTGATCTGGAAAAAGGCATCGGCGAGTTACTCCGAGAAAGAAAAGATCGCGGGCGAAGAAAGCCTGCGGGCTTATGAGCGTTACATAATGCTCAACATCATCGACTCGCAATGGAAGGATCATCTTGCGTCGATCGATCAGGTCAAGCAGGGTATCGGGCTGGTCGGATACGGGCAGAAAGATCCGCTGGTGGAATACAAAAAGCAGTCATTTGAGATGTTTCAGGACATGCTCGACCGCATCGACACCAATACCACCAAGGCACTCTTCCATCTTGAGATCGTCACGCGTGACGAACAGGAAGAGCGTGAACGCCTTGAACGGCTTGAACAGCAGCGTGCACGCCGGCAAGCCGCGGGAATGGCCTTCACTGGTGCGATGGCAGGTGCCTCAGCCGCCGGTGAAGAGGCGATGCGAAACGTGCCGTTCGTCCGCGACACTCCAAAGATGAAACCGAACGAACCGTGCTACTGCGGCTCCGGGAAGAAATTCAAAAAATGCCACGGCGCCGGCGCATAACACAAACGAACAGCGGCCGCTTCAATCGAAGGCGGCCGCTTTTCACTTTCAAATAGCTAGTTCCAAACATTTTTTTCGTGCTATCATTTCGTCGGCATGAGGAGCTTTGGCTCTTCACTGCTTATCGGGGTTCTGCTATGATTCGATCCTACCTCTTCTTCTTCATTTTACTCTTCACATTCAGCGGGTCTGTCGTAGCCCAGTCACCGGCGGACAACTATCGCGAACTGTACGAAGCCGGAAAGTATAAAGAGGCTGAGGCTGCCGCACGAAAAGCCGCTCGATCGAAATCCGGCAGCGGTGAGGACTGGTATTTTCTTGGACTCGCAGAAGTTCAGAACGAGAAATATCGAAGTGCGACCGGATCGTTTGGACGTGCCATTGCACTCGCACCTGAAGAGCCGAGGTATTGGCTCGGATCAGCCCATGCCAGGTTTTACAGGGGCGACCCAAAAGCCATCGACGATGCTTCGACGGTTTTGAAATTAAACGCCAACTCACCAGCGGCGCATTTCATACTCGGAAGTGCCAAACTCCAGAGTGGTGATGCCCAAAAAGCTTACGACCACGCGAGTGCGGGGATCTCACTCAACGGCAACCACGCCGCTTCATATCTTCTGAGAGGTCGAGCTACGATTCTCCAGGCGACCGAGGTTCGAGGTCCCGACGCGGGCGAACGTCGCCGAAGCTTGCTGCGTGGCGGAGTTGCAGATTTCGACAAATTTTTGGCACTATCGGGCACCGCAGTTGCCGCCAGCAAAGTCAGGTCTGAATTGGAATCGTTGAAGAACTTTGTCGAACATTATAAAGGCGTGAACGACCCCATCCCCGATAAAAATGCAGACCCAGAGGCGGCAGCCTCAGACTACGTTCCCATGAAACTGGGAACGAGACCACCAGCTGTTTATACACGGGTCGCAAGACAGGAAGGATTGCAAGGCGTGGTTGTAATTCTCGCGATGTTTGATCGCAATGGTTCAGTTAGCGATGCTCTCGTCATTAAGCCGCTTGGTCTCGGTCTGGATGATCAAGCTCGAACCGCAGCCCGAAGGATCAGGTTCACTCCGGCCAGTAGAAACGGTGAGAGGATTACCGTTGTACGCCTTATTGAGTACCACTTCACCCTGTTCTAGAGCTCTCGCCCCAATATTCCCCTACTAAACGCCTGACCGCTGTTCCGTACGTTCTCCGTCTGAACGGCGTTTGCGCATTGGCCGCGCCCGACTCTCTACCTTCATAATTGCCGAATCTGATTAGCTTGGCTAAGCGAAAAGACAAGCAGTGATTCAAATAACAACTTTTTCGGTAACAATATTATGAAACTCGACAGATCAGACTTCTTTATTCTCGGAGCGGCTTTCTTATCGTTTCTCTTTTCCGTTTCCCTTTGGTTCGGCGTACTGGGGGACGGCAATCGAGATACAGCCATCTTTGTTGGACTGTGGGTGCCGTCGATCCTTGCACTCGGCCTATACGGCACTACGACGCGAAGGAGAGTATGAACAACCTAAACTTGATCGTATTTTGCGTCGGCGTACTGGTGAGCGTGTTGGTGGTTTACGGGATCTTTACCCAGGTAGTATCAGAGATGTATCGGGCTCGCGGCGGAGATGAGACGGTAGAATAGTCATGAATTATCGGTGGATAGGCTTTCGATCATCTGGGCGAATGCGACTTCGTCGAGCACGCGGACCCCGAGGCTTTCTGCTTTCGCAAGCTTTGATCCGGCGTCATCACCGGCGACAACGTAAACGGTTTTCTTGCTGACGGACGGAGATACCCGGCCGCCGCGATCCTCGATCAGCTTCGCCGCCTGGTCGCGGGTGTAATTCTCAAGCTTGCCGGTCAGCACAAATGTCTTGCCGGCGAACCGCTCATCGATCTCGACTGAGCTTGCAGCGTCGACCTCGGTTTTGACCCCGGCGGCCTGCAGCCGTTTGATGAGGTCGATATTGCGCGGTTCGCGAAACCAATCAAAGACACTCTGCGCAACGGCCGGCCCTATCTCTGGAATATCGTCGAGTTCTTCCGCCGACGCCGCTGCTAACCGTTCGATGCTCCGAAAATTACCGGCGAGGATCTTGGCATAACGCTCACCGACGTGACGGATATCGATCCCGTATAACAGCCTCTGAAGCCCCCGCTCCTTGCTCGCCTCTATTTGTTCGATCAGATTCGTCCCCGAACGCTCCGCCTTCCGCTCAAGTGCCGAAATGTCCGCGACCTTCAATTCATACAGGTCCGCAACGTCCTTCACCATCCCGTTGGTCACCATCGTATCGACCAACACCTCGCCCAGCCCCTCAATATCCATCGCCTTACGGGATGCAAAATACTGAATGCGTGCCTTCACCTTTGCCGGGCAATCCGGATTGAAGCATCGCCTAGCCGCCTTGCCCTCCGGCCGGACCGCCTCAGCACCGCAGACCGGGCAAAGCCGCGGGAAATCAAAATCCGTCTCATCTCCCGTCCGCTTACCCTCAACAACCTGCAGCACTTGTGGAATGATCTCGCCGCTCTTTTCGATCAGCACCGTATCGCCGATCTTTATGCCGAGTCGCTTTATCTCATCCTCATTGTGCAGCGAAGCACGGCCCACAATCGTTCCGGCCAGCAGCACCGGCTCAAGCAGCGCCACCGGCGTAAGTGCCCCCGTCCTGCCAACCTGCACACTTATCCCTAACAGCCGTGTCGTCGCCTGACGAGCTGGATATTTATAAGCGATCGCCCACCGCGGCGCCTTCGTCGTCGCTCCAAATTCATCCTGCAGCGATGTCGAATTGACCTTAACGACGACACCGTCGATGTCATAGTCCAGTTCGTCCCGTACCGGCTCCATCTCCGCGATAAATGCCGCAAGCTCTTCAAACGTCGTGCAGAGCCGCCGGTGCGGATTAACATTGAACCCGTTCCGCTCCAGCCATTCAAAGCTCTCCCAGTGCGTCGCAAACATCTTCTGGCTACCGCGGATCACGTCGTACGGAAACATGTCCAATCGGCGCGAAGCAACCACTGCCGAATCAAGCATCCGCAGCGTCCCAGACGCACAGTTCCTCGGATTTGCGAACTGCTTTTCGCCCTGCATTTCAAGTTCCGAGTTGATCTTCGCAAACTGCGAGCGCGCCAAAAACACCTCGCCTCGCACCTCCGCGTGCTCAGGCGAATCCATCTTAAGTCGCAACGGAACAGATCTGATCGTCCGCGCATTCTGAGTCACCTCGTCACCCGTCCGCCCGTCGCCCCGGGTCGCTGCCACCGATAAAACACCGCCGTCGTAATGCAGCGAAACGCTCAGCCCGTCTATCTTCAGCTCAGCGACATACGCAAGCTTCCGTCCCTCGGCCAACCGCTCGCACCTCTCCGTAAATGCCTTGAGGTCATCAAGGCTGTACGAATTATCCAGCGACATCAACGGCAACGTACGCGCAAACGGCTTGAGGCTCTCCGCTTTACCGCCGACCCGCTGCGTGGGGCTGTCCGGCGTAACAAATTCCGGATATTCCGATTCGAGTTCCTTCAGCCGCTCGAGAAGCTGATCAAACTCCAGATCCGAGATCTCCGGCGCATTCTGCTGATAATACAGCTCATTATGCCGCTCGATCTCGCTGCGCAATTCGGCGATCTCGTCTTTGATCGGTTCCAATTTCGTCATCGCCATAGGGGGCTACTTCGCAAAAAACAGATATCGCGGGTCATCCTTGTCGCGGATGAACCCCTCACACAACAATCCGTCTGCAAATGCGGCTTCGAATTCCGCCTTGAGCCGCTTCTGCTCCGCGAGAGCGGCCTCAGGATCGCTTGTCACCAGAGCGGACCAGTCCGTCGGAGCTGATACCGCCCGCACGGCCGTCCGTTCGTCAATGTGAGCACGCCCCGACGCCAGCGCCGCGACCTTTGGTGACTCGAGATGCCACTCCGCAAACAGCCGATCGCTCGCCAACCCGATCTTCTTGCCGCCCGTCGACGCGGTTGAATAGTCAACACCGTAAAAGTTCGGCTGATACTCGGTCACCACAGCTCCCAACTTCTCAAGATTGAAAAATGCGTTGCGGGCCTTCCATGGCTCAAAGGTCCATTTGATCGAACTCACACCGCGCTCCATCGCCACCAGCCGCTGCTGCCATTTAAGCCTGGCGCCGATCCCGGTTCCCTGCACCGTTCCTTTAACCGCCGTCATATGTGAATAAAACGCCGGCTTGCCCCGCAAGAACGCGGGCACGCTGAGCACAAATCCGACCAGCTCGTCGCCCAGAAACGCCCCAAGCGTAAAGCCCCCGGCGTTCTTTGTAACGACGAAATGCCGCACCGGCGAGATCTCGATCTCGGGTAGTGCAAATACCTCTTTCTGTAACGCAACACACCGTTCCAACGCTTCAAGCGTGTCACATTCTTTAATCTCAATTTCTTCCATCTTCGCTATTGCTCGTTTATTTTGCAGAAATGATAATTTCGCCTTTTTCCCGCGCGGCGTCAACTTTGAGAATTTACTTAACATTCACCTCCCGGTTCTGCTATCATTTGATTAGGCCGATTCCGGCCGTTTCGGCGCTCCCTTTCACAAATGACCCCGCAAAATCAACTTGAAATACACGGCAAGATCGCCGCGCACCCGTTTGCCGAACTCATAGCCGAGATCGGGCAGGCCACGCTCTCCGGCTCGCTGCGCGTTGCCAGCGGCCCGCGGAAAACGATGGTGTATTTCGCAGAGGGAGTCATTGTTTACGCCGCCTCAAACTCCCGCCAGCACCGGTTGTTCGACATCCTGTTGCGTGCCGGCACGATCGGAAAGCAAGAGCTTGCCAACCATCCAAATTTTGCAAACGATGTCGAATTCGCCGGAGGCCTCGTCAGCTCCGGGATCGTTACCCAGGACGAACTTAGCGAGATCACCACTAAACAGATCGAGGCCGTCATCATTGACGCCCTCACTTGGCCCGATGGCGAGTGGCTCTTCAATCCGCTCGCCCGGCCCCGAGCTGATCTCATTTACAGGATCAGCGCGCAAAATGTTCTGCTGGATTACGGCCGGTGCATCCATTCGACCGTCGTCGCCGACCGATTTGAGAGCATGGACGAGCAGTTTGCCCTTCTGGCCATGCCGAATGGCAACGTCAATCTCCTCCAGCACGAGACCTTTCTTCTGGCACAATTCGGTGATCGTACTCTTTCGATCAACGAGCTTCGCCAGACGAGCAACATGCCCGAATCCGGCATCCTTCAGGCACTCTATTCTCTATGGATCGGCGGCTTCCTAGCCCGTAACGGTTGGAATGCCGCGTTTTCAGTTCGACAGCTTGAAGCCATCCGCACGGCGAAACTGCAGAGGGTAAAAGAAGCGCGCACCATCGATGCCCCCAAGGCGCCGGCTCCCGAGTTCCCGGCCGACGAATTGCCGACAGCCGAGCCCGTCAAGATCCCGGACGCTGAGATATCGCTCGATGACTACCTCGCGCGCTCCGAGACGGCGAAGTCCCATTACGAACGGCTCGGCATCGAATCCGATACGCCGCTCGCTCAGCTAAAGATCTCGTACTTCGGCCTTGCAAAGCTCTTTCATCCCGACCGATTCCACCGCGAATCGCCCGAGTTGCTGCGTCGCATTCAGGTCGCATTTACTGAGCTGTCGCATGCGTACGAAACTCTCCGCGATCAAGAAGCACGCAACAGCTACGATTATAAGCTTCGCAAAGAGGCCGAGTCCGAAGCCAAACGCCGCGCCGAGGGCAAGTCGGAGATCATCACTGACGCTGACAAGCGGGCCGAACAAGGTAGCGAAAATTTTGAAGCAGGCCTTTCGCATCTTGACGATGACGATTATGAATCAGCCGCAAAGTGCTTCGCGCGTGCCGTCCATTTCATGCCGCAGAACGCACGCTATCATGCCTATTACGGCAAGGCTCTTTCGGCGTTCGACAAGATGCGGCACAAGGCCGAGTCCGAGCTCCAGTCCGCTGCAAATATGCAGCCGCAAGATTCCGAAATACGACTCATGCTCGTTCAGTTCTTTATCGATATGAATCTGCTTAAACGTGCCGAAGGCGAACTTAACCGCTATCTCCAGATCGCCCCGGGTGATGCTGCTGCCCAGAAACTCCTCGCCGGCTTACGTGCATAACGCCCCCTCTCTTATGTTAGAATCTCACCTGTAACTGACGTTAACTCGTGCCCCGTTCGACGCATCTGATTTATGGATCATTCTGCTTCTGCCGCATCGCAGTTTGACGAAAAGCTCCTTGAGCTTTCGTCGCGAATCGACGAGTTCGAGGGCTATACACATGCGCATGCCCTCCGGATCGCTGAGATCTCGGAACAGCTCGGCCGCGTCTTTCATATGGCCGCGCAGGACCGGGTCGTAATGCAGCAAGCTGCTCTTGTCCATGACATAGGCGAAATGGTGATGAACCGCTCCTACATCCGCGAAAATCGCGAACTGACCGCTGCCGAACGTCTAGACCTGCAGCGCCACCCCGTCATCGGTGAACAGCAGACTGCGCGTCGCGGGTTCCCGCGGGGAGTTCAGTTATTGGTCCGTTGGCATCACGAATGGTGGAGCGGCCAAGGTTACCCCGATGGCCTTCAGGGCGAGAATATCCCACTCGCAGCGCGAATCCTTCGTGTCGCCGACTGCTATGCGGCACTAACCGACGACCGGCCGCGCCGACGCGCACGAACCGTCGATGAGGCCAGGCAATATCTGACCGAGTGGGCTGCGATCGAATTTGACCCCCGTATAGTTAAAGAATTTCTGAATCTTGAACATGTCGTTTGACCGGTGGCTCTTGCACCGCTGCCTGTGGCCGTAGCAAAATATTTTAATGATCTATACGGGAAAAATCGCCCCTACCGGCTGGCTGGCTTTTGAGCTAAATATTCTTGGGCGGCTCAAATTCGCGTCGGCGGCTATGCCGTTTACGGGCGACCCGACCCTGGGCGTTTATCTCAAACGACGAGAGGTCAAAGTACTCGCTAACGATCTGCTGCAGTCCGCTTGGATAAAAGCCGTCTCGGTAATTCAAAACAATCATGAGCGGCTTACGGACGACGATGTCAATCAGATCCTCGAAGACGTCTATGTCCCCGGCCACAAGCTGAATAACCCTGCCCTGCGCACTTGGTTCAGCGAAACCGACGCATGGTGGTTCGACAACGTGCGGAAGAATCTTGAACGTATTCAGTCGCCTGTGGCATTCGCTATCGGCGCCGGTCTCGCGATGGCCGTTGGCGATTACGTGCTTTCATTTACCGAGGAAACACGCGAACTCCGGCAGCCGCTCGCGAACGTTTACCGAAGGCTCTGGATGGCAATTCCGGAACCCATCGACAACTCGCGCGAAAACGTTTGTACTAATAAACCCGCAAACATCTTCATCGCTGAAACCCCGGCTGACCTTATGTTTCTTCGGCTGCCCGTTTCCGGCATCGGCGGCGGACGCGGCTATTCGGAAAGGTCGCAGTGGCGCGAAGAGTGGCTGCGTGGCGGTAACGATTTCTGGAGCGACCTCGAAACACTTCGGCAGGGCAAATTCGGCTCGCCGGTTGAAACAAAATCGCAGTACCTCAGAATGCTCGAAGACACATTATCCGCCGCTACTCATTACAAAACCTGGGCGATCGCGCACACAGAAAGCGGCTTCGTGTCCACTCAGGACATCGTCGAAACCATCGGCCGCGTTCGCCGACGGGTCGACGCCATTTACACAAAAGACTTCTCCGAACTTACCGGCACAAAGGCCGTCATCATTACGGCGTGATCATTCAAACGGCTTTGACGACTCCCTGAACCGAGTCTCGCTGGGGTTCCGCACGAACCACACGATCCCCGCCGCCGCTGAAAGCACACCTGAGATTATCGTGAGCGTCATCGGGGTGATGTAAAACATAGCGAGCGCCGCAAAATAGCTCGATGCCCCGAATACCGTCAGCTCAGCACCTCTGTCGATGGTTGATATTCGCCCGCGGATATAGTCCGGCAAGCTTTGCTGGAACAACGTCTCCTGAATCGCGTATTCGACGCCGACGATCGCCCGCGAGATAAACACGAAAAGCGCGAAGAGCCACAGCGTCGGCATAAACGCGGCCGCTGAAAACAGCACACCATGGATCAGCAGCGACCATCCGATAAACGTGCTGTGTCGCCCGCGGCGGTCCAGGATCATCGATGTCCGATGCGCGATCAGCATCCCTATCGTCAGCCCCAACCCAGTCGCGGCCCACAATATCGCCACCGCCATATCCGGGTTCCACGCCTCGCGTTCAGCAAAATATATTCCACCCGCGCGCTCAAAAATGATGTTGACCGCACCCCCGCCGGTCGCCCACATCACATTCATTATCAAGATCGTCAACGCAAAATGGTTTAGGAACGCGTAGCGGACTCCTTCACGCATCTCGGCGCGAAATGTGGGGCGAGTTTCTGCCCGGCGCTCAGCCGTTTGCTTGTCCCGCGTTGCCTCTTCAGGAATCAGCCAAACGAGATAGGCCGAGACGGCAAACGATGCAGCATTGACTAAGAACGCGGCCTCATAGCCGACCATTGCGGCTGTCCATCCGCCAAGCGCCGAGCCGATCGCCATTAGCAGAAACCGCGTCGAGAACATTAGCGCCGTTCCCGCAAGTAGGCCCTCTTTGCCCGTCAAGTTCGGCGTCGAAGCGTTCTTAGCCCCGTCGAAGAACGCACCGAATGTTGATAGCAGCACCGTTCCCAGATAAGCGATCCAAAGATCCTCTTTGCTCGAAACGAGTAAGAACATCAGCGCGACCCCGACCCGCAAGAGGTCCGTCACGATCATCACCTGCCGCCGCGAAAACCGGTCAACGAAAGCTCCGGCGATCGGTGAAGCGAATGCGAACGGCAGCAAGCGGCACACAAAATATATGCCCGCAGCAGTCGGCGAAGCTCCGCTCACAGCCCGCACGAGCCCGAGGCCGGCAATGAAATTAAACCAATTCCCCAACTCCGAAATGAACTGGCCGCCCAGTAGATTCCGAAAATTGCGGTTGCCTCGCAGCAGTTGTGAATACGTCAGCGTGTGCATCCGATTTTGAGGATAAACTGAAATCTGACCGCACGCGACCCGTCGAGGCAATTCTCGCCCCGTCTATGTTTCACGCGTATTCGGCAGGTGTTTCGCGCCGTTCCGGGTCAGTCGTCTCGCAGGATCTTGCCGCGGAGCCATTCGCCGAAGAGGTCGAGGGTCGTGACCAGAATAAGAATGAATAGCAGCACGGTCGAGAACCGATCCCAATGCCCAAATTCCTGATAGGTATGCAGCAAAAGCCCGATGCCTCCGGCTCCGACATACCCGATGATAGCCGCAGACCGAATGTTATATTCAAGCATCCAGAGCACGTGGCTCAATATCAGCGGCTTTACCTGCGGAAGCATTCCAAACTGGAACGACTGGATAGCATTCGCTCCCGATGCTCGCAGCCCATCCGAAACTTCCGCGTCAATCGATTCGAAAGCGTCGCTAAAGAATTTTCCGAGATATCCGATGCTATAAAACGTGAGGCCGATAACACCCGCAAGCGGATTGGGCCCGACAACCGCCACCGCCAAAAGGGCCCAGATGAGGCTTGGGAGCGTGCGGATAACGTTCAAGATCATTCGCGTTGCCAGGTTCATCCAGCGCGGGGCAATGTTCTGTGACCCCGCGACCGCCAGCGGGAGCGCGATGATCGCGGCAAAGAACGTCGCCATGACCGCTATCTGGATCGTTTCGCCTAGCGCAACGAGCACGGCCGGCGTGACGCTGAGGTCGGGCGGGAAGAACTTGCGGGCGAACCGCATGAAGTTCTCCCAATAACTCAGATCGCGGCCAGAACCTGTCATCGCAGGGAGCGAGATGATTACAGCGATCGCAAACAAAAGCAGCGTCGCGCGAAACGCAGTAAAGCGCTCGCGCCACGAAAGCTTGGGTATCTCTGTGTTCGCGTTCAAATCTCTTCTTTTATCGGATACTTCTTAGACTCCAGCCGTACTCGACCCGGCTGTCGAGCCGCAGTTCAAAATCCGCAAATTCCTCCACCAGATCCGCATCATGCAGCACACAGACTGCTGTTTTTCGCTCGGTGTCGCATTGCGTTCGCAAGATGCCCAGAACCTTCGTCGAAAGCTCTGCATCCAGGTTTGACGTTGGTTCGTCGGCGAATATTATTTGCGGCGATTGATAAAGCACACGTGCAATGGCCGTACGCTGCTGCTCGCCGCCCGAGATCTTGCGTACGGGTTTATTCGCCAGCTCGCCGATCCCCAAATCGCACATTATCTCAAACGCTCGCTGCTTCTCCGCCGTCGGAAATGAAAAGAGCGTCCGCCACCAAGGCTGGGACCCGAGCCGCCCGCACAGCACGTTGGTAAGGACGCTCAGATTGCGTGAAAGCCGCAGATTTTGAAAAACCACCCCAACCTCACGCGGGTCCGTAGTAGCTAGATGAAACGTGCCCTCATGCTGCACCAGCCGTCCACCGAGACACGCCAACAGGCTCGATTTACCCGCGCCCGAAGGCCCCGTAACGGCAAGAAACTTCCCTTCAGGAAGTTTCCAGCCCATCTCGGAGAACATACTCATGCCTCCGCGAACGACCTCGAGTCCGTCCACCTCTACGGCGTTTTTAGTTGGTGTTTCGATCAAATTATTTTGGGATCACCGACAGAGCATCTTTCAGCGGCCTGAGATGCTCTTCCTGTTCTGCTTCGACAAGCTTCGACGTGAACACACGGTCGCGAAGCTGCTTGTTCGCACCATCATTAAGCTCGAGCAACGCCTTCTTGAGTGTCGCCCGCTCCTCTGCCGATACCGTTCGCCTGATCGCGATGATATGCGTCGGGACATCGCCCTGTTCTTGGATCTTCTTCAGCCGACCGCGTTGCTCCTCAGACAAATGCTTGTCCTCATCGAGAACATAATAACTCACGGCTGCAGCTTCTGCTTGCCCGTTCAGCACACGCTCTACCGCCGAAACATATCCTGTCCCATAAAAAACATTTCCCTTCCCGAAAAACGCTTCCGGATCGTTCCCATCGCCCAATAAATTACGCTTCTTCAGGTCCCACAACGGGATCACAAATCCCGAGGTGCTCGTCTTACTGGCGAATGCGATCGGCTTCCCCTTCAAATCCTCGATCGACGTATAAGGGCTATCATTCAGCCCCAGCCAATAGCTCTTATACGTGGTTTGACCGTTGATCTCACCAACCAACAGCAGTTCTGAATCAGCGGAATTGATCAGGTCGTTCGCGCTCAGATAGCCAATGTCGACTGTCCCGTTCGAAAAACCTGCGTTGATCACCGCTGCCGATACAGGGATGATCACCTCGACCTCACGGCCAAGCTTCTCCGAAAGATATTTCGAAAGGCTTTGCCTCTCTTCCATCATCTGGTCAGGGTTCTTGTCCGGCTTGAGCGCGACCACAAGCTTCTGACTCGTTACGGCATTGTTCGTCGCGGTATTCGCAGTCGTATTCGCCGTATCAACATTTGCCGTCGGTTCACATGCGGCGAAAACAAGCGCCGCCGCCACTATCATCAAAGCTAAAATATATTTCATAATTAAAAATTGAACTTCACGCCCGCCTGCATAAGCCGGGGTGAGGAAGGTAGATTTCCCCGTGAACGGTCTACAACGAACGTTCGATCAAAGATGTTCTTTGCCGTTACAAAAAATGTCGTCCGCCAGTTCTCGACCGTGTAATTAACCGTCGCATTCCAGTATGTCTGAGCCTGCAACGCACCGATCTGCCCGTTCGCTGTCGGATCGATCTGGTTCAGATCGTCACCAAACTGACGTCCGATATAAACATTTTCAATGAACGCATCCACCCCTTTCGGGTGGGCATACCCGAGGCTAGTTGTCAGCAGATTTTCCGGCGCATATGGTAGACGGTTACCCGTGATCAGAACATCAGGATCCGCCGTGCTAAACCGAGACCCGCGAAATTCTGCGACCGGCAGCCAAGTGTAAGCGGTCCGCAAATAAAAGTTCTGGTCAGAATCAAGCAACGCGCTGGTATCGATCTGTGCCGCAAACTCCAGCCCCTGTTGCAGCGTCTCGCCTCCATTCGTCAGAGCCGATCCCATCCCGCCTGCAAGACTGGCAGGCACGATCTGATTTTGAAAGTCCATCCGGAACGCCGTCGCCTCAAGGCTCACACCCCGCACCGGATTCGTCCGAACTCCCGCTTCATAATTCCAGCTCTCCTCCGAATCCAACTCGATCACACCACCCGAATTCGAAATGATCTCATCGACCGCAGGCGGTGAAAATCCTCGATGCACCCCAGCGAAGATCGTCGTACGCGGGAGTGCGGAGTAAGTGATTCCGATCCCGGGGATAACCGCGGTCACCGTCGCCTCTCCTCGTCTCACTGGTGAAGTGATCCGATTCTCTCTCTCGTTCCTGATATGCTCGACCCGCACGCCCGGCGTAACCGCCAGATCACCGAAGACAAACCTATTGCGTACGAATCCGGAGTATGCCAGAGTTCGCCGCCAGTTATCTTCCGTCCTGAACCCGCTACGACTCGTCGGCAGATCGCCGACCTCGAGAACCCGATTCTGTATCTCGTAATGGACCCGCAACCCTGTCCGTAGTTCACCTCGCAAACGTGTGTCAGAGCCGTACTCCCAAGTCACGCTCGGCGCCACGCCATAGATCTGATATTTGCGTACCCTTCCTTCGATGCCGCATGTAGTATTAAGATCCGCCAGACTTAGACAATCGGGATCAACATTCAACCGATTCGGCCGCTGCGAAGAGTTAGACGACTGCCGCCACCATTCCCGTTCAAAGAAACTCGCATACGCGTTCGTCGTCACAAACAAACTCTCCGTCAAGACACCGGTATGTGATAGCGACACGGCCGTCCGATCGCCAAAAAAGAAATCGTTCCTAAAAATGTTTCCCCGCGGGTCGTCCGCATACTCTGCCTCCGTCAAGCCCGACGCGGTCGCATTTGAATGCTCTCGAAAATACGTGAACTTAAACGTCAGCGAATGTCGCTCATTCGGTGCATGCACCACTTTTGTCGAAAGGTCGTTGAGTTTTGAGCTGATGAAGGGCCGCGCGCCGTCCCCCTGCTTCCGCGTGTAACTAGCAAACAAACCAGTGTCTCCGATCGCGCCGCTACCCGTAAATGACCCGTTGAAAAAATCTCGGTTGCCGCCTACAAGTTTTAACGAGAAAGTCGGCCTTTCAGATGGATTCGGTGTAATGTAATTGATCACACCCCCGACAGTGTGCGGACCGTAAACGATCTGGCTTGTTCCCTTCACCACCTCTACTGACTCATACCTCTCCGCGGGCGGATGGTAGTACGACGAGTTATCGCCGTATGGTGCAAAAGATAACGGGATCCCATCCTCAAGCAGCAACACTTTCCTTGACCGCGTCGGATCAAGCCCCCGAATGGCAATATTAGGCCTCACTCCGAATCCTTCTTCATCCCGGACATGAATACCCGGTACTTTCCTCAGCGCCTCATACGCATTAAATACTCGGCTATTCTCCAAGATCTGCCGGTCGATCCTGTTGGCCGCCCCCGACACATCATCCAGGTTTTCCGTCGTGCCGACCAGATAACTCGATGAGACCGAAATATCTGCCGCAACAGGTACCGGATCTAACACTATCTCAATAGTGTCCGCCGGGGCCGCTACCCGTCGGATAACACCACCGAAATTTGGCGCGGTAACGCTCACTTCATACTCTGCTCCGGCCCGCATCGCAATGCGAAATGTTCCTGTTTCATCTGTCGTCCGTTCCAAAATAAATCGGGTGCCGAGCTGTGTCGCTCGCACCCTTGCACCCGAGATCGCGTCGCCATTGCTGTCGACCACGCGGCCTTCGACTACTGCACTCCGCTGCGCTAAAGCACCTGTTGCCAAACAAGCCAGCATCATTGCCAGGGTCAGCCCCTTGAATCCGGCACACGTCATAGTCCCCCCCCCTTTTTTAGAAGCTCTGAAGTTCTGTATAACCGTAAATGTTTATACAGTATAACTTCCAGATACCGTGCTCCTAAAACGCGGGCCCCTAAAAGCGGACCCGGATACCGACGTTTGCCTGACGGAAAAGTCCCGGCTGGATCCCCTGCGGCGCTCGGGATGAAATATAGATCTCATTTGTCAGATTCTTTACTGTGACAAATGGCGCGAGAGAAAACTTTTCAAAATTTCGTTCGTAGTCAAAAGAGATGTTGTGCAGCGTATATGACGGGATCAAGCCGATCTCGCCGTTGGCACTCGGAGAGATCGTCTCCTCATTGTCCGCAAATTGCTGACCAACAAAGGTAATATCATACTGCCCGCCAAAGCCTAGGTTATGGCGATAGCCCACAACGAAGCTGAAAAGATTCTCAGGAGCGTAGGGCAATCGGTTACCGTCATAGATGCCGTTCTCAAAACGTGCTATCGAAAGCTTCGTGTATCGAACGTCTGTCGTCAGACTCTGTCCTGTCTGTTTGAACAACTTGCCGAAATCGAATCCCGCTTGCAGCTCAAACCCCTGATGTAATGTTTCGCCCGCATTGATAAGCGTCGATGTCGCTCCACCGGATTGAGAAGCAGGAATGATCTGATTCTCAAATACAAGCGTGTAGAACGTCGCCTCAGCATTAAAACCGTTGCGGGCAAAATAACGCACGCCGGCTTCGTAATTCCAGCTAAACTCAGCGTCAAGTTCAACCGGAACGCCGCTGCTGCTCACCGAATCTTTTACACGCGGCGGTGCAAATCCTCGATGCGCACCGGCAAAGATCGTGAACTGCTGGATCGGCTGATATGCGACGCCGATTCCCGGCACCCAAGCAGAGACGCTGTCCTCGCCGCGAATGTCCACGTCGGTGGGGATGTTGTTTACACGGGCTCGGCTTATTCGACGTTCATATTTATAGTTCTCGAATCGAATCCCCGGGGTAACGGTGAGCTTCCGCCCTATTGCGAATCGATTTTGGGCAAATAGCGAGGTGCCGTAAGCCGGACGCGTCTCCGCATCCCGAAGTATTCCGTCACTGCTCGTCGCTGAGTTACCCACGACATACTCGTCATAAGCTTCCTCAAACACAAAGCTGGCGCCGCCGGTGAACGTCGAACGGTTCTCACCGATCGCATATTCCTTGGCAATGCGAGATTCAACGCCCATCACATCGAAACTGCGGTTCCGATTCCCGGTGCTGTCGCGAAGAAACACCGCACCCCCCGGGATATCTTCATCGCCAAAAACCCCAAGGTAAGAACGGCCCGCGACGCGTGCTCGGTCAAAATCCTGCCGCCGCCAGTTTCGCTTCGTGTGATACGCATAGGCAGTCGTGTTGACCAGTGTCGTCGCGTTCGGAATGAACTGATAATTCACCGACCCAAAGTAACGCTGAACGTCAAGCCGATCGTCAGGAACCGGGTTCTGCGTCGGGTCGCGTTCAAACTCGGCTTGAGTCAGGCCTAGGTAGGTCGAGTTTGACGTTTCATCATAAAGCGAAAGCTTGCCGCCAAGAATATGCCGGTCGTTGAACGAATAGCTGAACTTGCCCGTGAAATCTGTCACGCCAAAATCGAACGAACGGAACCCCTTCCCCTGTTTTCGAAGCAGCGATCCGTAACCACCAAATTTACCGATCTTGCCACCGTAGCTCGCAAGCATATTGAGATAATCCCGTTCGCCGCCCGTCAACTGAAAAGTGCCCGTCGGGCGATCAGGCGGATCGGGCGTCACGAAATTAACTACGCCGCCGATCGTCTGGGGGCCATAAAGAATAGATCCGCTGCCTTTCAGTATCTCCACACGCTGCATCCTATCGATCGGCGGACTGTAGTAAAGCTCAGGCTCGCCGTACGGTGCAAGTGACAGCGGGATCCCGTCTTCGAGAACCAGGATCTGGCGGCTGCGGTCGGGATTCAGGCCGCGAATGCCCATATTGAGCCTTAGGGCCACAGGCCCGCTGTCCTCGCGAACATGAAGGCCTGTAACTCGTCGCAACACCTCGTTAGCGTCGATCGGATGGCTAAAGCGAAGCTCGTCAGCCGAAATAACCGCGACCGAACCAGGGATCTCCGCAATCGCATCGCGATCCGTACCGATGACGTCGACCTGAATGGAACTACGGCTGACCTCCGTGAAGCGTAGATCGGACACGGCCGCCCGTCCGCCTTCAACGTTCACTTGCGAGATCGAAGCCGGGTTAAACCCGGTTGCGGTAATGTTGAGGGTATACGACCCCGCGGGTACGTTCACAAACCGATAGGTGCCGCTGAGATCACTAACAATCCGGCGACGAAGTTCAACGACCTCAACGGTCGCACCCGCTACAGCCTGACCGTTTGGGTCAAGTACGGAACCGGAGATCGAACCCGTCCCGGAGTTAATAGCCTGCCCGAACGCCATACCCGCAAGGGCCGCAAGAATTAGGGTAAAGGTGACGAGTCTTGCCGTCACAGGTCTGTTTGGTATTTCGAATGTCATGGATTTAAAGTATTTCTAAAGTCTTATTGAAAACGATTTTCATTTTCACTTCAGCCAATTTAATAAACCCGTCCGCTCTTGTCAATACCTTCCCGGGATTTTTTTCTTCACGCGCAAAAAAGCCGCCTTGCGACGGCCTTCACACACAAAATGCGCTTAAATTATCGACCCGTAAAATTAGGTGCCCGCTTTTCAAAAAACGCGTTCACACCTTCGCTAAAATCTTGGCCCCGGCCCGATTCGAGCTGGCAATCTGCCTCTAAAGCCAATTGTGACGTTAAGTTATTGGCGAAACTTGCATTGAGCATTCGCTTGATTCGGGCCAACGAAGCCGTCGGGCCCGCTGCCAGTTTCTGCGCCATCGCCGCGGCCTCGTTCATCAGATCGCCTGTGGGAACTATACGGTTGATCATTCCGATCTGCTCTGCCCTTTCCGCAGTCACCGAATCACCCGTCATCAGCAGCTCCGCCGCACGCTTCTCGCCGATCGCACGCGGCAAAAAGAAAGTGCCGCCGCAGTCGGGCGTCAATCCGATCCTTACGAACGCTTCCCTAAAGGTCGCATCGTCCGCTGCAATGACGATGTCGCATGCCAGCGCAAAATTCACCCCGGCCCCCGCACAAACGCCGTTCACCGCCGCGATAAACGGCATCGGCGATTCCCTGATAAGCCGCACGACGTTGTGCAAAGACTTCAGCGGTGCATCTAAAAATGCCTCGGCTCGCCCCTCGGCCTGACCGATCGACTGCATCTCCCTCAGGTCGCCGCCTGCGCAAAAAGCACGTCCGCTTCCCGTAAGTATCACCGCCCGAGCACCGTCGTTCCGCGCCTGCTGGATCGCAGAGTTCAGGTCGCTACCCAACTGTGAAGACAGCGCGTTGAGTGCGTCGGGGCGATTCATTTTGACAGTCACAACGCTGCCATTCGTCTCATAAATAACGGTTTGAAGGTTCATATTCTGTAAGGTGGAAACAAGAAAGATCAGGCAAAGCGCGCCCGCGAACGGTTAGCTTCGTGACATTCGCGGCATAACACCGGACGTCCGACTTTCGGCTGAAACGGGACACGGTCGTGTTTCCCGCAATGATCGCACACGATCTCAAAGCGCGTTCCGTCCTCGACCTTTTTTGCGGCTTTTCGCGAGCGGCATTGTTCACATCGCTGCGGCGCCATCATGTTGCGCTGATAGAAGTAATCCTGTTCTTTTTCCGAGAACAAAAAAGTTGCTTTACATTGGACGCAAACGGTTTCGATATCCGGCATCTACACGTTCTCCTGACTTGATCTGTATGGATTCAGAATAATATCACACTTACGCTAAGTGTCGGCAATCTTATCCGTTACGGAGCTCGTCTACGTGCTCCCTCACCGTCCGGCCGAGTGTCTCAAGGTTATAACCGCCTTCCATACACGAGATCAGCCGCCCGCCGCAGGCCTCGTCCGCCCACTCCATCATGACCCTTGTCATCGCGCGAAAGTCCGGATCCTCCAGCTGAAGCTGACCAAGCGGGTCCGTCAGATGGGCGTCGAAGCCGGCGGAAATGAAGATCATATCGGGCTTCATCTTGCCAGCGATCTCTTCGATCGCCGCTTCAAAAGTACGCTTCTGCTCATCCGCTTTTGTAAAAGCTTTCGTCGGCACGTTCAACGTGTAGCCCAGCCCTTTCCCGTGCCCGGTCTCACCGCGCGACCCTGTGCCGGGATACCAGGGATATTGATGCATCGAAAAAAAGAAAACGCTCGGGTCCGTATAAAATATCCCCTGCGTGCCGTTGCCATGATGCACGTCCCAGTCGATAACCGCCACTTGATCGATATCTTTGTACTTGTTCTGTGCGTATCGCGCCGCGACCGCGACGTTGTTGAAGAGGCAGAAGCCCATGGCTCTCTCCGCTGTCGCGTGATGCCCGGGCGGCCTCACCGCAACAAACGCGTTACGAGCCTGGCCCTCCATCACCGCATCTACCGCCGCGATCGCCCCCCCGGCCGCAAAAAGCGATGCGTCAAAAGACTGCATCGAAAGCGTCGTGTCAGCGTCCAGCCGGTCAAGACCATTCATGAATGCCCCCTCGACGCGTTTGAAATGCTCCTTTGTATGTACCGCCTGAATCGCCCCCTTTCCGGCCTTTTCAGGTGTGATCTCTTGCAACTGCGCCCACAGTTTTTCGTCAGCTCGCAACGCCTCGATCGCGACGCGGTAGCGTTCCGCCGTTTCGGGGTGGCCGGGCCCCGTGTCGTGTTTTTCGTAAATCGGATGATGGACTATCGCAGTTGTCATGGTTTATATAAAAGCCGTTTCGTGGAGAAGCTCACCTGTTTTGAACCGATCAATTTTAAGGCATGAAACATCTAAGAAAGAAGCTTCTCCATCAAGCATCATCTCCGCCAAAGCCCTCCCTGTCGCAGGCGAATGCATCACCCCGTGTCCCGAAAAGCCATTTGCAAAATAAAGCCCTTCAACAGCACAGCCGCCCAAGATCGCGTGATGGTCCGGCGTGTTCTCGTATAGACCTACCCGGCACTTTTCGAGCATGACTTCCGCTTCGCCCAAGAAAGCCGCACGCTGAGCCGCGGTGGTGCAGATCTTATCGACGAATTCGGGCACCAGCGTCCGTTCAAACGACGGCACCTCGTCCGGATCCGGATAAGCGAACATTAGTTCGTTACGAGAACCTTTTGCGGGTCGAAAGTGAAAGCCGGTTCCGAGATCGATCACCATCGGAAGCTGCTCAGGCAGCGGCTTCTTAGAGCGCGCCCAAACTATCTGCCGCCGCATCGGCTCCACCGGCAGATCAACCCCCGCCGTACTCGCCAACTCCCTCGCCCACGCTCCGGTGCAAATGACGACCTTATCACATTCGATCACGCCGTCGTCGGTGCGGACACCCTTCACCTCGTCACCTGAACACTCGATCCCGGTGATGCGGACACCCACTCTTAGCTTCGCACCCCGGCTGATCGCTCCGCGCGTGAACCCATCCATGACCGCTATCGGATCGATGAATCCGTCATTCGCGCCAAAACTTCCGCCGACAATGTCATCGCAGTTCATCCCCGGCACAAGCTTTCGAATGTCCGGGCAGTCCACCACCTCAACACCCTCCACGCCGAGAGACTTCTGCTTCGCAACGTTAGCGACAAGATACTCAAATTGCTCCGGCGTAGTCGCGAAAAAGAGATATCCGCGTGGTTCGTAACCGGAATCGAAACCGCAATTCTTGAAGAAATCCAGCGAGTACAAAGACATCCGGATGTTGATGTCCGTTTCAAACTGCGCACGGATTCCCCCTGTGGCCGCGCCCGTGGACCCCATTCCCTGCCGGGCCTCGCGTTCGAGGATTACGACCTCGCCTGCGCCTCGGTCCGTCAGATGATAAGCCACGCTAGCGCCTACCACTCCGCCGCCGACGATTACTGTTCTTTCGCGGCTCACTCGTTATTTGGCAAACACGGCGGACAGGTCGTTGAACCCCTTAAACTCAAGTGCGTTCCCGCTCGGGTCCAGAAGGAACATCGTCGCCTGTTCACCAGCCTCACCCGCAAATCGGATCTTCGGCTCGATCACAAACTCCACGCCCTTCGATCGCAGCCGCTCGGCAAGCTTCTTCCAATCGTCCATGCCCAGCACGACTCCGAAGTGGGGTACCGGCACTTTATCAGCATCAACAGAGTTCGCCGCCTTCACACCGCCGGAACCCGGCGCATGATGCGCAACGATCTGATGACCGAAAAGATCAAAGTCGATCCACTTATCGGAACTCCGCCCCTCAGGGCATTCCATAACACCACCGTAAAACTCGCGGGCCGCATCCAGATCATCAACCGGAAATGCCAGGTGAAATATTTTATCCATTTGTTTCTACCGCTGAGTCGCTCTTCGCCATCTGCCTGATCGCCCCCAGATGATACGCCGTATGAGCCACCATCCCTATAGCCATCGCTACGCGATCCTCCGTCCAGTCGTCGATCCCCGCAAAACACCGCATGGTGTCCTCATACGTTTTTCGCATTGTCATCTGCAGCGCCGCCCACTCTTCTTCGTCGACCGTCTCGATCAACCAACTGGCCTCCCAGTTGACCTTCTCCGTCCGGCCGTCCATAAATTCGCAAAGACGATCGAGGTAAAACTTCGCGTGTGCCGCATGCGAAGTGATCGTTGAACCCTTAAACGACCGCGAAGCCTTCGCCGCGTCTACTCCTCCGAGCGTGTCGAACAATCCGACACCCGGATCAAGATATACCGACCCCTCGTCGGGCGGGGAACCCTCGAATGTCTCCCTCAAAACGTATGCGGCGGCCTCTGCAAATACCGGCACCTTTGCTTCATTCGTTGCTTGATTCATCTGTGCTAACCTTTCAGAAATGTCCGACCAAATCGAAATCTTTATTAAAAAATTCGCGGCGGCGCTCTCCGCTCAAACCTTTGTTAAATTGACGTTGAGTAATTATAAGGGCTCTGAGGAGCATCTGCAAAAAATTCTCGCCCGCCTCGTGAAAACCAAAAAAGGCACCGGACTTTTCGTCCAGTACCGCTACGACACCCGGGACATTGTAAAAAACTACGCGCTTGAAGAAGGTGTTGCGATCATCCAGGAACAGTTAAACTCCGGTTTCCGGAACGCTCACCTCTTCACCACCGAGAACGACTTTCAACTCGACATTGGCAAAAGGAGTTCGCGTCTTAACACTGGTAAGCCATCGTTCAAACAGCCCCCGGTCGCCGCCCATGATCGCAAAAAAATCGATCTTATCGATCCGAACTCCTATTACCTAAAAGCCCTCGGCATCACTACGGACACCGGTGAGATCAAGCAGAGTCAAAACGACAAATGGAAGCAGATCAACAAATTTGTCGAGATCGTCGCGGGTCTCTACGACCGCTCCGTGCTGAAGGATAAAGATGCGCTTCGAATAATCGATATGGGCTCTGGCAAAGGCTATCTCACCTTCGCCGTTTACGATTACTTTCGGAACACCCGCCACCTCAACGTGACATTGGCCGGTGTCGATATGCGGCGTGACCTCGTCAGCCTCTGCTCCGACATCGCCACGGCCGGCGGCTTTGACGGGCTCACCTTTACCCACGGTTCGATCGAAGAGACCGACGTGACCGGCACCGATATACTCATCGCCCTTCACGCCTGCGACACGGCCACCGACGATGCCGTCTATAAGGCCATTACGGCCGGCTCTGAGATCGTTGTCACCGCCCCGTGCTGCCACCGCGAGCTCCGGGCAGGAATGACGCCGCCCCTTGAACTCCGCAACATCCTAAAGCAACCCGTTTTGCTCGACCGCACCGCCGAGGTTATCACCGACGGCCTCCGCTCCCTCGTCCTCCAGCAAAGCGGCTACAAGACAAAAGTATTCGAATTTGTACCCACCGAGCACACCCCAAAGAACACGATGATCGTCGGCCACCGAACTCCATCTCCCGAAGATCCCTCGGACATCGAAAAGGAGATTACTGCCATCACCAAAGCGTACGGCATTAATCACCAACGGCTCCTCGACCACATAAAAAAAGGGGATCCGGCCGCCCGAACCCCCTATCCATAGGAGTGAACCACTTCACTTTACTGTCTATCCGCCAAAAGCCCGGCCGCCAACATCAGCGATACCGATTGGGAAACCCGCAACAAATGCGTCAGTCTCAAAGATCGCGTTGAGAGCTCCAGCAGCTTCCGGTCGAAGCGTTACGCCAACGTTTCGTATCTGCAAGTTAACTCCGCGACGCGTGATCGTAGCTGCACTAAGATCCAGGTCGAACAACGGAATGCGAGCCAGGACATCACCATTGGCAGACGCGAGTCCCGTTATGATCGCGGAATCGCCTGTAGTGTCAATAATAAAGCTCTGAATCTTCACAGACGCGTCGCCGCGTGTGAACAGAAGCCCGTTCGAGTGAACGATCTCACCGCGAAGCGTATCCGCATCGATCGTGCCGTCAGTGATGGGGAATGAAACTCTTCCGCCTACGATCGGTGGGTTCGACAACTGCCGAACGCCGATGTTCAGCGACCCTAATGCCCCCACCAAGTCACCGCTCAGCGCAACAGATGTGCTTCCGCTAAAGAACGATAACTGCGAACCATACGTCGTCGTTGGCGGCGCAGCAGCGCCCTTTTGCGCCGCAACTGCATTGACCGACAACAACATCACCATCATCAAAAATAAATTTTTCATTTAAAGATCCTCCTTGAAATTACCCAGTTTGTTTTGCGTTCCCCTGAATATTCGCTCGGTTCGAATCTACAGATTCAAAAAATCTGAAAAAAATTTATTTGAGCAGTTTGGGCTGCTGGCACTCATCGTCTCCTTGACCTTCCCACCGACCGGGCGTATCATTAAGGATTGCCTTTCTAGGCATATACGAAGGGCCAATTGGGGTAGTGCAATGAAAAAAGAAATCCATCCGAACTATCAGGACATCGCCGTTACATGTGCCTGTGGACATACATTTAAGACCCGCTCTACGATGGGCGAAGAGCTTCACATCGAAATTTGCTCAGAGTGCCATCCGTTTTTCACCGGCAAACAAAAGCTGGTGGATACTGCAGGGCGTGTAGACCGTTTCAACCGTCGCTATGCACGTAGTGCTCAATCGACAAAATAATGGCTGCGTGAACCTTTCCGTCCACTGCCATTAGCTATTTCAACTGACGCCGACGCATTTTGCGCCGTTCATTTAAGGTGTGTATCGCATCATAGGAACGGAACAATAACGTCGGCGTCATTCTTTTTGGCGTCACCGATAGTACAGAAATGAAAAACTCTCGATCAAAACGATCATTATTCTTTCATACCTTGTTCGCGCTCGAGCGTGACTTGATCGTCGGTGGCCAGGCGGTGATGGAAGGCGTAATGATGCGCACTCCGTCGGCCTATGCGATCGCATGCCGAAAGGCTGACGGCACGATCGTTACAACTGCCGAAAAGCTCCCAAAATGGAGCGACAAGTATAAATGGCTGAACACGCCCGTTCTTCGCGGCGGTGCTACGCTCATCCAAACGATGGCACTCGGCATCAAGGCGCTCAACTTTTCGGCGAAGATATTCGAAGACGACCAAAAGGAACAAGAAGAGCGAGAAAAGGCCCCGGTCACCGAACGTCAACTGGCGTTTGCCGACGGAACCGCAGACGAAAACTTCACCAAAGCTCCGGTGAAGGCATACATGCCGAACGAATCGAAACCGCGCTCGACAGGGCAATCTGCCGGAGCCGTCGGTTCCATCCTGTTCGCCCTCGGCTTCAACATTCTTTTATTTGTCGTGGCACCGCTGCTCCTCACTAACGTAGCATTCATCGCCCTCGGCTTTGCTGAGGCCCCGGTCATTGGACCAGAGGCCGGATGGTGGGGCACCTTCGCCGCTTACGTCTGGGAAACGAAGCCGCATTCGTGGATAGCCTTCAATCTCATCGACGGCGTCATCCGCATGATCTTCTTCGTCGCGATGATCTATTCGATGTCTTTCTTGAAAGACATCCGACGGGTCTTCGAGTACCACGGTGCTGAACACAAGACGGTCTATACCTGGGAGAACGGCCTTGAGCTTACGCCCGCCAACGCCACCACCCAACGCCGCCAGCACCCCAGATGCGGCACGTCGTTCCTGATGGTCGTAATGCTCGTGTCTATCGTTCTATTTTCGGTGATCGCTTTCGAACAGACGTGGCTAAACCTCGTCGTCCGCATCGCCCTTATGCCGCTCGTCGCCGGATTGTCTTACGAGGTCATTCGCTATGCCGCGAAAAAAGAATCCGGAGCAGCCTTCAAATTAATGACGCTGCCCGGCATTTGGCTGCAGAACATTACCACGCAAGAACCGGACGACGAACAGCTCGAGGTTGCAATTCAAGCGCTCAACGAATCGCTTGAACTTGAGCCCGAAGCGGCCTGACACGATATGCTTGAAAAACTCGCCCAAATCGAACGCAGCTACGAAGAGTTGACCGCGCAGATCTCGTCCCCCGAGTTCATGTCGGACATGTCAGCTTATGCGAAGCTGATGAAGCAGCATCGCAGCCTCGGCGAGATAGTCGAGAAATATCGCGAAGTTAAAAAGCTCCGCGAAGACCTCGCGGGTGCGAAAGAGCTTTCTCTTGCGGCTGGTGACGACGGCATGCGCGAGATGGCGAAAGCCGAGATTGACGAGATCGAAGAAAAGCTGCCGGCCGCCGAAGAGGCTCTGAAATTTCTCCTGCTGCCCAAAGATCCCAACGACGAAAAGAACGTTATTCTTGAAATTCGTGCCGGCACCGGCGGCGATGAGGCAACGCTTTTTGCGGCTGAGATACTGCGAATGTACGCCCGCTATGCCGAGAACCAGGGCTGGAAAATGGACGTCATGGAAGCCGCGGACACGGGCGTTGGCGGAATCAAGGAAGCTATCGCCCTGATCGAAGGCGACAACGTATATTCAAAGATGCGGTACGAATCGGGCGTCCACCGCGTCCAGCGCGTGCCCCAAACCGAGACCAGCGGCCGCATTCACACCTCCGCCATCACCGTCGCGATCCTTCCGGAAGCAGAAGAGGTGGATGTCGAAGTAAATCAGAACGATCTCCGCGTCGACACGTTCTGCTCATCCGGCCCCGGCGGCCAAAGTGTTAACACGACCTATTCCGCAGTGCGCATCACGCATCTGCCCACCGGCGTCGTCGTTTCGATGCAGGATGAAAAATCGCAGATCAAAAACCGCGAAAAGGCCATGCGCGTACTCCGTGCGCGCCTCCAGGAAATAGAGGAGCAAAAGCAGCACGACATCCTATCGGCCGAGCGAAAATCCATGGTCGGCAGCGGCGACCGCTCCGAAAAGATACGCACTTACAACTTCAAAGAAAATCGCGTTACCGACCACCGTATCGGTATGACGGTCCACCAACTGGACCTGGTAATGGAAGGCCAGCTGAACGATTTTATCGAAGCTCTGCGAACGCATTACCAGACCGAAAAGCTCAAGACCGATTCCGTCCGGGCGTAACGCCCACCTTTGCATAGATGTGGCTAGTACGAAACTTTATCTGATCAGACACGGCCAATCTGCCGGCAATGCCCAAGGGCGCTTCGGCGGTCACGGACCTACGCCGCTCTCCGACCTGGGGCAAGAGCAAGCAGAACTCACGGCAAAACAACTCGCTCACGAAAACATAACCGCGATTTACGCCAGTGATCTCGCACGCGCGGTCCAAACCGCGAAACCGCTCGCCGACCTACTCGGCATTCCCCTCCACAGCACACCCGCATTCCGTGAACGCCACGTCGGCGTGCTCGAAGGCCTGACGTTCGACGAATCGAAAGAACGCCACCCCGAAGACTACTATGCCCTCGTCAACCGCAGCGTCCATCACGTTATAACGGAAGGGGAAAGCTACCGCCAGCTTCTTCGCCGTACCACCGACCAACTTTGGCAGATCTTGCACGATCACCGCGGCGGGCGCGTTGCCCTATTCTCACACACCGGCGCCATCTGCTTCATGACCCTGCACCTAATGGGAGCCGTCGGCCCAAATACCAAACAAACTCCCTGGATCGTCACCTCCAACTGCGGCATCAACCGATTCGAAATACGCGGCCGCAACAACATCCGCGTCCTCGCCCTAAACGATACCCGCCACCTAGCCCAAATAACGGGCAACGACTCCTTTTCCGCCCGCTGATCTTTTTGCGCTTGCATTTAGTGGTAGAATTAAACCTTATCTATTTTTGATCAGACTGGAGGCATCATGAAACGTTTATTAAATGCTCTCGCTGTAGCAGCGTTAGTTTTCTTGATTTCGGCGGCGGTTTCGGCTCAAGGCGATATCCGCTCGGCTACCGGCTTGCCAATTCCGATCGGGGCCCCCGTGATCTGGGGTCAGATCGAGCTACGCGGCATCGGGCCTGATGAAAAAAAACCTGTCGTCACCGTAAAACTAATGAATAATGGCGGACTGGTATCGACCGCCTTCGCGAATGATCGTGGCTTCTACTATTTTATTGCGCGCGCGACAGACGGTGCTCAACTGATAGTCTCAGTTAGCGGCATGGATGTGGGGCAATTGATCCTAACGTCCGCGGGCGGTGATCGTTATGACATGGCGATCGATTGGAACGAAAGAACCAGGCCCGCACAGCAGCTCGGCGTCATCTCCGTAAAAGACGCATACATATCCCGTAGCTCTGCCAATAACTCCCTATTCGATCGGGCAACTGCCGCGTCTCGTGCCAAGAAGACCGATGAGGCCATCAAACTTTTTCGACAGATCGTGGAAAGTGATCCGCAGGATTTCGTCGCCTGGACCGAACTCGGTTCGCTCTATTTCGGTCAGAAAAAGAAATCTGATGCCGAAAAAGCATATCTAAAAGCGATCGAACTGAAACCGGACTTCATGGTCGCTCTCATTAACCTTGGCAAACTGCACATTTCGACTGAAGATTTTGTCAAAGCAGTCAACGTTCTTGATCAAGCCGTCGGTGCCGACCCTACTTCTGCCGACGCATTTCATTATCTTGGCGAAGCCTTCTTAGGCGCACGACAAGGCTCAAAAGCTGTCCCGATTCTCAATGAAGCTATCCGTCTAGACCCCATCGGCAAATCTGACGTCCACCTCCGTCTTGCTGCCCTCTACAACGGAGCAAACCTTAAAGATCGTGCCGCCGCTGAATACAAGCTCTTCCTCGAAAAGCGGCCTGATCACCCGGACAAGGCAGCTTTCGAAAAATACATTAAAGATAATTCGAAATAAGCCGCAACCAAATCAAATTCAATGTCCGATCTGCCCCGTTTACTCAGGTATCGGGGCATTCTTCTGAGCGTAAATTCAAACGCCTATCCCTGATCTCCTCCGCCTAACGGTAAAGCACAAAAAAAGAGGCCGTCCTTTTCAGAACGGCCTCATCAAAATGCGTTCGGTCAATTAGAAGTCATACCGAAGACCAAATTGCATAACACGAGCATCACTACGAGTACCAGTAAATACACCAAACCCAGTCGGCGCGCTACCATTTTGCGGGTTGAAACCCAATGCGGTATTCGAGTTGCCGACAAATATCGGTGTGTTAGTTACGTTAAAGACGCCCCAAGTGAAGCTGACGTTATGTCCTTCATACCACGGCATCGTGAACGATTTCTTCAAGCTGAGATCAACAACCCAGTACGACGGCCAGCGAAGCTGGTTACGATCACCAGTTTCACCCGGATACGGGCTGCGGAAGCTCCTGTAAGCTTCGTCACGATCAGCGAACATCGACGGCAATCCGTCTTCACCGTTGAAGTAAACGCCCGTCTGGATCGGCTTGGTCTGCACCACCGAACTCTTCAGATTCCAGTTAGTTGCCCAACCGGAGTTATCGAAGTAACGGAAACTCGTTCCATGAGGCTGGCCAGAATTGTAACGGGCTATCGTTGCTAGTTGCCATCCACCGATAACCGCGTCTACAAACGAATTTGCATTTGACATGAACTGACGTCCGCGCCCCAATGGAACCTGCCACAAGCCGTTGATGTTGATAATATGTCTCATATCAAAATCAGACGAAGTGTAGTTATCCCGTTGACGGATCGGGTTCAGGATGAACGCCGAACCATACGCGCCACTTGTCTGCAGACCAGACGTGTCATCCATTGAGTGCGAGAACGTGTAGTTAAAGTCCCAAGTCAAATTGCTCAAACGCTGACGGATCGAGAGCGTTCCACCGTGATAGTCGGAATTTCCGATTGAGCCGAACGAGTCAAGAGCACCGTACTGCGACTGGTAGAAAAGGTTCTGATCTCCGTAAAGATCGAAGATCAACTGGGGATACGTCCAGTCCGTTGACGGTCCCGCCAACCTTACAAATACCTGCGAGTTCGTCAGGCCCGCATAGCTGCCGCCGATGGCGTTACCGATTGAACCCGGTGCCCAAAGGCTGTTGAAAAAAGCAACGTTCGGAGCATTTTGGAAATTACCACCGGCATAAACGTGTTCAGCAAGAACCCGTCCCGCAGTGTAATAGTCCGTGCCCGTCGCGGGGTCGACGAGGTTGTTCGCAGACATAACGTCGCGACGTGCGAGCAGGTTCCTTGCTTTGCGGCCGATATACGACATCTCCATGTAAAGCTTCGAGGGAAGCTCGCGTCCAAAAGTGAGGTTGGTCGAATAATTGATCGGCGCCTGAATTCCGCGGTCGATCGACGATTCGATCCTCATCGCAATATCCTGCGGTTGCTGCAACGGAAACACCAATTGCGTAGGTGTAACAACACCCGGGAAGTTCTGGATATTCATGTTCGTACCATCCCATGCTGGGCCTGGGTTGGTCGTAAGGTTGAAGGTGTTTGCCGGAGTGGTGTACTGCGACAAGAAACCAAGAGTATTCGCAGCATCAAACGAAACGGCCAACTGCTGGCCATAGTAATCGTTCGTGATCGCAAAACCACCACGAAGCACACCTGCACGGTTTCGACCGAACAGGAACGCACCCACACCGCCATCAAAATTCGGCGACCACGCAAATGCTACTCTCGGTTGGAAATTGTCGGTGTCCGCATTGTACATCGGCGGACGACCGTTCTTCCTGCCCGAAAGTTCGATAATGAGCGGCTCATCATAATTTTGTCCGACAGTAGCAGCTGCTACACGACGGTTAAAATATACATCCAAGGGAATATTCGGTGCTGCTTCATATCCGCTCGTTTCATAAACGGGGGTCGAATATCCGTAACGCATACCGAGCGTCAGAGTCAGACTCGGGCGTACCTTCCATGAATCCTGGACATAGAAATCATATTCTTCTGTCGCGAATTCACGTTCAGTCGGAGTATTCGGAATCGGATTTCCGTCAATGTCATAATTGAACCGAGCCGTGTACTGGTTCAGTCGGCCCAAAAGAGCCACAAGAGACGATTGAGCGGAGCGGATCCACGCTGAACCTACGTTAGTTCCCCACTGAGCCTGCGAATACTGGTTAACGATTGCCGTTACGCTCGATCCGCCACCCGGGTAGAAACCAAAGTTAGCAACAGCACTGTCATATGCTGCCGCCCAGTTTACCCGTTTGTTGCGGATAAGCCGGATGTTCGTACCAAACTGGATAGTGTGATTTCCCTTCAACCATGTCATGTCATTCGCAAAGTTATGCGTAGGGTTGACGCGGCTGAACGTACGCTGATAGTTATACGGCGAAAAGATGTCACGGAAAGTGATTGCATTCTCTTCCGTATCGCCTGCGTTGCTGAAAGCCAAACGTGTAAGTCCATAAGTAAAACGATTGGTCAAACTGTTGCTGATCAGCCATGTGTGCGATACAGCGCCGCCCAGGGGATGGCTCCACTGATCGGTGCTTGGCGTATCGGGAAATGCCGATGCCCGGCCAAACAGATCTTGCTGATAGTTCATTCGCAGGCTGAGGTTATGCGTCTGATCGCGTGTCACTGACCAATTGAAGTTGGCCGTGTGCGTATTTTGGCTAACCGGAAGCGGAGCATTAAACCGAAAACCGCCCGTATTGATACCGTCACCGAGCAAGTCAGTATTCGATGGGTATCGTGCCGCCGCGGCAGCGAGAAGCGCTACCACGTTCGGGTTCACATCCACAACAGCGTTACCGTTAGGATCGGTGAAAGTATTGATCTCAGCGGTGCTGATGCTACGGAGAACGCCGGTGCTATCGTAAAACTGCATGATTCCCTGGCCGAGGCTGGGCAGCGGAACCAAATTAGTAACACCCACGCTCTTCGCTTCCCTCATTCCTTCATAGTTATAGAAGAAAAAGAGTCGATCCCGAACGATCGGACCGCCAAGGCTTCCACCGAACAAGTTGCGGAGAAGCTTCGGTCTATCAACCCCCGTTGCATTATTGAACCACTCGTTCGCATTGAAAACATCGTTACGATGATAGTGGAACAGGTTGCCGTGGAACCGATTTGAACCGCTCTTCGTGATCAACGATATCTGTGCACCTGCAGAGCGTCCGCGAGTCGCATCGGGGTTCGAAGTCGTAACACGAAACTCTTCGATCGAGTCCGGCGTCACACGAAGTACCGGCGTAAATGCCGTACCTTCCTGCTGGTTGTTGACGTCAACACCGTCCAGCGTGATGTTCGCTTGGTCCGAACGTCCACCGGTAACGTATCCGCCGGGAGTCACTCCAGGCTGCAAGCTCAAAAGATTTGCAACGTTGCGGCCTTCGATCGGCAACTGCGAGATCTGCTCGGAAACAAAGTTATTTCCCAAACTCGCGTCCGTGGTGTTTTTAATACCTTCGATACCGCCGGTATCCACTGTAACGCTCACCGAAACGTCGCCGATTTCAAGTCGGACAGGGACTGTCGCCGTGCTGTCTACCAATGCGTCAAATGCAGTTGTAACTGCGCGGTTGAATCCTGCCGATTCAACCTCGATCGTGTAGTTGCCCGGTTGGATCGATGTAAAGGTATAGTTCCCGCGGCTGTCAGAAATAACTGTCCGTCGCGTTCCCTGCCCCGTACTCACCAGGGTTACAGTAGCACCGACGATCGCCTGACCTTGTGGGTCCGTGACCGAACCGGTGACACCGGAGGTTCCCGCCTGAGCCAAAACGCCGCCTACCAATGCTGTCATTGCTAGCAACGTCCCTGCCCAAATGGCAACCTTATTTTTTAGATTGCTAAAATTCATAGCTCCTCCTATAGGGTTTGAATAGATTGCACGAAGTATGCTGACCGTTTTTAATGCATTTTGCGTTCCAACGCCCTACGCCTCGCAATTAGCCCATAAATCAGGTAAATGCAGGGTATTTCGGCGTTTTCTACTCGGCGTAATCTCGGCGAATTTGGATAATATTCAAATTTTCGGGTAATTAGAAAACGCCCCATTAGATCCGCTGCCCCGATTTTACCCGTTGCAGCGTCGCTTTCGCGGCGGTAGCCCCCATCCCCCCCGCCGTTACAAGCGTCGGTGCGACAGGGTTCGCCACATCGCCCGCCGCAAACACACCCGGCAACGACGTCCCGCAAAACGCATCGACCACCACGTAGCCCGAGGCATCCGTTTCGACTTGGCCAGCCACCAACTCCGAGTTCGGCGCCACGCCGATGCGCACCACGGCATACTGAGCCTCAACGCTCGCAACCGAATCGCCCCGCACCACCTCCACTGATTCCAACCAATCGGAACCTACAAATGTCCGAACTTGAGCGCCGAGCAAAAGCTCAATATTCCCAAGCTTCCGTATCTCCTCCACAAACTCCGACCGCGCAGTCAATCTTTCCCGCCGATGCACCAAAGTTACTCGCTTCGCCAAACGACTCAATATCAGCGCATTCTCCGCCGCCGCGTCACCTCCGCCGACCACAACCACATCCTTTCCCTTCACCTTTTCGCGCTCACCCGAACCGGACTCCAAAATTCCCTTCCCCCTAAACTCTCGCTCGCCCTCAACCCCAAGCTCGCGCCGCCTAACCCCCATCGCAAGAATCAGTGCCTTTCCTGCGTAACTGGTTCCGTCTGAACAACTTACCCGCATCGCTTCGCAATCAATACCTTCCGCTTCCGCTTCGATCAGCTCAAAATGCGCCGACCGCGCCTGCCTCAAGATCTTCTCCCGAAACTCACGTCCATCCGCCGCCTCAAGGCCCGGATAATTCCTGATCGGATTGTGAATCCAACCTAGTTGTCCGCCAACCGCCCGGGCCTCACAAACGGCGCAACTCAATCCCAGGTCGCTGCACCACAGTCCGGCAGATAATCCGGCCATCCCGCCGCCAATGACCAACACATCAAACGCTTTTTCCATAAGGTCCCTTCTCGATCAAGAGCAACAATTTGTCAGTCACGTTGACGATTTTTGTCACTTTGAACGCATTCACTGCAACCTCACAATGGGGCCAGAATCCCCATAACCCCCTGTATATTAGGGCGTTTCGCGTAAGCTTACAACATTAGACCGAACTGGCACCTCGCTTGCAGTCCGCACATCAACGCCAGCGGTCCGTCAATCGATGGCCGCACCCCGCTCGATCTTTAAACGACTCTTTCCGGAAACAAAGTCAATGAGATTAGAACTTGAACCATCTGTCACTTCCGCGCCAGTCGCGACCGACGTTATCGCCGAAAGTAACACGTCCGCTGACCAAGCACTTCTGAAGCAAGGCATCGCCGCCGCCCAGGCGGGCGATCGAGCGCACGCTCGTACCACGCTAATGCAGGTTGTCGACGCCGATCCGCGAAACGAGAGCGCCTGGCTCTGGCTCGCATCGATCAGCGAATACCCTGAAGAGCTCCTGGTCTTTCTCGAAAATATTCTCGATATCAACCCCCAAAATCAGCGTGCTGTCGAATGGATGGCCGCCACAAAATCTCTACTCGCGAAAACATTTATTCAGCGCGGGATCGATGCCGCCGAAAGCGGTCAAACGGACTTCGCCTTTGAGTGCTTCAATCAGGGACTGGAACACGATCAGAGCAACTCGACCGCATGGTTGTGGATGGCATCGCTGTCTGATTCACCCGAAGGTAAGCTCGCCTATCTCGAGCAAGCCCTCGCCGTCGACCCTGATAACGAATCAGCCCAGGCACAGTTCAACGCAGTTCGTGCCGAGATAATTCACGCACAGTTCGCTCGCGCGAAGGCCGCCGCCGTCACCGGTAACCCGGCCGATGCGCACGCCGAACTTGCAGCCGTTCTCGAAGAAGCACCGGACCTCGAAGAAGCCTGGATATTCAAATCCCACCTCGACGGCTCATTCGAAAACAAGATCGAAACCCTCGAGCGTGCCTTAACGTTCCACCCCGACAGCGTCCTCATCCGTTCAAGTCTCGAATCGCTTCGCGCAATAGTAGCCTCGACAACGCCGATATCAGCAGTAACGGCCGAAGCCGAACCGCAGGCCAAACCGCAGGCCGAACCGCAGGAAGCGGTGCACGCCGAAAGTGAACAAGTCGATGCCGCCGAACTCGAACCGATCGTTTTTGATGAAGAGATCGTAACCGAAACCCATCCGACACAGGATCTCGAGCTTCCGACACAAGTTGCCGAAGCGGTTCAAGTCGCGTTCTCCGGCGACCTCGCTTTTTCAGATGATCCTCAAGCGGACGAGTCAGCCGCGTTATTCGAGGATAAACTCGTCGAAGCCGTAGAAGAAGCTGAAGCTGTCGAAGCGCCTGCCGACCTTTCATCGAATGGTTACCACTCAGATATCCCGGTTGAAGCGACATTCACGCAGGACGAAGTCGATAACATGTTCGAGGCCGGCGCGGATTTCACCGTTGTAGAGCAGGCCGAGGATGTTCCGGCGCAGGAACCTATCGCCTTCGAACCAGTCGAAATGGACTGCGATCTGCCCGTCATCGACGAGTACATCCCTGAGATTCCGATGCCGCACGCCGAACTTCCGTCTGCCGAAGCGCCGCTGACCGGATACGAAACCGTGATCGTCCAGCCCGAGGCGGCCGTCGGTGTCCAAAACGCAGAACCGGATGCCGTGGTCGAAACAGCCTCCGAACCCGTAACCGCGATCGAAGCCGAATCGCATGCCAACGGGCATTCCGAAATGATCGCCAATGAACCCGCTGAGACCGCGTGTGCCTTCTGTTCAGCACCGCACGATGCACAGACGTTCCGCTGCTCGGGTTGTTCAGCCGTTATGGCGCTTTCTGACATCGACACGTTGCTCAAAAACGAAGCTGTCGATAAAGACGTTCTCAAACGTGCCGTCGACCGAATGGAAAGTGACCGCGTTAGCCGTCCGCTAAACGTCGCAGAACTGATCACGCTGGGAATCGGCCATCTCAATCTTCGCAATTACCAGTACGGTTATGAGCGGCTTAACGAGGCAGTCCAACTCAACCCCAACGACATAATGCTCGCGAGCCAGGTCAATGCTCTGCACATTCGTATCGAAGAGATCCGGCGGCACGAGTCCCAGCCCTCGCCCACGGCCGGCAAACGCATCCTGATCGTCGACGACAGCCCGACCATCCGCAAGCTCATCTCCGGAAAGCTCGAAAAATCCGGACACGAAGTGCTTGTCTCGGCTGACGGCGTCGAGGCGATCGAGATGCTGCAAGACATGACCCCCGACCTCATATTGCTCGACATCACCATGCCTCGAATGGACGGTTATCAGGTTTGTAAAATGATTCGCGGTAACGATAAAACGAAAGACGTTCCCGTGGTGATGATCTCCGGGAAAGACGGATTTTTCGATAAGGTCCGCGGACGCATGGCAGGCAGTTCAGGCTATATCACCAAGCCCTTTGGCCCTGAGACATTGATGAAGGCCGTCGAAACATATCTAACCGTTGACCGTGCAGCCCAGCCCGCCGATTAAATGCAAGCGATAACAGATCAAGGCTCAGCCGTCCACACCCCGCCGGCGGGTTCATGCCGAATGCTGGTCGTCACCCTTGGTGACGCGACATTCGGCATTCCCGCCGATTCGGTGACCGAAGTAATGCGGATGCCGGAAATAACCATCATCCCCGGGGGCCCCGCGTCGCTGCTCGGTATTACACTTCATTCGGGCGACGTGCTCGCTGTCATTAAGCCGTCGCATGTTTTCGCTTCAAACCAATTGCACCAATCGCACAGCCCCACCAAGATGGTGGTCATAAACGACCACGCAAAGTCTATGCGGGCGGCACTTCCGGTTGACCGCGTAGTCGAGATCACCACCGCCCCCGCCGGCAAAACTGACGGTGAAGTCCAACCTGTCGGCACAATGTCTTACAACGAGCGGAGCATTACCGTTCTCGATCCTGAATCGATCATCAGCTCCCTTGCACCCTGATACATCCTCATTATGTCCCAAGATTCCCGGGAATCAGTTTTCCACTCTTTGCGAGCCCGCATCTGGCTCGCCGTTGTCGTTTTGGCGATTCTGAATGCCGGAATCGGCTCGCTCGTCTTCATCACTGCAACCTTCCTCGCCGACAGTCCATACATATCGTTCGCTGCCGCACTGGTGGGAATGACTGCGATCTCAAGCTTCTTCGGATACTGGCTGAGCAAAGATGTGCTGCGGCCTATCGAAGCAGTTACCTTCTTTGCAAAAAGCCTCGAGCGAAGCCCCGCAGCATCCCAGCCGCGCACTACCGGGTCGGTTGAAACTGACCAGATCCTCGAAAGTCTTCAGCGCAACAGCCGTCAGATCATAAGCCTGATCTCTATGATGGATGACGTCGCCTCAGGCAAGACCGAAAAGGCGCTCGCACCGATTCATAATGCTGATCGGCTGACGACGTCCTTTCAGCGTCTCGTAGGCAAGGTTACCGACTCCGTCGATGCCAAGAGCAAGCTCGAATCGACACGCAGCGCTATCGATAAACTCCGTTCCGATCTCGCGGGTGTGCGACACGGTTCGATCGATATAGAAGTGCGAACCGATCAGTTGTCGACCCGTGAGGTAGCAGAATCTGTGGCACTTTTACTGGACCGACTTCGGCAGGTCGTCCGCCACGTACGCGCGACGGCGGATAGCTCTCGCGGACTAACTTCCCAGGCCGAACACGCTACCCGCATCGCACTGCAGGCCATCCGTAACGGCGACGCCGATCTCCAATTCTCGCGAACTGCGCTCGACGGCTGTCGCGATAGCGTCAGCGACATCGCCGCACATATTAGCACTGCCTTTGAAACTATTACGACCGTTTCCGGCGTTTATGAGGAACGGTTTGCGGATTCCATCGAAAAGAACGCGGCGCTTCGGGAAACACGCGGAAAGATTACGCAATCCGTTTCGGCGGCCCAGAAACTTGGCAGCACGCTTGCATCGCTTGATCGCATCACGCGCGGCGCCGGCGAACTTGCAAGAAGGTCAAAAGTAGTCGCAGCGAACCTCGCACTGCCGCAGCTCCCTAACGAGAACAATCCGCTCTCAACGAAAGAAATAGAACACATTGCAGAACGATCAGAACAGCTCGGAACCGAACTCTCCGCGATCGCCGCATCTGTTTCACGAGACCTCAAAGCTCTCGAAACGAATCTGCGCGTTCTCGATACGGAAGTTTTCAATGCAGTCTCAGATACCGAAGAATTCCCCACGCGAAAATTAACTGAGCAATCTAATGACCTGCGGTCGTACCTCCTCGAACTCACCCGGGAAACGCTCGCGTTGATCGATGAGGCCTCCGCAAAGCTTTCATCGTCTCCGCTCGAGGGCACCGCAAAATCTGTTCAAGAGGGTGAAGAGGCGATCCACAGGCTCTCGGGTCTCGTTGAGGAACTTGACCGATCGACCAACGACCTCAGCTCAGCCGAAGCAAGATCGTCGCTCACGCCCGTCCCCCCAACCGCTCCAACCGCGCCTGTCTCAGCGGTACTGCCCCGCTCCAAACCAGTAGTTAACGGAGCAAATATGGAACCCACCCCGGCACAAAAGTAGATGCACGAATCACCACGCACATTGCTGTTTATCATGCTGTCGGCCACGGCTGCAGTGTTGTCGCTCCTCGCCGCGGGCTCCATTCTCTACGGCGCAGACGTCGCTGTTCCGGTCGCCATCTTCGCCGCCGTGTTCGGCATCCTGAGCCTATCCGTGATCAATGTCATCTACTTTCGCATTAATTCCGAGATGAAAGAGGCACGCAGTGCCGCACGCGATCTGGCTAACGGGCAGGATTTCAAATCGCCCCTGAAGACCGAGCTCATCGACTCGCTTTCCGACGTCGCTGCCTACATGCGTGAACGCGCGACCGTTTGTTCCGACATCGCAGCCGGCAGGCTTGAGGGAAACGTTCTTCCTCGAAACGATGCGGACATGCTCGGAAATGCGATGCTGGTGATGACTGAACAGCTCCGCCTTCTCGTCGAGACCGAGGACAAACGCGAACGTCTGCAATATTCCGTCAACAAACTTCTCCGCGAGGTTTCTGAGGTCTCCGCTGGCGATTTGACCGTCCAGGCACACGCCGACGGCGAAGTAACCGGCGAGATCGCCGACGCCTTCAATTCGATGACCCGTAACCTACGATCCCTGATCAAGCAGGTCAAGGATGTCGCGTTTCAGGTAGGCACGCTCGCATCATCGATAAACGACACCACGCAGCAGCTTGCCGACGGCAGCGACGTCCAAGCGTCACAGATAGCCCGCACGACCGAGGCCATTTCACAGATGAGCCGTCAGATCCAGGCGGTTTCGCAAAAGGCGTCGCTTTCATCGACGGTCGCAGGCACGGCGCTGGAGAATGCAACACTCGGTACCGCGGCATCGCGCGACACCATTTCTGCAATGGAATCCATACGCGGCAGAGTTCAGGAAACCGCAAAACGCATAAAGAAACTTGGCGAACGATCTCAGGAGATCACTCAGATCGTCGCGCTCATCGACGACCTTTCGGACCGAACTGCCCTGCTCGCGCTCAATGCCTCGCTCCGAGCAGCCGCTGCGGGTGAGGCTAGTTCAGAGTTTGTAGGCATGGCCGAAGAGGTAGAAAAACTCGCCGACCGCTCACGCCTTCTGACCGAAGAGATCACAACCCTCACACATAGCATTAACACCGAGACGAAAGACGCAGTCGGTTCAATGGAAGAGGTCATCCGCGAGGTCGTGAAAGGTTCGGAACTCGCGAACAAAGCCGGCACCTCACTGGTCGAGATCGAGAACGTATCAAGCCAGCTTGCTGACCTCATTGGCGCTATTTCCGAATCGTCACGCTTTCAGGCAAAAAGCTCTGAGGACATCAGTGCAGCAATGTCCGGGATCTCAAAGGTCACCGGACTCGTCGAGAACGGTTCCAAACGTGCCGCAGATTCGGTAAAAGACCTGGTACGTCTCTCAGATGATCTCAAGAACTCAGTCGCCCCCTTCAAACTTCCGTCAGAACCGCATCATTCCCGTGTTCCAACGCCCAACCACAGCAGCAGCCTCGTAAACTGATAGATGCAAGACCAACTCACTATCGATCCCGCGATGATCCGGGGCTTCATGGATGAGGCCATCGCGGTTCTGTCTTCGATTCGTTCCGTAGCAGACGGCGAAACCGCCGAGCTTGAGACATCCGTCCGCAATGCGGAAGCGCTCGCCGACGCCGGCGAGGCCTGCGGCCTTCCCGACTTCGAAAGTAGTGCTCGCAATTTGGCCGCCGCACTAGCAGGTGCGATGCAGGAACCGCAAAGTTCACTCGCACATATCCACGACCTTATCAACGAGGTCGAGAACGCTCTTGCCTCGGCAATCACGATGACTGAAGGTCCGTTCACTGAAGTCGCCGCACCCGCAGCAGACTCCGCCCCCGACACACCAGCCGAGGACGAATTTGAGATCGATGATGAGCTCCGCGAAGTTTTTGCCGAAGAAGCCGACGAGCTTCTAAAGCAGATCGAATCAAATCTCCAACTCGTCGCCGCAAACCCAGCCGACCGCGACGCACTCTGGGAAATTCGGCGCAATGCTCACACGTTCAAAGGCGCCGCCGGCGTCGTGGGCCTCAAGACTCATTCCACGATCGCACACCGGATCGAAGATTTCCTCGATCACCTGTCAGAAAAGAACCTTGGCGCCAACGACCGCATCATCGCACTGCTGAATTCGGCTACGGAATGCCTAAAGCGCCTCACGTACGAGGCAGCATCACCTTCCGCACAAGCCCTCGTCGCCCAAACATTTGCCGCCTTCGAAGACGCTCAGGCGCTCATCGACTCTCCGCCGCCCGCCGAACCGGCCCCTGTACAGCCGGTACAGCCCGCTTCATCGCCCGAACCGGCCCCCGTCGCCGACGCTAAACCGGCATACGCTCAAACCCGCTCCGGACTCCGCGTCACTGCCGCGATCCTGGATGACCTCGTGAACAATGTTCACGAGCTCATGGAGATCCGTACACTCCTCGAACAGCGCCTCGGCAAATTCCAACGCTACGTCGCCGAGATCAAAGATGCCGCAACCCGCATGCACCACGCGGGCGTCAAGGTCGAGAGCGAGATCGACATTCAAACATCGTCCGGCCGTGTAAAACCGGCGTTCCCGCAATCGTTTCAGACCCTGACGCCGTCCGCCCCGAACTTTGACTCGCTGGAGCTCGACCGCTACACCGAACTCCACGAATGGTCCCGCGAAGCGTCACAGGCCGCAGGCGAAACACTTTTCTACGTCGGCGAACTCGAGGTCGTCAAGAACGAGATCGACTCCTTAGCCGTCCGCCAGCGCCTGCTTATCGATGAGGTCCAGTCCAAAGTGACTCGCGTCCGCACCGTCGAATTCGGCAGCGTCGCTGCCCGCCTCCAGCGCGCCGCAAAAGCCGCATGCGAAGAGTTCCCCGAGAAAGATGTAGAGGTCATCGTCGATAACGGGTCTGAGATGATCGATTCACAGCTTGCCGAGAAATTGATCGAGCCGCTGTCTCACCTCGTCCGTAATTCCGTTGTCCATGGCATTGAATCGCAAGATCAGCGCACCGACATTTCCAAAGCCGCCGCAGGAACCATTAAGGTCGGCTTGTCTAACGAAGAGACACATGTTGTCGTAACCCTTTCCGACGACGGCGCCGGCATCGATTTCGAGTCCCTACGCTCAAAAGCCGTCGCGTCAGGACTTGTCGCCCAGGAATCTGTCTCCGCCCTGAATGAAAAGGACCTTCTTTTCATGGAAGGCCTTACAACCGCACCCGCGCTCAGCATGAACGCCGGTCGCGGTGTCGGAATGAGCATCGTCGAAAAGAGCGTTCAGGCGATCAGCGGAACCGTCTCCGTCCGCTCAAGTCGCGGAGCCGGCACCTCGTTCAGCCTCCGCATCCCGCTCTCGATGGTCGTCCTTCAATCCGTCGTCGTACGCGTCGGCGAACACATCATGGCTGTCCCCCAACGCCACATCCGCCGCATAATCGAAGTCAGTCGTTCCGTCGCCGAGGCGGGTTCGATCACCCTGGACGACACCACACATTCCCTACGATTCCTCGCGGAGCACTTCGCTATCACCACCGCCGAAGCCAATGACTTCGTCCCCGTTCTCATCGTTAACTGTGCCGATCGCCCGGCCGCTCTTGCCGTCGACGAGATCGTCCGCACAGAAGAAATAATCGTAAAAAGCTTCGCCAAACCGCTCGACGCGATGACCCAATATCTAGGCGCCGCATTTCTTAACAGCGGGCATCTCGCTCCCATCATCGACACGCCTGCCATCATGTCGGAGCATGCGTCCGCCCGCGCCGCCGCCCCGCCACCGTCCGCAATTGAATTTCCCACCGCCGCGGCCATCACCGTAATGATCGTCGACGACAGCCCCAGCGTCCGCGTAATGACCTCGCGCACGATTTCCCAGGCAGGCTACAAACCAATAGCCGCAAAAGACGGCGTCGACGCGCTAAACATCCTCGGCAGCCTCCAACAGCTGCCCGATATGATCCTGTCAGACATCGAAATGCCGCAAATGGACGGCTACGAATTACTAGCTAATCTCAAATCCGATGAGCGCTACAGGTCGATCCCCGTCGCGATGATCTCATCCCGCTCCGGCGACAAACATCGCGAAAAAGGTTTGGAATTGGGAGCTGTGTGCTATCTGACTAAACCGTACAACGACGCGGAACTCATCAACGCGATGAACGAATCCATCACTTCTTCGGCGGCCGGCTAGGCCGTATCTCGATCTTGCTCGGCAACGCCCGCTCGTCCATCTCCAAAAGATCCACAACAACCTGCGCAATATCCTCCGGCTGCAGCTGCCACGCCTTTTCATCGCTGGGCGTATCCCCGCCGAATTGCGTGTTCACACTTCCCGGGCAAATGTAGCTCACTTTGATCCCGTCGTGCCGCACTTCCTGCATCAACGCTTCCGAAAATCCGTTCAACCCAAATTTCGACGCATTATATGCCGCCATTTTCGGATGCGCATTCTGTCCCGCCAGCGACGAAATGTTAAAAATATATCCCCCGCCCCCGCGTTTCATAAGCGGGATCGCATAATGGCACGCATAGAACACCCCGAACAAGTTCGTCTCCAGCGTCTGCCGAAACTCATCGCCCGAAAGCTCCTCTACCGTTCTCCCGAAATACCCCGTCCCCGCGTTATTTACTAAAATATCCAGCCGGCCATAAACCCGCTCGGCCTCTTCGATCATCATCCGAACCTGCTCTTCGCTCCGCACGTCAAAGGCCTCGCCCTCAACCTGCCCGTTCGGGGAAAGCCACTCCACCGCCTGACGCAGGTCCCTCTTAGACCGCCCGCAGATAAAGACCTTCGCACCCGCCTTGAGTAATGCCTCGGCGATCGCAAACCCGATCCCTTTCGACCCGCCCGTAACCAGTGCTGCCTTGCCTTCCAATGTCATAGCTTTTCCTTCAGCACCTCGTTGACCACCGTCGGATTCGCCTTTCCTTGCGAAGCCCTCATTACCTGCCCCACAAAAAATCCAAAAAGCTTCTCGTTCCCGCCGCGATATGCCTCGACCTGCTTCGCGTTCTCTGCAATTACAGCGTCGATAACAGCCTCGATCTCCCCGCGATCCGATATCTGCACAAATCCCTTCTCTTTCACGATCTCGTCCACCGAGCGGCCGGTCGCAAAGATCTCCGCGAATATCTCTTTTGCCTGGTTATTGTTGATCGCACCATTGGCGACCCGCTTGATCAGTTCCGCCAGGTCCTCAGCCGACACCAGCGATTCCGCCGCCGTCTTAACTGAATTATTCAGCTCGCGAGTGAATTCCCCAAGCACCCAATTTGCCGACGTTTTCGGATCCAAAGATAGCCGCGCAGTCGTTTCAAAAAACTCAGCGATCGACCTTTCACTTACCAGCTGCGACGCCTCCGAAAATCCCAGCCGATACGTCTCTGTAAATCGCTCGCGCATCGCATCCGGCAACTCCGGCATCGCCCGCTTCACGCCCTCGATGAACTCCGCCGTTACTTTTAGCGGCTGAAGGTCCGGCTCCGGAAAATATCTGTAATCATGAGCATCTTCCTTCGACCGCATCACCCGCGTCTCGTTCTTCTGCTCGTCCCATAAACGAGTTTCCTGCGCGACCGTTTCCCCTGCTTCGTGAGCCTTTACCTGCCGCTCGATCTCAAACTCGATAGCCTTCTGCATGAACCGCACCGAGTTCAAGTTCTTCAGCTCCACCTTGTTCCGAAACTCTTTCTCGCCGACCTGCCGCACCGAAACGTTCGGCTCACACCTCAGGTTCCCTTTCTCCATGTCCGCGTCGCTCGCACCCGTCCACTGCAGCACCCGCCGAACATGATTCACATAATCGTAAGCCTGCCACGAGGTCTTAAAATCCGGCGCCGTCACTATCTCCCCGAGCGGCGTCCCCGCCCGGTTAAGATCGACATACGAATATCGATCCGTGTCCGGCAGTCCTTCGTGCACATTCTTGCCCGCGTCCTCTTCCAAATGCATCCGCTCAATACGGATCGTCATCGGCTTCCACTCTTTAGCATGTCCGTGATCATCCCGCTCCGCCGTCATTATGGTCAGGTTGCCGTTCGCAGAAAACGGCCGGTCATACTGCGAGATCTGATATCCCTTCGGCAGGTCCGGATAGAAATAATTTTTACGTGCAAATATCGACGTCTCCTGTATCTCCAGGCCCAACGCCAACGCCGCCCGCGCACCTAGCTCCACAACGCGCCGGTTTAAAACCGGCAACGCGCCCGGCAGTCCTAAACAAACCGGGCACGTGTACTCATTCGCATCTCCGCCGACCGCGACCTCGCAGCCGCAGAAGATCTTCGTGTTCGTGGCCAATTGGGTATGGATCTCCATACCAATCACGGCCTCCCAACCTTCTTTCATATTGTTCGCTACCGCGGACGCCGTCCGACGGTTATCTTGCTCGTTCTCGGCCGCGGGCTCCACACATGCTGCGAACGAGCGCCCGGCTCATAAATTACCCCGCCAGGTGTCGCGCGCCACATCTGCCCGCCATATCCGCCGTACGGAAAACGTCCGTAGCCGCGGCCTCGGCCGTAAGTATATGTGTATCCCGAAAATCCGGGATAGTAATATCCGCCCGCACCGCCGGTCACTACTATCGTCCTCTCGCGTGCCGCTTCGGCCGCAGCCGCAGCCTGATATGCCATCAACGCGTTACGCTGTCGTTCGATCCTTTCTTCGGCAAGTCTTGACGCAAGCTCTTCCAGCTGCCTCTGGTCGTCAAGACGTTTCAGCTCTAGCTCTTCGGGCGACGGAAAGCCCATTCTCGCGTAATTCTCCTTCAGGTCGCGCTCGGCCTGCAGCCTCGTCTGCCGATGCTTTTCAAGTTCCGCATTCGTAACCGTCCGCGACTGAGCAGAAACGCCGGCAACAACAAACAGCGTCAACAAAAATACAAAAAACGTATTTAATTTCATGTTCATCACCTCGATTGAGTCGATGATATCACGCCGCCCGCTGTTGCCGGCAATTCTACCGGAATGTTAAAACCCAAAACTCAACCCGATACGCCCATTCAACCCCGCGGTTCTGAAACCGTTCTCATAGTACTCATTATCGAGCAGGTTTTCAGCCGTGCCAAAAAGCCTTATGTCGTATCGTTCTTTAACTCTGAACGTATATCCGGCGGTTAGATCGACACGTCGATTCCCCTCAAATTTATACACATACGTTGTGAAATCAGAAGAGCTAAATATTGGTGCTAGATATGACGACGAAACCAACGCATCGGCCGTTACCCAAAACCGTCCGAACCGTTGCGTGACCACCGCCGTGAATTGATCTCGTGGGATCCCAAAGGCATCAAGAACACCGCTACCAGCTACAACCGGCTGTCGCTGCAGACTCTTCGTCAGCGTGTACGATACAAAAATGTCCGTGTCGGCCCCCGGCTTGAACGTGCCGCTAAACTCACCGCCCCGCGCTATTCCGCCCGGAGCGTTGATATAACCTCCAAACGGCCGCGGAGTCGACCCGATGTCTGGTACAACATTACCGTACGACACCGTCTCCAGCAGCTTCGTATAGAAATACACCGCGTTCAGCCGCACCTTGCCTTCCGCAAAGATCTGCTCAACTCCCGCGTCCGCCGCTATCGACCTTTCAGGCTTCAGATTCGGATCGCCCAGAGCCACAAATTCGGGAGTTCCAAAGCTGCTGAAAAAAGTTCCAAATCTTTCATAAAGCGAGGGAACCCGATACCCGTTGCCCACATGAGCCCGCAGGCGCGTCCCAGTCGATGTGAAGGAGTATGCAGCCGCACCATCGAACGTCAATGCCGCTCTCGGGCTCGTCAAATTAAGATCCGAGTAGGGTGCATTCGTCAGACTAAACTGGGGCTGTCCCAACCTGAAAAACTGAGCCCGGACCCCGCCCGCTAGTTGCAGCTTTCCGCCCAACGCACTCACCAGGTCCTGTGCAAACAGCGTGTTGCTCGCCTGCGTCGCTCGCGTAAAGAAATCGCCCGTTCCGCCCGGCGTGAACCCCTCGTTTCTGAAGATCTCCTGCTCAAACTCATATCCAAATCTCGCCCTGTGTGTCTCGTTCGACCATTCCATCGCCACATTCGCCGTGTGGATCCCTCCGTCAAAGATCGACGTAGACGACGACTGAAACCCGACACCAAGTGGCCCCGATTCGTTTCGTCTTGAAGTTCCGAGGCCCGAATAGAATGCGTTGATAATTACATTTGGTCGGATCGCATGCGACATCGCAAGATGCCCGCTAAAGAATTTTGACCGCTGATCGTCATCCGGATCATCCATATCCGGAGTGAAATTCACCCCCGGATCCGCTTCAATGATTACCGAATTCGAAGGCGGCAATGCACCGAAAGTGTCGGGGTTAGAGTTCAGCTTCACAAAAGCATCCGAAAAGAACATCCGCCCCGAAATATTCGTCGCCGTCGTAGGCTTAAAGAAGATTCGGCTCTGCAGATTCGTGTTCCGGGCGTCGTCGTTCCCGTCTATTCCCTTCGTATAGACCGTCCTCGCCACCGCCGCGTTGAACCCGAACTTGCCGCTCTCAAGAGCATTCGAAATGTTGCCCCGAAAGCGCCCGAGCCCGAGCCCTCCCGCAGCTCCCGACACCTGCCCGTGCCACCCCTGTCGCGGCTCCGGCGTGCGAAAGTCGACTACTCCGCCTATCGCGTTCGTTCCGTAAAGCGACGACCCCGAACCGCGCAGCACCTCTACGCTGCTCACGCTCGTTAGGGTAATATCGCTCAAAAATGGCGTAGCATCACCTGTTATCGCGGAAGCGTCTCGCAGCCGAATGCCGTCCAGCAACACCGCAGTGTCTTGGTTCCGTAGCCCCCGCGTCTTGATCGACGCCGTCCTGCCAAATCCCCCAAGCTGCTGAATTCGCAAGCCCGGGATCGACCTCAGCGAGTCAACAAGCGTAAAGTCCGCCCGCTCCCTCATCTCCTGCCCGCCGATCACACTCACCGTTTTCGTAACTTCGCTCAGCGGCTGCGGCAGGTCCGCCGAAACGCTCACGGTCTCCTGAATATCCGGCGTCGCCGAAATCACCAGCGTGATCACGCTCGGCCCGTCCGCATCGACCTCTACCGGATTCGAGATCAAGTCGCCCCCTGCGGATCGCGTTGCCGCACTTACGATAGACCGACCCGCTGGCAGAGCGACCATCACGCTTCCGTCCGCACCCGTTGTCGCAGTCGTCCGCGCACCGCCCGCGCCGGTCACCGTCACCGTAGCACCCGCTATCGGATTTATCCCATCCGTCACACGTATCGACACCGGCGTCGTCTGCCCTGATACCGAAATAACAGCCGCCAACAGGGCGGCAGCAAAAAATATCTTTCTCATTATTTGCCTCTTCTGCCCACACGCAGAATGGTTCTTACCTCGACAGATCGTGCAAAGTTCCCGGCTTTATCTCACGGTTGCGTGGGCAGCGTTGGAATCGCACCAACTTCCTTTGCTCGTTCGTCATTTGTAAATAGCTGTAAATCTCACATTGCCGCTCACCGGATTCCTGTCCAGCAGAGCAGCAACACCAAAAACCTCTCTGATATTCCCCTCGTTCAAAACTTCGTCCGGAGCACCCGCCGCGAACACACTTCCGTCTTTCAGCAGTAAAATGCTGTCTGCAAATTCGGCCGCAAGATTCAGGTCATGCGTTATCACCACCGCCGAACTCCCAACGTCACACTTCTCCCGTACGACCCGAAACATCATCGCCTGGTGCTCCAGGTCCAAATTCGCCGTCGGCTCATCTAAAAGCAGAATCCGCGCCCCCGTACCCAATGCCCGCGCCAGCACCACCCGCTGCCGCTCCCCGCCCGAAAGCTCATTCATATACCGGGTCTCAAATCCTTCGAGATCGCACTTCTCCAACGCTTCCCGGGCCTCCGACACATCACGTTCACTCTCCCATCCAAAGGTCGATCCGCCGGCAAACCGCCCCGACAACACAAATTCCAACACTGTCACCGGAAACTTCGTCTCGTTCTCCTGAGCAACGACCGCAACCTCGCTCGCGATCTCCCGCCGCGAAAGTCCCCCCACGACCCGCCCGCCAAGCCTCACCTCGCCTTCAGAAACCGCCACCGTCCCATTCAGCGCCTTGATCACCGTCGTCTTCCCGGCCCCGTTCGGCCCCAGCAACGCCACCATCCGCCCCTCAGCCAACTCGAACGAAACATTTTGGACAACCGGCCGGCCCCCGTAATGCACTGAGATCTTGTTAACACTCAGCCCCATAACTAGTTCCGCCTCAGCAAATAAATGAATACCGGCGCCCCGATCAAAGCCGTTATCGCCCCCACCGGCAGCTCCCTCGGCGAGATCGCCGTCCGCGCCGCCGTATCCGCCAGCACTACAAATATCGCACCCGCCAGCGCCGAGAACGGCACAACCAACCGGTTATCCGAACCCACCGCCATCCGCACCACATGCGGCACTATCAACCCGACATACCCCACCGAACCGCTCGCCGCCACCGACGTCCCCACCAGCAAACTCGACGTCGCAAACACGATTAGCCGCACACGCTTCACTTCAACCCCAAAATCCATCGCGTCCCGCTCACCGATCATCATCAGATTCAACGCCCGTGCCTGCGACGTCAGTATCAGCGTCCCCGCCACCGAAGCCGCCAGCGCCAAATAAAACCCGTCATAGGTCGCTTGCGAAAGGTCCCCCAACAGCCAAAACGTAAATCCCCGCAGCCTCGCCGCATCCAACAAGCTCGTAAACAGCACGATCACCGACGACAGGAACGTCGTAACGATCACGCCGGAAAGCACCAGCCGCTCAACGCTCATCCCCGCACGGCTCTTCGCCATCTGAAACACCACGAATGTCGCCAGCCCCGCACCGGCAAACGCGAGCGCCGGCCGAGCCAGCCCCACACTTGCAAAGAACACGAACGCCAGCATCGTCCCCAACGCCGCCCCGTTCGAAACCCCCAGTAAATAAGGCTCAGCCAGCGGATTCCGCAGCAGCGCCTGCAGCGCGGCCCCCGCAACCGCCAGGCTCGCACCCACGCAAGCCCCCAAAAACACCCGCGGCATCCTTATTTCAAACAATATCGCCCGGTGCGTATCGCTCATCTCCCACACCGAGATCGATTCGCTCCCAAACATCAGCCCCGCCGCCAACGCCCCCGCCAGCCCCGCCGCCAAAGCCAACGCAATTTTCCACTTATTTGCCATCGCGCAGGTGCCCGGCTATCTCCTCCATCGCATCCACCAGCCTCGGCCCCGGCCGCGAAATTATATCCGCATTCACCCGGTACACCCGCCCCGCCTTCACCGCCGGCGAATCCCGAAACGCCTCATGCGGTTCCCGATTATCCGCGCTGTCACTCAAAATGATCACCTCAGGCCGCAGCGCCATCGCCGCCTCCACGCTCAACTTCGGATAAGCCGTCGGCACTTCCGCCGTCACCACATCGCCCCCCGCACGCCGCACGATATCCACAATGAACGAATCCCGCCCCACCGTATAAAGCGCCGCCCGATCGATCTGCACGAACACCCCCGGCCGCACGCCTTCACCCGCCGTAGCCTCCACCGTCGCCGCACGCCGCCGCAGCCGCTTCACCGTATCCGCAGCCGCATCCGCCGTCCCCATCACCTCTCCGATCTGCTCAATGCTCCTAAATACCGACTCAATATCCCCCTCCGCCGCCACAAACACCGCAATATTCCGCGACTCCAACACACCCGCAAACGCCTGCAGCTGCGAAGCCGTCGAAACAAACACAACATCCGGCTCCAGCGCCACAATCGCCTCGACATTCGGCGAAAGCGTATCCCCAACCTTCGCAATATCAACAACTTCCGCCGGATGATCACAAAAGCTCGTAACCCCCACCAGCCGATCCCCCGCACCCGCCGCAAACACGATCTCCGTTATCGAAGGCGCCAACGAAACCGCACGCCTCACCCCCGCCGGCACCCCGACCTCACGCCCCAGCCCATCCGTCACCGTCCGCTCCGCCGTCCGATCATTCCCCGCAGGCGCGCCCCCGCACGCCGCAAAGATCACAGCGCACACCACAAAAATTATTAAATTAGTTCGTAAGATAAGGCCCCTCCGCCGCCATCGAGCGGTAAACAGGGCCAAATTGGCCGGGTTCGCCATTCGATGCTTTTTGCGCGAAACATCAATTCGGCTATCGTCCTCAAGGTATTCAGACTTCGCAAATGCAAAAGCATTCGCTTCACTGTGACGCGATCGTGCGAGAATCTCACTCGCTTCCCCATCGTGCCGCCGCCGGCACACAAGAACGATTCAATTATCAATCGAGCAACTGCGGATTATACCCCAGCTACCCCCCAAACGCCCATCCGTCTCATCCATCCCATCCAAATCGCCCGCATCACCCCGATGCCTCTCCCCTCCGCCCCGCCTCCCCGCTATTATCAAATCCTATGCATATCCCCCGCACCCCGCACCAACTCTTCAACGACCTCTGGCACGAAGGCGAGATCGCCGTACTCGCCGGCGACGTCAGCGTCGGCAAAAGCATCCTCGCCGTCCAGATCGCCGAATCCCTCGCCCGTGCCCACCGCCGCCCCGACCGCATTCCCCCAAAACGCGTCATCTACCTCGACTTCCAGCACACCACCGACCAATTCTGGCAGCGCTATTCCGCCCCCCGCGAAAATTCCAAAGGCCGCGTCCCCTACCAATTCTCCTCAAACTTCACCCGCATCGGCACACACGCCCTGCTCGACGAAGCCTTCGACCCCGCAGCGCCCCTCGACGCCCGCTGCCGCACCATCATCAGCGACGCCATCGCCGAACACGACGCCGACGTGGTCATCATCGACAACTTCAACTACATGCTCGTCAGAGGCACCGGCGTCGACGCCCACCACCGCGCCATGACCACCTTTCGCTACTGGAGCGAGTACCATCGCCGCCCCATCTCGTTCCTCGTAACCGTATCCCTCCGCCGCAGCCGCCGACGCGGCCCTCTCGATCTTGGCGGCCTCGCCGGCCCCGCCCGCATCGCCGAACTCGCCGACACCGTATTCGCCCTAGGCTCCACTACCCTCGGCGACTCGTTCCGCTATCTCAAACACATCAAATCCCGATCCGGCCCCGTCACCCTAAATGCCGACAACACTGCCGTACTCCGCCTCGTTGCCGAACCCTACACGTTCACCGACCTAGCGCAGATCTGCACCCCCTACGCCCTCGCCACCGCCAACTCCCAGCCCCATCCGCCCCTCGCCCACCTCACCGAAAACCCTCTCCTCGGCTTCCACTCCATCGGCTCCGCCCCCGAATCCGAACACTTCCGCAACTACGCCGCCGAAGCCCTCGCCGCCGAACGCCAACACCTACAACACATAAAGCGCATCTCCTCCCGCACCGCCCTAGTCGAAGGCATCCTAGACGGCTCCTACCCCCGCTACCTAAACCCCTAACCCATCCACATTCCCGGGTCCGCTGCAGCGTGATCCGCAACGGGTCTCCACCGCGCGACTCTCCTAGGCGGCTCGGGCAACAAACCCTTAGGCCCCTTTCATACGCTTGTTTCTAGGGTTTCATAGTTGAAAATAAGAGAAATCGAAGCTTTGTGGTACAATAAAACCAAATCGGGAAGGACCTTCCTACGTAAAGAAGCTCCTTCCCGATTTGTTCGGAGGCCTTACGTACGAATGCAGGTCCTCCAGCGGGGTCTTACTTACAAATGCAGGGGCCCCTTCGATTAGCGGGACACTTCAATACGAGAGAAGTGTCCGCCAAAGCGTACTAGCTTTCTGTAATTGACATCACTCAGATACGAGATGAGTGCTGTAATAAACCCGATTGCCTTCGGGTTTTTCTTTTTTGGAAGGGTGCTCAACCCTCCAAATCTTGGACTTCAGCGATTAGGCTTTGGAAGTTGAGAGCCTCCCCCAGTTCCTTAAATCGATAGCGACCGCGTCGCGGTGATTCGAGCTTTCCAAGTCGCTCCTTCAATAGCGAAATCACAAGGTAGGTAAGATACGACGGGAGGTTGAGTTTCTTTAGTACCTCATCTACCGCAAATCCATTGCTTCCCGCAAATTCGTTTATTGCATCTAGGATTTTCTCAAGGTCCTCTAGCTTAACAGAGTGCTCATATTCTAACCCGTTAGCTCCCAGAGCAGTCTTTACCACTGATCCATCTCGCAGGGAGTACCTTGGATACTCCCCTCTATCCAGAAAAGACTCGCGCTCGCCGGAATGCTGAATTTTGCGCTGGCCAGCGGCAGGAGCCCTCCTAGAGGAGGCCAATGCATCAATTTCGCGACGAAGCACCTCCGACTGCTTGATCAACCTAAACACATCATCCATCACGCGGAGATCAGAGTTTCCTAACTCCATCGATGCTTGACCTATCTCAAATAGCTTTTCCCTGAGCGACTTACCGATTTTAGAAGCTTCGCGAAGTTGGTCGGCGACTGATTCAGACGGTTGATTTCCGTTACGTTTGTCCATATACAGAGTCTAGACTATAGCGGTACAAAAGTCAAGCGTTATTCTGCTATATTTGCTAGAATACTAGAATAGTATACAGATAGGGCTCATTTTGAGCCATCAACCGCGTTTTTCAACCGGCCGACGGGAGCGAAGCTCCGCCGTGACCGCATGTTATGGTACAATCGCGGCACCACGCGTCGAGAAACGATGCCCATATGCCGAGACTTTCCCAAGTAGAAATCAGAAACAACGCGATCCAATTTGTTCACGAATGGAAGGATGAAACACGCGAGAAGGCGGAGTCGCAGACATTCTGGAATGAGTTTCTCGAGATTTTCGGGATAAAACGCCGACGCGTCGCAATCTTTGAAAGGGCGGTTCAAAAGAACAACATGAACACCGGCGCAATAGACCTGTTTTGGCGCGGTGTTTTGCTCGTCGAACAGAAATCGCGAGGACAAAGTTTGGACAAGGCATCGTCACAGGCGTTCGAGTACCTTGAGAACCTTGACGACAACGAAGAGCCGGAGCTGGTTCTTCTTTCAGACTTTCAGCGGTTTCGCCTTTTCAATTTAGAAACCGGCGAGGAGACTGAATTTTTCTTATCGCAACTCCCAGAGAAGATTCATTTATTCGGCGCGATATCCGGCTATCAGAAGCGGGAATATAAGGAGCAAGATCCGGTCAATCTAAAGGTCGCTCTGAAGCTCGGGGAGCTTCATGATGCATTAGCCGATAGCGGGTATACGGGACAGAAACTGGAAGTTTTTCTAGTCCGATTGGTCTATTGCCTTTTTGCTGATGATACAGGCATTTTTCTGCCGAGAAGCAGTTTTTTATTTCTGCTTGAAGAGAAAACGGCGGAGGACGGGTCGAATCTCGGGGCGATGCTTTCGCAGTTGTTTCAAGTGCTGGACACGTCCGAGGCTGATAGACAAAAGACGCTCGACGAAGACCTGAAGGGATTGCCGCACGTAAACGGCTCATTGTTCAGAGAGCGTTTTGATCTTCCGTTTTTCAACCGCCTAATGCGAAAGCTGGTGATCGAAGCTTGCGGTTTTGACTGGGCCAAGGTCTCACCGGCAATCTTCGGTTCGCTGTTTCAGTCCGTAATGGATAGAGAAAAGCGACGGAACCTAGGTGCTCACTATACCAGCGAGAAGAACATACTGAAGGTGATCCACGGTTTGTTCCTGGACGAGCTGTGGGCGGAGTTTGAACAGGTTAAAAATAACTTTAGTAAACTGCGACAGTTCCACTACAAACTCGCCGACCTACGTTTCTTTGATCCGGCTTGTGGTTCGGGGAACTTCTTGGTTATCACATATCGCGAGATTCGGCATCTCGAATTGCGAATTCTGAAGCAACAGCGGCAGGTAGGACATATCGGCGTCGATTCACCTTCACTTATTGATGTCGATTCGTTTTACGGCATAGAGTACGAAGAATTCCCGGCCGAGATTGCGCGTGTAGCTCTTTGGCTAACCGATCATCTCGCGAACATGGAGCTTTCTGCCGAGCTAGGCGTGTCATATACTAGGCTTCCCCTTGAGCATAGTCCGAACATCATCCATGAAAACGCTCTCAGATTCAACTGGCCCAGACTATTCAGTTTCGGGTTTGGTTACCGAATCTATTTGCTTGGGAATCCTCCGTTCATTGGTAAGCAGTTTCGTTCTAGGGAACAGAATGAAGACATGGATTTGGTTTGTCACGATGTACCGAACCATCGAACGCTCGATTATGTATGTGCGTGGTATATCAAAGCTACCGAGTTTCTAGTGTGGAATCGAGATTACAATGAGCAACAATTCGGAGGTTCGGTTCGCGTAGCATTCGTGTCTACAAACTCAATTACACAAGGCGAGCAAGTGAGCGTCCTATGGCGTTATCTTTTACAGCAAGGAGTTAAGATTCAGTTCGCACATAGAACGTTTCGTTGGAGCAATGAAGCAGCCGGGAACGCCGGAGTGTACTGCGTGATTGTCGGCTTCAGTTTGGACGATGCTAAATCAAAACGACTTTTTGATTATGAGTCTCCGAAAGGCGAGCCTCAGGAAATTGTAGTAAAAAATATCAATCCGTATTTAGTGGACGCAACCGATGTCGCGGTTGCGAATAGGCAGAGACCGATTTCTCCTGTTCCGGAAATTGTCTTCGGAAATATGCCCAATGATGGGGGGCACCTCCTTTTGACGCCAGATGAGAAAGAAGCATTGATTGCAGCCGCACCCAGTGCTGAGGCATTCATCAAGAGGTTTATTGGTGCATACGAATTCATCAATGGAACGATGCGGTATTGTATTTGGCTTCAGAACGTTCCGCCCACCGAATGGCGTGGTATTGGTCCGATCGTGCAGCGGGTGCAATCGGTACGCCAACATCGATTGGCCAGCAGTCGATTGACCACGCGACGCTTGGCTGAAACGCCTTATCTTTTTGCCGAGATACGACAACCTGCCTCTGATTACATTCTTATTCCCTCGGTCTCGTCGGAAGGAAGACGGTATGTGCCCATCGGACACATGCCGAAGGATGTCATCGCTAGCAACAGTGTGATGTTTATCCCCGAGGCCTCACTCTATCATTTTGGGGTGCTGACCTCGACTATGCATAACGGATGGATGCGGCAGGTTTGTGGAAGGTTAGAAAGTCGATATCGTTACTCGAACAAACTCGTGTACAACAATTTCCCGTGGCCGGATGCTCCGACCAAGAGTCAACGGCATCGCGTCGATCAGACGGCGCAGGGCATACTCGACGCTCGCAAACAATATCCCGATGCGACGCTCGCGGACCTTTACGATCCACTAACGATGCCAAAGGACCTGCTAGAAGCACATCGGGCGAACGACGATGCGGTCGACGCCTGTTACGGTAAACGACGTTTCAAAACGGAACTCGAACGACTCGAATTTCTTTTTGATTTGTATCAGCAATACACGGGGCCCCTCGTTCCCGAACTAAAAAAGGGCCGAACCCGACGCAAATAGCAACCACGTCTCGGACGGGGGCGTGTGGCGAAAACCGACCGCTTTTGCTAATAGCCGTAAGGCGTGGGGGGGATTTAATCCCAATAGGAATTTCTTTCCGCGACTGCCTTGCGAACTTGATCTCGAAATGCGGAAGGCAATACGATGGGCTCTGCTGAGGATTGGATCGGGCTGCCGCCGGGTTGCCAGAATGTGTAGCCGACGGTCACGTTTTCTGTCTCCCCGGGCAATTCGGTAAAGTCGTCGGCGATAACGGCTAGACTCCCCGTTTCGCCGGGCTTGATCGTGTATTCGTCAGCACCGTTCATACATTTCCAGGCGGATTCGGCGTGCTCCCGGATGAAGATGTCCGGCTTGGCGCAGACGCCCCGGTAGCCGATGCAGCTGATCGGTGACGACGACCCGTTGTATATAAGGAACTGTAGGTTCGATTCCGTGCCGGGGATGGGCTCGAGGTGACCGATGTACGCAATGCGAACGCCAAACGGCGGCAACGCGGGCGGAACTTCGTTTATCTCTGAAACTTCGGGCGCCGTAGGAAGCGTCCGGTAAACCGCCACTTTCGAAATAAGCTGCGTCGCCTGCACCCCGATCAACAGTGCAACACAAAACGCCAGCATCCAAAGTACCTTCATCTTCATACACCTTTAGACACCGAAAACCCCAAAAAGTTGCAATGCCGGAATAAAATCAGAAAAGCCCGCGATCACTCGCGGGCTTTCTTCTAACTTCTGACTCCTGACAACTCGTCACTCGTCACTAGTCACTGACAACTGCTTACTCAGCCACCGCCAGTTCCTTTTCTTTATTCTTCTTGATGCCGCCGATCTGGACGAGGTTTTCGCCCTTGATCTGGTTCTTGTCGAGCACCATCTGGTTGTAGAGCTTGCGCATCATCTGCATTTCTTCCGCAGCGGTCTTCGGTCCATCCATCTCCGGCTTGTTCGGCCGAGCAAGATCAACCTGGTTGAGGTTCAAGTTGTGCGACGCATCGCCAAGCTCTACCTCTTTACCGCGTGCAAACACCTCATGCCGCCCATGGTCCTTATACCACTGAGCAACCGTCGCATTCTGATGCATGTGCTCAATAATGTTCCGCCACCCGATCCCCGTATTATACGCACAGAAGCTGATCTCACCTTCCTGCGTACCATAAGGGATGATACACATCTCCGTACGGCGGAAATCGTAGTTGAATAGATCCTGGAACCACATTCCCGCAATGAACAAAAAGTTCCACGGATCCTTCCGGCGCTTCTCAATATCTTCAATGGTACGGTCCGGCCCAACCTTCCCGTAATCCTTGCCTGACAAACCAAACGACTTATCAAACTTCTTCAATATCCCGCCCAGCGTCAACGAATTCGGTGCACCGTAAGGATTGTAGTTCTTAAGCAGTGCAAGCCCCATCATCAGGTTCGAGAACCACTTGCCGCGGTTCGTATCCGTAATGTGCTGCATGTCCGTAACCAACCCCTGAATATTCAGGAACTGCGGAACCGGAGCCATCTCCTTCGTTTCCTTGTTCACCATCACAGCCGTACCCACACCGCAGTTCGGATGGCACCCGCACGAAACCTGGCCCCACTCAGCCTCCGGCCCATGCACCACATCCGCAAAATCCGCAAAAGCACCCATCAGCGACAGCGGGAACCAATCCCGAGTCGGCTCCGTGATGCCAACCTGCTTCTGCACGTCTATCGCCAAATGCGACAGCGTATAACGCTGCTGCAACCGCCTCTGCTCCGTGATCAGCTCATCCCGCCCCGTGAACGAAACCGGCTGAAACGCAATAAACGAGATCTTCTTCGGATTCTCCAAAGCAAACCGAATGATCGACCCGACCTGGTCATTATTTATATTGTTAACCAATGTCGTTACCAAAATAATATCAACACCCGCTTCATGAAGATTGTTTATCGCCCGCAGCTTCACATCAAACAAATTCCCGATCTGCCTGTGCGAGTTCGCATCGTTCCCAATGCCGTCAAACTGCAAGTAAACAAACCGCAAACCAGCCTCAGCCGCCTCACGACAAAACTCTTTCGACTTCGCGAACTCAATACCGTTCGTCGCCGCCTGCACCGAGTTGTACCCAACCTTCCGCGCATACCGCACCGCATCCAAAAAGTGCGGCGAAAGCGTAGGCTCGCCACCCGAATACTGCACCGACATCTGCCGCCTCGGCTTGATCTGAATAGCGTTGTCCAGGATCTCCTGAACATCCTCCATCGACAGCTCGTGCACAAACCCAACCTGGTTCGCATCCATAAAGCACGGGTCGCACATCATGTTGCAGCGGTTCGTAAGGTCAACCGTCAAAACCGCGCCCCGCCCATATTTGATGGTCGACGTCCCATGGTTATGAAGCTTCTCATCATTATGCGAAGCCATATCCCGCCCCGGGAACAGCGATTCGATATGCTGGAGGAACTTGGCGTCGATGGCCATCATGTCTTCGAAATGGCCGTGCTTGGGACAATCTTTGATCATCCAGACCTCGCCATCACGCTCGATGATCTGCGCCTTGATCTCACCGACCTGCTCATTAACCAACGTCGCAACATCCCTCGATCCCGACAATATCTCCTCGCGCGCTTCGATAACGCAGTTGGGGCAGAGCGAATCCGTCTGCCGCGGAAACCCAAGCGTCGGCTTGGACTTCTGCCACGATTTGAGGATCGGCTTGTCAGCCCACTTCGGGGTGAACGATGCGTTCGGCTTAAATTGATTGACAGATCTCACCGCATTAAATACGCCGCCGGCTACATACGTCAGTCCTTTTTCAAAGTGTTTAATAGGTCTCATAAATATAGTTCTCCTAAGGCGAGTGTTACGGTTATACCGCGATTAACGTGCCAGTGTTAAGCGTTTCCCTAAGTCGTTGATTTGCAACATTTTATGAAACTCTGGGGTAGGTTTAGTAAGTGTGTCATTTTTCCCTAAAGAGATCAAACAGGTGAAAAACAGTGAGTCACACTGATACAGGGCCATTCAAATCGCCAGTAACTACGAGAGAGGGAGGTGCCCGGGAGCGGTCGAGTTTGATCCGGAGAGGTTGGTGATTGTCCCCCACTGTGCAGGGCCTGTCCGGCGCGTGTCCGGCGGGGGGGGCCGAGTATGCAGCGGACACTTAGGTGTTGTATGCACGCCGCTTAGGTGTTCGGAGCCAGTGTGCCTTCTTCAAACAAGTTTTCGGCGACCTCGGCGGTTCTCCAACCATCCAACAATAAGTGTATCACACATTGTCAAGTGTTGCGACTCTGCAACGATGGGCGCTCAAGGTCGGGGTGAGTCCTGTATAAGTGTCTAGTCGTTCAATGCCTGCGGGGCGGTGCTGTGGCTGACGATCGTGGATAGCCCCGGCACAATTTCGATGCGCCAAATGTGTTTGTGGGGGCGAATTGAGCCGAAATTCTTAAAATCTTAAGCGCGTACATAAGCAGTCACATCAGCCAGATTGATGTAACTTGTTGAGTATAGAGCGTTTATGATTTATAAAAAAGCGCTTTACTTTATGATTAAGCTGTGTTAGAGTTTTTAACACTTCAAGGGCAGTTGGGAAACAAGCAAAAAGAAATATCTCGGGTAAAGAGCTGCTTATCGGCTCGTGACTACAAGGGAATGAAAATACGCTTCGGCACATCCGGCTGGCGGGCCATCATCGCCGAAGATTTTACATTTCAGAACGTCAGGCTTGTTACTAACACGATCTGCAGCTATTTGAAAAACGAGGACTCACGCGGCGGCAAGCTTGTGATCGGGCATGATTCGCGGTTCATGGGCGAGACATTCTCGCAGGTGGCAGCGGATATAGCAGCAAAAAAAGGATTTGAGGTGCTTAAGTGCACGGGCCCGACGCCAACACCGACCATATCGCATGCAATACGGAGCCGAGGTGCACGCGGAGCGCTTAACTTCACCGCATCGCATAACCCGCCGGAGTATCAGGGGATAAAGTTTTCGACGAGCGACGGAGCCCCTGCCATGCCGGGAATCACGAAGGCGATAGAGGCGGGGATCGAGAGTAGGTCGGAAGCAGAAGACGCGGCAGGCGGGAACGTAACGGATTATGATCCGGCACCGGATTACCTGGCCGACCTTGAGAGCAAGATCAGATTTGATGTGATAGCGGCGGCAGGCGGACGGTATGCATACGACGCACTTTGGGGCACGGGCCGCGGTTATCTTGACAATATATTAAGGAAGCACGGGCTTGAGGTTGAGACGATCCACGATTGGCGGGACGTTACCTTTGGCGGGCGATCGCCTGAGCCGGCGGAAGATCATCTCGATGAACTGAGAGCTGCGATCGCGGAGAAGAAGTTGACGCTGGGGCTTTCAACGGATGGGGACGGAGATCGGTTCGGGGTGATAGACAGCAACGGGGCATTTATAGCGGCGAACGAGCTGATCGCGATATTGACAGATTATTTGGCAGAAAGCCGCGGCTGGACTGATGGTGTAGCACGAAGCGCGGCGACATCGCATCTGGTTGACCGGGTCGCAGCGAGCAGAGGTTTAGAGGTCTTTGAAACGCCGGTTGGGTTTAAGTTCATCGGGGAGATGATCAATCGCGACGAGATCATCCTGGGGGGCGAGGAGTCGGCGGGGCTTTCGATACGCGGGCATTACCCGGAGAAGGACGGGATCCTGGCTTGTTTGCTAGCGGCGGAAGCAGTTGCTGCACGCGGGAAGAGCCTGACCGAACAACTCGGCGAGTTATATGAAAGGGTTGGCCGGCTTTACTCAGGACGGATCGGAGTTAAGCTGACGCCGCAGATCGCGGAAGCCCTCACAGAGATTCTGGGTCGCGAGCCGAATGAGATCGGCGGGCGCAAAATCGAGAAGATCGATCGGACTGACGGTGTGAAATACTTTTTCGGCGGCGGTAGTTGGATGCTGATGAGGCCCTCGGGCACGGAGCCCTTGGTAAGGATTTACGCCGAGAGTGAAAGTGAAGTTGAATTGAACGAGTTAATAGAAGCCGGTCGGGGATATCTTTTGAATTAAAAGCGATGGGTGCGAAGACGATAAGTAAGAAGAACGAAAGACGCATTCCACGCTGGGCACAGTACCTGGCTGCAGTGTCGCTCGCGGTAATGATCGCTTTGACGATAAATTACCGAGCGTATTCTGAACTTGGAACGGAAAGCGTTCAGCACCGAGACCTGCAGTTGGAAATTCAGAGATTGACGGATGAGAACCTGGCTTTGCAGGAAGAGATCCATTATTTGAAAACAGATCCTAAAATGATCGAGCGCGAGGCGAAGAAGTTTGGCCTTAAGCCTCGAGAGGAGCAAATTTCCGAGCCAAATAAATAGATTGAGCGGAAACGTCTATTTAAGCGGCAGAACCACCAAAACAAACCGCCTTTTGCCTATCATTTCCGCAAAGCCTACAGGAACTGCCTTCCGAAATCCGAGGCCTGTGTACCCGAAATACACAGGCCTCACTTCCGTTTGGTAGTGATTGCTGACGAGTGATGAGTTATAAGGAGCTTTGCGTTTCAGCTATTAGCTATAAGCTGTAGCTATTAGCTAGCAACTGGGCCTGTGTTTGAGATTTGGCGTGTTGCAATTTGGGGTTAGAGGGTGTCTAATAATTGTTTGCCTTTTGAGGAAGGCGGACCGGACGAAATTTAGCCGAAAGGGGGTGAGAAAGTAAATGGCATATATTTCTGTTAACAATAACGAATCGATCGAGAACGCTTTGCGGCGGTTTAAGCGCAAGGTGATTAGCGAAGAGATCATTAAAGATCTCAAAAAGCATTCACACTTTATCCCCCCCGGACAAAAAGCGAAGCTTAAGTCTGTGAACGCGCGTAAGCGTAACCGCAGGCGCTTTCGCCAGCAGCGGCCGATGGGCGGCGGCGGCGGAATGGGCAGACCGGGCGGCGGTGGCGGTGGTTTTAACCGCTAGTTCGCTCGTGAGAGGATAGAAAATGGTGGGAGACCCGAGCGGTTTTTCACCATTTTTCTTTGTGACGGACATTAAACCGGGGGCGGTTGGAGGTGGGTTCGCGAGAAACTATAATCTCCTTTTGTGGCAACGGGATGAATTCTGAAAGATAACTGCATCGATGAGTAAAATACCAAAGATCCTGATCACGAATGATGACGGGATCCACTCAGAAGGGATAGCGGCGCTTGAACAGGCGTTGCGTGAGGTGGGCGATGTGTATGTGGTGGCGCCTGAATCGGAGATGAGCGGGGCGTCGCACAGCCTGACGCTTGCGCGTCCGCTGCGGATCAGGCAGGTGGACGAGCGGCATTGGACGGTGGACGGCACGCCGACGGACTGCGTGACATTGGCGCTCAACCAGATACTGGCTCCGGATATACGGCCGAACATTTGTGCGTCGGGAATAAATCACGGAGCGAACCTGGGCGATGACGCGTCGTATTCGGGAACCGTTGCGGGCGCTCTTGAGGCGACAATATTGGGAGTGCCGGGGTTGGCGTTCAGTTTAGTGGCGAATCGCAGTCATGATTTTACGGAATCGGTTAAGGTGGCGCGGGAGATAACGGAGAAGGCCTTGCGTGACGGGATACCGGTAGATACTTTGTTAAACGTGAATATCCCGAAGGGTACGCCAAGGGGGATGAGGGTGACGAAGCAGGGTTATAAATCTGCTCGGCCGGTGATCAGCGAACATATCGACCCTAGGGGCAAGCCATATTATTGGATAGGTGAGGTGCGTGACGGGTTTCGGGCGGACGGCGGGACGGATTTTGAGGCGATCGATGAGGGATGCGTTTCGATCACACCGATGCGGAGCGATATGACGAACCATATCGCGCTCGACTTGATCAGAGATTGGGAGAAGTAGCACTTGGACGAGTTTACGATCCCGCGTCGGCGAATGGTCGAGAAACTGCGGGATTACTATAAGATCGGCGATGAGCGGGTGCTAGAGGCGATGAACCGAGTGCCGCGGCATTTGTTTGTCCCTGATGCGTTGCGTTCGCAGGCTTATAAGGATAACGCGTTGCCAATCGCGGGCGGGCAGACGATCTCGCAGCCATTTATTGTGGCTAGGATGACGGAGCTTTTGCAGCTTCGGGGCGATGAGCGATTGCTGGAGATAGGGGCTGGGTCCGGATATCAGACGGCGGTGCTTTCGAATTTGGCGCGGCGGGTTTATTCGGTCGAACGGCTTGCGACGCTTGCGGCGGAGTTGAAAAAAAAGGTGGTGGCGTTTGGGTTGAGAAACGTTTCGGTGCGGTGCGATGATGGGACTACCGGGTGGCCGATATACAGCCCGTATGATGCGATATTGGTCGCGGCCGGGGGGCCAGAAGTTCCGGAGCCACTGGTCGAACAATTGGCGGTGGGCGGGCGGTTGGTAGTGCCGGTCGGGAATACTCAGAGATCGCAGGTGCTGATACGTATAACGCGGACGGAGACCGGTTTAGATAGAGAAGAATGCGGAAGCTGTGTGTTTGTTCCGCTGATTGGAGAGCACGGATGGAAGGCTCAGAAAACGAACGGAAATTAATTATAGAGCGAGGGAATGTTTTTGAAGAAGATCTTTGAATACGCACGCAAATTAAAGGCATGGGTTGAGAGCTATGCCGAGAAGCCCTATGCGGAGTGGGCGTTGTTCATTATTGCTTTTACGGAATCGTCGTTCTTTCCGATTCCGCCGGATGTGCTGCTGATCGCGATGGCGGTGACGGTGCCGACGCGTGCATTCAGATATGCGTTGATCTGCTCCGCGGGGTCGGTTCTGGGCGGGGTTTTTGGGTATTACATCGGATGGGCGTTCTTTGAAACAGCGGGGCAGCCGATACTGGAATTTTATGGGGCGATGGGCCATTATGAAGAGGTCCAGAAGCTTTATGGCGAGCATGCGTTTTGGGCGATCCTGGCGGCGGGGATAACGCCGATCCCGTATAAGGTGTTTACTATAGCGGCGGGGGCATTTAATGTGTCGCTGACAACGCTGATCGTGGCGTCGATAATTGGGCGTTCGGCGAGGTTTTTTGCGGTGGCGGCGTTGTTTTATTTCTTCGGCGCACCGATCAAGAAGTTCATCGACAAGTATTTTGAGATACTTTCGGTTGTGTTTCTGGTCGTGCTTGTAGGCGGGTTTGTGGTTGTGAGACTGTTTTTAAGATGAGAACGAGGTTGACATAGGTTCGTTCGTTCCATAGACTTAGTTTTCGCGTATCACGCGAATGTCGGGGCGTGGCTCAGCCTGGTAGAGCGCACCGTTCGGGACGGTGAGGTCGGAGGTTCAAATCCTCTCGCCCCGACCAGATTTAGGAAAAGAAAAGGCGAGGCCTATTGGTCTTGCCTTTTCTCGTTTACGTGGCCCTCGACCGCTACTCAGCGAGTCTGCTCTGGATTTTCGCGCATGCCCCTGTTGTAAGGTAATAAAGATGGGCACCGGCGTTAGATCAGCCGATGCCCTTTTTGTTTTGCAGCTCAAGCTACCGCTGAACGGGTTTTCCTTCTACGTCTAGGATCACGATCTCGCCGAGGTTTAGTTCGCGGATGCCGGCTTCGATCTTGGAGAGGTCCCCTACCAGGAGGATCGAAGTTCCGGCCGGGGCCGCGTATTTAGCGGCGATGGCGTTTACGCGATCGAGCTGGAGACGATTGAGCTCGGCTGTTTCGGCCTGGAGCGTCGACATGGGGAGGCCGGCGATCCAGAGATCGGCGATCTGCTGGCCGATGCGCTGATAGCCTTCGAACTGCTGGGCGTAGCCGCGCGTGCGTGTGAGACGTGCCTTACTGAACTCCTCCGCGGTGATCGGCTTTTGGCCGGCGATATTTCGCAGCTCCTGCATAAACTCGACGACAGACTCTTTAGTTTTGTCGGTTTGGACACCGCCGCTGGCGATCCATGTGCCGGCTGCGGAGAGGTGTTGCGGGAAGGCGAAAACGCCGTAGGAATAGCCCTTGTCCTCGCGAAGATTAAGGTTCAAGCGGGTGCCGAAGCCGCCGCCGTAGACCGCGTTCGCAAGCGAGAGGGGGTAGTAATCCGGCGACCTACGTTCGGGGGCCGTCAGGATGTGTGCCACAACCGTTTGTGCTGAGCCGGGGCGGTCTACCAAATACACTTTGCCGGGCTGCATCGCCTGTTTTGCGGGAACGTTGATCGCGGATGCCGCACCGCCGGACCAGGAGCCGAAGTGTCGCCGAGCCGTTTCCGTGGCCTGGGCCAGAGTGATGTCGCCTACGAAGACCATGGCGGAGCTGCCCGGCCGCCAGCGGTTCTTGTGAAAGCTAGCGAGGTCTTCACGGGTGATCGCGGAGACGGTCGCGGGAAGGCCGCCGAGCGGACGCCCGTAGACATGGTCCGGGCCGAAAGCGATCATCGCACCGACGCGATTGGCGACGGCGTTGGGGTTATTTTCGGCTTGTTTGAGGCCGTCGAGGGTGAGTTGTTTTTCTTTCTCGAACTCATCCGCGGGGAATGAGGGGTTCATCACGACGTCGGCCATGATCTCGACCGCGGAGTTAAGGTCACGACTGAGGACCTCGGTGCCCATCGTCGCCTGTTCACGCGATGCCATTCCACTGATGTTGGTGCCGAAGTTACCGAATGCTTCGTCGATCTCGATGGCGGATCGGTTGGCGGTCCCGCGGCGCATCATACGGGCTGTCATTGCAGCCACACCTGCCTTCCCTGACGGGTCGGCAACGGCTCCTGCACGGGTAGTCATGCCGACGAGGACCTTAGGAAGTTCGGGCTTTTCGACGACGAAGATCTCCATGCCGTTCTCAAGCTTGGTCGTTTTGACCTCAGGCGCCTGGAATGGGCGGTCTTCGCCGAGCGGCGGGGTGACGGTGCGGTCGACTGCGACGTCTAGAGCACGGCTGGATTGCTCCGGCCGGAAGCGTACGAGAACACGTTTGTCGGTGTTGAGGTACTGGTTCACGGCTGCGCGGAGGCTTTCGCGGGTTACTGCGCGGTGACGGGCGACGTCCTCATCAAATTTGCCGGGTTCGCCGAGATAGGTGTTGTATTGATTGAGACGATCGGACTTCCCGCCGAATCCGCCAATGCTTTCTAGACCGGATACGAACTGGTATTCCCAACGTGTTTTTGCACGATCGAGTTCTTCCTGGGTCGGGCCTTCTTTGGCGAGTCTGGCGATCTCGTCGGTGACGGCACGCTCGACGTTCTCAAGCGGGACGCCGGGGCGGGCCGTTGCCCATAGGGCAAATGCGCCGGTAAGAGGTTGGCCGCTCTGAAAACCTGATACGTTAGAGGCGAGCTGTTTTTCGTAAACCAAGCTGCGGTTGAGACGTGACGAGAGGCCGGTCGTCAGGATCGACGCGGCGAGAGTCATTTCGGCGTCCCCGGGCTGAAAATATCCGGGTGAGTGGAAGCCGAAGTAGGTACGCTCTTGCGGTACGCGGTCGCGAACCTCAACGATCTTTTGTGTGTGAACCTGCATCGGCGCTCTTACGGGGCGGTCGAGTGCCGGGCCGGGAGGGATGGTGCCGAAGTATTTTTCGATCAGCTTCTTAGCTTCGGCTGGGTCGAAGTCGCCAGCGATAGTGAGCGACATATTGTTGGGAGTGTAGTATTGCCGGAAGAAATCTCGGATATCGTCCAGGCTCGATGCGGCCAGGTCTTCGTGTTCGCCGATGACGTCGCCGTGATACGGGTGTCCGATCGGAAAGAGGTTTTGGACCATCAGCTTATACCAGCGGCCGTAGGGCTGATTCTCTAGCCCTTGGCGGCGTTCGTTCCGAACGACCATTATTTGATTATCGAGCTTCGTCTGGTCGAGCGCTTCGGGCAGTGTGGCTAGGCGGTCGGCCTCCAGCCATAGGAGATTTTCGAGGTTGCCGGACGGGACCGTCGCGAAATAGTTGGTGCGGTCCTGATTGGTCGTGCCGTTGACTCCGCCTTCTAAGAGGTTAGCGCCGGCCGCCTCTACGTAATCGAAGTATTCGTTATTGGCGTTCTTGGAACCCTGGAACATCATGTGTTCGAAAAGGTGAGCAAAACCACTTCGGCCCGGGCGTTCGTTGGCCGAACCGACGTAAAACCACTGGTTCACGTGAACGACGGGCAGCTTTCGGTCAACATGCAGGATGACCTGAAGCCCGTTGGGCAGCGTATATTTCTCAAATTCGATCTTGGGTACCGCGCTGGGGGTGGTTTGCGCGAATGTCGCGGTCGATAGCGCGGGCATAACGACAAGCGTAAACGCGAAAAGAAAACTTAGGCACTTTTTAAGATAACCTTGCATAATCGATTCTCCTGATTTTCTGTAAAATGGTTTGAACTATTTGTAGTTACGAGCGATTTTGCCGAAAAGTTTCGCTTGAGATTGTAGGGCGGCGAACATTTATGCCTAACGATGGTAGAAAGATCTTGATCAGAACAGCCGAAACGGGTGACGCGCCGCTGCTTGCGGCATTGGGCGTCGTTACGTTTTATGAAGCGTATTTTGAGCAGGATGAGCCGGCGGACATGGCGAATTACCTTGCGGAAACGTTTGGCGAGGGAACGATCGCAGCGGAGCTGGGTGATTCGAACGTCACATATTTTATCTGCCTGAGGGATGGGAAAGCCGTGGGATACGCAAAGCTCTTGAGGAATTCGCGGGCTGACGGTATATCGGAAAATTCGGTCGAGTTGAAGCGGATATATCTGGTCGAGCGTGTTTGGGGGTCGGGCGTTGGCGACATCTTGCTGAAGCACTGCATCGAGGCTGCGCGGCAGGAAGGGTACGACGCGATCTGGTTGGGCGTTTGGGAAGAGAATGCTCGGGCACGAAGGTTTTATGCCCGCCATGGATTCGAAGAGGTCGGGACGGTCGAGTTCCCTTACGGCGAGGTGGTCGGCATCAACAGGGTGGTGGAGAAAAAGCTTTAGTCGATCTGATAGGTGGCGACGCTGGTGGGGGTTTCGAAGCAGCGGACCTTGTGGACCTTCACGCGTTCGTCGGCGATGCGTGAGTTGAGGAATTCGAGAATGTAGCGTGCGAGATTTTCGGCGGAGGGGTTTAGTTCTTCGTCGAAAGGGGGCAGCTCGTTTAGGTTGCGGTGGTCGAGATACCTTACGATCTCGTCCGCCGCTTTTTTTAGGTCGACGAAATCGACGAGCAGTCCGATGTTGTTAAGCTCGGCGCCCTTGGCGTAGATCTCGACCTTGTAGTTGTGGCCGTGCAAGTTCTCGCACTTCCCTTTGTATCCACGCAGCTGGTGCGCGGACGAAAAGTCGCGCTCGATCATTACTTCAAAAAAGGATCCCATACGCACGAATATATCATCTGGCGGGCGGCGAGTTTAGCTCTCATCGGTGATGCCGTTGATGTTTTTGGCGGCCTCGGGGTCGATGGAGCGGAGGTGGAGGTCGCGTTGGGGGAACGGGATCTCGATGCCGGCTTGCTCGAGTGCATTGTGAACGGCAACCATCATTTCACTGCGGAGGGCGACCCAGCGATCCGTTTGATCGGTCCAAAGGCGAAGCTCGAAGTCGAGTGAATTGTCGCCAAAGTTGAGGAAAAGTGCTCGGGGAGCCGGTTCGAGAAGGATATCCGGCACGCCTTCGGTGACCTTCGACAGGATCTCAATCACGCGTACGGGATCGGTTCCATACGCAACCCCGACCGGGATGTCGACGCGCCGCTGTTCGTCCAACATCGTCCAGTTGATGACTTCTTCCGAGATTAGCTGGCTGTTAGGGACGATGACGTCAGAGCCGCCGACCGTCCTCAGAACGCTCGCCCGCAGGCCGATCTGTTTGAGCGAGCCAGTATGCGCTTTTATCTGCACCGTATCACCGACCTTGACGGGGCGTTCGAATAAAAGAATCAGTCCCGAGACGAAGTTGTTTATGATGTTCTGCAGGCCGAACCCGATACCGATCCCGACCGCGCCGGCGATGAGGGCGAAGTTGGAGAAATCAACACCGAGAGCCGCCACAGCGAGCAAGAACCCGAGCACGATGATCGTGTAATGGAGCATCGTCGAGACGGCGTATGAAACGCCGCCGCCGATGTCCACGCGTGGATAAACGTCTTCTTCGAGCACGAAACGGATCAACCGAGAGACCATGACCGCGATCCAGATGGTGATGACGAAAAGGACCACGTCGCCGACGGTGATGGTGAACGAACCGTAAGTAAAGCCCCAAGCGAGAACGGCGCGTGCGTATTCAAAAATAGTTTCGCGGATGGAGAAGAGGTTGAGCGTGATGAGTGTCCAGATGATGAACGCTGCCCAGCGGACGATCTTTGTAACCGTGTCGCGAACCACCGGGCGATTGTTCTTTACCAACGCAAGGTTGGACAGCGGACGAACGCGCAGGGCAAAGACGATGAGGCTGCTTACGATGAGCACGGCCGTATAGGCGATGAGCGCGGCATAAGCGGAGCCGAGCACGCCGTTGCCGATAAGGTTCGCCAGGCTTACATAGCCCAACGCATTCGCAATGAATGCGAGAGCGAATATCGCCAACGCGAACGGAATGGCCTTTCTCACCAGCTCAAAGATGCGATAGTGTCGTGCCTCTACCCGCTCAGCCACCTTCGTCGAACGCAGGAACCATACGAGGAAAAGAATCGCACCGAGCATTTCCGTCAGAAAGACGACGCGGGCGACGATCGGCTGGCCAACGAGTATCTCGCGGAGCCGGTCGATGAAATAAAGTACGACGAGGATGTTGAGGAAGATGAACAGCGGGCGTTCGACCAGCCTGCGCAAGAGGATAACGACGGGGAGCAGGGCGGCAGCCCATATGACGGCGCTCAGCAGCCGCGGGGCTTCGGGATAGAACCATCTGCTGACCACAACGCTCAGGATCAACGCGGTAACGAACGGCAGTTCGAAGATCTGTGCGGCGGTCTCAAGCTTGGGCTCCTGCTTTACACGCGGGCGCATTCGGCTTCGCGCCCAGTAGAGGCTGGCCGTGAGAAGAATAAAGAGCAGCCCGTGCAGAGCGAACCGATCGATGCGTGCGAGGACGTAGGTGCGGACCTCTTCGACCTGATCGTTGAATGACGCAAGGGCGCCAAAGAAGAGGTCGGCGGGCTGATCGATCTCATTGCCGATCATCCATATGGGGGCGGCGTCGCGTTGAAAGAGGTTCGTAAGAGTCTTTTCGCGGGCGGCGCTTAGTTCCTGACGCCGCTCATCTACGCGCGATTCGAGCTCGCTTGCGCGTGATTGAAGCCCAATGAGCACCGACCGGCGTTCGCCCGCCTGTTGGCGAACCTCCGCGAGCGTCGCCAGAACCTCACTCGCACGCTGGACAACCTCGGGCGGCACCGGCTCACCCACACCTTCGTCTTCCGGCGAAGGCGACGTCAACGCCGCCAGCGTTCCCTTCCACCTGTCGGAAAGGGTTCCGAGTTCCGCAATATCTTTATCGAGCGCCGCGACGCGTGCTCCCAGCGTTGCCCGCCAACCCGCAAGGCGACGCGAGAAGCCCTGCCACTGCTGTTCGGCGGTGCGAATGTCCTCAAGCGTTGTCGGTTCTTTGAGAACCTCGGCAGACGTGATGTCCGCGTCGTCGATCTGCCCACGTAGCACGGGCAATTCCGCCTCGATCGCCGTAATATCCGCAAGCGGCGTCAGCGTGCCGCGGATCGCACGTGCTCGCGCAGTCGCCGCTTCGGCCTCTGCCACCACGCCCGACACCGGTATCGGCGTCGGCGACACCGGCGGTGCAGCCTGGTTCGTGTTGGCGGTGGAGCTGGCGTTGGAGTTGGCGTCGGTCTGGGCTGCGGCAGGCAATGCGGCCGTAAAAACCACAAGCAGCAGTGCAAAGGAAGCTTTACCGCGCAGCACGGGGGCAAGAAACTGTCTCAGAACACGCATTCGTTACGTGTAAGTATAAGGGAACACGGCGGGGTTGCGAAATAGACGTGTTAAACCTGACCACCGGTCGATTCACGCCCGACTCGCTCGATCGCAGCAGCCCCCGATCGGCGTGTCCGGGTCTGTGATGCGCGGGGGGTTGGTTGCGGTAGCACCGCCCGGCGTCGCGGCAACCCCGCCCCGGGCGGCCAAACCCGACGCGACCAC
>JBGSXX010000015.1:0-105348 GCA_041751195.1 Pyrinomonadaceae bacterium | reverse complement strand
GCATGATTGCGAAGGCATACCGCGTCGCCGACGCGCTGCGCGCCGCCGGGGTGCCGGTCGTGATGGGTGGGCCGCACGTCACCGAGGTGCCGGACGAAGCCCTCGGCCGCGATGGAGGAGCACGCCATGCCGACGCGGTGGCTCTCGGTGAAGCGGACGAGACGTGGCCGCTGATTGTGGAAGACGCCGCGCGGGGCCAGCTCAAGGAGGTTTACCAGCCGGAGCGCGACGCGAAAGGCATCGATCGCAAGCCGAGCCTGCAACCCTATCCATCGATACCCTGGGAGACGATTGATCTCGATCAGTTCAGCCTGGTGCCGAAACTGCTGCGTCCGATTCTGTCCGCAATGGGCAGCGGTTGGGGAACATTCCACGTCGTGCCGCTGGAGACCGGCCGCGGCTGTCCGTATGGCTGCGAGTTTTGCACGGTCACCGGATTTTTCGGCGACTCGATAAGATTTAGGACCAACGAAAGCGTCGTCGAAGAATTGCTGAGACTCAAGGAACGTGCGAAGACAGAGAAAGGTCAAATAGCCGTTTTCTTTATCGACGACAATCTCGCCATCAACAAAAAGCGTCTGAAAGGCCTGCTCCGCGACATGATCGCGGCCGGAGCAACGCTTCCTTGGGTCGCACAGATCAGCGCCAACCTGCTGGGCGATGAGGAGCTCGTCGACCTGATAGCAGATGCCGGCGGAAAATGGATCTTCATCGGAATGGAATCCATCGATCCTGCGAATATGGCGGACGTCAACAAACAGTTTTCGAAGCCGGCAGATTATCGTGCGGTACTCGATGGACTCGCTCGACGTAATATTTACGCGATCACGTCGTTCATTTTTGGAATGGACAATGACACCGTCGGCGTCGCAGATAGAACCGTGGACGAGATCGAGAGCTGGGCTCCCGGCCTGCCGGTATTCGGTCAGCTTACGCCGTTCCCCTCGACACCGCTATATACGCGGCTTGAGAAAGCAGGCCGTCTGCGGCGAACGAAACACTGGCTCGATTTCGCCCCGTTCGTGATGGCTCACGATCCGCTGAAGATGACAATCGAAGAAGCGAAGGACGAGACATTCAATGCGTGGTCACGCTCATACAGCCCGGAGCGAAACTGGGAAGCGATAAACTCGATCCGCAGTTCACCGATCCAAACGCGTATCGGACATATTGTTGCGAGGCTTTTCTTCCGCGGGATCTATTTCCCACAGATGAGCAAGCGAGCGTGGATGAAATTGTTATATGACAATCGTCGCAGCCTCCTGAGTTTGGCTCGCGAGGGATTTGGCACTTATCGAGCACATCGCAAACGGATGCGTCGCGAAATTCCGATCGTTTCCGATGCGCCTGAAGGCAGGTAAGGATTCCCTGATCAATTTTGGCCGCTTCCCGCTTTCTTGTTAAGAATTCGGTGGCGGCCGAACTCGTTTAACAGCGGACGCAGTTCTGACAAGTGCTTGTCATGCGCGACGCCATTCGACGCCACGATTCCGCCCCAGTTCTGCACATCCTCGATGTCGTACCGGTATGACTGGCCCCAAAGATCAGTGAGACGGCCGCCGGCTTCCTCAAGGATCACTTGAGGCCCGCATGTGTCCCACATCTTAGTTCGCGGACTCAAGTGCACATAAACGTCGCATTCCCGCTCCGCGATCAGCCCAACCTTTAGCCCGACAGACCCCCGCGGCACAGCCTCTTTAAATCCGATAGCTTCGACGACCCTTTCCATCTTCTCGCTACGGTGGTTGCGCGAAACGGCCAAATTCATAAGGCTGAGGTCTGTTTCGCCTGACACCCAAAGCCGTCGGCGCACAGCGCCGGCTTCCTCCGCGTACGCACCACAGCCTTTTGCAGCGTGGTAAAGCGTGTTGTGATAAGGCAAAAGAACAACGCCGACGACAGGAGCCCCCCCAATGGCAAGTCCGATCTGCACTGCGAAGTCGCCATCTTTCTTGATGAAACCCGCGGTGCCGTCGATCGGGTCCACGATCCAGACACGCTCGCTTCCCAGCCTAATAGCGATCTCATCGTCCTCTTCTTCCGAGAGGATGCCGTCGTTAGGAAACATCTTGCTGAGACCCGCGACGATGATTGAACTCGCCTCGCGATCCGCGGCCGTAACGGGCTCTGAAAAGCTATCGATCCCGATCTTATCCTCAACGACAAGATCGGTTTCGTAGTGTCTGAGTATAGCCTTTCCCGCCACTTGAGCGAGGGCTACCGCTGATTCTAACTCGCGTTCGTACATCACTAGATTAAGTTATCACAACCGCAACTAGCCTTTGTCTGCCAACTCACGGATGCCGCATCTCGGACAGATCAAATATCGGTGAGCCGGGTCGGCCCATTTAGCACGCGCGGGATTCGCCATCTCGGGCGACTTCGTTTCAGCCTCCCCCTCAGACATAAGACGCGAGGGACCCTGCGGCGAATCCGGAACGGGTGTCTCGCGGTCGCAATAGCGGCAGACCCATCCAGTTCCGTCATTGAAAAAATCCTGAAGTTCCTTCATAAAAAAGGCGGGCACGAGGCCCGCCGATCGTCAATCGTTTGCACGGCCCCGAGCGGGCTGCGACGGCGACGGAGTCAATCTCACCGGCACTGTCGTGCGATTGCCTGCGCGAAACACCTCCACGTTGATCACGTCCCCAAACTGTTTGCGATCAAGAAGTCTGTAAAGATCGTCCAAGTTGCTGACATCTTCCCTATCGATCGACAGGATAATGTCACCGAGTAAAACCGAACCATCCGCATCACGAACAAGGCCTCGAAGACCGGCGTTCGCGGCAGCCCCACCGGGCACGACCGCCCCGACCAAAAGCCCACCCTCGACCGGCATCCTGTAGCCTCGGCGAGCGAGCGACGCGACGCTGTCCAGATTGGCGCCAAGCTTCGGCCTTCGCACCTCACCATACTGAATGAGCTGCGGGATCACGCGTTTTGCTGTGTTGACAGGCACGGCGAAACCGACACCCACCGAACCGCCTTGTGGCGAGAGGATCTGCGAGTTGATTCCGATCATCCGACCGTTCTTATCCAGCAGCGGCCCACCCGAGTTGCCGGGGTTGATTGACGCGTCCGTCTGTATCGCAGCATCGATCGGTCGGTTGTTACGTGCCCTGATCGGCCGCTGAAGCCCTGAGATGACCCCGGTCGTCAACGTTCGGTCAAGTCCAAACGGATTGCCGATCGCCAAAACTTTCTGCCCGACAATAAGCTGATCAGAATCGCCGAGCGGCACGACAGTCAGCGCCTGCGCTGGAGCATCGATCTTGATCACCGCCAGATCAGTGTCAGGGTCGCCGCCGATTACACGTGCCTGATATACCTGCTCTCCGCCAAAGTTGACCGAGACACGTGATGCACCCTCGATCACGTGATAGTTCGTGAGAATGTGGCCGTTGGTGTCGATGACCGAACCGCTGCCGTTACCACGGCCCTCCTGCTCGCCCCACCAGCTCTGCGTTACTGACGTCGTGTTGATGAACGCGACACCCGGTGAGATCGTGCGATACACCTCAATATTATTCTGCTCGTCGGTCATCACCGACGGATCACCTATCCCGGGAACCGTCGCGGCAACCTGGCTCTCGGCAAACGAAACGCCGCCGCCCTCTGCGCTCCGCCATAAACTCGCGATCGAATATAGAAATGTCGTTGCGCCGACGGCGACGATCGCCGTAACAACTCCAAGTAAGATTATCTGCTTCGCTGATAATTGATAAACGATCTTATTACTCATATTTTCCACCTATCTGATGAACTTTATTGCTATTTTATGATGCCCGATAACTCCCCTCAAGTTGTGTAAGCATTCGTAAACAGTTAACGAAAAAGCCGCACGAATGGTTTCGCGCGGCTTAGCTGAAAAGTGGATCTGTTGGTTAAAATATCATCGCCAGCACTGCACCGCCCGCCCGCAACCCGTCTGGAATTATATTAGTCGCATATCCAAAAGCCGCGAGACCCGTTAGGAAATGAATTCCCATCACTCCGATGTAAAGCGTAAGCGCGACCGTCACCCCATATTTCGCGATCCGTCGATTTCCCCATTTCAGCAAAACAACTGCCACCAAGAGCCCCATAGTGATCTTCGCCGCAAGGAAAGGCGCATCGCCGCGGTCGAGCAGATCAGCCATTAATAAGTTGGCTTCGGGTGCCGAACCGCTGCGGACCCAGAAGATCGTTAAAAACGCATCGATCATATTCAGAGAGAAGAGGAGCAGCGTTTCGCGAAAAAGGTACATAGTGCTTTTCTCCGGCAAAAACCGTTTAAACCTCGCCCCTAAAAAACTTTACCCCCGGTTTTGAGCCGGGGGCGGAGCCTTACGATAAAGAAATGAACTAGCTATCTGTGTCATTATACGACGAATAAACCCCAATTTCAGAAAAATCTTTGGCGTTTTTTTCTCGTCACGGGGTGATACAATCAGACGTGAACAATCTAGTCGAAACGGGTTTATATACAACCGATTCGTACGCATTTTGCGTCGAAAGGGCGCTTCGGCAATGTCGGATTGAGACGAACAGGGGCCACGGACAGGAGGAATGAAATGAAACACTTAGGAAGATTAGGAACACTAGCATCTCTCGCATTGATGCTCGCATTTGCAGCAGCCGTCGAGGTTGCGGCGCAGCAATACACGGTTGCAGCTAACACGCGGATCCGCGTTCGAATGAACGACACTATTACATCGCGCGAAGCGCGCGTCGGCGACCGTTTTGAGGTAACCGTGACAGAGCCGGTATATTCGAACACCGGCGTGGTCGTCGTACCGGTCGGTGCAGAATTGATCGGCCGAGTCGATGCGGTAAAACCTGCTGTAAAAGGCGGCAATCCCGGTGAGATCGATGTATCGTTCGTTCAGCTGCGGCTGCCGAATGGCACCACTCGAGCGATAAACGCCTCGCTGACAGACCTCGACACCGACAACGCGAAAAGCGATCCTGAAGGAACGGCTAGCGGCGACCGGATGAGAAATCGTAAGGTCATCTTTATCGGCGGCGGCGGTGCCGGCGGTGCGATCCTTGGTGCTGCGATCGGCGGCGGACGCGGAGCGTTGATCGGCGGGATCTTAGGCGCCGGTGCCGGTCTGCTGGGCGAAAGAATGACGAAAGGCGAAGAGGCCGAGGTACGCTCGGGTACCCAGTTCGGAGTGCTTCTGAATCGTGCGGTTTCGCTGCCGAGATTTGCGGAGGCCGCAAATAATGATGCCCCGCTCTACGACGGTCCGGTGGGAAGCGGACGTACGTATGTTGTGCAGCGTGGCGATACGCTCGGTACGATCAGTGCCCGCTTTTATGGTACGTCTCGCAGGTATATGGAAATTTACAACGCGAACCGCGACAGGCTTTCTTCACCGAACAGCGTGACGGTTGGTCAAACATTGATCATCCCGTAACTTGAAATGAAAACGCAAAAAAAGGCCGGTCCTCACGGATCGGCCTTTTTTTGTTGAATGGTCCACTGATCCGCTACGCGGAAAGCGGAACTGCTACGTCCGACTCTATCGATTCTAATTTGGCGACGATCTTTTTAATGAGCCACTCCGGAGTCGAAGCACCCGCGGTCACGCCTACGGTCTGTACACCGTCGAGGTCACGGACTTTGATCTCGTCTTCAGTCTCTATTAGAAAACTCTTTTCGCACTGCTCCTTGCACACGTTCAGGAGCTTTACGCTGTTCGATGAATGGCGGCCACCGATGATGTAAAATGCGTCGACCATTCCGGCAAGCGCGCGTGCCGCATCTTGACGGTCACGCGTAGCGGAGCAGATGGTGTTAACGACCTGAATTTCGTCGGGCGTTTTCGTCTTTACAGCCTCCGCCGTGTCAAAGAAAGTCTGTGCCTTGATCGTCGTTTGCGACACGACGAGCGGCCTTCGGAGCATCGGCAGCGTGGCTACCTCTGATTCATCTTTGATAATGAAAGTATGTTCCGGTGCGTACCCCTTTACGCCAATCATTTCCGGATGGTCCGGGCTGCCTACGATGACCACGTGGCGGTCTTCTGCAGCCGCGCGAGCGGCGAGTTTTTGCACGCGGGTTACGAAGGGGCATGTCGCATCGACGACCTTTGAAGCTTTTTCCTCGAGTTCCTTTTGAACCTGCGGGGTGACACCATGTGCTCGAATGACGGCTGTCTCGCCGCGTCCGATCTGAATAGGCTCGCTGATAGTGCTTACACCCTCAGTCGAAAGCCTCTGCATCTCCTGCTCGTTGTGAATAAGCGGACCGAGTGTGCGGACGACATCGCCTGCTTGAACGGCCTCTTCGACCATATCCACCGCACGTTCGACGCCAAAACAAAATCCGTATTCGTCCGCTAAGAGTACTCTCATATAACTGTTTTCGCCGCCGATCGCATATTTGATTCAAACGGCGACTTAAGGGTTAGTCTAACAAATGAGCGGGCCGATTGAAACGCTTAGCCTTTCACAAGCTGGTAGAAAGCGTGGCTTCGCCGACGAGCTTTAGGCCGAAGAGAGTTAGATTCTCGTCGAGATGATCAAGCACTGGTGTCTCGCGCAAAACCGTCTGAGCAAGTCCGCCGGTGCCCACAACCGGGATCGGCATTTCAAAAAGGGATTGAAAACGCTCGACCAGGCCCTCGACAAGACCAAGATAACCAAAGAAAACGCCTGAGCGGATGGCTTCCTCCGTCGAGTTCCCGATCAGATTTTCAGGTTTACGGATGTCCACGAGCGGCAGCTGAGAAGTGCGTTTGTTTAGCATTTCGGCCATCGTCACCATTCCGGGTGCGATAATACCGCCGGCAAATTCACCGCCTTCGCGAACCAGATCGATAGTGGTCGCAGTTCCAAAACTGCAAACGAGCAGTGGCGATCCGTATCGTTTAGCGGCTGCCGCACAATTTACCAGGCGGTCGATGCCCAACGACTCCAGCGGCGAATAACTTATCGTGAGCCCAAAATCGAATGTGTGATCGACAAAGATCGGCCGAACCTTGAACTCATCCCAGCAAACTGTGCGCAAGGTGTCGTTCAGTTCCGGGACGACCGACGCGACGACGACGGTGTTTATGCGTATGAACTCTTCGTCGAGCACGCGCAGGCGGTCGAACTTAAGCTCTTCTGCGCCGTAGTCGCGAGCGGTGTGTATTGAAAATTTATGGACAAGCTCTTCCCCGTCAAATATTCCAAATTTGATGGTGGAATTGCCTATATCGATGGCAAGCAGCATATGTCACTAGCCTTGCAGCGGAAGGCCGTCGTAAACGACGCTCCAACCATTTTTCTTGCTAGTGGAGAGGCTCCGGGTGAACCATAGCAGGGCTGCGCTCGGGTCATCGTAAAGCTGGACTGCAGGAAGGTTCTCGCGAGGATCGACACGGCAAATTGCGGCACCGACTGGTGCGCTCTTGATGCACAGCAACGCCACCATGCTCTCTTTTTCGAGGATGGCGGTTCGAACGACAACATTGTCGACGTCGGCGTCAAACTTCTCAAAATCGCTGAATTCGTCGTCGAAATCTTCGTCAAATTCGAAATCGGCCAGTGGTTCTTGTTCGTTGCTCATAACGGGTGATCCTACTTAGAAGTTACACGTTTCGGCGTTAAACTTCAAAACGTCGCCACGGTATCCCGTCGGCATTGCTTGCAGATCGATCCGCCGATTGACCCGGATGGACGAAAGATAGAAAATGTCCTCGACACCTAACCATTCTCATTATTTTTCTACACGAGGTTCAACGTGAAAAAACTCGACCGACGCGACTTTATCAAGACCGCCTCAACTGCTGCGGGTGCAGCGATCATTGCATCCGGGGTTTCTGCACGGGCTGCTGCGACCGCATTTGATGCGAGCGAATCGACCGTTTTAGAGCTGGCAAAGGCAATGGCTTCCGGCGAGACTTCTGCGACCGAGCTGACCCGGCATTATCTGAACCTTATCGGCTCCGTCGACAAGCAGATCAATTCGGTCATCGAGGTGAACCCGGATGCCGTCAGTATTGCTGAAAGGCTGGACGCCGAGCGTAAGGCTGGCAAGGTTCGCGGGCCGCTGCACGGTATTCCGATCCTCTTCAAGGACAACATCGACACGGCGGACAAGATGAAGACGACTGCCGGCAGCCTCGCACTCTTATCTGCTCCCACGCCTGCCGCGGACGCGTTTATCGTTGCTCGTCTCCGTGAAGCCGGGGCGGTTGTACTCGGAAAAACCAATCTGAGCGAGTGGGCAAATTTCCGCTCGACCAGCTCGGTCAGCGGATGGTCCGGCCGCGGGGGCCAAACGCGTAACCCGTACATTCTCGACCGCAATCCGTGCGGCTCGTCCTCCGGATCAGCAGCTGCCGTGTCCGCAAACCTCGCAGCTCTGGCGATAGGCACCGAAACTGACGGTTCGATCGTCTGTCCCGCTTCGGTGTGCGGCGTTGTCGGGCTGAAGCCGACGGTCGGACTCGTTTCGCGAAGTGGCATCATACCCATCGCTCACTCGCAGGACACGGCCGGGCCGATGACGCGTTCCGTGACGGATGCAGCAATACTGTTGTCAGCGATGACCGCGGTTGATAAACGAGATGATTCGATGACTAGCCGGCCCGGCAATATCAACATCGATTATCAGAAGGCTCTCGACCCCGCAGCTTTAAAAGGCAAACGCATCGGCGTGGCCCGCAACTTCTGGGGCCGCCGTCCCGAGGTTGATACAGCAATGGATGCTTCGCTCGACGCGATGAAGTCCGCGGGTGCAGAACTGATAGACATCAAGCTCGAAACGCTCGGTAAATTCGGCTCGGCCGAGTTTCAAGTGCTTCTTTATGAGTTCAAGCACGGCGTTGAGAAGTACCTCGCCGAACGAAAAGCCGAGCACACAACTCTCGCCGGACTCATCGAATTTAACGAAGACAATGCAGCGCGTGAAATGCCCTACTTCAAACAAGAGATCTTTGAGCAGGCCGCCAAGAAAGGCGATCTCACCTCGAAAGAGTACCTCGACGCTCTTGCTGCGTGCCGCGATCTGACGCGGGCAAAGGGCATCGATGCCGTGATGGACTCCAATAAGCTCGATGCGATCGTCGGCCCGTCAAACGCACCTGTCTGGATGATCGATCTCGTCAACGGCGACTGCAGCAGCAACTATGTTTCTAGTTCGTCGATCGCCGCCGTAGCAGGATATCCGAATATCACAGTTCCCGCGGCATTCGCTAAAGGCTTGCCCATCGGCATCTCTTTCTTTGGACGTGCGTATTCGGAAGCCCTTCTGCTCGGCATCGCGTATGCGTTCGAACAAACGACGAAAGCCCGGCGTAAACCGAGCCTTCTCGCGACTGCTGCGTAGCCGTTATTTGCCGATGGCTCTCATGCCGGCTTCGGCATTCTGTTCGATGTGCGGGTGCTCGCTGTTGATCCGAATGCACGCCGCACGGTGCAGCGGCTTGATCTCAACAAGCTGCGGTACGATCTGTTTGCATTCCTCGATCGCGTAAACACACCGTGTATGAAAGTGGCACCCCGTCGGCGGATTGATCGGCGATGGAACATCACCCTGCAAAATAATTCTCTCTCTCGACGCTTCTATTGCGGGGTCGGGTACGGGCACGGCCGAGATTAGCGCTTTCGTGTACGGCATCAGCGGGTCGTCGTAAATATCTTTGCCGGACGCAAGCTCCACGATCTTACCGAGATACATCACGGCCACCCTATCTGACAAGTGACGTATCGCCCGCAGGTCATGGGAAATGAAAAGGTACGTGAGGTTCTTTTCCGCCTGCAGCTTCTCCATCAGATTCATGATCTGAGCCTGAATGGAAACATCGAGAGCCGAGATCGGCTCGTCAGCCACAATGAATTCCGGATCGACCGCCAGCGCACGAGCGATCCCGATGCGCTGCCGCTGACCACCCGAGAACTCGTGGGGATAACGCGTTAAGAAGCGGCGGCTGAGCCCAACCGTTTCCATTAGATCGCCGACCATCTGCTCGACCGATTCGCCATAGCTTAAGCCAAACGTCCTGATCGGCTCGGCGATTATCTGCCCGACGTTCATTCGCGGATTGAGCGATGCGTACGGGTCCTGAAAGATCATCTGCAGATGTCGTCGCTGTTCACGCATCGCCTTTTGCGGAAGGTGAGCGAGATCGGTACCGTTGAAAAAGACCTTTCCAGCGGTAGGTTCCGTCAGCCTCAGGATCGCTTTTCCAAGGGTGGATTTGCCGCAACCGGATTCGCCGACCAGCCCTAACGTCTCGCCCCGCTTGATGTCGAGCGATACACCGTCGACCGCTTTCACGATCTTATCGTCGGCCAGCATCCCGCCGGCGATGCGGTAATAGACCTGCAGGTCTTCGAGCGTGATCAAATTGTTGCTTCCGTTTGTATCCATTACTTTCGATCAAACCGTCTGAGCAGCACGCTCCTGTTTAGATGCCGCGTAGACCTCTTCCGCAAAATGACAGAGCGAATGATGATCTGCGTTGATCTGCACGAATGGCGGATATTCGCGCGTGCAGATCTCTTCCGCCCGGCTGCAGCGTTCGGCGAACGGGCATCCCGGCGGCAAGTGCGCAACGTCCGGCGGCAACCCCGGTATCTGATAGAGCGGAGCCCCCTGCTCGTGTGCCGGATCGGGCACACTCTTCAGCAGCCCTTTTGTATACGGATTTGCCGGTGTCGAAAAAAGTTCCCGCGTCGGCGCCTGCTCAAAGACTTTGCCGGCATACATAACGATTATCTTATCCGTCATCCCGGCAACTACGCCCAGATCGTGCGTGATTAGGATGACGCTCGTGCCCATCCGTGATTTGAGATCTTTTATCAGTTCAAGGATCTGCGCCTGAATTGTTACGTCCAGAGCCGTTGTCGGCTCATCAGCTATCAGCAACTCGGGATCGCAGCTCAAAGCCATCGCGATCATCACCCGCTGGCGCATACCTCCGGAAAACTCATGCGGATACCCGTCCACCCGACTCGCGGCATCCGGTATTCCGACCGTCTCGAGCATCTTGATCGCGTGCTCACGTGCTTCAGCCTTTGAATGGCCCAGATGCAGTTGTGTCACCTCCATCAACTGCGTCGAGATCTTTAGAAACGGGTTAAGCGAGGTCATCGGATCTTGAAAGATCATCGCTATCCGCTTGCCCCGGATCTTTCGAACTTCATCGATCGACAAAGCCCTTACATCGATCCCGCTAAAAATTATGTCGCCGTTAACGATCTTTCCCGGAGGCTCCGGGATCAAGCGCATTACGGAGAGATTCGTCACTGACTTCCCTGAACCTGACTCACCCACGATGCCGAGCGTCTCGCCCTTCTTGAGCTCGAACGAAATGCCGTCAACCGCCTTTACTACGCCGTCTTCGGTGCTGAAATAGGTCTTGAGGTCGTTGACCGTCAAAATTGTGCCGTTGCCGTTTGTGCTCATAATTGAACGCCGATGCCGAAATCGACCTAAAACTTACGTGTCTGCGGGTCGAGCGCGTCACGTAGCCCGTCGCCGAGGAAATTAAGAGAGAACAACGTAAGTGCCATCGTCACGCCGGGAAAGATCAATTGCCACGGGAAGATCTGAATGTTCTTGATGCCATCAGACGCGAGACTTCCCCACGATGCGTAGGGCGCCTGTACGCCAAGCCCGAGGAATGAAAGAAATGCCTCGGTCAGCATCACACTCGGAACTGTTAGAGTCGCGTAAACAATAACGGGACCCAACGCATTTGGAACCAGGTGACGAAAGATGATGCCGAAGGTTGAAACGCCCGTAGCCTTTGCGGCCAAAACGAATTCCTGATTCTTGAGCGACAATATCTGACCGCGGACGACGCGTGCCATCGTCAGCCACGAGACCAAGCCGAGAGCAAAGAACAATAAGAAGATCTGGCTCAAACCCTGATTGACGTTCGCTTGGTACTTCTCTGCCATCCAGTTGCCGAGGTTCCCGAGGAACGCCTCATGCATCCACATATTGAACACGATCGCCTCGATGATCACCATTCCGGTGAAAAGCGCGAAAAGCGCGATCAAGAGCTTGATCATCCCTGACCCAACCTTACGTACGAAATATTCGTTGATGAAGCGGTAAAGCTTTGCCAAAAAATAAGCGAGGATCAGCAAAGTAATAAATGTCGTTACAATGGCCGGGATCAGCCCGATCAGAAACGCAGTATTCGGCCCCCCAAAAACTGAGAGCAGAACGATAACGACGAGGATGTAAGGGATCGAATAGATGATGTCGACGATGCGCATCATGATGTTGTCGACTCGCCCGCCGAGATAACCGGCAACGGCTCCCCACGACACGCCTACGATCAGCGACACGAAAGTCGAGATGATGCCGACCATCAGCGAAATACGTCCGCCTTGCAGCACGCGTGCGAGAAGGTCGCGGCCCTGATCATCCGTACCCATCGGGTGCATTGCCGAAGGCGGAAAGGACCGAACCCGATCGCCGCCGTCTACTCCCGAAGGGATGTAATCAGGCGTAAATCCATTTAGCCAGTAAACAAGCGTCGGGCCAATTGCGACCAGCAAGACCATCACCCAGACCACGATTAAGCCAAAAACCGCCAGCTTATTCTTGAAAAGACGCTTCCACGCGTCGGCCCACAGCGAATTGCTCGAACTCGTCCGAACGCTCCACACGACGTACGCCGTTAGCGAAATGAACAGGACGAGAAATACGACAAGCCCGACGCTCGAAAAGTATTCCGTGCGCGCGGTCCAGTGCAGAGCGATCAGTGAGATCACCACCAAAAAGACGAACCCCAGCCCGATGAGACGCTTTCGATATTCCTCAGCGCCTCCTGCCAGATTCTTGTCCTCAAAAGTTTCCATGCAGCGTCCTCAAATTACCGAACTTAGTCGTAGCGAATTCGCGGATCGAGAAATCCGTAAGAAATGTCCACTAACAGGTTGAAAACCATGATCAGGATCGAAAGAAATGCAACGATCCCCAGCGTCAGCGGCTCGTCCCGGTTAAGGACAGATTGGATAAAAATGTTGCCGAGGCCAGGAATGGCGAAGACCTTTTCGACCACCACTGTACCTGCAAGCAGCGAGGCCAAAGCGGGTCCTGTGAACGAAAGGACAGGAACGATACCGCCCCGCATGGCATGTTTGAGCAGCACGGTCTTTTCGTCGAGGCCCTTTGCTCGCGCGGTCCGGATGTAATCCGACCGCATTATTTCGAGCATCCCCGCACGCGTAAGCCGCGCGATATACGCCGTGTAAATTGCCGCAAGCGTCAGCACCGGCAGAATCAAATTTGAAACGCCCCCCCATCGCGCGGGCGGCAGCCAGAATAGCCAAAGCGAGAACACGATGACAAGAAGTGGCCCTAGCACAAAGTTCGGCACCGACAGACCCAGCATCGCGCCGGCCATCGAACCATAGTCAAACGCCGAGTTTTGGCGCAGCGCGGCCATTACTCCTGCCGCAAGCCCTATCACCAAAGCGAGCAAATACGCCAGCAGCCCGACCGTTGCCGAATACGGAAGATGACGGAAGATTATTTCGTTTACCGTTTGATCCTGATAACGGAGCGACGTCCCAAAATCACCGCGTACCACGTTCGCCAGCATCATAAAATATTGCTGGTATATCGGTTTATCAAGCCCGTATTTTTCACGAATATTCGCCTCAACGGCCGGAGGCAAAGCCCTCTCTTCGGAATAAAAGCTTCCAGGGGCCATTCGGATCAGGCCCCAAGTGACCGAGACGACAAGCAGAGCCATCGGGATGATAATCAACAGCCGGCGAAGTATGAATGCAAGCATCTTATATTTCCGTTATTGGTTTTTATTCGTCACTCGTCTCGGGCGCCGGAACCGGCTGCGAGCGCATCGCTGTCCGCTCAGTCTGCGTCTGCATCAGCCTCTCGACATGACTGAGCACGGACTCATCCCGGTCCGTCATGATGTTCGCGGCATTCTTATCCCACTTCTCCGGATCTTGCTCGATGTAAACAAATTTCCACGGGTGAAGCGTTTGCGGATTTGGGTACATCCCCCTTACAAACGGCTTCTTCATCCAATTGGTAGAATCCGTCATGAATGGCATCACGGGCTGCTGATCCATCACATAAAATTCCGCCTCGGCCAGGATCTCGAATCGTTTGATGGGATCCAGTTCGCGATTCGCGGCGTTAACAAGAACGTCATACTTTGGATCATACCAACCTGTCGAGCTGTCGTTCTCTTTAGTGTAAAACAGCTTTAAGAACGTGAACGGGTCCATATAGTCACCGACCCAGCCCGCACGTCCGATGCCACGGTAGTCGAGTTCCTTCCGAACGTTGAGGAACGTCTTCCATTCCATATTCTTGAGAGCAACGGTAATGCCCAGGTTTTGCCGCCACTGTGCCTGAATAAACTCGGCGATCGCCTTGTTGCTTTCGCTCGTGTTGTAAAGGATCTCGACGTCAGCGACCGGAAAATTAGGACTCGCCCACCCGCTGCCCGATTGGACGACCGGGTAGCCTGCTTCCGCAAGCAGTTCCCTTGCCCGTTCAGGATCAAACATCCTCGCCTTCCATTCTTCCAGGGTACGGCCCTGTTTCGCGAGCTCGCGGGTATAAATCCGGTCTCTTACTTCCTCGTACTCCGGAAAGATCCCGATCGGGGTAAAGTCGATCGTCGGTTTGGTGGTCTTTCGGTATGTGGCAATTGCCTCACGATCGATCGCAAGAGCAAACGCCTGCCTGACCTTTGCGTTGTCCATCGGAGGCCGCGTGACGTTGAAAGTATAGTATTGCAGGGTCACTGCCGGATGATCCATATACTCATCCTTATACTCTTTCAGGGTGTCGATCCATGCAGCCGGAGGCACCGCATTATAAACGGCATCGAGCGAACCCGCCTTGTAGAGGTTCATCATAGTGGTCGCCTCTTCCAGGGGGTAAAACTCGATTCCATCAAGTCTTACTGCGTCGGCGTCCCAATAACGCGGGTCCTTTTCTAACACAATGCGGTCATAAGGATAATGTTCCTTCACTTTGAAGGCTCCGCTCGTTACGATATTTTCCGGTCGCACCCACTGCGGACCGTGCTTCTCTATCGCTCCTTGGTGAACAACCTTGAAGAACTGATGGCTCAAGAGATCAATGAAGAACGGTGCAGATTGTCGAAGCTTAATCCGCAGGGTGTAATCATCAATGGCTTCAACGCCCATGTCAGAGCCCGTTACAGGAACGAATTCTGTATTCGCGGCGATCGCCCTCAGTTTCTCATCCGTTTCAAACAGGGCAGCACGGGCTTTTTCGTCGCCCGGGACGGTGAGGCGCTCAGGACCGCTCAACACCTTGCCGAACTCGGTCTGCTGGCCAAAGACCTCGGTGCTGACCTCAGGGGTCTGTCCGCCCGCGTCAAGTTCGCGCCGGAGGACAAAACTTCCGTCTGCCCGCCGCACAAAAGACTTCTTGCTGTTAAACGCCTCAGCGTACTTAATGTAATAAGCAAGGTATGCGTTCTTTGCAAGAAATTCGGGGGCGAGGGCCCGCTGGAATGAATAAACAAAGTCCTGGGCCTTGATCGGATCTCCGTTAGAAAATACAGCGTTCTTTCGCAGATGAAAGATATATTCGCTGACATCCGGCGAGATCTCCCAGCTCTCCGCAATGGCCGGGATCGGCTTCATCGTCTTTGGGTGATATTCGACCAAGCCGTCGTGGATCGCCATAAGCAGCCGAGCTTCGGGCTGGCCTGTCGGAATGGCGGGATCCAGCGATTCCGGTTCTGAGCCCGAAACATAGCGAAGAACGTTGTCCGACGGCGCTTCCGTCTTTCCGTAATATCTACCCGCCGCACTGGACGTGCAGCTGACCGCAAATGACGCAAATGCAACTATTGCGAGTATGGCTCGAAACTGACTATTTCCTACGAAGGCCATCACCGTTCTCCTTACTTTGAAACTGCTTTTTGAAACGATCCGGACAAGGGAGAGGGGCACCAACAATACTGTTAAACTTATCACGTTATAACGCTCGTCGGCAAGGTAATCTTTGTCGCTCAAGCGTTTAGAGAGAGGATACGATCGAGCCGGCCATGCGTTGAAACTTCGATTCTGAAACTTGCTACTTCAGTTGCCAGTTGTTGTCGATCATCACCTCGCGAACTGCCGGAGCATCGAGGCTATTCATCTCAAATCCCAATATGTAAGGCTTGATCAATGAGAATGAAACAGGAAAGTAAAGGGGCATAACGCGAAAGGCGTCATCATCCACATCGAAAAGCTGATCACTCAAAGTCTCGGTTCGAACACCGCCAAGTATCAGGTCGTCATCGTCGCCTCGCGGACGCCATACAGGCGTGGGGATGGTTCGTGGCGTTTCTACTTTGCGGGCGATAGGCTCGCCCTTGAGCGACTCGGTTATCGCAAGCTCATTCGTCGTCTGATAGACAACGTTACGGCGGATGAGATCGAATTCCCCGGACGTCCGCACCTTTTCCATTTCCAAAGGCTCAACCTGAGTGATGCGCGTCTCGATTCCCAGCGTCTCTTTCCACATCCGGCCGACCGAACGAGCGATTCGCAGCTGCAGATCATTTCGATTAACTACAAGCTGAACCGTTGGGAACCCTTCACCATCCGGGAAACCGCCGGCATTCATCAGCTCACGCGCACGCGCCTTGTCTTCGACAAGTCGCGTTTCGGTCGTAACGCTAAAAGGCGATACTGAGTAGGCAGGTTCTGCAGCACCCGCAAGATCACTCTCAACCAAACGCGTCCGATCGATCGCCAGCGAAAGAGATTCCCGGATCAGCGGATCGTCAAACGGCGGCGAGTTAAGGTTAAACTCGTAGAAATTGAGCGCAGCGTGAGTCGTCCGTTGAAAGTCGTCAAAAGGTGCCAACAATTTCAGCGCCAGCGGGGCAAGATCGGCATTGGTAACAGCATCGACCCCTCCCGCACGATATATCTCAAGAGCCTTCTCCGCACTCTCGGTCACGATAAACTTTACGGAATCCAGCCGAATTCCTTCCTTGTTCCAATAGGTTTCAGATTTTTCGAGCGTAAGATCCTGATCCTGAACGCCGGTTACCTTGAAGGGGCCATTCGTCACGATCTCTGCACCGACCGGATCGTCGATGCTGCCGCCGCGGCCGGCAACCGGCCTGAATGCCGGATGAGCCAGGAGTTTAGGCAAATCCGGGTCTGGCTCGACAAGGTTCACTTTAAGTGTTCGTTCGTCTTCCGCAAACACGCCCGGACGTTCAACTGCGAGATCGGCATCCGGCGTCGGCGAAGCGGCAGGACTTGGAGGGATGCTGCGCTGCGGCTCAAATGGTGTCGGCGACGGGGATGGTTTCGGCTTGGCAAGTTCCGGAACAACCAGTGAATGCTCCGACTCGTGCGACGCGCGGCTCTTGCGGATCAACTCGGCAAATCCCTTAATATTGTAAAAAAGCGCGGGCTTGGCAGTTTCCTTTCCCTTCTCCGTAACACGGTTCCATGAGCGAACGAAATCTTCTGCAGTCACCGGTTCGCCGTCGGACCATTTGGCCCCTTCGCGGATCACGAATGTCCATTCCCTTTGATCTTCAGATGACGTCCACGATTCCGCGGCAGCAGGCAACGCCTCAAGCGTCGTCGCGTCAACCTCCGTCAGCCCTTCATAAATTGCCCGGATCAAATCTGTCTCAGGCGGTGCGGCGGCACGTATAGGGTCAGCCGAACGGGGCAGCTTACCGTTGCTCCATCGAAACTCTTGTTTGGGCGGGGGTGCGGTCTCGGAATAGTAAGGAACTGCGGACGGCGTTTTCAGCTCGGCGCATGCCAGCGAAAATATAGCGACAGAAACGATCAGGATTTGCGCAGCTCTCGCGACCGCCGGGCGGGCCTTAGGAGTGAGGAGTGGGCTTTCCTTTCGCATTTTCACGCTGCTTATTTCTAAATACTGTCAATGCGTCAAAAACTTCGCGAACCTTGCGACGCGTGTCGTCAAACCCCCTTGACGTGTCGATCAGATGATCGGCGTATTTCTTTTTCTCTTCTTGCGGCATTTGGGCCGCTATTCGCTGCGACGCGGACGCGGCATCGAACCCGTCCCGCTGAGTCAGTCTGCGCAATTGTATATCAGGTTCGCACCATACAACAATCAGCTTATCAAACCGTTTGTACCCGCCGGATTCGATCACCAACGCCGCGTCAATGATCGCGAGTGCCTCAGGATCCTCGCCTTCGACCTGCCTCAGCCAGCGATCCTGCTCCGCTATGACCCTCGGATGAATGATCGCATTTAACTTCGCTCGCTTGTTCTCGTCGGCGAACACGATCGCACCGAGCTTTTTCCGATCTAAGCTACCGTCCGGCAATAGAACTTCGGAGCCGAACTCCGCAACCACCTCCGAAAGTCCGTCCGATCCCGGTTCAACCACCTCGCGAGCCGTCCGGTCGGCATCCAACACGTGACAGCCGTATTCGCGAAAAACGTCGCAAACGAACGTTTTACCAACTGCTATCGAGCCCGTAAGGCCAACTTTCAGCATTGGGTTACTTGCTATGACGCTTTGCGAGCTTATCTACGTTGTATTCGGCAATCTCGGCAAGAGTTATTCCAAGCTCATCCGCGCATGCAGATATATACCAAAGGACGTCGCCGAGTTCGTCCTTTAGCTTCGCCCGCGTTTCATCGACGATCACGCCGCCGTGGTCGCGCTGGATCTTTTTAACGATGTTTGCGACCTCGCCTGCTTCGCCCGCAAGGCCGAGCGTCGGATATTCGAGGTTTTCCATCCGACGCGGATAAAGAGCGGTCTTACTTGCCGCTGCCTGGTAATCTTCAAAGTTCATATTGTTAAGTTTCGATCAGGATCGCCGCGCGACCGCAGCCTGAAGCGTGTTTTTCATCAGCATTGCCACCGTCAGCAAACCGACGCCTCCCGGCACCGGGGTGAACGCCGACGCTTTCGCGACCGCATCTTTATAACTCACATCGCCCGCAAGTGTGAAACCGCGCTTTTCGATGGCTGCGAGACGCTTAGGCAGATCTTCCTCAGTGAACAGCTCCGAAGCGGCTTGTGCATCTTCCAACTTATTGATGCCGACGTCAATGACCACCGCACCGTCGCGGATGTGTTCTGATCTAATGAACCCGGCGCGACCTATCGCCGCAACGAGGATGTCAGCCTGCGACGTTATTGATCTCAGATCGGCCGTTCTGGAATGGCAGATCGTGACAGTCGCATTCTCTTGCAGCAGCAGCATCGCCATCGGCTTTCCCACGATGTTGCTGCGGCCGACGATAACTGCGTGCTTGCCCGCGATCGGAGTTCCCGACCGCTTTAGTATCTCGACAACCCCGGCAGGCGTGCAGGGCACCAGGGAATCTTGTCCCTGTGACAAACGGCCAACGTTCACGGGATGAAACCCGTCGACATCTTTCGCAGGGTCGATTGCCTCAAGGATTATCCGTTCATCAATATGCTTCGGCAACGGAAGCTGAACAAGGATGCCGTCGACGTCGCTCCGGGTGTTCAATTCCTTCACCGCGTTGAGAACCTGATCGCCCGATACGTCCTCATCATAGTGCAGATGTTCGGAAACGATGCCGACTTCTTCGCAAGCCTTGATCTTATTCCCGACGTAAACGGCCGACGCGGGGTCCTCGCCGACGCGAACCACCACAAGACACGGCTTGTACTCTAGCTCGGCGATGCCCGCTCTCACCTCTTCCTTTATCGCATCGGCGAATTCGGCACCGCGTAAAATATTGCACGACATTTCACCGATTTTACAGGAACTGATCACCAATTGTCAGTTTAGTTGGGCAGATACGAGTTGAATATAAGCAAAACGGGACGTGGACATCGCCCGCATCGGTATAGGTTTATTTAAAATGCTGTCATTTCGATCAACATCCCTCACGTTTCGAGGCGAAACAATTCGCCGATCTGCCGCTCACCTTTTCACGCTGACCGCTCTCTTTATGATCGTAGCGGTCGCGGTGGTGTTTACCCCTGCGGCAGAAGAGCGAGAGGACAACAGGACACGCATCGGCGTGTTTCGCCCCGCAACGGGAGCCTGGTATCGACGCGATCAGACAGAAAGCGGCGGAATGACAGCGATGATCTGGGGCTATTCTACCGATGTTCTCGTCCCCGGCGATTACGACGGCGACGGTGTCGAAGATAATGCAATCTGGCGGCCCGAAGATGGTATGTGGTATATCCACCGCAGCAGCGACGACCATCTTATGCAGGTCCACTGGGGGATGACCACACATTACCCGACCGGAAGCCTTCCGGACGTTCCTGTGCCCGGCGATTACGACGGCGACGGCATTACAGACATCGCCATTTGGCGGCCCGACAACGGAATGTGGTACGTCCTGCTTTCATCGCAAAGCTTTTCTTACGACAAAGCAGAGACGATGTGGTGGGGCCAGATCGGCGACGTTCCGGTACAGGCAGACTTTGACGGCGACGGACGAACAGATGCTGCCGTTTTCCGCCCCGGCCAGAATCGCTGGTACATAATGGGCAGCCGAGACGGGTCGCTAACTTCGTACATCTTCGGTTCAGCGGGTGACGACATCTTGGTTCCCGGCGACTACACCGGCGACGGCAAGGCAGACGCTGCGGTTTACCGTAATGGGCTTTGGGCGGTTCGCGACAGTGCGACGGGTGAGATCGAGCCTTTTCAGTTTGGTATTCCAAACGCGATCCCGATCCCCGCAGATTACGACGGCGACGGCGTGATGGACCTGGCATTTTACGCACGCGGGGTTTGGTACATTAACGATAGTTCGGATGGCGGCTTCCGCACGCTGAACTTCGGCGGGAAGAACGATATTCCGCTGACGGCCGTGAACGGCAAAACAAGTTTGGTTGGAGTTCCCTAATAGTTTCCCCAAGAAACTGTGTCAATTCGGAGAAGCCTAAACCGCTTCTCCTTTTTTTCTTTTCACGCGCCCGAAGTAGAATTAATTAATGAAGTTCGCCGCGTTTTTCGTCATGTTATTCACTTCGCTATCTGCACTCGGGATCGACCCCGAGTTTCGCAAAGGCTTTGAAAGGGCGCGTGAAAACAGCCGGAACTCCAACAGCGCTGCGGCTTTGAACGAGCTGCTGCGCTTGCGCGAACGTGATCCGAAGCTATTCGAGCTAAATAATCTCGACTATCTCCTCGCACGCACGGCGGCACAAAACGGCGACCACGCGTTGGCCTCCGCCGAGTTTCAGCGCGTTATCGAGCGTCGTTCGGTACTTGCTGAATATGCGATCTGGCATATGTCGCAGCTGTTTCGAAACTCGGGGAACAAGGTGATGGAACGGATCTATCTCGATCAGCTTTCCGCGATGTTCCCCGAATCCATTCTCATCCATGCCTCGGCAAATCGCCTTGCGCGCAGCTGGATGGAAGATCAGAACTTTCAGCGTGCCGTGGCCGAATTTGAGGTCATCAGCAGCATGGGTCCAACCGCAGCAGTCGCAACCTCGTCGCTGGGACGCGAGAATCAGGCGTTGATGGCCAATGCTTACCTGGGCGCCGGCAATGTCCAAAAGGCGCGCGAGCTGTTCCAGTTGTTGATATCTAACATCTCGAATCCGGCACAACCCGATGACTTTGCACTGGACGCAGCACGCGGCCTGGACGCCATCGACGGCGGCTCTGAGAATATTGGCAAATCCGTGCCGGAGCTTCCAGAGGACGAACATATGCTGCGCGGCGGTATTTATCAGTTCAACCGCGATTTCAGACAGGCTCGTCTTCACTACCGTGCGATCGTAAACCGGCACGCTAACACTGCCGTTCTGCCCGATGCTATTTTCCAGGTCGGTCGAGGTTACGTCCAAACAGGTGAGTTCGCTGAAGCATTTCGTTGGTTTGAACGGCTGCTGGAACAATACCCCGATCATCAACTGGCGGCTGACGCATTGCTTCAGGCAGCGTCTGCGTACTCACGAACGGGAAAACACCGCGAAGCCGTGTCGCGTTATCAGCGATTCATCGATCAGTACCCGGAGCACCCGAGCGTTGACCGAGCTTATTTGAACATCATCGATATCCTCCGTGATCAAGGCTCCGAAACTGAGGCTTTGCAGCGTTCAGAGGAGACCCAAAAAGTTTTCCGCGGTAAAGCCGGCGAAGCTCAGGCCTTATTCGCGACCAGTCGGCTTTACATCGCACGCGAAGATTGGAAAAGTGCAAAGGACGCGTTAGCTCGCCTGAGTCCGCTTCCCGACCTTGGAGGCAGCCGCTTACCGGGGGGCACCAATGCTGCTGAAGTCGCTTTCATGCTCGCTCATATCCACGAAAAACTGCAGGAATATGACTCGGCGATCGACCGGTATCTCGCGCTGACCGACGGCCGCGACGAATACTACGGCTGGCGGGCGACGCTTCGGCTCCAAGCACTCGGCCAAACCGAACAAGCAAAGCCGCTTATCGACAACCGCATCGAAGCGATCTCCTCGCGGCTCGATGACAAGGAACCCAAGGTACGCAAGGGCCAACTGCATGCATTGCTGCGGCTGACGGCAGCGGACGATGAGCGGCGCGAAATACTCGGACAACTCGCAGATGTTTACAACGATCTGCCGGCGTACAATGATCCGCCGGCGTTGGCGGAATTTGGAGGCGGTCGGAAAGCGTTAGTCGAAAGACCCGACAGTCGGATCTCTGCGAATCGCCATGAACAAATGGGGAACGAACTCGCGTTCCTGGGGCTTTACGAGGAAGCCGCACCGGAGCTTCAACGCTCGGGTAAACCACCCGCCTCTGGTGAGCTGGCCGACGCGTTCGCCCGCGGCAACAGAGTGGACCGTGCAGTGGCGATCTCCGAGTCTGAATGGCGAAAAGTGCCCGCCGACTTCCAGCCCGAACTGATCCCAGTGGAATCGGTTCGAACACTGTACCCTGTGCCCTATCGCGAGTCTCTTTTGCGATCAACAGCGACGCGGGACGTAGATCCGAGATTTTTGTTAGCGATAATGCGGCAGGAATCGAGATTCCAGCCCGAGGTAAAATCTGTAGCAGCGGCACGAGGACTGATGCAGTTCATTTCGACAACGTCGTCGCGAACAGCCGGCGAGCTTGGCATCGACGCGTTTCGTCAGAATGACCTTTATGACCCGCAGGTCGCGATACTCTTTGGTGCACAATACAGCTCGAATCTTTTCAAGATGTTTCCCGGTCAACATCCGGCCGTTGCTGCCAGCTATAATGGCGGCGAAGATAATATGAAGCGTTGGATGGACCGTTCGCGGTCGATGGAACCGGACCGCTACGTGCCTGAGATCGGGTTCGCTCAGTCAAAAGACTACGTTTATAAGGTTATGGCAAACTACAGGGTTTACACGACTTTTTATGATCGCGAACTGCGACCGATCGACCCTTTGAGACCCGAGTAATGTGAGATATTTTAGATAAAATTCATTATACGATCATGCATAAATTATTCATTGTTCTCGCACTCGCGTTTCTCTCGTTCGCCTGTCAGCCGACTGAAACGGCCTCGGTCAATACCGAAAACCTCAAACGATACGAACTTCGCGGCACCGTCATCTCTGTCGACCGCGCCGCGAAAAAGGCTGAGGTAGATCACGAAGAAATTCCCGGCTTTATGCCACGAATGACGATGAATTTCCCGATCAGGGAAGACTGGGTGTGGGACGACCTGCTGCCGGGAGTAGAGATCCAGGCCGACCTGGTGGTCGACAACTCGGCCGACGAGCCATATTGGCTGGAAAAGATCCGGATCAGCGCCGCCGCGAACCCGAACCTGCCGATGCCTGAGATCAAACAGCCGGCGCAGATCGGGCAAGCCGTTCCACCGGTTACGCTTACGGATCAGAACGGACGCCGCTTTACCCTGCAAGATTACAAAGGCAAGGCCTTGGCGATCACATTTATTTATCGCGAATGTCCGCTGCCCGAGTACTGCATCAAGATGTCGCAGGAGTTCAGCAACATCGCTCTTCAGATGAACGCGAATGAGGAATACAAAGACAAAGTCCGGCTGCTGAGCATCTCGTTCGACCCGGATCGCGACACGCCCGCAAAGCTGAAAGAATACGGCATCGGCTACCTCGGAAACCCTGCGCAGCCCGATTTCACCGTGTGGCAGCTCGCGGTCGGAACTGACGGAGAGGTCCGCAAGCTCGCTGATTTCTTCGGGTTGAAATACTCCGTAAATCAAGAGAACGAAGCCGAGATAAACCATAATCTCGTCACCGCCGTGATCGCACCGGACGGCAAGGTTGCGAAGCTTCTTCCAGGCAATCGATGGACAGCCGATGAATTGATGCGAGAGTTGAAAGCGGTGGTTACCGAGTAGCGGAATAGATCGATTTGCCGGCGACCATCGTTCGAACGACGTCGCGGGCATTCGACGAAAAGACCAGAGCGGCTTCAACATCGTTCACGGGTTGCTGTCCCGGGTGATCGAGCGATATCACGGCAATGTCCGCCTGTTTCCCGGGTTCGAGTGTACCAACCAAATGATCGAGCCCGAGAGCCCTTGCGCCGCCGAGCGTCGCCGCTTCTAACACCTCACGCGGCGTAACGAATCGTTTCGACGCCAGCCGGTTCCGCGCTGCCAGTGCCGCAAACCGAGCCTCGTCGATCATGTCGCAGGCATTGTTGCTCGCTACCGAATCGCTTCCCAGCCCAACCATAACTCCTGCGTCAAGAAAATACTCAAATGGTGCGTACCCGTGAGCGAACTTCGCGTTCGATTTAGGGCAATGTGCCACGCTGGTCGACGTTTTCCGCAACAGCTCGATCTCATCCGCGTCAACTGTGACGCAGTGAGCAAGAAGCGGGGCGGCATCCAAAACACCGGTCTCGTAGAGATACCTGACGGACGTCATACCCGGACACGACCACGCAACGCCCGATCGCTCAAAGATCTGAGCGAATGACCCTGCCCCGTTCGTCATAAACTCCGTTTCTTCGGCCGACTCGGCGGCGTGGATGGAGAGTTTCACTCCTTCTTTCCGAGCAAACACTCCGATCATCTCGAACAATTTGCGACTCACCGTATAAGGAGCGTGGGGTGACAACCCGGGTTCCACCAGCGGCGTTGCATACTTGCTGATGTCTTCGAATTTGTCGATAAGCGCTCGAAAGTCCGTTTCGGCTGTTTCGCTATTCGGCGAAAATTCGGTTTCCTGAAAAACGATGCCGCGGAGCCCCGCTCGGACGAGAGCCTTCATTCCTGCAATTCCATAACGGCCGATGTCACCAAAACACGTTACACCCGCCAAGGCCCCCTCAAGTGCTCCGCTGTATGCAGCCTCCTCTACCTCTTCAGGCGTCATCTCAGCCCGGAGCTTTGTGAGCTTGATAAGCCACGCGCCGAAATCATGCTCGACCGAATCAAGCGCCCCACGCATCGCTGTGATCTCAAGATGCGAATGACAATTCACAAATCCCGGCAAGATAGCGGCAGCGCCAAGGTCTTCGACCTTCGCGTCTTGAAACTTGGCTCCAAGGTCCGCGAGCCTGCCAGCATCCACGATCAACTCACCATCGATAACGACAGCTCCGCCAGAGATCGGCTCGCTTGAGATCGGCAACACAAAGTCTGCGACGAGGATCTTCATCTGTTGAGACGGTTTGTTTGAACCTCGCTCTCCCGGTACCTCGCCAAGATCGATGAGACGTAGGCCTTGGTTGATGCGATGCCGATGCGATCGATGAACTCTGCTTCTGAGAGGGTCTGCGGATCGACGTCTTTGGTCCACTCTTCTACACGGCTGGGGCCCGCATTGTAGGCAGCTAGCGTCATCGCGGTCTCAGCCGGACGCCCGCGATAACGCTCGCGCAGTTTTTCGTAATACCACGAACCGATCTGTATATTGCGGCGCGGGTCGCTCAGCAGCTCAACGACATTCTCAGCAGACTGCCGCTCAAATTCACTAAGCCCCGTCTCCTTCGCCCACTCTCGAGCGACCAGCGGCGTGATCTGCATTAATCCCACTTCGTCTGCATCCCCTATTGCACCCGTGCGAAAATAAGTCTCCTCGTAGATCAAGCTCCACACCACTCTTTCATCAATGCGGTATATCCTAGCCTGCTGGGCGATCAGTTCGTCAAACCGATGCTCCCAGTAGTCGCGGAAAAAATACGTCCCGGGTACGGCGATGACCGCGAGAATTATGATCCCGGAAATGATGTAGCGTGTCATGTGAGTTTCGGGCTGTGTGACCCTATGGATATTAGAATATTTCGCTCACCGCTCAAAGTGCGTCGTCGTCAGTGGTCGCCCGATCTTCAAACTCCGCTCCGCTGCTGCCGAGTGAGAACCGGCGCCGCTCCTTTCGAACTGCACCCGAGCGAACAAGTTCGCAAAACAGATCTACGTCGTAGTCCGCCTCGCGGGCCATGTCCTGACGGATCTCCAAAAGGATCTCCATAAATTTCGAGCGTTTGTACATTATAGGCTGTGAACTAGAAACTCCGGAGTCACTATGATCGGTGAGAAGAAACCCGCTGACGTATTAAAAAGTTTGATGCGGGCCTGCTTTCTGACGTTCGCGATATGGCCAAAGTTCCACGTGACGAAATAATCCGTTTTATGCAGCGACGCCAGTGCTACGTGCAGCGCGTCAGATAAGAACTTCCGCTGAAAGATGCCTCGCGATACATAGCCATCGGCAAGTATCCCGACCTCCTCTGAAAGTTCCAGATCCTTGAATGATCTTGTGAGGCGAAGATAGCTGCTGCGGTACGGTTCTGAGAACCGCTCGAGTTCACGCTGGACGAGCAGTGAGGTGTAAACGTCGTACTCGGAAAGTTCGTGTTCAAACCACCTTATCGTCAGGTCGCGTCTAAAGGCGTCACCGTTGTCGAGATAAGCTCCGATAACGGATGTCTCAAGATACAAGCTCAATTTCATAGTTCCGGGTTCCCTTTCTAGGGTACTTTCTCGTTCGGAACAAATGAAACAGCGGCGTTCTTAAAATCGAAGGTCACCCGATAATTCCGTAGGAAATTACCGCCCAGTATACCGCCTTGCTGAAAGCCGGAGGCCTCGTTGATCGTGTCCAGATCTAGCGAGATCGCCATAATGTCCTGACGCGAATGCTCGCCAAAGCTCACCTCGGGAAGATTGAACGACGGGACGTCTTCCGTTATGCCGGCCGCCCCGATCACTCGCATTCGCCGTTCCAACAGATGCTCATTGACTCCCGCGAGCCCCGCAACGGCATCAGAGATCACCGACACACTTGCTCCGGTATCAACGATGAAGTTCAGCGGCGACTCGATGCCTTTCAGCGAAACCTCTCCGCTCAAAAACCCACTCGTCGTCAGGCGAAGCGGGATCGAATTTGCCTGCCCATCAGCGGTCGGTGCAGTGTCCCCACGGTCTAGCGTGAACTTCAAATTGCCGTAGTCGATCGTTGTGAGGAATTTTGAGATCAGCGATAGGCCGATATATCCGTCGATATTATTTGCCGTGCCGTGAAACTTCCGGATATAGACTGGAACGTGCTTTATTGATACGTCACCCACTGCGATCTCGCGCAGAAATCCATAAACGATCTCGAAAGTGCCATCCCCTCCGATCCCCTTAGCGCGCCCCCCGCGGGCGACCGGCTTGATCTTCAAACGTTTTGCCGTTTCTTCCGATATAACTGAAATACCCGAACCGGTATCAAGCACGAACCTTAGCGGTTCGGGACGGCCGTTGACGTGAACTTGCAGCACCGGACGGTTTCCCTCGAGCTGAAAGTCGATCTCAGTTCGCGAAGAGCCTTCGGGGATGTACAAGCGCGGCCGCACCGCGAGGTATTTTAAAAATTGGATGAGCCCCTTGATCCGCTCTTTTCTCCCGTCATCTGTGTGGCGGGCAACATGCAGGAAATACTCATACGCATCAGCAGATTCTGCGTAGTTCTCCGCACGTGCGGCTACCTGCGCCAGAGCGAAAATATAATCTGGGCTGCTCTGGTCGTAATAGACTGCTCGGCGAAGGAAGCCAAGGCTTTGATCAACCCGATTGTGATAGAACTCGAGCATTCCGAACCCAAACCATGCTAGTGCCTCTTTTCTATCGAGCCTCAGGGAGTTATCGAGTATCAGCTCCGCCTCCGCAAAACTGCCCGCAGCCAATAAAGCGTTTCCCAGAACCGCGAACGCAAAAGCATTCTCCGGTTCCGCCTTAGCGGCAGCGAAGCTCATTTCGTATGCAGTGCTTATACGCTGTTGTTTGATGTAGATCATCGCGAGCCGAAGCCTCACCGCGTGATCGTCATCTACTCGGGGCGATGTGCGCAACAGTTTTTCAGCTTCGATCAGCTGACCGCGGCGAAATAGTCTATCGGCTTGTTTGAGAAGGTCACGCTGCTCGTTTTGCGAGCTTAGATCGCGGGGAGCAGCAGTAGATGCGGTGGAAAGGCAGAGAAAGAGAGTAAGCAGGAAGAAAGCAGAAACACCTTGCCGCATTAACATCAGAACCTCCCGTTTATTCTCATTTCAAGATCTCACCTGTTTTGATCGACCAGAGCACGAGGTCCAGCTCGTCAAAGTCTACATCGCAGGAGATAGCTAGTTCTTTTAGAAGTACCTCCACACTATGATACCTAGATCGCGTAGAAGGTGGCTTGGGGTCTTCGATCAATCCGAGTTCCGCCATACACCGCAAAACGTGCTTATCAAGGATCGCATAGCCGCGAAAGCCGACATTTCTTAAAAAATGGCTCGCCTCCTTGTATCCAAGGCCCTTGATCTCTTTGACCAGCCAGTCGCGCCGGGCATAAAAATCTTCGTGAACGGTCAGAACCTTTCTTATATCAAACCCGACGTGGTCATGTAGGATCTGCCGCGATTCCACCACATACCGCGATCTTGCATTTGGGTAGCGATGAACGCCTAGTAAAGACTGCGTGATCTCTTCGCGTGTTCCGCTCCGCAAAAGGTGCCGCGACGCGCTTACTGCTTTCAAACCCATCTTTGCCGAGCACCCGCCCGTGTAAAAGCAATAGACCATTTCCTCCCACAGCAGGTCGTTGCTCCCCGAGTTCCAAACGGCGGAAAACTCGTCCAGCCGCCGCACGATCTGCTCGCGGCGTTCCGCATGGACAGCTCGGATAGTATCTAATGTGAGGTTGATTTCCTGGCGTTTCACGCGGTGAACTGTATTCTTCAATCCTATTCCTGCCTCTACGCAAAAGTCAATGATTTGCACTTGGCAGGCAATTGTCTCGTATAATACAATAAGCATTATATATGGATGCTATAAGACTTTTGGCATCGATTTTCCGTGGGAAGTTCATCCAATGTCAGCCGGCACCCGAGAGGCCGTTTCGATAAAACGTTGAAATTAAAAGGAGAGGCTGTTACAATCTTAAATGTCTAGCCGTTTTCGCAACGCAAAAAGGCTCTCCAACATCCCAGGAATAGAATAAAACATGATCAGATCCAATTGCCCAAAGGTTGTCGTATTCTCTTTTTTCGCTCTGTTTCTCACGTTTAGTGGGACAACTCCCGGTCAAACATCGCCCAAGCCGCTTCTTCAGGACATCGTAGTTCAGAAAGATGAACCGCTCGTGCGCCGGACGGCAAGCAGTGCAGCTACCGCAGACATCGTCTCCGGTTCGATGATCTCAGCAAACGGTATTCGTACTTCGATCCCGATCCTCGCAGAAACTTCGATCCCCGGCATTTCCGGAATACTCGTAGAGTCGCTGGACGGCAAGATCGTGGTCGAGAGCGGATCGAACATTCCGCTAAACCCGGCTTCTAATGTAAAGGTCGCGACGACCTATGCGGTACTTAAAACCTTCGGCCCCAACTATCGCTTTCCGACAAATATCTGGACTGATGGTGCATACGACGAGAGCACAGCAACCATCCACGGCAACATTTATGTTTCGGGCAAAGATCCGATCTTCGCATTTGAACACGCAGTTTTCATCGCAAATGAACTGAATCGAATGGGCATTCGAGCTGTTCAGGGCGATCTGATCATCACGGATAATTTCGCGATGAACCACAATTCGTCGCCGGTGCGATCTGCAGCAGCAATGCTGGCAACGCTCGAAGCCTCAAAGCGTTCCGCCGCTGCTAGCCGTGCGTGGAACAATTACCGCGTTCACTCCGGCCGGCTTGCACAACTCATCGAGATCCCCAACGTTTCGTTCACCGGCAGCTCATACGTTCAGTCGCTGCCCTCGAATGCAAAGCTCCTTTTCACACACGAATCCGCCCCTATGCGTGAGATCGCGAAAGTGATGATGAGCTATTCGAACAATTTCCTTTCAGAGCGGCTCGCGGACATGCTCGGCGGCTCGTATGCAGTCGCACGCATCGTTCAACAGAATATCGGTGTCGGCCCCATGGAATTCTCCATCCAGTCTGGTAGCGGGCTTGGGATCAACCGCGTCACCGCATCCGCGATGATGAAATTGCTTCGCGTTCTCCGCAAAGATCTTGAATCTCATAAAATGACCTTGGCAGACGTTATGCCAGTTGCCGGAATGGACGCCGGAACCCTCGCATCACGTTTCTCTACCGACTTTTCGCGCGGAAGCGTCATCGGCAAGACTGGAACGCTGGCCCGCACCGACAACGGGGTTAGCTCGCTCGCGGGCGAGATCAACACGCGAAACGGCCGATTTCTTTTCGTGATCTTCAACCAACGCGGCGGTGTCGCGGGCTTCCGCTCATTTCAAAACTCGTATGTATCTCTGATACAAGGACAGTTTGGCGGTGCGTCACCGATCAACTACGTGCCGGTGTCGCTCGACGTCCGGCTCGCTAAGAACCGCATCAGCTATCCTGATTCGCGGCCGCGTATCTCGGAATAACCCTCAGAACACTGTTGGGAACAAAGCGGCATAGGCCGCTTTTTTTCATGCCCGCTTGTTACGGCGCGCTCTTTGTAGCAAAATTCTACGTTTGGCAACGCCCAAAATTGATGAGCGACATCGAAAAAGACATCGGCTCGGGAAAATCGCCCGAGCACCACACCGATCCGATCATCATTGAAGAGGAGGTCGCGCCCGACACCAAACAGCGAAGCGTCGCACGTTCCGCAGGCATCGTCTCGATCGCCGTCATGTTCTCGCGCGTCCTCGGCCTGGTCCGCGAAACCATTTTCGCCCGCTTCTTCGGTGCCGGCTTCCTCTATGACGCGTTCGTCGTCGCTTTCAAGATCCCTAACATCCTCCGCGACCTTTTCGCAGAAGGTGCCCTTTCCGCAGCATTCGTAAAGGTCTTCACTGACTACCAGATCAAAAAAAACGAGATCGAAGCGTGGCGGCTTGCCAGCCTGATCTTCAATCTGCTTGCGGTTGTGATGAGCGTGATCACGGTGCTGGGCATTGTGCTCGCCCCGTATCTCGTCCCCCTGCTCGCCCGTGGATTCTCGCCCGAAAAGGCTGCTCTCGCTGTGACGCTGACGCAGATAATGTTCCCATTCATTTTGCTGGTCGCGTTGGCGGCACTGGCGATGGGTGTGCTGAACACAAAAGGCCGTTTCGGGATACCGGCATCCGCCTCAACCGCATTCAACATCGCGTCGATTATCTTCGGCCTCGGCTTCGCATATGTGCTGAGCGGCGGAGATTGGGAATCATCGTTTGAGAAAAACATCATTCCGAGCGAAGCCGCCCAATGGGCGATCATAGGCATGGCGATCGGCACACTTATCGGCGGTGCGGCGCAACTCTTTATTCAGGTGCCCTCGCTGCTCAAGGTCGGCTTTCGCTTTTCGCCCATCCTCAGCTTTACCGACCCCGGCGTAAAACGCATCATGCGCCTAATGGGGCCTGCGATCATCGGCACGTCTGCAGTGCAGGTCAAAGTACTCGTCGATGTCTTCGTCGTCTCGGGGATCGAGGGTGGTCAATCCTGGCTCAGTTTCGCGTTCCGGCTGATGCAGTTCCCTATCGGCGTTTTCGGCGTCGCGATCGGTACGGCTGCGATCCCTATGCTGTCGCGGCTCGCTTCCGAAAACAACATTGAGAAATTCCGCACTACTTTAACTGACGCCATGAAGCTCGTCTTTCTCCTGACGATTCCCGCCGCATGTGGCCTCATCGTCCTCGGCGAGCCGATCATCGCCCTCATCTATCAAGGCGGCCGGTTTACCGGATTTGACACGAACATGACCGCGTGGGCGCTCGCAGCATATTCGATCGGCCTTGCCGGCTACGCGGCGATCAAGGTCTTGTCGCCGTCGTTCTACGCACTTGATGACGCGAAAACGCCGATGTATGTGAGCATCGCGTCCGTCTTGGTTCATGCCCCGATGAGTTTCGGTATGATGTACCTGCTGTCGGGCGTCGGTGTTACTCCTGAACGGCCGAACGGATTCGGGCATGTGGGCGTGGCACTCGCGACCTCTACGGTCGCGCTCGTAAACTTTTTTGCCCTCGCATTTCTTATGCGAAATCGTATCCAGCGCCTCAACGGCCGAGAACTGGTCGTGGCTCTGCTCAAGATAGCCGTCGCAGCAACCCTCATGTCAGTCGCGTGCTACTTTAGCTATCATTTCATCGCCGGGCAGTTTGCGGAAAAATCATTCGTCATTCGCGCGATCGAGGCGTTTGTCCCGATCGGCATTGGCGGAGTCACGTTTTTGGCTGCAGCGAAGCTGCTGCGGATCAGTGAACTCGAGAAATTTATCGGAGCGTTGCGGCGAAAGCTGCAAGGCAGCACGTAAACAATATGCCACTGATAAAACCTTTCGGCGGAAAGTCGCCCGACATCCATCCGACCGCCTACATATCCGAGGACGTAGTTATCATTGGCGACGTTGTGATTGGCGAAGAATCGAGCATCTGGTATGGCTGCGTGCTCCGCGGCGATGTTAACTACATTCGCATTGGCTCGCGCACGAATATCCAGGACGGGTCCGTCGTCCACGTCAGTTCCGAAACCCACCCGACGACGCTCGAAGACGAAGTGACCGTCGGCCATCGCGTAACGCTTCACGGTTGCTATGTCGAACGCGGCTGCCTCATCGGCATCGGTGCGATTCTCCTTGATGGCGTTCACGTGGGTGCAAATTCGCTCGTAGCGGCGGGGTCGTTGCTCACGCCCGGCACCGTCATCCCGCCCGGTTCGATGGTGATGGGCGCACCAGCCAAGGTTCGCCGCCCGCTCGACGATGAGGAACTCGCAAAGATGCCGCAGTTCTGGAAGAACTACACCGACCTCAAACAGCATTATTGAACGGCATTCGGGTTCACGATGCCGATTGTGTAAGATTTAAACCTATGAGCAGCACAAACCCGGCGCGCGGAATGCGCGATTTTTTGCCTTCGGATGTCCGCAAGCGTGAGTACGTCATCGGCATCATCAAAGAGGTTTACGAAAGCTACGGTTTTGAACCTCTCGAAACGCCCGCAGTCGAAAATCTAGACACTTTAATGGGCAAATACGGCGAAGAAGGCAATCAGCTCATCTTTAAGATCTTGAAACGAGGCGAAAAGCTCGACCTCGGAAACGCCGCGAAAGAATCCGATCTTTCAGATCTCGCTCTGCGTTACGACCTCACCGTCCCGCTCGCCCGAGTCGTCGCCCATCACCGCAACGACCTCCCCAAGTTGTTCAAGCGCTATCAGATCCAACCCGTCTGGCGCGCCGACCGCCCAGCCCGCGGCCGATTCCGCGAGTTTTATCAATGCGATGTGGATGCCATCGGGTCATCATCACAAACGGTCGAGGCAGAGCAGATCATGGCGGTCAGTGAGATTCTGAAGCGATTGGGCTTCGAAGACTTTCAAGTGCGGTTGAATCACCGAAGGATCCTAGCCGATATTCTTGACACTGCCGGAGTCGCCCCCGAAAAACACGGCGACGCCCTGGTTGCGATCGATAAGCTCGATAAAGTCGGGGCCGACGGCGTAAGCAAGGAACTCGAAGCTCGCGGTATTTCAAGTGATGCAGCCGAGATGCTTCTGGGTATTTTCGACGAGACGCAAAAGATCGTGGATGGAGTAGATAGTCGTGAAACGCTAAACAGGACGATCGTAAGTAATCTTATAAACATCGTCGCTAACGAAACCTTGACGGAGGTTGGAAGCATTCTACGGCTCTGTGAAGGCTTTCCGCTGCAGCTAGATCCGTCACTCGCTCGGGGACTTTCCTACTACACCGGAGCGATCTTTGAAATTACTGTGCCCGATCTCGCAGGATCGCTCGGCGGCGGCGGGCGCTACGACGGGCTCATCGGCATGTTTGGAAAAGAGCAGATCCCCGCGTGCGGCTTCTCGCTCGGCCTCGAACGCATCCTCGTCGTAATGGAAGAACGAGATATGTTTCCACCCGAGATCGCCGAATCGACCCCCGCAGATGTAATGGTCACCATCTGGAGCGAAGACGCAGCAGCTGAATCCTTAAAGCTCGCAGGCGAGCTGCGCAAACAAGGCCTTCGCGTCACCATATACCCCGACCGGGACAAGCTCGGCAAACAAATGAAATACGCTGACCAGATCAAGGTTCCCTACGTTTGCGTCCTAGGCGAAACCGAGATCGCCGACGGAACGGTTACAATCAAGGACATGCGGACCGGCGAGCAGGCGTCCGTAATCCAGGGCGGAGCCGCCGAGTTCATCAAGAACGCGTCAAATCAACGATGAAGTCTATAGTTGAGAATTATCATAAGGACGCCATCGAATCGTTTCGTAGCTACAAAAAGCTGGCGGAGCGGGCGATGGAGCAGATCTCGGACGATGAGTTTTTCCGCCAGATCGACCCGGAATCGAATTCGATCGCGATCATCGTCAAACATATCGCGGGAAACCTGCATTCGCGATGGCGCGATTTTTTGATGACGGACGGGGAAAAGGCTAGCCGGAAGCGGGACAGCGAGTTTGAGATCATCGAGGACACCCGCGAGACGCTGCTCGATTTTTGGGAAAGCGGCTGGCAGACCCTTTTTGACGCCCTCGAGCTTCTCAAAGCAGAAGACTTTACCAAGACCGTCACCATCCGCAGCGAACCCCACACGGTTGTCGAAGCGATAAACCGGCAACTCACGCATTACTCCTATCACGTAGGCCAGCTAGTGTTCCTCGCCAAGCATTTGCGGGCCGACAACTGGTCAACGCTCAGCGTTCCCCGCAACCGTTCCGCGGAATTCAACGCCTATCTCAAGGCTAGACAAGAGGCCGGACACAAAAAAACGAACCGGCTGGAAGCACCAGCCGAGTTCGCTGAAAAAAGTCGCCGTAAAAACTGAACAGCTACCTGATCCGAACGCGTCTGATCACATTGGTCTGACGCCGGCCGTTCGGTAATACCCGTACGCGGATCGTCTCCCGATATAGCCTTCCCCATCGTCGCACCACACGCGTTGTGGTGTAGGTACGAACTCGAGCGCCCCGCCGGGGTTGTCGTACACGACTTCGTCTCTGTGATACACGATATTGTTCAGCCGCCTCGGCATAATTCACAGGTGAGGCCTTAGCGTAGGTCGCTGGCACGAAAACCACCGACATTCCCAACATTAATACTACGAGTATTGTCTTTTTCATGTTATGTCTCCCTATTTATTGGTCACCACGGCTGAATGGGGTGAGACGCCGTTTACCGATTTTGTCGCGATCGACCATGGGAACGGACATCGCTGCCCGAAATCGATACACGCTTTATATTCTGCATTTACGAACACAGCAAGGCACGTGCCTTGAATGGTTGCCGATATGGTAACCTTTAACTTTCGATCTTATGAAAGGCGTAGCAATTTTAGGTTCTACAGGGTCGATCGGGTGCAACACTCTCAAGGTAATAGAACACCTTGGTGAGCACCGTGTCGTCGCGATGGCGGCCGGCCGGAACATGGAAACATTTGCCGAACAGGTGGCCCGTTTCGAACCCGAGCTTGTCTCGTGCGAAACCGAAACATGCGCAGACGAACTACGCGAACGTTTAAGTTCAAGCAATGCCGCCATTCCCACCATACGCACGAATACAGAGGGCTTGACCGCGGTTGCTGATCACCCCGGAGCAGACATCGTTGTTTCCGCAACGGTCGGTGCCGTCGGTCTCGTCCCGACGCTTCGAGCTATCGAAGCCGGAAAACGCGTCGCCATCGCCAATAAAGAGACGCTTGTTATCGCCGGTGAGCTGATGACCCGCACCGCGTCCGAGTCGGGCGCCGAGATCCTCCCCGTCGACAGCGAACACAACGCCATTCATCAGTGTCTCCGCGGAGAATCCATGTCTGAAGTGCGGCGGCTCATCCTAACCGCATCGGGCGGGCCGTTTCGCACGAATACCATAGAAGAGATCGAGAACGCCACGGTCGAACAGGCGCTTGATCATCCAAACTGGAAGATGGGCGACAAGATAACGATCGATTCGGCGACCCTAATGAACAAGGGGCTTGAGGTTATCGAGGCTAGATGGCTCTTCGGGTTCGGTGCTGACCAGATCGAAGTGGTCGTACATCCCCAATCGGTCGTACACTCAATGGTTGAGATGGTGGACGGGTCCGTCATAGCCCAGATGGGCGTGACTGATATGCAGCATCCGATTCAATACGCGTTGACATATCCCGAGCGGAAGCCGTGCGATTTGCCGTCGCTCGACCTCGGCAAGATCGGCCAATTGACATTTGAAGCGCCCGATACGGAAAGGTTTCCGTGCCTGGGCCTCGCATTCGATGCGTTGCGGGCTGGCGGAACAATGCCCGCAGTACTCAACGCCGCTAATGAGGTGGCCGTGCAGGCATTCCTTGACGGCAAACTCAGGCTGAGCGAGATCGCGTCTGTCAACGAGAGCGTGATGAACGATCATACGCCCGTTCCCGCCTCTACCCTCGAGGCGGTACTCGAGGCCGATGAATGGGGACGCGCCCGCGCTATAATGAAGCTTGGCCGAACGGCGTCGGCATTGTAGTAATCGCCGATAATCGCCTTACAACGCCCGGCTTTGATAAAGGGTCTAAACGAAAGCGATTTTTTTTCGTATTAATGAATTATGCCAGAGATCTTAATAGTCATACTTGCCGTAGTTTTCGTTCTCGGCGTCGCGATCAACATTCACGAATTTGGCCATTTCATCGTCGCAAAACTCTTTGGGATGCGGATCGAGGCCTACTCCTTCTTTGGCCTTGGGCCGCGCGTTTGGGGATTCAAGCGGGGACATACCGATTACCGGATTAGTGCTATTCCCCTCGGTGCTTACGTTAAGCTTTATGGCGACGAAGCTACCGCTTCGCTCGAGGGCGGTGAATCAGAAGGCGAGAAAGTGCCGGACGAGGAGCTCTACGAACTTCGTCCCCGATGGCAAAAATTTCTCGTCATGGTCGGCGGGCCGTTCATGAATATCATGCTTGCGCTTGCGATCCCCTTCGGTGCCGCAGCACTCTATGGCGTCCCCTCAATGCCGGCGCCGATCGTCGGTGTTGTGACAGCAAACAGTGCAGCCCAGCAGGCGGGCATTCAGGTCGGCGACCGCATAACGGCGTTCGACGGCATCGAGAACCCTACGTGGCAGCGCATTTCAAATGATGCACGTATCTCGCCCGAGCGGGCGATACCAGTCGAAGTTGACCGCGGCGGACAGAGAGTTCCGTTGACAGTCACGCCTGCGCGGGCCGATATCGACGGCAACATCATCGGCGAACTTGGCTTTCAGCCCGACACGGGTGTGGAACCCGTCGAGGTCGGTTCCCTGTCGGAAGGAGCACCGGGTGCCGCGTCCGGACTACAGGTCGGCGACCGAGTGATCGCATTTAATGGTCAAACGGTCCGAAATCGGCAAGAGCTGACCTCGCAGATCCGAGAGAATAAAGATGCCCCTGCTGTGCTGACGATCGAACGTAACGGCGATCGACAAGAGATCACCACGGCCGCACGCCTCGACACCGACGGAGTTCACCGCATCGGCATCGGTTTCAGCACCGCTAACATAACCACCCGGGAAGCGGTGGGCTTAGGCGGTGCAGCGGCGTACGCAGTTAACGTTAATGTCGAAATAATTCGCCTCACCGGCCGCGTATTCGGCCAGCTCTTCGCAGGCGAACGGTCCGTGCGTGATTCCGGCCTGGCCGGCCCCGTCGGCATCGTCAGTATAATTGCACAGGTGGTTACCGAAGCTGGGTTTGGCGGGCTGATCTTCATACTCGGCGTCATCAGCCTGAACCTCGGCGTATTTAATCTGCTGCCGATTCCCTTACTCGATGGCGGACAGATAATGGTCCTCGGAATCGAAAAAGTCATGTCGTGGTTTGGCCGTACGCTTTCGATGGCGGTTCGCGAAAAGATACAGCTCGCCGGCCTCGGCATAATATTGATGCTGATGGCTTTCACGCTGTTCCTCGACGTTTCGAGATTCTTCTAACGTATGAAACGAGTTTCAAGAGCCGTAATGGTTCGTGATGTTCAGATCGGCGGCGGTGCACCCGTCGCCGTTCAGTCCATGACCAAGACGGATACCACCGATGTTGACGGCACCCTAAAGCAGATTGACGAAATGGTCGAAGCGGGCTGCGAGATAGTCCGCATCGCCGTGCCCGACGATGACGCTGCGGCCGCGATGTACGAGATCCGCAAGCGTACAAATGTGCCCATCGTCGCTGACATCCATTTCCATTACAAATTAGCTCTTAAAGCTCTCGATGCGGGTATCGACAAGCTACGCATCAACCCCGGCAACATCGGTCACATCGATCGCGTTCGCGAGGTCGTTCGTGCCGCGGAGGCGCAAAAGGTCCCGATCCGCATTGGCGTTAACGGCGGTTCGCTCGAAAAAGACCTGCTGAAGAAATACGGCAGCGCCACGCCTGAGGCAATGGTCGAATCCGGAATGCGCCACGTCCGCATCCTCGAAGACCTCGGCTTCGGCGACATCATTATTTCCCTCAAAGCGTCGGACGTTAACCGAATGGTCGAGGCGTACCGCCTGATGTCAACTAAAGTTGATTACCCGCTGCACCTCGGCGTCACCGAAGCCGGCACGCCCTTCGGCGGCACGATTAAATCGGCCATCGGACTCGGCGTGCTGCTGCACGACGGGATCGGCGACACGATCCGCGTTTCGCTGGCGGCCGAACCACACGAAGAGGTCCGCGTCGGCTGGGAGATCCTTAAATCGCTCGAACTCCGCAAACGCGGCGTGACGGTTGTCGCATGCCCCACCTGCGGCCGCCTTGATATCGACAACTTCGTCGAGATCGTCACTGAGGTGGAACGCCGCCTCGCTCACGTCGAAGAGCCTCTGCACCTTTCTATCATGGGCTGTGCCGTCAACGGCCCCGGCGAAGCTCACGATTCGCAACTCGGTATCACCTTCGGCCGCAACGTCGGAATGATCTTCAAAGACGGCGTCCCAATGCGCCGTGTCGGAGGAGAGGATATTGTTGAGGAATTTGTAAAAGAGGTCGAACTTCTGCGCAAAGAAGGATCACAAGCAAAGTCACTGCTCGACGAAAAACCGCTAGTTCAGATCACCTGATCAAGGATAGAGAATCGAGAAAGGTCAGTACGGCAGGTTCCGGAGAAATCCGAACAGCAGCATCAGTACGAGCATTCCCCAGATGAAAGGTAGCGAGATCGACCACCGCGGAAAAACCCTACCAGTCAGCGCAACCCAGCCCATCGTAATATAGAAAAACCCAAAAAGCAGAATGAAGAGCGGGATCAGCGCATTGAAATCTAGCGCGGTGTAAACATCCCCGTGAAACAGCGCATGAAACCCCCGCGTAAGGCCGCATCCCGGACACGCAAATCCGGTGGCAGAATAAAGCGGGCATCTGGGCAGCCAGTTCGCATTCGCAGGATCTACCGCCCAAACAACGAACGCACCCGCAGTGACGGCTAATGCCCCGCCGCCCGCGATGGTGCGTTCTGTATTTGTCGCCTTTCCGGCGTCCCTGTCTTGGTCGGGGTTCGGGTTCACGTAAATCGCACTCGTCCTCAATCCAAATTATAGACGATGTGCTCTGAAACCCTAATCCCGGGAACCCGGATACCTAGGGACGCGCCGGTGCAACGAAGTTATAGGTGAGCACCCCCGTCACTTTTATAGGGATCCCCTGCAGCATTGTAGGCGCGAATCGCGCGTTGCGTGCAGCCTCTACGGCCGCGGGTCGCAATAAGGCATGACCTGATACTGCCTCCGCACTAGAGATGAGGCCATTTTCATCGATGACCACCTGAACTGTGACGATCCCCGACGCGTAAACCGCGCGTGCCGCAGATGGATATTCCGGCCTAGGAAGTTCCATTGCTTTTCCGTTCAGTACTCCGCCTGAAATTTGCTTCGGCACCCTGCCTTGCTGACCGTCCTCTCTCTGCACCACCGTATACTGTTCCGCATCGCGGGGCGGCATGCTGGAAAAATTATAGACGATCACTCCAGTGACTTGCACCGGATTACCACTCAGTGTAGTCGGTGAAAACTTTGCTTTATAGGCAGCGTTCAGTGCAGAATCGACTAGCATCGGATGGGGTACGGGATCGTCGTCATTCTTGGGGGCTGCCAGCTCCGCCGAGATAACATCACCGTCTTCTCCGATCGTAACAACGATCTGGACTGGTCCTGCGAGACCCATAGCACGCATATCATCGGTGTACTCCGGCTTCGGCAAAGACTTCGCCTTGCCGTTCAAGACACCTCCACGGATCGGCCCTTGAGCATCAACCGCGCCCACTCCGACCAAAAATAGCATTAAGCCCAATGCTGCCGTCACTCCCTTTGCAAACCTGTTCATAATCTCCTCCTGTGCGAATGCCGAGTATATCAGACTTGTCAATTTTTTCGTTTCAAACCAGATTAGACACCGAAAATGAGAAAAGGTTCCAAATTTTTGTTAGGCAAATGCTTGGGTAAGCAGAGCGTCCGTTGCCATCTTGCGATTAATGTTGACGACGAGATTCTGCCGCAGGATATCGATCTCTTTCATCATCGCCGCCAGTTGCCGCGGGTCGGCTGCGGCGGCAAGCGTGCTGAGTTCGTCAGCGATGTCGAGATTCTTCGCCCGTTCCGCCGGAACTCCTAGGGCGATCAGCCATACGTCGCGAAGCAATGACTCGATCACACCCAGCATCTCTTCAAAATCTTCCTTGTGTTTCGCGTCGTTCAATACCTCTGCTTCCTTCAGCAAGCCCGCAATGTCTCTATGTGTCGTCGCTTTCTCGATGATTGCCAGAGCGTGGTCACGCATCGCCTTATACCGCTCAATATCGAACAGCAAAGCCCGCCCGATGCTGCCGCCGCTCAAACACGCTGCCAGCTGCGCATCTGCATCTGTAAAAACCTTCCGTGAGACAAGATGCTCGCGCACCTCGTCCCTTTCGACGGGCGCAAATCTTACGATCTGACATCGGGACCGGATCGTCGACAACAAACTGTCCGGCCGCGAAGTCACAAGAACGATATAGGACGTCTCCGACGGCTCCTCCAGCGTTTTGAGCAAGGCGTTCGCCGCCGCGTCATTCATCTTGTCCGCTTCATCTATCACAAAAAATCGCGCTCGAGCTTCGTAAGGTCGAAAAAACGCTTCGCGTTCAAGATCGCGTACGGCATCGACAAAGATCGCGCGGTTATATGGCACCACGGACGCCACGTCCGGGTGCGAACTAAAGAACACGCGCTTAAAGCTATCGCGAAATCGCTCGGATGATTCGGGGATCGAGAGCTGTTCGACGCGGGCACAAGCAGCACACTCGCCGCAGCCCTGATGTTGCGACAAGGTTCCGCAGACGAAGGACTTTGCGAGCTGAAGTGCGAACTGTCGCTTCCCGACGCCCGCAGGTCCTGTGAAGATAAGCGAGTGCGGCACGCGCCCTTCGCGCAATGCCTTTCGGAGATGGTCTTTCACCGGTCGATTCCCGGCGAGTTTGCTTAGCACTTAAACGTTTACTCCGACACTACTCAGCAGCTCAGATACGATCGCGGTAACGAGGTGATGGGTCTCTTCCATCGAACCGTTTCCGTCCACAACACGAAATCGATCCGGTTCTCGGTCAGCAATCTTGAGATAGGCCTCACGGACCCGCGTGTAGAACTCCGCGGTTTCCTGATCCATCCGGTTGCGGCTGCCTTCGGTGTTATGCCGTGCCGCACTCCGCTCGATGGCTCGGTCGACTTCGATATCAAAAAATAGAGTAAGATCAGGCTTGAGGCCGCCGGTTGCCAATTCCGTGATCTCGCCGATCGTCGCATCCGGAAAGCCCCGGCCCGCTCCCTGATAGGCAGCAGTTGCGTCTGCATAGCGGTCCGATATCACGATTCGGCCTGCTTCGAGCGAGGGTTTGATCAGGAATTCGACGTGCTGAGCCCTGTCGGCGGCAAAAAGCAGCATTTCCGCAATGGGCGCTACAGTTTCCTCAGTTTCAAGAAATGCCTCGCGCAGCCTGCGACCCAGAGGTGTGCCGCCGGGTTCGCGCGTCAAAACGATATCCACTCCCGCGGAGCGCAAATATCCCGCGAGCATCCGAAGCTGTGTCGATTTCCCGCTTCCGTCGATCCCCTCAAAGGTTATGAACTTCCCGCGCAATTTCTGTTACTCAGCCTGGCCTTTACGGTCTTGGGAAATTGTAGATATAGAGTGCTTGAATATAAGAAAATCCTGGCCGCCGGCGTCCAGCAAAACGGAAAATTTGTCAAAACTCTTGATCCTTCCTGACAGTGTCGTGCCCTGAAGCAGACTCACGACCACTCCGATCCGCTCACGGCGAGCCGAGTTTAAAAAGGCATCCTGAATGTTCTGGGCAGCGTGTTTTTCCATAACATTTTCTTGTCGATTTCGTTGGTTTTACAATTACATCTGTGAGTATAGCAGATTGTAAGCAAGCCAACAAAACTTTTTAAAAGCCGCACAAACCCTGATAAGGGCTTGATATAGGCCAATGCGTTCCGGCGATTATTCTAATTTGGCGGCGTTCGCTAAGAACTCCTCCCATACTCCATCTTCATCGCCAAAACCGTTCAGCCAGATCGCGTTCTTCTGCTTTCGGTACCACGTCAATTGACGTTTCGCATAATTCCGAACGTTTTGCTGTGATAATTCGACCGCAGAATCGAGCGTCCGGTCACCCCGTAACAATTCACAAACGCGCCTATACGCGTGGGCCCCAAGCGCATTTGTTTCTTCTTTTACGCCCGCTTTCAAAAGATGTTTCACTTCATCGACCAAACCGCTGTCAAAATGCTTTAAAGTTCGTCGATTTATCTTGAGGTAGAGCAGATCTCGCGGCGGGCTAAGAACGAAAAGCTTAACCCGCGACGCAAATTCGGGGGGCTCGGGCCTCTCCCGCCTCACATGCGTAAAGGGAACCCCCGTCTGAAAGTATACCTCCAGAGCACGGATCACCCGTATAAGATTTCCGGGCGGTATTAGGTCGGCAGCCTTCGGGTCGAGCCGCGCCAACAACCTGTGTACAAATAGCTTTCCCCGTCGTTCCGCGATCGCTTGCACCCGTTCGCGGAATGCCGGGTCCGGACTTTCTCCTTGAAATATCGGCTCGATCAGCGACTTCAGATAGAACCCGGTCCCGCCCACCAGAATGACCGTCTTGCCTCGGCGCTCGATCTCAGCCACCTTCTCCGTGGCATCATTAGCCCAGTTTGAGGCAGTGTAATTGACGTTGGGGTCAACATAATCGATCAGGTGGTGCGGGATTCCCTGCTTTTCTTCTTCCGAGGGCTTTGCCGTCGCGATCTGAATTCCGCGATATATCTGCACGGAATCGAAGTTAATGACCTCGCCGTCAAAATGCTTGGCCGCCCGCACTCCAAGGGCCGTTTTACCCGAGGCCGTTGGACCGGCGATCGCATAAATTTGATTCATTCTTTCGAATTTCCCGACTCGCGTGACAAACAACTGGCCTAGCCTAATAAACTTTCGTCACATCAACCCCGCTGTAGTAATGCCGGATGATGTCGTCGTATTTGACGCCCATTCGTGCGAGGCCGAACGCGCCGTACTGGCACATCCCGACTCCGTGGCCCCAACCTCTGCCCGTGAAGGTGTAGCTGACAACGCGGTCGCCTGCATAACGCTTTTCGATTACAAAGAGCTGTTCACGGAGTCGCAAAGCCGAGCGTATCCGCCCACCTCTCAACGTCTTCACTCCGTTCGAGCCGATGATCTCAATCTCCGTCGCTCGCCGTGAGTAACCCTTCGATTTAACGTTGACGTCATAAAGCGTCCCGATACCGCGGACATATCGCGACAGTCTCGATTGAACCGTCGATGCCGCAACGGTCTCGCTCCAATTTGTGAACGGCGACATATTCTCTGCAACCGTCGGTGTGCTCGTCGGCACGATCTCCATATAAAATATCGAGCCCGACGCATCCGTCTGATATCTCACCTCTTCACCACCAACCAGCGCTGCCTCGCGTACGCCATAAAACTCGCTGCCATATTGCCGAAACAGAAACACATCAGGCCGGATGTCTATCGGCCGATCGGTCCGCCCAACTCGCACTACAAGCTTTCCGTCAACTGAGGGCCGCGCGGTCGCGGTTTGAAGTGCCGGCATCCACTTCCGCTTCTCATAAATCTGCCGTATCACGCGCAGAAACTTCGCACGTGAGAACGGCCGGTTCGGCTGCAGCGTAAGGTCAGGCCGCAGCGAAAAATACCCATCACGCATAAGCATCGCGATCTCAGCCCTCCGCGCGAGCGGGATCTCAGACGCGTCGTCGAACGCAAGGTGATAGAGAACATCAGAATCGCTCAACAGCGTGTCCGGTGCTCCCGGTTCGTACAGAAAGCTGCTTAGCACACCGGCAAGGTTTATCGGCTTCGCCGTTTCGGCAGTCACGTTCGGCCACGTCCTGCCAAATTTCGACGCGAGATTGTTCATCCAGTTAGACATCTCGCCAATTGTCGGCACATCTTCAAGCCACTCGTCGGTTATCTGCTGTGTCGATAACGCAAACCCGTTCACCGAAAGCAGCGACATCAGACGAGCAATCTCCACGTTGCCTTCGTCACGCAACTTCGCTGGCTGACGTGAGGTCTTGATCAGGAACGGATCAAAGTGCCGAGCTCCTTCCAACGAACATTCAACACCTCGCAGATACGGCTCGGCTTTCTCGAAAACATTCTCTGAATTTTCAGTCCGGCCGCCGCACGTAGAGGTGTAGTAAGCCATGATCGGTTTGCCGTTGTGCATCGCGACCATTCCGGCCGTCTCGCGCACCGCTCGCGTACCCATCGGCGTCTCTATCGACACTCCCTTATAAACCTGCGACCACACATCCGGCCGCACGTCGAAACCCTGCCGGGCAAACCCGTCAATGTTCGCGATCGCATAGGTCCGAGCCGCGACGGCCTGTGCCTTCTGCGCTTCGAGCTGTGGCAACGACAGTTCCGCAGGTACGACCCCGAGCAAATAATCTTCGAGCGGCACTTCATTGACAACCGAAAGCGTGCCGCGCGAATTTACGAACACCTCAAGCCGCCCGCGGTAAGGCGTCCCGTTCAGACGGACCGGGGTCGAGCGTTCATCAAATGACCCAAAAGAAACAGCCTTCAGCGAAGTATATTTGGCAGCTTCTACCGCCCCGTTTACGATCACCTCGCGAAGCCCCGGAACGACTGCGTCCGCAGCCGCTGCCGGCTGAACGGAACCGGTCGCCCGAACTAGGCTGCGAACCTCAGACTTTCCCGCTGCTCGGACCTGATCTGAAAGCGCGACTGCGTCCGGCGAATGCACCGTCCGTTTCTCGACGACCACCGTAACGTCGCTAAATCCATGCTGTGTGAGTGCCGCACGAAATGTATCGGCATCCTCTTTTGTTTCGCGCGGCTCGCCGATCCACACCTTCCATGTATTCGTTTTTGAGTCGACGCTCACCAAGGCCGACTCGCCGGTCGCTTCCCGAACGTTTGCGGCGATCGACGAAGCTTCATCAGCCGTCGACAGATTTTGGATCTCAAATATGTAGTGATCGAGCACGGGCGGGCGGTAAGCTCGTGCCGTTACTGAAACTCGGTTCGTAGCGAGATGCCGAGTAGCCTCACCCGGAGCATGGGCAAGCAATTGCGTATCTGCGGTAGTAATGTTGACGGATGAAGCATTTGTGACCAATCCAACCCGGATACGCGGCTCTGCCGGGAGAAAGAAGGGGCGTCCGGGAACGATCGCCTCGGTGCTATGCGGCACCCAGATCTGAACGACGATTGCGAGCAGCAAAAGCTTGGCGGTGGATCTCATAGCCTTACCTCTTTTCCAGCGTGTTAAAGATGAACGGGAATGTCGCGTATGTCTGTCCGCGATGCTGCGGACGGAACGCGAAAAGAACGATCTGACCTTTGCCAACATCCGTTTCCACGAGCGCTGCCTTTCCATTGATCAGCTTTTCCCCGAGCATCCACCCGGACATCAAAGCATCCCGCATCGCATATTGTGCGATGGTCCGAACCCTGGCCTCATCACCGATCTCAAACGCGGAACTATTCGTAAAATACGCCGGCATCTCTTCGAGAGTCCCCCGTGCCAGGGCATGCTTTGTGTCCACCCCAAGCTTCACGATCGAACCCGGATTATAGAATGAGCTGCGCGGAACGCCCTGCAGAACGTTCTTTATGGGCAAGCCGAAGGTCTTTATCACAAGTTCGCAGGACGCGGCAAAACACACCAGCCGCCCGCCGTTCTCGACAAAGCGTTTAAGGTTCTGCACTCCCGCCTCGCCGATCCCGCCCGCGACCTCATCCGGATATCGCTCCGCCGAGAGTCCACGCAAGAAGCCGGTTTCGGTGATCGACGGCAGGATCAATACGTCGTAATCAAGATCGCCCGAACGCATCTGCTGATCACTGACCGATGTATACGCGATCTGATGATTATCTAGAATGAGCCGCGTCCATCCTTCGTCCATCGACCCCATCGCCCCTTGATACAGCCCGGCGCGAGCCGGTGCACGCAGCGGATTTGAAAGCTTCGCGAAAGGTCCGCCGGACGCGCCGAGGTTCATCACGGCACGTGCCTGATCGATCGAACTAATTGGTCGCAGCGTCGGCCGCATCTTATCCATATCGCGGATGTCCCACGCCGTCTCAACCTCAATGCCCATCTGCAGCGGAAGTGTCCAGCCAGCAACGTCATACGGCGGGTCAGGCGTTCCGTCCTGATTGATCCTATTCGGGTAAACCTGACGCTCAAATAAGCTCAAAACATTGTTCTTCTTGGGTTGATTTACAAAGACCAAAAAGCTTCCCAGCGGCATTTCGTGGTACTCGTCCCTATCCTGGAAATGCTTCACCCAAAGCTCATGGGTCATCTGGTGAACTTCGACGCCCTGCCAGGTCAAAATCTCGATCAGCCGAGCGATATTCTCCGATCGCGGCTGACCCGCTCCAATAATGAACGCCTGAGGCTCGCCGTCCCAACGTTCCAAATTCCCTTTCCCGATTTTGTAGAAATTGCCTAGAAAGCGCTCGCGATACTTTGCCGCCATTTCCAATACCGAACGGCTGGCGATCATCTCCACGTTCGCAATGTCTCGCGGCCGCCACATCCCGCCCGTCCACGGCTCAGGGTGGTTGATCGCAGGCTCGAGCGGCGAATTCAGCCCCCGGACACGTCCGGTCGATTTGAGGCGCTCGTTAGTGATATTTACCGGCGTCATTAGGTCTGCACTCGCAGCTTCCGACAATATCCCGATCGAGTTGTGATAATACGGCGCCGTCCTAAAGCCACCGTGCCACCACATATCAAATGTCGTGTTCGTTGCAACGCCCTTGACGCCTGCCGCCTGCAGATTCGCCGCCATTTTGTACCCGACAAGGCCCACATCGCGAACGATCGACGGATCGATCCGCGGATTTGGCGGATCAAAAAAAGGCGGGATCACAAATCGCGGCCCGTTTTGACCCATCTGATGAACGTCATAGACGATCTGCGGGAACCACTCCTGCCAATAAAGCTTTGTTATCGCCTGCGTCTCGGCAAGGTTCAGCATGAACCAGTCGCGATTGTTATCGTGACCCGCGTAATGATGATAGAGCTGCGGCGGCACAGTTCCCTCGCTCTTGGTGCCAAGCGTCTTGCGGTACCACTCCGCGACCATATCGATCCCGTCCGGGTTTGCCGACGGGATCAAAAGCAGGATTGTGTTGTCCAGTATCTCAACTGTCCCGGGATCCATCGCGGTCGCCAGCTCGTACGCCAGATTCATCGACATCTGCGATGCGACGATCTCATTCGAATGGATAGAGCACGATATCGAAACGATCGTCTTCCCATCCCGCACCAGCGCGGCAGCTTCCTGTTCAGTCGGGATGGTTCGCGGATCGGCGAGCCGGGTACTGATCGTGCGATATTTGTCGAGCGCCTTGACGTTTTCGGCAGACGAGATAAATGCCACGATCATCGGCTTTCCGAGCGTCGTCTTGCCGAACTCGCGCACTACAACGCGGTCGCTCGCCGCGTCCAATTTTTCGAAATACCCTCTGATCTGCGTCCAGTCCGCGATGGTTCGGTCATCCGTCGGTGTAAAACCAAGTACAGACGCGGGGGTCGGGACTTGAGAATTAACGGCAACGGAGCATATAAGTACAGCGATCGAAAAAACCGCTAATCGGTGAGCAAGTGAAGGTCGCATAGGTTGTTGGCTTTGTTAACCGACGCCAAATTCTTTACTATTCGAGCAGAGAAAAGTTCTAGCTTATGTCTGAACCCTTGGTAAAGACTTCGTCGGCTGCGATAACGGAGAATGAAAAACTCGTTTTTCCTGTTTACGAGTCTAACAAATCGCGCTTTGTCGGAAAACTGCGTTACTGGTGGTCTTGGCTCGTCGCCGGTTCGATGCTGCTTTTTATCGCACTGCCCGCGTTGCTTTTCCTTTACATTATCGACCGCCGCCTGTGGCTATACCCTATCGCACTCTGGGGGGCGGAGACCTGGCTGCGCGTCTGCGGTGCCAAAGTCGAGGTCACAGGGACCGAGCACTTGGACCCCAACGAATCCTACGTATTCGTGTCGAACCATCGCTCATATCTCGATACAGCCGCGCTCTTTCGCTACGCCGGCAAACGTATGGGGCTCGTCGCAAAAAAGGAGCTGCTGAAAGTTCCAGTCCTGGGTCAAGGGATGCATTTCGTTAATATTCTCGCGATCGACCGGTCTAATCCCGAAAAAGCCCTGCTCTCCATGGAAAACGCCCGAAAGGTGATGGAAGACGGCTACTCATTCGGGCTCTTCGCAGAGGGAACCCGTGCGATGCCCGGCGACCTACTCCCATTTAAGAAGGGAGCATTTCACCTCGCGATCCAAACGAACTCACGGATTGTGCCGGTGTCGATACGAAACACCGACTGGATGATGGGAAAGCGGCAAAGTTTTCTGTTTCCCGGGACTGTCGAGGTCACGCTCTCGCCCCCGATCGATGTCGAAGACGAGAACGGCTCGAAAGATGTGATGCAGCTTTTACAAGAAACGCGTGCAGCCGTAGCTGCTAATCTCGGCACGCCCCTGATCACGGACGGCGCGGAGACGGCGAGGGCTTCGGAGTCGGTTCGTCAATAAGCTCTTCGTCCGTATCGAGCACTCGAACATCGCTTCGGCCCACCTTATAATCCGTGTACGTGACCTTCATCCGCATCCGCACAACCTGTCCGCTGTCAAAGACAAGCTCGTCATCTGCATACGAATACGCCGGGAACCAATATTTGCCCTCAACATTTTCACGCCACGTCTCAACAATGGGAAACTTGTTTTGCTTAGTCTCCGGCACTGCCTTCCCTTTCGATTTCACGATCATCAGGTCGCGGTCATCGACCCAAATGCGCCCCGTAAAAAGCCGCTGGCCGCTGCTCGCACTCGGGATCTTCTTCGGCGTGACCTCAAACACAAATAGATCGAGGTCATCGATCTTTTCCTTACCTACGATCTTAAAGTTGTACTCCGGGATGTAACGCGGTTCGATCGCAAACGGATTGACCCCGCCAAGGTCCTCGAGGTCCTCCGGCGTTACTGTAAGTTCGGTCAGCGTCGATACCGGTGAAAACGTAACGCGTTCAAACCGACGCCCGTCGCTCGAAAACGTCATGAACGAGTCACGGCGATATACACCCGTTATTTGCCCGCCCATCCCGACAGTCTGAATTGTCGCGCTGCGGTTGAACACGTAGTTCGACAGGGCGTAGCGAAAATCATCCTCGTTCGCCGCCACCTGTTTGATGATGCGGTCCACCTCCGATTGAGGAAGCTCCGCCGGCCGGATGTTGGGTGTTTGGGCATGCAAAGCGACCGTAAACGTGCCGATCGCCAGTAAGAACGCCGCTGCAAGTTTTCTCATAATTTCACCGGTAAAGAAGTTCTGATCAAATAGATGCCGCAATTCAAGCGAAAGTTTACGCGATTCTACGATTGTCGCACTTTTAGTATTTTACCTCGAACCGTTTAAGATTGAGACGTGCGGATACTCTTCGTAAAACTCGGCGCGATCGGCGACATCATTCACACGCTGCCCGCCCTCGCCCACGTTCGCTCAATTATGCCGGATGCCGCGATCGGCTGGGTCGCCGAAAAACGTTCAGCCGAGATACTTCGCGGCAATCCGCTGATAGACGAACTGATCGAGGTCGACACCCGCGCCATGCGCGAGGGCAGTCTTGTTGACGACATGATCCCCGAGATCCGCCGCCAGATCGGCGGCCTTCGCAAGGTCAAATACGATATCGCGATCGACTTTCAGGGCCTGCTAAAATCCGCAGCGATCGCCAAACTCTCTGGATCTAAACGCCGCTGGGGCTTCTCACGCAGATCACTCCGCGAACCCGCCAGCCGCGTCGTACTCACCGATACGGTAGATGTTCCGACGGCGCTGCACGTCATCGAAAAAAATCTCCGGCTTGCCTCGACTGCTCTCGATCTGCCTGAGCACCACGGCAAACCCGAGTTCCCAGTCTTCACCACGGCTGAACATCGCGAAGAGGCCGCCAGTGTCGCGTCCCTCGCATCAGGCGGCCGTTACGCCTTGCTCAATCCTGCCGGCGGCTGGGTCACTAAGCTATGGCCCGCCGAAAATTACGGAGCGTTGGCCGCCCTCATCCACCAACGCACCGGGATCACGCCCATCATAGTTGCCGGTCCAAAAGAGTCGGAACTTGCCGAACGAGCTGTAGCGGCTGACCCGTCGAGACAAGCTTTCGCCGCCTCACCGTCGCTCAAAGGCTTTTTCGAATTGGCGCGAGGCGCACAGATATACATCGGCGGCGACACTGGCCCCACTCATCTTGCCATCGCCGCCGGCGCGCCTATTGTCGGCATTTTCGGACCGACCGAATGGTGGCGTAACGGCAGCACCAACCCAGCCGACATCTGCGTCGAAAGAACAGATATCGAATGCCGTCTCAACTGCCACCGCCGAACGTGCGGAGAGTGGATCTGCATGGACATATCTCCGTCCGCAGTGCTCGATGCGGTCGTCAGCCGCCTTGAAACCGCTCAAAGGTCTAATACATCCAAATTCCCCGTGCGCGCGTCGAACGAATGACCGGGTAGAACGAGCAAGCAGAAAAAACATCGAGAATTGAGCCGTTTCGGTTATAATAGTCTCAAAGTAATGTGCGAAAGGTTCACAAATAGTCTCTATTCCGCTGCAGTCGTGCTGTTCTTGATCGTGGCGTCAAACGCCACGGCCGTCGCCCAAGGAAACGGGTCTCCGACTGCCGGGAACGGCTCCGCTGCAGTTGGTGCTGCCCGTTCCGTTAAGATGCCCTTCGCCGAAGGTGAATCGATCACCTACGAAGGCAAGCTCAAGAGGCTGCTGCTCACCATCTCCGTAGGCGAAATGACTTTTACCGTCGGACCACAGATCGGCACTTCGGCATTCAGCGTGAATGCTGAGGCCGTGTCAAAAGGAACGCTGCTCAAGCTTCTGAGGTTCTCGTTTCTCCAGCGTTTCGATTCGACGATCGACGCCACCGATTTTAAGGCGCTCAAAACCGTAAAACACGATGTTCAGAAAGACCGTATTCGCGACAGCGAGGCAGTCTTCAACTACGGCGAGAGTAAGGTCACGTACGTTGAAACCGATCCCAATAATCCCTCAAATCCCCCGCGAACGATCGCTTCTGACCTTCCGGGCGGCACTCATGATATCGTCTCAGCGCTTTATAGCCTCAGGCTTCAGCCGCTTGCCATTGGGAAAACTTTCGATGTGACTCTGAGTGACTCTGGCCTTGTATATCAGGTGCCTGTCACGGTCGTCGGCCGCGAACGCGAACGTACCAGTCTCGGGCGCGTATGGTGCTACAAGCTCGAGGCGGGCATTTTCGGCCCCGGCCGCCTGATTGAACAGGACGGCAGCATGACCATATGGATCACGGAAGACACCCGGCGGATTCCGGTACGCGCCTTGGTCGATACCTCCGTCGGTAAGCTCGACATCCGCGTTAGTTCTGCACGCAACATAGGCCCGCTGCCAGCGAGGCGTTAGCATTATCTTAAGTCCAGCTTGTAACTTACCGCGAAACTCTTCATAATTTCGTTTTATTTCACTGCGGAATTATGGCCGAAATCAACCAAGACAAAGATCCCAATGCAGGTGAAGCTCTGGAGTTCATCCCGATCGGCCATCAGCCCGTTTCTTCATCAACAGTCGTGGCGAAAGCCACGCCCGTGGCTGAGCCGCTAGTCTTCGAACCCGATCATCTCGCCGACCTTTCGCCCATCGATCGCGAGTTAGCCGTTCCGGTTCTGCCGCCGCTGGAAAAAGCCGACCGTGCCCGGCTGTTGATGCAGTCGCCGAACCGCATCCACTTTTACTGGTCCGTCGGCAGCAACCCCTTTCAGTCGCTTACAAAAGCGCTCGGCTCGGATTCACATGGTTACCAGTTGGTGATCAGGTTGATCGATCGCACGCGAGATACCGAACAGATAATCCCGGCTGAATACGAAGGCTCAACTTGGTTTACCGTCGAGTCGGCTACCAAATACCAGGCCGAATTAGGCTTCTATGCCACGAATCGGCCATTTGTACGGGTCATTTTCTCGAACGAGGTCGAAACGCCCCGCAAAACTCCGTCTCCGCACACAGCTGAATCCGCTGAATGGCGAATCCCATCTCATCAATTCGCAAGGATCCTGGACGTGTCCGGCTTCAGACAAGATGCCTTCGACGTAGCGATCGCCGGGGACGATGCAGAGGCCGCATCCGGAACCGCAGCACGGGCTGTCGCAGACCTAACGGGCCAGCCGCCGGAGCGTTTTTCGGGTTTCGATTCCGAAGAATTAAGGTTTTCGCTTTTTTCGATCGCATCCGGTGCAACGTTCGAAGACCTGCGTTATCAGATCAGTCCGAGCCTCTTCGCGATCCTTCAGCAAAATACCGGTTGGAACAAAGACGCAGCACTCGCAGCCGCCCGGCGCGAATACGGCGTCGATGAAGTAGAGAACGAAATTGAAGAGACGGGTTCGGCCGTTTTTGGTCTAAGTTCAATCCATTTCCCGAGGCGTCTGCGTTTCCGGCAGGTTCCCGGCAGATCTATAAGCTCGCACACGTTTCGCTAAGGTGATACAAGACCAGATGATATGCCCGTAGGTTATTTCAGCCTCGTCCTTCACGCTCACCTGCCGTTCGTCAGGCATCCCGAATATCCTGAATTTCTCGAAGAAGACTGGCTTTACGAAGCTATAACCGAGGTCTACCTTCCGCTCCTGTTCATCTTTCAGAACTTGCACGAGGCGGGGGCCGCTCCGCGAATCGCGATCAATATCTCGCCGACCCTGTCGGAAATGCTCGCGGACCCGCTGCTGCAGGAACGCTACACTCGCCACCTCGAAAACCTTCTGGAACTTGCTGAAAAAGAGGTCGTGCGAACCCGCAACGAAGCTCAAGAGTTTATCGAGGCCGCGGCGATGTATGCCCGAGACCTCAGAATGTCGCTAGACCTGTGGAACGATCGATACGGTCGCAACCTGATCACGGCATTTCGTCGCCTCCAAGACGAAGGCGTACTCGAGATCATCACTTGCGGAGCTACTCACGGGTTTTTGCCGCTCATCTCGACCCAAGAGTCGCGCCGCGCCCAGATCGAGGTTGCGGTTGCAAACTATAAGAAGCATTTCGGACGGCAACCCCGCGGAATCTGGCTGCCCGAGTGTGCATACGAACCCGGCATCGAGGACCTGCTCAAAGCCGCAGGCATCGAATATTTCATCAGCGATACCCATGCGATCCTCTATGGTGATCCCCGGCCCAAATTCGGCGTGCACGCTCCCGTCATTTGCCCGAACGGGACGGCGGTCTTTGCTCGGGACCTTGAAACTAGCAGGCAGGTCTGGTCAGCCGAGGTCGGGTATCCCGGCAACGATGTCTACCGAGAATTCTACCGCGACATCGGCTGGGATCTGCCGCATGAGTATCTCAAACCGCACCTGCACAAAGACGGCACCCGGCGGCACCTTGGGCTTAAATATCACCGCATCACAGGCCGCGACGTTCCCCAACAGGACAAACTCCCTTATCTGCCGGAACTCGCACGCGAAATGGCGGCGGAAAACGCTTCGCACTTCGTAGCAGAAAGGATCAAACAGGCGCACGCACTTCGCGAGACGTTCGGCGGCCACCCGCCCTTTGTCGTCTCGCCCTATGACGCCGAGCTTTTTGGTCACTGGTGGTTCGAGGGGCCGCAGTTCATCGACTTTCTTTTTCGAAAGCTGCACTGGGACCAGAACGAAATTATCGCGGCGACCCCCGGCGACTTTCTGGATTCGGGGATCCCGATCCAAATTCAACAGCCCACCGCGTCCTCTTGGGGCGAAAACGGCTACTACAAGGTGTGGCTCAACGAACAGAATTCGTGGATGTACCCCTATCAGCACGACGCCGAACGCCGAATGACGGCCCTTGCCGACCGTTTCGCCTCGCAAAACGACGCCGCGGGCGAGAGCTCTCGGCTTCTCAAACAGATGGCTCGCGAACTCCTCCTTGCCCAATCCTCCGACTGGGCATTCCAGATCTACCAAGGCACCACCGTCGAATACTCCTCGCGGCGTTTCCGCTCGCACATCCACCGCTTCGACCTCCTCGCGAAAATGCTCGAATCCGGCGCGGTCCACCCTGAGTTGCTAGAGGAGATCGAATCCCGCGACAATATCTTCGCGGAGATCGACCCCAAAATTTACCGTCCGAGTGCCTGATCGCAATGCAAGACCGCCCCACTATCGATAAAAACAACGTCAGTCGCTTTCCGTGTGAAAACTGCGGTGCCGACATGGGTTTCGATGCCGCAGCCGGCGGACTTCATTGTCAATACTGTGGCCACATTCAAGCCATCACGGTCACCGGCACGGTCGAAGAAAGGTCCTACGACGAATTTCTCTCCGTAGGCACGCGCGGCCTGAGCCCGATGGCGGTCGAGGCGATGCAGGTTCAATGCTCTTCCTGCGGCGCTGTGATCAACTTCACTCCGCCCGAAACCGCTACCGTCTGCGCCTTTTGCGGTAATCGGATCGTCGCCCAACCAAAGGCGGCAGACCCCATGCTCGCCCCAAACGGCGTCCTGCCGTTCCTTGTAACTCAACGCGATGCCGTTGCTCATTTTAACCGGTGGCTGAGTTCCCTCTGGTTCGCCCCGTCTAAACTCAAACACCTTGCCGATGCTGATAAGCTCGTAAGTATCTACATCCCGTACTGGACGTACGATGCAGCTACCGATAGCGACTACACCGGCCAACGGGGCGAAAACTATCAGGTCACCGAAAGCTATGTGCAGAACGGTCAAACCAAGTACCGCACTGTGACCAAGATCCGCTGGTATTCCACCAGCGGCCGCGTCGCACGCCATTTCGATGACGTCTGTGTGCCGGCCACAATTTCGCTGCCACGCAATTATCTGGACCGCCTCGAACCCTGGGACCTAGATGCACTAAGCCCCTACGAACCCGCGTTCCTGTCGGGCCACAAAGCCGAGGCCTATCGAGTGCCGCTCGATGCCGGATTCGAACGTTTCAAGGAGATCGCATATTCCGTCATCCACACGGACTGCCGCCGCGACATCGGTGGTGACCACCAGCGTGTATCATCGATAAACACGAGGTATGCCGATATCACCTTCAAGCACCTGCTCCTGCCTATCTACTCCGGCGCATACCGCTTCGGCGGAAAGACGTACCAGGTCGTTGTAAACGGTCGTACCGGAGCGGTCCAGGGGAGCCGTCCGTACAGTGTCGTCAAAATAACGGCTCTCGTCATCGCACTTGTTTTGGTCGCTCTTATCCTGTTCTTCGCCTTCGCCGATTAAGATTCTGCCCACCGTTCTATTTGCCTTACCAAAAGCGGACGGCTATCATCTTTCTTTCGGTTCGGAGGAATTAATGGTAGCTAAAGGTGTGGACATTGCTCCCGCAGAAGGAAAACTCGGAATATTGCTCGTCGGCCTGGGTGCCGTCAGCACAACGCTGGTCGCCGGTGTAGAAGCCATTAAACGCGGGATCTCGGAACCCGTCGGTTCGCTCACGCAAATGGGCACCATCCGGCTCGGTAAACGCACGGAGAACCGCTCGCCCAAGATCAAGGATTTTGTTCCGATCGCCGAACTCGAAGACATCGTCTTCGGTGCGTGGGATATCTTCGACGACAACGCTTTCGACGCCGCGATGAACGCTGGCGTGCTCGAAAAAGACCTTCTCAACCAGGTATCGGAACAGCTCGCGAGCTTAAAACCGATGCCCGCCGTTTTCGAGCAGAACTACGTCAAGCGGCTCCATGGAGAGAACGTGAAAACCGGCAAGAACAAGATGGAGCTTGCCGAGCAGCTCATCGAAGAGATCGCGAAATTCAAATCCGAAAACGGTTGTGACCGCCTCGTAATGGTCTGGGCTGCGTCCACTGAGATCTTCCTCGAAAGCTCTGCGGTCCACGAAACTATCGAATCTTTCGAAAAAGGCCTCTACGACAGCGACGCCGCTATCTCGCCGTCAATGATCTACGCTTATGCTGCAATCAAGTCCGGCGTCCCGTTTGCGAATGGTGCCCCCAACCTAACCGCTGACATCCCCGCGTTGACCAAGCTTGCAGAAGACCTCGGTGTGCCGATCTGCGGTAAGGATTTCAAAACGGGTCAGACGCTGATGAAGACGATCCTCGCACCGGGCCTCAAATCGAGAATGCTCGGCCTTGATGGATGGTATTCGACCAACATCCTCGGCAACCGTGACGGCGAAGTCCTGGACGACCCTGAAAATTTCAAGACCAAAGAAGAATCAAAACTCTCGGTGCTCGAACACATTCTGCAGCCTGACGTATATCCCGACCTTTACGAAGGCTTCTCTCACGTAGTCAGGATTAACTATTACCCCCCGCGCGGCGACAACAAAGAAGGCTGGGACAGCGTCGACATCTTTGGTTGGCTCGGCTATAAGATGCAGATTAAGATCGACTTCCTGTGCCGCGATTCGATCCTGGCGGCCCCGTTGGCACTTGATCTCGCGCTTTTCCTCGACCTCGCACAGCGTGCCGGCATGAAGGGCATCCAGGAGTGGCTATCTTTCTACTTCAAGGCACCGCAGACTGCACCTGGCCTCTACCCCGAACATGATCTGTTCATCCAGCTAATGAAGCTGAAGAACACGCTCCGGCACATGCGGGGTGAGGATCTGATCACCCATCTCGGACTCGAGTACTACGACTAACATTGATCACATGTGATGATCGGGTAGGGATAATTTCCCTCCCCGGTCAGATCTGTGACGAAATCCGTCACCCAGTAACCGATTTGAGCGTGTCTGTTGCGTCTCATATTCCTCTATCTTGCAGCCTTATTTTTCTCGTAACTTTCAGAAAAATATTCATTTATTAGTATTTTCACCGCGCTTTCGAAATTGCTAGATGTTGCAATCAGGTTTCTTTTGCGAACGGCACGATGATTGCCTAATTTACCAGTGTCGGCCGACCGGTAATCAAAAGGCGACCGACAGTTTGAAAGTTAAAATCCGAACGATCCGAGACCCTCATACTTTTCTCGGATAGGAGAAGGAGCATAAACCGCTTGCCAAAAAGTAAAACTTTATGGTATTGGTAATGCGAGAGCGAGATGACCATAATCGCTCAACCCTATGGACGGGTCCTTCCTAATCCTAAAGTCCAGCCAACGCTTAACTTATTGAAATCATCACTGTTACGACGGACTTGCGGTCCGCATTAGCTGCAAATCCAGGTTTGACATAACGTCAGAAAGTTGCGGAAGGGTGAAGTAAAACTTCAACCCTGACCGGCGAGGAGTCCACCAAATGAGAAACGAAACCGCAAAGAAAAAAGAAAAGATCGAAAACGGCATTCTGCTTGATCCGGATATCAAAAGTCCGCGAGCCGCAGAATTTGAAGACAAGCTCTCCGAGCGTATAGTCGGCCAGGAAAGGGCCGTCCGCCGAATGAGCGGTTTGTTTCAGATCTATCTCGCCGGGATGAACAACCCCACGCGTCCGATCGGCACCATGCTCTTTCTTGGGCCGACCGGTTCCGGTAAGACAAGAGTCGTTGAGGCTGCATCTGAGGTTTTGTTTAACGACCCGCACGCCGTTGTAAAGATCGACTGTGCTGAGTTTCAACACTCGCATGAGATCGCAAAACTAATCGGCTCGCCTCCGGGATATCTCGGACACCGCGAAACATCGCCGATGCTGACGCAAGAGAATTTGGATAAGGCTCACACCGATGATACCAAGCTAACGTTCGTGCTCTTCGACGAGATCGAAAAAGCGTCGGACTCGCTGTGGCAGCTCCTGCTCGGAATTCTCGATAAGGCGACGCTGACGCTTGGCGACAACCGCCGGGTCGATTTCTCGCGAACCGTGGTCATCATGACCTCGAACCTTGGAGCCCGCGAGATGTCAGACATGATCTCGGGCGGCATCGGCTTCGCCCCGGTAAAGCAGGGAACACCGCAAGAAGATACCGAGATAGACGCCAAAATCTATCGCACGGCTCTTGAAGCGGCGAAGCGAAAGTTCTCGCCGGAGTTCATGAACCGCATTGACAAGGTCGTCGTGTTCCGCAGCCTGAAAGAACATCATCTGCGGCTCATCCTCGATATCGAACTCACGGCCGTTCAGGATCGGATCACCGAATCAGCAGGCACAAAGTTCATCTTCGAATGTGCTGATGATGCTAAAGACTTTTTGCTGGCCGAGGGCATCGACCTGAAATATGGTGCACGACACCTCAAGCGTTCGATCGAGAGGTTCCTGGTTTATCCGTTGTCGAACCTTGTCGCAACACAGCAGATCGAGACCGGCGATTTCGTTATGGTCGGTTTTGATGCTGAGAAAGAGGCGCTGACCTTCACTAAACAGTCAGGCAAGATGATAATCAGCGATGTTGGCGACGAGCCTTTGGACGAAGCTCCGCTCACCAAATCGGACGCTGTCGGAGTTCCGCTTCCGCAAGCGACGGCTGCACCGCAGATGAGCAAATCCAAAGGCGAGAACAACGACGCCTAGGTTGTTTACTGGAAGATCCTAAAGGGACGCTTCGGTGTCCCTTTTTTCTTGCGCATTCAGGATGGTGGGTATGAACTCGTTTAGGAAATATTCGTGGATTTCATCGCGAACTTGTTCGAACGCTGCGAGTCGTGTTGCGTCGTCGCCCTCGACCGCAGCAGGGTCCGAAAACGCTCGGTGAACTCGTGCGGTCTTTGCCGGAAAGATCGGGCAGTTTTCAGCAGCACTATCACACACGGTCAGCACATAATCGATCTCACGTTCGGCAAAATCATCGACGGATTTTGATCTCTGGTCTGAGATATCGATTCCGATGTTCGCAAGTGCTTCGATAGCCTCCGGCCTGACGATGCTAGGATGCGTCCCCGCGCTGTGAACATCATATATGCCCGCACCTATATGTCGCAGCAACCCTTCAGCCATTTGAGATCGAGCCGAATTGCCGGTGCAAAGGATTAATATGCTTTTCTTGTTACTGTCCATGATCAGATCGCCGCCGTTTCCTTGAAATTCTTCCGCTGCTTCAGTGCCACGTTGACCAGAAGGATCAACACCGGCACCTCGATCAGGGGGCCGATCACCGCCGCGAATGCGACCCCGGAATTGATGCCAAAAACAGCGATCGCAACCGCTATCCCCAGCTCGAAGTTGTTGCCCGCCGCCGTAAACGCAAGTGATGTGCTCTTCGGATAATCCGCACCCGCTTTCTTCGCAAGAAAGAACGCGGAAAAGAACATGATCACAAAATAAAGTATGAGTGGAATCGCGATCCGAACAACGTCAAAAGGGATCTCCACGATCAGCTGCCCCTTAAAGCTAAACATCACCATTATCGTGAAAAGCAGTGCGAGCAACGTTATCGGGCTGATCTTCGGGATGAAGACATTGTCGTACCACTCCTGTCCTTTGGCCCGCATCAGCACGAAACGCGTCAGCATCCCTGCAAAGAAGGGTATTCCAAGATAGATCAGGACGCTTTCCGCGATCTGCGCAACGCTGATGTCCACCACCGCTCCCGTCACACCGAACAAGGGCGGCAGAACGGTGACGAAAATATACGCATAGATGCTGTAGAAAAGCACCTGAAAAATACTGTTAAATGCCACGAGCCCCGCGGCATATTCATTGTCGCCTTTCGCGAGGTTGTTCCACACGATCACCATCGCAATGCAGCGTGCAATGCCGATCATGATGAGCCCGATCATGTACTCCGGCTTGTCGTATAAGAAGATGATCGCCAGCGCAAACATCAGCGTCGGCCCGATCAACCAGTTCTGTATAAGCGAAAGACTGAGAATCTTCGTATTCCTAAACACCGCCGGCATCTCTTCATACTTAACCCGAGCAAGCGGCGGATACATCATTAAAATGAGCCCAAGCGCGATCGGGATGTTTGTCGTACCGAACTGGAACTGATTGATAAACTCGCCAGCTTGCGGTAGAAGGTTGCCGATACCGATCCCAACGGCCATCGCCGCAAAGATCCACAGCGTAAGGAAGCGGTCGAGAAACGAGAGCTTCTCGACCGGATTTAACTGTTCTGTTGTGAGATCTGTCATAAAGCAGAAGATTATATACGTATCCACGCATATATCAAGCGCGACGGAGTTAACAAAATGTTAACGGCGGGCCGGCCGTTGAGACGGCCCGCTGCGTTCTATGCCCTCACACAGCAGGAAGCCTCGCCACACGGTAACTTCGAACAGAGGTCCGAAAATCTAATCGCCGCGATCCGCGGATGAAGCAGAGCCGCGTGAAGTACCCCGACCGCGAAACTGCCGACCATCACCTTTATCGCCATCATCTCTGCCATCCATCCGTAGCTGCCCATTACTAGCGGCGCTGAAAGGCTCCATGCACCAAGCGGCTTAGACGCAAAGATAAAGGCGAAGGACGCGACCTTGAGGATCGTCAGCACCACGTGAAGAACGTACTCGGAAGTAGACAAACCGCCGACCGCTGCCCTGCTGTCGTTCTCAGAAAATACATCGAGAAGCTCCGTGGCCAATGCAGCAGCCACGAAAAACACGCCCGCCCACAATGCGTAGCCGCCTAGGTCCTTATAGTAGAGCAGCCCCGCTAGGGGTACCATCAAAAAGGCGAATGCCATGTGCAGCTTATGTTCGTACAGCGAACCGGGCAGCGTGTGCAGACGATATTTCCAGATGTGAAAGTAGAATAGATCGACCGCGCCGAGAACCATAAAAAGGTTCAAAAATACAAAGCTCAAGATAACAAGATGTTCCATATAAATTTCCCTCCACTATCCTAACGCGTCATATATGTCTTGACATATATCATTGAGGGACTCAATTCCAACAGAAATTCTTAGTAGCCCGTCAGACACTCCCGAAGCCTTCCTTTCGACCGGCGTAAGAGTTGCGTGAGTCATTAACGCGACCGGCTGTATCAAAGTTTCGACGCCACCCAGAGAAGTAGCAAAAGTGCAGACTTTCAGCCCATTCACTATCGATTTTGCGATCTCGGCCGACCCGACGTCCGCGCTCACCATCCCTCCGAACCCGGTCATCTGCCGCACTGCGATCTCATAATTGCGGTGAGAAGGAACGCCGGGGTAATAAACAGTGTCAACTTTCGGGTGGTCGGACAACATATGTGCAAGAGCAGATGCGTTTGAATTGTGCCTTTCCATTCTGAGGGCCAATGTCTTGATTCCGCGAAGCACGAGCCATGCGACCTGCGGCGCTAGGTTCCCGCCATAATACTTTGCCGCCGATCCACGCACTCTCTCGACTAGCTCCGAGCTTCCGACCAGCACACCGGCGGTAAGGTCGCTGTGTCCGCCCAGATACTTCGTCGCACTGTGAACAACCGCTGACGCCCCAAGATCCAGTGGAAGCTGGTTAAAAGGAGTAGCGAAGGTGTTGTCCACTACCGTGGCAATCCCGGCTGCCGACGCATCTTTGCAAACAGCTGCGATGTCCGTAATACCCAAAAGCGGGTTTGAGGGGGACTCGATCCAGAACATTCGTGTCTCCGGCCGGACCGCAGCCTTATAGTTCGCTGCATCCGTCGCATCAACAAACGTCGTCTCGATGCCGAATCGTTCACCGATGTGCTTGAAAAGATTGGTAGTGGTCGAATACATCGACGCCGGAGCCACGATATGCTCACCGGACTTAACCAGCGACAGAACCACCGCTGATATGGCGGCCATGCCCGAGGCGAGAGCCAATGCAGCCTCGCCGCCCTCCAGCTTGGCCATCGCATTTTCGAGTGCTGTCTGGGTGGGATTACCGAGCCGGCCATAGAAATACCCCGGCTTTTCATAGTTATGGATCGCGATACCTTCATCCGCGTCTTGAAAGGCAAAGACCGAAGCGGGATAGATCGGAACCGAAAGGGCTCCATGATTATCCGTCCGGTCTTCGCCTGCATGCACGGCCATCGTAGAGAAAGAGAGTTTGTGCATTAAACCTCCGAGACTAGCAACATACTTGAGCAGTTGCGCCAATAGTAGACGCCTTCTGCTTCGGTGTGCAACATTGCTCGGTGGAAAGAGCCGAGTGGTCGACCTTCTCTCCGCAGCCGCATGACGCGGCTACCGGTTCACTGTCGCTCAAGACCACAAACACCTCCCACTCGTTTCCGTCTGGGTCGCGTGCCCAGGTCTTATCCTGCAGCGCGTAGCAGCAATCAACCTTCATTTCGTCCACCGTCAAAAGCCCGGACTCAATCCATCGATCTCTGACTGTTATCACGTCTTCGGTTGACGCGACCTGTATCCCAAGGTGAGACAATGCTCCGCCTTCGCTGTACTCGATCTCATTCAGCACCAGGTTGAGCGGCGGATTCTCGAGATCGAACTTTGCATATCCGAACCGCGACTTCGAGCTGTCGGCCCCGTCAACTTGATCTTTCACGATCGAGTGAACTATGGTTTTCCCCTCGAAAAACTTTACCGGCTCGGTGCCGAAAAGCTTTTTATAAAAATCGGCGCTCGCGGCGACGTCTTTGACATTTAGTGATACGTGGGGTTTCAGCGACTTGAAATCTTTCTGTGACATTTTTTTCTAGCTCCTCATAAATTCATATACGCTTCAACATATATGTTAAGACGAATATATTCCTGCTACACATATATGTCAAGACAAAACTGACTACTTATGTTAATTTATTTATATGAGGAACGAAGACACACTCAGTTACATGGAAAAGTTCTACACCGCACTGTCAGATAAGACACGTCTGCGTCTGCTAAACCTCATGCGCGAGAACGAAGTGTGTGTGTGCTTTTTTACTGAGGTGTTAGGCGATAGCCAGCCCAAGATCTCGCGCCATCTCGCATACCTTCGCAACGCGGGGCTGGTCGATGCACGCCGCGACGGCAAGTGGATGCACTACAGCATTAGATGGCCCGAAGACGACGCAGGTCGCGACGTCTTGAGTTCCGCACTCGCCTGGCTTTCCTCGCAGCCTCATCTACAGGACGACGTCGCGCGGTATGAAAAGGTGTGCTGCACACCCGAACTACTTGTTCAGATAGCTCGAACCCCCATCGACTTTTTGCCGGCGGCCGAACCAGTCGAAATCGAATTCGCAGGATCCGAACCCGATTATTCTGATGAACGGGACCATGACTATCGCCCCGCACGTCACAACGAACTCGAAGAGTTCCTCCTCTGATCTTCTTTCGGATAAGGACAGTGCCGGCACCCGTTGCCGCAACAATATCGCCGCTTCGTAAGAAACGCAGCGGTCAACACCATCAGCCCGCCTTCAAAGTAATAATCGACCCCTTCGACGAGTCTATCCTGCTTTTCAGAACTATCCTCACGCTCGTTCATAGATCGCAAGAAACTCCTTATTCCCTTCTGCGCCCAAGATCGGCGACTCGATTACCGGCCCCGGCTTTAGGCCAACAGTCGCAGCAAATTGCGTCACCTCAGCAACGACACGCTCGTGCTTCTCAGGTTCACGCACGATCCCGCCCTTGCCAACCTCTCCCCGACCCACTTCGAACTGCGGCTTTATCAGCACGATCGCCCGCCCGCCCGGAGCCATCAGCTCACGAAACACGGGCATTATCTTCGTCACGGAAATAAACGAAACGTCCATCACGATCAGATCCGCCAGTGAGTCAATATCCTCCGGCCGCAGGCCCCGGGCATTCACATTCTCGCGCACCTCTACCCGCGAATCGCTCCGCAGACGCCAGTCGAGCTGATTCGTTCCTACGTCGATCGCAATGACCCGAGCGGCGCCGTGCTGCAGTAAGCAATCAGTAAATCCGCCGGTCGAAGCACCAATGTCCACACACATCATCCCGGTGGGATCAACGCCAAATTCCGCAAGGGCCTTTTCAAGCTTCAGCCCCCCGCGACCCACGTAGCGCGATTCCGGCATGTCGCCCTTTATCCGGATGACGGCGTCCACCGCAAACGCCTCAGACGGCTTATCGACACGCTTTTCGCCGACCAGGACCACGCCGGCCATTACCATCGCCTGCGCCTTTGTGCGCGATTCGGCGAGTCCACGATCGTGAAGCAATTTGTCGATCCTAACGTTCGCCACTTAAACCCCGCTGATTTGTCGACGTTCTTTGTCGCGAAATCTGCAAATGCTATCCTAAATCTAACCTGCTTTATCCGAATGACAACCGAAATAAATAATATCAGTCCTCGCGGCCTTGCCGGAATGCCGGCATTCGCACGCTATTCGTTGATGACGCTGGCGTTCAACCTGCTTGTCATTTTGTGGGGGGTATTTCTGCGTGCGTCAAAATCGGGCGACGGCTGCGGCGAACACTGGCTCACCTGCCACGGCGAGGTGATCCCATCAGCACCTGAGTTCAAGACGGTTATCGAATTCTCGCACCGTGTGACAAGCGGCATTGCTTTCCTGATCGTCATCGGATTGCTGGTCTGGGCATTCCGCAAATTCCCAAAGGGCGATCAGATCCGGAAAATGGCCGTCGGCTCGTTCATCTTCATTCTTACCGAAGCTCTAGTTGGTGCGGGCCTCGTGCTGACGGGTAACACCGCAGACAATCTGACGGCAGCGCGTCCGTTCTGGGCGATCGGCCATTTGATCAACACATTCATCTTGCTCGCATTTCTCACGCTAACCTCGTGGATGGCGGTAACCGGCCAAAGGCTCAAGTTCGAGCTTCCTACGAACACGGCCGTACTGATCGTCATCTCGCTGATCGGAATTCTGCTGGTGGGCATGAGCGGATCACTCGCAGCGCTCGGCAATATGTTATTTCCGTCGGGCTCCCTCGCTGAGGGCGTCGCGAAAGATTTCTCCGCAGCGTCCCACTATCTTTTACGCCTGCGTCTCAGTCACCCGATCCTTTCGATATTGACCGCAGTCTATTTGGTGATGCTCGCCGGTTGGCTCAAAAAAGAATCGGCCGATGAACCCGGAGTAGTCCGTTGGGCAAACATTCTCTCGATGCTCGTGATCGCACAGGTCATCTTCGGCGCCGCGACCCTGTTAACCCTCGGGCCGATTATAATGCAGCTCGGCCACCTTCTGCTCGCAGACTTATTGTGGATCGCCTTTATCCTAATGCTGGCAAACTTTATGGCCTATCCCCCGCCGTCGGCCGCAAGCCTGTCCAGGGTCGATTGAAGCTCGACAAGCTTTACCTCCTGCTCCGCCTCACTAGCGTCTGCAGAAACCTCGATCGGCTTTTCTATCGTGACTATCGCCGTTGTGAAGGGTTTCGGAATCACGAGTTTGTCCCAGCTATTAACGGTCCAATATTTTTGCGGTCGTATCGCGAAGGGCAATATCGGAAATCCCGATTTCTTCGCCAGCATGACGGCCCCCGACTTCGCGACATGCCGGGGTCCTTTTGGCCCATCAACAGACAACCCCATGGGCAGCCCCTTACGTGTCAATCGAATCATTTCAACCAATCCTGCCACGCCGCCGCGCGAGGACGAACCGCGAACAGCGCCGTACCCGAACCGCTTGATGAACCGGGCGATGTACTCGCCGTCCCTGCTTTGCGACGTGAGCACGACGATACCGCGATCGCGAAAATAATACGTACTCAGAAATATCTGATCGTGCCAGAAGCAGTAGATCGGCTTGCGGCCTGAGCTTTCAATTGCTTCGATGTGCTCTATCCCCTCGACCTCAAAACTGACCAACAATCCGATCACGCGTATCAACCCATAGAACGCCAGATCCGCGACGCGTATAAAAAGACGCGTGCCGAATGAGTGTTTATCAAGCGAGTCGAATGAATAGGCCTTGTCGATATCTTCGTGCACGAATAGAAAATAAGTAGCAATTTAGAGTATTATTTGCAACAAGGGGCTAATTCTCAACGTAATGAGCGTTAGCGGCATCGATGCAAAGAAAAATACTGATCATTGACGACCACGACGATCTTGCCACCTCACTCGATGAGGTATTTTCGCATGTTGGCCACGAGGTCAGTATCATCGATAACCGTCCTGACGCCGTCGCTTATGACAACATCGAAAACTTCGATCTGGTCATCACCGATCTCGATGTCGATAAGCCCTCCGAGTTTCATCGCAATGGCAACGAAGCCCACTGTCTGCCGAACATCGATGAACACAGCAGCCCCCGGCAACACATCAAAGCCTTTAAGATCTGTGCATCAAATTTTCGACGCGACGAGTTCGATGAGAAAGAGCTCCACGACATGGTCGCGACCATCCTCGACTACAAGATCAGGTTCGTCGACAAAGCCGAGTATGTCATAGATCTTCACGAAAACATCGAATTTGAGCTTCCAAGTGCCCTCTCGCTAATGCACATCGTGCTCGATTATCTGATGAAGCGGGTCGAAAAGCTGGGCGTCATAAACCCCGAGCAGTCGAACCTTTTCATCGCACTCGACGAGGCGTTTGTGAACGCCGTTAAGCATGGGAACAAGTTTGACGCACAAAAGCTTGTTCGGATCACCGCCGAGGTTTCAAAGACGGAGGCCCGGTTCACGATCGAAGACGAAGGCGAAGGCTTTGACGTTAATAACATCCCCGACCCGCTCGACCCCGAAAACCTTTTCAAAACCTCAGGCCGCGGCGTTCTCTTCATCTACAACATCATGGACGAGGTCACATACAACGACCGCGGAAATCGTCTGACGATGGTGAAGAAGGCTGTCGAACCGACTGACGCGTGATATCCCTCTAGGACCATCTACACCACTTCGCATGCGAGTAACCATTGGCCAGATCAACACCACGAACGGCGATATTGACGGCAATATTGCCAAGATCGTGGCTGCGATCGTTAAGGCGAAAGCGGACCAATCAGATTTGATCGTATTTCCGGAGGTCGCGGTTCACGGCTACACGTCGCAAGACTGGTTCCAGGACCCCGACATCATCGAGAACGCTGCGTCCCATATCGATCGCATTATCCCCGAAACGGCCGGCATCACTGCGGTCATCGGCACCATCAGGCCCACGGGCAGCCGAGATGGCCGCAGGCTGTTCAACTGCGCAGCGGTCATTCACGACGGCAAGCTTTTGGGCTATGCAGATAAAACGCTGCTGCCCGAATACGATGTGTTCGACGACCCTCGCTATTTCGAACCGAGCGATGAACGACGCATCTTCGAGATAAACGGCCTGAAACTCGGCGTCGTCGTCTGCGAAGATTTCTGGAACGACAAAACGTTTTGGCGAGAACGCCTATACGAGAACGACCCCACCGACGAGGTGATCGCGATGGGTGCAGACCTCGTCGTAACCCTCAACGCGTCGCCCTACAACAAGGGCAAGATCAAGCTCCGTTGCGACATGGTCGCGCATCGAGCACGCGATCAAAAGATCCCGATCGTGCTCGTGAACCTGGTCGGCGGCAATGACGGCATCATCTTCGACGGCTCAAGCTTGATCGCCGACGAAGAAGGCGACATCATCCTTCAAGCCGCTGATTTTGACGAGTTTGTCGAAACAGTCGAACTCGACGTCCGCAAGCCGGACAACCGCGGCGTCACAGGCAACGAAATCGAATGCATTCGCCGCGCTCTCGTACTCGGCATCCGCGACTATGCGGCAAAGAATAATTTCAAAACTGCCGTCATCGGTCTGTCGGGGGGTATAGATTCGGCATTGACCGTAGCTCTCGCGGCTGAGGCCCTCGGCCCCCAAAATGTGCTCTGCGTCATGATGCCCTCGCCTTTCTCATCCGAAGGAAGCATCATCCATTCCGAAGAGCTTATACGCAATCTCGGCTGCGTCGGCCGAACCGAACCGATTTCCGACACTTTTGAAACGCTGCTGAAACAGATGGGGCTTGATAAGCCGACAAAGGGTGGCGAAAGCCTGGCGGCGGAAAATATGCAGTCACGCATCCGAGGCGTTATCCTGATGGCGATCTCGAACGCCGAGGGCCGGCTCGTCCTTTCGACGGGCAACAAATCCGAACTCGCAGTCGGCTATTGCACGCTCTATGGTGACACGAACGGCGGGCTCGCTGTGCTTGGCGATGTCCTAAAGACCGAAGTCTGGGCGCTGTCGCGGCACATCAATGAAAGCGCTGGCCGCGAAGTGATCCCGAACAGCATCATCGACAAAAAGCCCTCCGCCGAGCTGGCGCCAAATCAGTTCGACCAAGACTCGCTGCCGCCTTACGAGTTGATGGATCCCGTGCTCAGAATGTATTTCGAGCAGAAAGCGTCTCCGGCAGAGATCATCGCCGCGGGAAACGATGCCGATCTTGTCTATTCGATACTGAATAAGGTAGAGCACCCCTCAAACGAATTTAAGCGCCGGCAGCTGCCCCCGGCGCTTATCATCTCGAAAAATGCTATTGGTGTAGGACGACGACGCCCTGTGACCCACAAGTATCGCAGATCACCGGCAAGCTAACTTACAAACTCGATATCAACCTCGTGCGGGATGATCCCCGCTTCGTACCCCTCTTTCAAAAGCCGCCGCACGCCCTCGCGCCCACGTTCGCCATAATCGACAGTGAGGTCGTTCACCCACATCGCGATAAAACGATCAGCAAGCTCCGGCGACATATCGCGTGCAAATTGCAGTGCGTAAGCCAGCGCGTCCTCGCGGTTGTCGAGCGAATAAATGATGCTGCGATGCAGGTGTTTCGAAACCTGAGCCATCAGTTCCGGCCCCAGGTCGCGGCGGATCACGTTGCCGCCCATCGGCAGCGGCAGTCCCGTTCGCTCATGCCACCATTCGCCGAGGTCAAGAACCTTGTCCAAGCCCATCTGCTTATAAAAAAGCTGCCCTTCGTGGATCAAAAGCCCCGCATCCACATCACCTTTCTGCACCGCATCGATGATCTCATCAAACGGCACGACCACGTGCTCAAATTCCTGATCGTACAGCCGCAGCGCGAGATATGCGCTCGTCAACTCGCCCGGAACGGCGATCCTCATCGACTTGATCTCTTCAGGCTTACGCGGTTCGCGGGCAACGACTATAGGGCCGTATTTATCACCGATGCTCGCCCCGTGCGGCAGCAGAGCATACTTGTCGGCAACATAGGCGTAGGCATGAAACGAAATGGCGGTAACGTCAAATACGCCGTTCCGCGCATCTTCGTTCAAAGACTGAATGTCCTTAAGCGTATGTTCAAACTTCAGGCCGTCCGTCTCAAGCTTGTGGGTCGCCAACCCGTAGAACATAAAGGCGTCGTCAGAATCAGGCGAATGTGCAACAGTGATGGTGCGAATATCGGGGGAACTCATAAAACTTATAGCCGACTGTAAAAAATATTGGTCGTATAGAAAACTTTAATTCTACCGTTTTCGGCGTGTTTCGCAAATAGTGATTCGAGCTCTTTCAGCATCGGCTCATACGACGGATGACCCTCCGCCGGAGTGTACGACGACGAAAGCAGGCGGCCCGTTATTCCGTCTAGGTCAAAGTCCTGAACAATCCGTGCGGAAGCGTGCTCCGGCATCTTACCGAAGAAATCTCGCAGCGAAGCACTGTCAATGTTTTCGTGCCGCACGCTTTCGTAATCAGTCCCGAATTTCTTCAACAGCTCTTCGTAACCGATGAGAAAAGGCGTGGTCGTGAGTTCCCTTTCATTCCATATCAAAGCAACATACCCGTCGGGCCTCAATATTCGCCTGCACTCCGCCGCCACCGCCGCCCTATCAAACCAGTGAAAAGCCTGTGCCGCGATCACGAAATCAACCGAACCGTCCTTCAGCGTCGTAACTTCAGCCGTGCCGTTAACACTGGTAAATCGCGGATAGCCGGCCAGAAACTCCTCCGCCGCTTCACGCATCGCAGCATTCGGCTCCACCCCAAAAACGGCGTTCTCATTCTCAAGAAATAGCTTAGCCGAAATTCCCGTCCCCGAACCCAGATCCGCGATCACTGAACTCTCGTCCAGACCCATCTTCTCGCGAAATACATCAAGCACCTCCGCCGGATACCCCGGTCGATATTTCACGTAATTCGCAACACGGTCCGAAAACCGCTCAACCGTGTTCGTCATTTAATCTCCGGCAATAAAGAATGACATCTTCCAGACTCCATTTTTCTTGATGAACCCCGCACGATAGTCGATGTGGCTGCGAACAAAATCTTTGTATACGAACCCCTTTTGGCCGCCCATCGTTTCGACGCTAAACCACTCGACGTCAGTGTCGAGATCATCGGGCTTTTGCCGCACCGATTTTTCCCAGTCGACCTTCACGATGTTGTAGGAAAGCTGCGAAACAACTTTTCCCTCTCGTGACGCAGTTTGCCGCAGATTGACGTCCTTGCCAAAGATTGCGGAATACTCGAACCCGTCTACATCTTCCGGCCAGGAGCTGTAGGTGTACGGGGCAGAAAAGCTCGTCTTATCTTCCCCTTCGAACGCACCGCCGTTTTTAATCACCGGCAAAAACTCCTGCCAAAACTTCGCTTCATCTTTCCAAAGTTCGCGAAAACCCTTAACACCCGAATGCCCGCCAAAGCTTAGTTTGATGTCAGGATCAACAGTGCTCAACACGTACTTCATGTCTCGCCGCTCCGCCGCCGCTAACAGTTTCTTACGAAAAGCTAGGAACGACGCGTCCTTCGCCGCCTCGTCTACCGGCTTCAAATACCGCTCCTGGCCTACCGCGCTTACCGCGAAGACCATCACCAACAAAAAAGACCACCCTTTCTTCATCTCTCCGCTCCTACTCGTCCCTAATTTCGTCGCCCGTCCACTGCGATTTTTTCGAATGTGGAATATCGAACTGATCAAGGATCCTGAAACAAAGATGCTCGACCAATTCTTCAACGCTTGTAGGACGGTGATAGAAGCCCGGACTTGCGGGTAAAATTTGCGCACCCGCCCGCGAAAGCCTCAGCATATTTTCGAGATGGATCGCATTGTACGGCGTCTCCCGCGGCACCAGCACAAGCTTTCGGCCCTCTTTGAGCGTCACATCCGCCGCGCGATGTATTAGATTAGTGCCCGCACCCGACGCTATCGCCCCCAGCGTACCCATAGAGCAAGGCACAATCATCATCCCCGCCTGCTTGTTCGAACCCGACGACGGTTTTGCAGCCAAGTTATCCAGTCGCCAAAACCTGATGAGCTGCGAATCGCTATCAAGCCCGAGCCATTCATTGATCTTCGCTGCCGACGGCTCGCGAAGGTTCACGCCCATCTCAACCTGCGCAACTGTCGCCGCGGTTCCCGACATGATCAGGTTGATCGTAGTTATGACACCGCTCTCGGCAAGAAGCTGCAGCGTCCGAAAAGCGTAGATTGTTCCCGACGCGCCCGTTATGGCTACTGTTAATTCCATAGTTATCGTTTTCGCAGCAATATTATCATCAGACGCAGCTTATTTTCTCTCTTCGGCGTTCGATTTTCGACGGGGGCGAGATGTATTGTAGATTCTTCTTATCAATATGGATATCAAAGATATCGAGAAAATTCTCGGCCTTTATCACGACGGCGATCTCGACGCCCGAACAGCCGCTTCCCGGCTTAAAGACCTCTCGTTCCAAGATCTCGGCTATGCTCGCGTAGACCACGGAAGGGCGGAGCGTCAGGGCTTCCCCGAAGTGATCTTCGGCCAAGGTAAGACGACCGAACAGATCGCCGGCATCTTCGAACAGATCGCGTCCCGCTCCCCCAATGTTCTCATCACCCGAACGACCGTCGACGTTTACGGTGTTATCCGTAACGTCTACACAGACGCCGAGTGGCATGAATCGGCAAAGCTGATCCGCGTCTGGCGTGACCGCACCGAACTCGGCGTCGGCGAGATCACGGTCGCAACAGCCGGCACCAGCGACATCCCCGTTGCCGAAGAAGCCGCGTTAACGGCCGAGGCCATGGGCAACCGCGTCCAACGCATCTGGGACGCAGGCGTCGCCGGGGTGCATCGCATCCTGGCAGAACGCGAAAGGCTGCAGAATTCCCGAGTCGTCATCGTAGTGGCTGGAATGGAAGGCGCCTTGCCCTCTGTCGTTGGCGGACTCGTGCGGGTTCCCGTGATCGCCGTCCCAACGAGCATCGGCTATGGCGCATCATTCGGCGGCGTCGCGGCGCTGCTCGGTATGCTCAACTCATGCTCGTCAAACGTTACGGTAGTGAATATTGATAATGGATTCGGCGCGGGATTCAGCGCATCGCTGATGAATCGGCCATGGCCTAAGGATTGAGCAGAACTAGCAACCGGTCGGCCCAGTCGGAGCGTGAATTGCGAAGGATCTCATACTGCACCATCGCCATCTCAGGGCTGCCAAGCTTAATGTAAGCACGGCCGAGATTGAATCGAGCCTTGTCAAAATCGGGGTCGTAATTCACAGCGTTGTTAAAAGCAGAAAGGCTGTCCTCCGGCTTCTCAAGTTCGAAATACGCCTCGCCCAAGAAGTTGTAGGTCTTCGAATCGGGCTTGTACATCTTGAGCTGCTCAAAAGATTCCGCCGCTTCTTTCCACTTCTTTTGCTTGAAATATGCTTCACCAAGCTTCTCGATCGCATTTGCATGATCGGGCTTCAGTGCGATCGCTCGGCGATAAGCCAGTATTTCCTCATCGGTCTCGTTGATCTTGCCCAGGCTCAGGCCCAACGCATACTGCGTTTCCGGCGAGTCGTCATCCAGCCTGATCGCCTGACGATAGGCCGTCACCGCTTCGTTGAACTTGCCCAGAGCAAAGCTCGATGCACCGATATTCACGAAGATCTCAGGCCACTGCGGCCGCAACTTCGCCGCCACCTGCGAAGCTTTAAGGGCGTCCTCATGCCGCCCCAGTACCCCATACGAAAACCCCGCGTGATACCAAGCCTCGGCATATGTCGGATCCATCTCGGCAGCCTGTTCAAAATACGGCAGCGCCCGTGCGTAATCATCCCGCGAAAGCTGCGCAACGCCCTGCGAATAATAACGCTCAGCCGCTGCACGCTTATTTTTCTGAGTTTCTGACGAAAGACTCGAGAACGACTGAAGCTCACCAACCCGCATCTGAAGTATCCGTTCCGCGGGCACCGCAAAATTCAGGCTCTGCCCTTCGGCCGCCTGCAGCGTTGCTACTCCGATCACCTCGCCGTACATGTTCACTACCGGCGAACCTGACGATCCGGGCGAGATCGGAGCCGTGATCTGAATGATGCGGCCGTACCCCGAAATATCCCGCACCGCTGATACGATGCCGTTCGAAACGCTTCCTTCGAGCCCGAACGGATTGCCGACCACAACGATCGACTCGCCTTCGCGCGGCACACTCGTCACAATCGGCAGCGGAATAGCGAAAGCTCGCGGCACGTCCACCTGCAAAAGCGCAAGGTCACCCTCGCCGTCCACCGCGATCACACCCTGGACAATGAACTTCTTACCGTCCATCAGGTGCACCTCAACGCGCGATGATCGTTCGATCACATGCCGGTTGGTGATGATGCGGTCCGGTGCGACGAAGAATCCGCTTCCGCGAGAGATCGTCACACCCTTTGCATCAAATGTTTCTATCGCAACAGCCGAAGGCTTGATCCGGCGCACAAGATCCGGCAAAAGGTCCTGCGCAAACGCTGCCGGAACAAAGAGTGCCGTCAGCAAAAGGCCCATGACCAGATGTCGGAGATCGATATATTGCATCGCGGATAAGAACGCGGGGGTTCTTATCGAATTATAGTTTGTTTAGAACAATGCAACAACCGATTTTCTGCGGTCTTCAGTGTGTAACACCGTTGCCGTCGAGCGCCGCGTCCACCGCCTAACTTGCACGTCATCTCATTTCAAGCCGAACAAAGTTGTGCTATAAATTGCGGTATGGGAAAAAAGATCGTGATCGGAGCCGACCACGCCGGCTTTGAGGTTAAGGAAAAGATAAAGCGCACCTTGGATGAACTGGGCGTTATATACAAAGACGTCGGCACAGTGTCAGCCGACTCGGTCGACTATCCCGACTTTGCTCGGCAGGTCGCGGAGGCTGTCGGTACGGGCGAATTCGAACAAGGTATGCTTTTCTGCGGCTCCGGCACCGGGATGGCGATCTCTGCCAATAAGGTCCGCGGCGTGCGGGCCGCAGTCGCGTGGAACCCCGATATCGCGCGCCTCGCGCGCGAACACAACAACGCGAATGTGCTGGCCGTGCCCGCACGCTTCGCGTCAGAGGATGAGGTCGCGTCTATCGTAAAAGCTTGGTTCGATGCCGAGTTCGAAGGCGGCCGTCACGAAGGCAGGGTGAACAAGATATCTGAGATCGAAAACTCCAGCGGCCGCTGATCCTCTAACCGTGGCCAGCCTTTGCCCGCTCTTCAAGTTCTTCCGGGCTCACGTCCTCGACATGGGTCGCAAAGCCCCATAGATGCCCAAACGGATCCTTAAAATGCCCCGACCGGTCGCCGTAAAACTGGTCTGACACGGGCTTGATCACCTCCAACCCTTCCGCGATCGCCTTCTCGGTAAAGGTGTCAACATCCTCAACATATATGTAAAGGCTGACAGGCGAACCTCCGATCGACTCCGGGGCTCATCGCCATCGGCGGGAACTCGTCCGCCAACATAATGATCGCTTTCCCTATCTTTATTTCCGCATGGCCCACCTTGCCCGGCTCGCCGACGCGACATAACTCCTCAGCACCAAATGCGCGTTTATAAAAATCGATCGCCGCATCTGCATTCCTGCAAATAAGATAGGGCGTTACTCCTTCGTAGCCGTCCGGGATCGGTTTAACGTCTGACATAGCTCACCTCCGCTCTCTGATTGAACTCCGCCTTGAAACACTTTCCGCAAAATACGCTATAATTCTCTAAATCGTTTCAATAATTAGCCTATGAACAGCAAGTTTCCGGAGATCCCGTTAGAATATTGGCGGCCGACCAAGAATACGCTGCACCTCTATTGCCAGATAATCGGCAAGATCCGGCTCGCAATGCACCCGCGGCTCAATCACTGGTGGCACGTGCCGCTCTATGTCACGCCCGCTGGGCTTTCAACGCATACGATCCCCTATGCGGATGGTAATTTCGAGATCGAACTTGACCTCAAGAGTCACCGCTTCCGCGTACGCACAAGCGGCGGTCGCGAAGAGGATTTTGCCCTATACGACGGGCTCACCGTCGCCGATTTCTACAGCAGCGTTCTGGCGAATCTGGCCAAACTCGGCATCCGCCCGAACATTCGCCGGACGCCCTACGAGGCCCCTTCGACAACCCCTTTTCCGGACGACACCGAAAATCATTCATACGATAAAGAATACATCGAACGTGCGCATCAAGTACTGGTCACTATCGACGACATTCTTCAGGAGTTTCGCGGACGCTTTATCGGCAAATCGACGCCTGTCCATATGTTTTGGCACAGCTTTGACCTTGCCCTCACGCGATTTTCCGGCAAGCGGGTACCGGTTCGTGAAGGAGCCGGCATCGTTGAACGTCAGGCGTACTCGCACGAAGTGATCAGCTTCGGTTTCTGGTTCGGCGACGACAAGGTTCCCGCTCCCGCTCTCTATTCCTATACCGCACCCGAACCGCAGGGCCTCGCTGACGATCCGCTTTCACCCGATGTGGCAAAGTGGAGCGAATCTAACGGCGCACACCTTGCGATACTTATGTACGAAGACCTTCGAAAGGCCGCCGACCCACGGCAAACGGCCCTCGACTTTCTAGAGTCCGCGTATCTGGCGGGTGCCGGTAAAGCGGGATGGGACGTCGATCAATTAAGCCTCGACGCATCCGTATAAACCAAAGAATCTGCTGATGTATGGCCGAGATCAGCACGGCCGCTCGTTACTAATCCTAAAGACTAAGGGAGGAACTTTATGAAATTTTTATTATCGATGGTCGCTATCACAGCGTTCGCAGCCGTGGGCGTCGCACAAACCCCACAGGCGACTCCGGCCCGCGAGACTCTTCGCGTACCCATCCTCAGCCCTCTGACTGAGATCACACAGGAAGTTGCCCTGACCGAGGTAAAGCTGAGCTATGCCCGGCCGAGTGCTAAAGGCCGCAAGATCTTCGGCGGCCTCGTTCCTTTCAATGAGATCTGGCGCACCGGCGCGAACGCGTCAACAAAGTTGACGTTTACCGAAGATGTGAAGGTCGGCGGTAATGACCTGAAAGCCGGAACCTATGCGCTTTACACGATTCCCGGCGAAAAAGAATGGACGGTCATTGTGCATTCAAACCTTCGCCACCGCTCGCTCGCGGGCGACGTTTACAAACCCGAAGAAGACGTTTTCCGTTTTAAAGCAACCCCCGGTAAAACTGCCGGCTTTGTCGAGACTTTCACGATGGGCTTTGGCGACATCACCACGGACACGGCGAACCTCATCCTCTCGTGGGAAAACACCGAGGTCAAGATCCCGATCCAGTTCGACGTTGACTCTCGCATGAACGAACAAATCGCCAAAATGACCGCCGCACCGGACGGCATGAGCCACCAGAACTACTTCCTCGCCGCCGAGTACTACTACCATAACGACAAGGACATGGCGAAAGCCGATGAGTGGATCGTCACCGCTCTCGAAAAGAGCCCGAAGAACTCGCGTTACGGCCTGCTCCGTGCTCGCATCTTGGATAAGGCCGGCAAGCGGCCCGATGCTCTCCGCGTGATCGTTGAGGCGAACACCTGGGCCAAGGAAGCCAACAACGCCAACTACGTCGAACAAACCCAGCTTTTCTGGGATTCCATAAAAAACTAACCCAGTCGTGAGCAGTCCCGCCGGGGCTGCTCACTTCATTTTCACACCGTCCCCCAACATGATCGATCTAAGAAGCGACACAGTCACCAAACCGACCGAAGCGATGCGTTCCGCCATGGCTACCGCTGAGGTCGGCGACGACGTCTACGGCGAAGACCCTACCGTCAATCGCCTTCAATTAAAGGCAGCCGAGATGTTCGGCAAGGAAGCCGCGCTCTTCGTCCCCACCGGTTCGATGGGCAACCAGATCGCCGTCAAGCTCCACACCGACCCCGGCCAGGAGGTGATCATCGAAGAGCGCGGGCACATCTTTAATTATGAAATGGGCACCCCCGCCGCGATATCCGGCGTCACGATCCGCCCGGTAAAAAGCGCCGACGGCAGCGGCCACCTCACATGGGACGAGATCGCGACTGCTTTGCACATCGATCAGCCGTATTATTCGTCGCCGACCGCCCTTATCTGTCTTGAGAACACACACAACTTCGCCGGCGGCAGCGTTATGACAGCCGAGCACTGTGCCGACATCTGCACACGTGCGCACGAGTTGGGCCTCCCCGTGCACATGGACGGCGCCCGCATTTTCAACGCCGCCGCTGCCCTGAACACCGGCGTCGACGACCTAACCCGACACTGCGATTCCGTCCAGTTCTGCCTCTCGAAAGCGCTCGGCGCACCGGTCGGATCGATGCTGCTCGGCACGAAAGACTTTATCGCCGAAGCCCGCGTCTGGCGCAAGCGCCTAGGAGGCGGAATGCGCCAAGTCGGCGTCCTAGCCGCCGCCGGCCTCGTCGCTCTCGACGAGTCCCCGCCAAAGCTTCACAATGACCACGCAAACGCACAACGCCTCGCTCAAGGCCTCGCAGGGATCCCCGGCGTTGCCATCGACGTCGAAAAGGTCGCAACAAATATCGTTATTTTCGATATCTCAGCGACCCCTACAACGTCGGCTCAAATTTGTTCGAAATTAAAAGAGGCAGGTGTGATCGCGATCGGATTTGGCACTGCCATCAGAATGGTAACGCACTACGACGTCTCCACAGACGACATCGATCAGGCTCTCATAGCCATTCAAAAAATATTGTCCTAGTTGTCGTCGCGCTCCGCGGAAACGTCGATGACTGTCGTGCGGCGAACGCGCGATACCGGGATCAACGCATCGGTCGGTGTGCCATCTCCTCCGCGCGATATCTCGCTTGCGTGATTCTTGATGTATTCGAAAAACCGCTCAAACTCGCGCTGCATCGCGTCCATTTTCTCGCGCATATTGAGAATGATCTCAACACCCGCGAGATTTACGCCAAGGTCACGCGTCAGCGACAGAATGATCTCCAGCCGCTCAAGATCCTGATCCTCGAAAAGCCGCGTGTTCCCCTCCGATCGCGAGGGTTTCAGTAAGCCTTCACGTTCATACAGCCGCAGCGTTTGCGGGTGAATCTCGTACATCTCCGCAACAGCACTTATCGTGTATGTCTTGACGCGCTTCTTCATTGCTTTAATCCAGTCCCATCGCCTTTCTAGGATTTTCCGGATTCAACTTATCGAACTGCCGTAAAAGCTCTTTTGTCTCTTCTGAGATCACCCGCGGCAGTGCGAGCTTGACCTCAACGAACTGATCGCCCCGAAGCTTCGGATTCCTCAAGCTCGGAAAACCGCGCTCACGCAGTCGGAATTTCTGCCCAGATTCAGTCCCGGGCGGGATTTTCAACTGAGCCCTCCCCTCCACCGTCGGCACCTCGATCTTTGCACCCAATGCAGCCTCCGAAACCGAGATCGGCACCGTCACATAAACGTTGTCACCCTTCCGTGACAGGAACGGATGCTTGCCGACGTTCGTCAGGATAAACAGATCGCCCGGTTCCGCACCTAGCCTGCCGCCGTGGCCCTTCTTCGGAATACGCACACGCGACCCCGTATCAACCCCGGCCGGGATGCGTATCTTGACCTGCTCCGTCTTCGGCGTAGTGCCCTTCCCTTTACACACCGAGCACGGCGTCCGCCGCCGGCCTGTCCCGCCGCAATCGGCGCATTCCTGCGAAAACTGCAGTCGCCCGCCCGATTTCATTACCTGTCCCGTGCCCTTACATGTCGAACACTGCACGACCGGCCCGCCCGTGTCGCCAGCGCCATTGCAGCGCGAACACTGCTCAGAACGGTTGACAGTAATATTCGTAGTCAGCCCGTTGAAGGCCTCTTCAAAGCTCAATGCCAGCGGTATCTCGATATCGCGGCCCTTACGCGGCATCGCCCTCGGCGGTTCCGGCTGCGGACGGGCGCCCGCCGCACCCCCGCTTCCGCCAAACAGGTCTGAGAAAATATCTCGGAAACTCGATCCACTCCCCGGCGTCGACGTCCCTTGATCCCACGTAAAGCCCGAAAAATCAAAACCCGGCTGCCCCGCTCCGGCCGAAGCACCGGACGCGAACGGCGAATCAGGGTCCAGATTGTCGTTGTAATAGCCGAACCGGTCGAAAACCTTACGCTTCTTCTCATCCGAAAGAACGTCGTAAGCTTCCTGAACCTCTTTGAACTTTTCTTCCGCCGTCTTGTCGTTTGGGTTTACGTCAGGGTGAAACTTGCGCGCCATCCTGCGGTACGCTTTTTTTATTTCGTCCGCTTTTGCATCTTTCTTGATGCCTAAAACTTGATAGTAATCTTTCTTTGCCATGCGCGCCGTGACGTTCGTGAATGCCTCTAAACAAAAATGGTAAGCAGTGAACGGCCAGCCCACTGCTTACCGTTCACTGCTGCTTGGTTACTTCTTCTCGTCTTCTACGTCGACGTATTCAGCGTCGATCACATTATCGTCTGGCGAAGAAGATGACGTGTCGCCGTCGGAACCGGCACTTGCCGACGAGGCCTGCTCTTCCGTGCCGCCGGAAGGCTGCTCACCTTCGCCACCGCCCGTCTGAGCCTGGCTATAGAGCACCTCGGCAATCTTGTGCGATGCCGTCTGTAAACGCTCGTAAGCGTTGTTCATCGCATCCGCATCCGAACCCGCCAGCGCCGTTTTCGAATCCGAAATAGCCGATTCGATCTCGCCGACCGCAGCGGCATCCAGCTTCTCCTTATTCTCGCTGAACGTCTTTTCAACGCTGTAAACGAGCCCGTCCAAACGGTTGCGTGCTTCGATCTCGGACTTCTTCATCTCGTCGTCCGCAGAATGCGATTCCGCGTCCTTCATCATCTTGTCGATCTCTTCCTTCGACAGGCCCGACGAAGCCGTGATCGTGATCTTCTGCTCGCGGCCGGTTCCCACGTCCTTAGCGGACACGTTCACGATTCCGTTGGCGTCGATGTCGAACGTCACCTCAACCTGCGGAACGCCGCGTGGTGCCGGTGGAATGCCGACCAAGTGAAACTTGCCGAGCGTCTTGTTGTCCGTCGACATCGGGCGTTCGCCCTGCAAAACGTGAACCTCGACTGACGTCTGATTATCCGAAGCCGTCGAAAATATCTCTGATTTTCGCGTCGGGATCGTCGTGTTACGCGGGATCATCTGCGTCATCACGCCGCCGAGCGTTTCGATGCCTAAGGTGAGCGGAGTAACGTCAAGAAGCAGAATGTCCGTCTTCTCACCACCGAGAACACCAGCCTGAACCGCGGCACCAAGAGCCACAACTTCATCAGGATTCACCGATTTGTTCGGCTCTTTGCCAAAAAAGCCCTTGACCATCTCCTGGACCTTCGGGATTCGCGTAGATCCGCCGACCAGTACGATCTCTTCAATATCTTTCGGCGTCAACCCTGCGTCCTTGATCGCCTGCTCAACGGGCGGCATTAGCCGCTGCAGAACCGGCTCGACCAGCTGTTCAAACTTCGAACGTGTCAGCTTCATCACAAGATGCTTCGGCCCGGATGCATCCGCCGTAATAAACGGCAAGTTGATCTCCGTCTCCATCGCACTCGAAAGCTCGACCTTCGCCTTTTCCGCTGATTCTTTCAGACGCTGAAGCGCCATTTTATCGCTGGTCAGGTCAATGCCCTGGTCCTTTTTGAATTCATCAATGATCCATTTGATAAGGATCTCGTCGACGTCGTCACCGCCCAGATGCGTGTCGCCGTTCGTCGATTTGACCTCGACAACGCCTTCGCCAACCTCGAGCACCGAGATGTCGAACGTACCGCCGCCAAAGTCGAAAACTGCGATGATCTCGTCTTTCTTCTTGTCCAGCCCATAAGCGAGCGCCGCCGCCGTTGGCTCGTTCACAATACGAAGGACGTCAAGGCCTGCGATCTTACCCGCATCCTTGGTCGCCTGACGCTGTGCGTCGTTGAAATATGCAGGAACCGTGATAACTGCCTGCTCAACCTTTCCGCCGAGGTAATCTTCGGCCGACTGCTTAAGCTTTTGCAGAACCATGGCCGCGATCTCAGGCGGGCTATATTGTTTGCCATCGGCATTGATGCGAACGTCGCCGTTGGACGCTTTCTCGACCTTGTAGGGGACTTGCTTGATCTCGCCCTGAACTTCCTCGAACTTACGTCCCATGAACCGTTTTATCGAATAAAGCGTGTTTTCGGGGTTGGTCACCGCCTGACGCTTTGCGACCTGACCCACAAGCCGGTTGCCGTCCTTGGTGAATGCAACTACGGAGGGCGTTGTGCGTCCGCCCTCGGAATTGGTGATCACGACCGGTTCACCACCCTCCATTACGGCAACCACCGAGTTCGTAGTTCCCAGATCGATACCTATGATTTTGCTCATTATCCTTTTCTCCGTTATCTAAAATAGCTGCTCAATTCACATAAAATATATAAAATCAGTTGAGCCTTTAGGGAGTATAAAGGTTGAGTGCATCATTGTCAACTTTCCCTGACACGGCCGACCGGCACGCATCACGACACGCATAATTATGGCGTTTCTTTCGCATGAGCTGCCCGTTTGGCTTCCTCATCCTCCTTCATTAGTCGCGAGATCTGAAACACATAATGAAGCCCCGACGCTGCCGCAAAAAGCACGACGATCACGTACACCGTCGGGAGATAAACCGAGAAGCCCGTAACCGCCGCAACAAGTATCATCGTCACCGCGACGACCTGTACAAATGTACTCGCCTTGCCCAGCCAAGACGGCCGAAAGCCGCGAAAACCAGTAATGATATTGATCGCCGCCGCAACGGTGATTATCAATACATCGCGTCCGATCACCGCCGCCGTCACCCAGAACGGGATGGGCAAATGCCGCACCGGGTCCATAACATGCGGAATAGTAAGAACAATGAACGCCGTCGTCATCAAAAGCTTATCCGCGATCGGGTCGATGATCGTCCCGAGTTCCGATTCCCATTTGTAGCGTCGCGCTAAAAACCCATCGATCCCATCCGAAACGCCCGCGACGACAAACACCGCCAGCGCCCATTTGCCGTAGCCGTAAAACAGGAGGCTTGCGAACACCGGTATCAACGCCATCCGCAGAAACGTCAGAATGTTCGGGATCGTCAGGATCATTGATCAGCCGGCGTTGAGTTCGAGGAGCGATATCTCCGGCGGGCACTGATAGCGGACGGGCAGCACGACCGTGCCGATGCCGCGAGTGATGTAAATGTGAGAATCTTTGCGGGTGTGGAGCCCGGCCGAAAGCTTTCGACGCGGGAGCAACCTTTTCTGCGGATCGCGAACGTTAACCTGGCCGCCATGGGTGTGTCCGCTGAGCGTCAGATCAACGCCGTAACGCACAGATTTACGAAAGATAATCGGGTTATGAGCGAGCAAGAGCTTCATCTCATCCGGGAACGATCCCTTCAAGGCAGCGGGCAGGTCAGTCTTTCCAACCATGTGGTCATCAACGCCGCCGATCCAGAACGCACTGCCGTCCATTTCCACACGGCGACCCTCGTTGATCAGCATCTCAACTCCAACGTTCCTGAAAGACGACGTGACCAATTCGGGGTCAGTCCAATGATCATGGTTGCCCAAGCATGCGAATATCCCGTGCTTCGCTCGGAGGCGTCCCACGAGTTCGGCGACCGGCTCAATATATTTCCGCTCGTGCGAAACGTAATCACCGGTGAGGATAAAGAGGTCGGGCTCGAGCCGATTTGAGATCTCGATCGCCCGGGCAATATGTTCGAGGCCCGTGAACGGACTATGGTGAATGTCGGAAAGATGGACGATGCGAAGCCCGCTAAGTGTTTTAGGGAGGCGAGGGATTTCAATACGAACCTGTTCAAGCGAAAGGCTATTCGCCTCATCGATCGCGGACTTTGCCACTTTCGAAAGGTTGCCAACCAGCTCCCGCAGTGGGCGTTCGGCGCTTACGACCGAGTTCCACCGCTCAGCCATCTTATCTCTCTTTAGTCGCGTTGCCCTCTTCATAATTTATGTAGCCGGCGGCGCCGATTATATATCCTCGCACAGATTGCTCAAAGCCTATCGGCCGCTGATCTTCAGGAATTTTCGCTTGCCCACCTGAACGAGCACCGCGTCCGGTCCGATCACAATATCCGCTGCTAAATTCGATGCTTTTTCGCCGTTGATTCGTACGCCGCCTTGTTCGACGAGCCTTTTCGCCTCGCCTTTTGAAGCCGCGAGGCCTGTCGCCGCAAGCAGGTCCGCTATCTTAAACTCACCCGCATCAACTGTCGTCTCGTCGATCTCGTCCGGAACCTCTTTCTGCACGAACCGCCGCGTAAACTCTTCTTCCGCAGCATCGGCGTCCGCCTGCGAATGAAAATCTCTTATTATCCGCTTCGCGAGCGCGACCTTCGTATTTCTCGGGTTCTCATCGCCGCTCTCGCACTTAGAACGCAACGACTCGATCTCATCACTCGGCAGATCCGTGAGCAGCTCGTAATATCGCCACATCAGCTTGTCCGAGATCGACATTATCTTGCCGAACATCTCGTTCGGCGGGTCCTCGATGCCGATATAATTATCGAGCGATTTCGACATCTTGTTGACGCCGTCGAGTCCCTCAAGCAGCGGGGTCGTGATTATCACTTGGGGGTCTTGGCCAAATTCCCGCTGGAGTTCACGGCCCATAAGCAGATTGAATTTTTGGTCCGTTCCGCCCAGTTCCACATCAGATTCGAGAGCGACGGAGTCATACCCCTGCACCAAAGGGTAAAGCAATTCGTGCAGCGAGATCGGCTTTTCCTCATTCATCCGCTTTGTAAAATCGTCACGTTCAAGGATCTGCCTGACCGTCGTCTTCGCCGTAAGTTTTACAAAATCGGCAGCGGTAAACTTGTGCATCCACTCGCCGTTAAAACGCAGTTCCGTCCGCTCCGGGTCGAGCAGCTTGAACATCTGCTTCTGATAGGTCTTCGCATTCGCCTCGATCTCTTCGCGCGAAAGCGGCGGCCTCGTCACGTTCTTGCCCGACGGGTCTCCGATCATCCCCGTGAAATCGCCGATAAGAAAGATCACGGTATGCCCCAGGTCCTGAAACGCCTTCAGCTTCCGAATAACGACAGTGTGCCCCAGATGAATATCGGGCGCCGTCGGGTCCAGCCCCAGCTTAACGCGCAGCGGCTTGCCCGTTCTTTCGGACCTGTCCAGCTTAGCCTTCAAGTCCTCGTCCCGGATCAGATCGACCGTACCCTTTCGTAAAAACGCAAGTTGTTCGTCATTAGTCATATCGAAAGCCGTAATTATAGCTCACGATACATAATGTACGCATCGGTCAGGCCGAGTTCTTTGTGGCGAAAGGCATTGGGGATCGTGCCAATGATCCTCATACCAATGCTTTCCCACAATCGAACGGCGGCGGTATTCGAGGCAACGACAAAGTTGAACTGCATCGCTGTAAACCCCAGCCGACGTGCTTCGCCTAAGGAGAACTCACCCATTCGACGCCCGATGCCGCGGCCGTGAGCAGAAGGTGCGACCATATACGCCGCGTTGCAAACATGGTCGCCAAGCCCCGGCTGGTTCGCCTTCAGCCAAAACGTGCCCACAATCTCCCCGCTCTCATCAACAGCGATGTACACATACTTCTCCAGCGAGAACCACCACGCCAGCATCTCTTCCTCCGGCGTCTCAGGATCAAACACATATGTGTCCCCGGCGGCGATAACCTGTTCAATTATTGCCCAAACCCCGCGCCGGTCCGTAACAGCATCAGCTGGTCGTATTATTAGCATCAAGAGATTATACGGCGCGCAGGAAAAAAACCGGACACACGATAGCGTCCGGCCGAATGCCTCTGGGAAACAATTACTTGAGGTACTTTTCGAACCAATCTAAATTGCTCTGCATCGTCGCGATCTGGAGTTTCGGTTCCTGGATGCCATGCGGCTGCCGGGGCAGCACGATCATCCGAGTAGGCACGCCCCGCCGCCGAAGCGCGTTGTAAAGCTCGTAACCCTGGGCTATCGGTACCCGTATATCGTTCTCACCATGCTGGATCAGCGTCGGCGTCTTGGCGTTCTTGATATGGAACATTGCCGAATGCTTCGCGTAAACATCGGGATCGTCCCAAAATTCGCTTTCGAAATAATCCGGAACGAATGACGGAATATCTGCCGTCCCGTTAAAACTCATCAGGTTCGTCACAGGTGCCCCGGCCGACGCCGCTTTAAAGCGATCGGTCTTCGTGATGATCATCGACGTCATGTACCCGCCATAGCTCCATCCCATCACACCGAGACGTTCAGGATCGGCCACACCCATCCCGATGACATGGTCAACACCCATCATCAGATCCTCATAATCCATCCCGCCCCAATCGCGAATGTTCGCACGCCGGAACTCAGTTCCGTAACCGCTCGACCCGCGCGGATTCGGCCGCAGCACCGCAAAGCCCTTCGCCGCGAACGACGCCAGCGGATATGACCCGCGTCCCCCGATGAATGTCTGCTGAAACACACCCGCCGGACCGCCGTGAATGTTCAAGATCATCGGCACCTTCGTCACCGCCTGATACCCTGCCGGATAATGCAGCAGCCCCTCTATCTCGCGACCGTCCCTGCTCTTCCATTTGATAACCTCGGTGCGGCTCATCGGAATTCCCTTCATCGCCGCGTTCGCATTCGATATCTGGATGAACCCATCATCGCCAACCGTATAAACTTCTGGCGCAAGGTCCGCACGCTGCATTACAAGCGCTCCCACGTTTCCACTGCTCGCCATGCTCACACCGTTAATAACGGCACCCTGATGATCGACCTCGCGTATCGTTCCCGCCGCCACATTCACCTCATAAAGCGACGTTCCGGTTCCTTTTGGTTCAAAGAACATTATCTTCGCATTGTCGGGTGTCCAGTCGATCATATTAGGCTGCCCGTCATGCGAAAGCGGCATAGTTCGCGGTTGGCCGCCGCCTGCCGGGTAAATTGCGATCCGGCTGCTCTGTGCCCACCGTGCCGGCATATCGCTTACCGTCATCGAGATCCATTTCCCATCCGGCGAGAACCGCGGCGATTGTTCCGCAGCCGCAGTTCCCGCGAGCACCGTGACCCTGCCGTTATCGAGGTCAACGACCGAAACATCCGACGTCGGCCAGTGATCCGCACCAGAAAAAGCGACATGTGCAAATGCGATCTTGCTGCCGTTCGGCGCCCAACTAAATGAAGTAACCTGGCGGCCATTCGCAGCGAGGCGCTTCACCTCACGCTTACCAGCAGCATCTTTCGCGACCGGCGTAACGTAAAGGCCGGCGAACTTCTGATTCTCGTCCACCCATCGAAAGTCATTTCGCCCCTTGTCATTCTTCTCTTCATCGTCAGTCTTCGCATCACTCATTGTGAATGCGATGACCTCGCCATCCGGCGACCATTCGAAGTTGCTGACGCTCGATTTAACGTCGGTGATCTGCTCCGCCTCACCGCCCGACAGCCGCAGCACGTAGATATAGTTCCGGTTATCCTTTCGGTTCGATGTGAAAGCGATCATCGAGCCATCCGGCGACCATTTCGGGTTCGTCGAATTCTTTTCACCGAACGTGATCTGCCGATTCTCTTTCCCGTCAGTCGACCCCAGCCAGATCTGCGTGACGAATTCGCTCTTGTCGGCCGTCATCAAAGGCTCGTTGATCGTGTAAACGACGAACCTCCTATTCGGCGAAACGCTCGGGCTTCCGACAATACGAGTGCTCACCTGGACCTCGGGTGTAAATACTCTCGCGCTGTTTTGGGCTGATGTGCTGCCCACGAGCACGGTCACGATGGTCGTAAACAACAAGGTACGGAATAGATGGTTCATTTTCGTTCGCCTCCGGGTTTTGGAATGTAGATAGAGTGCCGCTATTGTGCACCAAATCGCTATTCTCGGCAATATCAGACGCTAAGCCCTTCTCAGCTCAAATTTCCACACCATCCGGTCGGCTATCGCTTCGCGTACGTATGCCGACGACGCGACCTGCCACATTCCCAAAAATTCCCACCGGTTTACGCCCAGCTTGTTAAATAGGGGAACAGCGTGTCCCGACACGATAGCGCTGTGCAAAGCTTCATTAGCCGCGTCGAGCTTCTGATCTCCACGCCGTCCCGACCCGGTATAGTGAATGATCCCCGGCGAGTCTCCAACGAAATCCGGGTAGCACGGATTGATCCTGCCGAAATCCGTGAGCAGTGATATCACTCGGCCGCGACGCTGATAGACCCCGTTGCGCGATCGGTGCACCTCGGCAACCTCCGCCCAGTTCAGTATCGCTCCCTCTTCGAGCCTTTCTGGCATCTCGTCCATTCTAGCTCAAACGAAAAAGGAGCGGCCGAAACCGCTCCCTATCACCCATCGCTTCGATACTATCGGAGGTAATATGAATGGACAGGCTGATCGTTGAGGATCCCGTAGTGAGTCATAATGAACCCGCCGTTGCCGCTGTTAAGCCGATACCACATTCCTTCGGACGGGCGGTAAACCGCAATATCTGTCTTTCCATCGCCGTCGTAATCGGCCGGCACCGGAATGTCTGATGTGATCCCAAAATGCACTGCCTGATATGATCCGTTCGAACTGCGGAGGTAATGCCAGTGGCCGTCCGACGGCCGCCACACAGCGATGTCAGACTTGCCGTCGCCGTCAAAATCAGCGATCAGCGGCATATCGCCTTCAATCCCAAAATGCATCCCGATGTTCACTCCCGTCGAACTATTTCGCCGATACCACGTACCGGATGCCGGTCTAAAGATACTGATGTCGGCCTTGCGGTCCCCGTCAAAATCAGCCGGCAGCGGTATGTCGCCCGCCTGTCCAAAATGGATCATTGACCATGCACCCGTGTCTTCCCGAATGTACCAGTGACCGTTAGACGGGCGGAACACCGCCACTTGCGCTTTGCGGTCGCCATTGTAATCTGCCGGGGCCGGAATGTCGTCAGCGTATCCAAAGTGGACCATATCCACGGTGTTCGTCGCTGATCTCAGCCGCCACCAGTAACCGTCACGATAGATCGCGATGTCGGTCTTGCCGTCGCCATCGTAATCCGCCGCCACCGGAATGTCGCCGACTTGGCCAAAATGGAAACTGCCGTATGCTCCGCTGCTAAGCCGCGTGTACCACATTCCCGTGGAGGGGCGAAAGACTCCCATATCCGACTTGCGGTCGCCGTCAAAATCGAACGGCCGGAATCCGACGGTTCCCAAGCAAACGCTGTTCGCAGCGACATACGTATTGATCTCCGTTCGTGAGAAAGGGCAGAACGACATTGCAGTCGATCCCGAAAGCTGGGCATTCATCACCGTACTTCCGCAGCCCTGGCCACTCTCTGCGTGATTGCCGCCAAGGTTATGTCCCAACTCATGTGCCGGGATCAGGAATTTACCCGGTGCCCAGCTCAAATAACCATTAACGCCATACGCCGCACTTGTGTTGTTGCAGACCACTCCTACATAGGCGATGCCCTGCGACTGGACGTACGACTTGGCCGAAAAAAGATGCGCCGTGCTGCGCGAGACGCTATAGACCGGGTAGTTGATGTTCCAATAATTTCGAAAATTTGTAAGCACGCCGCTGGAATTCGTACTTCCAAAGGGATCAGGCGAGGTCCACGTGTGCTGAAATGTCACGCGGATGGTGAGATTGAGTTCGGCATTATACACGCCCTCAACCATGTTCAAAATAGCGAGGATCTCATTATTTGCGTTCACCGGACCGCCGAGCGTGTTCACATATTCGTGATCCGCCTCGGTTGCGATATCAAGCCGCCGCAGGGTCCCGGTTGATTCCGGAGCCGAACCGCTCGCGGCGAGCTCGCGCCCGTATTCGATCTTTGCCGGGATATCTGCATGGCACCAGAAGGACTCCTGATTAAGCGAGTCTTCCGCTCGATAAACAACTAGCTGGCGGGCTCCGGCAGATTCGGAATAGCGCGACGCCGGTTCGATAAAGAATCGGTCTTCACCATCGGCAAAGTACCCTTCAACGTGATCGCCGCGGATCGAGATCCGAACCTCTGAGCCCTCTTTACCGACGATACGGCCTTTGTAGGTGAACACCTCCGTCATCTCGACCGCCGTGTTTCCGGAGTACCCCGTGTCCTCAGCTCGGTAAATATCTGCTCGAAGGTCATTCGGCTCGACGATCAGCTCATAGTTCCGGCCGCCTGCCGTTAACTTATATATGATCGAGCGGCCATTCACAGAATTCGATTCCGCCCGAATCGGGGTCACGAGATCGAATTTGGAAAACGAGTTGCGTAGGTCGCGGTCAAGTTCCTGATCTTGCGCAGTCGCCGGCACGACGAAAAGAGCCGCCATCAGAAACAAAACGATGTAAGGTGTGCGAAAATTAGATTTGGTCATTGATTAAGTTGAGAGTTGTGGAGTTAGTAGCAGGTAGGAGCTCAGGAAATGAAATCTCACCTTTCGCCCTACTGTTAATACATGTTCAAAGATGTTTGGCTTCCAGAAAAATCGTTCACTTTGACCGCTCGCTGGAAGAATTTCACGCAAGACGACCTAAATGTTAAGGAAGATCATCGGTAAAGCCTGGCGCATCACGCCCAAACGGATACGTGCCCGGATGGTAAGGCTTACCCAAGACCGCTTTACGGCTTCCGCCGCGGTTGTGATATTCAATGAACTGGGCGAGGTGTTATTGCTTGATCACCTTTTGAGACCCGCCTCGGGATGGGGGCTGCCCGGCGGTTTCATTAACCGGAGCGAGAACCCCGACCGCGCGATCCGCCGCGAGATACGCGAAGAGATCGGGATCGAATTAGATGAATTGAAGCTTCGACGGGTTCGCACTTTTTTTAGACATATTGAGGTAGTTTTTTCGGCCAAGGCAGTCGGCGAGCCGGCCATCGGCAGCCGCGAAATACTGGGCTTCGGCTGGTTTACGGTTGCCGAAATGCCCAATGGCGTCAGCCCCGACCATATCCGTTTGGTAAAAGAGGTTTTAGCGGACGAAATTTGATAATTGCGGGGCAGCCGATTAAAATACACGTTTTGTTGCATCGAGAGTAATCATTCAACAGGAGCATTCATGGTAGATCTAATCCCTTCATCCGAGTCAGTGATGGAGATCCTGCGGACCACCGGAGCCTATCGCCGCGGCCACTTCGTATATCCGAACGGAAAGCACGCGTCACATTATTTCCAGATGCCGCTCGCCTTTCGCTATTACGACAACGCTCGCATTTTGTCGGTCGGTCTTAGCCGCATGTTCCGTATGGAGAAGGCCATCTCAAGCCGACTGCCGCAAGTGTCGATCATAAGTCCGAGCCCAGGCGGGATCATGGTCGCGTTCGGCGTCCGCCAGGCGCTCACCGCCGACCAGATCTACTGGGCCGAGATGGAAGACGGCAAACGACAGTTTCGTCAGTACATTCGCGAAGGCGATGTGTACCCTGCGATCATCGTCGACGACATTGTTCGCTCCGGGCGGGCTATGAAGGATACGATTCGGCTCATCCGCGATTTTGGGTCAGAAGTAATCGGCATCGGGTCCATCGTCCGCTTTGACGACTCGCCTGACGAATTTGACGGCATCCCGCTCCGCAGCCTGATGACCTTTGACGTGAATTTTTACGAGACCGAAGACGAGTGGCGCACATCCCGAAGCGCCTCTGACGTGGAAGAAGAAAAGGTCCGCTTTTAGACAGTTTCGGCCGCCGGGCGGATCTCATCGAGCAAGGCTCGCCGCTCGGCGTACAAACGAAGAAACTTATCCCGCGAGAAAAAGTATCGAAGTATCGCCTTTCCCCACCCTTTCAACTCAGCGATCTCCTCCAGCGAATAAAGTGCCGCGTAACCGCTCAAGAACGACAGCGGCAACGATATCAGCGCCGCGTGCCAACCGATGAAGTAATACGCCGCGCCCGCAATAGCCAGCCACGTTAGCGGCATGAGTACTACTCCTGCCAACACCTTGACGGTAGAAGCGATATCGTCGGCGCCATGCCGTGAATAGATCGCAGCGAGTATCTTACAAACCTGATACGCCGGAAAATGTACGACCGATCCCACTATCGCGACCGGCAGCATCATCACCAGCACCCACATTTGCAGAAACGCCTGGCGCACCACGATAGCCGGCGTGAGACGTGCCAGTGAAAGGTGCTCGGGCTCGATCCCGAAGTAGCTCACCTTTTCGCCGAATGTTGCGATCCGGGCATTCAGCTCGCGGTTCTGTGATTCCTGATCTTTGTCCTCTAAGTGATTCTTTAAAAACTCCAGCCGCTCCCGAAGATCGCCGACGCCGCTCTCCGCCGCAAAGATCTCTTCGGCGATCCGTGCCGTATGCAGCTCTGCGTTGCTTTCAGCATTGAGGGTCACGTCACGGAGAGCATCCTCAATTTCTCGAGTCAGCTCCTTTACCGCGTCTTTCGGCACCTCGCCGTCGGGCTCCAACTCGACGCACGCGACATCGAAGGGTTCGCCGAAATGCACGAGAGCCTCACTTCGAAACGTTGTCTTGCTCGTATAGAACAATCCCACCGGCACGACCTTTAGGTCGATCGGCTCGCCATTATCTACCGAGACTGCCCCAAGCGCAATGCGTGCCGCCCCGGTCTTTGCAGGCAGCAGTTTTGGCTCATTGTGCGAGATGCCCTCCGGAAAGAGTGCTATCGAACCGCCGCGGCGCAGCAGGTCACGAGCCGCCTCAAACGTCCGCAGATTCTTCGAAACGTCCTCGCCCGCATCGATGTGCCGATAGATCGGCAGTGCATCCACCGTCTTCAGCAGAAACGAGATCACGGGCATTTTAAATAGAGTCGATTTTGCGAGAAACGAGATTCGCCGGGGGAGTGCGAAAAAGAGCATCGCAGGGTCGATCAGGCCATTGGGGTGGTTCACTACAAACACCACGCCCGTGCCGTCTGGCACGACCTCAGAGTTGACTGTTTGAATGCGGCGGAAAAAGAACTTAAGAGCAGTGCCGAAAACGATCAGCAGGATGCGAAATACGAAGCTCCCCTGGCGATTGAAAACAACGTCGGCAAATCTTAGCTCTCGTGTCTTTCCAGCCATGGTTCAGCCCGTTCAGATCTCGTGCCGGTTGGCGAGAGCCTTGTCCATCGTTACTTCGTCCACGTACTCGAGATCAGAACCAACGGGCATTCCCATCGCAAGTCGAGTCACGCGCACGCCGAGCGGCTTGAGCAGCCGCGATATATAGTTCGCCGTCGCCTCGCCCTCTGTGGTGGGGTTCGTAGCGACCAGGACTTCTTTTACCTCGACTCCCTCGTTGTTCTCAGGCATCAGCCGAGGCAGCAGATTTGGCAGCATCAGTTCATCCGGCCCGATACCCCGCATCGGCGACAGTGACCCATGCAGTATGTGATAAAGACCGCGGTACGACCGCGTCTTTTCGACCGCTACCAGATTATAAGGTTCTTCGATAACGCAGATGATCGAACGATCACGCTTCGGATTTGAGCAATACAAGCAAGGGTCGACATCTGTAAGGTTGTTGCAGATCCCGCAGAATACGATCTTTTCTTTTACCTCGGTGAGAGCACGAACAAAACTGTCGACCTCCGCCTGCGGCCGGCGCAGAATATGAAACGCAAGCCGCTGCGCCGACTTGCCGCCGATCCCCGGCAACCGTTTGAACTCGTCAATTAGCCGGGCGACCGGTTCAGAATAATCAAGCATATTTAAATGCGGAATTCCGCATTACATAAGCCCGGGAGGGAGCATTCCACCAAGCTTGCCTTTCAGCGATTCTTCGACTTTGCGATGGGCTTCGTTCAATGCTGCGACAGTCAGGTCTTGGATCATCTCAACGTCACCGTCCTTGACAAGGTCGGGCGAGATCTTGACCTCGATGACCTCAAAATCGCCTCGCATCTTAACGGTCACGGCGCCGCCGCCAGCTGTAGCGTCAACGACCGTTTCTTTCATTTCCTTGCCCATTTTTTCCTGCATTTGCTGGGCCTGCTGCATCATCGAATTAATATCAAATCCACCTGGTAATTTCATAGTTTTATTGCCTCGCACGAAAGCTTTTGTTGAACCTCAATCGTAACTTTCGCGGCAATCATTTGCAAACTCATCGTCTTCTAGTAACTGCCCGCAAATAATGCTTGGCAAATCGAAAATTAAGCGTATTATGTTGGTGGCAAAACACCTTCGGAGGATGAGTATGGAAGTCGGATCGAGCAGGTATTGGTTCAATGGCGGAGTGGCGTTGGCGATCGGTTTAGTGTTGGCGGCAACGATATTCGGCTGGTTCTTCTCAACAGCCCGCAAAGGCGACGAGGCAATAACCGTAACGGGTTCTGCCAAGCGCCGCATCACGTCGGACCTTGTTGTGTGGACCGCTGGGGTCTCCGCGCAGTCACCGGAGCTAAGCTCCGCATACCAGGAACTCGCGTCCAGCATCCCGCGCATCAAGCAATACCTTCTTTCAAAGGGCATCGCCGAGGAACAGATGACCATCTCGTCGATCTCAACATCGACACTAAAACGCCGCGACTCTGAATACAACGAGACCGGTGAAGTGACCGGTTACGTGTTGACCCAGCAGATCGAAGTTCGCTCTGCCGATGTGCAAAAGATAGCGCAGATCGCCCGAGAAGCGACAGAACTCATCAATCAGGGGATCCTGATCGAATCAAAGGCTCCGCAGTACTATTACAACGCGATCGGCGATCTCAAGGTGGAAATGCTCGGCGAGGCCGCCAAGGACGCAAAAGAAAGAGCCGAACGGATCGCCTCAAGCACCGGCAATTCGATCGGCTCTGTACGTTCAGCTCGCATGGGCGTAATGCAGATCACAGCGGCCGATTCGACCGAGGTGTCAGATTACGGCGTATACGATACATCGACCATCGAAAAAGACATGACCGCCGTCGTGAACGTCAGCTTTGCGATCGATTAGCCGAGACTAGTGCCGCAGCCGCGACGGCCGAAACCGCAGAAACACCTGCCACCCGGCATGCTTCGACCCGCCGTAATATGGGACAAGGCTCGATGGGTTCGTCCCAAACGTTGCCATGCTCCCGATACCGACGTCGATTCCCTTGTCTTTCACAACGTCACGGATATACCCGATCGCGTAAGTCCCAACCAGAAACACATCGTCATGGATCGGATCGCTGTGCGGAATGACAAGCTCGTGCCCGTCTTTCTGCACCTGCTCGACGCGGCCAAATATTGAGTTCTTCCCAAAGGAATAATCAGCTTCAAAAAGATAAGCGTTCGTCGCCTTTCCTTCTTTATGATTCTGCCCCCACACGAAAGACGCGGCGAAATTCCGACCGTCCGACAGCGGCTTGTTGTACAAGGCCGACGCCGTCGTCCGATGCAGATGATCAAGGTCCGGCTCCGCACGTTCGGGCTCTTTGAGGTATCCGTGAGAGATCTGAAACGCCCAGTTTGGCGTAGGGTTAAATGAAAAGCGCCCGCTGAATGAATTGAGTTGAACCTTATCAAACGCCCAGCGGTTCTCGTCCGGTTCGGTGCCGTTAAACACACTCGCCTCGATCTTCGCCTTGCCGAAATTATAGCCGCCGGTGACCACACCCCACGTGATATGGGAGGCGTCCTGCCAGTGATGCGAGATCGGTGCGTCCGGATTGTTCATCCCCGAGTGTCGGTGCATAAACATCGGAGCCCCGAGTGCCGGTTCGCCCACGACACCGCCGTAGATGAAGAACGATTGTCGTTCGTCAACCTTATACGAATAGGTCGCCGCAAGCTCCGAAATGAAATCATGCGGATGCTGCCGGTCGTGCATCGGAAGACCGCCATAAGTCTCGCCCGATTGATAAAGCAGCGGATAGCCCCACCCACGTTCCAATATCGGATCAAGACTCGCCATAACCCGCACACCCAACTGCGACCGCTCGGTCAGCGGCCGCGAATACATGGCGTGGAACATCGTCGGTGCGCTGATCCGGTTCCTACCGCCCTTCCCAGCGACCGATACGTCGCGGTCCGATCCGATCTGTGTATATCGCAGAAAACCGGTGCCCATCAGCATGAACATTCCGCCGTCGTTGTACATTTTCATGTACGCATACGTCGGCGACGAATCCGGCAGCCACGATGTGCCCGAACCTTCGCGGCTCATCGGGTCGCCGATGTCCACGGTCGAACTCATCGCCCCCTCGTCGTGTCCCACGTGTTGGTCACGTCCGCCGGCGGGTGCTGCGCCATGGCCCGCGTGGTCATGAGGTGTCGACGATGCCGCCGGTGTGACCCCATGTCCGGCGTGGTCATGCGGGGTAGCGGTGGGCGACGGTGTTGGCGCTCCATGTCCGGCCTGATCATGAGGCGTCGGTGAGGCTGCGGGCATCGCCCCGTGCCCAGCGTGCGGATCGGCCGCCGGCGTTGCCGGAGCTGAGGCCGGTTTGGGTTCAACACCGACCGCGATGTTCCCCCACATCCCGCCTCGTGCGTGCCCGCGCACCGAACAAAAATATGTGTAGTTCCCGTTCGACACTGCCCGTAAAACGATGTCCTCTGCCTGAAAAACATTGTCTTCGCTGCGGGCCGTAAGGCGCTCAGCTCCCGCCGACGCATCCAGCGCCGGTGCGAGGTCAAATGGCGGATTGCGATGCGCAAACCGGATGTCGTGACGCATGTCATAATCCGTGTTCGCGAACAGAATCCGCAGCACAGCCCCCGATGGCACGGCGAGCACAGGATTACGCATACCTTGAATCCGGTACGACAACATATCGTCTTCCGGCCCCGTGGTCACCACCAGCCTGATCTCGTTTTGGGTGAACCGCAGCGTCTGCCCGTCCGTTCGCCCCATGGTCTGTTCCGATTCCGCGACTGCCAGAGCTGCCGCAGAGAGCGTTGTACGTTCGCTGCTCACAAGCGTAAATGGCTCATGCGCAGCGGCCGGGCTGATAAACATTAGCCCAAATATAAATAACAATATGAATTTCACTTTGATCTCCGTTCTGTAAATCATTGCCCGACGGCGCGATACCACCGGTCAACAGACGGGCGAAACGAACCGTAATGCGGCCCGCCGATTTGCCCGATAAATTGTCGTTAATGTGATTTACAGGCGCGGAGGTGCGCGTGAAGGCCCGGAAGATCTCGGGTGATCTGATCGATTTAAAGGTGAATGGAATAGATTGCCGGTCGAGGCGAGCGTCTGCAAAACCCTAGGGTCAAACGCATCCGCCGCCATTGCCGAATCGCTTTCGACGTCCGAGGCGTCCCACTTCTTCGTTTCGGATTTTGCTGTGATCGCGATGACGGGCGTCCGAACAAAACAGTCGCAACTGACTTCGATCGAATGCCCCGTCTTATCAAGTTGGTCATCAGCCGCAGGCTTGTGCCCGGCCTCATCGGTACCGCCGTGACACGATAACGACGCCGTCGCCGCATCCGGCGTATGATGCGAGCACACGCATGCTGCGATGGCCGACCCACTCAGGGACAAAACGGCCATCACCAGCACCAAAAGTTTTGCAGATTTGAAACGCGACATGCTCAATTCATTAAGTTACTGCACCGTCCGCGGGCGTGTCTAGTGTACGGGGTAGTTTAGCTCTGCTACCCAACTAGAAAATCAAGCATTCCGATGATAATATGATGTCTCACTGATGAAAAAGTATGTCGTAAAGCGTAAACAGAGTTCCTTGCCGGAAAGGCTGACGCGCTTCAAGGCGGAGTTGAACGACGAGCAGTTTGCCGTAGTGACGGCCCCGCCAAAGGCCACGCTCGTCGTTGCGGGGGCGGGCACGGGGAAGACGCGCACGATCACCTACCGGGTCGCATACCTGATCGAAAACGGTATCTCACCTCAGCGGATCATGCTTGCAACATTCACGAATCGCGCTTCGCGTGAGATGCTGCGGCGGGTCGAAAATCTGACGGGCTCGCAAAACGTCCATCGGGTGTGGGGTGGAACGTTTCATCGCATCGCAAATATGATCCTGCGGCGCCACGCGACGTCGCTCGGGTTCGACGGCAACTACTCCCTCCTCGACAGCGAAGACGCCCGCGACCTCATCAACATCTGCATCGACGATGCCGCGATCGACACAAAGGCGAAACGTTTCCCAAAAGCGGACGTCATCCAAAGCATCATCAGCTACGCCGATAACACTGACCTGCCGCTCGAAAATATCATTGCGGGCAAATATCCCTATTTCGAGATGCTCACGGCTCAGATCAAACGCGTCGAACAGATCTATCGCCTGCGAAAACAGGAGCGCAACGTGATGGATTACGACGACCTGCTGCTCAATCTTAAACGCGTGCTGATAGAGAAAAAGGAGATCGCCGACCTGTACACCGAACAGTTTCAGCACATCCTCGTCGATGAATATCAGGACACGAACCGCCTGCAGGCAGAGATCATCGATCTGCTTGCCGCCAAGCACCGCAACGTCATGGTCGTCGGCGATGATGCGCAAAGCATCTTCGCGTGGCGCGGTGCCGAGTTCACCAACATCTACGAATTCCCAAAACGCTACCCCGAGGCACAGCTCTTCAAGCTCGAAACCAATTACCGCTCAACGCCCGAGATCCTTGACCTTGCAAACGTATCGATCGCCGGCAACCGCCGCCAGTTCCCAAAGCTGCTCAAGGCTGTGAAGCGTTCACGTGATGTTAAACCGGCGCTTGTGCCCTGCTCCGACGTTGATCAGCAATCCGTATTTGTCGCGTCGCGCGTCCTCGAACTCCGGGACGAGGGGACGAACCTCGAAGACATAGCCGTGATGTATCGTTCGCATTACCATTCGATGGAGCTGCAGCTCGAACTCTCACGCCGGAACGTCCCGTACCGCGTGCAGTCAGGCGTCCGATTCTTTGAGCAGGCGCACATAAAGGACGTCATTTCTTACCTTCGCATCATCGTGAACCCCCGCGACGAACTCGCTTGGAAACGCGTCCTTCGCCTTATCCCGGGCGTTGGCGCCGTTACCGCCAATCGCGTTTATGAATCGCTGATGCTCAAAGCCGGCCCGGTTGATTCAAGCTTTCGCTTTCTCCCGGCGTTGAAAGAAAACGTCCAGGCATCGCGTGGTGCCAAACATGGCCTGCACGCACTCATCAACCTATTTGAACTGCTCTCTGCCCAAGAGAACCGCGACGACCCCGGCAAGCAGATCGATCTTATAATGCAGAACGGTTATGAGCAGCACCTTGTCGAAAACTACGAAAATGCCGAATCCCGCACTGAGGACATCAGGGGACTCGCCCAATATTCGCGCCGATACGACAACACCGAAACGTTTCTCTCCGAACTTGCTCTGATCTCCACCGAGCGTTTCAAGGAACCAAAGCCGATTGTCGGCGAAGAAGTTGTCGAAGGCGCGGAGGACGACGAACTCCTGACGCTCACATCCATCCATCAGGCAAAGGGCCTCGAGTGGTCCGCAGCCTTCATCATCTGGGCCGCCGAAGGCAAGTTCCCATCCCCACGCTCGCTCCGCGAATTAGAAAGCGAAGAGGAGGAACGCCGTCTTTGGTACGTCGCCCTCACACGGGCGAAGGACGAGCTTTACCTCACTTATCCGCTCCTTATCACCGACTACAACCGCCAGACAGTGCTGCAAAAACCGTCACGCTTCATCACAGAATGCCCGCCGGAACTCTTCGAGATCTGGGAGCTCGAAGAAGAAGGCCCCGTACTCGGTTCGTTTCTGCCTGAACCCGCCGCAAAAGAATTTCTTAATTAACGATACTTTGCCGCAGCCATTACCGCGTTGCTAGCGGGAGGTTGTTATGGCTATCAACATCAACACGATCGACACACGTGCTGTCGAAAAGAAACTTTTGCTCGCGACCGCTGTCGGATTTCCGCTTATCGTTCTTGCCGGATATTTCCGCTCTTATTATTTCAGCGCATTTTTCGATGTTCCCGCGGTAGCGAACCGTCTGGTGCACGCACACGCCGTCATCATGTCCGTATGGGTTCTTTTCTTCGTCGCCCAGACCGCGCTTATCCGCACCAAGAACGTCAAGGTACATATGACGACCGGGCTCGTCGGGGTCGCACTCGCCGTCGTCGTGATCGTCTCGGGGTTGGCGACCGCTTACGACGCTCAACTCGTCCGCGGCGCGGCGCCTCCGGGAATCAATCCGCACGCGTTCTTCTTGCTGCCCGTTGGCGACATGCTTATCTTCACCGGACTGTTCGCGGCGGCGATCTACTTCCGCAAACGTCCGACCGAGCACAAATCTCTAATGTTCCTGACCGCGATGGCGTTCGTACCCGCTGCACTTTTCCGCCTCCCGGTTGTGCCGCCGGAGTATGCGAACTTGTGGGCATTCGGCACGCCAGCAGTGATCACGATCGCCGCGCTCATATGGCATTCGCGAAAGCACGGCCGGATCAACCGAACGTTCGCCACTGGCGTTGCGGTCATCGTAGCTGCCGTTCCGCTGCGTCCGCTTATAGCTGAATCGAACGCCTGGCTCGCGTTTGCTGCATGGCTCGCGCCATAAAAACACCGGCGGCTCGGGGGATCGCTCCCGGGCCGCTCAAAATTTTTGCCCGCCGCTCAAAGCAACCAAATTTCCTGCCTCGGTAACTAACGCTGTAAGACGATCGCCATTCACGAATATTCGGGAACAATTCCATTTGCAATTTGTCTAAGTGCATAGACAAACGCTTGTCCGATTTGAACTTAGCGTTTTGGAGGATACCCGTATGCCAAATTTCCGTTCATTGAAAATTGCCGATCCGTGCAGCGAAAGTTGGGACGAAATGTCCGGGAACGAACGCGTCCGCTTTTGCTCACATTGCTCAAAGCATGTTAACGATCTTTCCGCCGCAACCCGCAAAGACGCGCTGCGTCTCGTCAAGCGAGCTAACGGAAACATCTGCATCCGCTACCGAATTGATCCGGTAACGCAGCAGCCCGTCTTCGTCGACACGCTCGTCCGGATAACCCGCCGTGCCCCAAGCCTGGCCGCCGGGGTCGTGGGGGCCACCCTTGGGCTCTCTGCGCTGACCTATGCTCAGGGAGCACCGGCCGCGACGTCTCATTCCGCTACGAGAACTGCCGCAATCGGCACCCCTGCCGCAGGCGAGACCTCATCCAAAAGTTCGGGCACTCTTTATGGAACGGTGTTCGACCCGAACGGAGCCGTGGTGGTTGATGCCTCGATAACCCTCGTCAGACCGGACGACTCGATCCTGGCGCGACGCGTAACAGACAGTGTCGGAAATTACTCCTTTAACGAAGATCTAAACCAGCCGTTCCGTATCGTAGTGAATGCAGTCGGGTTTGAAAGTGAGCATGGCACGTACGAATATGCGGTGGCCCCGGGTGCAACATTGCGTCACGACATTACCTTAGACGTGGGAGATATAGAGATCATGGTCGGCGGCGTCGTTTCCGTCGACAACGATCGCGACCCGATATTCGCGGCCGTCTGGGAGGACGACGCCGAAACCGTCAAGCATCTGCTCACATCCGGAACCGATATAGAGATCCTCGACACAGACGGGGATACTCCGCTAATGAACGCCGTATTTGCCGGGAGTGTCGAGGTTACCCGCGTACTGCTTGACTACGGAGCGGACGTAAATGCAGTTGCCGAAGATGGAACTACTCCGGTGATGCGAATGGATTCGGATAGCACCCCTGAACTCGCTCAAATGCTGATCGACGCAGGAGCATCGCTTTTCGCTGAGAATGAAGAGGGCGACACGGCTCTTACCAGGGCCGCTCGCGATGTGTCTCCGGAAATACTTGAGCTTTTGATCCGCGCGGGGGCTGACGTTAACCACGCCAATAAACAAGGCACCACCGCACTAATGAATGCTGCGTACGATGAAAACATCGATAACGTTCGCTTGCTTCTGATCGCAGGTGCGAACGTCAACGCCGCAGACGAAGACGGCGAGACCGCGTGGGATAAAACTTCGGATGAAGACATCGAAGAGCTGCTCGTCGCGTACGGCGCACGTGTGCCGCCCGAAGAATATCAGCCGGACGAAGAACCGGACGACGACGATCCGCAATAGGCCCCGCTCGGCTCGTTCTTTTAAGGGGGAATTTCGTGCTAGAATGTGCCGAAGCCAAATCTCTCCCGGCCAAGCGCGATCCACTTTATGAAATTTTGCCCGACTTGCGAGTCCCGTTACGACGAAGAGATCCTGCGTTTCTGCATGAAGGACGGTACCCCTCTCATTGACGAAGAGGAGCCGAACTTTGTCGGAATGCCAAGCGAAAGCTTGGACGTTCCCGAAGAGGACGACCCTTCCGAGATAACGATCGTCCGAAAGAACCGGACCGCGGTTCCGCCGCCTCCGCCCTCGGATGATGACGACAAGACCGAAGAAGTAAGCGGTGAATACGAATACGAACCGCGAGACCAGACGTCACCGCGCATCGTCGTCCCGATGACGACGGCCGAACCGCCCGCGCGGTACGAACCAGTTGTTTCAGCCTACGTACCGCCGCCACCGCCACAAAAGTCGAACACGATACTGGTCGTCTTCCTTACGATGATCGGCACGACCGCGCTGCTTGCTCTTGGCGCAGGGTTGTTCTGGCTTTTCTCGGCCCGCACTACCGTGGACCCAAATGCGAATTACAACGCAAACTTTGCGAACGAAAATCTCGATCTAAATACGAATATCGATCTCGATACGAATTTCAACTTCAACACAAACTCCAACTTCAACAGCGATTTCAACACAAATACGGAGCCGAGCCCGTCACCGTCCCCATCGCCGTCGCCCTCGCCCACACGCACGCCAGTGCCTGTGCCGACCGAGACACCCGAACCCGACGAAACACCGGAGCCGACTCCGCCCCCCGTCCGCACACCTATCCCAACGCCGACGCCCGTTATCATCCGCCCAGGCAGTTCGCCGACGCCGCGGGTGTTGCCGTCGCCCGATAGCAATTAGGATCCTGCGGTCGACGCAGCAAGCTCGACCGCACCGCGGGGGTCAATGACCCCCCATCCCTGGCGGTCAACCTCGTGATGCGGCAGCCTTTCGGCTGTTGAAATGAGTATGTGTTTTATCTGTTGAGGTGTGAGCTCCGGGTTTGCTTCGATCATCTGAGCCACCACCGAAGACACGATCGGCGCCGAAAAGGAAGTCCCATCCACATATTTATAATGACGCGTTATCACGTTCTCCTGCGTGATCTTCAGCGCGATTATCTGTCTGATGCTGTGTACCGGCCTGTCGAGCGCCGCGTCCAATTCCGCATCGATCCCCGGATGCTCATTGATCAAAATGTGGAGCTGATCGTCCGGCGAATTGTCTAACTTCTCCAGCAACGAAGCCTGCTGCGCCGTCGGCGTATTCGGCAGTATCGGGGCCGGCACCCAGATCGACGGCGCGATTATTTCCGGTTTCTGCAGCCCATCGATCGTCGGGCCGTACGACGATCGATACATCCCGCGTTTGGCTCGGTTTAGGGAGTTGCCGTCATCAAGGCCTCCCACAGCTATCGACGAGGGTGCACTAGCCGGCGGCACTACCGGATGATTCGGCAGATGCCCCGCGTTCCCAACCGCGCACACGATCGTGATGCCCGCCGCCGTGCAACGCTCAACTGCCTGCGACAGCGGATCAACTAGATAATGCTGCTCGTCATCGCCTCCTGCCGAAATATTCACAACACGGATATTGAACTTCTCACGGTTCTCGAGGATCCACTCCAATCCATCAAGAATGTTCTGGTCCGTGATTCGCCCGGTCCGGGCAAGCTTTACCAGCACCACATCCGCATCCGGTGCAATGCCGCGATAAAACCCGTTCGACAACGACCCGTTTCCCGCCGCCACGACGGAGGTCATCATCCCATGCCAGCTCGCGACATCGGGTTGAAAAAGCGATCCGAGTTCCCCATCGCCGTCAACCAAACTGCGATAGCCGATGATCCGGTTCTTGGGCGTCGTAAGATCGACGTGGGGATAAAAGCCTGAATCAAGAAATCCGATCGTCACGCCCTTCCCGGTATACCGCTGAACCGCATCAAGCCGCAGCGGAGTCGACAACACGTGCGACCCGTCCTTTTGCATCGCGGCGTCCTGAATAATGTGCTGCTTTGCCCGCTCAAACAGCCGCACGCACCGCGCGCACGCCGCCCGAAAGCCGTCGATGTCCGGTGCATTCGCCGCGATCAACGCCCGCAGCTCGTCATCGATCGCCTCAAGCGGCACAAACTCGTGTGGCGTTTCACGCGAGCAGACGGGACACGTCGCGTTGCCCGCGGCCATGTCCGCACCCGTCTTATGCCGCTGATACAATAGCGATTCCGAAATATTCATTGTTTGAAAGGGGTTTAGTTTTCCACAAAGGAAAGCTAAAATCAATCTACATCTATGGCGAGAAAAACTATCGGCGTCGCACTCTCTGGGGGCGGCGCACGCGGATTTGCCCACATCGGCGTGCTCAAGGGTCTTGTAGAAGGCGGCGTTCCGATCGATTTCATTGCGGGTACGTCGGCGGGGTCGTTCGTCGGTGCCGCGTTCGCTTCTGGAATGCCCATTAGTGAGATCGAACGCATCGCCCACCTCGTCGGCTGGTTCAACATGACCGGCCTGTCCTACTCGCCGCGGGCGTTGCTTTCAAATGCCGCGATGGCAAACTTCATCCACCAGCACTTCCCCGTAGCTTGCATAGAGGATATGCCGATCGGGTTCGCCGCCGTCGCATGTGACCTCAGCAACGGCGACGGTGTCGTGTTCAAGGGCAGTGGCGATCTTGCCACCGCCGTTCGCGCCAGCTGCGCCGTGCCGGGGGTGTTTTCGCCGGTAGCTGATGACCAGGGGCGGTTGCTGATCGACGGCGGTGTCCTCGCTCCCGTGCCGGTCGAAACGGTCCGCGCCATGGGTGCCGATGTAATTGTCGCGGTAGATCTGCTTGCATGCGGCAACAACTTTCGCAGCATTCCGCGCACTATGGTGGGAATGCTTTTTCAGTCTGCCATGATCCTTCTACGAGCATCGTCCCGCAGCCAGCACTACGTCGCCGATCACGTCATAATTCCGGAGATCGCGCACATCCGTCAGGACGAACTCGGCAAGCGCGGCGAGCTTATCGAACTCGGCTATGCTGCCGGTGTCGAAGCCGTCAGCCGAATCAATGAATTTGCGGACTTTGCTCCATTTATTCCACCGCAGAAATAATTTCGTTTATCGCCACTTTGCGCTTGCATTCGTTGCCGCCACAGTTCATCATTAGTCCTGTTAGTCCTACTCTCGCGCATCACGGTGATGCGCCACGACGATAGAGTTTTTGTTCGAAGGCGTTTTGGAAGTACGAGGGCTAGGTTGGTTGATAGGCTAAGAAGCAGCTCTTGGGCATCCGAAATACGAATCTTTGCGAGCAGACCGTAACTCCTCAGAACAATTCCATTTCGACACGCTTCTTTTACATTTGGCCCAGTGGGTCAATAAAAGGATATTTTTATGTCAATGAAACTTTATGTCGGGAATCTTTCGTTCCAGACCTCGAGCAATGAACTCGAAGAATTATTTGCCGGTGTCGGCACGGTTGAATCAGCAACGGTTGTAGAAGACCGCGACACAGGCCGCTCACGCGGTTTCGGCTTCGTCGAAATGTCGTCGCAGGAAGAAGGCGAACGCGCTATCTCGGAACTCAACGGAACCGAGCATAACGGCCGTGAACTGAAGGTCAACGAAGCCAAGCCCCGTGAAAATCGTGGCGGCGGCGGTGGTGGCGGCTACGGCGGCGGCGGCGGTGGAAACCGCGGCGGCGGTGGTGGC
>JBGSXX010000014.1:0-24370 GCA_041751195.1 Pyrinomonadaceae bacterium | reverse complement strand
CACGTATGCCTCAGCCTTGAACTTGGTGTGCGGCGTGATCGAGCCCGGCTTTGCGATGACCTGTCCGCGTTCGATCTCTTTTCGCTCAACACCGCGGAGCAGCAGCCCGACGTTGTCGCCCGCCATTCCCGAATCAAGCAGTTTCTTGAACATCTCGACGCCTGTAACGACCGAGTTGCGTGTGTCCTTGATACCCACGATCTCTACCGGCTCGTTGACGTTGATCTGTCCGCGTTCGATCCTTCCCGTGGCAACAGTTCCGCGGCCCTGGATCGTGAAGATGTCCTCGACCGGCATAAGGAACGGCTTGTCCATTTCGCGTGCGGGGGTCGGGATGTAGTCATCCACCGCCTGCATCAGCTCATCGATCTTTCCTTCCCAAGCTGCATCGCCTTCGAGTGCTTTGAGGGCCGAACCCTGAACAACAGGAATATCATCACCCGGGAACTCATAGCTCGACAGAAGCTCGCGGATCTCCATCTCAACCAGTTCGAGCAGTTCGGCGTCATCGACCATATCGACCTTGTTCATGAACACCACCATCGAAGGCACACCTACCTGACGTGCGAGCAGGATGTGTTCACGCGTCTGCGGCATCGGGCCGTCAGTCGATGCGACCACCAGGATAGCTCCGTCCATCTGTGCCGCTCCAGTGATCATGTTCTTCACATAGTCAGCGTGGCCAGGGCAGTCAACGTGTGCATAATGGCGGTTAGCCGTCTCATACTCAACGTGTGCCGTCGCGATTGTGATACCACGCGCCTTCTCTTCCGGTGCGTTGTCGATCGAATCAAATGCTCGCACGATCATCTTCGGGTTGTGCTTTGACATCACCTTAGTGATCGCCGCCGTCAACGTCGTCTTACCATGATCAACGTGTCCGATCGTCCCTATATTCACATGCGGCTTACTGCGGTCGAATTTTTCCTTACTCATTAGCTTCTCCTGGTTTTCTCTATATAAGACCCGCGAGGGGTTCAATACACAAAATCTGTTAGTTGCTCGCTCCCTTGACCTTAGCGATGATCTCTTCAGCTACGTTTCGCGGTGCTTCTGCATACCGCTCAAAATGCATGCTCGACGTTGCACGTCCCTGCGTCGACGAACGAAGGTCCGTCGTATAACCAAACATCTCTGAAAGCGGCACGAACGCCGTCACAACCGAAACATTGCCCGGACGCGGTTCCATCTTCTCGATCTGCCCACGTCGTCGGTTCAAGTCGCCGTTCACCGCACCCATATATTCCTCAGGTGTGACAACCTCGACCCGCATGATCGGCTCAAGCAGCACAGGCTTCGCCTTCTTTACAGCGTCCTGAAACGCCAGGCTGCCCGCGATATGGAACGAACGCTCGTCCGAGTCAACTTCGTGGTACGAACCAAACACAAGGCTCGCCTTGATGTCCACCAGCTCATAGCCCGCAAGGAATCCCCGACGCATCGCGTCCTTGATACCTTCGCCGACCGGCTTGATGAACTGACGCGGGATCGCACCACCCGTGATCTTGTCCTCGAACACGTAACCTTCGCCCGGTGCCGGTTCGATCTCGAGCTCCACGTGGCCAAACTGACCGCGGCCGCCAGACTGCTTCTTGAATATCTCTTTGCCCGGTGCCGGTATCGTGATCGTCTCGCGATACGCCACCTGCGGCTTACCAACGTTCGCTTCAACGCTGAACTCACGCTTCATGCGGTCCACGATGATCTCCAAATGAAGCTCACCCATTCCCGCGATGATCGTCTGCCCCGTCTCATGATCCGTCGAAACCTGAAACGACGGGTCTTCCTGTGCCAGACGATTGAGCGCAACGCCCATCTTGTCCTGGTCAGCACGCGTCTTCGGCTCCACCGCAACACGCACGACCGGATCCGGAAACTCCATCGATTCCAAAATAATGTGATGGCTTTCGTCCGAAACTGTATCGCCTGTCGTCACGTTCTTCATACCGCCGATCGCGACGATTTCACCGGCGCTCGCCGTCTCAAGATCCTCACGCTTATTGGCGTGCATAAGCATCAGCCGTCCGACGCGCTCTTTCGTATTCTTGATTGTGTTGTAAACGTAGGAGCCAGAGGTGACCGTACCGGAGTAAATTCGAACGAACGCGAGCTGACCCAAATGCTTGTCAGCCATCAGCTTAAACACCAGCCCCGAAAACGGCGCCTTAGCATCCGGTTCTCGAGCTTCGACCTCATCGGTCCTAGGGTTCGTGCCTTCAATAGCGGGAACATCCAGCGGGCTCGGCAAGAAATCAACCACCGCATCAAGCAGCGTCTGCACACCCTTATTCTTGAACGCCGAACCTGTAACAACCGGAACGATCTTAAGATCAACCGTACCCTGACGAAGCGCCTTGCGGATCTCGTCTTCCGAAATCTCCTCGCCCTCGAGGTACTTCATCATCAGGTCATCGTCGATCGCCGAAACCGCCTCAACAAGCTTCTCACGCCATTCCTTCGCCGTATCAACAAGATCAGCAGGAATATCCGTCGTCTCATACTCAGAGCCCTTCGTCTCATCATTCCAGATGAGACCCTTCATCGTGATAAGGTCAACGACTCCCTGCAGATGCTCTTCAAGTCCGATCGGGATCTGCAGCGCAACCGCATTTGCCCCAAGCCTATCAAGTATCGACTGGAACGAACGTTCAAACGAAGCACCCGCACGATCAAGCTTATTAATAAAGCAGATTCGCGGAACGCCGTACTTATCCGCCTGACGCCAGACCGTCTCCGACTGCGGCTCAACACCCGCAACGCCGTCAAACACAGCGACCGCACCGTCAAGAACACGCAGCGAACGCTCTACTTCCATCGTAAAGTCAACGTGGCCCGGCGTATCAATAATGTTGATGCGGTGTTCCTGTCCGTTTCGCATCCAGAAACAGGTCGTCGCAGCGGACGTGATCGTAATGCCGCGCTCTTGCTCCTGCTCCATCCAGTCCATCGTCGCCGTTCCTTCGTGAACTTCGCCGATCTTGTGCGAAACACCGGTGTAAAAAAGCACGCGCTCCGTCGTCGTGGTCTTACCCGCGTCGATGTGGGCCATGATCCCGATGTTTCTATATTTGTCTAAGCTTATGTTAGCCATATCTTAAGGTGCCGGGTCACAATACCGCCCGCCCCTGGTGATCTAAAATCTGTAATGTGCGAACGCCTTGTTCGCTTCGGCCATACGGTGAACGTCGTCCTTCTTCTTCAAAGCACCGCCGCGTCCGCTTGTCGAATCAAGCAGCTCGCCGGTCAGCCGGTCGACCATCGTCTTTTCGCTTCGGTTGCGTGCGTTCAGCACGATCCAGCGGATCGCCAGCGTATGGCGGCGATCGCGGCTAACCTCAAGCGGAACCTGATAAGTAGCACCACCAATGCGGCGTGACTTTACCTCAAGCGTCGGAGCCACCATATCAACAGCCTTCTTAAAAACCTTCAGCGGTTCTTCGCCCGTCTTTTCGCCGATCTTCTCCATCGAGCTATAAAAGATCTGCTCAGCTACCGACTTCTTGCCCTGCCACATCATCCCGTTGATGAACTTCGTCACCAACTGGCTGTTGTAGATCGGATCCGGCAAAACCTCTCGTTTACTTGCTACTCTTCTTCGTGCCATATCTTTAAATATCCGCTTGCGGACTGGCGATCGTCGATTTCAAATCCGAAATCCGCGATCCGAAACCCCAATTTACTTCGCTCCCTTCGGACGTTTCGCACCATATTTCGAACGGGCCTGATTCCGGTTCGCAACGCCCGAAGCGTCGAGCGTTCCGCGAACTACGTGATAACGCACACCCGGAAGATCCTTGACACGGCCGCCGCGAATAAGCACGATCGAGTGCTCCTGCAGGTTATGGCCAATGCCCGGAATATACGTCGTAACTTCGATCTGGTTCGTCAGGCGAACACGTGCCACCTTACGCAAAGCCGAGTTCGGCTTCTTCGGCGTCGAAGTATAAACACGCGTGCAAACACCGCGCTTCTGCGGATTCGCCTGCAGCGCCGGGCTCGCGGTCTTATATTTGACCTTCTGTCGTCCTTTGCGAACTAACTGATTAATAGTCGGCATTTTTCTCTGTTTCCTATCTGCTCTTACGCTTTCGCGTGCTTCCTATTTAAAAAGGCAAAAGAACTCTGTTACCTGACTCTTGCCGGAAACCTGTTCCGGCAGTTAGCTCAAGCAGCTCTATGCTGATTGAATTAAAAAAATGTGAACGTTACAAAACCCGAAAGCTTTCACTTTGCTGTAGCGTGGCGTTTAATAGAAGTGAATCGATTATGCCAAGGGTGTTGGTTCACCCGCTTTACGCTACAATCCCTGCTCTAGCTTTCAATCTCCTGCACCGCAGCCTATTTCTAAACCACCATACAGACCAGACCGTCAAAGTCCGAAACTCTAGATATTACGATTTCACCCCAAACCTGTCAAGCCCACACGCACCACTTAGGAAGGGAGCACGGACACTCCTGTCCGCAACGTAGCCCGCGGCTTCAAATCCCACGATCCACGCCCCAGGAACGTAGCGTGGACACTCCCCCCGAAAAGCCGTCCGCTCGTTGTGGTCATTAAGCCCCTCCGCTGTCCCACACGACCTTGCTTATACCGTGCACTTTTGATTAAATGAAGGTTTGCCTCCATCGAGAAATATCTCACTATGAGCAACTCATTTATCACATCGCTTGAAAAACATACCGAAGCCGACTGGCTCGCCGCCGTCGATTCGCTCGCAGCCGACATCCACGAGGTCGATCGCACCGCAACCCAGGTCTGGTTCCGCTTCTATCCCCTCGATCTCGTCCGCTATCTCCGATCGGCCGAGAACATCGACGAAGCCAAGCGATCCATAGCCATGCAAGGCGATTTCGGTCTCGAAGACCGCATCGACACCTCACACAGCTTCCTCTACGGCCACCGCTTCTGGCCGAACGTAAAAGCCGCCATCGACACGCGGGCCGCGTCGGACACCCCCGCCGCCGATCTCATAACCGAGATCCGCAGCATCGCCCGAGCCGCCGCCGAAGCCGCAAAAACAAAAGAGCCCCTGACCCTCGGCATCGTCGCCGCCGGCCTAATGACGCTCATGCAAGTGGGCCCCGAAGCCTTCAAAGCCGCCGCCGGCGTCGCCTCAAAACCCTCCGGCATATTGGCAAAATCGCCCGACGACATCGTCCGCGTCCGCAAAGAGGACGACTCGCAGGGCATCTTCGGCTTCCTAAAAACGGTCGACAAAAAGTTCTCCGTCACCCACAACGAATACACCTCCCGCGACCGCTTCACCATCCTCAACGACCAAGAGATCGCCGCCGCCTCCGCCCTCGACCGCTCACAAGATTGGCAATCAAAAGACAAACGCTGCTGGGAAGGCCCCGTACCTGTCGAATGCACCTCCGCTTCATGCGGAACCTGCTGGGTCGGCATCCTCGGCGGCGCCGAAAAACTCAACGAACCGTCAGTCCGCGAGCGCAAACAAATGAAGGTCTTCGGCTACAACCAGCCCGAAGAGCCCAAACCGTTCCTCCGCCTTGCCTGCCAATCTCGCACCACCGGCAACGTCACCCTAGTCATCCCCCCCTGGAACGCCGTCTTCGGTAAAAAGATCCGCGGCAACGTCGAGGACGTAGAACTAGAACCCGTAACAACATCAGCCAAAAAGCTCCGCGAAACAGTCGCCTCCGCCACAAAAAGCGAATAAGCCCCTCTCAAATTTAGAAAGACCGGATGCAGCCACGCATCCGGTCTTTTCCGTATCGTTTTATTACAATTTCAACCCCGCGACCGCCTCCTAACCCTTCCTTCCCCTAGTATTTTCCATTATTCACTGCGTGGAACGCTCATTGCAAATACTCCCGCCGTAAGGTCAGGGCTTGACCTATTAGTAAGGGATGAAAACTTAGGATCATATGTCAAAACCATTGCAACAGCTTTATCGCGAAACTGTTCCATCCCTCTCCTCACAGCACGCGTTATTCATAAACCGAGATCTCAGCCTGATCGAATTCTTTCGTCGAGTACTAAGCGAAGGCCTCGATGAATCGATCCCACTGCTCGAGCGCGTCAAGTTCCTGTCGATTTTCTCCAACCTGATTGACGAGTTCTACATGACGCGAATGTCCAGCCTTCGTGCAAAGGCCGGCCGTAACTTCGCAGTTTCGCCCGACGGGCTCACGCCCGGGCAACAGTACGAGCAGATCCGCCGCACATTTCAAGAACTCTGCCGAACTCAGGTTCATTGTCTAAAGCGCGACGTCCTGCCAAAACTCCGCGAAAAAGGTATCGAGATCCTCAAATGGGAAGAGCTAGCCGAACAGCACCGTGCAAACCTTACCGGGTATTTCACTGCAAAGATCTACCCGGTTCTAACACCGCAGGCTGTCGACCCGTCGCATCCGTTCCCTTATATATCCGGCGGGTCGTTGAACATCGCGCTGCAGGTGACGCCCCACCTGCATAAAAAGGTGGCATCTGCGATGAAACTCGCCGACGCACCGATCTTCGTACGGATCAAGATCCCGCCGTTCCTCCCACGGCTCATCCCGGTTCCCGGAAAACCTGAGAGCTTCATAAAGGTCGAGAACATCATTTCGGGAAATATCGCGTCGATCGTAAACGAAGCGAAACCCGAAGACTGTCATTACTTCCGGATAACTCGTGATACGGATATCGAGGTGCGAGAAAGCGAAGCCGCTGACCTTCTTGAGATGATGGAGCGGAATCTCAAAGAACGCCGCTTCGGCGAAGTGGTGCGGCTCGAGATCTCAGGCGAAATGCCCGACGAAATGGCTGAGTATCTAAAGGTTTCGCTCGATCTGGAAGGCGACGACATCTATCGCACCGACGGCCCGCTCGCCATAAACGAGCTTTCAGCACTTTCGAAACTCAACCGGCCGGAACTGAAGGAGAGGCCGCTCAAGGTGGTAGTTCCAAAGATATTCAAAAAGGACCGATCCAAGTTCGACCTCATCAAAGATGGCGACATCATGCTCCATCATCCGTTCATGCCTTACAGCATCGTTACGGATTTCATCAAAGAAGCGGTCGAAGACCCCGATGTCCTTGCGATCAAGATGTGCCTTTATCGGCTCGGAGAAGATTCGCCGATCCCGGAACTTCTCATGCGAGCAAGCGAGCTTGGCAAACAAGTGACGGTCTTGATCGAGCTCAAAGCGCGATTCGACGAAGAGAACAACATCGTCTGGGCCAAGAAGCTCGAAGAAGCCGGCGTCCACGTCATCTACGGGCTCCTGGGATTGAAGACGCACGCAAAGACGACGCTGATCGTACGGCGCGAGGGCGACGAACTTCGCCGCTATGTTCACGCCGCGACTGGCAATTACAATCCGCAGACGTCATCTGGCTACACCGATCTGGGCTTGCTGACTTGCGACGAAGCTATCGGTGCCGACGCCACTGAGCTGTTCAATTTCCTCACAGTCTATTCGCAGCGAAAGGATTTCGAAAAGCTGCTGGTCGCCCCGATCAACTTGCGCGACCGTATGGTCTCCATGATCGAGCGAGAGGCCGAAAACGCACGGGCCGGCAAACCCGCTCGCATCATTGCAAAGATCAATCGGCTTGCGGACAGCGGCATCGTCAATGCCCTCTATGACGCGTCGCGGGCGGGCGTTCAGATCGACCTCGTCGTACGCGGCATCTGCACGCTGCGGCCAGGAATCGCGGGAGTTTCTGAGAACATTCGCGTCCGAAGCATTGTCGGGAGTTTGCTTGAGCACAGCAGGGTCTACTATTTCGAGAACGACGGCGATCCCGAGATCTTCATGGGTAGCTCTGACTGGATGCCCCGCAATCTCGATCGCCGCGTTGAGGTGCTGACGCCCGTGGAAGATGAGACGATCCGCGCCTACCTCAAGAACGATTTCTTCCCGGCATATCTCGGTGACAATTGTAAGGCGTGGGAGCTGCAGCCCGACGGCAGTTATAAGAAGGCGTCGGCAGATCAGGGTGCTCCGCTGAGCTGTCAGCAGGCGTTTCAAGGAGACCTAAAGCTTTTTTCAGACGAACTACGAACCAACAAGGGGTAAATTATGTTAGCAAGAACGACACTGGCACTTTTTACATTGTTACTGACCATTAGTTTTGCGGGCGTCGCCGATGCTCAAAAGAAAAAGGAAAAGATGAACAGCAACCCAGTAATGTGGGAAGCGGTTGACATCGAAAGTCGCGACACCTTTCTCGGCCCGGGCGGCGAGGAAGGAAAACCGGACCTCTCGAAGATCGAATTCATTCGCGATCAAGAAGGCGGCCACAACACGAAATATCGCATCAAGGACGGCAAGGGCCGCACCTGGGTTGCAAAGCTCGGCCGCGAGGCACAACCCGAGACTGCCGCAGTTCGCCTGCTGTGGGCACTCGGATATCGTACCGAGGTCAACTATCTCGTCCCCGAGATCACGATCCCAGGTAAGGGCACTTTCGAGAACGTGCGGCTTGAGGCGCGTCCAGATCACATAGACCGTGTAGACGAGTGGGCTTGGCGCGAAAACCCCTTTGTAGGCACGCCCCAACTCGAAGGGTTAAAAATGATGATGGTCTTTATGACCAACTGGGATGTGCTCGACCTTCAGAACAAGGTCCTTTATGACGAGCGCACGGGCGAAGGCAACTATGTGATCAGCGACCTCGGAGCAACCTTCGGACGGCTCGGAAACAACAACTTCCCGATCATTTACCGGCTAAGCCGCAGCACGGGCAACCCAATGGCGTATGCAGGAGCGAGCTTCGTGGATGGGGTCAAAGACCGCAAACTCGAAGTCGTCTACAAAGGAAAGAACCGCGGCCTTTTCAAGGAGTTTGACATTGAACACGCCCGCTGGCTCGCAGGCTTGCTGAACCGGTTGAGTGACCAGCAGATCCGGGATGCGTTTAGAGCGGCGAACTACAACGAAGGCGAGATAGTCTACTTTGTAGCCGGCGTGAAAAAGCGTATCGAGAACCTTAACAAGGCAGTTTCGGGGAACGACGCAAATGCGTCTGCTTCTAAATAACGTTAATGCAGCGGTCGAAAATAATTACACTTGTCGCGGTCTTAGCGGGACTTATGCTAACGGGGTACCTCTACGTCTCGCAAGACCGCCCAGAAGCGCCTCCGCCGCCGCCTGCAGCGAGTTCAAACACCGGGTCTGCCGCTCCCAGCGAGTCCACCGGCAATCCGATGATGGACGCTATGTCAGGCGCCCTGACCGAGGTACAGCCTCAGCAGCAGCCGCAGACCTGGATCGATGAGCTTGTCAGCATCGTCTTCCGGCTTTCGCTGGCGGTTGTATTAGCGGGTATTCTTGCATTCCGGCCGCGTAACGACATCAAGCTCTTCAAACGGCGCCTGTTTGTTTCGCAGACTCAGATCTTGCTTGCGGTGGTGGCTGCCGCTCTGATGATGATCGTCGGCGACAACGCAGCCCGTGCATTCGCCATATTCGCGGCTGTCTCGCTGGTGCGATTCCGAACAAACATCCGCGACCCGAAAGAGATCACGGTGCTTCTTATCAGTCTCGCCCTAGGACTCGCGGCCGGTGTCGGCCGTTGGGAACTCGGCATGGCGTTGTGCCTTTTCGCACTCGCATTGCTCTGGCTGCTTGAGCACCGCGAATCGGAACAGGTCTTCCGTGCCATGCAGTTAACCGTTTCCACGCGCAACACAGACGCAACCCACGATGTCTTGCGTGCGGTCCTGGAACGCCATGAACTGGAGAATGAGATCCGCGAAATAGACCCGACGAATGAAGAAACGCCGGTCGGGCGCATTGTCTATTACATCAACCTGCGGATCAGCCTGAGCACTGACCAGCTCAGCGAAGAGATAATTGGGCTCGATGGAACCAATATTGAGACTGTGAAATGGTCCCAGCAGAAGACGAGTGCTGCGGACATTTATCAATAGAAAAGGGCGTGCCGGTCGACACGCCCATCTGAAGTGCCTGGCTTAGTTTCGTGCTGCAGTCATCGACCCTGCTTTCCGCAGAGCCGCGCGTTCTTTCTCGATACGCTTTGAATAGTTCTTAACGTAGGCTTTCATGTTGATGTGAACGGGCCACGAGGTGTAGTTGTAGCGCTTCATTTCCCTGTACGCCTGGTCGTAGCTCCAGCCGTCGTTTTTCAGTCTGTAAACGCCGGCAGTCATTCCCGTGCGATGTTTCCCTGCTTTGCAATGCACGTAAATAGTGCCGTTGGTCGTATCTTCCATTACCGAGAGAAAGTATTCGACATCGCGATCCTTCGGATATTTCCAGCCCGTCATCGGAATGTTGATGTATTTCATTCCTGCTGCTTCCGTGGCTGTTCGCGAAAAGCCGGTCGGGTCATTTCTGAGGTCGACGATGGTGTTAACACCGAGCGCGGCCAGGTCGGCATAATCTTCCTCGTCGGGCTGCCCGCCGCGGTAATAGCGTTCGTTCATTTTGCCAAAATTGATCACGTCGATCTCTGGATATTGTTCAAAGTGGTTCTTCTGTGCGGAAGCTCCGGCGGCTGCGATGAACACTGTCAATATTGCAGCGGCCCAGCTGTGAAAGATGCTAGTCGTCATTAAAGGTATCTCCTCGGTCTAGGTTGAATGTTTGTACTTCCTTGGGTTAACGCCAACGCGGGGGAATGCGCTTGAGGGCATTGCTTGTCATTTTGTTTTTGAGGCGTCGAATTTTATGCGAGTTGCCAGCTTTTTTTGCAGGTTTGGTAAATATCTGCTCCGCTATTAAAATTCACCTTTCATTATGACTCAGGCTCAACCATCGACAAACCCGGTGATCTTTGTGGTGATCGCCGTATTTCTGTGGAGCACCGGCGGCCTGTTCATCAAGCTTACAACTCTCGACGCCTACCAGGTCACCTTCTTCCGATCGTTCCTGGCTGCGATCACGGTTCTGCTGCTCACGCGTAAGCAGGGGCTAAAGATCGACCTCTTTGGGATCTTTACCTCGGTGATCTACGCCTCGTGCCTCTTCTTGTTTGTCTGGGCCACGAAGATGACCACGGCCGCTAACGCGATCTTTTTGCAGTACACCGCTCCTATATACATCCTGATACTCGCCCCTTTCGTCATCGGCGAACGGTTCAAAATACGCGACCTTGTCACCGTTGCGGTCGTGCTGGGCGGCATGAGCCTTTTCTTCGTCGGGCAACTGGAACTCAGCGACTATCAGGGAAACACCGCAGCTCTGTTCTCAGGCGTTTTCCTCGGGCTATATATAATGCTGCTCCGGCATCCGCGGGCAACAGGGTTCAACCCTGTCATCGCCGTCATCTACGGGAACTTTCTGCTTGCGATCGTGACGCTGCCGTCGGGAATAGCTGCATTCCCGATAATGACGCCGCTCGATTGGTTCGCGGTGCTCTTCCTTGGCATATTTCAGATCGGGATCGCGTACATCTTTTTCATCAAGGGGGTCGTTGGTGGGACCCGTCCGCTCGATGCGAGTTTGATCGGCTTCATAGAACCGCTTCTCAACCCGGTGTGGGTTTTCATCTTCGTCGGCGAACAGCCCTCCCGGTGGGCGATACTGGGCGGCATGATCATCATCGTTGCGATCGGCTTTCATACCATCCGGCAGTATGCACGCCGTACCCCGCTTGCACCCGCCTGAATCATTAACAATTACATAATATTGTGATAACCTTTTCGAATAGCTAAATTATCAGATATCTTGCTCCTTTATTTACTTTGTAGTTACTAAACGAAAATAGAGCTTTTGGAGAATCCATTTATGGCGGATTTGAACATCCCTGAAAATATTTCTAACGATAAGTTAAAACATTGGGTCGCAGAGATGGTCGAGCTTTGCAAACCCGATAAAGTTTACTGGTGCGACGGTTCGCAGGAAGAGTACGACCGGCTTTGCGAAGAGATGGTCGACAGCGGAACGTTCATCCGCCTGAACGCCGAAAAGCGACCGAACAGCTTCCTCGCCCGTTCCCATCCGTCCGATGTAGCCCGTGTCGAAGACCGCACGTATATTTGCTCGCGAAGCAAGGGTGACGCCGGCCCGACCAACAACTGGATGGACCCGTTCGAAATGCGTGAAACGCTCACGCCCAAGTTCGATGGTTCAATGCGCGGCCGCACAATGTACGTCATCCCGTTCTGTATGGGCCCGATCGGTTCGCCGATCTCACAGTTTGGCGTCCAGCTTTCCGATTCGCCATACGTTGCCGTCAACATGAAGATCATGACCCGCATGGGCAACAAAGCTCTTGAAGCTTTGGGCGACGATGAGTTTGTTCAGTGTCTTCATTCAGTGGGAATGCCACTCGCAGAAGGCCAGGAAGACGTTTCATGGCCATGCTCGCCCGATCCGAAGGATAAATACATCGTTCACTTTCCAGAAGACCGGGCGATCTGGAGCTACGGGTCCGGGTACGGCGGGAACGCATTGTTGGGCAAGAAATGCCTGGCCCTCCGTATCGCGTCGAATCTCGGCCGCGAGCAGGGCTGGCTTGCCGAGCACATGCTGATCGTCGGGGTGAAATCGCCCGACGGCCGCAAGGATTACGTATGCGCGGCGTTCCCCTCAGCATGCGGAAAAACGAATTTCGCGATGCTCATCCCGCCGAAAGAGTTCCGCGAGGATGGTTGGGAAGTAACCACGGTCGGCGACGACATCGCATGGATCAAACCTGACGAGGAGGGCCGTTTGCACGCTATCAACCCGGAGGCTGGGTTTTTTGGCGTCGCACCGGGAACTAACAATCAGACGAATCCGAACGCGATGGATTCGATCCGAGAGAACACGATATTTACTAACGTCGCACTAACCGACGAGGGCGACATCTGGTGGGAGGGCATGGACGGCGACCCGCCCGCACACGCGATCGATTGGCAAGGGAATGACTGGACGCCCGCTAGCGAAAAGCCTGCGGCTCACCCGAATGCACGTTTCACTGCCCCGATCGAGCAGTGCCCGGTCGTCGATGAACATTTTGACAACCCCAAGGGCGTTCCGGTTTCCGCATTCGTCTTCGGCGGCCGCCGCAATAACGTGGTCCCCCTTGTCATGCAGTCGTTCAACTGGACGTTTGGCGTTTACGCGGCCGCTACGATGGGCTCGGAAATGACCGCGGCAGCCTTTGGCAATATTGGCGAAGTTCGCCGCGATCCATTTGCGATGCTGCCGTTCTGCGGCTATCACATGGGCGATTATTTCAGCCACTGGCTCGACTTTGGCCGAAATCTGCCCAACCCGCCCCGCATCTTTTCCGTCAACTGGTTCCGCAAGGATGAGAACGGCAAATTCGCATGGCCCGGATTTGGCGACAATATGCGGGTTCTTAAGTGGATCGTCGAACGCTCCCGCGGCGAGGCAGCAAGCGTTGAAACGCCGCTCGGTTGGATGCCCGAATACGACGACATCGACTGGCGCGGACTCGACTACAGCAAGGAACAGTTCGACGCAGTGATGAGCATTGATCGCGATCTTTGGATCAAAGAGATCTCCATGCACGACGATCTTTTCTTCAAGCTGTACGACCGTTTGCCTAAGGAGATGACGTTCATTCGCGAACTTCTCGTTTCCAGCCTCTGGCGTTCTCCCGAGATGGGTCTCGCAGCTCCGAGGCACGAGGCTCCGCCCGCAAAGGCGGTGGCGAAAGGCGATTAGAAGCAGACGTATAACCAGTAAAGAGAAGCGGCCGCCCCCGGCCGCTCTTTTTTGTTTGAAACTGCTGGTTATCCACACTTGCCCGAGCCCCGTCACAACACCCAAGCTCCGATTTATGATTCTTGATAAATGCCGCCCGTTAACCTAACATAAAAGCTGATCTAAACTATTGAAAGATCGGCTGTCATCGGCGGATCGGCTAAAATACGGATGCAGAAAAACCCCATCCAGCCGTCGCTCGCGCTGCACTCGGAATGAACATCAAGACTCAGGAAAGAAAGACGTACGAAAGTCCAAAGAACATCCAGTACGGCCGAGCTGCCAGTACGATGGACGTTGGCGACGCATTTTCCGTTTATGCGAATCCCGATCCAAACTCGAACCGCCACATTACGCTCATCGCTCCGCCGATCTATTTTTCGAAAAACTCATACAGTACACCTCTCACCCTGCCGTTGGGACTGGCCTACCTCGCTGCCACGCTAGAGAAGGCAAAGTATAAAGTCAACATACTCGATTGCCGGGGCAGGGACGTTGACAATATCAGGGTTTCGAAAGACGAGCGGTTTAAGGTTCAGGGCCTCGACGAACGTGAATCGCTCGAATTCATCGATCCCGAGACCGACATCATCGGTGTCTCGATTATGTTTTCGCAGGAATGGCCGCAGATCCGGGATTATATCAACCTGGTTCGCGAACGATTTCCTAAGGCAAAGATCATCGTCGGGGGCGAACACCCGACCGCTATGCCCGAATACACGCTCCGTGATTGTCCGGCGATCGATTATCTCGTCCGCGGCGAAGGCGAGCTAACCCTTCTGGACGTTGTTCATCGTATTCGCTCCGGCAAAGCTGTGGTTGGCGTGGGCGGTGTTGCTTACCTCGCTGGCGGTGAATACATCGAAACGCCGCTTTCCGCCCGCATGGCAGATATTACGGAGATGCCGTGGCCCGCCTGGCACCTGATCGATATGGAGCCGTATTTCCAGCCCAACTATACGATGGGCATTAGCCACGGCCGGAATATCGCGATGCTTGCAACTCGCGGCTGCCCATTTCAATGTACGTTCTGTTCCAGCCCATCAATGTGGACCACCCGGTATGTAATGCGGCCGGTTAAAGATGTGGTCGACGAGATCGTGGTGCAGCAGGAAAAGTACAAAGTAACTAGTATCGATTTTTACGACCTCACGGCGATCGTTAAAAAAGACTGGATCCTGCAATTCATTGCCGAGCTCGAAGAACGCCAAATAAAGGTGACCTGGCAGCTACCTTCGGGGACGCGCTCAGAGAGCCTCGACGACGAAGTCTTGGAAGGCCTCGCGCGTACCGGTTGCGAATTCCTCGTTTACGCCCCCGAAAGTGGCTCGGAAAAGACTCTCGCGTTGATCAAGAAGCGGGTGAAGCTCGAGAATCTCGTTCGCTCGATTCGTACAGCGGTCGCAAACGACATCGTGGTGAAGGTCAATTTCATAATCGGGTTTCCTTTCGAAACACGCAAGGATATATTCGCGACGCTGTTTTTCGCATGGAAGCTCGCTTTGATGAAGATCCACGACTGTAACATCTCGAGTTTTTCTCCTTATCCCGGTTCGGAACTATTCAACGAGCTCGATCGAGATGGTGCGTTCGGAGAAATTAGTGACGAGTATTTTGCTGTTCTAATGACGCAGTTCGATTTCACGGTCACTCGTACTTTCAGCAACCACGTAAGCTCATGGGAGATAATGATATATCGGGTCGTCGGTATGTCAGGGTTCTATGGCCTAAGCTATCTTCGGTCGCCGGGCAAGATACTACGCCTTGTTAAAAGCCTTTTCCAAGAGCGGTTCCAGCCACGAAGCATGTTCGAGCAACGAATCTTCGACTCCGTTGTCCGTCGCAGGAAAAGCGAAACTCCGGTTCGGGCGGAACTCAATCAGGCTCCCTAGCAACCAACTAGAGCCAGTCATATACGGTACAGCGGCCATCACGGGCCGCTCTTTTTTTGCTCGCAGAGGGCTAACGGAGTACACTCGCTAACGTAGTGGATATTGCACTTATAGTTCTGGGATCCCTGCTGATCCTGATGACGATCGTGCCGATCGTAAAGGCAACGGCGTGGTGGATCCGCATTTTCGATTTTCCGCGTCTTCAGATCGTGGCCATTGGCATCGTCGTGCTAATACTTTTAGTTGCGTTTTACGGAATCGACAGCATCGGCTACGGCATCTTTGCAATTTCGTTAGTGGTCAGCATCGGTTATCAGCTTTACATGATCTATCCATACACGCCGCTGGCTCGTACGCAGGTCCAATACAGACAAGATTCCGATCCCCGTACTAACCTCGCGATCTTGTTCGCTAATGTGCTGATGGACAATCGCAATTCTGACGATCTGTTGATCCAGATTCGAGCGGCCGACCCCGACATGGTCCTGCTTGCGGAAACAGATGATTGGTGGCAGCAGCAGGTGGATGTCCTCGAAGCAGACTATCCGTACACGGTCAAATATCCGCAGGACAACACATACGGGATCCTTCTATACTCGCGGCTCGAGCTTATCGACCCGGAAATTAAGTTCCTTATCCAGGATGACATTCCGTCGATCCACGGCCGCGTTCGGCTGCGTTCCGGTGACGAGGTCGAGTTTCGCTGCCTTCATCCACGGCCGCCAGTGCCGCAAGAGGACCCCAGCTCCGCCCCACGAGATGCCGAGATTCTCATTATCGGCAAAGAGAGCCGTGAAGATAGTATGCCGTTCATCGTGTTCGGCGATCTCAACGACGTTGCATGGTCGCGCACCAACTATCTTTTTCAAAACATCAGCGGCTTGCTGGACCCCCGTGTTGGTCGTGGTTTTTATCACACCTTCCACGCGGAAATTCCCGTGATCCGGTTCCCGCTCGACCATCTTTTTCATTCGAACCATTTTCGCCTCGTCGACTTTCAGCGGCTCGGCTATTTCGGCTCTGACCACTTCCCTGTTTTTATCACCTTAAGCCTCGAGCGGGATGCAGTTGAGACACAACCCGAGCCGAAACCTGATGTCGAAGACGAAAAGGAAGCGCAAGAAAAGATCGCATTCGCTTTAGAACCACCCCAGGTGCGCAACCCGGACCGCGATCGCCCCCCGGCCACCGACCTGAGTCTGTCATAGGGACATGATGTCCGATTGCGGCTCTTGCCGCCGTCTAAGTTCCATATGGAATTTCCAACAAATAATTCGCGCATCACACTTCGTGAAGTTACAGCAGACACAGTTCGAGCGATTACGCAGCTTGTCGTCGCAGAAGAACAGAAGCGAAACGTCGCCACCAACGCCGAATCCATCGCCCAAGCGCATTTTCATCCTGAAGCGTGGTTTCGTGCCGTCTATGCCGACGAAACGCCGGTCGGGTTCGTAATGCTCGACGATCGCACGCAGCTGCCCGAACCCAACCATTCGGAGCCGATCTGCCTGTGGCGGTTCATGATCGATCAACGTTTTCAAGGACTCGGCTATGGCCGACGTGCGCTCGATCTAATCGTCTATCACGTCCGCACACGCACAAAGCTCGATCATATGCTCACCTCATGTGTCGAGGGTCCGCACTCCCCGAAGGACTTCTATCTCCGCTTTGGCTTCAAGGTAACGGGCGAGATGGATGAAAACGAGATCGTCCTCCGCTACGATCTTTAGTCGCTTCCACCAGGTGAAGCGTGGCAAGTGCTCGGTTTAATATTCCACGTTTCGCGGAAATCAGGTATAATCAAGCAGACCTGATGCAGGCAAACTTTCGCCTGATTTTTCACTCTAATATTTAGTAAAAACTATGAACGAATTCAGCACATCTTTCGGCAATACAGCGGCAAATGCACTTCCCGCGGAGCGGGCGCAGTTCATCCGCAAAACCTATATGCTTTTGGCGGCGGCAATTCTAGCATTCATCGCCGTCGAAGCTTTCCTTTTCATGTCGGGAGCGGCGCACATGATCGCCAATGTGATCTTTAGTGGCGGAGGCATGGGCTGGCTGCTCGTGCTTGCTCTTTTCATGGGCGTGTCATATTTGGCAAACCGCTGGGCATTATCCGAAACCTCGCCGATCACCCAGTATCTGGGTCTCGGGATCTTTATCCTCGCATATGCCGTCATCTTTGTTCCGCTCATCTCCATAGCGACTTTTCACTCCGGGGATGGGTCGGTTCTGATCAAGGCCGGCATCACCACGCTCGGCTTGTTCCTTGGCCTGACTGCGACCGTGTTCATTACGCGTTCGGACTTCTCGTTCCTCGGCCCGATCGTAGCCATCGGCGGTTTCGCCGCCCTCGGTTTTATTGTGTCGAGTGCGATCTTCGGCTTCTCGCTCGGCAGCGTCTTCGCCTTCGCTATGGTAGCCTTCGCTGGCACAGCGATTCTCTACAACACGTCGCAGGTTCTGCACCAATACAACCCGAAGCAGTACGTGGCCGCTTCACTAACACTTTTCGCCGGCATCGCCCTGCTGTTCTGGTATATCCTTACCATCTTCAGTTCGCGGGATTAGGCTAACTAGAGCCTCTAAATTTTAACTTAGGGCCTACACTCAGATGTGCTATCTTTTTAGCAACAAGAGTGTAGGCCCCTTTTAATTCTAGCGAGGTCATATGATCAAGAAACTAACCTTTGCGACATTCCTCCTGTCGCTGTTTACCATGACGGCGGCTGCCCAAACACCGACCCCACCGACAACCCACCTCAAGGTAGGCGACACCGCCCCTGACTTTGAGCTCAACAACACTGGCGGAAAGCCCGTCAAGCTCAGCGACTTTCACGGAAAGAAGAACGTCGTGCTCGCCTTTTACGTGCTCGCCTTCACTGGGGGCTGAGCGCAGGAACTCAAAGCGTATCAGGCTGATATCGCAAAATTTAACGAAACAGAAACTCAGGTCTTAGGTATTTCGATGGACAGCTTTGCTGCGAATCGGGAGTTCGGTACCCAACTCGGCGTCGAATTTCCGCTACTCAGCGATTGGAAGCGTGAAGTGACTAAAGCTTACGGGCTCTACAATGAAGAGTCGGGATACGGCACTCGTGCAACGTTCGTAGTTGATAAAGAAGGCAAGATCCAGCACGTGGAAGTAGGGCGTTCGGCAATAGACCCAAGCGGGGCATATCAGGCGTGCGATATTCTGAGTCGTCCACGAAACCGCCCGACGGAACCCGAACCGAAAAAGCCTTAATCGACCGCCTCAAGCGACACAGGTTGGACGCCGATCTCACCATCGGCGTCTTTGATCAGTACCTCAATACGCCGCTCCGCGTTCGTCAACCGTTCCCGGCAATCACGCGAAAGCCGCACACCGCGCTCAAACATCTCCAGGCTTTCCTCCAGCGCCATATCGCCTTCCTCCAGCCTCTTAACGATCTGCTCAAGCTCGTCCAACGACGATTCAAATGTCTGTTTCATAGAGTTTACGGCTTTATCTTACTTAAAGATCTCCCCTGCCTCGTCGATCAGCTCCTGCAATTCACCGACCGAGATCGGCGCGGAGCCGTCGGCGGGTGCTTTGCCGGATGCGATGGCGATCAACTGCTGGCCGACCGTTCGTGCGATCTGCAACGCAAGCTCATCATCGCGAACGCCCACAACCTGCCAACGCGTCCCGTTTTTCCGCATGGTCACCTCGAACGAATGCTGAGGCAATCTACTCCGCACAACCGCATTCTCGCCGTTCTCGGTGATCTCAAGGTAGCGCTCCGCTCCCAGCACCATCGCCGCAAAAGGCACGCTTGAAAACCGCTCGGTCTCGCGGCGTATCAGCCGGGGCAACTCCGCCCGCGCGCGATCCTTGATGGCCGGCATCAGCGGCGCTGCGACCCGCTCTGCCCGCGTGATCACCTCCGGCGGAACCCCGCGGCCGTATAGCTCAACAGCCTTGTCAGTGATCTGCGGAACAAACCCCTCAACGACCGCATCGCTGTTCACCAACTCATCTACCGCCGCCTGGTCGTCTTCCCGCGCCGCCTCAATGAGCACCGCTAGCGAATATTGCGGAGTCGTCTGAAGGTGACTCCAATAGACGAATCCCGCCGCCGACGCCGCAACCACCAGCACAAGGGCCACCGCCGCCGCAATTATCAAAAATCTCTTCAAACCCCTTATTCCTCGATCTCTTTAACTTCTGCTTCTATCTTTCCACGTGCCAACCTTATTCTTAAACGATCGCCTGGTGCACTTCGTTCCGCGTCTCGCAGTATCGCACCGTCTAACGTCTGAGTTATCGAATATCCCCGCTCCAACACATTCAGCGGCGAAATCGCATGAAGCGTCGCCATCGTATTCTCAAGTTTCTGCACACGCCGACGGACCATGTCCGCCCCGGCGGCATCAGTTCTTTGACCCAAAAGCTCAAGCCGGCGTTGGCTGCGGTTAACATTCGCCATCATTGTGACGGGCGAAAGCCGCCGCGAAAGTTCGCGAAGCCGCTCGGCACGCCCGGCCGCCGCTGTCAAAAACGCTCCCGCCGATCGCGAATTGATCCTGTCCAGCCGGTGATGCATCTCACGCAGCCGCGCCGGAAAACGCGCAAACACGGGATCCCCCGCCAACTGCTGAAGCCCGCGTTCTGCCCGCAGCAGCTTATTTTCCATCAGCCGCCGAAGGCTCGCAAACTGCGCGTCTATCCGCTCGCATATCTCCGACTCCGCCTTCGCAACAAGCTCGGCCGCAGCTGACGGAGTCGCCGCCCTGACATCCGCCGCGAGGTCTGCAATTGTGAAATCCACCTCATGCCCAACCGCCGAAATGACCGGGATCGCCGAAGCACATATCGCCCTCGCCACCCGCTCTTCGTTGAACGCCCAAAGGTCTTCCGCCGAACCCCCACCGCGCCCGACGATCAGCACATCCAGCCTGTCCGCGTCAGCGCAGCTTTCACAGTAGCGATTCGCCATCTCGATAGCCGCCGCGATCTTCTCCGCGGCAAACTCGCCCTGGACCAAAGTGGGCACGATCACCACGCTGACCGAACGGGCTCGCCGCTCCAGCACCGATAAGATGTCCTGGAGCGCCGCGCCGGTCGGCGACGTTACGACTCCGATCCGTCTTGGGAACGCCGGCAGCTTCCGTTTCCGCGATTCCGCAAACAGCCCTTCCGCCGCCAACTTTGCTTTGATCTGCTCAAACGCGACGGTCAGAGCACCTTCACCCACAGGTTCCAACGACTCAACCAGGAGCTGATATTCGCCCCGCTTCTCGTACGTCGTCAGACGCCCTCGGACCCTTACCTGCAGTCCGTCGAACGGCTTGAACCGGATGCGAAAGTTCTGCCCCTTAAAACACGCCGCCTTAATGAACGAATCGCCGTCTGTCAGCGAAAAGTACCAGTGCCCCGACGACGCGTGATGGAAACCCGAGATCTCACCCTCTACCCAGACATTGGCGAAACTCCGCTCCAGAACCGCACGAATATCCGCGTTCAGCTCCGAAACCGTCGCCGGGGCCGCCTCTTCCATCTCGAACAAAGACTGAAGCAAAGAATTATCCATCGAGCCTAGATTCTATCACCGCGCCTTGCCACGGACGGAATCCAAGCCCGAACGGCCCGTGGCGAGCCTCCGCAGGGTGGGGTACTTGATGAATGGTTTAGAACGCCGGCTCTTCGTAAATGCCGTAGACGTCGCGGAGGGCAACGCAGATCTCCTCGACAGTGGCATAAGCGGCAACGGCTTCGATGATAGCGGGCATCGTGTTTTCGTTGCTGTTCGCGGCCTGCTTCAGCTTATCGAGCGCATTCGCTACGGCACCGTCATCCCGTGTCGATTTCACATGCTCCAGCCGCAGAAGCTGATGATCGCGGACGTTCTCGTCGATCTGCAGGATGTTCACCTTCGACGTCTCGTCGTCCATAAAATACTTGTTAACACCCACGATCGTCTGCTCGCCGCGTTCGACGGCTTTCTGATATTGATACGCCGACTCCTGTATCTCGCGCTGCGGGAACCCGGCCTCGACCGCCTCTACCATGCCGCCGAACCCGTCGATCTTATCGAAATAATCAAAGCATCCGTCGATCATCTTCTGCGTCAGCGATTCAACAAACCAACTGCCGCCGAGCGGGTCCACCGTATTCGCAACGCCCGTCTCCTCCGCGATTATCTGCTGCGTGCGAAGCGCGATCAGCGCCGCCTCGTCCGTCGGCAACGCCAACGCCTCGTCATACGAATCAGTATGCAGCGACTGCGTCCCGCCCAGCACACCGGCCAACGCCTGGATCGCCACGCGTGCAATATTATTCAGCGGCTGCTGCACCGTCAGCGAAACGCCCGCCGTCTGCGTATGAAAACGCATCTGCATCGTCCGCGGATTCTTCGCGCCAAACCGCTCCTTCATCGTCCGGGCCCAAACAACCCGGGCCGCGCGATATTTCGCGATCTCCTCAAAAAAGTCGTTATGCGCATTAAAAAAGAAAGAGATGCGCGGCACAAACTCATCCACATCCATCCCGCGGTCAACGCCATACTGCACATACTCAACCCCGTCCCGCAGCGTGAACGCAAGCTCCTGCAACGCCGTAGCACCCGCCTCGCGAATGTGATAGCCCGACACCGAGATCGGGTTATATTTCGGCACGTGCTTCGTCGTATATTCGAACGTGTCGATCACCAGCTTCATCGCCGGCTTTATCGGATAGATCCATTCCTACTGCGCTATATATTCCTTCAGAATGTCGTTCTGCAGCGTGCCCGATATCTTCGTAAAATCAGCCTTCTGCTTCTCCGCCACCACCAGATACATCGCCAAAAAGATCGGCGCCGGTGCATTGATCGTCTGCGAAACCGTCACCTCGTCCAGCGGTATCCCGTCAAACAGCACCTCAAAATCCGCCAGCGACGAAACCGCCACACCGCACTTCCCGACCTCGCCCTCTGACAGGGGCGAATCCGCATCCAGCCCCATCAACGCCGGCAGATCATACGCGACCGAGAGCCCCGTCTGCCCCTGCTTCATCAAATACTTGAACCGGCGGTTCGTTTCCTCGGGCGAAGAAAACCCCGCGAACTGCCGCATCGTCCACATCCTGCCGCGATAACCCGTCGGGTGTATCCCCCGCTTATACGGATACTCGCCCGGAAAGCCCACCTCGCTGATGCCCTCAACGTCCGCATCCGTATAAAGCCGATCCACCGGCTCCAGCGAAACGCCCTCAAACGACGCCTTCCGCTCCGGGGAACGCGCCAAAACCTTCGCCACCGTCTCCTCTTCCCAACGCCCCTTCTCAGCCTGCGCCGACGTCAATGCCTCTTTGATCTCAGTTGCCATAATTCACTCGTTTGTAAGGCGCAATTTTATCACACCCCCCACCCCCAAACGGAACCCTGCCCTCGGCGGCCAAACGCGACGCGACCACGAAGAAGCCCGCCTCTTCGCCGACCGCCTCCGCCGCTCCGCCCTCCCCAACATCGAAGACGACCATCCCTGCGACATCTCCACCGAGGGCCTCCCCATCGGTGTCCAGCTAATGGGCAACTTCTGGCAGGAACGACTCCTCCTATCCCGCCCACACCTACCAATCCACCCACCCCCTAACCACCAAACCCAAACTCCACGCCGGATGACCGAACCCGCTTGCAGGCTTTAGCCAACGAAATGGGGAGTCACCTCCCTGACAGACTCTGACGCCTTTCGATTTCCGCTCGCAGTTGTGAGCGACTGCACATTTCGACATCTGGTAGGGGCAAAGCTACATCTGAACGATCCGGATCAGATGTTTCGAGGTACTTGATCGCTTCGTCATAATACCCGGACTCCATCCGCAGAAATGATAAATAAAAGAAGACGGCAGATCTGAACCAAGTTTCGCCTTTTTCGTCCCCTTCGTTTAGGACCTTCTGAAACCAACCCTCGGACCTGTCGTATTCTCTTAAATACAGGGCGTTGTACGCGGCAAGATAATAGTCGCTTAGCTGACCATGTCCAGTCATGAAAATCTGATCAAAGTCATGAACGGCACGCAAATAATCTCCTCTTCGTGCATAACCGCGAGCTCTCAGCCTGTAAATCTCTTCATTCTCAACCGACGAATCCGCGAGTAGTTCCGAGCACATATCAAATGCTTCATCATACCTTCCCTGGTTCATCAGAGTTTCCACTTTCTGTAGATTCCCAGATTGTTCTGTCATCAGAAACCTCAAAACCTCCAATTCCGCTTCCTTGGGACATCCTTATATCCCTTCCATTTTGGATCGCCTCCGCATCTCTCCGACCGGTTCGTATATTAGCTCGCTCATTATTGACTCCGAAGAACGGGGCAGATGTCATTCATTCTTCCGATCCGTCCGGAGGTGATTGTACTTTGATCATGGACAGCAAGGTTCGGGGCGGCTGCTAGGGTTCGGTGTGTCTGGGTCTATGATGCGCGGAGGGTTGGTTGCGGTAGCACCGCCCGGCATCGCAGCAACCCCGCCCTCGGCGGCCAAACCCAACACGACCACGAAGAAGCCCGCCTCTTCGCCGACCGCCTCTGCCGCTCCGTCCTCCCCAGCATCCAAGACGAACTAAGCGACCTTTAACGGTCTCTCCCGTTCTGAATGGACGGAAGCCATGAGTTGAACTGCGTCTACTCCCACCGGCCGTTGCCGAGCTGCATCGAGGTGACGGCGTCGGCGGCGTTGAACGAGAAGTGCTGTGCATAGTTCCACATGCCTCCGAAATTCCTTCGTTCTATTCCAGCGATCTGTCATCGGGCGCGTCGTTAGCGGACAGACAGGGCTCATGCCATATCCCCGGAATGCCATCGATAATGTAAAGTTCATCGCCTCCGTGATAAAACATTA
>JBGSXX010000013.1:0-65414 GCA_041751195.1 Pyrinomonadaceae bacterium | reverse complement strand
GGAAGCGATGGTTTCTACAAAAGATCATATTCGTTTTCGGTTCAAGGTCCTGAGATTTGCAACCGTGGACGGTTGGTCAACGCCGAACGAATAGATTTCCGGGACAAAAGATTCGGGACGGAGCGGCGGAGGCGGTCGGCGTAGACGCGGGCTTTTCGTAGCCGCGTTGGGTTTGGCCGCCGACGGCGGGGTTGCTGCGACGCCGGGCGGTGCTACCGCAACCAACCCCCCGCGCATCACAGACCGGAACGCAATCGCACCGAGGCTGCTGACTGTAGCAGGAGGGAGAACAAACAATGACGCAAAAGCATATTCGTCGATCATTCGACTTGATCTTTCCAGCCGTGGCGTTTCTGTTGGTGTTCGGAACATTTCAGACGCATGCCGGCAAAATTCAGCCGGTCACGGGGACTAAGAGGATAACGCTAAAGCTGGAGCGGGCGTCATTTGGTGACGTTGTTAGGGAGCTGAACCTGAAATATGACGTCATGATCGGATTCGAAGAATCTCTCCTAGACGTTCATCACAACGATTACGATTTTGATACGAATGTTAGGTTCTCAAATCATTGGCGACCGAATTTCAAGGTGAAAGAAAATTGGATAACGATCGACGTCCAAGATGAACCCCTGGAGTCTATTCTCAATTTAATCGTCGGACAAATGAGGCACTATCAGTGGTCGATCAATGATGACGTAGTGAATATTTACCCGACGAAAGGTCGCAATCCCATTTACAAGAACCTGCTTGAACTTGCGATCGCTGACTTTACTATCAGAAAAGATAACCCAATTCTGGGTCTGAGAATGAACGTGTTCGCACTGCCGGAGGTTGAAGAGTTCCTTGAGGCAAACAGCCTCCGGACGAGCCCCTACCGGCGGGATCGCGGTGCCCTGCTGCGCCCGTTGCCATACAAGATTTCATTGCAGGATGTAACTCTTCGCGAGCTCCTCAACGGTGTCGCGCGCATAAAACAAGGAGGCTGGATTCTAAAACGCAACAAGCTGCAAAGAGCCGAGTCTGAAACAGACGAATACATCGAGATCGATATTTAGAAAGCCAGATTTGAACGGGACCGCAGGCTAAAGGTAGCTGAGTTCGTCTTCGATGCTGGAGAGGACGGAGCGGCGGAGGCGGTCGGCGAAGGGGCGGGCTTCTTCGTGGTCGCGTCGGGTTTGGCCGCCGAGGCCGAGGTTGCCGCGATACCGGGCGGTGCTACCGCAACCAACCTTCCGCCCATCACCAACCCACCCCAAGCCCCGAATCACCCCAAACAACCGTCGACCCTTCAATAGCCTTTCGTTATCGTTACCGCACATCGCCCACACCCCTCACCCGAAGATAATCTGGTAGCGAGCAACCGTTTGCCTGTATCATATCTCCTAGAAGTTCTGATGGAGTATTCGCAAATACTATGAGGGTTGATATTCACATGGATGGCTCGACTAAGTTTTGGTTCACTTTTTTGTTGCTAGCCATTTTTTCCTGGAGCGTTGGCGGTCAAGTACGGAAAGTCGAGGAGATATTGGTCACGAAGGTCTCGCTTGAGACCAGCAATAAACTCACAATTAGTGTTTGGACAGACCAAGCCTCGGTGCGACGCGGCGACGATATAGTTGTCTTTTTTAGCGTTCTAAATAGAGGCAGTAAGACGATCTTTCTTGTTTCGAAGGAGACCCCATCAATTGTGAACGACCGGGGGGATGTACTTATCGAGGCCCCGGTACCGGGGATTGAAGACTGGGAGGAATACGACTACTCATTCCATGAAATCGTGCCGGGTGGAAATTACCGAGCCAAATTCGTGATTCCCGGGAAAGCAACAGAGAAGGAATACGACGTGGCGATAAGAACGGGTCTGGGATTTGTTGAGGATATCACTGGAATAGATCGAAAACTTCGTCGAGCGGAGGATCCGCTTACACTTCGGGGACCGCTGCAAAGACGCATCGAAACCGTGGGGATAGGTGACCTGCGAATTCTCTTATACAATCCGTAAGGCAAGTTTTGCGGTCGGCTTTTAGCTTGTGGCGGCGTCGTCGTGGCGGAGGGCGCGGCGGAGGCGGTCGGCGAAGAGGCGGGTTTCTTCGTGGTCGCGTTGGGTTTGACCGCCGAGGGCGGGGTTGCCGCGATGCCGGGCGGTGCTACCACAACCAACCCCCCGCGCATTATAGATCCGGACATATCTCGTAACAGCTAAGAGAAGATTATGGTCAGAATTCTGAGTCTCTTTGGGTTGCTCTTAATGGGAACGTTATGTTCTTCGATGAGTTGTAGCACGGCCCCGGGCGATACGAGCGGCGCAGTTTCGGTACCGGATGCCGCGGGACCGATAAGTACGGTCGAGGCTAAGATGTGTACGGAGAATTGGCAGCGAGTGTACCTACCGTCTATTGATCGACAACTTGAACGATCGGGTCTTGCCCCTGAGTCGGAGAGCGCCGAAGAGTATAGATTCTGGGGCGTTGGAGGCTATCTGTACTATAACGGTTTTGTACTTCGAAGATTGGATGGTAACTGGGAAGGGCACTTCCTGTCCGAACAAACGGACGTTAATGGAGAACGGAAGGTTCAAGCCGAACGCCTGAACGAACCACAGAATGGTTGGCAGTCTCTTGCCGACCTACTTATCGATGAAGGTATTCGGACTATTCCGGATGAATGTGAGATCGCGAGCCGCATGGGTGAGGAAGATGGCGAGAATGTAATCATCGAATCGTTGATAGGCGGGGAGCGTCGGGCTATCCGATATGATGAACCGTGGTTCAGCGACGCACCTGAGGCGAAGAAGGTAGTTGCGCTTTTCGATCTTGTGCGGAAAGAGACTGGTAAAGAAATTGATCTGCGATTGCGGCAATCTCTTCAAGACGAGAAAAACAAATAGCTTTAGCAGGGGAGCACGTTGTAGCATTTAATCGGCGCGAGGGATAGTCGTCAAAGATCGGGCTTCTTCGTGGTCGCGTTGGGTTTGGCTGCCGACGGCGGGGTTGCTGCAATGCTGGGCGGTTCGGCGCGCTTGGGAATGGAAGGAAGAAAAGTTTGGTATAATCCTTCGGCAACTCGTAGGGTCCCTTAATATTTGTGCTGAAAGAAATTGGTTTGAACAATCAGGATAGCCGTCCGGCCCGTCGGAGTTCGAGCGAATTGGGTGTAAAGGGCGAGGCGTTGGCGGCTCGCAGCCTGGCGGCGGGGGGCTACGAACTGGTGCTCGCGAACTTTAAGATCCCGATCGGGCGTAACTCGAAGGGCGTTCAGGTGACGGGCGAGATCGACGTCATTGCGATCGACGGCGAGACGCTGTGCTTCGTTGAGGTGAAGACACGCCGGTCGCGCGATTTCGGCGGGCCGCTTACCGCAGTGGACCGGCGCAAGCAGCGGCAGATCACGCGTACGGCCCGCGTCTATCGCAGGATGTTCGGTGTTTGGGACATGCCTTATCGGTTCGATGTCGTTACGGTGGTGGTAAATAAGGGGGAACCTGCCGAGATCGAGATCGTAAAAGGTTTCTGGACCGAACAGAAATTCAACAAACAGAGATGGAGCGGCGACATGTGGTCATGATCGCGTGTGGAGTGAGCAATATGAAACGAATAAGTTTATTTTTTGGTGGAATACTCTGTGTGGTGATGTTGAGCGTGTCGATCATTGCTCAGGCACCGCCGATCATCGATAGGGAAATATTCTTCGGTAACCCCGAGTACGCGGGGGCCCAGATATCACCGGACGGCAAGTATATCTCGTTCGTCAAACCTTTGAACGGGACGATGAACGTTTGGGTAAAGGGGATCGAAGAACCGTTTGAATCGGCCCGGCCGCTGACGAATGACACCCGGCCCGTGCGTTCTTATTTCTGGTCGCGCGATGGCAAGTACATATTGTTCGTTCAGGACAAGGGCGGCGACGAGAATTTTAACGTTTATGCTGTAAACCCGGCCGATAAGCCGGCCGGCAGCAGTCCCGTGCCGGAAGCTCGCAACATCACCTCGGCCACCGGCGTTCGGGCAATGATGCAGGCGGTTCCGAGATCGGACCCAGACACGATCTATGTCGGATTGAATGATCGCGACCGCGCATGGCACGATCTGTATAAAGTGAAGATCTCTACGGGCGAACGTGAGCGAATAATGGAGAACCGCGACCGTCTGCAGCGAATGGTGTTCGACAATGCTGACAAACTGCGGTTGGCGATGCGTTCAGCGGAGAACGGCGATACGGAGTTTTGGCGGGTGAACGATGATGGCACCACCACCAAGATCTACGATTGTAATTCGTTCGAAGACTGTGCGCCGCTTCGCTTTCATAAGGACAATAAACGGGTGTACATCCGTACGAACAAAGGCGATGCGGATCTGATCGAACTCGCACTACTTGAAATTGCGACCGGAAAGGTGGAGCGGGTCGAGGGCGACCCGATGAAGAAGGTCGATCTTACGACCGCTATTTTTTCAGATCGGACGAACGAACTCGTGGCGACGGTCTATGAAGATGACCGTGAGCGCATTCTCTGGAAAGATTCCCGATACAAGAAGGATCATGCGGACATTAAAAAGCGTCTCGGTGACCGCGACGTGTATTTCCAGTCGTCGACAAAGGATGAGTCGAAGTTTATCGTAATGACAACGAGCGACGTGGACCCCGGCACTGTATGGATCTTCGACCGCAAGACCCGAGGACTCGAGACGCTTTTTCAGATGAGGGAAGGGCTGGACCGCAAGGCGTTGGCGCCGATGAAGGCGATCAGATATAAGTCGTCGGATGGTTTAGAGATCCCTGCGTTTTTGACGCTTCCGAAAGGAGCAGAGGCCAAAAACCTGCCTCTCATTGTATTTCCGCATGGTGGGCCTTGGTCACGAGATTATTGGGGTTATGACGGCTATGCACAGTTCCTCGCAAACCGCGGCTACGCCGTGCTGCAGCCGAACTTCCGCGCATCGACGGGTTACGGCAAGAAGTTTCTGAATGCGGGCAACAATGAGTGGGGCGAAAAGATGCAGGATGACATCACTTGGGGTATCAGACATTTGGTCGACCAGGGTACTGTCGATCCCAAACGCGTCGGAATTATGGGAATCAGTTACGGCGGGTATGCTGCGCTGGCAGGCGTTGCATTTACGCCGGACATATTCGCAGCTTCGGTTGCGATCGTTCCGCCCTCGAACCTGCAGACGCTTCTGGATTCTATCCCGCCTTATTGGGAAGCTCTTCGAGAAACCTTTTACAAGCGGATGGGCGACCCCCGGACGCCGGAGGGTTTGGCGCAGATGAAACGGCAGTCGCCGCATGCGCACGCCGACAAGATAAAGACACCTTTGATGGTGGTGCAGGGCGCGAATGACCCGCGGGTCAAGCAGCGTGAATCCGATCAGGTCGTTGTCGCGTTGCGTGATCGGAATTATCCCGTGGAGTACATCTTGGCGCCAGACGAGGGGCACGGGTTCGCCCGTCCGGTAAATAACATGGCGATGATCGCTGCGGCGGAGAGGTTCCTCGCGAAGCATCTCGGCGGCCGGTTTCAGGAGTCGATGACCCCCGAGGTCGCAAAGCGGCTCAAAGAGATAACCGTCGATGTAAGCACGGTTAAGATATCTGACCCGGCGGGTGTAACCCCGACGCCGCCGTCGGGCGTTGCAGGGAGCTGGCTATTCACTGTAGATACGGGCGGGCAGTTGATTGACCTGAGCATCGCTCTGGTCAATTCGAGCGGGAAGGTTTCGGGAACGATGTCCTCGGAGATGGGTTCGGGAACGATCGACTCGGGGACGCTGACGGGCACCGAGTTGAAGGCCACGCTCAGTGCAGATATTCAGGGCCAACAGATGACAATTCCGATGACCGCGAGATTCAACGGCGACACGGTCACTGGGGTCTTCGAGGTTCCCGGAATGGGAACGGTCGGCTTCACCGGCGTGCGACGAAAGTAGTATCCCTGTGAAAAGACGGGAAGGCGAATTCGCTCCCCCGTCTTTTTTAGCTGTGCGCGTAAGTTGTACAGTCAGCAGTCTGCGTTCGTTCGAATACCGCACATAATCCCACTCCAAATCATTCTAGATTCAACATTTAGCTGCGGCACGGGCATTGCACTAATGCGGGGTGCTGCCCACCGCAGATGTTTATTAATTATCAGGGAGTGAACTTATGACAAATCAAGGGGTTAAACGACAAGACGAAAGGGTTATGACAGGGCTGTTTGGAACACGCGACGAGGCGGAACGCGGTTACAAGACGCTTAGAGATCGCGGCTACTCGGACGAAGAGATCAATGTGCTGATGTCGGATGAGACGCGTGACAAATACTACGCGAGCGATCCGGAAGCGGCGAATTCGGAGCTCGGTACCAAGGCTCTGGAAGGTACGGGAGCGGGAGCTGCGATCGGCGGTACGCTTGGGGCGATCATCGGCGGTATTGCTGCCATTGGTACGAACGTGCTCATTCCGGGTCTTGGCCTGGTTGTGGCGGGACCGATAGCGGCAGCATTGGTCGGCGCAGGAGCTGGCGGTGCGACCGGCGGTTTGGTTGGTGGCTTGATCGGTTGGGGCATCCCAGAAGAAAGGGCAAAGGCTTATGAATCAGGTATCAGTGAAGGCGGTACGGTGATCGGTGTTAATCCGAGATCGGACGAAGACGCTGACTATTTTGAAAGTGAGTGGAGAAACCACAATGGCCGCGAGATATATCGATAGGTCTTGATTGTTGGTGCAACAAAATAGGTCGGTTCGAAAGAGCCGGCCTTTTTTCTTTTTCGCTTACCGGCTACGGGGTTGGGATGCGTCGGTTAGAACAACGAAGTCGCCGAGCCCGGTGTGTTTTTCTTTATTGAATGTTTGGTAATCGTCTTCGTAACGCGCGGTGACGACGATGGCCCGGGTGTTCGGGCGATATTTCATTAGATGCTCGACGGTACCGAGGCGGCCTTCAGTGTGAAAGCTTCCGTTGAGATGAATGACAAGCGCATCTTTGTTTTGGCGAAGCGATTGGGCTACCCAGTACGCCATCGTCGCATCCCAGAGGGTTTGCGAGTAAAGGATGTTACTCGGCGCCTGGCCCGGTTCGTGGATCCGGCCCATCAGAGCGTTGAACTTTTTGGCGTAAGCGTCGGACGGTTCGCCGAAGGGCAGCGGGGCGAGCGACGCCTTCGCCTCGGGCGTGAGCTGCGTCAGCGAATCGCGCCCGAGCCTTGAGACCATGTTGACGTAGCGCCGCGGTGCATTGGCGGCTATGACAGGAAGCTTGTTAGTTTTGGCGATCTCAACCAGGGGGCGATAATCGGTTTTGTAGTTGGGCCACGGTCGCGAGCTGCGGAGGAAGTGATCTTCTGTGATATGCCCGGCGAGATATTCGTCAAGGACGATCTGGACGTCACGCTCGAACATTTCAAGCGAAAGCACGGGCCGTTTCGCGGCAGCAGCTTTGACGGCGGCTTCGAAGACCTCAAGCTGAAATGCGTGGCCGACGGCGTCATCGTGAAGCTCGCCGAGGAAGACGACCTCAGCCGCGGTGGCGGCCTCCATTAGCTGAGCGAAAGTAGCGGGCTGCCCCGTGCCGTCAAAAATGCGATATTTTGGTGTTTCAGTTTGACCCATCGCATTTACGCTCGCCATCAAAACAATCGCTACTCCGACACTAAATAGAAATTTCATATTAATCCCGCGAATTAATTTTCGACAGTAGGCGGCGGCGTTGGGCGTCGGCGCAGCAGGCTGAAGACGTACCAAACGACACCGTGCGAAACATAGAGGGTCGCCAGGATGAGCAGCACGTAATTGGAATAGAGCCACATCAGCATACCGATGGCTGCGATCAGGAGAACGAGATAGAGATTCCCGCGGCCGGAGCCTACCGATTTGAAGCTGGTATAGCGGAGCGTGCTGACCATCAACACCCCGAGAACTGCGATGAGGACCATCATCAGAAGGGCGTAGAACTTGGCTGAGCCTTCGCCGTAGGCATTCAGCGGGAGCGGCGCGAAATGTACAATCGCTGCCATCAGGCCGGCAGCCGGAGGTATCGGCAGCCCGACGAAGTTCTTTTTGTCGACCTTCGGCGTGCCTTCCATCAAGACGCGGGGACGGGTGGCTTGCAGGTTAAATCGAGCGAGCCGAAACGCTCCGCACATTAGGTACATGAACAAAAGGAAGACGCCGAAGCCGTGCTCAGTCGATTTTTCGTTAAAAGCGGCGGCTATGCCCCAGCTGTAGATGAGAGCGATCGGGGCGATCCCGAACGTGAGGACGTCGGCGAGGGAGTCGAACTGGACACCGATCTCGGTCGCGGTCTTTGTCATCCGCGCGACGCGGCCGTCGAGCGTATCAAAAAGAATCGCTAGGCCGATCGCAACGGCGGCGTAGTTGAAATAGCCGGAAGCGGCGACAGGGTCGGTGAACGCAAGGTGAAAACCGCGGATCGACCAAAGTACGGCGAGAAACCCCATCGCGATATTCGCGGCGGTGAAGGCCGTCGGAATGACGTAGAGGCCCTTTTTGATGCCTCTGTGCACGGTCTTGGGTTCTTCGTTTTCCATAAATTACGGCAGGCGTGCGATAACGGTCTCGCCGCCGACCACTCGGTCGCCGATCTTGACCTGAAGTTCGACGTTGGGCGGCATCAGGAGGTCTGTTCGCGAACTAAACTTGATGAGGCCGAACTTTTCACCGAGCTCAAGCTCGTCGCCTTCTTTGCTCCAGCAGACGATGCGGCGTGCGAGAATGCCTGCGATCTGTGTGCAGATTACGGTCATTCGGTCGTTGACGATCGTGAGGGAATTGCGTTCATTGACCAGGCTCGCTTCGTTACTGGTCGCCGGACGCTTTTTTCCTAAGGTGTACTCGACCTTTACGACCTTTCCTTTGATGGGCGAGCGGTTGATGTGGACGTCGATCGGGGAAAGGAATACGCTGACGAGCTTGCCGATCTCAAGTTCCTCGATACGCGTGACCTTGCCGTCGGCGGCTGAGAGGATGATGTCATCGCCCTCTGGAACATTGCGAAAAGGGTCACGGAAAAAGAAGGCCATGAACAGGGCGATGGCCGCAAATATCGCGGCAAGCCACCAGACCTGCAGTGCCCCGGCTATAAGCGCCACGACCGCGGGCACAATCACATAAGGGAAACCCTCTTTGACCATAATAAACAGAGGTTAGAACGGACGTCTCGATATGACATCCATGTTTCTAACCTCTTGAAACTTGACTCAATAATACTGTAAAAGCCAGGAAATTGAAAAAGACGAAAAAAGGCCCGATGTCTGCATACATCGGGCCACAGGAGGATCGTATGAAGAAACTTTAGCTAACGAACCGGATGATCTTTGGCGTAGCTGTACGCACACCATGCTGAGATGAGATGAATCACCCAGCCAAATAATCCGGCTGTTCCGATCCATGAAACTCCGGTCAGAACTAGCCAAATAATGCCAATGAGGATTCGGCCGTTATAAATTTGACCTACCCCGGGAACTAATAGACTTAAAAATCCTGCAACAAAAGGTTCACGCATCGTTGAAAAGTACCTCCAACAACTATTTAACGACGGCGGGGCGATTTTGTTCCCGAAATTGTTATTAATTGTTGCGATCGAGGTTAGTGACCGAGGAATTCGTCGACCAGAAAGTGAACCGCAAAGAAGAGGGCTACACCGGCGAAGACCGAGAAAGAGATGAGCGGGCGTTTGCCGCCGTGGTGGTTGACCTCAGGGATGAGGTCGCTGGCGGCCACGTAAAGCGTTACACCGGCCGCGATCGGCAGGGCATAGGCAACAGCCATCTCCGCGCGAGTGCCGATGAAATAAAACACAACAACGCCGACGACCGTCGCGAAGCCGATGAGGGATGTCGCGATGAGGACCTGGCGGAACCCTTTCCCGGCCGCCAGGATCATTGAGCCGATAGTGAATCCTTCGGGGAACTTATGCAGGAAGACAGCGATGAAAACCAAAAAGCCCACACGCACATCGATTAGCGAAGCTGCGGCGATCGAGACCCCGTCGAAGAACGTGTGAATAAGCAGACCGCCGACGCCCGTGTATGCTGAACGCGTCGAAATGACGTGGTCAGAGTGAACCTCTTCGCCTAGGTGAAAATGGGGGGCGATGGTGTGCTCAAAAAATTGCGTGAGCATATAGCCGCCGAGGATCAGAAGCATGGGGATGTAGAGATTGGTGGCGGTTTCGGGATTCGTTCGCTGCCAGAGAAGGACGGATTTGGGAATGATCTCGATGAAGGTCACGGCAAGAATATAGCCGGCGCCCAGAGCCAGTACGTACTTAAGTACGCGTTTAGATCTGCTGTGAAGCCGTGACGGAAAAAGGATGAGACCGCCGAGTACATTGGCGGCTGCGGCTATGATCCCAAAGATAAGAAGCTGGAGAAAGAGTGAATCCATATTCGAGCCAATCAACAACTCTACAGCAATCGTTGGGAAATAAAAAACGGCTAAATGAGAGGATTGTGGGGTAACTTTATGTGAAGTCGATGTTTAAGCAGATGATTAAAAAAGTCTTAAGAATAAATCTTGACACTTGATTGCAAATGGACGTATTATGCATATGGTTGTTAGCTGATGTGAATTCCCATGCGGTACCGGGTTTACTGAATCGATAAAGAAAACGTTTAAGCGTTAAGCATCAAGCAACCTTTTTGCCCAGTTTCTTTGGCGGACACTTGGCGTCTAACACGCAGGCTAAGACGCAGAGAGCCAACGAAATCTAAATTTCCAGACTTAACTATAGCTTTTGGAAAAATGCCGCACTTGGCGGGAGCGGTAGAGGTGTGTCTGCAAATCATCCGCAGTTCTTTGAATATGACATCAACCGATGCCGAAAACATTCACACATCGGTGCTGGCAGACGAGATCGTCGAGTTCGTAAAAGCGGCGGAGCCGGGCGTGATAGTCGATGCGACGATGGGGATGGGTGGACATTCCGAGCGGCTTTTGCAAGCGTTGCCTAATTCTCGAGTGATAGGGATCGACCAGGATCCGGAGGCAATTGAATATGCAAGCAAACGGCTTTCGGGGTTCGGCGAACGGATGACGATAGTTCGCGGTAACTTCGCGGATATCAGTGAGATAGCGGCGGACGGCGCTGATGCGGTGATAGCGGATCTTGGAGTTTCTTCACTCCAATTTGACAGCGAGGAACGCGGTTTTAGTTTCAGGTTTGACGCTCCGCTCGATATGCGGATGGACCCGGACTCGGACAGTCCGACGGCGGCGGATCTGCTGAAGGAACTTCGGGAAGAAGAGATCGCGAACGTTATTTATCAGTATGGAGAAGAGCGGGCGTCGAGGAAGATCGCTCGCTGGATAGTTGAAAAGCGGGACGCGGGTACGCCGATCGAGACGACGGGTGAGCTTGCAAGCCTTGTGGAAAGGGCGGTGCGGCGAGGTAAGAAGGACACGATACACCCCGCGACGCGAACGTTTCAGGCGCTGCGAATAGCAGTGAATGATGAACTTAGAGTTCTGAAAACGTTCCTGAAGGATGCGATAGATGTTTTGAAAACCGGGGGGGTGCTGGCGGTCATTTCCTTTCACTCCCTTGAGGACAGGATCGTGAAACAGGCATTCCTTAAACGATCCGGACGATGTTTCTGCCCGCCGCGAGTCCCACAATGCGTGTGCGGTGCAGAGAAGATAGTGGAAATTTTGACAAGAAAGCCGACAATCCCCGGCGAAGACGAAATGCGAACAAACCCCCGTTCGCGAAGTGCCAAATTGAGAGCGGTGAGACGCATTTAGCCATTTTGCAAGAGACCCAGTTATGAGAACAAAACCGATCAGATCAAGTGCCCGCCGAAATACATCGCAACAAGTAGGAACGCTGCCGTGGACATACTTTTTGTTGATGGTCATCTGTATAGCCGTAATGGCGAGCGGGTTTTTCTTCGCGGCGCTTCAGCATTTTTCGGCTATCGATCTTTCTATAAAGAACTCCGAGATGCGGAAGCAGATTGAAGATCTTGAGACGGAAAGGCGGCGGCTGTGGCTGTCGCGTGAAATGGCGCTCACGCCCGTAGAGATAAAGAAGAACGCTCGAAAGCTGGGATTTGCTGAGTACGATGCCACCATTGAACTCGCTTCCGCCGATATGGCTTCCAGTCCTGCTGAAACTGCAGAACCCTCTACCGACCAAGCCCCGGCCGCACGCATTGAGCCTGCGGCATCGAGGGTGGAAAGTACCGAGACGCAGTTGCCTGCCCGCGAAACGCGTGTCGTGAATACGAAGCCGAGAGCTGAGCGAACAGCTCCGGCACGTGAGTCTCAGCAAGTTATCAAAGCTGTGCAGAAGCAAAGCATTGAGACACCCCGAGAAGTGAAGAAAACTGCGGCCGTTAAGCCGGCACCGGCGCAGCCCGTTCAAAATAGCGGCGGCGAAAGCAGGCCGCGACGCGTGGCTGGGGATAGAACTGATCGGTAAATCAACCTATGGCGGCGAAACGTTCTGCAACAAAGAAAGGCGACATGAGACGGGTAGCTTTTACCCGTTTTATGTTCATTGTGGCGATGCTGGTCCTGTGGATCGGGGGCATCGGATGGCGACTCGTGCACCTGCAGGTCACTCAGCACGATTGGCTGAAGGAGCGAGCTCTGTCGCAGCGGCAGGACCTTAAGAAGAGTAAACTTCCGCGCGGGACCATCTATGACCGGAACGAGCGTGCGCTGGCGATCAGTGTAAAAGTGAACACGCTTTATGCCGATGCGACCCGCATCGATGACGTGAATGCTGCTGCGAAGGATCTAGCCAAGGTTTTGGATCTTAAGGAGAAGGATTTGAGGGTTCAGCTTGCGGACGCGAAGGAGTTGGAACGAAAGTTCGTTCCGCTGGTAAAGGGCATCGACGCCGAGCGGGCGGACCGGATAAACAAGGCCCTTGAGGTTGCGGGTACGCGGAAGTCCGATCTGCCGCGCTATCAAGGGCTGCACTGGCGTGAAGACCAGCGCAGGAGCTATCCGTATGAAAGGCTGGCCGCGCACGTGATCGGGTTTAGCGATGACGCGGGAGTTGGACAGGCGGGCATTGAGCAGTCTCAAAACGAGAGCCTTTACGGCGCGATCATAAAGAAAGTGCAGGAACGCGACAGGCTCGGGCGTGTTTACGACGAGACGATTTCTGATAAGACGCCGCCCAAAGATGTGGTGCTGACAATCAGCCACTCGATACAGTACAAGACGGAGCAGGCGCTCGAAAAAGCGGTAAAAGCGACGGGGTCAAAATCGGGCGTGGCGATCGTGATGTCGAACAAGACGGGTGAAGTGCTGGCGATGGCGAATTATCCGACGTTCGATCCGAATGATCTGAAATCTATCGGGTCGGAGAACCTGAACAATCATGCGGTGCAGAGCATGTATTCGCCTGGTTCGGTGTTCAAATTGGTGACGTATGGAGCAGCATTAGAACGCGAGCTGTTTCATGCGGATGGCGAGATCGACGGTGGCGGCGGTGTCATACAGGTCGGGAAGCGTCAGTTTAAGGATTCGCGGGCACTGGGGCGCGTTTCTTATAAGAAGGCGATGGCCGTTTCAAGCAACGTCTGCGCGATCAAGACGAGCATGCGTGTGGGTAAAGAGGGGTTTCATTCGTCCATCATAGATTTCGGGTTTGGAGCGCGAACCGGCATCGAATTGCCGGCGGAAACGAGCGGCGTTGTCCGCCCCGTGGAGCGTTGGTACGGCGACTCGTTGGCGTCGATGGCCATCGGTTATGAAATTGGTGTTTCGGCGTTGCAAATGGCAACCGCTTTTGCGACGATAGCAAACGACGGTGTCAGAGTTCAGCCACATATAATCAAAGAGATCCGAAATGCAGATGCAACGATTTTTAAGTCCGCGCAGCCCGAGAATACAAGGGTTGTGAGCGCAGCTACTGCGCGCGGATTGAAGGCGATGCTCCGAGAGGTGATCATCAGCGGCACGGGTAAATCAGCACAACTTGACAACTATACCGCTGCCGGCAAGACGGGGACGGCGTGGAAGTTTGACGAGAAGTTGAAGCGGATAAATTCCGCGAAATATGTTTCGTCGTTCATCGGTTTCGCACCCGCAAATGACCCGGAAGTGACGATAGCAGTGATCATGGACGAGCCGAAATTCGGCGGACGCGGCGGCGGTGCTGCAGCGGGGCCGGTGTTCAAAGAGATCGGTGATCAGATACTACCCGAGCTGGGCGTCAGGCCTGACAAGATCGGTGGGGTCGAGATACCACGCATTGAAGAGGAAGAGATACCGGAAAGCGTTGGACCCGGTGAAGAGATCGAGGTGCTGACGGCCTCATCGACCGAGAGCCTTAACATCGGACGGCCAGAAGTGATCGAGGGCACCTTGCCACCCAAAAAACCTGCACCGAAGCGAGCGGAGTCGGCCGAGTTTCAACCGCCGCCGGAACCAAAACCTGTAAAACCGCCCGTGACCGCGGCTAGAGTAGCCACACCAGGAGCTATAAGAAAACGAATTGAAACTGAGAACCGCGATTGAACACATGCATGCTTCGGCATCAAACATTTCACCCGCCTTGCTCAACAACGAGGTCGCACGGTTCGCGATCGATTCGAGAGAGGTTAAGGCGGGCGCCGTGTTTTTTGGTTTGTCGCAACCGGATTATGCGAACAACGGGTTCAACGGAGATTTTGAGGATTCGACGCGGTACGTGCCGTCAGCTTTTGCTGCGGGTGCGGCGGCGTGTGTGATCAGGCACAATCGAATGGAAGAGCATTACGAGATGCTCGAGCCGTTCCACAACCGGCTGATCGTTGTCGATGACACGATAGTCGCGCTGCAGAACCTGGCGCATGGAGTCTATGCGGATTGGGGAAAGAAGGTCGTTGCTATCACGGGGAGCGCGGGCAAAACGACAGCGAAGGAATTGACGGCGCACGTACTTTCAGCGGGCGGAGTTAAAGTCCTGCGGAACATCAAGAACTACAACAACGGTCTCGGGCATCCCCTGACGGTGCTGAATCTCGCCGCTGATCCCGGATATGACATCGCAGTACTGGAAATGGGTATGTCCACGCCGATGAACGAGATCGCAAGGCTTTGCAGAATCACGCCGCCGGATGTTTCGGTGGTGCTTAATGTGCTCCCGGTTCATCTTGAGCATCTTGGGTCCATCGAGAATATCGCAAGCGCGAAGGCTGAGATAATCGAGGGGATGAAAGAGGGCGGAGCGGCGGTGCTGAATGCGGACGACGAGCTTGTGGCGGCGATGGCCGTCAAGAGCAAGGGGCCGGTCGTCACGTACGGGTTTTCTGAGGGCGCGGACGTAAGGGCGGCGAATATTGAAGTTTCGGGATTTGGCGATGTTGCATTCGAGCTGATCGCTGGGGGGCAATCGCATTCTGTGAAGTTCCCGCTGAATGGACGACACAATATTTCGAACGCTCTTGCTGCGGCGGCAGTTGGAGTGGCGGTGGGAATGTCAGTCGCGGACATCGCGTTGCGTCTGGAAACCGTTGCGGCTCCGCCTCAGCGTGGTGAGGTGCTGCGGTTTACGGATGGATTCACGGTCATCAACGACTCTTACAATTCTAATCCGACAGCATTGTTATCGATGACCCGGACGATGGTTGAAGGCGCGGGCGGCGCGGCGCGAAAGATCGTTGTCGCCGGCGAGATGCTCGAGCTTGGGCCGGCGGAGGTTGAGATACATGCCGCGACCGGTGCGGATCTTGCACAAGCTGGGGTCGATATGCTGATCGGGGTTCGGGGCGCTGCGAAGGTAATGGTCGAGGCCGCGCGAGCCGCAGGGTTGAACGCTGTGTTTGCGGAAGATTCGGCAGACGCAGCGGACAAGCTTTCGGTCCTGATAAGGCCGGGGGACGTGGTATTGATCAAGGGGTCAAGAGGGGTGCGAACTGAAGTTGTAGTCGAAAACCTTCTCGAAAAATTCACGCTAGAGAACAACGAGGATACGCCCGCGGCTGCTTAGGAAAAGGGCCGGCGATGGCTACATCATTCAATGCTCTACTATCTTTTATACCAACTGGTCTATCGCCAATACGGTGCTGAAAGCGAATCGCTTTTTTTCAAAGGGCTGAACGTTTTTCAATACCTTACCTTTCGCACGGCTTGGGCGACGATCACGGCGCTGTTGATCTCGCTTTTCTTTGGGAAGTTCGTTATTCGGCGACTAGCGGCTTTGAATGTGGGGCAGGAGATCCGGGAAGAGCTATCGCCCGAGCATCAAGCGAAAAAAGGCACGCCTACGATGGGCGGGGTGCTGGTAATCGTTGCGGTCGTTGTTTCCACCATTCTGTGGGCTCGGCTGGACAGCCTGTACATGTGGCTTGCGCTTATCTCGACGCTGCTGTTCGCGGCGATCGGATTTGCTGACGACTATATAAAGATCGTTAAAAAGCGAAGCCTCGGGCTTACGGGCAAGCAGAAGCTTGCGGGCCAACTGCTGGCGGCCGTCGGTATTTGGGCGGTTCTGTATTTCTTTACGAACTACAGTTGGAATTTGAGCATTCCGTTCTTTCGGTCCACGGCTGAGCCGTTCGGCGTCACCTACATCTGGCCGGGGATGTATCTGATCTTTATCATTTTTGTCCTGCTGGGCTCTTCGAATGCGGTGAATTTGACCGATGGGCTCGACGGACTAGCGACGAGCGTTACGTTTATAGCGATGGCGGCATTGACTGCACTGACCTATGTTTCGAGTGACCGTCGCTGGGCGGAGTATCTGGACCTCACACACACGCCAGCGTCGGCTGAGCTGACGGTGTTTTGCGGCGCGATGGTGGGGGCGAGCCTCGGTTTTTTATGGTACAACGCGCCGCCGGCAGAAGTATTTATGGGCGACGTGGGGTCGCTGGCGATAGGCGGTGCGCTCGGCACGGTGGCGATCCTGACGAAGCAGGAGTTTTTGCTGCCGTTCATCGGCGGCATCTTTATATTAGAAGCGGTCTCGGTGATGCTGCAGGTTGGATTTTTCAAGTTTACGAAGCGAACGGGCGGGGTCGGGAAGCGGATATTTTTGCAGGCACCGCTCCATCATCATTTTCAGCTCTCGGGATGGAAAGAGCCGAAGATCGTTTTTAGGTTCGTTATTGTCGCTATCTTGTTTGCGTTGTTGAGCTTATCGACCGTAAAGCTGCGTTAGTTCTGTATGGAGATCGAAGGGCGAAAAAGTTTGGTTTTGGGGGCGGGCCGATCGGGCATTGCATCGGCACGATTTCTTGCCGAACGCGGTGCGGTGGTCGCTCTCCACGATGCCAAGCCGATAGCGGAGTGGACCGACGAGGCGCGTTCACTGAAAGAAGAACGCAACGTTGGGCTCATCGACGGCAAGATCCCGTCATGGCTGCTCGATCAGATCGAACTTGTCGTGATTTCCCCGGGGGTTCCGACAAACTCGATTCCGGCGCGCTATGTTGATCGGAAGGACGGCGAGGTAATTGGCGAGGTTGAGCTTGCGTATCGATTCATGAAAGGCCGCATCGTTGGGATCACGGGATCGAACGGGAAGACGACGACGACGACCCTGATCGGCGAATTGCTCAGGGACGGCGGCATTCCGGTGCAAGTTGGCGGGAACATCGGCACGCCGCTACTGAGTCTTGCAGGGACTTCGCGTGACGATGGATGGACGGTTGTTGAGCTATCGAGCTTTCAGTTGGAGACCATAAAGAATTTTCGTGCGAACGTCGCGATCTGTTTGAACGTGACGCCGAATCATCTCGACCGATACGAATCTTTCACGGACTACGCGGCGGCCAAGCATAGGATCCTCGAAAATCAAACCGCGGATGATGTCGCGATACTCAACGCGGACGACGAGATAACTGCGAGCTGGGTGGAGGGGTTGAAGGCGACCGTTTCATTGTTCAGTGTAAAGAGGGAGTTGGAAGAGGGCGTCTTTTTACGTAGGCGTGACCTGGTGGCGCGGGCTGATGGAAAGGAGAAGGTTCTTACTTCGCGGGACGATGTCGGAGTGCCGGGCCTTCACAACGTTGAGAATATTTTGGCAGCGATGTCGGCGGGATTGGCATGCGGCGTCTCGCCGGAGTCGATGAGGGAGACGGTCGCGACGTTTATGGGTGTGGAGCATCGGATCGAACCCTGCGGCGAGATTGATGGTGTCACGTTCTTTAACGATTCGAAGGCGACATCTGTGGATGCGACGCTAAAGGCGTTAGAAGCGTTGGTGGAAAGGGACGGGAAGACGATTTTGATATTAGGCGGCCGCGGAAAGAACACTCCCTATACGCCGCTGAGACCGCTGATCGAAGCGTCGGTCCGGGCTTTGGTGGTTATCGGTGAAGACGGCGACAACATTGAGTCGCAACTGCAGGGAACTGCGGAAATCGTGCGTGCTGGTTCTATGGCTGAGGCAGTGGACGCGGCATTTGCTATAGCTGAGTCGGGGGATGCTGTGTTACTGGCTCCTGCATGTGCAAGTTTTGATATGTTTAAGAGCTTTGAAGATCGCGGTCGGGCTTTTAAGGCCGAGGTCGCGCGGATACTTGGTGGTGCAAGAAAATTGACGGCGGTGACGGAATAGGAAATATGGTCAAAGATCTGAAAATGGACTGGTCTCTTTTCCTGATCGCAACGGGGCTTTCATTGTTCGGAGCGATGATGGTCTACAGCGCCTCTGCGATGATCGCGCATCGGGAATCTGCAGGAGCGACGCAGTTCACTTATTTCTACAAACAGGTCTTATTCACCGTATTGGGTATCGGTGTGATGTTCGCTGCGAGTCAGATCGATTACAGGCGCTATCAGAACATATATGTGGTTGGGGGGCTGCTAGCGATCACTTTGATCGGGTTGGTGCTCGTCTTTGGTTTTGCACCGATCAACGGGGCGAGCAGATGGATCCGAATGGGGTCCTTTTCGATGCAGCCGTCAGAGATCGCGAAGGTGTCCATCCCCATATTTCTTGCGTGGTTCTTGACGCGAAATGAGAATCGCGTGGGCGAGATCAAGTCGACGGTTCTGCCGTGCATTTTGGTAGTCGGGTTCATTTCGTTTTTGATAATGATGCAACCGGACCTTGGCACGACGATGGTCATCGGCGTCATCTTCGCCGCGATTTACTTTGCGGCGGGTGCGAACTTGCTGCACATCGGTGCGGTGGGTATCGCAATGGTTGCGGCAGCGGCGGCAGCTGTGTTTTTTGCTCCGTGGCGAGTGGAGCGGATGATGGCGTTCTTGGACCCGTTCGCACATTCGGACGACGCGGGTTACCAGGTTGTTCAGTCGCTTTATGCGATCGGTTCCGGAGGGATATTTGGCGAAGGGTTCGCGCGAGGACAGGCTAAGCTTTTTTACCTGCCGTATCCGTACTCTGACTTTATTTTTTCGGTGGTCGGGGAAGAGTTGGGTCTTATCGGGACCCTTGGGATCGTCATCGCCTTCGGTTTCCTTCTGTGGCGGGGAGCTCGAGCTGCGGTGAAGGCACCGGACCGCTTTGGGATGCTGCTTGGGATCGGGCTCATCACGGGGATCGTTGTACAGGCCCTTTTCAATATCAGCGTTGTGATCTCGATCGTACCGGCGAAGGGGATTCCGTTACCGTTCATCTCTTACGGCGGGACGTCGGTGCTTGTTACGCTATTTGCCGTCGGGGTGTTGCTAAATATATCGAAACACTCGGAAGAAGGTGGAAATACTGGGGGGTTCGTGCACCGTCGCAAGAACAGGGTGCGAAAGTAATGAAGCTTTTGATCGCTGCCGGCGGGACCGGCGGACACATCTATCCGGGGGTGGCGGTCGCGAGAGAATTGCTCGCACGCGAGCCCTCGTCTGAAGTTCTCTTCGTCGGAACGGCGCGAGGTCTTGAGACGAAGATAGTGCCCGAGAGCGGATTTCAGTTGGCGTTGATCACGAGCGCGGGGCTGAAGAATGTCGGAGTGAAAGGCAAGATAAAGGGGCTGTCGATCTTGCCCAGGAGTTTTTGGGAAGCGCGGCGAATAGTCAAGGATTTTAAGCCCGATGTGGTCGTGGGTGCCGGGGGATACGTTTCGGGGCCGGTGGTGATGATGGCCAGTATGATGCGGGTTCCGACTATGATCATGGACTCGAACGCCCTGCCGGGGTTTACGAATCGGCAACTTGCCCGTTTTATTGATAGAGCTGCGTTAACGTTTGACGAATCGCTCCGGTTTTTTGGGAGCAAAGGGGTGGTGATAGGCAATCCTGTCCGAAAAGAGTTTTTCGCTGTAAAGCCGAAAGAGAGGTCAGACGTTTTTTCGGTGTTGATATTTGGCGGTTCGCAGGGTGCACGGGCGATAAATAATTCGATGACAGACGCGTTGCCGCATATTGCGGGGTCGGCGGGCAAGCTGAGTATAGTTCATCAGACGGGTGAATCGGACCTTGAACAGATCCGAGAAAAGTACTCGCGGAGCGAATTTGCAGACAGCGATGTTCGGCCGTTCATCACGGATATGATGACCGAGTTTGAAAAGTCGGACCTTGTCATCTGCCGTGCCGGTGCAACGACATGTGCGGAGCTTGCGGCGGCAGGGAAGGCATCAGTGATGATCCCGCTGCCGACGGCTGCGGATGACCATCAGCGCAAGAATGCTGAAGCTTTCGAGAACGCCGGGGCGTCACGGATGCTCGTGCAGAATGAGCTTAGCGGCGACGCACTGGCTGAGGTAATACGAAAGCTTATGGGAGACCCCGAGAGGATCGGGCGGATGGAGAGAGCTGCGAAACAGCTTGGTAAACCAGACGCGGCCGCGGCGGCTGTCGGACTCATACAAGAATTGGCGAGCAAGGCAACGGTAAATGTTTAGACACGTAAAAAGAATTCATTTCATTGGGATCGGCGGGATCGGCATGAGCGGCATTGCGGAGGTGCTGGCAAACCTCGGCTTCACTGTGACGGGCTCGGACCTTAAACGCTCAAGACACACGGAGCGACTTGAGAAGAACGCGAATATCACGATCTTTGAGGGGCATGCGGCGGAGAACGTGGGCGATGCACATGTCGTCGTTTATTCTTCGGCCGTTCACCCCGACAATCCTGAAGTATTGATCGCAAAGCAGCGTGGAATTCCTGTGATCCCGCGGGCGGAGATGCTGGCGGAACTGATGGTGCTTAAGCCGTATTCGGTGGCGGTTTCCGGTACTCATGGAAAGACGTCAACGACGTCGATGGTCGCGACGTTACTGAAGCATGCGGGGATCAATCCCACGACGGTTGTCGGCGGCGTCGTGGATACTCTGGGGTCGAACGCGGAGATCGGCGATTCCGAATGGTTCGTGACCGAAGCGGATGAGAGCGACCGGTCGTTCCTTATGTTATATCCGACGATCTCGGTTGTTACGAACATCGACAAAGAGCACATGGAATCGTACAAGGGGATGGATGACGTCGTGCAGTGCTTCACTGATTTTGTAAACAAGGTTCCGTTCTTTGGTGCGGCGGTCATCTGTCTGGACGATCCGAATGTGCAGCTCATCATTCCAAACATCAAGCGTCGACGCGTTACGTACGGGATGACTGCACAGGCGGATATTTCGGCCCACGACATCACGTACAACACTTCATTCGGTTCGAAGTTCACGGTCTGGAAAGGGAACGACGTGTTGGGGAATATCGAACTGCCGGTGCCGGGACAGCACAACGTGTACAACGCTTTGGCCGCGACGGCTGTGGCGATGGAGCTTGAGATCCCGTTTGAGCGTATATCCGAGGCGTTTGCCAAGTTCAAGAACGCAGATCGAAGATTCCAGTTCAAGGGAGAAGAACGGGGCGTCACGGTTGTGGACGATTATGGCCACCATCCAACGGAGATCCTCGCAACGCTTTCAGCAGCGAAGAACAGCGCCGGCGGTCGGCGGACCGTGGTTGTGTTTCAGCCGCACCGTTTTTCGCGTACGCAGGAGCTGATGGACGAGTTTGCACTCGCATTTAATAACGCGGACGTGCTTTATATTTTGGATATTTACCCGGCGAGTGAAGAGCCCATCCCGGGGATCACGGCGGAGGTCCTTGCCGAGAACATCAAAAAATACGGCCACAAGAACGTGCATTACGTCGGCGAGATCTCGACGGCGGCTGAAAGGGTGACACCTGATATGCGCGAGGGTGATCTTTTGATCACGATGGGCGCAGGCAGCGTGACTGGCCTTTCTGAAGAGATCCTTGAACATCTGAAGCGTTAAAAGTATGGCGTCAAATCTGAGGAAAAAGGCAACACCGAAGGCGTCCGCGAAGAGGGCGGTGAAGTCCCCGGCACGCGGGAAACGGACGGCACGAAAAGCTCGGTCTTCTCATACTCCTTCAGGGGTGGAGAGAGCGGTGCTGCCGGCCTTTCTGAGCCTGTGCATTCTTATCTGCATCAGTGTGCTGACGTACCTCGGTTATGAAAAGGCTGCGGCGTCGAACTTTTTTGAGGTGGCAGGGGTTGAGGTTCAGGGTGTTGAAAGGGCGTCAACCGGCGAGATCGAACAGATCGTCAAGAAGTATTCTGAGAAGACGGGTGTGTGGAACGCTGATCTGGTTGAGATGAAGATCCGGATCGAAAAGATCCCTTATGTTAAGACGGCTTCGGTGTCGCGGATACTGCCAAATGGGATCCGTGTTGTTGTGTTTGAAAGAAAGCCGACCGCACTTGTGCGTATAGGCGAGCAGAACATTCTGATGGACGAAGCGGGCGTTTTGCTTGAGACGGTCACCGAGCGTGAGCCGGAGCTTCCGTTCGTGATGGTCGGATGGGACACCGAGAAGTCGGAAATCGCGGACACAGCAAATGCGGAGAGGTTGAAGACCTATCGCACGATGCTTGGTGATTGGAGCGAGATCGGTTTGGCGGAAAGGGTTCGCGAGGTCGATGTGACCGATCTGCGAGAACCGAGGGCGGTTATCGAAGATTCGGGACAGCCGGTTTCGATCGCGGTCGGGCGAAGCAATTTTGGGGAGAATTTGAAGAACGGTATCCGTGCGATCGTCGGCAAGGGGGACACGTTTGGAGCGGTCAATCTAGTCGGTGGCCAGATGCGGTTGGAAGCGCGTAAAGCGCTCGCCGGGGAAGGGAAGTGAGGATTATGAAAGGAGAGATTCACGGGATCGGGTTAGATATTGGTACCAGCAAGATCCGCTGCGTGATCGGCGAGACGGGCGACGACGGGCGGCTCAACATTCTCGGTACAGGCCAGACGGACTCTCGGGGGCTGCGGCGCGGAATTGTAACCGGTGCTGAGGCGGTCGCGGCTGCGGTGCGAAAGGCAGTTGGTGAGGCGGAGCGCATCAGCGGGCTCGAGGTTCATTCGGTTGCGGTGAACCTTTCGGGGGAGCATTACCGAGGTGAGAACAAGAACGGCGTTGTGGCCGTTGCGGGCGTCGGGCGTGAGATAACCGAAGATGATGTGGAGCGTGCGATCGAGTCGGCTAGCGCGATGCAGCTGCCATCTGGCTGGGAGATCTTTGACCGGCTGCCGCAGGAATTCATCATCGACGGGCAGGACGGGATAACGGAACCGGTCGGGATGAGCGGGTCGCGGCTTGAATCGCTTGTGCATATTGTGACGGGACCGAGTGCTGGCCGGCAAAATCTTGAGAAGGCGGTGCAGCGTTCGGGGCTGGAGGTCGAGCGGATGATGCTTGAGCCGCTGGCGGCGGCCGAGAGCACGCTGACGGATGACGACAAAGAATATGGCTGTGCGGTAGTGAACATCGGCTCTGAAATAACGAGCCTGATGACGTTTGGCCGCGGAGCCGTGCAGCACACCGCCGTGTTCCCCTTCGGTGGGCTGCACTTTACTAAAGACATCGCTGTGGGGCTTCGGGTGTCGATGCAGGAAGCTAACTCGATCAAGCATCAATATGGATGCGCGGCTTCATTTTTGATGGACGACAGCGAACGGAGCGAGACTATCGAAATAATGCCGGTGGGCCGCAGCGAGACGCGCGGGCTGTCAAAAGAGATCTTGTGCGACATAATGCAGCCGCGTGCGATCGAGCTGCTGCAGCATCTGGCCCAAGAGATAAACGCGGCGCAAACTCAGATCCCCAGCGGCATGATCTTGACCGGCGGGGGAGCGATGATGCGGGGGATCGTGGAGATCGCGGAGCAAGTGTTCGACGCGCCGACGCGGTTGGGGACGTTGGACGAGAGACGCTTCGCCGGGCTTGTAAATCACGTCAGCAGTCCCGACTGGGCGGTAAGTTGCGGGCTTGCTTTAGGTTCCATGGACGTGCAAATGCGCGAGCATCGGAGCGGCGGAAGGTCGACCGGGCGCAAGGTTGCAGCGTGGCTCGGAAATTTTCGTGAAAAATTTAAATAAATGTAACGTTAGGGCTGGATTTTTACCACAAATCGTTGTATGCTCATTCGCCAATGGCACAATATCTAGTTGTTGCTGAAAAAATCTCGTCCACGCAAATCAATCGAAACAATCAAGTGGTATTTACCCTCTAAAGGGGCTGGTTCAAAAGCAAAAGCAAGGTCGTAAAAATGAACAATAGCGGAATCAAGATGTTTATCGATGAGCCTCCGATCACGGGTGCAAAGATCAAGGTCATCGGGGTCGGCGGTGGCGGCGGAAATGCAGTCAACAGAATGATCGATGCCGGAATAAAGGGCGTCGAGTTCATTGTTGCTAACACGGACCTTCAGGCGCTGAATGCGTCGAAGGCACCGATGAAGATACAGCTCGGCAGCCGCTCGACTCGCGGGTTGGGCGCGGGGTCGAATCCTGATGTAGGCAGAGCGTCGGCGCTTGAGGACCACGAAAAACTACTCGATGTGCTTGAAGGGTCAGACATGGTGTTCGTGACCGCCGGGCTGGGTGGGGGAACCGGGACGGGGGCCGCACCGGTGGTAGCATCGCTTGCGATCGAGTTAGGTGCGCTGACGGTCGCCGTCGTTACGAAGCCTTTTAAGGTAGAAGGCAAGAAGCGGATGGCGCAAGCTGACCAGGGCCTGGCCGAACTTCGCGGATGTGTGGATACGATCATCACAATCCCTAACTCGAAGCTTCGTGACGTTGAGGAAAAGATCACCATCACAGATGCGTTCAAACGTGCAGACGACATCCTGCTGCAGGCGGTCCAGGGCATTACCGAATTGATCACGACGCCGGGGCTTATAAACTCTGACTTTGCGGACGTGACGACGGTGATGCGTGGCAAGGGCGTGGCGCTGATGGGGATCGGGGAAGCATCGGGTGAGAACGCGGCGTCGGCGGCGATGCGTGCGGCACTCGATTACAAGCTTTTAGAAGAGAATTCGATAACCGGTGCGAAGGCCGCTTTGATCAACATCACAGGCGGCCCGGATATGCCGCTGGGTGAGATCGAAGATGCTATCGGAATGATCGAGACGGAGTCTGATGACAACGCGGACATCATCTGGGGCAGCGTTATCAAAGACGACATGGGCGATACGATCCGCGTTACGGTTATCGCGACGGGATTTGATAGTGCGTTGCCGATGGCGGTTCCGGTTCCGCGGGAAATGGAAGTTCAGGCAGTGGCGAACGGCGGCGGAGGCGGTGCGATCTTTACTGTTCCGGGGCCGCGTGAAGATGAGGACCTCGACGTTCCGACGTTCATCCGACGCCAGGCAGACTAGTTCCTACACTCCTCTTTTACTTTCTTGGCTCCGGTGGACAGTACACACCGGGGCCTTTTTTTGGCGGGGATCGCACTCGTAAGTGGCGGATTAGTATAAAATAAGCATATGACGGAGCAGCGGCAAACGAAGCCTGTGATCGGCATCACCATTGGTGACGCGGCCGGCATTGGGCCTGAGATCTCGCTCAAATCGCTGACTGAGGACGTCTTAGAGGTTTCCACGCCGGTCCTGATCGGGGATATCAAGTTTCTGAAAACGGCGGCAGCGAAGTTCGCTCCTCATCTTTCTTTGGCCGAGCTTGGCGCGGATAGTACCGATGGATCGGTTTCGGTTTACTCGGTCGATAACCTTTATGATGATCTACAGTATGGCGTTGAGTCAGCAGCTGCCGGCAAGGCTGCGGGTGAATATATCGAGGCGGCGGTGCGGCTGTGGAAGGAAGGGGCGATCGACGCCATTGCGACGGCACCTATCAACAAGCATTCGTTAAGGCTCGGCGGATATGAACATCCCGGGCATACAGAGTTTCTGGCGGCGCTTACTGATACGAAGAAGTTCGCGATGAGTTTCTTTGCGGGTGATCTTCGTGTTGTGCTGCTCTCAACGCATCTGCCGCTCCGGGTGGCGATCGATAAAGTTACGACGCCGGCGTTGGTAGATCTGATCACATTCACCAATGATACGATCGGAAAGCTTCTGCAGAAGAAGCCGAAGATCGCGGTGGCGGGGGTCAATCCGCATGCATCTGAGAATGGAATGTTTGGGACGGAAGAGGCCGATCACATTGAGCCGGCCATTGAATTCTGCCGAGATCGGCACGGCGTAGACGTGCACGGACCGTATTCGCCGGACACCATTTTTTTGCGGGGATATCGCGGTGAGTTTGATGCTGTGATCGCGTGTTATCACGATCAGGCGACGATCGCCGTCAAGTCACTTTCGTTCGGTTCGGGGGTGAACGTGACGCTGGGCCTGCCGTTGATTCGGACGTCGGTCGACCACGGTACGGCTTTCGACATCGCCGGCAGAGGAATCGCAGATGAGTCGAGCATGCGGGTGGCAATAATGCTCGCGGCAGGTCTTGCTGAGCCGATGTTGCGCGATGCCGCCACAAAGAGCACGGGAAATGCCGGTTAAATGCCGTAACCCTATTAAAACCTTGACTATTGATAGCTCTTGGTGATAGTTTTCAAACATTCTACCCTTGGTCCTTTTTTTACATTTAAGGAGAAAATCTGGTGAGCAAACGCAAGCTTCTGTTGGCCGATGATTCGATAACGATCCAGAAGGTCGTAAACCTGACCTTTGCCGATGAAGGTATTGATGTGATCACCGCTGGCGACGGCGACACCGCTTACGAGAAGATCTCGTCGGAGCGGCCGGCGATGGTGCTCGCGGATGTGAACATGCCGGGCATGAGTGGTTATGATATCTGCGAGCGGATGCGGGCGGATGACTCGCTCAAGGACGTGCCGGTGGTTTTGCTCGTCGGTTCGTTCGAGCCCTTTGATGAGGCATACGCGGAGCGGGTCGGGGCAAACGCTTATCTGACGAAACCGTTTCAGTCTATTCGTCAGCTGGTGGCGACGGTTACAGATCTTATGGGCCCCGGCGACCTGGGTGCGGTTCGCGAAGAGGAGATCACCGAAACGCAATCGGTCGGTGGGACATACGAAGAAGCCTCAAACGATGACCAGAAGTTGGGTACAGACGAAGAGTCAGCAGAGGAGCGAACATCAACGGATTGGGCCGCGACGGAGCCGGATGACGATATCGATTCCCTTTACGAGAAGAGTTTTGCGGAAGAAGATACCCCGCCTGAACAGCTTGAAGGTTCGACAGAGTTGGCTGATGTGGGGATGGACGACGAGATCATTGAAACGAGCTACACAGATCAAAGCGGTGCGGACGAGGATTTGGGGGCCCCGGCCACTGAGGATCTTTATCGGAGTGCGACTGACGATGAAAGCCGCGTTTTTGACGAGCGTCCGATGTTTGACACCAATGGCGAGGCTGACACGGCATCCGAAGTAGGCGTAGGGTTGGACGCGGGCATTGATGAATCGCGTGAGAATGAGTATTCATTTGCGGACGAGACCACCGAGAAGGTAGACGGGGCCGATGAATTGATCGGGCAATACGACGACCTTCCTGCGACCGAAGAATTTTCGTACCGAGAACCGCCACGCGACGATCCTCATCCGGAAATTGAGCGGAATTTTTTGGGGCAGGAAACGGTCAGTTTGACACCCGAACAAATGCGGGCCGCCGGAGACTTTGCTAATGAAGCTCATTCTAGGGCGGATGATATGAATATTCTTGAGATCCCGCCGGCTACGGAAGGCAAGACGATAGAATTCACCACTACCGAGCGGGCGGAGCTTATGGGAAGCAAGAAAGAGGTCATCAGTATTTCGCCTGACCTGATGGAGATCATCGTTCAGAAAGTGGTGGAACGCATCGCTCAAAAGTACTGATCTGTAAGTGCTGTGAACACTTTACCGGCCGGTTTTTGTCGTTGAGATGAAAACCCGCCGGTTTTGTTTTAGAATTACCGTTTTATCTATATGGAAATCGCTAAAGCATACGACCCCCGCACAGCGGAAGAGCACCACTACGCACGCTGGGAACAGTCCGGTGTTTTTGCTCCGGAGATCAACGAAGATCTCGGTGCTGAAACGTATTCGATCGTGATCCCGCCGCCGAACGTTACGGGCAGCCTACATATGGGGCATGCCTTGCAACACACGCTGATGGATGTGCTGACGCGGTGGAAGCGGATGTGTGGGTACCGCACGCTGTTTTTGGTTGGGGTCGATCACGCTGGCATCTCGACGCAGTTGATGGTGACGCGGCAGTTGAAGAAGGATGCGCATAAAACGCCGCAAGAGATCGGCCGCGAAGAGTTTGTAAAGCGTGTTTGGGAGTGGAAGAACAAGTATGGCGGCGAGATCACACGTCAGATCCGCCGCGAGGGATTGTCGGTTGACTGGTCGAGGGAAAGGTTCACGATGGACCCGGGCCTTTCGGCGGCGGTTCGGGAAGTGTTTGTACGACTGTATGAAGAAGGCTGGATCTATCGCGGCACCCGAATCGTTAATTGGTGTCCGCGCGACAAGACGGTGCTTTCGGACCTGGAGGTCAAAGAAGAAAAGGCGAAGGACGGCAAGCTTTATTACTTGAAGTATCCGATAGCAGGCGGCGGCATGACGCTTACGGTTGCAACGACGCGGCCTGAGACTATGCTTGGCGACACGGCGGTTGCGATCAATCCAGACGATGAGCGTTATCAGCATCTGATCGGAGCCAAGATCGCGTTGCCGTTGACGGGGCGAGAGATACCAGTGATCGCGGATGAGTATGTTGAGTCAGAATTCGGAACGGGTGCGGTGAAGATAACGCCGGCGCATGATCCGAATGACTGGGAGATCGGGGAGCGTCACGGGTTGGAAAAGCTCGTCGTGATGAACGACGATGCGACGATGAGCGAGGCGGCCGGGGTGGTTTTTGCGGGCCTCGACCGATACGAGGCTCGTGAAAAGGTCGTGGCAGCGTTTGAGGAACTCGGGCTGCTGGAGACGATCGAGGACCACGAAATGACCCTGCCGCACTGCGAGCGATGTAAAACGGTGGTGGAACCGCTGCTGTCAGAGCAATGGTTCGTAAAGATGGACGAGATGCGTGACCTTGCTCTCGGATTGATGAAGGAGGCCGGGCTGCCGCGATTTTATCCGGAGGTGCCGCACAAGAAGGTCTACACCACATGGCTTGAAAATCTGCGCGACTGGACCATTTCGCGGCAGCTTTGGTGGGGGCATCAGATACCGGCGTGGTACGACGACGAGGGTAACGTTTTCGTCGCCAGGAGCGAGGATGCGGCGAGGGAGAAGGCCGGGGGGAAAGCTCTTCGGCAGGATGAAGATGTACTGGACACCTGGTTTTCTTCTGCGTTGTGGCCGTTTTCGACATTGGGGTGGACCGGGACGGATGAAAGAGCGAATAATCGGGATCTTGAGCAGTTCTATCCGACGAACGTTCTAGTAACGGGGCGCGACATTATATTTTTGTGGGTGTCGCGAATGGTGATGTCGGGGCTGAAATTCATCGGTGAGCGGCCGTTCGACGACGTTATAATTCATGGCACTGTGCTGGACAGAAATGGACAGCGGATGTCGAAGACTAAGAACAACGGGATCGACCCGCTGGATGTTTTTGAGAAATTTGGCGTAGATGCGACGCGGATGACGCTGGCGGGGTCGGCGACTGGGGTCGATTTTGCGTGGCGGGATGAGCGGGTTGAGTCGTTCAGGAACTTTGCGAATAAGGTTTGGAACGCCACGCGGTTTTGTCTGATGAATTCGGAAGGTGCGGCGGTTGATCCGGAAAGTTTGAAGGCCGGGGCCACGGGATCGCTGGCGGACGGGTGGATCATTTCTCGCCTGAACAAGACCGCGAAGGCTGTTAATTATGCTCTCGAGACATACCAATTTCATGAGGCTGTGCAGCTGCTTTACCACTTTATCTGGGACGATTTTTGCGATTGGTACATCGAGCTGGTCAAGGACGAGATCGTTGATGGGGACGCGCGAACACGCAGCCTGATCCTTTCGATCCTGGAACAATCACTGCGGATGCTGCATCCGTTCATGCCTTTCCTGACTGAAGAGCTTTGGCAGAAGCTCCCCGGCGTTTCGAAGGGGTTGCATGGGTCCGCATATGCTTCGGCTGAGCAGACGATCATGTTGACAACATTCCCGAAAGCCGACGAGTCGCTCATTAATGAAGAGGCGGAAACGGCGATGGGGGCAGTGATCGCCGCGATTTCGAAGGTGAGGAATATTCGAAGTGAGATGAATATTTCGCCGGCGATCAGGTTCACGGTTCACATCGCCGCAGACGCGGAGCGACAGGCGATCTTTCGCGAGAATGACGCTCAGATCCTGAAACTCGCCCGGGCTGATAAGATAGTGCTCGGCGAAAAGCTGGATGTGCCGAAGGCCGCAGCAAAGGCAGTGACGTCTGACGCCGCGATCGCGGTGCCGCTGGAGGGGCTGATAGATTTTGACAAGGAACGTGCACGGCTCGCGAATCAGATCGAGAAGCTTTCGATTGAGCTTGGACGGCTCAACGGACAACTCTCCAATACGAATTTTGTCGAGAAAGCGCCTGCTGAGAAGGTAGAAACGCTGCGGGCCAGAAAAGCGGAGATTGAACAGCAGACCTCAACCTTAAGAACAAATCTGGAGGCACTTGAATAACGAAGGAATGGCCGATTCCTGACGGTGAGGTGGGTCATTGATGGGTCGATGCGTGCTTAAGAAGGGAAAAAGGCGTCACAACACAAAGTGCAACGCCGAAAAGTCGTAAGCCAAAGTTTAGATGTTAATCGCTTAGGAACCTTCGATTGATATTGCTGCGGTTTTTCCGTCTTTTCTTTCGCCTGCTTCGTTGTGCATGTCCGCGGTCAGGATATATTTTCCGTCAGGAGCGGTAGCGGGAATCGGCAAGGTATATGTGGCAGTGCCGCCGCCGTCCGGTACAACGACATCGACGTTTGCCCCCGGAATTTGTTGCCCCTTGCTCATTCCATCGACTTCGTCTGCCGTCAGATGAAATTTAACGGTCGTTTCACCGGGAGCGTTTGAGATCGTCGCGACCCCGTAAATGGTTTCGCCGGGTTTGAAGCTTGACGATTCCTGCTTCATCGCCGAATCCTTACCCACCTTAAAGCTGCTCATGTTCGCTGTGCTCATGTTGCAGGCAATGCCCACAACAATAAGAGTGCCTATCGAAAACGCTAACTGAAATTTGTTTTTCATTTTGCTAAGTCTCCTCGGAACTGCGGGTCTGTATATCTTCGGACACGGCGAGACTACTGCCAGTTGAATACAAAGTCAAAGAACGGCCAAAGAAATACGGGGCTGCTTTCAGAACACCGCATAAAGACTGAAGGAGCAGAGGTTGCAGGAATTGTTGCTTATGATGATAATCTTGCTCATATGAACTGGCTTGATAATGGCGAGGTTGCGGCGGCGATCGGGCAATTTTTGGCTGAAGACATCGGGCGCGGAGATATCACGACGCAGGCGACGGTCCAGTCAGAGATCCGAGGTATGGGGCGATTTCTGGCGAAGGAATATCTCGTGGTTTGCGGGATCGAGGTCGCCGAGGCGGTTTTTGTCCATCTCGACGCAGAGATCTCGGAGATCGAGACCGCGTATAACGAGGGAGACGAGGTCGAAGAGGGCACGGTCTTTGCGACGCTAAAGGGTTACGCGGATGTGCTGCTTACCGGCGAACGTGTGGCGCTCAATCTTCTGCAGCGGATGTCGGGCGTGGCGACGCTGACGCGGCAATATGTGCGGGCGGTCAATGGTACTAATGTAAAGATCGTGGACACGCGAAAGACGACGCCGGGGCTTCGGCTGCTCGAAAAATATGCGGTCACGGTGGGCGGCGGTCATAACCATCGGATGGGGCTGGACGACGGGGTTTTGATAAAAGATAACCACATTACGCTCGCGGGCGGCATTACTGAAGCTGTGGTTGCGGCGAAGCAGAAGGTCGGGCACCTGCATAAGATCGAGGTCGAGATCACGAATTGGGCGCAGCTGCGGGAAGCGATCGAGGCGGGCGCGGACATTGTAATGCTTGATAATCAGACGCCGGAGGAAGCGGCGAAGCTCGTTGAAATGTCGCGGAATCTTAATCCGCACGTGCTGATCGAGGCTTCGGGCGGGATGGATCTTGACCGGGTGCGTTCGTATGCGGAGGCGGGTGTCGATCTTATCTCGGTCGGGCGTATCACGCATTCAGCAAAGGCTGTCGATATTTCGTTCAAGATACAGGCGGGCTGACCGGATTGTCGTCGGAGGGCGGGCCCGACATTGCGAGAAGCTCAGGATCGGCTTTTGGCCAGTTCACGAAAAAGATGAAGGCCGTCGAGGCAATGAGCGCGACGGTCGCTGCGATACCGCCTTCCAGCCCGTAAGTGTCGCCCGTCAGCCATGCGGGCCCCGCGTCGATCTCACGCATAAGCGGTGCGGCTACCAAGTCGGTCAGGCCGCTGATCTCGATCCCGAAAAACGCTCCCTGCATCCAATTCCACATAAAATGTAAGCCGGTTACAAACCAAAGGTCGCGCGTGCGAAGGTATGCAACGCCGAACCAGATGCCTGCGATCGCGGTGTTGATCGTGGAAATTACGCCTGCGTTCGGGTTCGCGGTATGTACCGCGGCAAAAAATATCGCGGTGAGGATAATGGCGAACCACGCAAGGCCGGAGCGGGCGAAGGTTTGCAGGATGTAGCCCCGGAATAGAGCCTCTTCGAAGGCCGCGGCAATGAACAGGACGATGATCGAGAATATGAACGATGAGATCGTTGAAGCAACGTCGGCGGAGAGGTGGAGCTCGAATCGGATGCCGCCCGCGAGATAGGCGGTGAGCACCGCGAAGCTAAGGGTTAGAGCGCCGAGCAGAGTGCCCGCGATCAAGTTTACGAACCAACCAGGGGTGAACCAGGCGCCCAGAGCTCGAAACGGTAGACTTTCGAGATACTTCCCGCATATCCAGCCGACGAGCAAGGCTGCGGCGAGCGAGAAGGTTGCGGTCACCGCGAGGGCGATCGGTGAGTTCTGAGGCGTGCGGATCGGCAGCTGCGAGAGCAGGCCGACCGCGATCACGCCAAAAATGGTGCCGACAAAGATGAAGCCGAGCACAAACAGAGAAAAGCGCCAGCCGCTGCGGAGTGTGTCGCGGGAGTCATAGAACGCGTCGCGTAAATTCATAAATTGCAATGAGTTTAGCCGATTGGGTTCGGCAAGCCAAAGGCCTCGCACGGCCTTTGGCGGCCGCGTTTATGTTAAACTTGCAGTCGTGGAAAAGGGCAAAACACCGAAGCGCAGCCGCTCGTCGCCGTGGATACTCGGCGCGGTTGTGCTCATTCTTTTGGTGCTGCTGATCTTCCTGCAATCCTCGAATCTTTGGAAAACCTTTTCGGTTGAGACTGCGAGCGACACGCTGCTGCTTTACGCTCTTTCGTCGCTCAATTTTATTGCGTTCGTCATCTTTGGATTCATCTTTTTGCGAAGCATCATCAAGCTGATGCGCGAGCGACGGGCGTTTGCTCTTGGTTCGAAGATCAAAACCCGGCTGCTGATATATTTTGCGGCGGTTAGCCTTTTGCCGATCGTCGCGATGGCAGGGTTTTCGTATTTGTTCATGAATCGTGCGCTTGAGCGGTGGTTCACGCAGATCCCGGAGAATGTCGTGCGTGAAGCACGCGAAGTGCAATCGCGATCGCTTGCCGATCGTCGCGCTCAGCTTGATCGCGCCGCTGCGACTCTAGCGACCGCTCTCGAAGGGAGGTCGATCTCGGATGAGGAGCTGGATCAGCTCGCCGCCGCTGGGCAGTTCGTGCGAATCGATCTGCTGTCACCGGGCGGCGAAGTGATCGCGTCGGGCGGGGAAGACAGCATCCCGATCAATGATATTGATGATTCGATCTCTCCGAGCAACGCGACGATGTCCGACGGGAGGCGTCTGATGCTCGTGGCCCAACCAGCGGGTGAAGAGAGCGTAAGCCAAATGGTGGACAAATCGCTGGCTGAATTTGACCGTCTGAAAGATCAACAGACCACGGTGCGACAGATAGCTCTGCTTACGCTGGGCGTGCTTACGTTTTTGCTCATATTTGCTTCGTCGTGGATCGCGTTTTATATCGCGCGGGGTCTGACAGTGCCGCTCAGGGCGTTGGCTGAGGGGGCGGACGAGATCGCGCAGGGGAACCTAACGCATCGGGTCGATGTGCTCGCAGAAGACGAGCTTGAGCTGTTGGTGAACACCTTTAACGAGATGTCTGCGAGGCTGGAGGCAAATGCGGAGGAGTTGAACGATCGGCGAAAATACGTTGAGACGCTACTACAGGCGCTGCCGACGGGGATAGTTTCCTTTGATGCGAATAATCGCATTTCAACCATTAACACGGCGGCGGCTAAAATACTTCGGCTCGACGATGGTGATTTTATAGGAATGGACCTTGCGGGCATCGTCGGAGATGATAACCGCGCCATCATCGAACGTGTTATCGCTCGGGCAAGGCGGATCGGGCACGCGTCCGAACAGACTGTTCTGATAACGGAGGGCGGCAACCGGCACGGAGATGTGGATGCTCAGCTGCCGGCTGCGCTGACCGCGGCGGCGTTGCCGGATGCGGGCGGTTCGGTGTTGGTGATCGAGGATCTGTCGGAGTTGATCGCGGCTCAGCGGGCATCGGCATGGCAGGAGGTCGCGAGGAGGATGGCGCACGAGATCAAGAATCCGCTGACGCCCATACAACTTTCCGCCGAACGCATTGCGAAACGTTTCGCGAATGCGGGTAACGGCGAGAATGGGGGGATGCACATTTCGCAGACCGATGATCAGACCGAACGAGTGATCCACGATGGTACGGCGACGATCTTGCGTGAGGTTCGATCGCTGAAGTCGATGGTTGATGAGTTTTCGCGGTTTGCCCGGTTGCCGGACGCGCGGCTGGAGGCGGGTGACGTTAGCGAGATCGTTCGCGGCGTGTTGGCGCTTTACGAAGACCGACACGATGGGGTGCTCATCACAAGCGATCTGAGTTCAACGCTTCCGGCAACGAAGATAGACGAAGAGCAGTTGAAGCGCGTTTTTGTTAATCTGATCGACAACGCGATAGAGGCGTTTGAGCCTGAGGCTGGGGAAAAGCGAGTGCATGTGAGCACCCGGCAAGACGCGGCTCGAGATATCGTGGTTGCCGAGATTGGGGATAACGGAAAAGGCATTTCGCCCGCGGATCTGCAAAAGCTATTTCAGCCGTATTTCTCGACGAAAGGCCGCGGCACCGGGCTTGGGCTGGCAATAGTGCATAGGATAATCGGCGAACATCACGGGAAGATCAAAGCGGTGGCCAATCAGCCGCGGGGGGCTAAGTTTATCGTGGAACTGCCGGTAGCATAATGGAGCTTTTTTGGAAAAACTATATAGAATCCGCGGTGAGCACCAAATGGATTGCACAGGTTGGCTGTGCACTGATGGTCGGCCTAGCTGTCTATGAACTGCTTTCGATCAAGACAGCGATCGAACACGTCGATTGGATACCCCCAGATCTAGCTGGTGTTCTGGCAAGACAGATCGCAGCTATTTTTCTGTTCCTGGTCGCCGTGATCGTACGAATCTGTGTAGTGTCGAGAAGCGGACCGACGAACTATCGAGTGAACGCCATGTCCTGGTGGTTCGTTTTCGGTGTGATGGGGATTTATCTGCTCCACGATAACTACTGGAATTTGTCCTGTTACTTCACAGGAGAGATTTGTTTGCCGGTTTATGTACTCACGGCTCGCCCGGATTATGTGCAAGTGCCGGCCTGTTATTTCTATTGTTGAGTGGTATCCGGGCATTCCTCACAGCCTTGAAAGCTGCCATCACGACGAAACGCCGAATGCAATGAGCTTGATCCTAATAGTTGATGATGAGCCCGGCATCCGCGACACCCTGCGTGGGGTGCTTGAGGATGAGGGGTTTGACGTGTCAACGGCGGCCACGGGCGAAGAGTGCCTGAAGCTGGCGGAGACCGAGCATTTTGGGTGCATTCTTTTGGACATTTGGTTGGGCGAGGGGATCGACGGGCTGGAAACGCTGCAGAAGTTGCGCGAGGCGGGCAATGATTCGGCGGTGATCATGATCTCGGGGCATGGGAATATCGAGACGGCCGTGCGGTCGACGAAGCTCGGGGCTTTTGATTTTGTTGAGAAGCCGTTAAGTCTAGAAAAGACCGTCGTGACAGTGAAGAACGCCGTCAAGCAGCGTGAGCTCGAGCGCACGAACCGTCAGCTGCAGAAAGAGATCGCGGACGAGTACGTAATGGTCGGCGAGTCCGTTGCGATGCGTGCGTTGCGGAAGCAGATCGGCATTGTCGCACCGTCCGATGGCCGTGTGCTTATTTCGGGTGAGAGCGGTACGGGAAAGGAGCTTGTCGCACGGGCGATCCATTCGCAGTCGAAGAGGCGGTCGACGCCGTTCGTTGAGATCAACTCTGCGGCGATCCCGGAGGAACTGGTCGAATCGGAACTGTTTGGACACGTTAAGGGAGCCTTTTCGGGTGCGGTCGCAAACAAGAAGGGGAAGTTCGAGATCGCTGACGGTGCGACGCTTTTTCTAGATGAGATCGGCGATATGTCGCCGAGGGTGCAGGCAAAGATGCTTCGCGTGCTTGAGGAGCAACGTTTCGAGCCGGTGGGCAGCAACGCTCCGGTTAAGGTCGATGTCCGGGTGATCTCAGCGACGAACAAGCGGCTTGATGACTTGATCGACAACGGCAATTTTCGGGCTGACCTTTTTTATCGGCTGAATGTGATCCCTTTTCAGATACCCCCCCTGCGAGAGCGGGTTGAGGACATCCCGCTTCTGGTCGAGCATTTCAACCGCCGCTTTTCCGCCGACAACCGCAAACGGCCAAAGATATTTACCGACGAGGCGTTGAACGCTTTGCGCCTTTACACCTGGCCCGGGAACGTCCGCGAACTTCGTAACACAATCGAGCGCGTGGTGATCATGGTCAGCAAGCAGAAGATCCTTGCCAAAGACCTGCCGGAGTTTGGCTCCGGCGATGAGGCACCGGCCTCGAGCTTTCGCTTTCCTTCATTCAAGGCGGCGACGGATGCGTATCAGCGCGAATACATCTTACACAAACTCGCCGAGCACGACGGCAACGTCACAAAAGCCGCCGATGAGATGGGTGTGGACCGAAGCCATCTGTACCGGCGGATGCGGAATCTCGGCATTCAAGGCAAATAACCCCGCCCAGAAAATATTGACTTCGCATTTTGTTACGAAGTAACATTTAACACGCCTCATTCCCCAATCAGGTACAGCATTATGAAGTTGCCCTACTCGTTCCGCATTGTTCCGGCTCTCTTTCTCTTCATCCTTTTCATTAGTTCAGGCGCCGCCGCCCAGGATAAATGGGTCTCGGTCCGCTCTCAAAATTTCCACATGATCGGAAATGCGACCGAGAAGGATATTAAGGCTGCTGCCGCCCAGCTTGAGCAGTTTCGCCATGTATTCGTTTCCCTGTTTCCCGGATTTAAGTTCAACTCTCCGGTCGAAACGACGGTTGTCGTTTTTCGGAACGAGAGATCTTACAAGCCTTATAAGTCCATCGAGTGGGCGGCGGGGTATTTTCAACCCGGCGATGACCAAAACTACATAGTTCTTACAACGGAAGGCGATCGGGCGCAGACGTACCGGACGATCTTTCACGAATATGTTCATTATCTGGTGGACAACACCTTTGGGAAGTCGCGTATTCCGCCATGGTTCAACGAGGGTTTGGCCGAGTATTACGAGCAATTTCAAATAGACAAGGATACACGGGTGATCCTGGGTAACCTAAACGATAACCATCGTGCGTTGCTTCAACGGTCGAAACTGATCCCATTTGAAACATTTTTTAAGATCGACAGCTATTCCTTGCGTCAGCAGGGTGGGCATGGTGCGAGCCTTTTCTATGCACAGGCGTGGGCCTTCATGCATTACCTTCTGGCGAAGCCCGACGGTGGTGACAAATCGCGGCAACTGATGACTTTTCTCTCGAGCGCGATGCAGGGCAAGAGCGACGAGGAACATTTTCAAAAGGCTTTTGGCATGAGCTATAAGGAGGCGGAAGATGGGCTGCGCAAATATATCGGCCAGAGCCGCTACACCGCTACCTTGGTCACGTTCGGTGAAAAGCTTGACTTCAATTCCGGGACCACCGTTGAGCCGCTGTCACCGGGCGATACTGCCGCGTATCTCGGCGATCTTTTATACCGCATTAATCGGCTGCCGGAGGCGGAGACTCAACTGGCGGCGGCGTTAAAGATCGACCCTACTTCGTCCCGGGCCAACGCTTCGCTTGGAATGGTGATGCTGCGGCAGCGAAAGTTCGACGAGGCTCGGCGATATCTTGAGGTCGCGGTCAAGGCCAAAGAGCCTAGCTATGCGGTTTACTACAATTACGCTTACATGCTGAGTCGTTCGTCGATGGACGAGAATGGCTGGGTCAGCAATTACAAAGATGCTGACGCCGGATTGATGCGTGAATATCTCGAGAAGGCCATCGCACTTCGGCCAGATTTTCCCGAATCCTATCAGCTGCTTACTTTCATCAGTATCGTACGTGATGAAAAGATCGAAGAATCGATCGGGCTCATCAAGAAGGCGTTGCAGATATCGCCTGGTAATGAACATTATCTTTTGAGCCTTGCAAGCTTGATGACTCGTTCGGGTGATCTTGACCAGGCGTCGACGATCGTTAAGGCGGTGCATGACGGCACGGCCGAGCCTGAGGTTCGCAGCCATGCACAGATGATAATGCGGAACATCGACTCGTTCCGACGTTACCGGGAAATAGCCGGTGAGGCAGATTCGTCGGCCGTGCCGCCAACACGGGATAACCGCAGACCGCCCGTGTTGATCTATGAAGCCGGCGACGAAAGGCCGAGTGAAGAAGAGCTGGCCCGAATGAACGAAGAGGCCCAGCGGAGGGGTGTTCTCGCGGCGCTGCGGCCGGCGCAGACCGGAGAGCAGCGTGTGCTCGGTCACTTGTCCAAGATCGAATGTGGGCGTAACGGCGTGACTTTTATCGGAAAGACGGACGCCGGCCCGCTTCGACTGCACAACACAGAGTTTGCGGGGCTCACGCTGACGGCGTTCGTACCTATGGACGATATGCAGATGGGTTGTGATTCGGTCAAGAAGGACCTCTACGTGATAATGACCTATGTTCCTGAGCAGAACGCGAAGCTTCGATCGACGGGCCGGATGGTGGCGATCGAGCTTATTCCGGACTGGCTTACGAGTCTTGAAGACAATTGAAAAAGGATGGCTCGCTAGCGAGCCATCCTTTGTTGCAAGTCACCCGAGTACGCGGCGGGTGGCGTGCGGTTTTTTGACGGTCTTTAACGGCCGTCTTTTTCTTTATCGGCGGGGGGCTTTGCCGAGAAACCGCGTTTGATCATCAGGGCTTCGACCTGTGGGTCGCGGCCACGGAAGTTGCGGTACGCCTCGGCGGGGTCGAGGGTGTTGCCGACCGAGAATATGTGCCTGACCAGCCGCTGGCCCACCGCGGGGTCGTAAGCGCCTTTGCCCTCGCGGAATGCGCCGAAGGCGTCCGCCGTGATCACATCCGACCAGAGATAGCTGTAATATCCGGCCGAGTAGCCGTCGCTGCCGAAGGCGTGAGCGAACTGCGGCGTGCGGTGACGCATTACAAGCTCGCGCGGCATTCCGAGTCCGTCGAGCGTCTCTTTCTCAAACTTCGCTACGTCGATCTTCTCCGAACCTGCAAGATGCAGCTTCATATCGATGAACGCGCTTGCAAGATATTCGGTTGTCGCGAAACCTTGGTTGAAGGTCGCAGCCTTTTCGATTTTGTTCACGAGCTCCTGCGGGATCGGCTTGCCGGTTTTATAGTGCACAGCGTATTTCTGCAGAACCTCGGGAGTTGAGAGCCAGTGTTCAAGCAGCTGCGAAGGGAACTCTACGTAATCGCGCGGAACGGCAGTGCCGGAAAGCGTTGGGTAGTTAACGTTTGACGACAACCCGTGCAGAGCGTGCCCGAACTCGTGGAACATCGTAACGGCGTCGTCCCATGAAATGAGCACGGGCTCACCTTCGCGTCCCTCGACGAAGTTCGAGTTATTCGAAACTATCGTCGTTCGCTCGCCGTCGAATCTCGACTGCTGGCGATAGGCGTTCATCCACGCGCCGGAAACCTTACCGTCGCGAGCGTAGGGGTCGAAATACCAGAGCCCGACGTGCTTGCCGCTGGTCTTATCTTTCACTTCCCAAACCGTCACGTCCGGGTGAAACACGGGAACGGTGCCCGCCTTGACCTGGGTGAACGTAAAGTTGAAAAGTTCGCCCGCAACATAGAACATTCCGTCGCGGATCTTGTCGAGTTGCAGATATTCCTTCACCTCATTCGCGTCCAGGTCGTAGCGTTCCTTGCGGACCTTCTCCATGTAGAAGCGATAGTCCCACGGTTCGATCGTTATCTTCGCCCCCTCTTTGTCCGCGAGTGCCTGCATGTCAGCGACCTCTTCTTTGACGCGGTCGATTGCGGGCGTCCATACGGCTTCTAGCAGCTCCATCGCACGCTCGGGCGTTTTCGCCATGGCATTCTCGAGCCGCCAGTGTGCGTGAGTTTCAAATCCGAGCAGCTTCGCGCGTTCGGCGCGGAGCTGAAGTATCTCGGAGATGATCCCCTTATTGTCAGTTGCACCGCCGCCGTCGCCGCGGTTGATGAACATCCGCCACACCTTTTCGCGCAGCCCGCGGTTCTCGGCGTAGGTCAGAAACGGGTCAACGGACGAGCGCGTGTTCTGAACGATCCACGCGCCCTTATTGCCTTTAGCCGCGGCAGCAGAAGCTGCCGAATCTTTGTAAGACTGCGACATCCCGGCGAGATCGGCCTCGTTCTTTATAACGATGAACTGCTCGTTCTCGTCTTTGAGCAGGTTCTGATTGAACCGCGTGAACAAGCCGGCGAGTGACTGGTTGATCTCAGAGAGACGCGCCTTCTGCTCCGCGTTGAGCCGTGCACCGGCGCGGACGAAATTTGTGTAATAGACCCACGCGAGCCGCTGCTGTTCGGGGGTGAGCTTTGCCTTTTCGGGCGAGTTGTAGACCGCCTCGATCCGCTTGAACAGAGCTTCGTTCTGATTGATCTTGTCAGAGAATGCGGCGAGCTGCGGAGCCATCTCGCGTTCGACCGCAGAGAACTCGGCGTTGTTCATATTCCGCGCCCAGATGTAATAAACGGTCGCGACACGCCTAAATTTGTCGCCCGCCCGTTCCATCGCAGCCAGAGTGTTATCAAATGTCGGTGCCGCCGGATTCTTCGCGATGGCGTCAACTTCCTTGAGCTGCTCGGCCATACCCGCCTCGAGCGCGGGCTTAAAGTCCGCTACCCGCACCTTGTCAAAAGCAGGGACGCCGCCATACGGGCCCGTCCATTCCGCGGTCAAAACGTTGTCCTGTGGTGTGTCCGTCGATGCCGCGACACCCGGCGTAATGTCTGTGCTCATAAAAATCGCAGTGCCCGCAACCGTCGCGGCCACAACAGCGCCGCCAAACCATCGGCGCAGTACATTCTTCTTCATTATAGTTTTCTCCATGAACGTGATCTATATAGGCACGCCCAGTCGTATGCCTGCTGCAAGTTTGATGCAAATTATAGCCTGTCTGCTCGACGCCATTTTACACCATTCGGTGATCTCAGTCCTCGCGCACTCATTCGGAGCGCCGGCGCAACCACCCGTAGCGCGGGCGCGGAAGGTCTGAGCAGCCGCGCGGAAGCTCGGAGGAACTGCGTGGACCGTCGGAGCGCATCTAATGATATTCAAATCGCTGGCGCGGAAGGTCGGATCGCCGGCGCGGAATGCCGGAGCGCCGGCGCGGAAGGTCGGTGCGCCCCCGCGGAGCCTCAGTGCGCGGGCGCGGAGCCGTAAAGCGCGGCGCACCGGGTGAGTGCGCCGGAGCTCCGAGTGAGTGCGCGACGTGAAATACCGGTTGCGCGACCCCAGCGACCCCCGCAAACCCCTGCAAACACGGAGCAAAAGAGACAAAGTGACCGGCGTAGCCAAATGGAGCCGCCGAAAGCGGGACCCTGGGCGGTATCACCGGTTAGCGGACGATGAACCGCAGGGGGGCGACGGTGGCGCGGGCCTCGGGGTTGTAGTAATCGTATGCGAACGACGCCGGCGTCTGGGCGTTGATGCCGTAGCGGGGACGCATGTTGAAATCGAACCGCGAGCCGCCGGGAACCGCCCACATATAAATGATGAGGCGGTCGGGCAGCACTTCGTATTTCGAGATGCTGCTGCCAGAGCCCATCGCCGCTTCGAGCGATTCGCGACTGACGTCGGCACCGGGCGGGATGCCAACCTCCGCGAGGAGCATGCCGTAGCCGCGGAAGCCGACGCGTTCGGCGGCGACCGTGCACGTGACCTCCTGCATGATCTCGACCGTGGTGCGGTCGCATCTGTAATCGAAAGTTACCGCGCGAGATTCATTGACGTTGCGGGCGGTGATCTCGGCGTTCTGCCACGGGACGTAGTGGGTTTGCACGACGCCGGCCATCATCGGGACGGGACCGCTGCTTTTTAGCTCGACGCGGTTGCGGATGGGGTCGAGCCCGCCGTTAAGGTTAACCACGATCTGCTCGAGCTTGTCCGGGCCGATCTCGATGGTTTCGGCAGGGACGCCGTTGATGAGGACCTCGACGTTCTGCGTGCGGGCCTCGCCCTCGGTCGCGAGCATGCTGAGGAAGGTGTCGAGAACGTTGATCGTTGTCTGCGTGGAATACCACACGCCGTAGCGGTCTTTGTTCTTGAGCAGGAAGAGCATCGCGTCGGAGATGAGGCCGCCGTGCGAGCCTTCGGCGTCGTTGGTTCTCACAAGAAGCTGCGTGACGAGCGCGGTCGTTTCGATGCGGCCGGCTAGGCCCCAGCCGTAGAAGACCGTGTTCGATTCGAGATTCCAATATTTCGCGCTGCCTTCGACGGTGGCTAGCGCGGCGACGCGTTTCGCAACGGCGGCCGCCTCATCCTTTCGGCCGGCGTCCAGATACGCCAGGCCGAGCAGTGCGAGCGAATAGGGGTCGTCGATCTCGCGGTTGCGTGCGTGCAGGAACGCGAGGGCTTTCGGCAACGCGTCGCCGGCCTGAGCGGAGTCGCCGGCCATCGCGAGCACCCGTGCGATATACGTCGTCAGGCGCTTTGCACGAGCATCGCTTTGCGATGTCTCCCACGAACGCTGGACGTTCCAGCTTCCGTCCTGCCGCTGCTGGCTGACGAGCCATGCGCGGGCACGCTTTTCCATCGCGGGGTCGAGCACGACGTGTTCGCGGGCATCCGCAAGGAATCGAACTGCGTAAGCGGTCAATGCGAGATCGGCGGCGTCACGCGAACCCCAATACGAGAATCCGCCCGACGCTGTTTGATATCCCGCGAGGCGTTCGTAGCCAGTCTGCAGATTCTTTCGCGCGCGTGCTACGGTCGCAGCGGGGAGCCTTTCGCCCTCGCCCTCCGCCGCGAACTTGAGGATCATCAGATTCGGATAGGTCGAAGAGATCGTCTGCTCGCCGCAGCCGTATGGCCGCTGCAGAAGCCCCTCGACCGACTCGGTGACGTGGGCCATCAGGTTGGGATAGATCTTAAGCTCGGCCGTCTGCGTTCCGGCGAGGGTGTGCTCGGGGAAGGCGACGTCAAAACCCGTCTCGCCCTTAAAGAAGCGCGTGTCCGATGCGGTGACCTCGTGCCCATCTGGGCGAACCGTGACGGGTTTTTCGATGGCGTCAGATTCCTGGGCCGCGATCGCGGTCACGCGCTGTTTGTTGTCCTTGGCTACCGTCGTCGCACGGAAGCCGAATACGGCATTCTCGGTCGCCCCGGAGGCAACGTCTACCGTTTTGTTCGCGTCGCCGATGAAGCTGAACCAGTTCGCATCTGCCATCGTGACGTCAACGTTCTGGGTTGAGTTGGTGTAATTCCGCACCTGAGTCGGCAGATGAATCTCATCGCCGACGGTGAGGAACTTTGGCGGGTCGAGATCGACGAAGAAGGATTGAAACGCCACGGCGTCGCCGGTCGCGACACCGATCTTGCCGTCGCGGGTCGACGCGATGGTGTACATCTTCCACGTGGTGATGTTGTCTGCCATGCGGAAGGTGACCTCCGCCCGGCCGTTGCTGTCCGTGATCACCTCCGGCCGCCACAAAAGCGTTTCGGGGAAGTATTCGCGAAGCCGCGGCGTGGAAGTTTCGCGAGCTCCGGCGGCAACGCCGGGTTGGAGCGCGACTAGACTTAGCACGTCTCGCGTGTTCAATGGGAGCGCCATAACCTGAGACTCGGTGACGTTTTGTGCGATCGACGCACTACTTCTGTTTACGATCTCACGGCCCGCCGTAACCGTCACCATCTCGCTAATGCCACCGATCTCGAGCACTACGTTGATCTCGGCGGACGACGACGCATTTACTTGGATGCCCGTAATGATTGTGCGATTGAATCCGTCTGCAGAAACGCTAAGCGTGTATTCGCCCGCAGGAAGGGATGCGAATGCAAAGCGGCCTGCCGCGTTTGTCTCGGTAGTGCGGACGATATTCGCGGACGCAGACTGTGCCGTCACTTCGGCTCCCGGGATGACGGACCCGTTGGGATCGGTCACCCGCCCGCTGAGCGGCACGGCGTTCTTGCTATATCGCACCGGATCGAAGACGGGAACAGGCTTGGGATCGTCTTTTCCTTGTTCGGTCAGGACGTGTTCGAACGACGCCATATTAGCATCGTCTCTCGTGCCGCGAATCCCGTCTGCCCCGGTGCTCCGCAGGGTGAAGACGATCACCCCCTGGGTAACCGGCGTAACCGTGTAAAACGGGAATTTCTCACCCGTCACTTCGTCCCGTCTTATCTCGGTTCCGCTGCGATCGGATCTCCGTGAGAACTGCCTCTCGGTGAGATATACCGGGCGACCGTAAGCATCGCGGACCTCATCGAGGTTGACGCCGCCTGCTAATAGACCCGCTCGAAACTCGCTTTCAGTTCGAGGAACGCGGCCGAGTATGAACTGTATCTGCCGAATCTTGAGTTCCGTATCAGCGAAAAGATCGGTCCGGCTGGTCCACACTGAAAAGTCGTCGCTGCCCCATCGGTTGTCGGGCTTACCGTCGGGGCCGGCACTTTTCACGCTTATGTTCAGATGGCGGTGGCTGAGTACGAAGTCTAAGAGGTACGGCCGGCCGTACCGGTCGTTCAGTTCCTGGATGCCGAGTTCGGCGAGCAGGTTCTCGCGGTTCCGAATGGGCTGGCCGGTGCGTTCGAAGTGATCCTTTACTGCCGCATCGATCTTGCGGCCGGTGGGCGGGAAGTATGCATAGCTCATCGAATAGGCGTTGAAATCATCATCCGTGTCGAAACGCTTGTCGGCGCCCGCTGAGCGGAACGTGCTGACGTTGCGGTCTTTCGCAACGGAATAGACGCGTCGGTAGGGGAGGCCCCAGGGGTCGGACAGCCGATCAGCGGCGACCTCTTGCCCTGCGAACTTTATCAGACTGGCGTCATCGACGGGATGATGGTCGTTGTCCTTTGCGTAAGCGTCGTCGAGGATCTTCTTCAGAGGTGTGAACTGCTTTTCGATATATGCTGAGAAAGCCGCGCGTGCCTCGAGGTCGAAACCATCGGAACGCGAGATGCTCGGGCGATAGTATGTGTCGCGTAGGAGTATCTCGGCGACGAGCTGCAGTTCGGGCGAGATGGGTTTTGCAAGGTCGAGTTCGTTAAGGTCTTTGACGTTGATGCTGCCGAACTGCGCGCCGTAGCCGAGCCAGCGGCCGAGCCTGCCGAAGTAGCCGCCGAACTCGGAATCGGTCCGGGCGCGTTCGTTAACGGCTTGATCGACGATAACGATGCCCAGCGCGCTTTCGAGCGCGTTACCCAACGTATCGAGCACGCCGAGGCTGAGCTTGGCCTCTTCGTTCGGCTTGTAGACGGCCTTGTCAAAAGATGCACTGACGTTTAGCCCCGACTTTGCGGGGAAGATCACGCCCCGGCTTGCCGCGACCACTTCGTCGTCGTTATCGTCGTCCTCCTCGATGAACGCGCCGATCGTCACCTGTCCGGCGAACGCGGCGGAATACGGAATTGAAAGTTCCGCACGGCCGGTGCGGAGTTCTGCGGTGTAAGAGTCGATAACGGTGAATCCGCTCAGTACGTCGAGGTAAACGGTGCCGGATCTCTGCGTCGAGGTCACACTCACGCGTACGCTTTCGCCGGGTTTGTAGATCGTGCGATCGGTGACGATATTAAGGGCGACGTCGTTGTCATTGTATGCGTAGAAGTCATTCTCAAAGGTCGCGCGGTTTCCGTTGCCGTCGCGTGCTGATAGCCACACATAATTGCTGCTCGACTCGTGCTTATATCTTGTACGGTCGACGACCAGCTTTCCTGCACCCAGGCTGTTGGTCTTGACGGTGCCGACTCTCTGAAAACTTTCGCTGCGTCCGGGTCTCATTTCGACATCGATCACGCATTCCGCCGGTGTTCCATCGGGATAGAACGCGGAGACATAACCGGTTATCGGCATCTCGGGGTGCGACGACCTGTCCGCGGGGATCCAATATAGATGTATCGGCTGCGGCGTGACCCTTAGATCGAACCTTCGCTGTTCTGTGCGGTTAGTCGAGGCGTCGGTTACATACGCGGCAAACTGGATATCCTTGAACTGCTGCCACCTACGCTCGGGCTTCATCGATGCGTGCGCGGCCGCAAGGTCGTACGATGCCTTGAACGAACCGTCGGCGCCGAGTTCGCCTTCGAGTACGACGCCCTCGTCGATCACGTACTTCTGTTCGCGCCAGCTCCACTCGCGGCTTTTTTCTTCAACTATGCGGACGCGGCCTCTTGCGACGGGTTTGCCGAAAAGGTAATCTGCGTGCACTTCGATCTCCGCGTATCTATTTGCGGGTAGATAATAATCGCGGTCGCCTTTCGCATTGACCACAAAGTTCGGGAGATCATAGCGGGTTATCCGCACGCTGTGTTCGCCGGCGTCGCGTCCGTCGGGCCCGCGTGCTTCTATATAGTAATTGCCGAGTTTCGCATTAGCCGGTATCTGCCACGACATATGTGCGACGCCAAAGGCCGAGGTCGTGACGCGTTCGCGAAACAGGAGCGTGTTGTCCTCATCGCGGATGCGGAACTCGATCTCTGCACCGGCAACTATCGTCTGTGAATCAGTGCCCTGCATAAGGAGCCCGCGGACATTCACGCTCTGTTCGGGCTGATAGATCGGCTTGTCGGCCATCATCAGAAACATGCTCGCGTTGTCGAGTGTGTCAAGGTCAGCACTGGCCTTGCGTTCGAAGCCGTTCTTGCGTCCCCGCACTGTTAACTCGGCGTCGCCGTCGAGGGGTGAGTCGGCCGGGATGGCGAAATCGAGCACCGCAAAGCCGGAGCCGTCGGTGATCGTAGTGCCCGTAATTTCAAGGTCATCGTCATCTTCGCGGTCGAGATCGATCTCTGCGGACGCGATGATATTTACGCCCCCGACGGGCTTGGACGTGAACGGATTAAGAGCGAGTACGCGGACGCGATAGCGGCTGCCGGCCGCTACGGATTCGGGTGTAATGATGCGAAGTTCGAACAGGTCGGGCGTCAGCGAGCTCATGGCGATCGTGCCAAAGGCGTTACCGACACGATAACGCAGCCGATACCACGAGATGTCGCCGTCCTCGGAAAGCTCGTGAGCCGCCAGCGGTAGGCGAAACTCAAGAAACTGAAGCCCGCGTGTCAGGCGGCGGGTTTCAACAGGGGTCGCAGACCTGACGGTGTCGTTCGTGTCGATGAATTCGGCACGCGTCTGAACGGTGCGGCCGCCGCGCGGGTCGCTGACGGCGAGGCGAACGACGGCGAAACCTTCTGTAACCGTGACGGACGATCTATCTTCTATAACTTGCTGGCCAAAGGTTGCGATGGATGCAAAAAGGCACACCGATACTAACGGGAAGAGACTTACACGCATGATTGTTCCTCTAATTGTAAATTGTGTTCAAAAGGACGGCGGGCGTCCTTGCAATTCTTTTGGCCGGCCAGAAGTACTTGCCCGCTGTGATGCGCTAAGTTCTGAGGATGGTTGCTTTACCGGAGGTGTGGGAATCTCGATGCACTGAGAAGCCCGACTGTTCGCATACCGCCGCCGCCGCTCCGTGGTTTCGTTAGTTCTTCCGCGAACTAATGTATACCTACGGTTATTGTGGACATAAGGTAAAAGATCGGAATTAAGAGAACCAAGGTGATACGACCTTGCCAGGAACGGATAAATAATATTCCGAACACGAGTGCCAACACGGCTGAGACAAACTCGATTCTAGATAGCCAGATAAACGCAAAATCATCGACCCATGTACGCTTGAAATAGAAAATGATCGTTGCAACGCCAGCGACCGTTACGAACAATGGTCCAAGCCATTTTAAAGAAGTGTGCCGACTCATTGTTATCCAGGTCTAGGATCCGCAGGAGGTTGGTTGTGGAAGCACCGCCCGGCATCGCAGCAACCCCGCCGTCGGCATCGATTTCCTTCAATCGAACACTAAATAGTCGTCTACAATGCTTCCATCTTCGTCTTCGTGTATACAGTACCAGCCAATCGGTTCGCCGTCCTCAGCGAGGAGATTTAACTTGGTTTCGACCAAGTATGCGTCGGTGCCGACTCCCGAAAAACATATTCGCACGCTATCGCATCGTACCTTGATCGCTTCATAGTGTATGCCGCTCTCTTCTCGAACTTGCGGTGCTTGCGATGCGGCACATTCGTGAAATGCGGCTTTGGCTTTCGCGTAGAGCAGACGTATTTGCGACTCTTCAATTGTCATACTTGCTTGCCTAGACTTTGTCGAAACAACATTTCCTTCCGCAAGACCTTCAGTGCGCGCTGATTTGATATTGAACATTGTAGGGCGGTTGCTAGCGTCGCCGTGTCCGGGTTTATGATGCGCGGACGGTTGGTTGTGGTAGCATCACCCGCATCGCCGACCACCAGCTGGTTCCGAAACTTCTTAGCGACTCCGCTATTTCGCCTCAAAGTTGCTCTTTACTACCTTCCACGAAAGGTAGCCATACATTAGTGCTGTCAGGATCGAAAATAGCACCAACACGAAGTCAAAATACCAAATCACCTGAAGCGAATGCGAATAGTTCGTTACTGAAAGCGGCAGGCTGGCAGGTTTTACCCCCATCAGAAGCACTGATTGTACCAACACCAACATGAGCAACGACATCGAGACCGCTCTGGTCCACAATTCTCGACCGAAGCGGAGCACGAAGAGAAAAATGAGCAAGACGACCGAAATTCCAAGATGGAGAACGGCCAACTCAAGATAGATATCCCGGCCGCCGTGATCGGGAGCGAATATGATGCCGGTTCGCAGAGTCTCTTCGTGATCCCGAATTGAAAGTCCTAAATTGAACGCCGCGGAAAAGACCGAGATTAAAAGCGCTAAAAGCGCGGCGAGCCCCGTCCTTAACTCCATAGTGCGTCTTCCTTTGAGAAAGTGAACCCCATTTACCACCATCAATCATTTTCGAATTCAATAGGGCGTGTCAACGATAACCGGCTGGTTGGCTACATGTGAGATTTTACTACAGGATCGGGGAGATGGTGTATGGGAATGGTGGGGTCGAGTTTGGCGGGTTGTTTGGGATTTGTGATCGAATCGAAGGGCGCTTGGCCGCGTCCTTTAGGGCGTGGCCGAGGGTGGATTTAGGTTTTTGAGGGGGTTGCAACGTCCTTTGCTGCGTGTGACGGACGTTGGAAAGGACGCTAAAGCGTCCTATTCATCTAAAAGCGGCCCCAACCACGCCCTAAAGGACGTGGCTAACTGCCGCGAGGCGCGGGTAGAAGAACGAGTTTCGCGAATTCTGTAACTGAGCGTCGACGATCTGCTCATGGGGGTTAACGATATGGCCTAGGTGGTTAACCACCTATAGGAGAGGGTTAACCCTACGCTTTAGTTGGTCAACCACCTATAGGAGAGGGTTAACGCCTACGGTTCAGTTGGTGAACCACCTTTAAGTGAGGGTTAACGCTCGCGTTTAGTTGGTGAACCACCTCTAAGGGAGGGTTAACGATCCGGTTTAGTTGGTCAACCATCTTCGAGAGAGGGTTGACGCTCTGGTTTAGTTGGTTGACGATATTTTCTCGACGGTTAACGATACGTTTTCGATTGTCGACGATCTGATTTGATTGGTTAACGATCTGTTAGGGAGGGTCCGCGCTCTCTTCGGGCCGTGCCCGTCTATGTAGGCGGAAACCTGAGCAGTAGCGAGGGTGTTCTTGGGCGTGGGTTGAGACACACTCCCTACCGGTCGTGTTTCTGCCTGGTAATTAGATCCGGGCATAGCCCAGGAACGGGCGTGTGAGGGACGTTTCGTAACGTTTTGTGTGTTGGGTGAAATCGTTTATTATTGCGGGCGTTGAGGAGAGTGTATTGAACAAATTATGAAGATAGCCAGACATTGGAAGCGTGTACGGATGCAGTCGAATCTGCCGAATGGGAAGCCGATAACTGTTACGGGGTGGGGATGGTCGGCGGACGATCCGGCGGAGGCTCAGCAGCGGGCGGAGGATGCGGCTCAGGCTTCGACGGCACGCATTGCGGCGGGGCAGGGATTTCCGGGCAGTTACGGCTATGGCGATAAGCCCGCACGCGAAGAGATTATTGAGGAGATAAACGGTGCGGAAGGGAGCCTTGTGGCGATGGTCACCCGCAACAGCTATGGCTCGGTCATTCTTAATACGACGGACCTGATGTTCATTGACGTTGACGTCGCCGATGATAATGGTTCGGGCTCGCTGGTAAGCATGATCAAAGGCCTGTTCGGCATGGGCGGCCCGGGGCCATTCGAGGCGGCACAGCAGCGGATCTCGGACGCCGCGATGGCGCGTCCGCAATACACGTTTCGCATCTATCGGACCGCTGCCGGGTTTCGGCTTGCGATCATAAACAAGCGCATAAAGCCGAAGAGTGCGGAAGCGGCGGAACTGCTGGCCGCGTTCGGTTCGGATCCGATCTATGTCGAACTGTGCAAACGCCAGGAGAGTTTTCGCGCGCGCCTTTCGCCAAAGCCGTGGCGTTGCAGCGTTGAGGGTCCCCGCGGGCGTTACCCGTTCGAATCTGACGCTGACGAGAACATCTATCGCCAGTGGGAGGCGCAATATACGGACGTCGCCAACGGTTACGCGACGTGCCAGTTCGTCGAACAATTTGGGCGTCAGGAAGGCGTGGCGGATTTTCGCAAGCTTATGGAGCTTCACGACCGGGAAACTAAGGCCGACAGCGGCTTTCGGCTCGCATAGTTATGGTTCGGTCAGGAAGATGCGGACGGTGAGCCGGGTGTTGGTGATGCCGGCGGTGTTCTCCCATTCTTCGATGGTGTGGTGGACGCGTTCGACGATGAATGATCGCTGGTCGTTCGACGTCGGAAGCGTTATGGCGTCGCCCCGGTGATAATGCGGGTACGCGGTGGTGAGGGTGTGGCCGATGGTCTGCCCGGCGCTGTAGTATGAGACGTCTACCTGCTGCTGGCGTACGAGTTGGTCGTCGATCATCGGGCTTATCTTACATTGCTGAGGAAATATCGTGCAAGGAACTGTTGGCCGTCCGGTGGGAATTGTGGAAACGGCGCCGAAGGTTATAAGATTGTAGTGGATGCGTAGATTGCTATTAAGTTTGATGGCGCTCGCGGTTCTGCTGCCGGCGGCGGCGTTCGCCCAGAATCCGACGAAGTGGGTGCTGGAGTCCGACGCGAAAGGGCGGCCGCTGAACGCGGGCGACGAGATAAGCGTTACGCTCAAGGCTGCGGTCGAACCGGGCTGGCATCTTTACGCACCCGATCAGCCGAAGGGCGGCCCGATAGCCACGACCATCAAACCCGCACCGGACACGCCGTTCGAGATAGCCGGCGACATCACCACACCCGCACCTTTCGAAGAACCCGACCCGAACTTCATTGTTGACGGACAGCCGCTGAACACGCGGTTCTTTAAGGATTCGGCGGAGTTTCGGATGACGCTAAGGGCCGGGGCGGCGACGAATGCGGATGCCGCGGCGGTCGACGTGCGCTTTCAGCTTTGCAACGATCAGTTTTGCCTGCCTCCGCGGACGAAGCGGGTGAACTTTGCGGGCGAAGAGGATGTTCGCGGGGCGCGTGCGGCGACGACCGCGACGGCAAGCGGCACGCCCGATTATCCGATGACCGTGAACGCTCAGCAGACGGAGACGGACCTGTGGCCGTTCATCTGGCTCGCGATAACGCTGGGCGCTTTGTCACTATTGACGCCGTGCGTGTTCCCGATGATACCGATCACGGTGTCTTACTTTACAAGCCACGCGTCGGGGAGCAGGGCGAAGTCCGTGCGGTTGGCGACGATCTATTCGTTGGGGATCATCGCGACTTTCACGCTGCTGGGGATGGCGCTGGCGATATTCATCGGTGCGGCGGGCATTAACTTGTTCGCGGCGAATCCGTGGGTGAACCTGCTGATCACCGCGATATTTTTGTTCTTTGCGTTCAACTTGTTCGGGGCGTACGAGATACAGATACCGACGGGCGTCCTGACAAAGCTCGACAACCTGACGCGTTCGACCGAGGGTGAGGGAAGCGGCGTCATCGGAGCGCTGCTGATGGGGCTGACGTTCACGCTGACGTCGTTTACGTGCACCTCGCCGTTTGTTGGGACGATATTGGTGGCGGCGTCGCAGGGCGATTGGCAGATGCCGATGGTTGGCATGCTGGCTTTCTCGACCGTATTTGCTCTGCCGTTCTTTATTCTCGCGCTTGTGCCGCAGTGGGCTTCGCAGCTGCCGCGGGCCGGCGGGTGGATGAACTCGGTCAAGGTGTCGATGGGCTTCCTCGAGGTCGCGGCGGCGATGAAGTTCTTGTCGAACGTGGACCTCGTGTGGAAGTGGGGCATCTTTACCCGCGACGTGGTGCTGAGTGTGTGGATCGCGATCGGGATCATTCTAACGATATATCTCTTGGGCAAGTTTCAGTTGGCGCACGATTCCAAACCGGAGCGGATCGGGGCGTTTAGGCTAGCGTCTGCGGTTATCTCGCTGTCGATAAGCTTTTATCTGCTGACGGGGCTCTTCGGTGCAAAGCTGGGCGAGCTTGAGGCGTTCCTGCCGCCTGATCTGAATCCGTCGTCGGCACGGATGCTCGGCGGCGGCGAGCAGTTGAAGTGGATAAAGAACGATTACGAAGGCGCGTTAAAGCAGGCGCAGGCGGAAGGGAAACGGGTGTTCATCGATTTCACCGGCTACACGTGTACGAACTGCCGCTGGATGGAGGCGAATGTTTTCAACAAGGCAGAGGTCGAGGCGGAGTTTGAGAACTATGTTCTAGTTGCGCTGTACACGGACGGCGAAGGCGAGCTTTACGAAAGGCATCAGCAGCTGGAGCAGGAGAAGTTTGGCACTGTCGCGTTGCCGTTCTATGCTGTCATTGAGCCGGACGAGCGGATAGTTGCCACATTCCCTGGGTTGACCCGCAACGTTCAGGAGTTTGTTGACTTTTTGAAGAAAGGGCAGGAAAATTAGCGATATTTGATGAACAGGATCCCGGTAAAAAATCTTGTTAGCGAACTTTGCGCGATACCCGATGCGGAGTTTGAGTGTCAGAATGTTTACGACTTCCTCGGGCGGCATCCGGTAGATGTCGATTCGCTGAAGCCCTACCTTTTTTGGAGCGAGAAGTGTTACACCCGCAACCTTATATATAAAGATGCGCGATACGAGATGATGGCGATCTGTTGGGGAAGCGGGCACGTTTCGCGCGTGCACGACCACGCCGATCAGCGTTGTTGGATGACCGTGCCGATCGGGAAGCTTCGCGGGCAGAACTTTGCGGTTGTGGAAAAGGACGAAGCTCGCGGTTATTGCAAACTCGTTGAAACCGACACGTTTGACCTGTCCGATTGCCTCGCCGCTAAGGTGGAGCTTGAAGAGCCGGTCCATCAGATCTTGAACTTAACGGAATTTGCCGAGCCGGCGGTCAGTATCCACATCTATTCTAAACCCTACGACAGCTGCATCTCATTTTGCCGCGACACTGATACATACAAAGAAGTCCCGCTCTTTTACACGAGCATTGACGGCAAGCTTTGCGACGGCGTCGCGCTCTGATCCTAACTAAATAAAAAGATGGGCAGAAAATCCGCCATCATTATTGGCATTGCGGCCGTTTACGTCGCGTTGCGAATGTGGGGGATGGCGGAGTCGTGTCTGTGGTTCGATGAGATCTTTGGCGTGCATGCGGCGGAACACGGATGGGGCGAGATGTTCGGGTTTCTTGCACAGGACCTGATACATCCGCCGCTCTTTTATGCAGTGTTGAAGGTGTGGATGGCGGTCGGCGGTGACGGGGTTTGGTGGCTGCGTTTGCTGCCGGTCGTGTTCTCGGTCCTGGCGGTGTTCCCGTTTCTGCAGATCTGCCGCGAGTTGAAGCTGAAGTTTTTCGCGGTTGTCGTGGCATTCACTTTGTTTGCGGTGAACGGCGCGATGATCAAATATGCGCAGGAAGTGCGGATGTACAGCATGCTGCTGTTTCTGTCGCTGATGTCGGTGTGGCTGTTCACGCGATATTTTGTGAAGGGCAAGAGCTTTGCGGTGCTGGTGATCGTAAACCTGCTGATGGTTTACACGCACTATTACGGATGGCTGGTTGTCGGGGCCGAGGTCGCTGCGATCGCGGCATTCCAGCGGATAAAACTGCGCGAGACGTTGTTAATGGCGGGGATAACCGCGGCGGGGTTCTTGCCCTGGGCGTGGGCCGTGTTCGCGGCGGCGAGGAGCGGTGCGGATGTCGGGCAGAACATCGGGTGGATCGAACGGCCGGACGTTGGGGCGGTTGCCGGGCTGTTGCTAGATGTGGTCGAGCCGTTTTACTTTCAGTTGAATAGTGCTGAACCCGCTTCGACCTTTGTCATTTCGGTTCCTTTGCTCTTGCTGATCGGGTACGCTGCGATCCGCTATATACAGGGCCCGCCCCATTTAGATGAAAGGCGTAACGCATATCTGTTGGCGATCCTCGGGTGCGTTCCAGTTATTGCCGCCCTGCTATTGAGTTGGGCATTACCGCATTCAGTGTGGGGATCGCGTCATCTGATCGTCGTGTTTGCACCATTCCTAATGCTCTCGGCCATATTCTTGACGGAACTGAAGAACACATTAGAACGAACCCTGGTTCTGACTCTCATTGGAACGGCGATGTTAGTCTCTCTTGTGCCCTTTGCGTTTACACCAACGCAAGAACAGCCTTGGTACAAATGGGAGAAGGCTGCACAGATCATACTCAGCCGTGACGATGGTACGAACAAAGAAGGCGAACCTGTTGCGGTATATGGCTTCGAAGACCTTTCGGTTTACCATCTCTGGTTCGCGTTAAGGACTAACCCAAACTATCGAGTCTACAAGGTTGTCGGGATTGACGGCGTCATCGAGGACAAAGCATATTTTCTGCCGCGGGGTTTCTCCGACGTTGAGAAGATCGGTCTCGATAATATAGAAGACGAAAGGGTGTGGGCGGTATTTCGGGGAGCAGAAACGGCTGAACAGAGTATGCATGTATCGATCTTCTCCGAACGAGGATATACGGCGAGGCGTTCGCAGATCTTTGCGGGTCCAGTTGAGAAGGTCTTTCTGGTCGAGTTTTATCGTCAACCCGGCGCGATCACCAAATAGATCAGCAACGAAAAAAGTAGCAGATATTGAAATAGACACTCACCCGATTGCCCTTGCTATCGACGCCGGAAAGAACATCAAAGGCTTGGCCATCAACACTTTGCAGCGCCTGCATCTGAGTTGTAAAACCCAGTTCCCGCATAACGCGATATTCCTCGGCGATACTGAGAACGTAGTAAGCAGTTGCCGCCGTCTTTCCATCGCCGCTTAGGAACAACCCGTGCTGCGCTCGGTGATACAGGCCATTGTAGTGGTCGAATTTGTCGTTATTATCAAGGGCCTTATATGAATCTGAAACTGCACCGAAGATATTGTGGTTGTAGAATTCCAGGTCAAGAACTTCTTCAGCGAGCTTGACTGCTTCTGCGTGACGGTTCGATTGAAATGCGGCCACCATCTCTGCACGCTTCGGATGTTCTTCTATCTTTCCGCCACTGATCTTCCATTCGACAAATGCACGGCGAAGTTGGCCAAAGTGCACATCCGGGTCGCCCTTTTTAAGTTTCTCGACTAAGGCGAGGTACTCCTTTTTCTTTTGTTCCGATCGATCGCTTGTCGGTGTTTGAGAGTGGCTGACGGAAGTACCGATCAGCACCGCAAGCAGAAGTGAAAGTGAATAGCTAAGTGTTCTTTTCATATAAGTAACCTTATCGGCTCAGTAACCTTTACCGGCGTTTCCACCTTACGCCGTCTTTTGTGTCTTCGAGGATTATGCCCTGGTCGGCTAGTTGATCGCGGATCTCGTCGGAGCGGGCGAAGTCGCGGTCTCGGCGGGCGTCCTGGCGCTCTTCGATAAGTTTTTCGATGTCGGCGTCGAGCAGCTCCGCGTCATCGGGGCCGAAGATGCCGAGAACGGTGTCGAACTGCGCGATGGCGTGTAACAGCGCCGTTTGATCGGAGGCTCGCAGGCCGTCGGCAGCGATCGTGATGTTGGCTTCGCGAACAAGGTCGTGGACAGCGGCAAGAGCCGACGCTGTGTTAAAGTCGTCGTCCATCGCAGCTTTAAATTTTGCAATGGAAGCGGCGACGGCATCGGCGGTCTGCTCCTCTGAACCTTCGTTAATGCGTGCGTCTTTGACGAGCCCGCGAAAATTTCGCAGACGTTCGACGGTCGATTCGGCGGCTTGCAGCCCCTCAAAGGTAAAGTTGAGCTGGCGGCGATAGGGAACCGAGAGCAGCAGGTACCTTATTGCGAGCGCCGAGTAGCCCTGCTCCCGAAGATCGCGGAAGGTGAAAAAGTTCCCCTTCGATTTGGACATGGTCACGTCGTCGATCTTCAGGAACTCGCTGTGTATCCAATACCGCGAGAACTCTTTGCCCGTCGCTCCCTCGCTTTGGGCGATCTCGTTCTCGTGGTGCGGGAACTGAAGGTCCTGGCCGCCCGCGTGGATGTCAAAAGTCTCGCCGAGATACTTCATCGCCATCGCCGAACACTCGATGTGCCAACCCGGCCGGCCGCGTCCGAACGGCGCGTCCCAGCCCGGTTCGTCCTCCGGGCCGACAAGCTTCCACAACGCGAAATCGCGAGCGTCCTCTTTGTCGTATTTATCCGTGTCGATGCGTTCGCTGCCGCCGGTTATGTTTCCCTCAAACTTTATCTTGGAAAGCTTGCCGTATTCCGGGAACGCGGTAATGCGGTAGTAGATAGAACCGTCGGATTCGTACGCCTTGCCGTTCTCGATCAGCTTTGCGATGACGTCGATCATCTCGGCGATGTGGTGCGTCGCACGTGGTGTGACCTCGGGCCGCTCCATTCCCAGTGCGTCGAAGTCCTCCCAGAAGTATTGAATGTACGGCGCAGTAAATTCGTCGATCGTTATGCCGCGCTCCGCGGCCTCGTTGATGATGCGGTCGTCGATATCCGTCAGGTTAAAGACGTGCGTAACCTCATAGCCGCTGAATTTGAGATAGCGTCGGAGCACATCGCCAAAAACGAACGTGCGAAAGTTTCCGACGTGGGCAAAATTCCAAACCGTCGGGCCGCAGATGTACATTCGCACCTTGCCCTCGTCAATGGGGCGGAACTCCTCGACCGTGCGACTCAACGTGTTGAAAAATCTAAGCATAATCAATCCACACAAAACTTGAGAATATAATAACGCTGCAATATTGCGAAGTGTTCGACAGTTTTCGACGCCGGTTATCGTGACTTTCGTCAACGCAGACGCGGTCGCAGCACTCCAAGACATTAGCCTTTGCCCTCGCCCGCCAACAAAACTTTCACTGCCGATGATAGCTTTTCGTCCGTTCAAACGCATTCACAACTAGCAGGTCGTAAACCACGACGGTATCGGCCGGACGCAAGATCGGGGCGGCGTGCAATCGAAATTTCGCTGTCCAATTCAAATACAACAAAGGACGGAAGGATAATATTATGAGTGGAATAAAAGAAATATATGCGGAGGACCTCTACCGAATAGGTCCGGGTGGAGTTGTGCACGACAACGGCGGGTTTACAGCCGAAGCCGGGCTAAACTATCCGTCAGTGGACGGAAGCCGATTCTTCTATGGTACGGCCAATAACGAAGCAATTTTTATACAAAGCGATACGAATGGGGGCGATCCGACCCGTCGCGGACGGATATTTTATCAAAAACCGTCCGACTTCGTTTCCGACATAAACCGCGGCGCTATCGGCGCAGATCTTACGAAACGGCTGGCACCGACAAAAGCTGTCCTAAAGAACGCAATGGATATTTATCTAGGCGTGTTGACCGTAAGCGGGGGGCCGGTTGCGTGGACGGTCACCGGAATGAACCTTCTCGTCGCGGGCGGGCAGCTAAAGCAAAACTATTCGAAATATTGCGCCGCGATGGAGGCCCTTGTCGATGCCCAAACGGGCATCCGTCCAAAGATGCCGATCTTTTACGAACACGTCATCGGCGAACTCGTGATCGGACGCATAGAGCAAGAGCTGCGGGGAAAAGGCCGCGCACTTATAACCGGTGCTATTCCGGGGCCGAAGGTCGCCGGCAAACTCGTAGGCGTCTTTCTCGGAAAGGTGGGCGAAAATAAACTGAAGCAAAGGCTCAATGCCATTAAGAAATTGATCCAGGAGGTGCTGTTAAAGGTCGCCGATCATGTCAATTCCAAGAACGAAGGACTCAGTGAGACACAGGTCGAACAGCTTTGCACCCATCATGTGATCCCGATCCTGCGAGACGCGGGCGCAGTCACCCCGCCGATGTCGCGTGCGAAAGAGATCATTCGTGAAACGGAACGCCACGCCCGCGAGATGCGGCCGCAGCTGAACAAAATAGCCGTCGCTATCGGCGTGCTTTAACGTAACCCTTTTGTAACCAACAGTACAGAAGCAAATTCTGTTTGCCTGTAATGTCGTTCAGGCTAGGATAGGGTAGCGGCCAACTTGCCTTCATAGGTATAGCTGGGTTAATCATCCCGATCCCGCCGGCTTGCGGTGTCCGGTAGCAGCGGCCAGGGCCGCCTGGATCCTAGATCAATTCCAACACGGTGGACAGTCTTTTCGAAGGCTGCCCGCCGTTTTTTTGCGCTCAGAGACCGTCGTTTACGCCCTTCAACCAAAAAAATAGATGATAGGTTTTCGCCCGCGTGAACGCATTCTTCTGTAAGCGGCCGGCTACGCAAACCAACGGCTGGCGGAACATCATTTAACACACGGCCTCAGCCGGAAACGGAACGGTCGGCATCGCCGGTCGGCGGAAAATAAAGGAGAGAAGTTATGCCTGATGGTGGATACAAGAGTTTAGATGGATTTGCGATCGAGCTGGTGACGGAAACGTCCGGCAAGAACATTAAGAATCAAATAATCGGGGACCAACACGTTGATAAACTTTCGTTCCCGCGCCTGCGGCTGGCGTCGTTTCCCGAAATGGGTTACAAAGGGTCTGATTTTAAGGCCATCGCCAATATGATCAAACCCGGGCTGATCGACGTTTACCGTACAAAGACCGACCACAACTTCAGGGGGCGTTATGTTTCGACAACCAACAACGACAACTTTTATATGCTGGTCCCCGATGTGGTCGACAACCCCAGGCGCAGCATGAAAACCATCATTCACGAAACGACGCACGCTATACAAGACTGGAAACAGTGGCGCGAAACGGCGCTTGACCGTGAGGTTGACGCGCATTTCGCCGCCGCTCTTTACATGGTGCACGCCGGCGTGAGCACCAATGATACGGTCATGACCTATTTCACCATCGGTGCAGAGGCTTACGCCCAGGATAAAAAGGAAGTGCGGTCGCGATGGTTCGGCGGCATCCTGCAAAAGATGAAAGCAGCCGTGCAAACACACTATCAGGCAATGCACAAACAACTGCACCCCAACGAAGACCCCGCGAAGTTCCTAAAAAACTTCAACGACAAACAGCGTATGGACGGGATCGGTTAGAATGCGCGCTCTCTGATGGGAAAGGCTTGCGGCTTAACCGGCAGACGGCGAGCAGTAAATCCAGGCGTGCCGGCTATTTTTCGCCGTTTCGCGGGAGTTTCTTTACTAGCTCGTTGATGCGGTCGAGGTGGCGGTTTTCGCCGAGGAGGACTAGGAGGTCGTCGGCGCCTAGCACATCTTCGGCCCGCGGCATGATGTTGAATTCTCTGCCGCGGCCCATCTTTCGTTCGATGGCGATCAGCTGGACGTTGAGCGTGTTCCTGAGCGAAAGTTCTTTCAACGAACGTCCGACGAACTCCGGCGGCGTCTTCATCTCGATGATCGAAAACCCCGCCATGATCGGGAGAAAATCAACCACGTCCTGACGCGAAAGCTTGTTGGCAAGCCTGACAGCGGCGTCCTTTTCCGGGTGGATCACCTCGGTGACACCTATCGCCTCAAGGATGCGGCCATGCGCCTCAGAAAGCGCCTTGACCGCTACGTGACGAACCCCCAGCTCTTTAACATGCAGTGCACAAAGGGTGATGATGTCCATCCTTTCGCCGAGACTGATGATCGCCGCGTCGGCTTCGTCCACCCCAATGGCCTTAAGCATCGCCCGGTCGGTGCCGTCCGCAACGACGGCCTGCGTAGAGTGTTCGGCGAGGGCCTGAACCGCCTCGGGATCGAGGTCGATAGCTATCACATCTTTCCCCGCGGCATAAAGCGTACTTGCGGCGTGAGCGCCAAAGTGTCCGAGTCCTATAACTACAAAGCGGTCTATCTTCATTGTCTTTATTAACCCACCATTACGTTTTCTTCCGGATAGCGGAAATGCCTGCCCGAGCCTTTTCGGCTTATCGCCAGGGCGAGCGTGAGCGGCCCGATGCGCCCCAGGAACATCGTCACCGCGATAACGATCTTGCTATATGGGCCGATGCTCATTGTTTCGCCCATCGAAAGCCCCACCGTACCAAATGCCGAGATCGCCTCAAAAGTTAAACTCAAAAACTGGTTTTGGCTCGCCTTCGATGTCAGCTCATATGTCTCGATCGCCATCAACAGCGACGCCACTATTATAAGCAGGGCCACAGCCGAAATAACGACGCCCGCGGCCCGGTCGATCGAGATCTGCGGCACCGTGCGGCGGAACACGTTAAGGTGTTTGTGGCCCATCAACCGTGTGATGCTGTACGCCACCAGCACGCCGAATGTGCTTGTTTTCACGCCGCCGCCCGCCGATCCGGGGCTTGCGCCGATAAACATCAGCACCATTGTGCAGAGCAGCGCGGCGCCGCTCATGCTTCCGTAATCGACAGCGTTAAACCCCGCGGTCCGTGCCGTCACTGACGCGAAAAAGGCGTTGAGCCACGCCCCGCCGCCCGACATCTCGGCAAACAAACCATTGCGTTCCAAAACGTAATACGACACGGTCCCGATCACAAGCAGTGCGACAGTCGTTATAAGCACGAACTTCGTATGAACGCTAAGCCGCGGGCGGACGACGGTCTGTTGTATGCTTTCGTGGATCTGCGTTTCAACCTTTCGTGTCGTCAATATCCCGTGCAGATACTCGCGAATGTCGAACGCGACGAGAAAGCCAATGCCGCCGATTATTATCAGCACGCTCACGGTCATAAGCGTAACGGCGTCGTTGTTGTAACCAACAAGGCTGTCCGAATTCAGGCTAAACCCGGCGTTGCAGAACGACGAGACAGCGTGGAACACCGCGTGATAGACCGTTTCGCCCAACGTTGCGAATCTGCCCTGCACGGTCCAATGCACGGTCAGGACGAGCGCACCCACGGCCTCGACAGTCAGCGTGACGAACGCGATATACCTGACAAGGCGAAGCACATTTGCGGTCGGCGAATGGTAATAACTTTGCTGAAGCGCCAGCCGGTCAGCGATGGCTATGCGGTGGCCAAGCGCGACCACAAAGATCGTTGTGAACGCCATCAGCCCCAGCCCGCCGATCTGGATGCAGACGAGTATAACTATCTGCCCAAAGGTAGAAAAGTACGTTCCCGTATCGACAACCGTCAACCCCGTCACGCACGTCGCCGAAACCGCAGTGAAAAAGGCATCGATCAGCGGCATCGACCGTCCGCTCGCGGTCGCCATCGGCAGCGACAGCAACGCCGTGCCCACCGCGATGACCAAAGCGAAGCTGAGGATAACTATCTGTGTAGGGTTAAGTTGTCGGGCAAATCGGACTCTCATGGGCGACCAAAGAATTCTACTCCTCGCCCGCAGGTTTGTATATGCCGGGATGTATGAGAATTACAGATCTGGCCAAGGTTCCATTCAAGACGGAGATCACACTCCGTCGTCAACAGATCCTGTGATCGGGAACGAACATCACTTTCCACTATTTTCCGCTTGTGTCACCTACCTAACACTAATTGCCTTCCCAAAGGTATAAGTTGGCTCTATTGGCGGATGACCCAGGGTAGAAACCTAATTGTGCAAGCGCGCACAGCATTATAGGGGAAAACGTCCCGAGTCATCAGCAGCTCACTCGGCATCAGATGTCGAGAATACATGGAACTCGTACACGTCGAAAGCCGCTTCGCTCGATCACGAACAAGGCGGCTTTCGACATTCGCCTTACATCTGCAAAACGCGATGATTCAACAAGATTCAAATGGCAGCGAACGGATACTCGTCGTTGAGGATGAGGCGCAAATTCGCCGGCTTGTGGCAGAGATCCTGGACTTGGAAGGCTATGATGTTGTTACTGCCGAAGGTGGCGAAGATGCGTTGATGATATTAGACGCGGCCCCGCAGCCTTTCGATCTGCTTATCACCGATATCGTCATGTCGGGCATGAGCGGCAAACGCCTTTCGGAACAAACCCAGGGGACATATCCCACGATGAAGGTCCTTTACATGTCGGGTTACCCCGAAAACGCATCGATCCTGCACCACGTGAACGTAAAGGGCCAACACTTCCTCCAAAAACCATTCTCCCCCACGTCGCTGGCCGACAAAGTTCGCGAGGTCCTTGATGCGCAGTAGCGTCTATTTTCGTATCACCTCCAACGACCCCGGCAAAGTTAAGTTACGCCCCGTCAGCGTGGGGAATGTCCCCGTTCTCGGGAAAGTGAACATAGATCGTGGTACCTTCCCCCACGGTTGATTCTATTTCGCAGCTGCCGCCGATGACCTGTGCCCTTTCACGCATTCCAAGCAGGCCGAGCCCGTTGGTGTTCTGCATCTTCTCGGTGACGTCAAAGCCTCGTCCGTCGTCCATGATGATCATCACGTTCTCGTCCTCTCGCTTTTGAAACTGTATCTCAACGCGTTTCGCCCTGGCGTGCTTGAGAGTATTGTTAAGCGACTCCTGTACAATGCGGAACAAATGGTTTTCCGTCGTTGCTTTAAAGCGAACATCGCGAAGCCCGTCGGCGTCCAGTTTTGCCGGTATGCCTGCGCGGTTGGCCCAGCGCTTAAGATAATCTTCGATCGCAATAGCAAACGATAGATTCCGAAGCTGGGCCGGCCGCAGCTCCCGTGCGATGTGCGAGATACTGTTATCTATCTGCAACGCCATTTCGTTGACTTCGGCTATCGCCGCCCGAGTCTGGTAATCGGGGCAGCAATCCTCAACAGACTTTAGCTTAAGTCGTATCGCCGTCACCTGCTGTCCCAGTTAGTCATGCAGCTCAAGCGAGATGCGTTCGCGTTCACCTTCCTGCGCGGATACAGCCCTGCGGAAATCCGTTTGATCACGTGCGATCGTGGCCACGCCGATCACCTTATTGTCGTCGTCCATCACGGGCGAAAGTTTTGTCCGAAGGAAGATATGCTCGCCGTCCTGCTTTACCCTCTCGGTATCATATATCGGGACGTGCCCGCCTTCGCGGATCTTCTTAACATTGTCCACCAGATCCTTAAAGTCGTCTGGGAGCGTCAAGTTGGTCAGCGGCATGCCGATCGCGTCCGCCGCGGGGTAGCCCATAAGCCGTTCCGCAGCGTCGTTCCAACTAGTCACGTTCAGATCGAAATCCACAGTCACAATGGAGTCATCTGATGACTGAACGATAGACGCAAGGAAATATTTATCCATATGGAAGATTCTCCGTTACCAATAATAATAGGCGGCTATCAAAGAATAATGCTTCCTTCCTAATGTGTCAGTTACATATCGCACAGTCGGCAACATCACCAACAACCGCTGCACCCAGAAACGCATTTTGCCCAAACCCCCGATGCGTGTTAATTTCCCCAATATGCAAAAACAAGACCATTGGGAAAACATTTACGCCACGAAAGGCGCGCAAAGTGTGAGCTGGTTTCGCGAGCATCTGGAGCCATCGTTGGAATTGATCAGATTGGCGCAGCTCGACGCCGATGCACACATCATTGACGTGGGCGGAGGGGCTTCGACCCTGGTGGACGATCTTCTCGACGAAGGCTTTTCGAACCTGACCGTGTTGGATATCTCCGCAACCGCCCTCGAGAAAATAAAAGAGCGCCTCGGGGACAAAGCTGCCGGCGTCACTTGAACCGCCGCAGACGTAACGCAGGCTGCGTTACCCCAACATTCGTTCGACCTCTGGCACGACCGTGCCGTATTTCATTTCTTAACTGATCCGCACGACCGGGAACTCTACCTGAACAACCTGCGGTCGGCATTAAAACCAACCGGCCATTTCATTATCGCGACGTTTGCTGATGACGGTCCCGAACGCTGCAGCGGTTTGCCCGTCGAACGATACGACATCGACAAACTAACTCAAACTATCGGGCCGGGATTTGAGCTGCTACGCACCTTTCGCGAACAGCACCGCACCCCGTTCGACACAACCCAAAACTTTCTATACGCACACTTCCGGCAAACGCCGCCATAGCCAATGTAAAAACTCCCGGATGTGCCTTTCGCAATAGCGAACCGCACACACTCTCTCCCGCATCACCGGAACGGCGTTGAAGCTCGCATCACCTGCGGCGCTGTCTTGAGCATTCTCCGCGCTCCGCCGACCACACCTTTTGCATCTTTTGTTCGAGGGGCGCGTTGAAGAGTCGAAGTATTCGAAAACAACCAAAGGAGATCTAGGATATGTCTAAGACGATATTTGGCATCGTTGCACTTCTGGTTGCCGCGGCATTTTATTGGAGCACAGCTTCGACATCGCAAGTCAATGCCCAGCGGAGCGCAGCCGACCAGGCAGAAACTTCAAGATGGGAGTACTGTTCAGTCGTGGTCAACAACGCCCGCCGTAGTG
>JBGSXX010000012.1:0-352500 GCA_041751195.1 Pyrinomonadaceae bacterium | reverse complement strand
CCGCTCGATACCCCCATCCTTTTCGGCTTGCCGAAAGTTGCGGGAGTCGTGGGGAATTTTCCCGTCCTATTCAAAGATATTTACGACTCGATCTCTTTTCATAGATCCGGAGAACGGATAACTTATAAGGCGTTGTCGGATGTGGGGCTACCGGACGAGAGTCTGCTGCGAGAAGACTCGGCTGAGTATAGCGGACGCGACCGGCGATATTTGCAGCTTCCGAGGGGGCTTGATCCGAGAATCCGTGAGCTGGCGAATAGCGTTGCAGGCGGGACCGGGAGCCCGTATGATGAGGCACGGGCGATCGAATATTTCCTGCAGACGGATTTTGGCTATACCCTGGAGCAGAAGGCGGGAGGAGCCGACCCGCTGGCCGATTTTCTCTTTAACGTGCGAGAGGGGCATTGCGAATATTTTGCTACGGCGATGGCGGTGATGCTGCGAACGCGAGGAGTCGCGACGCGCGTAGTTAACGGGTTTCAGCGGGGCGAGTACAATGAGACGGCGGATGTATTCGTGGTGCGGCAGCGGAATGCGCATTCATGGGTCGAGGTTTATTTTCCGTCCCAGGACGTTTGGGTGCCGTTTGATCCCACCCCTGCGGTGGGACAGAATCTGACGGGGACGACAGCGGGAATCACCGCTGTCGTCGGCAAGTATTTTGAAGCGCTCGAGATGTTCTGGATCCAGTATTTCGTCGCGTTTGATAATCAGGAGCAACGGTCGCTTTTCACTTCGATGCGGCGGGGGTTGACCGACTACAACACGGCAGCGACCGGTTGGGTCGAGAATTTGCAGCAATGGGTCGCGGCGTATTGGGAGAGGCTGAAGGGCGAACGCGGGGCATCCGAGAGCGTGCGGGCCGTTGGATTCGGAGTGTTAGCTCTCGCGTTCTTGGGGCTTGTAATAACTTTGCTGGTCGTGGCTGGTCGTGCGATCCTCCGTTCGAGATTTTGGCCGAGGCTTGGTCGGAGGCTGGGTAGGAACCGCGGCGGCTCGGTCGTAGAGTTTTACCAGCGGTTCCTTGAGGTTCTTCAGGATAAGGGCTGGGTGCGGCCGATGCATTTGACGCCGCTTGAGTTCGCACATACCCTTGGATTTCCGGAAGCGGTGACCCTGACAGAACGTTATTATCGGGTTCGATTTGGTGAAGACCAGCTCTCGGACAGTGAAGAGGCGGAGATCCAGCAGATGCTTGAGGCGATCAAGCAGAATGACGTGCCGGCGCGACCGGTTGAATAAAGATGCAGAAAGTAGGATTTGTCAGTCTTGGGTGCCCGAAGAATCTCGTGGACAGCGAGGTCATGATGGGGCAGTTGGCGGAGGCTGGCTACGAAATAACGAACGATGCGGACGCGGCGGACACGGTCGTGGTGAATACGTGCGGCTTTATTGAGTCGGCGAAGCAGGAATCGATCGATGCGATACTCGAGGCGACGGAGCTTAAGCGGACCGGCAACGCTAAGCGCGTGGTGGTGGCGGGGTGTTTGGTTGAACGTTACCGCGACGATCTGATGAAAGAGCTGCCCGACGTGGACGCATTTATCGGAACGTCGCAGGTCGACAAAATATTGCAGGCGGCGGATGCTCAATTTGATTCGGCAGAGCTGTCGATAACGCCGGTCGGAAATAAGTCTTCGACATATCTTTATGACTTTGACACTCCGCGAAAGCGGGCGACTGATAGCCACACGGCGTTCATTAAGATCGCGGAAGGCTGCGACCGGCCGTGTGCGTTTTGTTCGATCCCGGGAATGCGGGGCTCGTTTAGATCGCGGCGGTTCGGGTCGATAATTCAGGAGGCGCGGAGCCTCGCTGAGCAGGGTGTGAAGGAAGTGGTGCTGATCGCGCAGGACTCGTCGCGATATGGAGAGGATCTTGGGCAAGTTGACGCACTTGCAGAGCTCATTAGGGCGCTTGGGGAGATCGAGGATCTTGAGTGGGTGCGTGTGATGTACGCGTATCCGACGCACATCTCAGATGCGTTCTTGGCGGCGATCGCGGACACACCTAAGGCAGTCAAGTACTTGGATATGCCGCTGCAGCATGCATCGCGAAATGTTTTGAAGTTGATGAAGCGCGGCGGGAATCGAGAATCGTTGGAGCGGTTGATAGCGCGTGTTCGGGAACGGGTGCCGGGCATCGCGATCAGAACGACGTTCATCACTGGTTTCCCGGGCGAGACGGACGAAGATTTCGAAGAACTCGTCGCGTTCGTGAAGAATTGCGAGTTTGATAATCTCGGCGTTTTTACTTATTCGGACGAGGAAGGAACCCCGGCCTATGACCTGCCGAACAAGGTTGATCCTAAAGTGGCAAAGCGGCGTAGGGACCGGTTGATGAAGGAGCAGGCGAAGATCAGCAAGAGGCTGAACAGGGCAAAGGTAGGCCGAACTTTTCGGGTGCTGTTCGAAGGACTTTCGCAGGAATCGGACCTGCTGTTTCAGGGGCGGCTCGAGGGGCAGACGCAGGAGATCGACGGGTATATTCTGATCAATGACGTTCCCGAGGGCTTACAGCCGGAGATCGGGCAGATCTACGACGTCAAGATAACGGAAGCGTTCGATTACGACCTGGTTGGTGAGATCGTTTTGCCTTTGCCATTGCCGACGGAACCGTCTAAGACGTCGCGAACAGCGCGGGCGAGTGCCTGAGGGGTGAACGGCTTTTGCAGAAACGCGTCTTTTGCTTCGGAGACGCCGCGAGCGATGACCGCGTCGTCGGTGTAGCCGCTCATATACAACATTTTAACGTCCGGCCTTATGATCCGAAGCTGCTCAGCCAGTTCGCGGCCGTTCCGGCCAGGCATGATCACGTCAGTCACAACCATATCTATTTGCTCGCCGACAGTTTCGAATGTATCCACGGCGGAGTTTGCCTCATGAGCTTCAAGAACTCGATAGCCGTACGTTTCCAGCGCCAACCTTGCGATGCGGCGAACGGCGTCTTCGTCCTCAACTAAAAGGATCGTTTCGTTACCGCCGGTCATAATTTCGGGTGCTTCTTCTTCCGAGGTCGCGATCCTTGCTACGCTCGGCAGCCATATCGTGAATTGCGCACCGGCACCCGGTTCACTTTTCACCTCAACATGGCCTTCGCTCTGTTTGATTATACCGAAAACTGTCGCCAGACCGAGGCCGGTGCCTTTCCCCGCCTCTTTTGTGGTGAAGAACGGTTCGAAGATCCGGTCGACGAGCTCACTCGGAATGCCCACCCCGGAGTCGGTGACTCGTAGTCTGACATAGTTGCCGGGCGCAAGGCCGCTAAAAATAAGGGGATCGCTTGGATGTACGGTCGTGTTTGACGTAGCGATCGTCAGGCGGCCACCGTGGGGCATCGCGTCGCGGGCGTTTACCGCGAGATTGAGCAGAACCTGCTCGATCTGGCCAGGGTCGACTTTGATCGGGTGCAGGGCCGGATCGAGCACTGATGTGAAGCTAATGTCCTCGCCGATGAGGCGCCGCAAAAGCTTGTTCATGCCATCGACTATCTCGTTGAGGTCGAGGACCTTTGGTGCCAATATCTGCTTGCGGCTGAAGGCGAGCATCTGGCGGGTGAGATTTGCAGCACGATCGCCGGCATCCCGAATTGCGGTTACACGTGTGCGGTGCGGCGAATCTTCATCCATGGAACGTAGAAGAAGGTCGCTATATCCGTTAATTACAGTTAGAAGGTTGTTGAAATCATGTGCGACGCCACCTGCGAGCTGGCCGACCGCCTCCATTTTCTGGCTCTGTAGAAGCTGCGCTTCAAGGTTCTTGCGGTCGGTAAGGTCGGTCATGCCCCCGATCATTCGGATAGGCACACCCGCCGCATCATGGATAACGTAGCCGCGGTCGAGGACATTCGCATACGTGCCGTCGTTTCGCATGAAGCGATATTCTGCCGACCATGCATCTTGACCGGACTCGATGGCTTTGTGGATATCGCCGAGTATGTTGTCGCGGTCTTCGGGATGTATGCATTTTGTCCAAGAGGCGAGGGTTGGTTCGACCTCATCCCGAGCAAAACCGAAGAGTGTTTCGGATCCCTCGTTCCACCAGAGACTATCCGTTATCAGGTCCCAATCCCAGATGGCGTCGTTTGTTGCCTTGGCCAGAAGATGAAAACGCTCGTCGCTCTCACGCATTTTTTCACGGTGTTCGTGGAGCGTGGTGATGTCCCTGAAATAAACCGCGAGGCCCTCTTCCGAAGGATAAGCCTTGACGTCGAACCATTTCTCGAACGGCGGAAAATAAAATTCGAAAGAGACAGTTACGTTCTCTTCCATTGCACGTTGGTACTTGTTCCACGCAAGCGTGTCAACGGCTTCTGGGAACTCTCCCCAGAGGGTGCGCCCGAGGAGGTCTTTAGATGCCCTTAAAAGCAAACGTTCGGCTTCGGGGTTCACGTACGTAAAACGCCAGTCGCGGTCTACGAGGAACAACCCGTCGGTGATGCTTTCGAACGTTGTCCGAAGTCGATTAGCAAGATGGGTTGCATTCTGCTCGAGACGTTTAGTTTCATGAATATCGATGGCGGTCCCGTACCAACTTGTCACCGTGCCTTCCGGGTCGCGGATAGGCCGTGCCTGAACGCGAAACCATCGATACTCGCCATCGGAGCCGCGTCGGAGACGGTACTCTATATCGAACGGATCGTAAGTTGCCACGGACCTGCTCCAGTGCTCCATGCACCGGTCGGTGTCCTCAGGATGAAGACACGGTTGCCACCGTTTTTCAGCAGGTTCTAACGGATCGACTCCGGTGTAGTCGAAGAATTGCGAATTTGAGAAATTCACCGTTCCGTCCGCTTGAGCGGTCCAGACGATGAAGGGCATGGCATCGGCGAGCTGGCGAAAACGCTGATTGCTCGCCATGAGCGATTCTTCCGCAGCTTTAACGGCGGTTATATCCTGAAACGCTCCCTGAAGACGAACGATATTTCCTTCGTCGTCACGAACGGCCTCACCCATCGCGCGTGCCCAGATCAGCCGTCCCGTAGCAGTGAATTTCTGCAGTTCGACATCGTACGGTCTTCCGAAATGCTCACATTCGTAGACGAGGCGCTGGATGGTCGCACGGTGCTCAGGCGGGAAAAGCGATAGGGCCTCTTCCCGTGTCGGGGTTTGGCCTGGTTCGAGGTCGTGGATATAACACGTTTCATCCGACCAAACTAAAGTTCGGTCGGGAAGCGTTATGGTCCAGCCGCCAAGCCTCGCGGCTCGGCCGGCGATCTGGAGCAGAAGCTGGCTTTGGGCCAGTTCGTCGTTAGCACGTTTCAGCTCCTGACTGCGAAGCACAACATCGGAGACGTCGCGAAAGCTGACGACCGCGCCGTTTATGTCACCGTTGGCGTCCAAGACCGGTGAACACACATACTCAACGGGAAAGCTGGAACCATCGCGTCGGAAAAACACTTCGTCGGTAACCGTCCGCGTGATACCGTCTCTGAGCGTTTGATAGATCGGGCATAGGTGAATCGGATACTCGGAACCATCTTTTCGATGATGGTGAATTGTCGAGTGCGAATGTTTGCCTGTGATCTCATTAGGCGGCCATCCGAAGCACTCAGCTGCAGTGGGGTTCTCGAAAATAATATATCCGTTCTTGTCGAGTCCATGAATGCCTTCGCCCACGGAATTAAGGATGAGTTCGTTTTGGCTGCGCGCGGCTGCGAGATCTGCATCTTTCTCTTTCCTTTCCATTTCGGCCGTCGCACGCGAGGCAAAGATTCGAAGGGCGGATAGTGTGAGCTGTGAATCTTCGATCGGGCGGTCAAAGAACACGGCGACGATGCCTACGGGTGTCCCGGACGAGCCTAAGAGCGGCACGCCCGCGTATGATTCGAGCCCCAGTTCGACCAACATCAGATCGCTCGGGAACAACTCTCTTATACCGTGATCATAGACTCTTTCCTGACCACGGACGACATCCTCGCAGGGCGTTCCGACCAGGTCGTAACAGACATTTGGGACGATGGCGTCGTCAAGCACGAAAGTTTGCGTGGAAACTCGATTCTTGTTCGTTCCGTCGATGAGCCCGATCACGGCGCCTTTTGCGGAAAGGGACGCCGACATGCTCTGGGTTAGGTCTTCGAAGAAGTCATCTCCTATCTTGCGTGAAACCGCCTGACCAACCTTAAGAAGAGCCTGTTCCGCACGGCGGCGAGCCGTAATGTCCCGTGTAACGCTGAGAATCGAAGAAACTTCATCGTCGTCACCGAAGAGCGGCGCGGTATGCGCTTCGACCCAGCGTGTCGTACCACGAAGCCCAATTATACGAAATTCGCCGATGCGCGAATTACCTTCGAGAGACGCCTCATGCAATGACCGGTAAATTTCACGATCGCCCGCATGAATAAATTCTTCAAATCGTCGATTTTTAATTTCGGCAAGCGCCCCGGACTCAAGAAGTCGAAGTCCTGCGGGGTTCATATCCGTGATGACGCCGTCACAGTCTACGATCTGGACGCACTCCGGTTCGCTCTCGACTATTGCCCTCAAACGATTTTCGCTTCGAAGCTTGGCACGCTGCGCGACCATCAGTGAGACCAGGTTGGCGATAGAGATCGCAAAAAGCTCTTCTGCAGGGGACCACTGACGCACGTAGCCGACGTTCTCAAGACACACGACGCCTTGCAGCTCTCCATCGATTATTATCGGAGCATCGAGCATCGAGTAAATATCGAGCGGCTGCAGATAACTCTCGGTGAACTCTGAGGTTCTTTGGTCGTGTCGGGCGTCTTTCGCGGAGATGATCTCGCTGGTGGCGAGCGCTTTGAAATAGCTCGGGACCTCAATGGCCGTTAATTTGTGACCGCTGCTGTGGGTCTTAGACGAGGCCTCGTACAGATCGTGCGATTCGATCGACGCGGGATCAGCGGAATAATGCCAAATGCTAACGCGTGCGACGTCGAGGGCTTCGGCAACCGTCTCCGTGATCTCCTTTAGGGCCAGCTCGTAGTTCGCGACCTGCCAAAGCGAGCTTTTAGTCAGGGTGTTCAGCGCGGCGTTCTGCTTCTTAAATCGACGATTATTTGACTTGAACTCAGCCGCAGTCCGCTCGCGATGGAGATACGAGCCCAGCATGTCGCCGATGGAGATTAGAAGCCGTTCTTCTTCCGGCAGAAAGCAGGGGTCGGGCTCCACCCCAATCGGAAGGCTCAGATAAACAACGTCGATCCGCCCACCCTTAAAGTCTACCGAAAGGCGATGGTCGGTTGTGGTAAAACCGACGGAGGTCGCTTCCAGGTCGTCAAAAGTAATGCGAGCAGCCGCCACTTCCGGAAATCGCATCGCGGGCGGAAGAAGAGCGACGATCTCCGAAAGCAGATCCGAGTGCTCGAGCGGTTTCTGAAAGAGAGTCTGAGCGACCGAATGAAGAGCCTGAAGTTCCTTTACCCGCTCGCGCAGTTCAGCAGCAATATCGTTAGTGCCCCGGTCCGCTGACACAGTGGTATGCAACACTAGCGCCGCCGCGTCCGAGTTATCGGAGACTGCACGTATCTCGACGTCATAACTAAGGGGGGAACCATCGGGCGAGCGAAACGAAATATTAGAAAAGAACTCCGAAGCCGATCCGGTCAAAACGCGTCTGATGTTTTGGACTAGATCTTCGCTTGCCGAAGTCGTGCAAATATCTAGATAATTACGGCCGACGCTGATCTGATCGAGGGAAGCCGCTGCAAGTTCCAACCAAGGAGCATTAGCGGCGGCAATGATGCCGTGGCGATCAACGATAGCGGCAGAGTTTGGTATTGCATTTAGGAGCGGCAGGAGGGACATACATTGTTAGCTGAGCGGGGCGATACGAATTGGTAACGGCATTCAAATGAAGGGTCGCGAGTTCAGCGAGGAGTAGTGAGATTTAGGAATCCACTGCGAGCAATTATATGTCACCTTCCATACACTCGTCAACGTTCGGTTCCGGCGCCCAATTATGAATTTTTGAAACCTGGCCGCCGGTGTTAAAGTATTACAGCAGAATACATAGTACATCTCCTGTAACCATCAACTCTAAGGCCGTGTCAATCCGCCAAGTAATGCGGCGCGATCAATTCCGAAATTACTCTATCCATCTATGAACAAACATAACTTAATCCGAACTGCGTTGGCGTTTATCGTGATGCAGGCGATCGCGTTGCCGGGCATCGCTTTCGCACAGCCCGTAGCCGACATCAACGCCCGCATCATTGAAGAAGGAACAAAAAATTCGCAGGTGATGCGAACGGCCCAGGTGCTTACAGACGTATACGGCCCCCGGCTGACGGGGTCCCCGCAGCTTAAGGCCGCCGGTGAATGGGCCGCGAAACAGATGACTGAGTGGGGTATGCAGAATGCCGCGCTCGAACCTTGGGATTTTGGGCGGCCGGGGTGGTCAAACGACCGTGCGTACGGATTCATCTTAGAGCCGGTGAAAGACTCGCTGGTCTTTGAAGTGCTGGCGTGGACGCCGAGCACAAACGGGGCTGTGACGGGGTCAGCGGTGCAGATGGTGCTTCCCAGTCGGCCGACGCAGGCTGAGCTGACGGGCTATTTCAACAGCATCCGATCCCAGGTGAAGGGAAACATCGTTTTTTATGGTGAGCCGATCCGGGTACCGGTAAATCTCAACCCGCCCGCGAAGCGCTTGGCGGACGAGGAGGCGAAACGCCGCGTGAACCCTTACGCGGAGCCGGTGCGGCCGCAATTTCCGCAACAGACACCGCCGCAGCCTAAACCGGATGCTCTGCCTTTCGCCGAAGTCAATTCGCAGGTAAACCAATTCCTAATTGACGCTGGTGCGGTCGTTCGAGTGAATGACGCGGGCCGCGAGCATGGGCAGATCCGTGCGTTTTCGAACAATACGTACGATCCGACGAAGGTCATTCCGACCGTGGTGATGCGAAACGAGGATTTTGGCCGCATCGTCAGGTTGGTGAAGGGCGGCAGCAATGTTCGGCTGGAGTTCGACATCCGCAACCAGAACTATCCCGAAGGCGCGACTGCCTACAACACGGTCGCCGAGATCGTCGGCACGGACAAAGCCGATGAGGTGATCATGTTGGGCGGACATTTGGATGCCTGGCATTCCGCGACCGGTGCGACCGACAACGCGTCGGGCTGTTCGGTTATGATGGAAGCTGCCCGCATTTTGTTGGCACTGGGCGTCAAGCCGCGGCGGACCATCCGCGTTGCGTTGTGGAGCGGCGAGGAGCAGGGGCTGCTCGGCTCGCAAGCGTATGTCGCGAAGCATTTCGGAACCGCCGAGAAACCGACGCCCGCGTGGGCAAAGTTCGGCGGCTACTTCAACCATGACACCGGAACCGGGCGGATCAGGGGCATGACGGTTTTCGGCCCGCCTGAGACGGCTGCGGTACTTAGAAATGCGGTCGGGCCCTTTGCGTTCATGGGCATAGAGGGTGCGATCTCCACCTCGAGCCGCGGACTAGGGGGGTCGGATCACACAGCATTTAACGCCGCCGGCCTTCCCGGCATCGGCACACAGCTCGACCCGATCGAATACGGCACACACACGTGGCACACAAACCTCGATACATACGAGCGTTTGATCGAAGCCGACCTGCAGCAGGGTGCGATCGTCATCGCCGCCGCGGTCTATCACCTCGCAATGCGCGATGAGCTTCTGCCACGGTTTTCGGCAGAGACAATGCCCCGCTCCCCGGTGCTTAGGCCGAATTAGTGCGCTGGCGGTAGTGATCAGTGACGACGGGGGGCCTTGCGGCCCCCTTTGCCGTGACAGAGGGTTGATGCTGCATTTTCCGCGCGCTGTTTTTGCGAGTTCAATCACCTGCGCGGGCGGCACTGCCTTTCCTGGGCTATGCCCACCGGTGTGCGGAATGGCTACGCCTTTTCGCCCGGGTTATCAGATATGTTAGGTGGGCTATGCCCGGGTCATCACCCCAAATGGTGCACCTACTCGCCTCCTCGAGTCCCCACCGTAATAAATACACCTCCTTCGTTCCCCAACTCGCTAACCTCAGCCCCTCGTTCATTTACACGGGTTTCTTAACGCACTTCACCACTCTGTGGAAAAAGTTTCCCATGCGCCATGTAACACATGACAGGACACCTGACACGCGCGACAAGCGGCGTGACACGCGTGACAAGCGACGTGACACGCGTGACAAGGCGCCTGACACAGGTGACAGGCCACGTGTCAGGTCTTACAAGCGCCGTGACACACGTGACAGGCCACGTGTCACGCGTTACAAGCGGCGTGATACGCGTTACAAGGCGCCCGACACGCGTGACATGGGCCGTTGCACGACCCTCCGGGACGATGGCTAAGGGACCTGCGGCGCTGCGGAGTCGGGCTCGGGCGGCGGGGCGATCCGTGGGGGGAACGAGAGGTGGCGGGGCCGGTGTACGCGGGATGCCTTGTTACGCGCTCAGGCCGCTCGAAAAAATGTTGACAGGTTCGACAAGGTTCGTGTATTGTTGGTGCAATTCTTTTTTCCGATCCGATCCTTGTGATCGCTGCCCGATCTTGGTGAAGAGACCGTCACATCATAGATCATCCCTACTAACACTTTTACCGGAGACCAACTTAAAGACGAACCCCACTACTGTGCAAGACTGCCTGAGAACATACATGCGCGCTACAGCGCTGCTGAGTTTGACCCTCTTGATCCTCACTATTTCCGGGTATGCAGGAACGCAGACCATAAGGGGGTATGTCCGGCTCGGAGCACTGCCGGCGGCTAATCTAACTTTTTTGTACGAAAAGACGAGCCAGTTCAACGACGCCAAATCCGTGACAACTGATCACCTTGGGAACTACGAGGTTGTATTCGACAATTGCGTTAACGGGTGGCCTGGCGTGCTGTACAATCCCAGGATGATACTGGCGAGCGGCGATACGCTACTGATGTCCGGTTTCCATAATAATTTCCTCTGCCCGGACCTTACGTGGAATATTAGTATTCCTGCCGGGACGCAGTTGCAAAGTGGGATCCGATACGGCGCCGGCGAAACGTGTCCGTTCCAGAGCGTCGGGCGCCCGGTGAATGTCACTAATGGCAACATGTGGCTGAAACATACCGATTACTTACTTCCCGGCGTTGGCGGCGGCCTGCAAGTTGAACGGACTTACAATAGCGTCGTAGATGTTCCAGGTATTTTTGGTCAGGGTTGGAGCAGCGACTACGATACGAAATTATTGACGGTGCTATCGCAGCAAAATCAAGCTTTGATTCAACTCGATCTAGGTAATGGGCAGATCTCTAACTTCGTCAATGTAGGCGGACCGGTATATTTCTCAGCCACAAATAGTATTCATGCTGAGATCACCGTTGACGGTTCAGAGTATCTCCTGGCTTGGAAGGACGGTCGCACATTTCGGTTTTCCGCTACCGGACAAATGATTTGGAGAAAAGACCGAAACGGAAATCAAACTACATTTTCTCATAATGGTAGTGGCCATCTGACATCCGTCACCGACCCCCACGGACGAATTCTAACGCTTGTACCCAATTCGAATGGACGAGTAACGCAAGTTAGTGACTCTTTGGGCGTCGTTGCCTCTTACGATTACGATCAAACCGGCGAATTCCTGACAAAGGTTACGTTCGCTGACGGATCGGAATTCGCTTTCGAGTATCTAACTGTCGGAAACAGAACTTACCTGGCAACGGTCAAGGATGCCCTTAACAACATATTGGAAACTCACGACTATGATTCAGAAGGGCGGGCGACGACGTCAGAGATTCACGGCGGAGCCGAGAAGTATGAATTGGATTACTCGAACTGGAATCAAACTCATCCCTACACTGTTGTAAGTCACAGGAAGAACCTCAGTGACCCCATGATCGAAACAAAATACTATTTCGATCGGTCGAAAGGGCGGCCCGTCATTACTAAGATCGACGGCGATTGCGGGTGCGGCGGCGGTTCGGAACAAACAGAGTATTTCTACAGCAATACGCTAAACTTGGTCAAACAGGTTGACGCCCTTGGGCGGGAGGTTGACTACACGTACGACTCAAACGGAAATCGCCTAACCGAAACCGATTTTCTTGGTACTCAACAGTGGACGTACAACTCGCTTGGTCAGATTCTTACGTATAGGGATCGCGTGAGTTCGCAGAACCCCAACAACCCAAGTTCCACCGTGAACAGCTATGATTCGGGGGGAAATCTTCTCAGCACAACTGACGCGTTGAACCACACGACGACGCTGACGTACACAAGCATCGGGCAATTGGCTACTGTAACGGATGCTCGCAATAATACGACCGCGTTCAGTTGGGATGTTGAGGGGCGTCTTGACGAGGTCACGGACCCGAATAATAAGACGACAAGTTTTGCGTATGACGCTAGGGCGAGACTTACAGGCATAACGAACGCGCTGAATCAGACGACCAATTTCGAATACGATCTGAACAATCGATTGAAGAAGGTTGTTTATCCGGATGCGAACTTCGCTGAGTATGCCTATGATCTGGCCGGCCGAAGGACAGGAGTGACAGACCCGAGAGGCAATACTACGACCTTCGGCTATGACGGCGCTTATCGGGTTATCAGTGTGACAGATCCACTCAATCATGCGAGAGCATTCGGATATGATCTGATGTCCAACTTGGTCTCGCAAACCGACGCTCTCGGAAACGTGACAAATTTCGAGTACGACGATTTCAATCGCCTGAAGAAGATCATCTATCCAGAGCCTTCAGCAGGTGCCCCACGGCTTGAGGAAACACTAACCTTCGATGCTGTGGGTAACATCAAGACCCGAGTCGATACGGCCAACCGCACGACGGCTTATGATTACGATTCGGCTGATCGTATGATCAAGATCACCGATGCGCTAAACAACGACACCGAATTCGAATACAATGCTCGAGCCCAGATGACCAAGGTGACGGATGCCCTGAATCAAGAGTATACTTTTGCTTACGATCCGGTTGGACGGGTCTTGAGCAAGACCCGTGCGGGTACATCGATGACATTCGAGTATGACGCTGTTGGGAACAGAACAAAAAAGACGGATTACGCGGGCACCGTCACGAATTATACCTACGACAATCTGAACCGCATTACTCAGAACTCTCTGGGGACATTCACATACGACGACCTATCAAGGATGATCACGGCGACGAATTCCAACGGGACGGTCAGTTTCAGCTATGACAGTCGCGGACGCGTCCACACGACGACCGACGTTTACAATCGGATGATCGAGTATGGCTATGATCCTAACGGAAATCGGACATTGTTGAAGCTGGGCGGCATAAACTATACAGGCTATGGATATGACGCGGCGAATAGGTTGACCTCGCTCAGTGACCTTAACTGGAACGAAGCAACCACGCTTGCGTATGACAATGCCGATCGTCTTACCTCTATGTTTCGGCCACGCGGTGTTACGAGGACCCTAGACTACGATGGAATGTCGCGGTTAACCAAGTTGCGTGATGAGAGTAAGTCAATTCTTCAGGACAAAGACTACTCTTACAACATCGCGAATCAGATCTCACAGATAAGCGAGCCCGGACGTGTTCGAGTGTTCACCTATGACAACCTCGATCGTTTAACCGCCGTTGCCGACTCACTGAATGGCAACGAAAGCTACGCGTACGATTCTGTTGGGAACAGGACTGCCTCGCATCTAAGTTCGAGTTACACATATCAGCCGTTCAATCGGCTAACTTCGACGCAGGATGCGACGTACACATACAATGCGAACGGAAGCATGACCTCGCGCTCAGATGCGGATGGCGACCACACCTTCAATCATGACAGTGACGGGCGGTTAGTGCTTGCGTATGACGATCAGTTCAATATGAGCGAGTTCCGTTACGACGCTCTCGGCAGGCGGATCTATACTGCCGGCTCATTCCAGTTTCCGCAAGAATTCACATTCGACGGCCACGATGTTTTGGTAAGTAACCCGCAAGGCGGTTCGGCCACGAAGTATCAAAACGGGCCGGGGATCGACAACAAGCTGAGCGTGACGCATCCAGGCGGGAGCGGAGCGACGTATTACTTGCGAGATCATATTGGCACGACTTTTGGCACCGTTGGCACGTCGTTTTCCCAGGGGCCGATCATGGATGCCTTCGGAGGGCCTTCCGGCGATTTCACCGGACGCGAATATGACAACTTCACGGGCCTCTACTACTACCGAGCCCGAATGTACGACCAAAACCTGGGCCGATTCACATCCGAGGACCCGATCGGCTTCGAGGGCGGGGATGTCAATTTGTACGGCTACGTCCACAATCGCCCGACAATGTTTCGCGACCCGTTGGGACTGCAGCCGAGTGGCGGCGACGTTGCTAACTGGCTTGACTCAAACGTTTACTATGCTCGTGACTCCTACACAGCGGGTTCTGCTCATTGGTATTACAACGGCACTCTCGATACCAATGCGGACTTAATCTCGTCCGTTTATGATCCGTTGCGTTTAGGCAGTGGGATCGGTTACGCGATGTACGATGGGGACGCAACGGGTTCGCAGCGTGCATTTGCGGTCGGACAGGATATACTTCGGGCGACGGTCATTGGATCTTTAGCCGCTGGCTTCGCATCCCGTGCAATGAGCGCTGGATTCAGATCTGCCCCCGCTCAAACGACCCAAGCCTGTCCGATTGTAGACAAATTTAGTCGAGATCCGAAGAGTCTGATGGACCAAATGGTTGTGGACGCGGCTAAAAGAGGGGCGGGCGATAAATTACCAATCAAGCTTAACGACCCCAGATTCAAAGGCATGGACAAGTTTAGCTATGGTGAGACTTCTGCGGCGGGCATTCGATCGGAGGTTCACTATGTGCGCGATCCCGTGACTGGAAATACTATGGACTTTAAGTTCAAGCATCACGCCGAAAGGTATCGTTAGTCGGGAGTTACCAACATGATAGTAAAGTGTATCACCAACAATATTTCGTTCGTGACGAATAATGATGCTGCGGAGAGGGTTAGGCAATGGGTAAATTCACGCGGTGTCTACAACGACCTAATCACCGGAAAGGAATATTTAGTTCAAAACGTCGAATATTTCGGTGGCGGCCTTTTTTATTATCTTCACTCGGTCGAGGTGAGTGACCACCCTTATCCATACGTTGCGGAGCTCTTTCAAACTGTAGATAGTACGTTCCCGTCAAACTGGGAAGTCAGTTTTTATATAGAAAATGGGAGGAAAAGATTTAAGCGTGTCACATTCGCCGAATGGGCGAATGACGATCTCTTTTTTGAGAAATTGATCGATGGCCAACCCGAATGCGTCGCTACTTATTCGAGTCAACGACAGCAACAGCGCGAATTGACAGGGCTTAACCTTGTTCGAAGATGACGTATGCGTTTGACGAGGGGACGTTCGGGGACAGCGGGTTGAGCCAGAACATTTCGCCGGTGCAGCATGACGGGACGAACTTTGGGGCGTCGTTCATTGCGAGCCTTGGTGATTAACCAGCACGAGGCTAGTTCGCGGCAGTGGCGGCTTCTGATCTGTGCCAGTTCCAGGCGGATGTGATGATCGAGTCGAGATCGCTCTCGCGCGTTTCCCAGCCCAGCTCCGAACGGATCTTTTCCGCACTGGCGACGAGGCGTGCGGGATCGCCGCTGCGTCGCGGTGCTATCTTGACCGGAACCTCGCGTCCGGAAATACGAGCGACAGCGTCGATTATCTCGCGTACCGTGAGACCTTTACCCGAACCCAGATTGTAGATCTTGCCGGCGGCGTCGGCGGCCTCCACTGCCAGAAGGTGTGCTCGTGCCAGATCTTTGACGTGAATGTAGTCGCGCACGCAGGTGCCGTCGCTCGTCGGGTAATCGTCGCCGAAAACGGAAAGCTCCTGCAGTTCGCCTGCGGCAGCCTTGATCGCGTTCGGTATCAAATGCGTTTCCGGATCGTGCCGTTCTCCGAAATTATCTGACGCCCCTGCAGCGTTGAAATATCTAAGGCTCACCCACTTAAGCCCATACGCACGGCCATACCACGCAAGCGCTTTCTCGAACATTAGTTTGGTATCGCCGTAGGCATTCGTAGGAGCGGTCGGAGTGTCTTCTGTGATCGACTCTAGGTCCGGCTCGCCGTAAACCGCGGCCGTCGATGAAAAGACAAAGCGGTCCGTCCCGGCTTCGCGCATGGCATCGAGCAAATTCAGGCCGGCAGTGACGTTGTTGCGGTAATAGGCGGCGGGGTCGCTGTTGGACTCCGGCACGATCGAGTAAGCAGCCATGTGGATGACGGCTTCGATCTTGTTCTCGGTGAGGATCTTCACCATCGCATCGCGGTCGCCGATATCGGCAACAAATAGCTCCGCCCGCTGATCGACCATATCCCGATGGCCCTTAACCAGATTGTCCACGACAAATGTCTTGTGCCTGGCGTCTGCCGAATGTTCGACAAGTACACTGCCGATGTAACCGGCTCCGCCTGTGATCAGAATATTCATAGGTTTTCGCAAACAAAAGCGGCGGCCGCGCTAAATCGAACACTGTGCTTCGAGATGCGCTGACCGCCGCCGTTAGAAACTCACAACTACCGGAAGTTTTCGTAAGAGGTCCGAACCGCGGTGCTGGGCATATGCCGGGCCCCGTTCGTGCCCTTTACCGATACGGTCGACCGAACCTGTTCGCCCGTGGCGGCCTTCCGCGACAGACCTATGATCTTGCCGTATGTTGTCAGCGCCTGTGCAACGATCTGGTCCATATTATAGTACCGATACGTCGCAAGCCGGCCAACAAAATGCACATTCTCTTCCTCTGCGGCAAGAGCCTGATATTTGCGATAGATCTCCGCGTTCTCAGGTCGCGGTATCGGATAATACGGGTCGCCCTCCGCCTTCGGGTATTCGTAAACAACGCTCGTCTTGCGATGTTCCTGCCCCGTAAAATATTTGAACTCCGTGATCCGCGTATATTCCTGATCGTTCGGATAGTTGACGACCGGAGCTTCTTGAAACACGTCCTGATCATGCGTCTCGTGTCGAAACTCAAGCGACCGATAAGGCAGTTTTCCGTATTCGAAATCGAAATACAGATCGACCGGCCCCGTGTAGACCATTTCCTTGAACCGCACTTCCTTGATCAAGTCACGATAATCGCAATTGAGCGCGATGGTGATGTTCGGGCTGTCGAGCATATTCTCGAACATCTTGGTGTAACCCGACTTCGGCATCGCCTGATAGCGATCCGTGAAATACCGCGAGTCGCGGTTCGTTCGCGTCGGCACTCGTGAGGTTACTGAAGCGTCGAGTTCCGACGGGTCCAACCCCCATTGCTTACGCGTATATCCGCGAAAGAATTTTTCGTACAGATCCTTACCGACAGCGTTGATCACCACGTCTTCGGATGTCTTGATCTCTTTTCGCTCTTCGCGGACGCTGTCGAGGAATTGCTGCACTTCCTGAACACTTAGGTCCAGACCGTAAAGCTTGTTGATCGTATCCCGGTTGATCGGTATGGGCACGAGCATTCCGTCCACCGACGCCAACACGCGGTGCTGATACTCGCGCCATTCCGTAAAACGGCTTAAATACTTAAACACGTCTTCGGAGTTTGTATGAAAAATATGCGGACCGTACTTATGTATGAGAATGCCCGCTTCGTTGTAATGATCGTAGGCGTTACCCGCAATGTGCGGACGCTTGTCGCAAATTAAAACCTTTTTACCGGAGCCGTTCGCGAGACGTTCTGCCATTACACTTCCTGCGAAACCAGCCCCCACTATTAAATAATCGTACATTTACTTCCCCCTTGTTCTCACAAGTTTCTTATGTTGTTGCCGCGGCGTATCCCGCGCCGGCTCCCACCTCTTTGGTCGCGGGGGCCTTACGGCGACGGATCGCCGGTTCGATGAGATCCGTCATCGCTTTAAATGTCATATCCCAGGACCTATGTCTCAGGAACGAGTCCACCTTTCGTTGGCGTGCCTGGGCATCCGCTTCGATCGCAGCGTCGATTCCCTTCACGAACGCGGCAGGATCACTAGCGATCTCAACCAACTTCATTTCGCCGTATGGTTTGACCACGTCCGTGATCGGCGTGGAAACCACCGGCAGTCCGGCCGCCAAATATTCCGGGGTCTTAGTCGGACTAATGAATTTTGTCGCTTCGTTCATAGCGAACGGCATGATTGCCGCGTCCCATCCCGCCATATAGTTCGGCAGATCGGCATATTGCCTGGCCCCTAAATAATGAATGTTATTCCGTTTCGGGAGCGCGTTCTGGTCAATCTTAACGACCGGGCCGATCATGACGAAATTCATGTCAGGTCGCAACTCCGCGATCGCACTGAGAAGATCAATGTCGAGCCGCTCGTCGATAACACCTGCGAAGCCGACCCTCTTTCGGGCAATGCCGTCCTGGTCCGGAAGCTTGCCGTTAAACGACCGGGCACCGCGGAAGTGTGCGACATCAATGCTCGACGGAAATTCGTAAACAGCACGGTGAGCGTTACGTTTCGCTTCGTATAAACTGTGCCCACCGGTGAAAACCACATCGGCAAGATCGAAAAGATCCGCTTCGCGCCGACGGAGTTCCGGAGGCGCTCCCCTAAAGCCCGTAAGTTCGTCCATGCAATCGTAGACGGTCGCCGCGGGCCTAAGGTCGCGTGCCCATTCCACCATCATCGGCGAATAGAACCAATTCAGGTATGTGCGCGATCGATACTTCGACACGAGCCCATTAACCAAACCGCGAATAATGTTGTCAGCAACCTCGGGCGCCGTGTTCGGCGGAATTGTCGGGATGCACCTGTAAAGATTCTCACCCCGCTCTGATACCTCGAGCATCGGCGGTTCATCAAGTACGTGCGGTTCTTCGATAAAAAAGACCGGCATGTCCTGAGCAAATCTGCTCATAAGATGCTGCGGACGCTGGAACACGAAGTCCCATCGCAAATGAGAAAAGCAAAACAGGGCTTCTGCGTCTATGGTTCGTCGAGTATCTATTGAATAGTTATTGATTGCCATATCGTTCTATCAGTTCGTCCGCTCCTATCAGCGACGCTAATTAAAGTAACAGGTTGAGCTGAGCGCCAATGTATCTCGGGCTACAATGCCTTAAGCGTGGTAGTCGGACGAATGGCCGGACGTTGCCGACCGGCCATTGCCGTCATTCATTGCTTGGTTATAGCTAGTGGATCATGCCGAGTTCTGACGCGGGCGTCAGGGGGTTTAACTCGGCATAACAATCGCACGCGAGTTCTGCAAGACCCTCGCGGTCGCGAATAGTGATCCCGCCGCGCGAATAGTCGATCACGTTCTGCTTTCGCAGATCGAGAGCGATGCACGTCACACTCGGGCGATAAACGCCGAGCGTACGAGCGATCTGTTCGTGCGTGAGTTTCAGAATGGTCCGCTGGGACCGATCCTGCAGCATCAAAAGCCATGTGCAGAATCGCTCCTCGACCGAATGATACATATTGCAGATCGCTCTCTGTGAGAGAAATCTTATATGCGATTCGAGGTAAGGTAGAAAATACTGATTGAGTGCCGGATAAACACGCATCAACCGGCGAAACGCTGAGATCTCGATTCGCGAAGCGACACCCGCTTGTGAAACCTGTGCACAGCTTGATGACGCCGAAGCGGAACAAAGCACGCTGAGACCGATAGAGCCCTCGCGTCCGGTCATGGCGACCTCCACCATGCGACCGTCTTCGAGAATTTTGAATTCCGAAATGACAGCCGTTTCCGGGAAATAGACACTATCGATCTCTTCGTCTTGCTGAAAGAGATATTGGTCTTTGCTGAGCCTGACGGCCCGGAGTTCCGGGATAAGTAGCTTTTTGTATTCCGACGGCAGATTCCACAACACCAGATTGCTCGACGAGAGCACCGGCGCAGATCCTGCGCGTGTGTCAAGCCCGGTCGAGACGAACAAATCGCCTCTAGTGGCGATCTCTGGTTTTCTAGCTTCTCGCTGCCGCTTTAACGTTAAATTTGTGCTCCGTAGCGATCGGACTTCCTGCATTTTGTGTTGCCCCCTTGTAAATGCCCTTGTTGTACTTGAATGTATTTGGTCGTCTGCTTGGGATCATTACCTGTGCATCAAACGTTGCGGCTTTGACGGTACAGATCCCCCAATGCATTTCTGACGTGATCAGCTCTTTTACGACCGGACAAGAAATTCTCATTTTCCACGCTCCTATCGTAAAGAGGTGATTCGCCCTTGTTCGAAATGACAGTGGAGCTTGTTGAGGACCGGTTTTCACCGGCCCTCCCCCCTTGATCTGGGTTGCGATTGGACGTAGCAGCGTAACCATCCGCAACCACTCTTCACCTTTACGATAGATACATCATATAACGGGGTGTCAAGGGGTAATATCAGGAAGTTCCGCAATCGTACTAGGGAAAATCCCTAGTACCGTAGGGGTTTTACGCAAGTGCTGAGAGGAGGGGAGTTAGCAGTTAATTGTCGTGCAGCCAGTCCTGTAAAATGGCATATTTTACTACGTCGATACGGCTGGCAATGCCGAGTTTTCGCATGGCATTGCTCTTGTGCGACTCAATGGTCTTAACACTGACGTCCATTTTGTACGCGATCTCTTTGTTGCTGAACCCGAACGCGATCAGGCGCAGCACTTCATTCTCACGTTCGGTAAGGTCGGCAGGGGTCTCGCCTCGCAGCGAGAGCACCCGGCCTGCGTATTCACCCATTACCTTGGCGGTAAGCGAGGGATCGAGGTAAGACTGCCCCGCACCAACGGCCCGAATGGCCGATATCAGCTCTGTAGGAGCGCTTTGCTTCAGGACATAACCGTTCGACCCGGCGTTTATCAGCTGACGAAGAAAGCCGTCGTCTTCGTGCCGGGTGAGGGTCAGGATCTTGACGTGCGGCATCGCCTCGCGCAGCGCCTTGGTGGCCTTGAGTCCGTTCATTTTGGGCATTGAGATGTCCATGAGCACAAGGTCCGGCTTCAAACGGGCAGCCTCGACCAGTACCGCTTGGCCGTCATCTGCCTCGCCGATGACGTCCATATCGATCTGGCCATCGATCAGAAGCTTGATGCCTTCGCGAACGGTCTTATGATCTTCCGCGATCAAAATCCTAAGCGTCTCTGTGCTCATTCTCCCCTCCCTCCGCGGCTAGAGCAGCCTCCGCGGGTACCCGGGCATACACCGTCGTCCCGCTGCCCAACTCAGACTCGATCTCGAGTTCGCCCCCGATAAGAGCCGCCCGTTCCTTCATGCCCGCGATTCCTAAACCCTTTCCGCTTGCGGTGATATGCGTGTGATCTTCCAGCGCGACCCCGATTCCGTCATCCTCGATAATCAATACCAAATGCTTCGGGCTGCGTTCAAGAATGATGCTGACGTTCGTAGCCTTGGCGTGTTTGATGATGTTGTTGAGCGCCTCTTGGGCGATCCGGTAAAGATGAGTCTCGACCTCTTTGTTGAGGCGCTGCTTTTTGAGGTTGATCGAATGGAACGCCGCGGGTATGGAATAGTGCCTCGACCATTCCCTACGGAAAGTATCCAACGCTTCCGAGAGCCCAAGCTCATCGAGCACGACAGGCCTAAGTTCCCACGCAAGAAAGCTTGCTTCGGCGTCGATCTGTGCGGCTATCTCCTGGACCCGTTTTATCCCTTCGTGCATTGCGGCACCCGTTCCGGCTCCGTCGGAAAGGGATGCCAGTTTCAGCCGAAGTGCGGTCAGCCCCTGCCCGAGCTGATCGTGTATATCACGAGCTATACGTTTGCGTTCATCTTCCTGAGTAGCGACTATGCGCTTAAGCAGCCGAACCCGATCTCCTTCCGCCGCCTTTCGCTCAACTACTTCCTGCTGAAGCGCCGTGTTCAGTTCGCCTAGCTCACGCGTCCTTTCGAGCACCCGAAACTCAAGTTCGTCATGCGCCCGCTGAAGATCCTCCGCCTGCCGTTTTCGTTCGGTCAGGTCCTGCGCGATCTTTGCAAAACCAGCGGACCGACCTTCGATCTTGATCGGCACCATCACGCCGCTCGCATAAAATCGTGACCCATCCTTCCGAACGTGCCAGCGTTCGTCCGCAGCTCTGAGATTGCGCTTCGCCAGACGCATTTCACGCAGTGGAATACCCCGAGCCCGATCTTCGGCGGTAAACAGCACCTCGGCATTCTGCCCAATTGCCTCTTCTTCTCTAAACCCAAAGATGTTCTCTGCCCCGATGTTCCAAGTGTCGATGATACCTTCTTCGTCAGTAGTAAAGATCGCATAATCGCGAACATTTTCTGCCAGAAGGCTTAGCCGATGTTCACTCTCTCGAAGTGCTAATTCAGACCTCCTTAATTCGGTAAGGTCAGTGATCATGGCGTAAAAGCCACGAACCTTTCCGTCCGTCCCTATATCCGGTATATAGGAACCGTGGATGAACCTTTCACCAATGGATTCATAATTCAGCACGGCATCGTAGTTCACCTGTTCGCCCGCAAAAACCTCATCTAACCGTGGCCGGATCGCACTGTAAGCCTTTTTGCCGATCACTTGCTTCACTGATTTCCCGATCAAGTCTCCGTGCCCCCCCCCAAACCATCTTTCATAAGCCTTGTTTACAAACTGATATCGCCCCTTATCATCAACGTACGAGATCAGCGCGGGTAGTGCGTCTGTCACCAAGCGTAGCTGTTCTTCGTTACGCCGCGTCTGCTCAGCAGCTTGCCTTTGCTGCGTTATGTCGATATTAACGCCATACATCCGCAGCACTTTGCCGTCATCGTCGCGAACGATATCTGCAACGGATTCGATCCATCTAACGGAGCCATTCTTTCTGGTTACGCCAAACTCGTCGCGGTAATGTGCCGCCTGAGAATCGAGCACCCTCGCAAGATTCTCTTCGACTCTCTTTCGATCTTCTTTGACTACATGCGAGATCCAGAATTTATGAGTCGGATCATCCGTCTCAGGCGACCCTGAATAGAAGTCCCACATTGCCTGTGACCAGTAGGTCTTGTCGGTCGCTGCATCCCAGTCCCATATCCCGACATTGCCCGCCTTTTGCGCCAAAGCAAATCGTTCCTGAGCCTTACGTGCGATGTCCTCATTGTGCGCCCGTTCGATGAGATCCGCTGCCTGACGTGCAAGCACGTCCAAGGCTCGCAGGCGGTCCTCACTCGGTTCTGTCTCCTCTCGCCAATGCGTCGAGATCATACCTACAAGCTGGCCGCTGCGCGAGACCAGCGGCGTTGACTGCAGCAATTTGATTCCCAGTTGGCGGTAGTAGTGAAAGTGACGGACACCCGGCTCATCTTTGTCATCCGACGTTAAACTTAACCATGATCTTTTCGCCTCTCGGAATGCAACTGCGCACGAACTGTTGGTCTCACACGAAACTACATTCCAATATTCGGCAGATTCGTCGTCAAGGCCAACATTCGATAAAAGGCGGAGGCTGCTACCGTCTGGTGCGAGCATTTGCAGGCTTGCAAATTCTGATCTCATCAGTGAACACGCAGCCTGCACGATGTCTTCGTAAAGCCTTTCTGTGTCGTCCTCGTGAATGAGTTGCGTGCTGATCGACTGCAGCAGTCGAGCATCTTCCAGCTCGCGCTCGAGTCGCTCCTTTACAGTCCGGAGGTCCCTTTCCGAGCGGTCGCGCTCTATCATTACGCTCGCCACATGTGCCAAGGTTCGCGCTATTGTAACTTCCCACTGGCTCGGCTCGCGAGGCTCTTCAAAGCCGAGCATCAAAGTTCCCAGCGGCGTTCCCTTGCTGCCCATCACCGGTTCTGAATGGCAGGCCTGCAGTCCGTGGTTGAGTAGGAGCTCACTCCACCCAGGATCCCAGCCCGGTTCTCGGGCTATATCTGCACAGGTGACCCCCTCTGCTTTTTTTACAGCCTCACCGCACGACCCGGTCACTTCTTCATTGATCGGCATCCCCTCAACACTGCTGATCAGCGTTTCAGGAAGTACCGCAGAGTAGACGCGTTCAAATCGGGAGACATCAGGATCCGCGACAATAACGGCACCTTTTGCCTCCGGCGATAAACGTCCGATCGATTGCGTCAGAACCTCAAGGCTGTCATCCAGAGATGTTGACGTTGCAATATGCCGGATGAGTTCGTTTTGTTCCTTGAGGAGAAGCTCAGCCGCGCTCTCGGTCAGCCCCGCATGGGAAAGCGGAGTTGCTCGGCCGTGTGGACTTGCATTCTTCTTTGTACTCATCTGTTACTTTCCGCCATTATAGCAAGTGCGGCTCCGTGAGTCCGCCTGCACCATCTCTTATATTACTCCGGAAGGATATCTGACTTTAATTAATCCGGACTTGTTCACTGACACCCCCGTCAAAACGTATTATTTTCGAACGCGCTGATCCCTGACATACCTCGTCTGAATGGACTCGGCAACATTTTCGCTACCCGCATCGGGTTCCAACATTTTGGTACAGATTTTGCAGTTCCAAATCTTCGAACCACTATTTGAAATTGATTTATCTGGAGAGTGATTGAACCATGATGCGCCAGAATGGAACACGATCAAACGAAGCACAGATGCGCAGCGACACAGTATTGCTGATCATTGATATGATCACCGACTTCCATTTCGATGACGGCGACGCACTTTACAGGAACTCGATTCCTGCAGCCGAGCGGATCGCTAAACTTCGCAAGCGTGCGAAGGAATCCGGCGTGCCGGTTATTTATGTCAATGACAATTACAACGACTGGACAAAGGATTTCGATGCTCTGATCGAACGGGTCACCGCGGATTCAGAAAAAGGCCGAAAGATCGTCGATCTTGTCCGTCCGGATGAGGACGATTATTACATTCTGAAACCGCAGCGTTCGGGCTTCTACGCCACGCCGCTTGGCGTGTTGCTATTGTCGATGAACGTTTCAAAGATCATTATCACGGGAGTGACCACAGATATATGTGTGCTGTTCACAGCTCACGACGCACATATGCGGGGATTCTCAGTGCAGATCCCGTCGGACTGTGCCGCAGCTGTCGAAGAAGAGCACCACAAATTTGCTCTTGATTTTCTGCAGAGAGTAGCCGATGTCGAAGTCTTAAATTCCGAAGACATCAGCTTTGATAAACCCGCGGCTTCTAAATCGCCGGACATGAAGCATCGGCGATCGCTCAGCAGCATTGGTGCACAGAACTAAAAAATGGCGGCCCGGATGGATCGTCCGGGCTGCCGTAAAATGCGCTTTCGTGACGCATGTTGAAAAATCCCGAGGGGGACATCGACAAACTATATTCAGGCAGGCGGCGTCTGTGTGTATGTTCTAATACCGAAGCCGCCACATTTCTACGCTAGTCTTGGTCCACACACGACAAACGAAGAAGAACTACGAATAAGGGAGATAAAAATATGAACAATCAGGGTACAGGTAGGAGAGAAGAACCGGGTATGCTCACGGGCATGTTCCGCGATCGCGATTCGACGGAAGGCGCTTATCGATCACTCCGCGAGAGAGGATATAGTGAAGACGAGATCAATGTCATGATGAGCGACAAAACCCGGGACGAGCATTGGGGCGAAAACAGTCCGGACAGTGAGATCGGCAACAAGGCGATGGAAGGCACAGGTGTCGGTGCAATGGCCGGCGGAACGCTCGGCGCCATCATCGGCGGGATCGCCGCTATCGGTACTAACGTCGTTCTTCCGGGTGCCGGACTCGTCATCGCAGGGCCGTTGGCTGCTGCACTCGCAGGCGCAGGGGCTGGCGGACTCACGGGCGGACTTGCCGGAGCACTCATCGGCTGGGGTATTCCGGAAGATCGCGCGAAAGAGTACGAATCGGGCATCAAAGAAGGCGGCACGGTACTAGGCGTCACGCCGCGTTCGAGCGAAGATGCCGACTACTTTGAGAACGAGTGGCGGAGTAACTACCGCGGCGAATCGATCTATCGCTAGAAGATTCCCTAAGCGCTTTAGCAGGGGATGCAGCCTAACGCTGCGTCCCCTTTTTCGCGCCCGTACTGCTCTTACACTCCCGCGAGATGCGAATTTTTCCCACTTGCCGTAAAATACATCCAGACTCTGATCCCGATAGATTCCATAAATATACGGCACCGCACCCGGTCGCCGCTCTATTCAGAAAAATATGCGCTCAAACATTCTGCGTTTGTCACACGTCTTTGCGTTGACCATTTTGCTTTCGGCTGCCGCATTTGCTCAACCGCTCACCGTCCGCCAGATCATGGCCGAACCTTCGATCGCCGGTATGCGTGCGTCCGGCGTCAGCGTTTCGCCTGATGGCACGAAGGCCGCGTTTTACTGGAACGCTGCAGGCCAACCGCGTCGCGATCTTTATATAGTGCCGACAGCGGGCGGTGCTCCGCAAAAGATACTCAGCTACTCCGACCTGCCGGCGATCCCTCGTCCGCCGCAGCGTCCTAATCCGCTCGACTACGGCGTCGCGGTTCGCGATGAGTTCAACGAGGCACGCGAGGGTCAGCTCGGCGGCATCTCTTGGTCGCCCGATTCGCAAAAGCTCATCTTCAGCCACGGCGGCGATATCTTTTTGATGACGCTTTCCGATCGCAGCCTCCGGCGGCTTACCAACACCCAACCGCCTGAGATGGGTGCACGCATCCTAAAAGACGGCCGCATCTTCTTCGTCCAATCCGGCAACGCGTTCATCATGGACACCGCCGAGATGAGCATCACGCAGGTGAACCGTCAGGGGGGGCAGCCCACCGGCCCTAACGTAAGCGCAGGCTTCGTCAACCTCAACGACCAGGGCACACGCGCCTCGTATGTCGTATCCGACACCAGCAAATACCGTACGCTGGTCGTGCCGAACTTCGTTCCCGAATTTGTTCAAGCGCAGAACATCCGCCGGGGCTGGGCTGAGCAGAAGCTTTTCATCGCGGAAACCGGTGCTAACCGCCTCACCGCACACGAGATCAAGCTTCCCGCACACGAGGGCGTCAGCAGCTTCCGCCGCAGCACCTGGACGCCCGATGGTGCTCACTTGCTTGTCGACCGGCTCGACCGCGACACCAAACGCCGCCAGCTATTCTACGTCCGCAACGCCGGCACGTCTGACGAAAAGGTCATCCTCGTTACTGAAGAGACCGATGACAAATGGCAGGCCGCGCTTTCAAATATATTCGAACCGCATCCGACCGATCCTAACAAGCTGTTCTTCGCATCCGAACGCGACGGCTACAGCCACCTCTACCTTGCCACGGTAGATCCCGAAGCAGGCACGACCGATATTCGCCAACTGACCAACGGAAACTGGCAGGTTGAGTGGGCTCGCTGGACCAACGCAGGGCAGATCCTCTACTCGTCCACAGAGGCCGGTTATACCGGACGTGAACTCTATCTGCTCGACCCCGCCAGCGGCCGCAAGGCAATGCTCGAATCGCCCGAGAAAGGCATGAAGGACAACTTTACCCTCTCTGAAAATCAGGGTGAACAGGTCGTGTTGTTCGAACATTCCAAATGGAACCAGCCCGGCGACGTCTATGCCCAGCGCGTATGCTCGCCTTGCTCAAAACCGAACGTGCCCGTCCGCCTAACCAACACCGTTCCCAAAGAGTTCATGGCCCGCAAGTGGCAGGTCCCCCAGTTCATCGAGATCGACTCAAGCGACGGCAAAAAGATCCCAGCGAAGATCTATCTGCCCGCAGGCTTCGATAAGCGGAAAAAATACCCGATGGCGATCTTCGTCCACGGTGCCGGCTATCTTCAGAATGTCATCAACGGTTGGAACAACTACTACCGCGAGTTCATGTTCAACCAGATACTCACCGACAGGGGTTATGTCGTGCTCGACATCGACTATCGCGGTTCAGCGGGTTACGGGCGTGATTGGCGCACGGACGTTCACGACTTCCTCGGCGGCAAAGATTACGACGACCACATCGACAGCATCGACCACATGGTCGCGAACTATGCCGTCGACCCGACCAAGGTAGGCGTCTATGGCGGCAGCTACGGCGGGTTCATGGCAGGGATGCTCGTGATGCGTGCTCCCGACAAGATCGCGGCCGCAGCAGCCCTCCGCTCCGTGTTCGACTGGAAGAACTATTACGCCACCAACCCCGGCTACACCGCCCAGCGGTTGGGCTTCCCTGACAAGAACGCCGAAGCATACAAACGCAGTTCGCCCATTACCTATGCCGATCAGTTGGAACGGCCCCTGCTCATCCTCCACGGCATGGTCGACGACAACGTCCACGTGCAGGACTCCGTCCAGCTGATCGAAAAGCTCATACGCCTGGGCAAGACCAAGCACTTCGAAGCAATGATGTACCCGTCCGAAAGCCACGCCTTCGTCCGCCCCGAAAGCTGGGCCGACGAATACGAACGCATCCTCTGGTTCTTCGAACGCCACGTGGAACGCCGCTGATCAAACAGATGAGGGGTTAGACGGTGTTTAGATGTTTGGGGTGTTTATGTTTATGGGTTCGAGGGGGTTTGGGTCGTAAACAAACATTAAGAGTGTGTAGGGGTGTTTAGGTGTTAAACCTGTTTTTGGCTCTAAACACTTCCTAACACCCCAAAGTGTTTGTTTAGAATTTAAGGCTCGGTGATCGTTGTCTCATGCATAATACACTTGACAGAGTATGCAACAGTTGTGATACGATGTATGTAACGAACGAGGTAACCGGACCTTTTCCGTAAGGAAAGGGGTGGGGAGGATATTGCCGAAAAGTCGGCGTATATCTTTTTAGAATTACGTTGACATTGACGTAGTCAGTGGATGTTGGACTATGCACTGTCTTTTCGTTGACTACATCACTCGATCCCTGCGTCTTGCCGCCATGGTGTGCGGAAAGGCTGCGCCTTTCCGTGTAGGTTCCAATTATTCTTTGAGGCTATGCCTCTGATCCGAGTGATTCACCACTCTATTTCCTCACTTCAGTAACAAAAGACCGGCTTCCTGTTTTCCGAACGGAAGCGTTGAAACGTATTCTGGCGAAGGCATTCGACGAAGCACGTAGTTCATCGGGCATCATGATATTTGCGTACGTGATCATGCCCGATCACTATCACGTCATTACCGACAGCTTACGAAAGCCTTCCGAAGTGCCTCGTTATCTAAACGGCATTCTGCAAGACGGGTCATCAACCACCTCAAAGACAACAGGCATCAAAGCTCTCTCGCAAAGTTGAAGAAAGACGAAGGATCGGGGGATTATAAGTACTCGCTTTGGCAGCACCATTCGAATACGTTCTTTATCACCAGCGATTCAAAGGCTATCGAGAAAGCGAACTATATTCATTTCAATCCGGTCGAAGAGGGAATGGCTGAGACTTCGGCTGAGTATACCTTTTCAAGCTCTCGTTATTGAGGTAAACGCCCCTTATTAGAAACGAACCGCTTGACGTTGATATCAAGCAGCTCGATTGGCGAAGAGACAGGGCATAGCCCAACAGTAATAATACCTTACGGAAAGGCAAGCCTTTCCGCACACCATGGCGGCAAGCCGCTAAGAGGAACTCTAAACAAACATTCAGGGGTGTTTAGAAGTGTTTAGAGCCCAAAACGGGTTTAACGTCTAAACACCTGTAAGCACCTGGAAGTGTTTGTTTAGGATTTGTGAGGGCGGCAAGCTGCCGGATAATTGGGAATTGAGGACTTTCGGATCGGAAAAGCAAGCCTTTCCGCACACCTTGGCGGCAAGCCGCAGGCATAAAACTCTAAACAAACATCTAGGGGTGTGTAGAAGTGTTTAGAGCCAAAAACGGGTTTAACGTCTAAACACCTGTAAGCACCTGGAAGTGTTTGTTTAGGATTTGTGAGGGGGGCAAGCCGCAGGGGAGGTCATAATAAGGGGAGCTCTCGGAAAGGCAAGCCTTTCCGCACTCCGGGCGGCAAGCCGCTAAGAACACCTTGAAACCCCTGAAAATGTTTGATTCAAGGAGACTCCCCGCTCGATCACACAGGAAAGGGTGTTCAAGCCTAACCAGCCTAAACACCCCTATGCACCTGCTGCTGTTTGATTCAGCCTGGTCGCTATTCTGCGTGAGCGTACAGATTAGTGCTCAGCGTTAGAAAGCTCGGGAATTCGCCCGGGATCTCGTCTGCTGAGATACTGTGTCCGCAGATCTGATGCCCAAGCCCGAGGCTGCGGAAGTGCGCTTCGTCGTTCAACGCCATCAGGTCAAAGCCCGACAACAGCGAAGCGACCGCCGCGTTCGACACGGTCTTACGCGGCAACAGCCCGTCCATCATCGCGGTGTTATAAGCGAAAGCCGCCATGATTACCGACGAACGCTTCAAGTCCTCTTCGATCGTGCGGTCAGCAACGTCCTGTGTCGTGTGCCACGTACGTCCGAAATACTCGATCGGGTCTTGAATGAACTGGAATCCCGGCAGCCCGACACCGTCAAACGCCTGGTGATCGGTTCCGCCCACTGACTGAACGCTAACCGTAGCAGCACTCATATCGTGGAAAGGCCCAAGCCATTCGCGGAAGATCGGCCGCAGCTGCTCATTGCCCTGCATATTGATCCCGCGGATCTGCCCCGTTCCGTTGTCGAGGTTGTAATACGCTGAGAATTTATCAAACGCCGGCGTCCTGACAACCCTCGCCGGTCCGGCAGCAGCACCGGTCGCGGCAGCTGCACGTTCCATCGAAGCAAAGTTCTTCGCCACATAACCGCGAGCACCAAGCAACCCCTGCTCCTCACCCGTCCACAACGCAACACGGATCGTCCGACGCGGCTTCAAGCCCGAAGCCTGCAAAATACGCATCGCTTCCATCACGACCGTAACACCCGCACCATTGTCCGTAGAGCCGTTGCCCGCGTGCCACGAATCAAGGTGAGCACCGATCATAACGACCTCGTCAGCCTTGTCCGTTCCCGGTATCTCAGCGATCGTGTTGTAACCCTGCAGGTCATCGTCATAAAACTGTGCCTGCAGATCGACCGTCATTTTGACCGGCACTCCCTGCCGAAGCAACCGATATACGCGATTATATTGCTCCGTCTCAGCAACAAGCTGCGGGATGGTCGGTGCGGCACCTGCCGAATAGACACGCATCGGCGGCACAGGCCCCGTAGCTGGAACCGGTTGCGGCGTCATCGGAGCAGGCGTTGCACCCATTACACGGATAGTGCCCGCATCGGTTCCATTGCTCGGCTCGACCAGAACGGCCACACCTTCTTCAAAATAGAAGCTGTATTTACGCTGAGCGAACGACTGAGCCGCACCGCCCATTCCACCGCCGCCACCACCACCTCGGCGTCCCGCTGCTCCCTGACCACCGGCCTGCGTAGGCGGAGCCGTCAGGCCCTCAAGCCGCGCAAGTTCCGTGTCAGCCACACGAGTAGCAAGGGCATCGAATCCCGGCTTCACCGCACGTTCCGGCGTCAGGAACACGATCGCTCCCTTCAGCTTGCCTTTATACTTCTCAAGCCCCGCTTCGTCCGTCGCATCGACGAAAACGACATCGCCCGTGATCACACCATTCGTTGAAGGCGACCAGGCTTTCGGGTACGCACGAAACGAAACGAATTCATCACCCGCCATCACCGAAGCGTTATATCGCTTCAGCTCCCAACCACGGCCAAATTCGCCCCAAGGGTCGATGGCGGCATTCTTCATGCCCCATTTCTCAAGCTGCTCTTTGGTCCATTTGTTCGCACTCCTCTGAGCCGGCGAGTTCGTCAATCGGGCCCCGATCACGTCGCTGAGATACTTCATCGTCGCCATTGCCTGCGAACGCTCCATTCCCTCTTCGCGCATCTTATCGACCGCCGATCTTTCGACGGCATTGCCCGGAGCGCCAAGCGCCAACCCCGGCGCAAGCAGGCTGAAGGCAAGTACGAGTGCAGTAGTCTGTCTTTTGAACATTAATATTCTCCTAATTTAGTTGCTGTCGCTCTCATTCTGCGGGAAAAAGCGGCGAGACCGCAAGTCACAGATAAGTAAACACGTGGAACTTTGATGTTGATACGCACAGGCGGATGTCATTGTTTCACTCTCTCGACAGTGCATATGAACAAAAACGCCCGCGGGGGCAATTCCGCGGGCAGGATCAACTATGGTGTAACCAGCACAGCTAACTGCAGGCGTCGTCGTCCAAAGTGCGGTGAAACTCACAGCAGTCGCGCGGTCCCGACCTCTCTATCAGCTGCGAAGCCGCCGCCGTCAGGGCCCCGCATATGGTCAGGAAGATACCGAGGGCCGTCCCTTCCGCTAAAAAGTGTCCCGCCGCAATTGCCAGAAACCCGGCCGAGAATATCATCAGCGGCCTGCTGCTCGTACGTCCCTTAAAAAATCGCAAGGCGATCCGCCCCCCGCCAAGGACCAACACCGAACCAAGCAGTGCCAACTCAACCCACTCGCCGGTCACCAGCTGCAGCCCCAAAACCGGGAGCAAGAGAATGGCAAGCGGCCGAAACGCGCACTCCACCGCACATGCGATCGACGCAAATATCGCAACCCGTCCGAACCATGATGTTTCAGTTTTTGTTTCTACCATTGCGACACCTAAAAAGAAATTCGAGCCGAAAACTGCATCGAACGAGGTCCGCCGACTTGATAAAGCGAACTAAAACCGCCCGTTCCGCTCAACTGGTTCGCGAGGATGTTCGTCGCCCGTCCAAAATTCAGGTTCTGCGTCGGAGTTGTCGTCGTAGCCGTACGCGTGAACAACGTCGAGCTATCCACTGAAAAGTTCGGTTGGTTAAAGAGGTTGAACGCCTCTGCCTTCAACCGAAGTGTCACGCGTTCCGTGAGTCCAAATTCCCGGCGGATTGCGAGATCCGTCTGAAACAGCCGGTACCCGCGCAGCGCGTTGCGGCCCAATGTTCCCTGTCGCGTAACCGGTGCAAGTGAGAACGCGTCAGGATTCGCACGGCGTCCACCCGGAAGTTCGTCGTCGTATAAGTAAAGCGGCTCACCCGTATTCAGATCAGGCCGCGTGATAAACGACACACCCGCAGCCGAGTTCGAATACGATACGAACGCATTGTACGGCGGCGCTGATCGCACCCGTGTGATCAGATCCAGCGAGAACCCACCGAATACACTCCTTCCGAATCCTTCCTTAAAGATCGAAGGGATGTCGTACGTCACTGCTGTCGTGAAAGTATGGCGAATATCAAAGTCCGAAGGCCCATACTCGACATCCGGGTCGACCCGGAACACCGCGGCAGATGCTGCGATCTCACTCGATATGTTGTCCTTCGAATGAGCGTAAGTATACGAAGACAGGACTTGCAGCCCCACCGACATTCTCCGCTTGAACTGCACCTGCAGTGCGTTGTAATCAGATCGCCCTCGATTGTCCGTGATATGCACGCTGCTGTTTCCAAATATCGGATTCAATATCTGCACTGCCGGTATCGGCAAGTTCGGATTGGTCTGTGCGACTGCGTTTCGAACGATCTCAGTGAACAGCAGCCGCCGACCCCGAGCACCTAGATACGTCAATGAAATGCTCTGATTCGCACCTAGAGCCCGCTCGACCGCAACATTGTATTGAAGCGTGTAAGGCATTTTGATCTGCCGATCATAAACGTAAAACGTAGACGAGTACGGCGGTGCCGTGTTAAAAGGGGCAGGCTGCAGTGCCGCTTCGAGGGCAGCGGAACCTGGTATGAAAGGAACTCTGATCGGAGCCCGCACCGAGCTAAATGGGTAACTCGTATAACCGCGCGTCGCCTGCCCGGTCGCCAGATCATAAAAGATGCCGGCACCTGCGCGAAATACAAATCCGCCAATATCATACGACATCCCGAATCGTGGAGCGATATTCGCGTAGCTCGATTCAAACGCTCGTGTACCGGCCGGTGCAAGCTCAGCCGTCATCAGGTTGTTCACCTGACCTAGCACGAATGGCAGCGGCCCGTCCGACGAAGGCGGTGTATTCACATCCCAGCGAGCCCCAAACGTAAGCGTAAGATTTTTTCGAGCTCTCCACGTATCCTGTGCAAAGGCTGAAAAGTTCTCAAACAAGAACTGCCCTTCCGGGGCAAGTGCCTGCACCGATACCAATGCTGTTCCACGCGTCAAGGATCCGGGTGTCGGGTCAAGGACGGCCTCGAGACTCGTAAAGTTATACGTAAATCCAAAAGACCGTGCGACCACCTTGGGCATCAGCCGCCGGTAATCGGCCCCAAACTTGATCTGGTGTGACCCGACGACAGCGTTCGCACTTCCCATAAAGTTCAATTGACGCTGGCCATTGCCAAAACTCCGTCCGCGTGTCTGGTTTATGAAATTCGCACCCGCAAATTGAAGACTCGCCGAGGCGTTCGACTCGCCGACAAATGACGGCATAAGCGACGAAAGCGGCGGCAGCACAGCCCCGCCGACCTCCTGCCCCGAAAATAGGAAGTTACCAATGTCGTCTGTATAGTTCCCGCGTAGATCGACGACCAGGTTTGACCGAGGGGTATAAGTCGCCCCCACGGTCAGAAGCCTTGTCTCGACCTCGAAATAATTAGATTGATTCGCGAAAAGCGTGGCTGCCTGATCATCTGACGACGGCGTGTGCTTATACCGGCCGAAAACCGTAAACTTCGGGCTGAAGATATAGTCAATCCGTATGCCGACAGAATCAAGTGAAACCGGATTTGAGAGCGATTGCTCAAATCTGCCGATCAGCGGATTGGTCGTTGTCGGTGCCGCATTGGGCAACGGAAAGCCTGCGAGCAATTCGCCGATCTCGGTCAGCCCGAGGCTCGCCGCCTGTTCCCGTGCAGCTAGCGACGGAACGTTAGCGCTGCGGAATATCGGGCGTCTGACCCTCGAACCTTCATACGAAAGAAAAAAGAACGTTCTGTCTTTACCGGAGCTAAAGATCGGGACGCCCTCCCCAAAGTTCAAGAACGGCAGCGGGCCCGCAAACGTAAACCCAAAGTTATTCTGCCTAAGCTTGCCTCGCGGAATGCCCGCCCGGTTATTAAAAAAGCTGTTAGCATCAAAGATCTCGTTCCTCAGATAGTTATAGACACTGCCGGAGTACCGGTTCGTACCAGATCGTGTCACCAAAGAGACCTGCCCTCCGGGCGTTCGCCCAAACTCCGGTGCGAATGACGAAGTCAACACGCGAAACTCCTGCAACTCGTCCACCGATGCCAGATTGTTAAATCCGCCGACCACGGTCGTGTTCGGCAGCGTTCCCGCGGCTTGCTGGCTCGAAGTTGCAAGCGGCGTCGTTCCTGAGTTAGCACCGACACCGTCCAGCATAAAATAGTTCGAGTTGGTCCGCTGCCCGTTGACCGAGAACTGCCCCGGACTTGTAACCTGCGAAGGCGTCAGGACAACCCCCGGTGTCAACTCGATTAGGGTCTGAAAGCTGCGGCCATTCAGCGGTAGATTTTCAACAAAGTTCCGGTCGATAACAGTTCCCACAGTCCCGGAATCGCGTTCGATTATGTCCGGCTGGTCTGCGACTGTAACCGTCGCGTCAGGGCCCGCGACCTCAAGCTGAAAGTTCTGCGTTGTTGTCCCGGCGACCGAAACGATCACGTTGTTCTGCAAAGCGAGCTGAAATCCGCCGGCCGAAACCTCAATTCGGTAGGTCGCGGGTGAAAGCTGCGGAAACACGAATATGCCGTCGGAGTTCGACGTAGATGTTTGCGATGCGTTCGTTGCGGTGTTAGTTATGGTAACCGAAGCCCCTGACACGGGCGCGCGCTGAGAATCCGTGACTCTGCCGGTCACGATCGAGGCGGACTGTGCATGCACGACCGCTCCCGTTGAAATGAATAAGAAGGAAATTAAAGTTAAGAATATTTTGATCATAGCTTTGTCTGAGTGGTCCTCTTTGTCCAAACATTCGAGTAAACCATGGCTCGATCGACCGGCATCCACTTTTCAACGAACTGACGCATATGCTCCATGAATGAGCGTCTACGGCATTTGAGCCGCAACTCCCCGCCTGCGGAAAATGCCCGCTTGTTGGGAAAATCGACGCTTCCGCTGAATAATTTCCTGCGGGCGTTCTGTTGCACTAAACTGCCTGAAAAAACGTCATAAACAGGAGTATCAATGTTTCAAAAACTAATTTTCGGCCTCTTCTTATCACTTTCTTTTGCGTTTTCGGCACTAGCCGCCACCGATCGAGCCAACTGTTTTCCGTTCGAACGTCTCTCACCCGAAAATCGTCAGTACGCCGACGAACTTTTGCTGAAGGCGCTAGACACCGAAACTCTCTACACCATAGTCGGCGGCATCAAGCCGATGTCGAGCGGCTTCGCCACTTTTTCGACAGCAGCGAGCGAACCGCGTGATGAAAAGCTGCGAAATGAACGCCAAGCATCGCTCGCCAAAATGGACACCGCACGCGAGATATTCGCGCTTTGGCACTGCGGCGACACAAATCTGCACGCGGACCTTCATCACTTCGCACGTGTTTTTGACGGAAAGCGCACCACAGAAGCCGTCGTATTTGACAGGCGATCAACGGCTAAACTAGTCGACGAACGAGCCGCATTCTTTCAACGCTGGGGCATTACCCCAAGCGCTCATCCGCTTCAACTCTTGTACGCTGTCGAATACGCCGACGGCCCGTCACGCTTCGCGGGTTACGGCTATCTTTTCGGTTATCCCGATCACGCCGTCCGCTTCTTCGTAAACGCCTCCGTCGAGGAAGAGATCACCGGCAAGTTCGTAGAGCGCGATTTCTACTCCATCCCGACCATCACCAGTGACACTAACCGTTTTGTCTATGCGACGCCGAAAGGTCACCAGGAGGTCGAAGCTGATCGAGAGCTGCGAGCCCGCGCCTCCAAAGTACTCGCCGCGTACCGCACATACCGCGAACGTTTCATAGGCGATGGCAAACCCGGAGTAGTAGCGATGATGCGCGAGTGGTTCTGCTCCACTGACGACAAATGCGAGATCCCGCGATATTGAAACCTCCGAGGCAATGATATTGATAAACGCGATGGGTTATTAGATAATGCTCTTTCCGGCGAAAAGCCGCTTCCTGCTTGTTCGAATCGCGCAAACAATGCGAATACTAGTCACCGGCGGTGCCGGCTTTATCGGCTCACACCTATGTGAAAGATTGCTCAGCGAGGGCAACGAGGTTATCTGTCTCGATAACTTCTTTACCGGCCGTAAAACCAGCATCGCACATCTTTTTGATGACTCGAACTTCGAGCTCGTCCGGCACGACGTGACCGAGCCGATCCTCCTTGAGGTAGATCAGATCTACAACCTTGCGTGTCCCGCATCGCCCATCCACTATCAGTTCAACCCCGTCAAGACGGTCAAAACGAGCGTAATGGGCATGATCAACATGCTCGGCATGGCCAAACGCGTTAAGGCGCGAATCCTGCAGGCTTCGACGTCAGAAGTATACGGCGACCCGCTCATTCATCCGCAAACCGAAGACTACTTCGGCAACGTGAACCCGATCGGTCCCCGGAGTTGCTACGACGAAGGCAAACGCGTCGCCGAAACGCTGATGATGGACTATCACCGCCAAAACGGCGTCGACACCCGCATCGTCCGCATCTTTAACACTTACGGTGAACGAATGCTCGAAAATGACGGTCGCGTCGTATCTAACTTCGTCGTTCAGGCGCTTCGCGGCAACCCGCTCACGATCTACGGCGACGGCAATCAAACTCGTTCGTTTTGTTACGTCAGCGACCTTGTCGAGGGCATCATCCGCCTGATGAACACCGAGGGCGAAACGCTGCACCTGCCCGTCAACATAGGCAACCCCGCAGAGTTCACAATGAACGAACTGGCCGAAGAGGTCGGGAAGGTCACCGGTCGCGAGGTAAAGGTCGAACACCTCCCGCTGCCCCAGGACGACCCCAAACAGCGTCAGCCCAACATCGACCGAGCCCGACAGCTCCTAGGATGGGCACCGACCGTACCACTCGCAGAAGGACTAAAGAAGACAGCAGATCATTTCGCTGCACGCATAGGCACAGCGGCAGTCACAGCTTAACTAATATGAAGATTCTAATCACCGGCGGTGCCGGATTCGTCGGCAGCCACCTGGCCGATAACCTAATTGGACAGGGCCACGAGATCACCGTCATCGACGACCTCTCGACCGGCCGCTACACAAACGTCGAGCATCTCGAAGGCCGTCCAAACTTCCGGCTCATCATCGACACCGTTCTCAACCAGTCGCTGATGGAAGACCTGATCCGCGAAACCGATCGCGTTTACCACATGGCCAGTGCAGTCGGCGTCCGCCTGATCATGGAACAGCCCGTGAAAACGATCGAGACCATCTTCCACGGCACCGACGTGATCCTGAAATTCTGCTCGCGCTATCGCAAACGGGTGCTCATCCCAAGCACGTCAGAGGTCTACGGCAAGGGTGCCTCAGTTCCCTTTCACGAACACGACGACCTCCTCACCGGTGCCACCGAAAAGCACCGCTGGGCATACGCCTGTGCCAAGACGCTGGACGAGTTCCTCGCACTTGCTCACTGGAAAGAGACACGCCTCTCGGTCGTGGTCGTTCGCCTTTTCAACACCGTCGGACCCCGCCAGACCGGGCAATACGGCATGGTCGTTCCGCGATTCGTTCACTCCGCACTTCGCGACGAACCGATCCAGGTCCACGGCGACGGCAACCAGTCGCGATGCTTCGGCCACGTCTCCGACGTCGTCGGTGGCCTCGCAAAACTTCTTGATACGCCGCAGTGCTTCGGCCAGGTGATCAATCTCGGTAACGACGAAGAGGTCTCGATCCTCGACCTCGCCAAACGCTCGATCGAACTCACAAACAGCTCCAGCGAGATCGAGTTCATCTCCTATGACGAAGCCTACGGCGAAGGGTTCGAAGACATGCAGCGCCGCGTCCCAAGCCTCGAAAAAGCTCGCAACCTCATCGGTTACAAGCCAACCCGAAGCCTTGCTGACATCATCAATGACGTAGCCGATGAATACAGAAAAACGACCGACACCCAAACTCAAACTCGTACGCCTGCATAGATTTGCAGGATTGTTCGCACTCGCGTTCGTTCTCGCGGCAGGAGCGATCTTTGCACCGGCAGCTAACGCTCAATCCGGGGGCTTTTCAGGCAAGGTCCGGACACAGCGTGGCGCAGGCATTCCGAACGCGACCGTCGTCGCCCGTCAGGACGGCAAAGACGTGCGGTCAGCAAGAACCGACCGAAGCGGCAACTTCAAGCTCACCGGCCTTGCGTCGGGCAAATATAACGTCGTGTTCGACGCGGACGGCTATCAGTCCGGCGTGCTCTATAACGTAGAGGTCGGTCGCAGTGTCCGCAACCTCGGCAACCGTTTAGTTCTTGGCGTAGATCAGGGAACGCTTGTCCTCATCCGAGGCAGCGTCTTTTATAAAGAGGGATACGGACTAGCGGGAGCGCGAGTCGAACTCGAAGAAGTCGCGGCAGACGGTTCCGTCAAAAAGCTAGGCAACACCTTCTCATCCGGCACCGGGGAATTCGCGTTTCGGCGACCGGAGGGGCCTGCAAAACTCCGCATCACCGCAAAGTTCAAAGACAGTTCCGCATCGAAAGACATCGACGTTGACGGTGCTGCCATCTATCGCACAGCCATCACGCTCGACATTTCTCGCGGTTCTAATTGATCGTTTCTGAGATCTCTTCGGGCGGACGCATCGATTCAGCATTGGCCGAATCCGTCACTATCAGCGGAAATTCCTGCAGCACAACATCGTTCGCGATCGTTTGCACCCAATAGGTCCCTGCCGTCGGGAACATCACGTTCACAAAAAAGCTCACGTTATCAGTAAATCCGCCACGAGCAAGTTCGACTGACGTCGGCTGCGACGACACGACAACGTTGTTCCGATCCGGAGCCAGAATGCGAACTTCAGTCTGATGATCACCCGCGCCTTCAAAATGGTTGATCACGGCAAACTTAATGAGCGAGACCGGCAGCGTTTCGACCAGGATGTTCTGAAAGATCCCCATCAGCGAGATCTTGTTTCCCATCTCGATCCTGACGTCGTCACACAAAAGTGTGTAAACAAGCTTTAGTTCCTGTGTTCGCATTTATCCTGCCGTCAATAATTTACAGTCGCTGAAAACACGCAATCGCCCAAAGATTCCTATAACGTGTTAAGCCTTACTCCCGAAATTTCTGCCGTACCTCCGATTCTTTCTTTTATTCCGCCCTTGGTCAAGAGTATAATGTTCGAAAGCTCAATGGCGTGCCCCTACTTGACCCGACAACTCTAGCGTTGTCGCCCCGTGCCAACCGAACAAGGGAGGTTTCTATCCTAGTCTATATTCTCATCGGCCTGTGCCTTGCCCTTGCGGGCGTCGCTGGTCTGCAAATGGCGTACATGTTCTACATCGATCGGCTTGACAGAGAACGCAAAAAACGGCTGCACGGACTTGAGATCAGATGCAAGGCGCTGCTCCAACGCCTCGAGGTCGCCGAACAACGCATCGAGGAACAGAACGAGCTGCTGAATACCGCCTATCTGGAAGACGAGGAAAGCTGGGCAGATGTGATCGATGAACCGTAAGAGTCAGCGTTGAAATTCAGCGATCGTCGCACCCGTACCGCCGCCCGAAAGTTCATCGCCCGAGCGAAAGCCTTTCACGAATGCCGTCTCGCGCAAAACGCTCCGCACCATCTCTCGCTGCACGCCTATTCCTTTTCCGTGAATGATCCTCACGAACGGAAATCCCTTTTTGTATGCTTCGTTCAGATAGGCACGGACGACCGCCCTCACATCCTTCGGCGAAAACGAATGCAGATCTATCGAATCGGTGATCTCGATCTCAACCGGTTCCGGAAACGGATTTATAAATTCTTCGTCCATCTCTAACGACGTCGCGGTGGGGTCTGTTGATATTGTGCGATGTCCTCGGGCGGCGTGACCCTCAGCCGGTTGCGGTCACGGAACACGACGAAACGCTTCTCATCGATTCGCCCTTCCGGATGCCGCAGCCTCAGCGTCACCGTCTTGTTTTCACCCGAACCGTCCACCGTCATCGGAAGCTGTCCCCACACCTCGCCGCTCGAACGATAGACCGTGTAATAGCTCTGATCATATTTATCGAACGCGAGTACCTGTATGCCGTCAAAATCGGGCTCGACACCGTCGATCGCTTTCACGATGTTCGTCCGCGAAACGATCAACCAACTTCCCGGGGCCGTCTTCTTATCATCTGTCACCGCCAGCGACGGCGAGTCCGTATCGAGCCGCTGCCACGAAACGAATCTGCGATTGTTCTGCTGGAAAAATACCATGTCGCTGGGCACCTGAAGCTCGACCTGCCGGCCAAATAGCCACCCTGCGGGTGCCGGCGAAACTGACGGATCGAGTTTCACCAGATACCACATGTCATATTTTTCATCCAGCTTTTCGGGCTCGCCCGCAACCCGAGCAGACTCGATCTCCGTATTTGGTTCCGAGCCGGCAGGCCGGGCCGGGCCCGCGGTCGAATCGTCCACGTCAGCCACCTGCTGCTTTGGAACAAACTTCCAGCTCATGATCTCGAAAGTGGAATTGTTGGGAAGCCGAAAAAGAACGTTCTCCGCGTCCATCTCGGCTGCCAATCTGAGGTTCGACGCAGCACGAAGTTTGCCGCCCGCCTGCGGCAGCTGATCTTTGAACCCCGCCGCGAGTTCCTGCGATCGCTCAAGCGTGTCATTTGTGATCACATTCTGGGCTTCGATCCAGCCCTCGGTCGACTCTTCGTCGCGCGCACGAACCCGGTACCAGAGCACCCTCTCAAACTCGACCTTATCGAGTACGTCCAGCCGATCGCCCCGCTTTACTTCCAAAAGATCGGCAGCGACCACAGCATACGACGTGCGAATCTGCGCCGTCTTTGCCATCACGACCGCCGTATCCGTCAGCCCGACAGCCTCAGAAAACGTCCCGACCGTCGCATCAAGCAGGCTGCAGCCCTGAAAAAACATCGAGCCCAAAAGCAGCGTTGAAATTAGATAGATCTTAAACTTCATGGTGAAAACTACCGACCATTATAACCCAATCGCCGCAGGATTTCGCGCTGACGGCCGCTCGGTTTCTCGACTATCTCGAGCTTACCCGGCGTCCTCACAAAGCCGATCTGCGTAAGCAAGCCATCTGCGTCGAACCCGGATGTCCCACTGATGATACCGCTCACAATCGGCCTAACCTCAGGACGCGTATTCAATATTTCCAGCACCGCCACGTTCCCGTCCTGCCGCTCGGCAGCGCCCGAGTACTTCGCGTAAACCTCACGTACGATGTCGTCTGTCCGGCGTCGGCCGCTCGACGCGTTCATCATCGCAAGGTCAATATAGAATGCCGTTGCCATACCACGCGCGTAGATCGCATTCTGCCCTGGTGTCCACCGGTTTCGCGTTGCATCGATCAACGAAACATTGTCACCGACCGCGTCTGCCATCCTCATCGCCTGCGACAGCGTGATCAGCATATCTTCAAAGCGGATCCGCTTTAACCGCACGCCGCTCTTCAGCGACTGGTATAGCGCAAATCCCTCGTAAAACCAATCGTAATTGCCGCCAAGGTTCACGCCGTTCGGGATCCAAAAATGGAAGATCTCATGCCGCAGCTGCTCGTGCATCCGCTGAACCGAAGGCGTGCGAAACGGCATGTCCGACGACGCTATCACCGCAGTCCCGCCGCGCGTCTCCGCATGCCATTCACCAAACGCCGTTAACTTTGGAAGCCGGACAAATGCAACCGTGAAAGGACCCTCCGGCAATGAACCAAACAGCTTGAGTTGATCGTCAAAGATCTCCACCGAACGGGCCAGAGCCTCCTCATCAGTGAACAGCCATTCCCCCGACAGCATGACAGTGATCTTTCGATCCGCGGCGACCACCTTTCGCCACCCGCTGCCTAAGAAGATCGGCGGCGATGGATGTGCTTCCAACCGGTGTTCACCATCCGCCCCCGCACCCTCTACCTGCACGCTCCAGCCGTCTTTCGCTAGCGGCAGCAGATCGCTTCTTAAAACGCCGATCGTCCCGTCAAACCAAGATAAATGCACCCGTCCGGCACCCGAACGCGGCGTCAGATCCAGATCATATTCGGCGTGTCGGAACGGCCCCTCGGCGATATGCTCGCCCGGTGCCAACGTGCGATACGGCACTTCCCCGCCCGCAGCGTCCATCAGCTTTAACCCGCTGATTCGATCAGCAACACCGTCGATCCCTGCATACGAACGCACAAAAGAGAGGTTCCTCGACTCAACCGTCTCGACCGCAACCCTCGCCGTTTGCCCCTCAAATTCAACCGTCGCGGTCCCCTGCCCCGCCGCAAATGTAAAGATTTGTAAAACCAGCGCCGTCGCCACGACGCTCTGGTAGAATAGTTTTACATTTTTTGACATCCGATAAAATCGAGCCTAAGCTAGTGGTTTGATTCGGGTAAAGCGATCTGACCTTTCAGTTTAAAGTTTTCTATGAGTCTAATCAAAGTAATGATGTTCGCACTCGCGATCTTGATAAGCCTGCTGACGCTTGGACGCTTTTTCTTTTAAGCTCGTGGCTTGTTTTCGCGGATCCGGTCGATGCGCCCTCGCACAGAGGTACATCCATATAATTAATTCGTTTTGATCAGCGGTCGGTTCGGCCGCTTTTTCTTTTTTTAATTTCTCTATGTCACATTTCAGAACTATCAAACGGGCGCTCATCAGCCTTTCAGACAAAACCGGCGCTGTCGACTTTGCCCGCGGCCTCGACAAACTCGGTGTCGAGATCATCTCGACCGGCGGCACAGCGAAGACGCTTCGCGAAGCTGGCATCAATGTCACCGACGTTTCCGCAGTTACCGGCTTTCCCGAAATGATGAACGGCCGCGTTAAGACGCTCCACCCGATGATCCACGGTGCATTCCTCGCGCTCCGCGACGACCCCGGTCACGTGGCATCGATGGAAGAACATGGCATCGTCCCTATCGACCTTGTCGTGATCAACCTCTACCCGTTCGAGCAGACGATCGCACAAGACGGCGTATCGCTCGACGAAGCTGTCGAGAACATAGACATTGGCGGCCCCGCGATGATCCGCTCCGCCTCAAAAAATTGGCGTGACGTGGCCGTTGTAACCGACCCCCGACTCTACGACGAGATCCTCGACGAACTCCGCGAAAACGCCGCATCGCTTTCCCTCGAAACCCGCCGCCGCCTCGCCGTTCTCGCCTATACACGAACCGCGAGCTACGACCTCGCGATCTCTAGCTATCTAGCCGGCCAACTTCCGGAGAGCGATCTTGAGCGGCTGGAACCGCTGAACCCGCTCGGACATCTAGCCTTTATCCAGGCGGATGAGGACGAGGACGAGGCAGCGCCGGGCGATCGGCTCTCGATCGAACTCGCGAAAGTAACGGACCTTCGCTACGGCGAAAATCCGCATCAATCGGCCGCCCTTTACGTCGATGAAAGCCGCGGCGGCATCGCCACCGCCGAACAGATTCACGGCAAAGAGATGTCGTACAACAACTATCTCGACGTCGACGCTGCCTGGAACCTGGTGCAAGATTTCGACCGCCTGGCCGTCGCTATCATCAAGCACACAAACCCCTCCGGCGTAGGCCTCGGGTCAACCAACGAAACTGCGTACAAACGCGCGCTTTCAACCGATCCAGTCTCCGCATTCGGCGGCATCGTAGCGATGAACACGACTGTCGACGTGACCGTTGCGTCCCTCATCACCGAAGTTTTTACCGAAGTTGTGATCGCACCCGATTTCGCCGACGACGCTCTCGACGTCCTGCGTGAAAAAAAGGGTCTCCGCGTGCTTCGCATGTCCGATCAACCTGGACGCGCAGCCGCTCGTGAGCTCCGCCAGATCTCCGGCGGGATGCTCGTCCAGGATCGCGACGTCCACCACCTGACCGCGGCCGACCTTAAAATTGTTTCACAAAAGCAGCCCGACCAAGCCCAGATCGAAGCCATGCTCCTCGCCTGGGAGGTCTGCAAGCACGTCAAATCGAACGCCATCGTTCTGGCGAATGAACATCAAACGTTGGGTGTAGGTGCCGGCCAAATGAACCGCGTCGATTCCGTCCGAATCGCCGCGATGCGTGCCGAACGCTTCGATCTGCCGGTCAAAGGCGCCGCACTCGCTTCTGACGCGTTCTTCCCTTTCCGCGATAACGTAGACGAGGCCGCAAAAGTGGGCATCGGTGCGATCATTCAGCCTGGCGGCTCGGTAAAAGACGAAGATTCCATCGCCGCCGCCGACGAACACGGCCTCGTAATGGCCTTCACCGGCATTCGCCATTTCAAGCACTGAGAAAAAAACATCGTTTGTTAAAGTAAAACATTAACAAATGCTTGACACGCCTTTCGGATTGCGGTAATCTAACTGAAATCGACAACTAAAGGAACGCTCGGAAGGACTGAAACTTCCGAGTTTTTCATTGCACCGAGAGAAAATCGCTCGCCCATATCTCCGAACCATCCGTCTCGATCGTTACCGTTCCCCGCTCACCCGTCGTCAACACCCGCGCTCCGGCCGCAACCCATCTATCAACGACCTCGCCATGCGGATGCCCAAACATCGACTTCCGCCCCACCGGTATCACTGCATAGATCGGCCGCGTCCGCTCCACAAACTCAGGCATCGACGACGTGCGGCTCCCGTGGTGTGCGACCTTCACAACATCAACCGCGAGATCAGCATTCGCCGCCAAAAGCACCGCCTCTCCGCGCTCCTCGATGTCGCCCGTAAACAACATCGATCGAGAACCGTACGTAATCCTCAGCACGATCGAAAGGTCATTCTCTGAAACAGCATTAGAACCATTCCTATTCGTCTCAAGAAATTCTACCCTCGCTCCGCCGATCTCCACCTGCTCGAACCACATCCCCTGCACGATCTCCGCGTTTTGACGAACCAGCGCGTCCCACAGCTCATCAAGGTCCCGGTCCTCATCCGGCGACACCGGCAGGTACGCACGCCCGATCTCAAAATTTCGAGCTACGTCCACCAGCCCCTGAATGTGATCCGTATCCGCGTGCGTCGCAACAATGTGATCGATCCGCCTGTACCCCTTCTCCCACAAAAATTCAGACACGACCGTCTCACCGATCCTCGGTATATCCGGTTCAAAGTCCGGATCTTCATCCGCACCGAAATTCATCCGCCCGCCGCCGTCGATCAGCATCGTTTCGCCGTTGGGAAACGTGACCAATATCGAATCGCCCTGCCCCACGTCCAGAAAATCGATCCGCAGCTTTCCCGTCGCCGCTGGTGCCGTGAACGGAGCGATGATCATCACACTCGAAAGCACAACCACCGCGACCACCGACGCCCCCACCAACGGCCTCAGCCACACACTCCGCAGCCTTCGCTCAAAAGGCGCCCACAGATAAACAGCCGCCGTCGCCGCCACGAACGGCACATAATAAAGGAGATAGATCGCTTTGCCCGCGCCCGAATAAACCGGCATCCGACCGCCGGTCGACCATCCGGCGAACAATTTGGGAACGAACACCATCGCCTGCGTGGCCGCTTCAGTGATCCCCACAAACGGCAGAGCCGCCCACTCCGAAACCTGCGTGAAAGCGAACGCAAGGACCGAAGCGATACCCGCTACTGCCATGAATCCGCCGATCCAGAGATTCAACACGATCGAACCGAACGCCAAGCGATGAAATAGATAGACTCCGAGCGGAAGCATCGCCATCTGCGCAACAAGCGAAATGACCGCGCCCTCAAATACAAAGATCAACGACCGCTGCAGCACAGGCATTTCCGCCAGCGCCAGGTACGGCTTCTTGAAAAGATTCGCCGACCAAATGTTCCCGCGGCTCTCGATCGCCCACTTTGTGTCGCGCCAGTACAGCGTCTCACAGCACCGCCTCAGCCATGTCGGCACCAACGGCGGAAACGGCTGCCCCGCCGACGGAGTCCATTCACCTATTGACCGCAGTTTCGTGATCAGCGGCATCCCCAGTGCGATGATTCCCCCGACCGTCGTCACCGTCAGCTGAAACGACGGATTAAAGAGATCAGCCGGGTTCCACATCAGTAGCAGCAAGACCGATGCACCCAGCACATTCAACACATGCGCTCTTCGATAAAACACAAAACCGATAAGCAGCAGCGTCATCATCAACCCGGCGCGCACCGCCGGCGGATTGGCCCCGACCGCTATGACAAAGATCCAAAGCGAAACCGCCGCCAGTGTAAATTGCACCATCCGACGCCGCGTCACCCGCCGCACTATCCACAGTATCAATCCGCCGATAAAAGTGATGTGCAGACCTGAGATAACCAGGATGTGAAAAACGCCGCCCTCGCGAAAGGCCGATGCGGTCTCGCGGTCTAAAAACTGCTTGTTGCCGAGATTTGCCGCCGCAAGAACGCCCGCCGTTTCCGGCGTGTAGCGTAGCGTGAATTCTGCGATCATCCGTCGCCTCAATTGGTACGCATGATCAACCGGACCGCGCCACGCTGGCACTGAAAGCGTTTCGATTAGTAGCGGACTCTTGACGCTGCACCGCACATCGATTCCTTGCTGATCGAGCAGAACGAGCCGCGACACGACGCCCGGATTTAGATACTGCTCGTCGCGTTCCGCGTTGCACACGACCGCGACCGTCGAACCTGTCGGCGGAAGCTCGACCGCGTCACCAGTGCTCGGATGCCGCAGGAAAACTTTCACCGTTCCCAACGCCGGCCGCTCAGTTTGTTTATAGATGATCCGCTCGGCATCGATCGTAAACGAAACGCCCTCGCGCATCGGGTCTATCGGCCCGCCCAGTGTTCCGAATATCTCGACCGGGTCCCCCGATACGATAACTCCGGTATCGTAAAGAAACTTTATCCTGTCATGGGATACCGACGTGATTTCGACAGAATTCGAAAACGCACCGGCGGCCGCAAGCGCCCCGATGCATAACCATCTAAAGACAGAGCGATCACGCAGAATGACTGCAGCGGAGCCGGCGACAAGCGCAACGACAGCGGCACCGACCGCAGCGACGTCGACCACTTCGGCAAATGCGATGCCCGCCGCGAAGGCGCCGGCGAGCCACATCAGCGGATTTAGTGAAAACGTTTTGACCGGTGAGGGGACTACCATCCTTTCGCTCATTCAACGACGATCCGAGATCTCATCTCGCGAAACCGCGCATCGCTAACGCCTCGCAGGAGCATGAGGTGCTCAGGTTTACGGAACGGCCCGAACCGCTCGCGATGCTCTATTATCCGCATCGCAGTACCGAGTCCGACTCCCGGAAGAGTGTCGAGTTCCGCAGCACTTGCAGTGTTAATATTTATCGCATCGACGGCACGTCCAACTGAGTGTATTGTGCGGTCACGATCGGCGACAGGCACGTTTGCGCATCCGGCGAGCACTACGCAAAGCCCCGCCAGAACCAAAACGTGGAAAATGCCGTAAGTTGTATTATTACTTAAGTTGTGAGGAGGCCGCATCTTTATGCAAGCTTGGTGTGCAAAGTGGTGAAAGTGCCCATGTTACAAAGACTTGAACGAATTCTTACACGATTTCCTCTCAGGTTTTCCACAGATTTTGTGGAAATTCACAGAGCGTTTTCGACGCGTCATCCGTCGTTCATTTCGGCGAGGTCTTGCAGGTCGTCGTAGGCCTTTTGAAGCACAGGCCGAGCGCGCGTGCTTCCGTCCATTTCGCCGATGTATCCCTCGCGAACCATCGCGTCGAGTATCGCGGCCGCACGACCATAACCGATGCGCAGATGCCGCTGAAGCAGCGAGGTCGATCCACGCTTTGCGTTCACAACGGTCTTCAACGCGTCCCAGAAAAGCGGATCCTTGCGGCCCGGAAGTTCATCACCGTCGTCCAACTCTTCGTCGGTCTGCGTGATCGTCTCATCGTAAACCGGCTCGCCCGTAGATTGCGATTTGATATGGTCGACGATCTTAATGATCTCTTTCTCATCGACAAATGCGCCATGTACGCGGATGACCTGCGACGTCGCCGGTGGCAGAAACAACATGTCGCCCTTGCCCAGCAAACTCTCGGCGCCGTTCGCATCTATGATCGTTCGCGAATCGACTTTTGACGAAACCCGAAATGAAATTCGCGCCGGGAAGTTCGCCTTGATCAGCCCGGTGATCACATCCACTGACGGCCGCTGCGTCGCAAGCACCAAGTGGATTCCGACCGCACGTGCCATCTGCGCCAACCGCGTAATGTGCTCCTCGACCTCTTTCCCCGACACCATCATCAAATCGGCAAGCTCATCAATGATGATCACTATGAACGGCAGCGGAGTATATGGCTCGCCCTCTTCGTTAAGCTCGCCGTCCTCGCGCTTTTGCGCGATCTTGACGTTGTAACCGTCGATGTTTCGCACCGCGTGCGATGCAAGGTCTTTATACCGCCGCTCCATTTCACCAACAGCCCAGCGCAGTGCGGCCGCGGCGCGCTTCGGGTCGGTAATGATCGGCGTCGCGAGATGCGGAATGTCCGCGTAAAGCCCCAGCTCGAGCCTTTTCGGGTCGACCATAATGAACTTCACTTCATCCGGTTTCGCCTTATAAAGGATCGAGACTACCAGAGAGTTCACCCCGACCGACTTACCGGCTCCGGTCGCACCTGCGATCAGCAGATGCGGCATCTTTGCTAGATCAGCAACGTAGTTCAACCCGTCGATCGTCTGCCCTAACGCTATCGAAAGTTTCGATTCCGATTCCTCAAACTTCTTTGAGTCAATCACCGAACGCAATCTGATAGTCTCGCGCATCCGGTTCGGAACCTCGATGCCGACATAGGCCTTGCCCGGAATGCGGTCGATCCTTATCGATTCCGCTTTCAATGCCAGACATAGGTCATCGACTAACCCCGTCACGCGCGAATACTTCACACCGGGGTCGGGCTTAAACTCGTACGTCGTCACAACCGGTCCCGGGCAAATGTTGACCACGCGTCCAGACACATTAAATTCCTTCGTCTTCTCCGCCAGTGTCGTCGCCAGATCGCGAAGCTCGCGCTCCTGATGCTCAATCCGCGCCGACGGTTCATGAAGCAGTCCAATTCCCGGCAACTGATAATCGCCGAAATCAGCCTCGCTCGTCGTCGAAGGCTCATCTTCCGCCTCGATCTCTCCCGTTGCACCGCCGTTCAATTCTCCCGTCGGAACTGTCTGCTTGATCGGGACCGCCGCAATATCCTGAACCTCGTCACCGGGTTCGACCACGGTGTCCGGAACTTCGTCATTTCCCGCGATCGTCGGAAACGGCACCTCATGCTGCGCCGGCAACTTCTCGGCTTCGACCTCCAGCATCGTCGGTGCGGCACCCACTGCCGTCTTTTTAGCGTCGCCCGTTGTGATGGTAGGCTGCGCCTCGCCCTTGCGTTTCTTCTTCGGCTTCTCTACGTCCAGCGGCCTCATCGTTTCAGCCTGCTCGGCTGCCAACGCCGCACGTTTTCTCTGCCACTCATCAAAGTGCACGCGGAAATTGGCTTTCGCCATCTCAAAACTTTCGTACAGGCCGAGGAACGACAGGTTCGTGATCAGCAAAAGCGACGCGATGAACGCCGTCGAAAGCAGTATCAGCACGCCAAGCCAGCTCAACAGGGGGATAGCGAAATACGGGATCAACGCACCGATCGCCCCGCCGTAATTCACGTCCAGCATATACAATAGGCTCGACGCGGTGACAACCAAAAGCGCATAACCGATCGCCCGCGCGATGCTGGGCTTGAGCGTTTCCGACTGGAAAATTCGCCACGCGATTAGCGCAAGTAGCGCCGGCAGCAGATATCCCACCAACCCGAACGCTTGAAACGTCAGGTCCGCGATCCAAGCCCCGACGACGCCGATCCAGTTTTGCACATCGGTCGAAGACGCGGTGTTAAGCGTCGGGTCGCTCGGGCTATAAGACACAAGGCACAAAAAGACGAGCACAGCAGCAGCCAGCACCACGACCGCGACTATCTCATTAACGCGCGAATGTTCCACCCTGGCCTCGCCCCGCTTCTTTACAAGCGTCGCTCCGTCGGCCAGACAATAGTTCAGTTCGTCGTCTTTATAGGACTTTTTGCACTTTGGGCAGATCTTCATTACAGACGCATTTATCGCGAACACTTCATTCTACATTCTTAACAACGATGTGGGAATTGTGTTATTTCGCGTCCTCATCACTATCGGTCGCCAGCCTGCCCGATTTCTTGAACAGCAAAAACTCATTAATAAATTCATCGATCTCCCCGTCCAATACGGATTCAACATCGGTGAGTTCAAATTTTGTCCGCGTGTCCTTAACCAGCCGGTAAGGATGCAGCACGTAATTTCTAATTTGCGAGCCAAACGAGATGTCCTGCTTTGTCGATTCGAGCACCGATGCTTCCACGCGCCGCTTCTCAAGCTCGATCTCGTAAAGCTTGGATCGCAGCACCTGCATCGCGACCATCCGATTCTGCAGCTGCGAACGCTGATTCTGACACGTCACGACAGTATTTGTCGGAAGATGCGTGATCCGCACCGCGCTGTCAGTCACATTGACGTGCTGCCCGCCCGCCCCCGACGACCGATACGTATCCACACGCAGGTCCTTATCCTGAATATCGACCTCGATATTCTCATCAATTTCCGGCGACACGAACATCGACGCGAACGACGTCTCGCGGCTCCCGCCGGAGTTGAACGGCGAGATCCTCACCAGTCGGTGAACCCCCGCTTCCGTCGAAAGCAGTCCGTAAGCATATTCGCCTTCCACTCGGAACGTCGCCGACTTCAGGCCCGCTTCGCTGCCCGGCTGCTCGTCCAGCACCTCGACCTTGAACCCCTTACGCTCCGCCCATCGCAGATACATCCGCAGCAGCATCTGCGCAAAATCCTGCGCATCGGTGCCGCCCGCACCCGCCTGTATCGAGCAGATCGCATTGTTCACATCCGTCTCACCCGAAAGCAGACTCTGTACCTCCGCCGCCGTCACTTCGCGCTCCAACTTGTCGATCAGCGTTGCTAGCTCAGACGCCGACGCCGTATCATCAGGCGCAAATTCAAACAGCACCTCAGCATCTGAGATCGCCGTATTGAAACTTTCGTTCTGTTGAAGTGATTTTTCGATCCGGCTGCGTTCGCCCATCACCTTCTGGGCCTTTTCCGAATCGTTCCAAAACTCCGGATCGTTTATCTGATGCTCAAGCTTTTCAAGCTCAACCTGCTTCCCACCCGCGTCAAAGAAACCTCCCGAGTTGGGCAACTCTATCTTTAATGTCTTCGTATCTAGTCTGCAAATCCGCTAATTCCATAAAATATTCCGTCCCGCTGGCTATCAGCTAACAACTAACAGCTATCGGCTATTATCCACCCGTCTCCCATAAACGGCCATTCCGAGCACGATAAGGGTGATCAGTGAACAAACCCAAGCAAACCAATCCCCAAACCGAACATAGATCGTCTGCGATCCGTCGCTCTTCGCCACGCTCCAAACCCGCGTGTCTTCCTGATAAGACTCGGCGGGATCGACGACCTCGCCACGTTCGGTGATGTAAGCGGTGATGCCGACATTCGTCACACGCAGCATCGGGCGATTCGTTTCCACCGCGCGGAATACCGCGTTCGCAAGATGCTGCCGCAGCACCGGCGTCGGCCCGAGATAGCCGTCGTTCGTCATCTCGATCAGAACATCGGCCCCGTTCTGCACATATTCCCGCGAAAGCTCACCAAAATGCGACTCAAAGCAGATCATGATGCCTCCCGTCGCATCCCCCAGCGGCACAAGGTCATATTCGCTCCCTACCGAAAAGCTGCCCACCAACGCCGGCATCACCGCCTGAAACGGCGCGGGAACGAACTCCCCAAACGGAACGAGGTAGATTTTATCATACTGAGCGATGGCCCGGCCCTCAGGCGACACCATCACCGCGGAGTTAAAATAGCGATTGCTCGCCGGGTCCGGCTCCGCCGAATTGAACAGCACATTCGCGTTATGCCGGCGCGCGAATTCATTGACGAACCGCTGAAACTCAATGTCTTCGGCATACTGAAAGTTCATCGGCGATTCCGGAAAGATCACCGTAAGCGGCACCGATCGATCCACCGTGCCCGACGCCAATACCTCTTCCGTCATCTCAGCATGCCGCCCTCGCAACTGCAGCCATTTCTGATACGACAACCCGCTCATCGGCACATTCGGCTGCAACGCGATAACCGACGCGACCGATTCCGCCGAACCGCCATTCTCGCCCGACCCTAAGACCAAATACTGCAGCCCCCCAAACACCACCAACGCGGCGGCGACGACGGCCCCCGCAATCATAGCCCTAGCTGACCGCAAAACAACCAACGCTGCAACCCCGCAATTGACCGCAACAACCAAAAAACCTGTCAGATATATCCCGCCCACCGAAGCCGCCGGCACCGCACCCGGCATTAGATAAGTAAGCACCTCAGGCGTCCACGCTTGCGAGTACGCGATCGCGTTCCAGTTATTCCCTGAGATCCAGTACCGTGCGAACTCCCCAAAGACCCATACAAACGGCACCGCCGCGAGTCCCAAGTCACCCCAACGCGCAAAAACCCGAGCCATAACCGCACCTACGACACCAAGGAAAAGCGCCGCGACACAGCACACCCCAAATAGCAGCGCGTACGCAAGGATCGCCGGAAACCCAGCATACGTTATCGGAGCATACGTCAGCCACCAACACGTCGCGAAAAAGAAAATCACCCCGAACACCCACGCCGCTGCAAACCCCTTCGCCGCCGACGGCGCCTCCGCCCGCACTGCCAAAATAAGCGGGACCAATGCGACCCACCCCAGCATCCACAGATCAAGATCCGGGAACGCAAGCGCAAGCAAGATCGCCGAAACTATCGCTAGGATCAGGCTGTCGCGTGAAGGCGTAATACTGCGGAGTGAGAAAGACGGCATTCCCACGAGTTTACCAAATTTCACCGAGATTAGCGGGTACGTTCACTCTGACCGAAAATCTCGCAATAACCCGAACTGAAGCACAAAATTTGTCAGCGGCCAGATGACATTTTCCGTCATCTTTCATGGCCCGAGGACGGTCATCGGTCAGCTTGATCAAAAAGCATTCTGAACGTCTCGAAACCGAGGTCAATATCGGTCAGACGTTCGGGATAAAGGAAAACGCTGATAAAATCAGGGTTTTAAAAGGTAGAGAGCCTGGTCGGTTTCGACCAGGCTCTTAAGGAAGGACAACTGAAGGAACGCTCGGAAGGTGATAAGCACAGTGGCGAACTACGCTCATTTGAAGTTGGCGGCGGGTCTTGAATCGTTTATCAAGCTTGCCGCTGTTCCATATTGCATATGCCGTGCCACAACCACCTTTGCCCTTTACCGAGTCGTTCAAAATGACCACGCACTACCTGTAAACCCACTACTTCCAACAGTTTCAGGAATCATCCGAGTGTGTCTACTGTCAATTCAGCGTCTAGTCTTCTCCCCACCGGACCCATTATCCTAGGAAAACAGTTACACTATTTGGAACATCGGTCTGCCTGACGCGATAATGCAAGGGCATCTGGGTTCTCGGAATCGATCTCAAGTGCCGATGCCGCAAACGTTTTCACCTGAAGGCATTCGCCCCGTTCCAGATGGATCCGGCCCAACGCAACGTGCGCGTCGATCAGTTTGTTGTTCCAAAATATCGCCGTCTTAAACGCTCCCTGAGCTTGTTCACGGTCGCCGCGACGCAGGTGGATCTTCCCCAAGATCAAATAACTCTCCGCATTCATCGGCTCGCTCACTAGTATGCGACGCACAACAGCCATCGCTTCCTCGTCCTGGCCGTCCTTGAAATGCCCGCGAGCTTGAACAAGCAAATTCTCAGCCTCGCTAGTTGCAGCGCGGATCGGCGTCTCGGCACGCTGGCTAAGCACCACGCTCACGAAGTCCCGCCGCTGCGGCTGCTCGATCCGCAAGCCGATCTCCGACGCCGTCTTCGTCTTCGCCCATTCCCGCTCAAGCGTCGCGTATCTATTTCCTGCCGCAAGGTGCGTGCGGGCCTGGTTGTCGATGTCCGCCGCACCGGCGTCTTTCAGCTCAAGCAAGGCCTTCGACAAGATGTAATAAGCTTCCCCATCACGAGGGCTGTCGGCGATCACGCTTCTGAGCTGATCAACGGCCTGCGGAAATTGGCCGTGAAGATATAGTGCGAGCGCATAGTTAAATCTGATCGCCAGATCGTCAGGAGCGGATTCTGCTGCCGTCCGAAGCAGCACAAGCCCTTCGTTCATCAACGCCGCCGACCGTGCCTGGTCCCGTGTCTCGGCACGAGCAGCCTGAACCGCGATTCCGCCAAGCGTGTTGTAAACGCTTGTAAGCTTCAAGTCGTCCGCCAGCGGCCGCAAAACGCCTAATGCCTGTTCATAATTTCCCTGTTGGAACCGAATGAGTCCGATATAAAACGACGCCTCAGCGAAGCTCTCGTCATTGCACAGTGCGACGCGGCCAGTGCCCTTCGCCGTTTCGACGCATTGCTGATTTGCATTAACGACACGTTCAAAATGCTCAACGGCGTCGGCGAGCTTTCTCTGATTCAGATACAAATGACCGAGTTCCATTGCCGCGTCGCTAAACGTTCCCTCAGGTACAGAATCGTTATAGATCCGCATCGCGTTGCGGAAAAAAATCTCACGGGTTTCTCCGGCCGGGGTAAGAAGCCCCTTAATATAAGCCTCAAAAGCCCGCGCGGGGATCTTGGTGGAGGCGACGACCATCTCGTTCTGCGAGTACGCCAACGCCTGCCGATCACGCTGATAAAGCACCTGGTAAGCCGCAAGCCCCTGCACCGTCTGCAGATTCGCCAAAGCATCGGTGATCACGATGTCGCGCATTATCTGCTTGCCGTCATGCACCTCGCTAAGAAAACGCCCTTCGTTAACCCTGATGATCCGCGCAGTAATGTTTATCGTAGCCGCGGTGTCGTCCTGCTCAGGGATAATGCTGTATCGGCCCGTCACGAGAAGCGTCGCACCGCTTTCACGTGCGATCTTTAGTGATGTTGCGATGCTTGGAATGTTCGAGGTTGGAATTCGAAGCCGCTGCTGGATGAGCTTCCTCTCACCGTTCGAAACAACGTCAAGGGTCGGGACACGTAAGAGTTCCGAAAGAGACATCGCGAAGCTCTCACCCACCCAGTTAAAATCGGGTATCTCAGACGTGTTCTCAAACGGCAGCACGAGCAGTTTGTCGGTTACCCGCTGCTGGCCAACGACTGACAATGAAAGGGCGATCAGGAATGCGGCTGCGAAAAAGGGCTTTTTGATCATTACTTACCTTAAAACAAAAAATTCGCTTGGAGTGCAAGCGAATCGTTCAACAAAGTAGGATGCAGAAACTATTTGAAAAGATGGTATCCGGTACGGGATTTGAACCCGTGTTGCCGCCGTGAAAGGGCGGTGTCCTAGACCCCTAGACGAACCGGACACGATTCCACGCCAAAGCGCGAACTCAAAGAATAGCAATCCGCCAAGTTTTTTGTCAAATTCCTGCTGCCGCTGCCGGCATAACAAGTCGCCGGATTTGGAGCAATCCACCCGTAAGTCTATCATTGTCTAAATCAAAGCAGATCCATACTAGAAACTCATGCCCGAAGCCCGAATGAAACGCATCTTTCTGATCGACTCAATGTCGCACATCTTCCGCGCCTACTTCGCCCCGATGGGCACACGGCAGGACCCGCTCCGCAACAGCAAAGGCCAGGTGACGCAGGCGGTTTTCGTCTTCACGAACATGCTGCGAAAGCTGATCAACGACGAGAGACCTGAGTATATCGCCGCAATTTTCGACACCGAAGCGCCGACCTTCCGGCACGAAGCGTTCAAAGCCTACAAAGCAAATCGCGACGATATGCCGGAGGATCTGGCGGGACAGATTCCCTACATCATTCAGGTGTGCGAAGCATTCAATCTACCCATCCTAAAAATGGACGGCTATGAGGCCGACGATATTATCGGCACACTCGCGATGCAGGCGAAAAAGAAGGAAATGCAGGCAGTGATTGTTTCGAACGACAAGGACCTGTGTCAGATGGTTTCCGACCCGTACGTTATCGGCATGCGGCAAAATTCGACCAATCTCAAACGCAAGGTCCCAGTGCCGCCGATAGAATGGTGCAACGAAGCATGGGTCGAAAAGAAATTTGGCTTGCCGCCGTCAAAGATCGTCGATCTGTTGGGCCTAATGGGCGACTCGATCGACAATATTCCGGGTGCTCCCGGCATCGGCGAAAAAGGCGCGTTAAAGCTCATCCTGGAGTTCGGCTCCGCCGAGGAAGCGATGGCGAACGCCGAACAGGTCAAGCACAAAACCTATCGCAAAAGCCTGCAAAACAATCAAGATATCATCAGACAATCGCTGGAACTTGCGACCGTCCATTGTGAGGTCCCGGTCGATCTTGACCTTGAAAAACTCAAGTTCCGCGAACCCGACCGCACCAAAGCTTATGAGGTCTTTCGCGAGTTAGAGTTCAATTCGCTGACAAAAGAATATGCCGATTCTGCACCGCTGTTTGATTCGCTCACGGATCCCGACGGTGAAAGGGTCGAGCAGAAATACGAGGTCGTCCGCGATCGCGAACATCTCGACGCGGTCATCCGCAAGCTTTGGGAAGCGGAACTTTTCGCCGTTGACGTCGACGATTCAAACGGTGTCGAGCGGCGCAGCGCTTTCGACTGCGTCAGCCCCCGAGGCATAGCGATAGCGTCAGAGCCCGGCAGGTCCTATTACGTCGATCTCGAAAACTTCGAAGGAGGCTCCGACGAAGCGATCGGGCCGATACGCGACATTCTCACGAACCCTTATCTCGACAAGGTCGTGCACGATTATAAGCGGCTTTACTCTGTTCTTAGCTGCATCGACATCACGCCGGCAGCGGTCAAGGAAGATACGATGATCGCCTCCTACTTGATCGACGCCGCCCGCTCTAACCACACACTTTCGTTCCTTGCACAAAATCACCTAGACGCCTATCCCAAGGCTGAGCTTGCCGAGGGTTTTGATGAGCAGAGCTTTGAAACCGCCCAGCGTGCTGATTTCGCATATCAACTAGGCCCTCAGCTAAGAAAGCGCATCGCAGATGACGGCCTTACGCGTGTTTACAACGAGATCGAACTTCCGCTAGAGCCGATCCTTGCTGAGATGGAACGTGCCGGGATGAAGGTCGACGGCGAAGCTCTTGGCGAATTCTCGACGTTCATCTCAAATGAGCTCGACGGTCTCCGCGAAAAGATCTTCGCCATCTCCGGTCGCGAATTTAACATCGGCTCGCCGAAGCAGGTCGGCGAGATTTTTCAGGAACTGAACATCGACACCGGACGCAAAACCGCGACCGGCCAGGTCTCGACCAGCAAAGACGTACTTGCCGAACTTGCGACCGAGTTTGAGATCGCGAAGTTCATCACCGACTATCGCGAGCTGGACAAACTGAAAGCCACGTACGCCGATGCACTGCCCAAAATGATCGGCACCGACGGCCGCATCCACGGCGTACTTAACCAAACCGTCGCCGCGACCGGCCGCCTCAGTTCGACCGAACCAAATCTTCAAAACATCCCTGTCCGCACCGAACTAGGTCAACGCATCCGCCAGGCGTTCATCCCCGAAAAAGGTGCAAAGCTCATCTCCGCGGATTACTCCCAGCTCGAACTACGCATCCTTGCACACATCACAAAAGATCCGGTGATGATGGAGGCCTATCTAAATAACGAAGACATCCACGCAAAAACGGCGCGCCTCGTCTTTGGCGCGACCGATGAAAAAGACCTCAAAGAGAAGCGCCGGCTCGCGAAAATCGTAAACTTCGGCATCGCCTACGCCGTCGAAGCCTTCGGCCTGTCTCAGCGCGTCGGCATCAGCAAGGCGGAAGCACGCAAGGTCATCGACGACTACTTCGAAACTTACAAAGGCATTCGCACCTACATGGACCGTATCCCCGAAGAAGCCCGCGAAAAAGGCTACGTCACCTCGCTCTTCGGCCGCCGACGATACTTCCCCGGCATAAAGGACCGCAACTTCGCCGTCCGCTCACGCGCCGAGCGCGAAGCCATCAACATGCCCATCCAAGGCACCGCCAGTGACATCGTCAAGATCGCAATGATAAACGTGTATAACGCTTTAGAAAAAGCCGGATTGCAGACAAAGATGCTAATGCAGGTCCACGACGAGCTTCTCTTCGAAGCTCCGGATGGTGAAGTAGAGGCCGCGTCCGAGATTATAAGGCGAGAGATGGAGGCTGCTGCGGTATTAGACGTTCCTCTAATTGCAGAGATCGGATCTGGCGAGAACTGGATGGCAGCCAAATGATCAAGGCCGGCCGTACGGACGGTCGCGGTACCACGGCTCCCGAAATCGTAGTAGGTTGGCGATTGTTCTCATGGGATTGAGGAACATCCGGCTCGAGACCCTTGCAAAAAACCCGTTCTGTTCAAGCGATCTGATCCAATAACGATCGATCATCTCTTCGCCCACCAACCATGCCGTACCGACCGTCGGAGTGATAACAAGATCGACCATCCCCATCCCGCCGTACATCCCGACGTTTCCGATCGTAGACTGGCTGATCGGTCCCAGTTCAAACTGCGTGCTCCACGCCGTCGACCAAATGAAGGCATAGAAGCGGTACTTCCAGTATTCATTTGTGTTTTCGAACAGCTGCGTTCGTGTCCGCGGATGGTTCTGAATATAGATGAACCCGGTGAGCCCACCCTGCATCGGGTGCGCTATGTAATTAGTAAAGAACCGATTGCCGTCGTCCCACCCGCGAAGCCCCTTCAACGACCGCCAATAGTCCCCAAAGAAATTCCCGTCTCGAAGCGCCTGTCGGGTCTTCTCTTGAAACCCGAGGGCATACCCGTGCTGTATGCCTAACAGCAGCATCGACTGCGCCATCGCCGGCCCCCACCGAAACCGCTCACCGCGATCGTCGGGCGGTAACACGTAGGGATCGTCGGGCTTATCTGAGAACGCGTCAACATCCAGATCAAACTCGAACGTCGATGCCAGAACAACATCTGCCTCTATGTGTTTTGCCGGGGGCAATTCGCGTGCGGTCTCGAACCGATAGAACGGCACGCGCCACCTTTCGGCGACGGCATCAACAATCTCATCGTCAACCGTCTCGGCTGGAGGTTCATAAACAACGCGTGCATCTTCGACATCAGCCGCTAGGTCGTCCTTACGATCCAGTTGTGCAGTTTGTGCGTGAGTGGTGTGAGAAAAAAAAAGTACTGCGGCGATACTGAAGGCTAGTGACCAAAGCAGAGTCGGACCCCAAAACCTCTCCAAGGTCGCAATCAAAAATACCGTCATTAACATCCCTTGTTATAGCCCCGGCCTTGATCGTTTGGTGGAGATGAGGGGGATCGAACCCCTGACCTCGTCATTGCGAACGACGCGCTCTCCCAGCTGAGCTACATCCCCATCACGCAAAAGTTTAGAGTCAGGAGTTCAAAGATTCAAGTTGGGTAACACTTACTGCACTCCCGCCGGTAAAAGCGATCCCTTCGGATCCGACGCGTACGCGACACCATCGACGATCTGCTCGATCATTGCGTGAAAATGTATCTCGTCGCCGGAAACAACCACTATCGAATCGCCGGGGCTGACCTGTTTTTCGTCTACCGGGAACTTTATGACCGTCGCGTTGCCGTTCTGATTCTCGACAACCTCAAATTCAAAAGTGTCCGCATCAAAACTTAACGTCTGTGAAAATGAAACTTCCATGATTTATCCTTATCGATCCGCAATCAATAAGGTTAACGTTTCAAAACTTCAAAGTCCACAGAGATAGCATCGTGGTCAGAAAGCGGCTGCCCGTCGACGTCGACCAGATCGGTGATAGTTCTCGGCCGCGACCCATCCGCGAGCCGGATCCGTTTCCCCGCAAACCAGTCCAATCGTCCCGAAACACTCCCCCCGACCCTATTCGCCGCCCAAAATATAAACGGAAAGCACCACTCCGGCACCCAGTCCCGCAAATTCGTGTTCTTCTCAATGCTTTCAACGTGATAATGCAGCGTGCCCACACCGATCTCATTGAACGGCTCTACCTCATACCCCCGCAACGTCACCTCGCGAAACAGCGGTCGCTCAAAATACCGCTCCGGGTGCGGCAGATGGTTCTTCGCCACGTTCTTCGGCCCCATAAACACCCGCCGCCAATACCCCATTATCGCCCGCGTCGAACTCTGCGAATTGAACGTCGTCGTGTTCCAATCACCCCCGATCAACGTAGGCATGGTCGGCAGCGTATCCAGGTGGTCCAAAATGATCTTCATTTGCGCCCGCCGATGCGCCCGCGAACAGTGAGCGTCCAAATGAACCGTCACCGCCCTAAAAGTCCCCGCCGGATGCTCTATCTCGCCGACCAACGCCCGCAGCCACCCAAGCCGCTTCTCCTTCCCCCACATCTTGTCCTTACCGTTCGGCAACGGCACCGCACTCACATTCCTGATCGGCCACTTCGAAAACATCGCAAGCCCATGGATCGACTCGCGATTCTCACCCTCAATCGCCGCCTCAACCCCGCTCCCCTTTTGGAGCGCGATATACACCGGTGCAAAAACATAATTCAGCCCTAACCGTCGAGCAAGCTCCTGCGCAACGAACCGGTTCCCACTCCGCGCCATCCCAAGATCAAGTTCCGTCAGCAGCAGCAGGTCCTTATCACTAAGATCCGGATGCCCGCCCAACGCTTCGACTATCCCTTCAAACACAGCCCCGCGCTCGATGTTCCATGCCACCGCGCTAACATGGTCAGCCGACGCAGCCCCGGTCTCACCCGCAAAATTTTCGCCTACCACGGCATTAAGAATGCGCTCGGCCTCGCCCCTGATCTCAGCATGAATCGCCGACCGCTCAAGCTCCGGCGTCGATTCGAACTTTAGCAATTCAGGAAAATGCCGATTCAAATCATGCGCGAGGTATTCAGGCGGGCGCACCGTGGATGAGATTTCGGGGGTCATATGAACTAAAGGCGGGGATCAGTCGTCGTATCGCTCCTTCGCGGGCGCGACAGCTAAAAAGTCATCCGTTATCCGCTGCGAATAGATGTTCTGCAGCTCCTGCACCCGCTCAATCGTCGGAGCATGGAAGATCAGGCCGACGTGTTTCGCCTTCTTGATTCGATAAACGATCTCAGCATCCGAGTAAGCCGAAGTATCCGGATCATCCTCCCGCGAAAGCGCCAGTGCAACACCCGCATACTCCTTCCGGGTCCTCGGAAACTTATACGGCGAACTCTTGTCGGCTATCTCAACCCGGGCCCATTCCCGCCACAGGTTAAACCCGCACGCGTGCTCCAACACGTTCGCAATATAAGCACCGCCCACACGGCAAGCCACTTCCAATAGATAAAATTTGCCGTCGTCGCTGCTCTTCAAAAACTCCCCGTGCGTCACGCCCTGCTTATAATCAAAAGCCTTCAACAGTTTCTTATTCTGCCGCTCGAGTTCCCGACGTTCCTTCGACCCATATTCAACGATAGTGGTCGTGAACACGCCCCCGTAGTGCGTCACCGCAAACGGCGGCCGACCGTACCGGCTGACACCGCACCCGTTGACCCGACCGTCATAAACAACAGAATCAACATGAAAGACATCGCCCTCAATGAACCGCTCTATCAAAAACTGCGAGGGATGATCACGCCAGTTATCACGGTTATCCAGATCATTCAGCACCGTCCAAACTTCTTCTTTGGTCTCGCATTTTCGAATACCAAATGCCGACACCTCAAATCGAGGCTTGACGATCCAAGGCCCAGGCACCCGGTCCAGAAATTCACCTATTTCGTTCGCATTCAACGCAATGAGATAATCCGGACACAATATTCCCGCATCCGAAGCGATGTTTCGCATCGCATATTTATCCCGAAACCTCAGTGCCTGCGACGACGACATCCCGCCCAACTGCAGGTGCTCACGCGCGTGTGCCGCCGTCATCACGTCAAACTCATCAAGTCCCACGACTCGTTCGATCCGCCGACTGCCCGCAATGTTGGTGACCGCGCGCACGTAATCGACCGGGGTCGCATCGTCCTCAACCGTCTTCACATCGTTCAAACTCGTCCAAAGCCAAGGCTCGTCGAGCAACTTCTTGCGGGTCACAAGCGTGACGTGCCAGCCGGCGTTATGGCACTCTTCGAGAAACTCATTGCCCTTATGCTCGCTTGCGATGCATACAATGTTCTTCATGCTTGCTTACGTAAATAACTGTCGACGCTCCAGTCACCCGAGCCTTTCAAAAGGAACGCGAGTGCGATGAACAGGAATAGCAGAGCCTTCTCCTTGCCAGCGAACGGGTCTGCCCAATGCACCCCTACCAGTGCCACCATCATCGTAACGGCGATGAAAAAACTCGACACCCGCGTCAACAAACCGAGCGCTAAAAGGATGCCGCCTGCAAATTCTGAAAGCCCCGCGGCCCACGAAAAAAACGCCGGTGCGGGGAAACCCATTTCAGCCGCTCGTGCGATAAATTTGTCCGACGGCGGTAGTTTGCTAATACCGTGTCCAAACGCAAGGGCGACCCCCGTGAAGATCCGAAGCAACGCTAGCCCCGCGTTTGCCCCATACGATAATCCCGATTCACCGCCAAACAGAATGTTTTTTAGCATAGATTTTCCCGTGGCCTGATTTTATTTTGAAGTAAAAGAATGTCACAATTCCCTATCAAAGACAATTCGCATAGTGGCCGCATTTAGAGCCGCCGAGCGAGGTTAATTGTAGGATATCTGAGGGTTTAAATGGGCGACATCGACATTGCAGTATTGGTCAGCCACCTTGTGCTTTTTCTCGTGGTACTTTTGATGGCCGTCTCGATCCACGAGGCGGGCCACGCGTGGATGTCGATGAAATACGGCGACGACACCGCCTATATGCTCGGGCGAGTAACGCTCAATCCCGTCGCTCACACCGACCCGATCGGTACATTGTTGATCCCGATTCTTGCCTTCACATTCGGCGCCGTCGGTGGAGCCCTCGCCAGCGTTCCGCTGATCGGCTGGGGTAAACCGACGCCCGTAAACCCTCGTAATTGGACCAAATACAAAGAGGCCAACGTGATGGTCTCGATCGCCGGGATCGGGGCAAATCTCATCCTCGCGACGATCGGCTTCATCATTTTCAAGACCCTTATCGAGACGGGCACCATCCATGCCGGAAACGCCTCAGAAGGAATAATTCAGCCGATCGTCATATTCCTGAACTATCTTGTAATGCTCAATGTCTCGCTGGCAGTGTTCAATTTACTGCCCTTCCCGCCGCTCGACGGCAGCAAGGTTCTTTCGACATTCCTCCCCGACAGCTTCCAGCCCATATTCGAGATGCTAGAGCAATTCGGCTTTATCATCCTCCTGCTCCTCGTCTACATGGGCATCATCGGCCTCATCATCCGGCCGTTTTACATCCTTGTGCAGTACCTGCTGTTCACTCCCTGGTTCTAAGATGAAAAAACGGATCTTCAGCGGCGCTCAGCCGACAGGCCAGCTTCACATCGGCAACTATCTCGGCGCCCTCAAAAACTGGGTCGCGCTTCAGGACGAATACGAAGCGTTCTATTGCATTGTCAATCTGCACGCCATCACGCTCCCGCAGGATCCCAAAACGCTGCGGCAAAAGACGCTCGATCTCGCACGCATCTATCTCGCCGCCGGCGTCGACCCGGAGCGCTCAACGATCTTCATCCAGTCCGACGTCCCGGAGCACGCAGAGCTGGCGTGGGTCCTCTCATGCATCGCCCGCATGGGCGAACTCGAACGCATGACGCAGTTCAAAGATAAAGGTAAAGGCAACGCGGAACGTGCCGGCGTCGGCCTGTTCACATACCCGATACTCATGGCGTCCGACATCCTGCTTTACCAGACCGATCTCGTGCCTGTCGGCCAGGACCAAAAGCAGCACCTCGAACTCTCGCGCGACCTTGCCGAACGCTTCAACCGCGACTACGGCGACACGTTCACCGTGCCCGAGCCGTACATCCCGAAAGCCGGCGCCAGCATTAAATCGCTCCAAGACACCGAAAAGAAGATGTCGAAATCCGACGATAACGCCAACGGCTCCATCTTCCTCCTCGACGACCCTGACACCGTCACCAAAAAGATCAAACGGGCCGTCACCGACTCTGGCACGACCATCGAATTCGACGAATCCCGCCCCGCCATCAACAATCTCTTAACCATCTACCAACTCCTCACCGGCAAGTCAGCCGAAGAATGCACCCATCACTTCGCCAACAAAGGCTACGGCCACTTCAAATCCGAACTAGCCGAAGCCACCGTCGAATTTCTTCGCCCTTTCCAAACCCGCGTCCAAGAAGTCGACGACGAAACACTCCTCTCCATCCTCCGCCCCGGCGCCGAAAAAGCCCGCACCATCGCGTCGGACACCCTCGCAAAGGTTTACTCCGCGATGGGGATCGGGTAAGAATGAAGGTACTCGATCATATTCGCATCATTGAGAAAGACGGGTGGGTTCTCGCCAGAACCCGCGGGAGCCATCGTATCGTCACAGCTTTAAAACGGGAACGGTAACGACCGGACACCGCCGGACACCGCCGGACACCGCCCGGACAGCTCCGGACAGATTCAGAGAATACCCAACCCTCGTGTTAAATTAAACTCGGCAACTCTATGACTTACACAAACGGCAGCGGCAACGGCCACAATCCTAAACCAAAGAACGTCCTGGGCGGCGACCTCGAACTCTGCTGCTCCGACCCCATGACCGGCTTCTATCGCGACGGCTACTGCCGAACGGGCGTCGATGACACCGGCCGTCACACCGTCTGCATCCGCGCGACAGATGAGTTCCTGGCCTTCTCAAAATCCGTCGGCAACGATCTCTCAACCCCGATGCCGCAGTACGCCTTCCCCGGCCTCAAAGCTGGCGACAAATGGTGCCTCTGCATGCTCCGATGGCGCGAAGCTCTCGAACACGACATGGCCCCGCAGGTTTACCTCGAAGCCACCCACCAGGCCGCGTTAACGGTGGTCTCACTCGAAGATCTCAAACGCTACGCCGTCGACGAATGAACACGGTCGAACATCTCCGCAAGCTCTTCGCCTACAACGACTGGGCAAATCGACGCGTCGTCGTCGCCCTAAAATCAGCCGATTCGCCCGACGCCCTCAAGATCCTCGCCCACATTCTCACAACCGAACAAGAATACTACGCAAGGCTCTTCGGCAAAGACTCGACCGACTTCGACTTCTGGCCAAAGCTAACGCTCGATGAATGCGGCGAGATCGCCCGCGAGACCGGTCATCTATACGACTTCCTGCTCCGCCGCTTCGACGACGAAGGCCTCGACATCCGTTCGCGCTACCGCTCCAGCGTAGGCACGCCGTTCGAAAACACCTATCGCGAAATGCTGACCCACGTACTTCTCCACTCCGCCACCCACCGCGGAAACATCGTACGCCTGCTTCGCGAAAATAACGTCGAGCCGCCGCAAACCGACTACATTATTTATCTACGCGAGACCAAGTACATTTAGTTTTCATCCCGCCGTTGCGATACAATGCACTCTTCGATGACGCAGCAAGAACCCGAACAATATTCGTTTGATTTCTTTGGCGAGACCGCCGAGATCGTTGCAGAATCGCGCGATGAGCTAAAGCTCAAGATCGGACAATTCGCCGGCCCGCTCGACCTACTCCTCTATCTGATCCGGCAAGAACAAGCCAACATCTTTGACATCCCCATAGCTCGCATCACGGATGAATATCTCATCTACATCCGCCTGATGAAGAATATGGACATCGTCGTCGCCGCCGATTTCCTGGTCATGGCAGCGCAGCTCATCGAGATCAAGACAAAGATGCTGCTCCCTCGCGAACCTCTCACGCCCGGCGAGGACGAGGTCGAAGACCCGCGGCAGGAACTGGTCGATCGCCTGCTCGAATACGAAAGATATAAATCCGCAGCCGAGATGCTTTACGAGCGCTCAACGGTCGAGCAAGCCGTCTTCACTCGCGGCCCGATCGAATCAGACGACAACAACGCCGAGGTAAGTGCGACTGTCTTTGACCTCATCACCGTCTTTCAAAAGATACTCTCGCGTCAAAAAGAAGAGATCGCGATGGAGATCGAACGCGAAGAGATATCGCTTGCAGATATGATCAAGACGCTGAGAAAACGACTCTTGGAACAAACCGAGCTTAAGCTTCTCGAATTCTTTGAGGAGATGCACAGTCATCGCGAACTCGTTACAGCGTTTATCGCCGTTCTCGAGATCGTTCGGACCGAAGGCGTAAACGTCATTCAGAAAAATACGTTTGGCGATATAATCTTGCGGAAAACGTCTGCATAGCAGAAGATCCCGCACGTCTCTATGGAAACTCAGACAGAAGAACAGATCGAAGAGCGGCAAGTTCGCAGCACCGGGGAGCTTATGGCGATGGTCGAAGCGCTCGTATTCGTTGCCGATGAACCCATTACGGTCCGCACGCTCGCTGAGATACTCGAAGAGGACCGCGAGGCGGTGCAGGCTGCCGTCGAAGCCCTTCGCTCGGAATACGACGACCGCGAAAGCGGCCTCCAGCTTCGGGAGATCGCCGGCGGCTGGCAGCTCGCAACCCGTACGGAACTCCACGAAACCGTTCGTAAGTTTCTTCGCACAAAGCCCTCCGCAAAACTCTCGTTGGCGGCCCTCGAAACCTTAGCTGTGATTGCGTACAAGCAGCCGGTAACGATTCCAGAAATCCTGGATATCCGCGGTGTCCAATCGGCATCCGCCATAAAAACCTTGCTCGAAAAGCGTCTCATCGTTACCAAGGGGCACAAAGAGACCGTCGGCCGCCCGATGCAGTACGGCACATCAAAGGAGTTCCTTGTTCACTTTGGCCTTAAAGATCTTTCCGAGCTGCCGTCCATCGAAGACTTTGAAGACCTCGTGCAATGAAGATCGAACGCACCCCAACGATCCTCACCGTCCGCGAATCTCCGGGCATAATGTGGCTTTTTGGTGCGTTCTTTATAATTGTTGGCTCCATCTTCGTTTACGGTGCCTCCGGCGGTTACAGTAATTTTGACGAAATGTCCTACAGCGTTATGGCCGCACACATCCTGCTCGGCACCTGCGCGGTTGCGGCCGGAACGTGGGTCATCTACACCTCTCCTCTCACCGTTATCAAGATCAACCGGAACACCGAAACCCTGACACTCCACCAATGCGGGCTCGGCGGCAGGAACACACGCGTGTTCACCTTCGATGAAGTCAAAGGCTATTCGCTCTTAGAGGAATCCGACTCCGATGGCGATCCGGTGTGGTCTTTACAGCTTGAAACAAACGAAGGCGAGCTGATCAGATGTTCCTCGTTCGCAAGCACGGCCCGGGAGTTCACGTCGGACATCGCCTTTGAACTTACGGCATTTATGTATAAGCAAATGCCGTCTTACAAAGGTATGCACGAACTCGAGGGTGAAAGCACCGAGCCGATAAGTTAAACTCTCACAAATGCAGGAACGCTTACAAAAATTGATCGCGCAGGCAGGTGTGGCTTCACGGCGGGCCGCCGAGGAACTGATGAAGAACGGCGAGGTCACCGTTAACGGAGAGATCGTCACCGAACTCGGCACAAAGGCCGATCCCGAAAAAGACCACATCAAAGTCCGAGGCAAGCTGATCAATCCCCTGATCTCAGGCCGCGAGAACGTTTATGTTCTGGTCAACAAACCCAAGGGATATCTGTCGAGCGTGTCTGACCCAGAAGGTAGGAAGCTCGTGACCGATCTCGTTAAAGGCTTCGGCCGACTCATCCCCGTCGGCCGCCTCGACTACAACACCGAGGGGCTTATCATACTTACAAATGACGGCGACTTCACGAACAAGATGACCCGTTCGCGAAAGATCCCAAAAGTTTACGAAGTTAAGGTGAAAGGTCTCCCCACCGACGTCGCCATTCGCAAACTGTCGCGAGGCGTGGTTCTTGAGGACGGGTTCAAAACGGCCCCCGCCGAGATAAAAATACTAAAGCCGACCGATAAGAACGGTTGGTACGAAGTGACGCTTTTCGAGGGCCACAATCAGCAGATCCGCAAGATGTTCGACACCATCGGCCATTCGGTGGTCAAGCTTCGCCGCATCAAGATCGGCGACCTCAATCTTGCAACGCTCCGAACAGGCGGCTCCCGCAAACTTTCACCCGACGAGGTCAGCAATCTAATCAAGAAAGCCTAAACGACCAGCGAACGGTGCTCGACCATGATGCATTTGTTTTGAACGACCTTGATCCCCGCACCAGTAAGGGTCGCAGCGGCCTCGTCGTTTCTGATGCCGAGCTGAAACCACACCGACTTTGGCTTCGCCGCAATTATGTCATCCAGATGGGGTGGAATATCCTGCGGCCGCCGGAACACAACAACCATGTCGATCGGATCTTCCACCTCCTGCAGCTTCCGCTTAACCGGAACGCCAAGGATCGAGATTGTGTCGGGGTAATAAACCGGAACCGGCACAACATCGTAGCCGACCCGCTGCATATAATCCGACACGTAGAACGCCGGCTGAAAGCTGTGCGTCTCCGGCTTGATCCCCAAGATCGCAAGCGTTTTCGACTGACGAAGCAGTTCAGCAGTCTCTGCATCCGACTCCACTAAAAGCGGCGAATTATTCATCTGTATAGGATGTTATCGGTTCCCAAAACGATGTGCGAATAGAGGAACCGGCCATCGCTTGCTCGAAAACGCGTGTTATGTCACCATAATACTTAATTATAACCTCATGAATTTTGAACTCAACGAAGAACAAAAGCAGATCAAATACAGCATCCGCGAATTCGCCGAGAGCGAGATCCGGCCTCATGTCATGGAGTGGGACGAAGCTCAGCACTTCCCTATCGAATTGCGGCCAAAACTCGCGGAACTCGGCTTGATGGGCGTGCTGTTTCCGGAAGGGTATGGCGGCGCCGGAATGGGTTATGTCGAATACGCGACTATCATCGAGGAACTCGGCCGCGTGTGCGGCTCGGTCGGCCTATCCGTCGCAGCCCATAACTCGTTGTGCTCGAATCATATCTTCACCTTCGGCAGTGAGGAGCAGAAGCAGAAATATCTCGTGCCCTTAGCACAAGGCGAGTCGTTCGGTGCATGGGGTTTGACTGAGTCGCAGGCGGGTTCGGATGCGTCCGGGACGCGAACAACCGCTGTCCCGAAAGAGGGTGGTTGGACCGTAAATGGCTCTAAGAACTTCATCACGCACGCCATCGCTTGCGAGACGCTCGTTGCTGTGGCGGTGACGGATAAAGAGAAAGGAAATCGAGGGATCTCGGCATTCATCTTCGACAAGTCGATGGACGGCTTTCGTTCGGACAAGAAGGAAAACAAGCTTGGAATGCGTGCCTCCGAAACAGCGTCCGTCGTTTTCGAGGACTGCCTTGTTCCTCGTGAGAACCTGCTGGGCGAAGAGGGCGAGGGGTTTGTTCAGGCAATGCAGATCTTGGATGGCGGACGCATTTCGATCGCTGCCCTTTCCGTGGGGATCGCGCAGGGAGCCTATGAGGCAGCGATCAGTTACGCCAACGAACGGCAGCAGTTTGGTAAACCGATAAGCGCGTTTCAAGCGATCCAGTTCAAGCTTGCAGATATGGCTACACAGATAGAGTGTGCACGCCTGCTCACCTTGCAGGCTGCCGCGTCGAAGGACGCCGGGCGTCCTGTCACGCAGCAGTCCGCGATGGCCAAGCTCTATGCCTCTGAGGTAGCCGTTCGCGTTGCAGAAGAATCAGTTCAGATACACGGCGGGTACGGTTATACCAAAGATTATCCCGCGGAAAAATATTGGCGCGACTCAAAACTTTGTACTATCGGCGAAGGGACCAGCGAGATCCAGCGTCTTGTGATCGCCAAGCAATTGTTGAAAGGCTGAGTCTCCGTGAAATTATTTCTGTTTCATGTTGCACGGCTGCAACGGTCGTGATATATTTCCCTCCTAAATTTTCACCAAGGAGATCAATCATATGAGTACAAGTACCGCATCGGGCCCGGCCACGCTCGGATCTATATTGCTTGCAGAAATGGAACAAGAGGCGGCCGTCGCCCGGAAATGCCTCGAACGCATCCCGCCCGAGAAATTCGACTGGAAGCCGCATGACAAATCCATGACCTTTGGCCGTTTGGCCGTCCACGTTGCAGAAATGTTCGGCTGGACGCCTGCAACACTTCAGCATCCCGAACTCGACTTCGAAAAGATGGAGTACAAGCCGTTGGAACCGTCATCGACCGAGGAACTCGTGGAGTTCTTTGACAAAACGGTCGCAGAAGCATTGGAAACGCTTAGAAATACGCCGGACGATGTGTTCTATGAGAATTGGACACTACGAAACGGTGAAACGGCGTACTTCACAATGCCAAAGGCAGCGGTGATGCGGTCGTTTGTTGTGAACCACATCGTCCATCATCGTGGCCAGCTATCGGTTTACATGCGGCTGAACGACATCGCGGTCCCCTCGATCTATGGGCCGTCGGCTGACGAAGGGCAGATGTAGCATCCACAACCACTGAATATCGGAGCGGGCGAATGTGCCCGCTCTTTTTTTGCATTTGCCGATAGACGTGAGAAAATCCCTTTTTGCTTGGCCATGAACGATATTGAACTACATGAGGGCGTGCTTACAGGGAACATCCGGTCTGTCGCTCGGGCGATTACGATGGTCGAAAATGATCCCGCCCGCGCCGCAGGCTTGATGAAAGCTCTGTTCCCCAAAACCGGGAGGGCCACGGTGATAGGCATCACCGGTGCCCCAGGTGCCGGAAAATCTTCGCTGGTCGATAAACTCGCTTTCTATTACAAAGACAAAGGCGAAAGGGTGGGCATCGTCTGTGTTGATCCCTCAAGCCCATTTTCGGGCGGTGCGATCCTTGGTGACCGCATTCGGATGGCTACGCTCGGTCTCGACAAGAACATCTTTATCCGTTCAATGGCGACCCGCGGAAATTTGGGTGGGTTATCCCGTGCGACGGTTGACGCAGTCGCGGTTCTGGACGCCGCGGGTTACGAAAAAGTGATCGTCGAAACCGTTGGCGTGGGGCAAGACGAAGTTGAGATCGTAAAAACCGCTGACGTTTCGGTTGTGGTGCTGGTTCCCGGGATGGGCGACGATATACAAGCGATCAAGGCCGGGATCATGGAGATCGGCGACGTTTTTGTTATCAACAAAGCCGATCGCGAAGGGGTCATTCGGACGCAAAAGGAGTTGGAGTCGTTGCTCACATTGGCCCATCGGCCGGATATGTGGGACCCGCCGATCGTGAAGACAATTGCAACCGAAAGCAGGGGCATCGATGATCTGGCAGCAGCCATCGAAAAATATGTTGAATTTAATCGTTCCGGAGCAGACAAGAGCATCGTCCGTAAGCATGCCATAGCGAAATGGCGGCTGCTTGAAATGCTGCAGGAACGGCTTTTGTCGGAAGCTTTGCAAGCGAACGGAACAGGCGACAAGCTCGACGAGCTGGCGCTTGCGATCGCTGAAAAAAGGCTCGATCCGTATTCGGCAGTTGAGCGTTTGATGCCGGAAAAGAACTGACATATGAAGATAAACCATTTAGGCATCGCGACGAATGGTATTGACGAGGCGCTGAAATTTTGGGAAGACGCTCTTGGCCTGGAGAACGTTCACACCGAGGTTGTCGAAGATCAAAAGGTCCGTGTCGCAATGCTGCCCGTAGGCGAAAGTCGCATTGAATTGCTGGAGCCGACGTCCGACGATTCGCCGATCTCAAAATTCCTCGAGAAACGCGGCGGGGGTATCCATCACATAGCTGTGGAAGTTGACGACATCCACGCGGCCCTCCAGAAGCTTAAAGCAAAGGGTATGCCCTTGATCGATGAAGAACCGCGCATCGGCGCTGAGGGTTGTCTGGTTGCATTTGTGCACCCCGCTGCGGCCGGCGGCGTTCTCCTTGAATTAGTGCAAACCACCTGAGAAGCTCGCGCATCCTAGTCGTTTACTTACGGTTTTGCTATGATGTCGGTTTGGTTTATTAAGAGTTAGATAAAGAGAGGAAACAGATTTGAGCAATATAACAAAGGGCCTGATTTTGTTGGTGGTGGTGCTGGCAATTGGCGCCGGACTCGTATTTTGGAAGAGTAACGTCGGTGCAAAAAGAGGTGATTTCAGCAGCATTTCCCAACAAGAGATCGAGCTTTTGCTAGCGGATGCGGCTAAGATCAACCCGCTTGCACTGAAGCGGTTGGCTGAGACGCCCGAGCTAAAGCAGAAGCAACTTGAAGACCTGAAACAGCTGCTTGCATTTGCGAGTGAGGCTCAGCGAACCGGTCTGGCCAACGCTCAGCCGAATCGCCAAGAGCTTGCGAATATCGAAGCTGAGGTCATTGCGGTAAATTACGACCGCGAGATCAATGCTGATAAGGGTCCGATGCCGCCGTTCGGCTTCATCACAGAAGATCAAGTAAAAGCATTCTGGGGTGAGGGCGAACAGCCAGCCCCGGGATTCTTCCAACGTGTAAAGGATACGGTGGGGCTTGGAAAGCAGGACGCGAACCTTGGATTCGAGCGTTTTCTAAACACGAAGGTTGAGTTGCTGAAAGCTTCTAATCCGCAGATGAAGGATCGCGAGATATCAGAAGAAGAACGGCAGCAGGCTCGTGATTTTTACGCAAAAGTTCAGATCTACGCGGACGAGTATCAACAGAAGGCTGATGCGGGTGAGCTTTCGCAAGAGTTTCAGGACAAGGTCAACCTTCAGGTAAAGCTGCAGAAGGCACAGTTCCTGGCTCGTCTTTTCTCAGAAAAGGCAGTTGAACAGACTAAGGTAACCGACGAAGAAGTCGATAAATATATTGCAGACAATCCGCAGTATCAGAACGCGGAGAAGAAGCAGCAGGCTGAAGCCATACTCGCTCGTGCGAAAGGCGGCGAGGATTTCGCTGCCCTAGCCAACGAATTTTCGGAAGATCCGGGTAACAAGGGCGGCGAAGAAGGTGCTCTGCAGGGCGGCCTCTATGAGAATGTTGCTGTCGGGCAAATGGTGAAACCGTTTGAAGATGCCGCAATGGCGTTGGAACCGGGCCAGGTTGCCGAAGGGCTGGTCGAAAGCGATTTCGGCTACCACATAATCAAACTCGAGCGAAAGGGCGAAACGGAAGGCCCTACGGGTGATCCGGCGATGTCGTATGACGTCAGGCACATTCTGATCTCGACGGGCTATAAGGATCCTGAAGATCCGATGGGCCGCGAAATGCCGGTAAAACGCTTCATTCGCCAGAAGCTTGAAACGGAGAAAGAGAAGCAGTTCATCGACGACGTTGTTGCGAGAAACAACATCCAGGTTCCCGAAGATTTCAATGTGCCGACCGTTTCGGACGAAGATATCCAGGAAATGTTGAAGAAGCAGCAGGGGCCGATGGATCTCCATACCGACGACGACGGTCATGACCACAGCGGTGACGCCGGGGCTCCGCCGCCGCCAGCACCTGCGAATAACTAATGAACGTGGGAGATTACCGTGTCGAGGTTATCCCCGACACGGAATTCAGATTGGACGGAGGGGCGATGTTCGGAGTCGTCCCTCGTGTTCTTTGGGAACGCGTTTGCCCGCCCGATGAGTTGAATCGCATTCGACAGCAGATGAACTGCGTGTTCATTGACACCGGAAAGGATAAGGTACTGATCGAGACCGGGATCGGCGAAAAGTGGTCGGACAAAGAAACGAAGATGTACGCCATTACGCGCGAACGTCCGTTTGCAGACAGCCTCTACGCCACGACCGGCTCTCGAGCGGAAGATATCACGATCGTCATCAACACGCACCTCCATTTTGATCATGCGGGTGGCAACACTGTGATGGCCGCGACGACGGAAGATCAAAAGAGCTCGCCCAGTGAGCCCGGTGGTTCCCATGCGGTGCCCCAGTTTCCTAACGCCCGGTACCTCGTCTCTCAAAGCGAACTCGACCATGCGGAAAATCCACACGAACGTGACCGTGCCAGCTACCTGTCTGACAACTGGCGCCCCATGATGGCGTCAGGGCAGCTTGAGCCCGTGCCCGATGAGTATGAGCATCTTCCCGGATTGAAGCTGCAGACCATCCGCGGCCATTCCGAAACCATGCAGACTTGGAGGCTGGACCGAGGCGGTCAAACGCTCTACGGTTTTGCTGACCTGATCCCGACAAGCCATCACGTGCCGCTGCCCTGGATCATGGGCTACGATCTTTACCCGACCGAAACGCTCGCGTTCAAAAAGCACATTCTTCCGCTAGCAGCCGAGAAGAACTGGGCATGTTTGTTCTACCACGACCCGGAGATGCCGATCTGCCGCATCACGATCTCGGATCGAGGGTTTGTTGCGGAGCCAGCGACGTTTATAGGCTGATGCACAAACTTCTACCGAATCATTAAAAATCAGGTAAAATTTCTTTAGGGAAATAAAACGTCTTTCGGATTGGGAGGCTGGTGCAAAATGAAAATGCAAATTCTTGGTTGGATCGCGGTTTTGGCGTTCACCGGAGCTGCATACGCGCAGCAGGGTGCGGACGGTGGGGCCGCCTCGCGTTCGCCCACCCCCACCGGAGGTCTTGTTACACTTTATGCCGACGATCCGCTGGGTCAATCGCTTTGTTTCTATGACGGCCGTGGAGGCTCGATCATTCAGGAAGGTGAGATCCGCAATCGCTGCAGTCATTTGAATTACAATTCATATTCGGCTGATAGCTTCGCGGTCGGCGTCCAGGGTGGCGAGAGGGGAGTGATCCTCGATAAATGATTGACACAGATCCGTCGGGCGCCGGGGATTAGGAATCGTCGGGAACGATCGTATAAGCCCGCTGTCATATTCCGACGTTGTCATATATTGAAATTTGAGCGAAAATCTACCACAGCACTGTTGAGAAGATGTTCAACAGGCATCCCGGACGACCCAGATACAAATAAAAAATGAGGATTTGATGAAACATAATTATTTTTGCGCCTTCTTTACCATTCTGTTTGTTTGGGCTTTTGCGGCGGGTGAGGCAAGCGGTGACAGGCTATCGACCGTTACACCTTAATTAGCACAGCAAAGTTCCTAGAGGAATCGCCGTTCGAGAAGCAGGCTAAAGGCATGCGTGCCCTGGCAGTTTCATATGTGATAGAGACCAAGGACGTCTCCGTGGTGTTGTGCGGCGGCAAACTCACCGAGGCGATCATGGATAAGAAGAACAAGAACTCGAGCGAACTACTCGGGCAGTACATTGTAGGAATGGCGGCATTTAAACTGCAGAATCCCGCGGTAACAAACGAGAACGCTGCTCAACTCGCCGGTCTAGAAAGCACCCTCCGCGCTTACGAATCGATGATCAAGGTCAAACCGAAAACGAAACACACAGGTCTAGACGGTCTCGTAACTTTGCGAAATAACGGCGGACTTAAGGCATTTGTGGACGAGATCGACTGCGCGAAAAAGTAGTTAACGGTAGAATGCGGAAATCTCCCGCACTTGAAAATGGAAAACATTAATATCGGAATAATCGGCGGCAGTGGTCTTTATCAGATGCCGGAGTTGGCGAATGTTCGGGAGCAGGTGGTTGAGACGCCGTTTGGTAGTCCGTCTGATGCGTTCATTATCGGGGAACTTGATGGGGTGACCGTGGCGTTTTTGCCGAGACATGCTCGCGGGCATAAGTTCACGCCAACCGAGGTGCCTTACAAAGCGAACATCTACGCGATGAAGTTGTTGGGTGTGGAATACATCCTTTCGGTTTCGGCTGTCGGCTCGCTACAGGAGCAGTACGCGCCGACGGATATGGTCATACCCGATCAGTTCTTTGACCGAACGCGTGCCCGAGCCCAGGAATCGACGTTTTTCGGCGAAGGCATAGTCGGCCACGTCACCTTCGCCCATCCGGTTTGCGACGAATTGGGCGATATTCTCGAGGCATCGTGTACCGAGGTCGGGGTGAAAACGCATCGGGGAGGCACCTATTTGTGCATGGAGGGGCCGGCGTTTTCCACAAAGGCCGAATCGATGGTGTATCGCCAATGGGGAATGGACATCATCGGCATGACCAATCTGCAAGAGGCAAAACTCGCTCGCGAAGCTGAGATCGCATATGCCACGCTTGCCCTCGTCACGGATTATGACTGCTGGTACGAGGGTCACGATGATGTCACGATCGATATGGTCGTGGCGTACTTGAACAAGAACGTCCGGAACGCTCAGCTGATCTTGAAAGACGCCGTGAAGCGGGTTGCGGCTAAGGAAACGCCCAATCAATATCGCGACGCTATCAAGAACGCGATCTTCACCGCCCCGGACCACTGGCCCGCGGAAACAGCGAAGAAACTTGAGGCGATCATCGGGAAGTACCGTTAGTTAATGCCGGATAAACGTTCTGTAGGGTTCCGGCATCATACATGACTATGAAGCGCACACTACTTTCATTAGCCTTCGCGATCTTGATCTTCAGTGTCCCCACCCTCGCTCAGCGGAACATCGAGCCGGCGATCGAACGTGATCCGATTCTGGAGACGGACGCGCTTCACAATCTCGACGTGGCCTGGCAGGCATTCAAACCGAAACGTGCGTATAAGCAGGTGCTGCTTCGATTTGAGGAAACGTACGCGGCTTATCCGGATTTTTCGCGGATGGAAGAGTTCATTTACCTTGCCGGCATGAGCAGCTACTATTTGTCCAAGAATGAAGGCCGACAAAAGGTCGACCTCAAGCAGGAACGGGAACGGGAACGCTACGAACCTGCAAAACTCCGCGAGGAGGCTCAGGCCTATCTCGCGACACTTCTAGAAAAATATCCCGAGACGAAATACCGTTCGGAAGTGGAGCGAATCCTCAAAGAACTCGACCCTCAGTGAGCGCCCCTCCTTTCCTAATCGCAAAATCGCCATCTGCCGTGTAGAATAGACTTTTTCTGTTTACACCACTTTTCGGAGATTCAGTTCAATGTCATTAACAGTAGTTGGTTCTGTCGCCTTTGATGCGCTTGAAACGCCTTTTGGTAAGCGCGATAAGGTTTTGGGTGGTGCGGCGACGCACTTTGGTTTGTCGGCAAGCTTTTTCACTGATGTGAACGCGGTTGGAATCGTCGGCGGCGATTTTGGTACCGACGAGTGGGCGGTCTTCGAGCGTCATAATATCAATACCGATGACGTCGAGATCGTACCGGACGGCAAAACGTTCTTTTGGAGCGGCCGTTACGATTACGACATGAACACCGCCCACACGCTGGATACGCAGCTGAACGTGTTCGAAACCTTCAACCCGACCTTGTCCCAGAATGCAAAGAGTTCTGAACACCTGTTTCTCGCAAACATCTTGCCCTCACTGCAGAAAGGCGTCCGCGAACAATGTCCCGATGCGAAATTTGTCGCAATGGACACGATGAATTTCTGGATCTCGTCGATGAAAGAGGCCGTGATCGACACGATCAAGGTCGTCGATTGCGTGATCATCAACGATGCCGAGGCCCGGATGCTTGCGGACGAACCCAATATTCACAAAGCGGCACGTAAGATCATGGACTACGGCCTGCGGGCGCTGGTGATCAAACGCGGCGAATACGGCGCAACGCTTTTCACGAACGATTCATACTTCTTTTGCCCGGCCTATCCGCTTGAGAGCGTTTTCGACCCGACCGGAGCTGGTGATACTTTTGCGGGCGGTTTTATGGGGTATTTAGCCGCGCAGAACGACATCTCAGACGAGACGCTGCGCCGGGCGATGATCTATGGTTCGGTCATGGCGTCGTTCAATGTCGAGAAATTTGGGACGGAGCGGGTCGATGCCCTCGACTACCCTGAGATCAACAGTCGCTTTGCCGATTTCAAGCGAATGACCCACTTCGATGAGATCCCGTTCGAGCGGGCGACTGCCGCCTGACGCGAATGGCCGACGAGACAGCAAATCCAACACTCCAGATCGCCCCGCAGCGTTCGTCCGTGCGAGCGGAACATGTCGTTTTCGTCGCCGCGCTGATGGCGTTCGCCATCTTTGTCGTGGCCGCATATCAACGTTCGTGGCCGACGGCGGTTTTGGCGTTGCTGACTGCCTTGATAGGCGCCGCGGGTGCGATCGGTACTCGTCGCAAAATCAACGCCGCAGATGCGTTTCGCGAGCGGACCGCGATTCCGCTCGAAACAACCGAACCTGAGGTGCAGTGCGAGAATTTGAACATCGAGGTTCGCGAGCTTGCACGTCTTCTCGAGGCCCCCGCCGAACAAATCGCCGACCTTCAGACCGCGTTCATCGTTGCCGAGGACCTCGCCCTCCGACAAATTCAACAAGAAGAGAACGTCTCGATCCATCGGCACACGGGCATCGGCGGCGTGCCGTTTGATGCTGTATTTTTCCGTGGGCGCGATCTAGTTTGCGGCGAAGTCGCGTTTGTCGTCACGCCCGATATACGGCAGGAAAGGCTGGACGCGATGATGCGGAAGATCGCACTCGTCAAGCACTTCGCCAAGCAGCGCAGCCAGTCGATCCGGGTAGTGCTGATGATGATCGTCATTACGCAGCTCGCAGAGGAAGAGGTTAAGATACTCACTGACAGCCTTCGGACCAAACGCTTTCACTCGACGCCGGTTGATGTTGAAATAAGAATGCTCGATTTTGCCAAGCTGCAGGCGAGCTTTATCACAGAAGAAAACTAGAAATATGAAGATGCTGGAAAACAAAGTTGGAATGATCTTTGGCGTCGCGAACAAGCGGTCGATCGCGTGGGCGTGCGCCGCGGCGTGTGCCGAGCACGGGGCCCGCCAGGCATTCACTTTTCAGGGCGAACGGCTGCAGGAAAATGTCGAAAAGCTCGCGGGGGAATTGAATGATTCGCTTGTCGTCCCTTGTGATGTCACGAACCAGGCGGAGGTCGACGCCGCGTTCAAGGCGGTAGAAGTTAAATACGGTCGGCTCGATTTCCTCGTGCATTCGATCGCGTTTGCTCCGCGTGAAGCGCTGGAGGGTGAGTTTGTAACAACGACGCGTGACGCGTTTCGCACAGCGCTTGAAATCTCGGCGTATTCGCTAACGCAAGTCGCTCTTGCCGCCTCGCCGCTGATGAGCGAGGGCGGTTCGATCGTGACTATGACCTATTACGGTGCCGAAAAGGTCGTGCCGAACTACAACGTCATGGGGGTCGCCAAGTCCGCCTTGGAAGCGTCGACGCGTTATCTTGCGGCCGATCTCGGCAAGCAGAATATCCGCGTAAATGCGATCAGCGCCGGCCCGATCAACACGCTGTCCGCCCGCGGCGTAAAGAACATGAGTTCGCTGCTCGGCTACGTAGCCGACAAATCGCCGCTGAAACGCAACGTTCAGGCGTCCGAGGTCGGCAACACCGCTCTCTTCCTGGTCAGTGATCTCGCCAGCGGCATCACCGGCGAAACGATCTACGTAGACTGCGGCTACAACATCATGGGGATCTGAGAGTCGCTTCTAAGAACGACAACTCCCTCTACTAAGACTTCCGAGACTTTCTAGACTTTCCTGACTTCCGAGACTTGTAATATGGCTGAAACTGACGCTAATACACCGCGAAAACCTAAGGACAAGGGTAAACCGGCGGAGCCGGAGACTGTTGCTGAGGCGAAGCAGCGGCAAAATCTGCCGAGTTACTGGAAACTGACGGACGATGAGGTGCTGCTTCGTTCGCCGGAGCCGCAGGATGATTACAAGACGTCCGATTCGTGGCGCGTATTTCGAATCATGAGCGAGATCGTGGACGGCTTTGACACGCTTGCGACCATCACGCGCGGCGTTTCGGTGTTTGGCTCTGCGCGGACGCGCGAGGACGATGAGATGTACATCGCCGCGCGCGAAACCGCTAAGCTGCTTGCCGAGCTAGGTTTCGAGATCATCACCGGCGGCGGTCCCGGCATAATGGAAGCCGCCAACCGCGGAGCGTTCGAGGCGGGCGGCGTTTCGGTCGGGTGCAACATCGAGCTGCCGTTCGAACAATCCGGCAATCCGTATCAAACAAAGTCGCTGTCATTCAAATACTTCTTCGTCCGCAAGACGATGTTCATCAAATTCAGCAACGCCTACATCATCTTTCCCGGCGGTTACGGCACGATGGACGAACTGTTTGAGGCTCTGACGCTGATTCAGACGCGGAAGATTCGCAACTTCCCGGTCGTGCTGTTCGGTTCGCAATATTGGCAGGGGATGCTGCAGTGGCTGACGACGACGATGTTGAACGAACACAACATCAGCCCTGAGGACCTGAACCTGATCCACCTGACCGATTCGCCCCAGGACGCCGCTGATTTTATTGTTAAAACGTGCGGAACGGACAATGTCGCGCCGATCGTCTAGCCATTTATGTAGCCGGTGAGCCAGCTGCTGTAATCGGCCGAGACGCTTTCGGGCTTTAATGCCACGATCTCAGGCACGTCGTAGGTGTGTTCCTTGTTGAGGAAGGCCTCGACCTCGCCGAATTTCTCGCTTAGCGTCTTTATCATCAGCAGGTGCTCCTGATCCTTCTGCACCTCACCTTCCCAAAAGTAAACTGACGTCATCGGTGGCAGGATCTGCACGCACGCCGCAAGTTTTTCACTCACAAGGCGGTCAGCCAAGGTCTCGGCCTCGGCAGGGTCTGCAACAGTTGTGAAAATAATGAGCATATCTGGCGAGTTCGTCGTAAAATTCACCCAAAGTCGATGAATATCGGGGTTGCCGGACGGCTCGGCGACTCTGCCCCGAGCTTCGGCGCCCTGATCTGCGGTCCGGCGACGTTGCCGGGACCTCCAGCAACCCTGACGGGAGGCTCGGCAACCCTGACGGGAGGCTCGGCAACCATGACGAGCGGCTCGGCGACCCTGCCGGACGGCTCGGCAACCTTGACGAGAGGCTCGGCAACCTCGCCGAGAGGCTCGGCTGAGCTTCCGGCGGTCGAAAATAGCTAGTTATTTGCCAGAACCTTTTCGTATTCGCCGCTTTCTACCCATTTTAGGATCTCGGAGACACGCCAGATGGGGAAAGGGTGCGAGAGGCCGGCGTTGATGATGTCGGCCCAGAACTTGTCGAGCTTGTTCTCGTCGTAATTCTTCTGGAATTCGCGCGCCTGCTCAAGGAAAAGGTCGTAATTGATCTTGGAGGCGAAGGTTCCGCCGGCGAGCTTCATCATCGTACGGCCGACGACATGCGGGTCCTGAACGACGAGCAGCGCCGCGCGATCGCACGAAAGCTCAGCTCGACGCATCCAGGCCAAAAGCGCCCCGCGCATGGTCGCCGTCAATATTTCCTTAAAAATAACCGCAACAGGAAGAGACGCGAGCGGGATGGTGGCAACCGCCAGTATCAGTTGGGCGGCAGTGAGATAAAGTACGTGCTCCGCGTGAATATGGCCGACCTCGTGGGCGAGCACGGCGAGCGTTTCTTCCTCGTTCAGCCGCTCAATGAGCGACGAATGCAGGACGATGATCGGGTGTTCGACACCTCCGGTGAAAGCGTTTACGACCGGATTCTGCTGGATGAAAAGGTCCGGCATCGCCACACCGAGCGTGGTGCAGACGATCTGAAGCTTCGCGTAAAGGTCGGGGCACTGCTTCGGCGTGACCTTGACCGCGCTCGCCATGAAAGTTACGCGGATGGCCGATTCACCGGTCACAGTCAGTAGCTTTTTCAGTGCGGTATCGATACCCGGGATCGCTTTCAACGCCGCGAGGGCCTTGCTGTCTGCGGGGTGGATGTATTCGTGTTTTCTCAGGTCCGCAAACTTCTTGTGCGGTTCGTTGGAAAGCGGCAGCTTACACTTGCCGCAGTTGGCCGAGTTGTTCTTATATTCGGCCTTGACCGTATTCTTTTGCCCGCAATAGCGGCATCGAACGAATAGCCCATTGGTGACCGCGGTGGTTTCCCCGTCGCCTTCAGATTTCTTTTTTGCCATAAAGAAAGTCTAATTTAGATGCCGGTCTTAGACAACTTCGCAGCGGAGGGAACACTCCCGCGTCGCGGTTCGTTGAACTACAATAAAGCTATGCGAAAAAACATCATCTACACCAATACAGAAACCATCCCCGGCCGTGAAATAGACGAGATACTCGGCATCGTCACGGGAAACATCGTGCAGACCAAACACATCGGCAAAGACATCTTTGCTTCGCTGAAGACGATCGTCGGCGGCGAGATCTCGGGTTACACCGAAATGTTCACCGAAGCTCGACAGAAAGCTATCGCACGGATGGTAACCGCCGCGCTCGAAATGGACGCCGACGCGGTGGTGAACCTCCGATTCACGACGAGTTCGATCATGTCCAATGCGTCGGAAATACTTGCTTACGGAACGGCGGTGCGATTGAAGCCCTAAGCAGGGGCGGTGAGCTGGACGACGGTTTCTACGTGGTGCGTTTGCGGAAACAGATCGATCGCGGTAACGGAATCGATGCGATAGCCGGCGGCGTCGAAACGCTTTAGGTCGCGGGCAAGCACCGAGGGTTCGCATGCGACGTACGCGACGTGAGCAGGCTTGAGGCGGATGAGGTTCTCCATCGTGTCTTTTTCGGTACCCGATCGCGGCGGATCGAGCAGGACGAGGTCGATGCCTCCGGGTGCGGCCGAGACCTCCCGCAGATAAGTTCGAACAGAACGCTCTTCAAACTCGATGTTGGCGAGCCCGGCGTGATGAGCGTTGCGTTTTGCGAATTTAACGGCGGGTGCATATTCCTCTACCGCGACCACGCGCTCAAACCGCCGAGCCAGCGGAAGCGAGAAAAACCCGACACCCGAGTAAAGATCCCACGCCCTGCCGCCGCGATGATCGCCGAGGGCCGTCTCGATCAGCGTGTCGAGGAGGTATCGATTCCCTTGAAAGAACGTTTCAGCCGAAAATTCGAAGATCTCTCCCGCAGCGTCAATCGTGATCGGCTCCGCGTTTCCGGTCATTCCTTCCATAAAGATCGAAGCCGTGCCATCGGTCCCGACCGAGGCGTCGATCTGCATCGTCTGCGAGGCGTCTGCATCAGTGAGTCCCGCGCGGATGCCATCCATTGCCGCCTGGAGCGGGTCGGCCAGCACTCGACAACGGCTAACGTCGACCAGTTCGCGCGACCCGGCGCGGAAATAGCCGATCGCATTCATCGCGGGGTCGGCGTGCCACTGCGCTCGGAGCCGATAGCCAAAAGGCTCCCGACTTGGGATCATTTTGATCTCTGTTGTCAGTTCAACCTTTCCGATCCGCTCGATGCAGTCGCGGATCATCGCCACCTTTGCATCAAGCTGCGCCTGATAATTGAGGTGCTGAAAATTGCACCCGCCGCACACACCGTAAAACTCGCACGGGGGTTCCACGCGGTCCGATGAGGGTATAACGATGTCGACGATCTCAGCAAACGCCGTGCGGCCTTTTATCTCGGTCAAACGAACGGCGACAACATCGCCCGCGGCCGCAAGCGGGACAAAGATCGTGAGCCCGTCGACAAAAGCGATGCCCAAACCCCGCGGCACGATCTTGGCGATCGTCACTGTTAACTCTTGTCCGAACTGATAAGTTTCGCTCAAGGAATATTCTCTACGTAGATCTCAACGCCGCCGACCAGTCCGGCGAAGACGTTGTAAACCAAGGCCCCGATCACCCCGCCGATAAATCCGAATATTGCGTACATTATCGGGATGCCGACCATGATCGCGATGCCCGCGACGACACCGCCGCCCCCGAGCATCAATGCCGCTTCGCCGCCGCCGCTTGCCGCTCCCATCAGCGAAAAGCCAATTATCACCAAGCCATAGGGGATCGAAATCAGCAGGCTCATTGCAAAAAACATTACTGCATAGATCTTGGCGACCGACAAGATTCCCATCTTCCGTATCCTAAGTTTGTTCATGCGCTTTTGTCCTCCGTAGTTAATAGGGTGCTAAATGTTTACCACAACCCTCTCGGAGTGCAAAAAGCCGGCTACATATAAAACAAACCAAGGCGCGGAACGCCGACGTCTTCGCGAAGACTCTTGAGCAGCATCAGCCGGAATGTTTGCTCGTATGCCTCCGGCTTCATATCCGCTTTATGTGGTCGCAGTTGGCCGGCCACCTCTTTTTCGAGCCTCTTAAGGTGCGTCTTCTCGGTCTTTGCGAGCAACGCCTGATCAAGAAAGTTTTCGATATCACAAAGCGACTTGTCGGTAGCTTCAAGATCGGCCGTGAGGTGCTTGTTCAGTTCGGTGAGGCGATCGGCCGCACGATCGAGATCTTCACGAAGTGCTGCGCCCTTCGCGTCTTTCAGAGTCGAGATAGCGCGCGTTATGTGCTCGCGAATGTCGTCGGTTGATATGAGGTCATTGGGTACCGTCGGAACCGCCGCGGCGTCGCTTTTGCCGACCTGTGCTGCCGACCATTCCAGAAACTGCGCCTCGACCTCTTCGCGGCAGTAAAGCAGGCCCTTGATCGTTCGCGGCCCGGGGTTTTTATCGAATGCATCGAACACCGACTCAATCCCACGTAGGACAATATGCAGCGGAATCCCACGGTCCTGCCAGCCCTCGATCATCGCCCAGTCCAGCGGGCTAAGCAGCAGATGCTTCCCGCGCCTTCGGATGAACGTGTCCTCGATCTCGGTGAAATAATTGTAGTAGTTCAAGGAAAGGTTGAAGAAAGAGACTATTCGGCCCGGATCCGCATTCGTTCGAGAGTCCGGATATCGTCACGAGTGAACTCAATCTCGGCGGATTCAATATCAGCCTCCTCGGCGTCGGCCGACGCTTCATTTATCTCGAGCTTGACGGTTAGATACGGCTCGAAGCCAAGTTCACGCAGCGATTCGATCGAGTCGGCGACGACACCGTCAGCACTGATCGCGTTAGTGATGGCTTCGCCGAGTTCACGCGCGGCCGCCTTTGCATCTTCGCCAAGTTTCATCGGTATTCACGATGCTACTTGACGCAGGCTGCGAAGTCAAAAATCCAGTCGCGCTATGGTATTCTGAACCGAATATGGCGAAAGAGCGACGCGATCGGTTTGAGACCTCGTCAGGAATCGAACTTCCGAACGATTTTAACCCAGACCACATTTCGAACATTGAGCACGCGGCACACATCGGCGCTCCGGGCGAATTTCCCTACACGCGCGGGGTTCGCAAAAGTATGTACCGGGGCCGGTTTTGGACGATGCGGCAGTACGCGGGCTTTGCGACCGCACGCGAATCGAATGAGCGGTATAAGTATCTTCTTTCGCAAGGAACCACCGGCCTTAGCGTTGCTTTCGACCTTCCCACTCAGATCGGCCTGGACTCTGATGATCCCTTAGCGGCGGGCGAGGTGGGCCGGGTCGGCGTCGCGATCGATAGCCTAGATGACATGCTGACGCTACTCGACGGCATTCCGCTAGATCAGGTTTCGACGTCAATGACGATCAACGCAACGGCGTCGACGCTGCTCTGCCTGTATCTCGCAGTGGCACGAAAGCAGGGCGTCGCGTTTGATAAAGTCACGGGCACGATCCAAAACGACATCCTAAAAGAGTATATCGCCCGGGGCACGTACATATATCCCCCCGAACCGTCGCTGCGGCTGATCACGGATACGTTCGCCTACTGCGCAGCCGAGGTGCCGCAGTGGAACACGATCTCGATCTCCGGCTACCACATACGCGAAGCGGGTTCGACGGCCGCGCAGGAACTGGCATTCACGCTCGCCGATGCTATCTGTTACGTCGAAGCTGCCGTGAGCAAAGGGTTGGATGTGGACCAGTTCGGCCCGCGGCTTTCATTCTTTTTCAATTCGCACAACAATTTGCTCGAAGAGGTCGCTAAGTTCCGCGCTGCCCGCAGGCTGTGGGCGCGGGTAATGAAGGACCGCTTTGGCGCGAAAGACCCGCGTTCGATGATGCTGCGCTTTCATACGCAGTCGGCGGGTTCGACGCTTACCGCTCAGCAGCCCGAGGTGAACGTTGTCCGAACGACGATCCAGGCGCTGGCAGCCGTCCTCGGCGGCACCCAGAGCCTTCATACGAATGCTATGGACGAAGCCCTGTCGCTGCCGACGGAACGCGCGGCACGTATAGCGCTTCGCACACAGCAAGTGATCGCACACGAATCGGGAGTTGCCGACACGGTCGACCCCTTTGCCGGCAGCTACGCGATCGAGGAAATGACAACTCGGCTCGAGACGCTTGCAAGCGAATACATCAGCAAGATCGACGAGATGGGCGGGATGCTTCGGGCGATCGAGACCGGGTATGTGCAGCGCGAGATACAGGAAGCAGCATACCGCCATCAGCGTGCGGTGGAAACAAAGGACACGATCATCGTAGGCGTTAACGAATTTCGTACGGACGATACTGATCCCATCCCAACATTAACGATCGACCCAAAGATAGAGCAGCAGCAAGTGGAACGCGTACGCACTGTGCGCGAGCGTCGCGACGGTGCGAAGGCAGATTCGGCGATCCAGCGTTTGAAGGAAGCTGCTACCGGGTCACAGAATCTGCTTCCCCTAATTCTAGAGTGCGTCGAGAACGACGTCACAGTGGGTGAGATCAGCAATACGCTTCGGTCAGTTTGGGGCGAATACCAGGAAGCTCTTACTATATAACCCATCCGTAACACAAAAAGTAGTGACAAACCACGTTTAATCGTGGTAAACTTCTCTTGTTCTACCGCCGCCCGGCGGTTTCCTCTTTTTCCCATCAATTCTGGACCTGACCACCACTGACATGGAAAAACTCAATCAATATCTTCAATCACTTGTGTCCGCCTCGGGCAATGAGCTGCATCTGGAACCTAACAAGAACCCGTACATAATGAGCGGCGGTGCACCGGTCGACGTAGACGATGCCCCTATCCAGGGCACGCAGATTAGCATGCTCGTCTTTCCCTTGATACCTAACGAGATCAAAATGAGACTGCCGGACTCAAACGAGGTCGAGTTTGTTCATCCGCATAACTTGGGCAGCTTTTCGTTTCAGGTGAAGAAAACGCCTGCCGGTTTTTACGTAGTCGTCCGGCCGGATTCACTGCGCGAATCGGTTGAAGCGGGGTCTGACGCACATCAAAAACTTGAGATCGAGCATCATTCTGTGTTGAATCAGGAACCCGCATCGGCGATCGAGTCCCTTGAACAGGAAGTGAGTACACCCTTGCCGGTGGTCGAATCGCTGCAGGAACCGGCGATGGCCGGCGTACCGCAGGCGGGGTATGTCATGCCGGGTGCGATGGCCGATGCGCTGTCAAAACTGCCCGAGGGCTTCATTCCCCCCGCTGAAGAATATGTTCCGCCTAGCGCCTCAGCCAGACCCGCTGTCGCGAACGAAGACGGCGAAGATCTGACCGTTGACGCGACGCCGCTGATCGACCGGCGAAAATACGACCGCCGACGGGTCAACACCGTGATGCAAGATCGGATGGAGAAGCTCTTCAAGCAGATGGCGGAAGCGGGTGCTTCCGACCTGCATTTGTCCGTATCGATGCCGCCGCTTGTCCGCAAAGACGGCAAGATCTGTGCGCTTGAATGCGACGAGGGAGTGATCGACGAGGCGATAATGCGTGAGTTGCTGATGTCGATCATGCCGGAGAAGAACCGGGACGAGTTCAATAGCCGTAACGACACTGATTTTGCTTACGAGATAGCAGGGCTGGCACGGTTTCGATGTAATGTGTTTCGCGACAGGAAAGGGATGGGAGCTGTCTTCCGCATCATTCCTTCTGAGATTCTAACGGCCGAGAAGCTTGGGCTTTCAAAGGCGATCATGGATCTGTGCTCGCTTTCAAAGGGGCTCGTTGTAGTGACCGGACCTACCGGTTCGGGTAAGTCAACCACGCTTTGCGCAATGATCGATTCGATCAACAAGTCGCGCGAAGACCATATTATCACTATCGAAGACCCGATCGAGTTTGTGCATGAAAATCAGAAATGCCTGATAAACCAGCGAGAGGTCCACAATCATACCGATTCATTCAAAGACGCTTTGCGGGCGGCACTCCGCGAAGATCCTGATATTTTACTGGTTGGCGAGATGCGAGACCTTGAGACCATCTCGATCGCGATCGAAACTGCTGAGACGGGCCATCTGGTTTTCGGCACACTTCATACGACAACGGCGGCATCAACCGTCGACCGCATCATCGATCAGTTCCCTCCCGATCGCCAGCAGCAGATCCGAGTTATGCTTTCGGAATCGCTCAAGGGCGTTATCGCTCAGACGCTACTGCCGAAGATCGGCGGCGGGCGGGTCGCAGCACTTGAGATACTGGTCGTAACCCCCGCGATCAGCAACCTGATCCGTGAGGGAAAGACGTTTCAGATCCCGTCCGCTATGCAGACAGGAAAGAACGTTGGCATGGTCATGCTCAACGATGCGCTTTTCAGTTTGGTGGAAAAAGGACTGGTGGAGCCGAAAGATGCCTATATAAAGGCCGTCGACAAAGCTGGTTTTGAGACGATGCTTACACGCGGCGGTTACAAGCTTTGATTTACTTCGGTTCACGAACAAAAAAGCGAGAACGAACCGCGAGCTGACGGCCGCGGTCGGTAATGATCGTCCCGCGCCCGTCGGAAACTGTGACGTTATTCGCCGAAAGCGTCGTACCGGTAGCACGCTGAAGCTCGGAGATCGCCTTGTTCAGATCTGTCTGAGCCTGAAGTTCGCGCCCGCGTGCCGCTAGCAACTCTGTTTGCCGCTGCAATACGAGATAGAACGTTGTGGTTCCGGACCGGAACTGCCGGTCTTCGCTCTCTGCGAGCTGTTCCGCCGCCGTTCGTGCCGCCAGTGCGGATGCAAGGCGGGCTTCGGCTGAACGCAGCGCCTGCAATGCATTTCTAACCTCTGCCTCGATCACCTGTTCAGTCTGCGCACGCACGTTGTTAATGCGATTTTCGGTCACAAGCGATCGTCCGAGATTTGCCTTCGCCGTCGTGTTTCCCCACGGGAGGCTGATGGTCACACCGATGCGGTAGGTCGGATAATCTTGCGCGAAGAGGTTGCCGATCGACGACCCGTATCCCCCGACGAGATTTGGCGGAACCCGGCTAAGTCCGGTGGCCGGGTTGATCGCCGCAGGGGTCTCGGTGCCTGCAAGACCCTGTGAGGTGTAATTACCGACTAGATCGATCTGCGGCTTGGTCTGGTTTCTGAAATATTCCTGATCGATCTGATTGATCTCTGAGCTGGCTTGGAGCTGTGCGATCTCCGGCCGATTCTGCAGAGCGTCTTCCATCGCAACCTCTAGACCGATCCGCGGAGCATCTAGAACAACGGGCGAAACGGGAGTGATGGCCCGAGCCCAAACCTCACTCGCACGATCGGGCAAGATCAGAGTCTTAAGCGTATTCTCTGCCCTTGTGACCTCTTCCTGAGCCGAATAGACGCTTTGTTCGAATGTCGTGATCTGGGCATTTGCTGCAACGACGTCTATCGGAGCAAGAACTCCTTGTGCGACCAGCCTCTGGTTGCTTTCGAGCTGCGTACGCGCCTGGCGAACAGCATCGATCTGCACCTGCAAGTTTCGGAGGGCAAACGCTAAGTTCCAATATGCCTGCTCAACAAGTGCGATTACCTCTATCGCACGTTGACGAAACTGGGCATCGGTCAAGCTGAGCGTACGCCGTGCGATCTCGATGGTCCGACGATTGTTGTCGATCGAACGATTCCTCAACAATGGTTGAACATAGCTAAAGCTCAAGGCTGTCGGAAACTGCGGGTTTAGGAACGAGTTTGTGTTGCTTGTCGTGGTTCGGGACGAATCGAAGCGGGCAGCGTAGCTACCGCCCATCCAAGGAGAAAATCCGCCGACCTGTGATGACGAGAAATAACGCGTCTGTGTCACCGCACCGTTGACCGCACCGCCGATCGCCGATGCTGTAGGTATCGTCAACCGCTCGTAGTAATTCTCTGAGTTTATCAGCGGATCGTAAACGCCGCGGGCCGCTCGTAGGTCGAATTCGGAGATCTGAACATCGTTGCGCGAGGTGTCGATATCGTTGTTATTTTGAAGGGCCATCTCGACAGCAGCGTCGAGTGAAAGCGCCAACTGGTCGGCGGAATTTACCCCGATACGGCTTGTGTCTGGCAGCGGGCGAACGGGTGCTTCGAAGTTCGGTGCGATCGGCGGAGGGTCAGCCGGCAGTTGCGCGGCAGGCATACCCGGCACTTCTGAAACCCCGGGCGATGCCGCCGGACTTGGCGCAGGCACCACAACGGGCGGCGTCGCAGCCGGCACCGGCGCAGTGACTACTGGGTCCTGAGCAAGAGCCGCAGCCGCGAGCCAAAAACTCAGCAGCGTTATAACGCAGACACTTCGAAGCAGCGGGCGGGCGACGCACGCGATCTTTATTGAAAAACTCATCGGACTAATTTCCCGCCACCTCACTAGCAGTACCGTCGCCGGGCTCCGGCCCACGGCGGCTATCCTCGGTCCTCGAACGCTTGAAAACACCGCCGACACTTTCGAGAACGGGCCGGAAGATGCGATCTCTGATCGGCTGGAGCGTACCGCCGATACGTCGCATTATTTGCGACTCGCCTGCGTCATCGAACAACGAATAGAACACAGGGACTGCCAAGAGCGTGAGCAGCAAACAAAGCGACTGTCCGCCGACAACCAGAATACCGATCGAACGATTTGTCGCTGCACCTGCACCAGAACCGAGCGTAAGCGGGATCATACCCGCGACAAGGGCAAGGGTCGTCATCAAGATCGGCCGCAACCGGTCGCGATTTGCCTGAATGATCGCGTCATAGCGGTTCATCCCTTTTGCGCGCAGATTGTTCGTGTGATCGATCTGCAGGATCGCGTTTTTCTTCACGATCCCAAATAACAGTAATATCCCGAGCGCCGAAAATATATTTAGTGTTTGTCCGGCCATGGCCGTCGACAACAACGCAAAAGGAACAGCCAACGGAAGCGTCAGCAAAATGGTGATCGGGTGAATGAACGATTCGAACTGAGCGGCAAGCACCAGGTACATAAACACGAACGAAAGAAGGAACGCGTACATAAAGGAGTCGTATGCTCGCTCAAGCTCTTTCGATTGTCCCGTTACGCCGGTCGTGTACTCGGCCGGCATATTTAGTTCTGCAACATAGCCCTGGAGAACACGCAACGCGTCAGCCTCGGATGCGTTCGGCGGCAAACCGGCAGAAACCGTTACCTGCCGCTGGCGGTTCAACCGACTAATGGATGACGGCGCGAGGCCCTCGTCGATTCGCACAACACGGTCAAGAGCGACCGTCCCCCCCGCGCTGGATCCGACAGTGAAATATCTGAAATTGTTTCGATCACGGCGGAACTGCTCGTCAGCCCGTACAACCACGTCATACTGTTTCGACCCTTCGCTATACGTCGAGACGATTTGCCCCGCAGCGAGGATGTTAAGAGCCTGTGCGACGTCACCGGACCGGACACCGAGGTCAGCCGCACGGGTTCGGTCTATCACAACGCGCAACTCGGGCGTGCCGACCTCAACCGAGTTATCGGGGTCGCGGAAGAGCTCATTCTGCTTCATCCGCTCTACCACGGCGTCGGCGTATTCGTTGAGCCTTTGCATGTCGGGCCCCGCGATATACATTCCCACTCCCGAGCCGCCGCGGCCGAGGCCGATGCTGCCTGCGATCGATGATGACGCCGAAACGGTTACCGAATATTCTTTTGACGCGTACTTGCGGGCGATCTGGCGCGTTTGATTAATGAGGTCTGACTGCGAAAACTCCCGCTCGGAGACAGGCACGAGCGACACGTTGATGAATCCGTTATTCGGCCCCGAACCCCGGCCAAAACCGGCCAGAACCAGAGTGTTGCGTACACCGGGGACTTCTGCACGGATGTCGCGGCCGATGCGCTCTAGTATCGATTGTGTTGCAGAGAGAGAAGTGCCCTGCGGTCCGCGAAGGTTGACTTGGAACAGCGACTCGTCCTCATCCGGCAGGAACGCCATGCCGACGAAATTGTAAAGCGGCACGATCGAGGCGACCGTGATGATGCAGATCAATACCACCGCCCATCTGAAACGCATCGCGAGTTTCAGCATGAAAGTGTAGCTAGAGTCGATCCTACGATAGAGCCAACCGTCCTTCGAATCGTGCGACGACTGCTTTGGAGCCGTACGCCGTTCGGTACCGTCATCGGTAATTTCATCAACGCCGACCGACGTATCCGCGAGACCATCCCCGTGTTTGGGTCGCTTGATCCAGCGTGACGCGAGCATCGGCGTAAGCGTGAACGAAACGATTAGCGAAACCGAGATCGCTGCAGCCGCGGTTAGTCCGAACGACGACATAAATCGTCCGACGATACCGGTCATGAACCCGACGGGAATGAATACCGCCAACAGCGAAAGCGTGGTTGCAAGAACGGCAAGTCCAATATCACGCGTTCCTTCGATTGCCGCTTGAAACGGGTCCATTCCCTTTTCTTCGACAAAGCGATAGATATTCTCGAGGACGACGATCGCGTCGTCGATCACGATGCCCACCATTAGCGTGAGCGCAAGCATCGTCATCTGATTCAGCGAATAGCCGAACGCCGCGATGGCGGCGAACGCGGCGATGATCGAGATCGGTATCGCAAGAGCTGCGATAAAGGTTGAACGGAAATTCCACAGGAAGAAAAATACGATGATCGCAGCAAAAAGGCCGCCAAGGATCAGATGTTCCTGGATCGCGTGCAGCGAGTTTTCGATAAACTCTGACTGGTCACGGATGACGGCCACACGCATGTCATCCGGCAGATTAGGCACGATCTCGGCCATTCTGCCCTTGACGTTATTGATGACCGCGATCGTATTTGCACCGGCCTGTTTGCGAACTCCGACCGACACGGACTGAACACCGTCCAGAGTCGCCGCCGATGAAGGTTCAGCACCTATGAGCTCGGCCCGTCCGACATCGCTCACCTTGATTGGGAACCCGTTGCGCGTAGCTATGACGATGTCATTGAACTCGCCAACGTCCCTTAGCTTGCTCATCGTGCGAACGCCGAATGTTCGCCGCCCTTCGACAAGGTTTCCGCCCGGCAATTCCTGGTTCTGTGCTCTTACCGCATTCGTGACGTCCGTAACCGACAGGTCGAATGCACGCAAGCGGTCCGGATTAATGCTTATCTGAACCCGAGGCTGACGGGCCCCCCACATGAAGACCTCGGCGACACCGTCGGCAGATTCCAGCCGCTCAACGATCATCGTCTCAACGGCATCAGTCAGCTCCATAACGCCGCGCGGGGCGCTTATTACGTATTGGAGTACAGGTTGGGAATCGGGGTCTGATTTTTGAGCAACTGGCGGATCTGCGGAATCAGGTAAACGGTTGACGATCGTGCTGAGCTTTTGCTGGATCTCTTGAAAGGCGACGTCCGGATCTTTTTCGAGGTTGAACGTGAGCGTAACATTCGAGCTTCCACGCGACGAGCTTGAACGCATTTCCTCGACGCCCGGCACGGTGTTCAGTGCCCCTTCAACGACGTCAGTGATCTCGTTCTCGATCTCCTCGGGGGCCGCGCCGGGGTTGCTGGTGCGCACAGAGATCGTAGGCAGGTCGATCTTCGGAAATCTGTCAACACCCAACGTGAAGAAGCTAAACCCGCCAACTACCGTAAAAAACAGTACGATGACGGTTGCAAACACCGGACGATGCACACAGATCTCAGCTAACCATTGCATAATCGACTACCCTTTTGTTGTTAGTAAACGACCCTCGCGCCTTCGTACAGCAACTCAAGATTACTGATCGCGACTATCTCATCTACAGTGATCCCGTTCAGGATCTGAATACTGTCACCTTCTTCGGGCCCGAGTTGGAGGACCCTGAGCTTCGCAACGCCCTCTTCTATAACAAAGCCGCGGAATGACTGCGTCGCCTGATGATTGTAAACTGCGGTCTTCGGCACGAACACCCCGTTGGAACCGCCCTCCTTGCTGATTCTGGCAGAGGCAAACATGCCCGTGCGAAGGGCATTATCACTGTTTTCGATCGATGCCTCAACGACCGCTGACCGCGAGGTCGGGTCCACCGCCGGGTTCACAGCAGTAACGACGCCGGCGAACCTGCGGTCAGGATAAGCCTCGACCGCGATTGAGACGCTGCGGCCGATCATCACATTCGGAACATCAGCCTCTGCTATCTGTATCTGGATCTTTATGGGGTTAGTCCGCAACAGCGTAGCGATAAAGGTTGCCGTCGAAACGAACTCACCGACTGCAACGTGCCTCTCGCTGATGAACCCCGAGAACGGGGCCCTGATAACCGTGTCAACGATCGCTTGTTCGGCAATACTTATCTGAGCACGCGCGGCTTCTACGTTCGCCTCCGCCGCTCGTATCGCTTGATTGTTCTGGCGAGCTAGATTTACCTGGCCGTCGAGCTGCTCTTTCGCATTTGCGACGCGGGCCCGCGCCGTATCCCGCGTAAGCCGAAACTGCTCATATGCGATTAACGCCACATCGCCCGATTCGACCAGAAGCCTGTAACGCTGCTCGTTAGCCTCGGCCTGGCGAAGTTCAGCTTGAGCCTGCTGATAGTTAGCATTCGCAGCCCGCACTTCGGGTACCCCTGACGCGTCAAACGACCCGCCGACTCCCAGTCCGAGGCGAGCCTCAGCCTGTCGGACTGCAGCCGTCGCCTGTTTCACCGCCGCCTGGGCGGAGGCAAGTTCGAGCCGAGCGTCCCTATCATCGATGCGAGCAATGACCGCGCCCTGCGTTACGAACTCGCCCACATTCACATTTACATTAGCGACTTTCCCGGCGATCTTCGGTGCGATGTTCGATGATTCATCCGCCACCATACTCCCCGTCGCCTGAATAAAATCCGGGACCGGGCGACTTTCGGCCTGGCTCACAGTGATCGCTACGGGGGACTGATCATCTTGTACCAAAGCGCCCGTATTTGTGCCGGCCGAACTCGAGCTTGAGCACGCCGCCCCAAACGCAACTGCGGATAAAATAATAAAGCCCGCAAGAGTGCGGAATCCAAACGAAAGATTATTGAACATACAATTCAGCTGTAAGATGACAATTCTATTATACGAGGTTCGCACAGTTAAGGTTGCTTATGTAAAATTTTGTAAATTAAAGACTTGTAGTTTTTTCGCAAAAGAGGGAGCACCACGCTTCGGGGAAAAAGCTGTATAATTATGATTTAATTCGAAGGATACTCGGGAGGGATTCAAAATGGTAGAGGAAATTTCGGCAAATGAGCTCAAGGCCTTGCTAGATCAAGGCGAGGATATTCAACTAATAGACGTTCGTCAGCCCGATGAGTTTTCCTTCGCACGTATAGAAGGAGCCAAGTTAATTCCGCTCGGGGAAATAATGTCGAGAATGTCGGAACTCGATGAAAACCGCGAAGCGATCATTCAATGTAAGATGGGCGGCCGGAGTGCTAGGGCTATCGAAGCTTTAAAGAGTGCGGGCTATGCCGGCAAGCTTAGAAATCTCAAAGGCGGGATAACTGCGTGGTCGAATGAGGTAGACCCGCGGGTTCCAAAATATTGACATCATTCGGGAGTCATCGGGTTTATCTCATCCGCGACCCGAACAATTCTTATACCGGGTGCCGCCTTCGTTCGGCACGCCATCGCCATCCTCGCCTTGACCCCGTTCTCGATCCAGACCTCACAGTTGACACATTCGCCGTTCCAGCAAAGGTCGGCATGTGAGATCTTTTCCATATTGAGGAACTGAAAGCATCTTAAGAGCGAATTATTCTCCGGAACGCAGTGGATTTCACCGTCGATCTCGATATCGATCAGTCGTTCGTAGGGCTCAAAAATTTCCGGGTGCGGTTCGGTCATGCGTCGGAGGGAGGTGCTTGGAAGTTGTCGGGAACTTCGATAGACTATCTTAACGAAACTGGGAGGGTCAAACAATGTCAATAGTAATGTATGTGAAGCCGGACTGCCCGTATTGCCAACAGGCTCGGGACCATTACAACCGATCGGGCATCGACTTTGTAGAATATGACGCGCAGAACGATCTCATGCGTCAGAGCGAAATGCTTGCCTTTACCGATGGCGACCTCACAGTTCCTGCCATCGTCGAAAATGGGGTATATGTGGGTTCGGGATGGGGCAACCCGCCACGTGGCTGAACGATTCAACCTCGATAGCCGGCAGTTTGCCGGCTTTGCATTTTGGATTTTTCATTTCCGCGCATAGACTATCGTCTTGGCAGTTTGATCCTCGGCGTGCTTTCGGCTTTCTCGCGATGCCGGAACCACGAGCGGTATGATTGGATCCCAGATAAACCAATACAAAATCGAGGCGAAGATCGGCTCCGGCGGACAGGGAACGGTTTACAAAGCTCTTGATACGAAGCTCAACCGCCCGGTAGTGATCAAGGTGCTGCCCCCTGAGCTGACTCAGAAAACCGCCAACTTCAAACGCTTCGAACGCGAAGCGCAGCTTTGCTCGCAACTCGACCATCCGAACATCTGCACGATTTATGACTTTCACCAGGCCAACGATGTGTATTACATCGCGATGCAGTACATCGACGGCAAGAACGTTCGCCAATTAGTTGCCGGGCGACCGCTTGAATTGAAAAGTGCCCTTTCGATCGGCATCCAGGTCACCGACGCGTTGGCGTACGCTCACTCGAAAAACATAATTCACCGCGACATCAAGGCCGGGAATATCATGGTGTCGGAAACGGGTCAGGCGAAGATCCTCGATTTCGGGCTCGCTAAGTTGATGGAGGACGAACACGCCGATGAGGCTCGCGGCCTTGACCGAACGGAGATAACGGAACTCGGAATACCGTACGGCACCGCGACCTATGCGGCACCCGAACAGGCAAAGGGCGAGCGAGCTGATGCGCGTTCGGATATATTTTCGACCGGGGTGCTGCTCTACGAAATGCTTACCGGTATCTGGGCGTTTCAGGGTAAGACCGTGATCGACGTTCGTCACCAGGTTCTATACGGCACGCCAAAACCGCTAGCAGAGATGCGTCGCGAGCCCCTGCCTCCGCGGCTGCAGCTGATCGTCGACAAAGCTCTCGCGAAAAACCCGAAAGATCGATATCAAAAGATCTCTCAGCTGCGCGACGATCTGAAAGTTATGCTGCAAGAGGCATCTGGAGGCGTTCCGGCGTCGGACGGCACGTACGCACCCAGCCACGTTGACAGCGGTGTTTTCAAGCGCGCTCTCAGCTGGTTCACGGGTCTGTCAGTCGACAGTTCCCGGACTGGGACGACCGGTTCCAATCCGCCATCATTTATTCCCGAATTGAGCCTGACGAACACCTCAACAGGAACTGAAAAGAAGACGGTCGCGATCCTGCCATTCAAGAATTTGGGGCAGGATGATAACTCAAACTTCTATGAGTTCGCACTTGCTGACGCAGTCATTACGGAGCTGGCGCAGATCCGCTCGCTCATCGTACGGCCTAGTTCGGTGATTGCAAAATATCAAGGCCGTGACATTGACCCGCGCGAAGCCGGGCGCGAACTTCGTGTTCATGCCGTCCTGTCTGCGGGATTTCTAAGGGGCGGCGACAAGCTCCGTGTTACCGCGCAGCTTTTGGACGTTTTGACGGGTGAGATCCTCTGGAGCGACCGCATCGATGCTGAGGGCGGGGACATTTTGACATTGCAGGACGGCATTGCTCAACGGATCCTCGAAGGACTCAGACTTGAACTCTCCGACAACGAACAGGAAAAGCTCGGGCGTCGACAAACAGAGAATCACGAAGCGTGGGAAGAATATCTGCGCGGACGCGATCATTTTGGACGATTTATCTTTCGAACACTTTCCGCCGAAGATTGCGAGGCTGCAATCACGAACTTCAAGCGTGCAGTCGAACTCGATCCGCAATTTGCGCACGCGCATAGTGGGCTCGGTGCCTGCTATGCCAACCGCGTGCTGAAAGGCATTGGCGGCCCGGATGATTACACCCTCGCCGAGACCGCGTTTGCGAAAGCGTTCCAATCCGACCCGAATGTCGTTGAGGCACGCGTGCTGATGGCCATGATCTATATGGCGCGGGGCGAAAAGAAAAAATCGCGATCAGAGATCGAATTGCTGCAGAAACAATTTCCTAACGAAGCCCCGATCTATTTCGTAAAAGGAATGATCCACCGCCTCGACGGGGAATATGAGGAATCCCTGAAAGCCTTTGAAAAACTTTCGCGCCTCGACCCCGCCGCTCGTGCTGTGTCGGCGTACAACCGTGCACGGATATTTATCTATAAGCAGGAATATGATCGGGCGATCAAGGAGATCGAACAAGGTGAAAAGGCGGAGCCGAATCACCCGATGCTAAAGATATTCCGGTCCGGCGTCTATTACTACGGCGGCAATGCCGAAGCCGCGATCGAGCTGATGTCCCAGATCATTGCCGAGCATCCCGAAATGGACGGTATTCGGCCGCTGTATGCCGTCTATCTAGCGGGTGCGGGTCGGCGCGACGAGGCACTTGCACAGCTAACCGACGCCGCCCTCGACATTTCGCGTGCAGACCACGACATGGCGTACTGGGTAGCTTCGACGTACTCGATATTGGGAGACAAAGACCTCGCCTTTAAGTGGCTGAACAAAGCGATCAAGCTAGGCAACGAAAATAAACCGCACTTCGACCGGGATCATAGTCTGGACCCGCTTCGGGACGACCCTCGATTCGCAGACGCAATGGCCCGGATCCACGCCGCCGATCATTAAGCGACCGCTGCTGGTCGTTCAACGTCGATCATTTCTTTCACCTTACGCTTTAACGCTTTCTCAAACTGACGCGCCTCGTTGACCCCGTCGAACGAAAGCTGCTGAAGATTTGCCTCGATCCTTTTTCGATAATCAGATATCAGCGAGTCCGAAACGCCGAGCATATCTGCGACTTCAAGCTGGGTTCCGCTATCGGAGATCAGATAACAGTGCCACAGCACATTGATCATCCTCTCGTATTGTTTTTCCTTTCCACGGACTGACTTATTAAGGCTTTCGAGGAACCCGTCGACGAATCCAGCGGCCTCGATCTCACCCTCAATACGGAATAGGTCCTCTTCGGGGGTCTCTCGCGTATCTGCGATCTCGAACGGCATCCGGTCGTCGTCTTCGCTCTCGCCTGAACCGCCGACCGGCACAAGGTGTATGTCCATTATCGGGAGTCGCGACATCACGAATCCTCGTAGCGACCGCACGTCCACAGGCGAGTCGATCGCCTTGAGCACCCTGATGATAAGCTTCTCAAGTTCTACGTTGCTAATAACGATCTGCGCGTCGCCTGTGCAACCGACCATCCGGGTATCGCGGCTGTGAAACGACACCACCTTAACGCGCTCGTCCATTTCCTGAACGTCTCGGCGCATCTTTTCGGGGTTCCAGCTGGATAGGCCGTAAAGGCGGTCGGCGAGCCGGCGGTGTGCTTCGGGGTTACCGACGTTATCAAATCTTTTGAAGGTCTTGCTGGTTTGAACCAGCGTCGAGATGCGGCGGGCCAGCCTGTATGATTCCGGGTACCGCTTTCGCAGCTCTGCCGTCAGCATGTTTGTCAGCTCGATCTGGCTGATCTCGATCTCAACTTCGGCATCGGTCATACCGGTGTCGACATAATGCTGAAAACGATCCTTGCTAAGTAATGCTACGAATAATTCCTGTGTGAGATCTGTATACGCGTTGTACTTGCCCTCTTCGACGAGAAAACCGGCTCGCTTTGATGCCCGGACGAGCGGATGTGAGGAAACGATACGATGAAGCTCCAGCCAGATCTGGTTGACGTCTGAAATTTTCAGAATGTCATTCCATTTGCCGACCTTGATCTGTTTTCCCTGGGCATTGCGGGGAATTCGCTCTTTCTTTTTTGTAGAGTTCATATGAGAAGAAAGCATTGCTGCTTGCTGGGATGTGAGGCGAAACGAAGCACGGCCCGCCTTATTGAGAGACCCAAAGTGTAATTTGGAGAATTCAGCCGCGAATACCGATCACGAATCCTTTGGAGGTTGGTTCTATTGTGGTTTTTCGGGAACGGTGCCTGAGCTTTGCACCGCCTACTGGCTGGCAGCGAGTGTCTGCCACTCTTGACTGCAGTTATGATACTAACAGATTAAATCGGGTCTAGCAACAAGTTTTTACATTCTTTTTGCATGTTTTTCGTTCATTTTGCCCGATGTTTTGGAAGAACCTCGTCATTACGGGTTTACTGTGAACATAGAGCGGAGAATTTTGACGGCCCCTGGCTGTAGAAGTGCGCATCGGTTTTCGCCGACAAAGAGCTATAATACGCCCATATAGTTTAAGCTAAATGACAAATTTCAGTAAGAGTAGTGATTGCCCGACTTCGCAGACGCTGGTGGCATTCCAGGCCGGCGATATTGCGGTAGGCGATTCAGCAGACATCCGCCGCCATCTGACCGCATGTGAATTTTGCGTCGCAGAAGTCGCATTCTACGAGCGGTATCCCCAGACAACTGATGACGTCGGAGAGAGGGTAGAAGCTGCGGAGATCCCCGCACCGCTGTTTGAGTTGGCGGAAGCGCTGATCGGTGGAAAGCGCGACCTGCGTTCGCTGGACAAAATTAAGAAAGAGATCGACCGGGCGTCAGAAGACGGTAATTAGCTCCCGCAGATCTGATCGATAGCCTCTTCGTATTTTTCGTCGATCACATTCCGCTTGATCTTCAATGTCGGCGTCATCTCACCCTTATCTATTGAAAATTCCCTCGGCAGCAGATAAACCCGCTTCACCCGTTCGTGATCATTCATCTCGCGCGTAAGCTCGACCGCATCACGCTGCACCCTTTTTATGACATGGGGATTCGCGCAGAGTTCCTCGCGCGAGCCTTCGGCTACAATGCCGTCTTCGGCAAGCGCGTCCTTTAGAGCATCCCAATCCGGCACGATCAATGCGCCGACCTGTTTGCGTCCTGATCCGACCGCGACCGGCTGTGAGACAAGAGGGCTCTGCTTGAGCAAACTCTCGACCTGCAGCGGCGCTACATATTTACCGTTCGAAAGTTTGAACAGGTCTTTGATCCGATCGGTTACGAAGAAGTGTCCGTCCTCATCGACATACCCGATGTCGCCGGTGTGGTAGTAGCCGTCGGCGTCGATGACGCGTGCGGTTTCGTCGGGTTTGTTCAGGTACCCTTTCATTACATTTGGGCCGCGGACAAGGATCTCGCCGTTCGATTCGTCTATCTTCATCTCGACTCCCTCGAACGGTGTACCGATCGAGCCAACCTTGTTATCATCCGGCCTGTTAGAGGAGGTGACGCAAGCCTCGGTCATTCCATACCCTTGCAGGATTGGAATTCCCGCCGCCCAAAATGCGTACGACAATTTCTTAGATAGAGGGGCCCCGCCCGATACAAAGAATCGCAGTTGGCCGCCCACGCCTGCACGCCACTTTGAAAAGACGAGTTTGCTCGCAATAGCGTGCTTCGCCGCCAAAACCGGCGACACAGACGCGTGCGTATCCTTGGCGTGCCAATAATGCTGTCCCACTTCAAGAGCCCAGTCGAACAGGGATGTCTTCCATCCACCTGCCGCTTTCCCTTTCTTTACGATCTTGTGATAGACCTGCTCAAACAAACGCGGCACCGCGGTCATGATCGTGGGTTTAACTTCCTGCAGATGCGAGGCGATCTGATCGAACGCAGCACAATAATGAATAGCGACACCGTTCGCACACAAAACGTAAAACACTGTGCGTTCGAAAATATGTGAAAGCGGAAGCACCGCAAGCGAGCGATCCGTATTGTAAATCGGCAAGCTTTTTGTGACCGCTACGACGTTCGTCGCAAAATTCTTGTGCGTCAGCATCACGCCCTTCGGCTCGCCGGTAGTACCGGACGTATATATGATGGTCGCAAGATCCTCGGTTTTGACCTGTTCGAGCAACTCGTCGTAATTGTCGATCGCACCGTCTTCCTGTCCCGAGATTTCTAGCTGCTGTAGCGAGATCGCCCGCCGCTCGGTGTCCGGGATACCGTCAGCCTCAAAGAACACGACCTTTTCCAGTCTCTCGCTGCTTAGCACGGCATTCTCCGCGTGCTTCCAAAGCTTTTCGCCCGAGATGAAAAGCATCTTCGCTTGCGAATCTTCAAGTATGTACCTGACCTGATCGACCGCTTGGGTTGTGTAGATCGGAACGTTCACGGCGCGAAGCGAAAGAATGGCGAGATCGACCAGGGACCATTCCGGGCGATTTTCTGACATTATCGCAATGCGGTCGCCTGCCTTTACGCCGGCACGCGCCAGCCCCAGAGCGATTCGGCGGATCTTTTCGATCGCTTCGCCGCCCGACAGGCGATGCCATGCTTCGCCGATCTTGTAAGACAAAGCGTCCGGCTTGCTAAAACGTCTGAAAGATTCAAGACAATAGTGGGGGATAGTTTGCGGCAGGGCGTCAAAGCCAAGTAGGTTTTCGGATGTCATCTATATTCCCGAACCGATTAAATTAGTTAACGTTTCGTTCATTTTTGCAGATAGCACCTCTCAAGTCCAATAGTTACGGTCGAGCGAGCGATAATTGATCGCTTCACTGATGTGCGTCGCATCTATGTTCTCGCTGCCGGCAAGGTCGGCGATGGTCCGCGAAACCTTCAAGATCCTGTCATGCGCGCGTGCCGAAAGCCCCTGACGCTGCATCGCCTTTTCGAGCAGAGCCTCGCCTTCCGTGTCGAGTGCACAGTGCTTGCGGATCTGTAACGGTGACATGGCCGAATTTGAGAACACCCCGTCGCCATTGAGCCGCGAAAGTTGTCGCTCGCGTGCGTTTTTCACGCGCTCGCGGATTACTTCGGAGGATTCGCCCTGCGGCGTGCCGCGGCCGCGAAGCTCGTTGAACTTTACCGCCGGGACGTCGATATGAATGTCGATGCGGTCCATCAGCGGACCCGAGATCTTTCCGACATAACGCTGGATCTGAATCGGCGAACACTTACATTCCCGCGTCGACCCGAAATATCCACACGGGCAGGGGTTCATCGACGCTACAAGGGTGAAATTCGCCGGGAAGGTTAACGACGAAGCAGCTCGCGAGATGGTGACTTGCTTGTCTTCCATCGGCTGGCGCAATACTTCGAGCACGCTCCGGTCAAACTCGGGCAATTCATCAAGAAAAAGAACCCCCAGATGGGCGAGAGAAACCTCACCGGGTTTCGGGATCGATCCGCCGCCGATCAGCCCGGCTTGCGAAACGGTGTGGTGCGGAGATTTGAACGGCCGGTCCACGATCAACCCTGACTTGCCCGTAAGCCCTGCGACCGAGTGGATCTTTGTGATCTCAAGTGCTTCTTCGAACTCCAGCGGCGGAAGGATCGTAGGCAAACGCTTCGCAAGCATCGTCTTGCCCGACCCGGGCGGGCCGATGAAAAGGATGTTATGCCCGCCCGCACTCGCGACTTCTAGCGCACGCTTGGCGGTCGCTTGCCCGCGAACTTCGGCAAAGTCGGCACGATAGTTCTCGGCGTTGATCCTCAGATCATCCTCGGTGAGCTTCATCTGCGGGACCGACGTGGCAGACCCTGCCTGGAGTTCCTGAGCGAGCGAGGCCGCTTCTTTGAGATTTCGTATCGGATATACGGCGACCTCTCGAACAACAGCCGCTTCCTTCGCGTTCTCTTCGGGCACGAGCAGATTCTTTATTCCTTGATCTCTCGCGGTCAAAGCGATCGACAGAGCGCCGCGAACAGGCCGGACCCGTCCGTCAAGTGATAACTCACCGACACTGAGCGTGTTCTCAAGATTTTCGGCGCTGCCGAGGTCGGCATTGGCCCCGAGAATGCCGAGAGCTATGGGCAGGTCAAAGCTCGCTCCCTCTTTGCGGACATCGGCGGGGGCTAGGTTGACCGTCGTCTTAAGAAATGGGAAAAAGAATCCGCTATTGTTAATGGCTGCCCGTATCCGTTCGCGCGACTCGCGGACCGCCGTATCGGGCAACCCCACGATCGTAACGTTAGGCGATTGGTCCTGCTCGCTGGTCGAGGGACGCATGTTGACTTCGATATCTACTACAAGGGCGTCGATGCCGTACACCGCCGCCGACTGGGTAAGGAAAAGCATATTGTGTAAGGATGCAAAAAAGAGACTGGAAAATTTTACATCAGGTGGCTCGATTTCAAAAACATGGTCACCGCCCGCGGAAAATTACTTGTCCCGAGAGGCGTTTCGTCGTAATATAAAAGTCTGAAAACGCTGATTTTAACCGGGATGAGAATAGTTGATTAGGGATGCAACCAAATTTCTTACTCCATCATCCAACGGTGGCTTAACTTTCTAAATTTTTCGCTAATTGTTGGCAAGCCTCTTTAACTGCAGCGTTTTGGTCATTCCTCAGGAGCCTTTATGGAATCAAATTCCGTAGCGATCGAACCAGATTCGGCTTACGCCTTTGAGGCGGAAGTATCTGCCACGATCGAGCGACCCACTCACCAGGCGGTCATTGAGCCGCTTGCGACCTTCGACGAACAGACACCTGATCTTGATTTGTGCAAACTTGCAGAAACGGGGAACATACCTGCTTTCGAACTCCTATACCAACGCTATCATCGCCGCACTTATTCTCTTTGCTTTCGTATGACATCGAGCCCGACCGAGGCTGAAGACCTTACTCAAGAAGTCTTTATTCAGCTGTTCCGTAAAATCGGCAGCTTTCGCGGGGATTCGGCTTTTTCGACCTGGCTTCATCGTTTGACCGTGAACCAGGTGCTTATGCACTTTCGCCGGCGCAGTTTCAAGAACGAGAAAGTTTCAGACGACGGCGAAGTGCCGGAACAGACCGTCGCCGGTTCGGGCAATCCGAACCAGATGCAGGTGATTGACCGCATCGCTCTGAAGAACGCCGTGGCGGAACTGCCGAAAGGTTATAAGAACGTGTTCTTGCTTCACGATGTCGAAGGTTATGAGCACGAAGAGGTCGCCCGTCGCTTGGGCATCTCGGTCGGCACATCGAAATCGCAATTGCACAAGGCCCGGCTAAAGCTGCGCGGCCTTCTTGCTAAGACAACAGATCAATAAACAAACGTTTGAGCGTGAGCATCTCGTATTCCGCCCAAAAAGCGGTGCGGGGCCCATAAAATTTTCGATTAGGGCAACGTTTCAGTTGGCTCGACAATCTATTAGTTTGAACTGAAAATGGTGCCGGTCAGCCTCAATTTTCAGCACGTCGTTCGCCGGTTTCAATCTTTATGAATTGTCTTCGCTGTCAGGAATCATTGAGTCCGTTTTTGGACAACGATCTGGATGAACAAACATCCGCCGCTGTCCGGGCTCATTTAGACGACTGCGAACCATGTAACAAGCTACACGAAGATTTTCTTGCGCTGCTCGATAACGGGCTTTTTGACCAACCGCTTCCCGAACTCACACCAAACTCGCAGGCCTTATGGTGCCGCATCAACAACATAATCGAGTCAGAAATCGTTAAGGATGAGCCGGCTCCCGAGCCCGAACCCGTGCGTGGCCTGTTCGCACGTGGTTTTAGCTTTTCGTTCTCGCAGGTAGGCGCGACGGTACTTGGTGTGGCATTGATAAGCTCGCTGCTTACGGTGGTCGGCATACGCAACTATCTTGAACCCGGTGGGGACGACTTCGCCGGTGAGTCGGAACCGCGTGTCACGATAGCGACAAAGCTCCTTAGCACTGTCGGCCTTGTCGATTCGCCGAACGAGGCACGTGAGCGGCGAATCAGGGAACATAAGGCTGCGATCGATTATTGGGATAGACGTGTTCAGCAGCGCCGGGCGCAGTGGAACGAGCAAATGCGGTCAGCGTTCGACCGTAACCTCAACGAGATCGATCAGGCGGTGGGCGAATATCAGACGATTCTTCAGAAAGACCCTGAGGACGAACTTTCGGGCGAGATGCTCGATGCCGCATTAACTGAGAAGATGAATCTTTTGCGGCAATTTTCCGAGCTTTAATTTTGACGATGCATCCGCGTTTGAAAAACGGAAACCGCGTGGCGGTCAGCAAGAAAACTACGATTCTGCTTTTGTTGAGCGTAGTTTTTTTCTTTGCGCTTTCCGTACCGGATGCTGATGCTCAGCGGCGATATTCGCGAAGCTTTCCGGCCGGGAACAACGTACGCATCCAGCTGACCAACCGCGCCGGCACAGTCACGGTAGAGGGTTGGGATCGAAATGAGATCAGCATTTCGGCATATCTGGAAACTCCGGCCGCTAATATCGAGCCTAAGGATGTTCAAGGCACGATCTACATCAACCTCGTCAAAGACAATCAGGGCCGTCATAACATTGGTGACGTGAACTTCTTGATCCGGGTCCCATTCGCCTGCAATGTGGATATCGAGACCCTCATCGGCAACCTCATTGTTTCCAATGTGCGTGGAGGATTGGTGCGAGCTCAGATAACGAGCGAAGGCGACATCACCCTCACGAACATAGCCGCGGGTGCGGTGCATGCCCAAAACGGGATCGGCGACATCTTCTTCGATGGCGAGATCAATCCGGGCGGGACTTACCGCTTCATTTCAATGCGCGGAAATATCAACTTGCGAATTCCCTTCACCTCATCGTTTCGGCTGGTTGCCACGGCACCTTCTACACGCAATATTTCGCTCGGTTCGTTCGCGAATTCCAATATGAATTACACAGGTGACGGCCGCCGCGTAGTCGGGCGGTTTGGTGACGGAGCCTCCACGTTGACCGTGACGAACCAGCGCGGCAACATCGCATTTCTCCCCCGCTAGAATTAATTTCTTGCCTTTCTGCGTCCGCAACTCGTAAGATAGAAATAGCTTCGCCCTCTCTCGACCCTCCGCAAACACCATGAAAAGATCAAATTATTTGCTGCTTTTATTAATCGTCGCTATCGCCACTATGTCGGTTTTTCCGCAGACGGCACCCGGCATCAAACGCACTACTTACAAAAATGACCGCTTCGATTTTGGAGTGGGCGGCACTCTGACGATAGTCGGAGCCCCCTCAGGCTCGATCCGGATCGAAGGCTGGGACAATCGCGAGATCGAGATCGAAGCCGAGATCGAGGTTTCGGCAAACACGGAAGCCGAGATCGCTTTGCTCTCAAAGGTGACGGGATTTGTACTTGATGAAAGCCTCGGTCAGACACGGATCATGAGTGTCGGCACGCACGACAAGAAATATCTGAAGCAGGTCGACAAGAAGTTTCCAAAGAACCTGCTGACGGCACCCGCCCGGATCGATTACGTCGTTCGGGTCCCGCGGTACACGGACCTGCGGATCACGGGCGGCAAGGGTGATCTTAATATTTCAGGCGTCGAGGGAACCATGAACATCGATTACCTCGAAACCACAGCCGATATCGCGTTAGTTGGCGGCGGCATCAACGCCACATTCGGCAGCGGCACAGTGAATGTTTCGATCCCGACACACAGTTGGCGTGGGCGTTTTGCCGATGTCCAGATGGCGAAAGGCGATATGAACGTGACGCTTCCCTCTGGGCTCAATGCAGAATTTGATGCGACGATTCTGAGGACTGGTGCTATTGCGAACGGGTTCACGGGATTCAAACCCCGCGTCCGGAAAGCGGAGTTCACCGAACGCTCGATAGTGGCGAAATCAGGTACGGGAGTGATCCCCCTCAAGTTCACGGTCGGTGACGGCACACTCACGATCAAAGAGAGCGGCCGTCCGGGTTAGACGAACAAAATTGGATTTTCTATGGAGAGGTGATAAGTTAATTTCTTATCACCTCTTCTTGTTTCGTGAACCACATTTATGACCATCAAATCCGATATCTGGCTGCGCAAGATGGCCGAACAGCAGAACATGATCTCGCCCTTTCTCCCCGAACTCGTCCGCGAACAGAACGGCGTTCGCATCATCTCGGCAGGGGCGTCGAGTTACGGGTATGACATGCGTTTGGCAGACGACGGCTTTCGCATCTTTTCATCGGTTCATGCAAAAGAGATCGATCCTAAACGCTTTGATGATCAATTTTCACTGATCGAACCGCAACTGCATACCTCGGATGACGGAGCTCGATATTACCTGCTGCCGCCACACCATTATGGATTGGGAGTAACCGTCGAGACTTTCAATATGCCCCGCAACGTAACAGGCATCGCACTAGGCAAATCCACTTACGCTCGTGCAGGCCTGCTTGTGAACACGACCCCGCTTGAGGCCGGATGGACCGGTCGGCTTGTCGTAGAGATCGCGAATCTTGCCAATTTGCCGCTGCGCGTTTATGTAAACGAAGGCATCGGGCAGATACTCTTTTTCGAATCCGATGAAGACTGCGCCGTCTCATATAGCGACCGCGGCGGCAAATACCAGGGCCAAACCGGCCTCACCTACGCGAAGGTTTAGACGATATATGCAAACGACACTAAAGAAATATACAGTCCTGTTTCTTCTGCTAGTCATTCCGTTCTCGAGTCTCGCCTCCGCACAAGGCCGCATCGACGACGCGACTCTCGCGAAGATCAAGCACGAGGGAATGCTCAACTCGAAGGTGTGGGAGAACACCTCTTACCTCGTCGATGTTTTCGGTAACCGCCTTACCAATTCACACAATTTAAAGAACGCAAAGGCTTGGACCGTTGAACGGATGAAGGCGATGGGACTTGAGAACGTCGCCCTGGAACCATGGGGCACATGGGGGATCGGCTGGAATCTCGAGCGTTTCTCAGTGGAAATGACTGCGCCTACATACGAACGGATTGTCGCACATCCGCTTGCCTGGTCCCCGCCAATAAACGGCACGATCTCGGGCGAACCGGTACACGTTACGATCCGTTCAAGTGCTGATTTCGCGAATTACCGCGGAAAGTTGAAGGGCCGGATCGTTATGAACGGCACGGTTCCTTTCAACACGCCGCAATCTCGCGACAGTAACCCTTTCAAGCGATATTCTGAACAGGAGCTGGCACAAATGGCGGCCGCGGCCGACCCCACGAATGCGCCTACAGGTGGCGGCACAACGAATTATCAAGACGAAGAGCGCGACTGGGTTGCAGCACTCGCACGTGGACGTGAGATCACTAAGTTTTTCAAGGACGAAGGCGTCCTTGCATTGATTCAACCTAGCAGTCGGCCCCATGGTGTATTGAGCGTGTCGGGTTCGTACTTCCCCGACCTTGATGTTAACCCGCCCACGTTCGTCGTCGCACGCGAGCAATACGCACGCATGCAGCGGCTGATCGAGCGAAAGGTCCCGGTAAAGCTTGATCTCAGCCTTCAGGTTCGGACTGATCCGGATGGGACGGGATCCAACATAATTGGGGAGATACGGGGGTCCGACCCGCGTCTTCGGGATGAGGTCGTGCTGCTGGGAGGCCATTTTGACTCGTGGCACTCCGGCACCGGCGCCGCTGATAACGCCGCTTCGTGCATGGTGATGGTCGAAGCTCTCCGCATTCTCAAAGCGATCGGCGTCAAACCCCGCCGCACCATCCGTGTTGCGCTCTGGGACGGTGAGGAGCAGGATTATTACGGCTCGATCGGGTATGTCAAGAAGCATTATGGTGACCCGATGACGATCCAGCTAAAGCCGGATCATGCGAAACTCTCCGCTTATTATAATCTCGACAACGGTGCCGGCCGGATCCGCGGCATTTACCTTCAGGGGAACGAAGCGACCCGCAGCATATTCCGACAATTCCTCGAGCCGTTCGCTCATCTCAACGCCAATACGATCACCACGCTTAACACCGGTGGATCTGATCATATGGCGTTCGATGCCGTCGGGCTTCCCGGCTTTCAGTTCATTCAGGACCCGCTCGATTACAGCACCCGAGTACACCACTCAAATTTGGATATGCTCGAAGCAGTGATCGAAGAGGATCTGAAGATCAACGCCGTGATCGTTGCCGCGATCGCCTATCAGACTGCAATGCGCGACGAACGTATGCCGCGCAAACCGCTGCCGACACCTGCAGCAAGCAATTAGCAAGTTTTATGTTCCAACTACTCACATCACTCACGCTCGTCCTTGCTGTCGCGCTGAATATGAACGTCATTGCTCAGGACAAACGCCCACGGGCACGCGAGTTTGGCATCACCATCGGCATTTTGCCCATCGGGCCAGAGAATGCAATTACCGACGTGCCGGGTGTGCTCGTTGGGCAAACTACTATCGTCCGGGGAGAGAACATCCGAACTGGTGTCACGGCGATCTTACCGCACAGCGGCAACCTATTTCGAGAGAAGGTCCCGGGGGCAGTTTTTGTCGGCAACGGCTTTGGAAAGCTGGCCGGATCGACACAAGTCAATGAACTGGGCGAGATCGAATCACCTATCGTATCGACCTCTACGCTTAGCGTCCCAAAAGTTGCAGATTTCGTCCTCGATTATATGCTCGCGCTCCCAGGCAACGAGGAGGTTCGTTCGCTCAATCCGCTCGTAGCCGAGACGAATGACGGGGGCCTCAACGACGGTCGGGGCCGCCACATTAGTCGCGAGGACGTTCATAACGCTATCAAAAGCGCCAGTAGCGGCTCGGTCGCAGAAGGCTCGGTGGGAGCCGGAACGGGCACGGTGGCGTTCGGCTGGAAAGGCGGGATCGGCACCGCATCACGGAAGCTGCCCGAATCGATGGGTGGATACACACTGGGCGTCCTGGTTCAGTCAAACTACGGCGGCGTCCTCAGTATTGACGGGGTGCCGGTGGGGAAAGAACTTGGGCAATATTATCTGCGAAACGCTCTCGGGCAAACGCAGGCTGCTGAAGAAGCGCATAATGCTGATGGGTCCATCATCATTGTTATCGCCACCGATGCGCCCCTCGATCATCGCCAGCTCAATCGGATCGCGTCGCGTTCCATGATCGGACTCGGCCGAACCGGATCGTCGATGACGAACGGCAGTGGCGATTACGCGATCGCATTCTCAACAGCGAACCGAGTCAATGCCAATGAGCGGATACGAAACCTTACAGTGCTGGGCAACGACGCAATGTCACCACTCTTTCAAGCCGTTATCGAAGCCACGGAAGAGGCCATCATCAATTCAATGTTCAAGGCCACAACCGTCACCGGCAACGGGCGTACAATCGAAGCCATTCCTCTCGATAAGGTCCGAAGCGTAATGCAAAAATACGGAAAGATGAAGTGAATATTAAAGCTTGCAGCTTTCAGCCGATTTTCGATCTATAGACTAGAACGGGGAGCCCTCATGGAGCTCCCCGATTACATTTCAGTACTGCTACGGGCTACAACGTGTCGTCGGTTGTCGTATCGAACGACGTCGGGGTCGTGTCGACGGATGCGTCGAAACCGGTATCGATCGCTGATGCATCGTAACCGGCATCAAAACTCCCACCTGCATCAACCACCGATGACGGGTCATGGTCGTACATTATGCTATTAGGATCAGCGTTCGTCGCATAATCACTGGCCGATGACTGATATTCGTCGGCCCGTGCGGCGTAGATCTCGGCCTTATCGAGATCGCCCTCTGCTGCATAGGTCGCAGCGTCTCGGGCGTTCTGATCGGCGCCCTCTTGATTGTCAACTGCCCAGTCAAGATTCGCCTGATCGGCCTGTGCTTGTCCTGTGTGATCTTGACCGCCGGCTGTCATATCGGCATCGCGCGTGGCCCATTCCGCTTGAAAAGCTGCTTCACGGGCTCCGGCATAGTCGCCCTCGGCGATCTTTTGTGCCTGCTCTTCTTGAAACGCCTCGGCCTGCTCTTGCTTACCGGCTGCGTATTCATAATCCTGCGCGCCGTAGGCTCCGAGCATGCTGCTGTCGCCCGCTTCGCCGGCGTACTCCTCTGCCTGTGCACGGGCCTCGGAGGCCGCAGCATAGTCGCCCTTGTCGGCAAAATCATCAGCGGCTTGCTGGGCTTCGCGAGCGGCTTCGGCCTGTGCCTGTTGCTGGGCATCTTCAGCGACAGACGCGTTATCAGCTGAAATAGAGTCAGTGTAGATCGGCTCAGATGCTGACAGGTCAAGGGGCACCGACGCGCTCGATTGCTCCTCTACATAACTCGCCGTTTCGGCAAAGCCTTCGCTCCCCAGATTGAACTCAACCGATTGAGTAGTAAGTTCCTCATCGGTCGGGGTTCCGAAAAGCTGATCCACGATCGATTCGCCTGAGGGCTCGCTGACTGCGTGATCGCCGAGGGCTTCGATAGTCTCGAATTCGCCGTCACCGTCCTCGTCCCTTACGATGGTATCGGCGTTACCATCGCCGTCCGTATCGACAAATCCGACATCGAGTTGGCCGTCACCGTCTGAGTCGAAAGCGACGATATCAGCCTCGCCGTCGCCGTCGGTATCCGCCACGCCCATGTCTAAATTCCCGTCCCCGTCGGTGTCTTGAAATACCATATCGATCTTGCCGTCGCCCGTCGTGTCCGAAGCGGCCGTATCCAGCTTTCCGTCACCGTCTGTGTCGGAAAATTCGGTTACGGTGACGTCAGCACCGTCGTCCGCCAGAGCGTTCACGATATCTTCGACTAGTCCGCCTTCTGCAACTTCAGCGGTGATCTCAAATTCTCTCGTCGAGCCGTCAGCGCCGGTCTCGGTTACTATTATCGGTTCATTCGGCATAAGTCTGGTTCTCCTGTCGCTGTGCTAACCGGGCCGGATCTTCGGCCTGTTTCGCGTTTTTAGTTATGGACGTCATTTTCCCGCACGATGCCGACGGGCACTTGATGGATAGTTTCGTCTTTCCCGCCAAAACGCTCATCGGCACCCGCATCGGAGCACTGCATGACGAGCATTTGAGACGAAGGTCGTTGTCAGCCGGGGCTGCCGGTTTGGGTGGTGCCGATCTTCGGATGGTTTCCCCGATGGTCTTTAAATAGCCCTGCAGCTCAGGGCTTTGTGCATACTGGGTCAGGAGTTTTAGCCGCGGCCCAAGATATGGCGTCGATGTCGTGGTCAGCTCTGAGAGGCGAAGGACGTCGCCGTCGTCGACGGACTGCTGCTCGATCCATGCGTCCATATTTAGCTGACGATAAATGAGGGAGGACTTGAGCGACCACGCCATCAAAACTCGTCTCGCGATCTCTTCTTTGCCAACCGCGAGGAGTCCTGCTCGATCAGCGGTTATCTCGGCCTGTCGCGCCCATGCAAGAAGCGGCAACTCTATCGCCCCGCCGATCAATGCGGTGGGGCTTAGGATAGCGTTGAAAATGCCGCCCGCCATAACCCCTTTCTGCGGCCCCTGCTCACCCAAAAAGAATCGGATAACGGTCTTCCATAATGCATGGCCCGCCTTACAGTGTCCTAGCTCACGTGCTAAAAGGAAGAACATATCGACGCCTTGGAAATTTCCTGCGAGCGCCGACCCGACGACGATGAATGAGTCTTTGTCCGTTCCAAATGTGAGCATGTCCCACGGTCGCTCGCCCGAAAGATAAACGTCCGGCATATATTCGATGCCGAGTACGCGGGCCGCACGCACAGCCGGTCCGTAAACATGCGGCATCTGCTTTTCCCCAAGCCTAACGCCATTGAATGTCACCTCAACCCATTTGCGCCCAACTTTATCCGAAACGGCTCTTGCTGCTGCGTTAAGCGGCTTCATAGAACGCAGTGCGGCCATCGCTTTAGCATCCGCTGCCCAGGCGAAGGCCGACGAATCTACTTGATAACCCGTGGCTAATGGCTTAAGCCACTTACATTCCGGACAGATCACCTTGCCATCGGCGAGGCCCGCACCTTTTCCCCCACAGGTTCGGCACGATACCGGCTGAGCTTGCTGGGGTAACGGCTGGCCGATGTATGGGGATGGTGTGTTGTGATGCTGCACCTGCGGCGGCTGGGCTTGGAAGGGCGGCTGCGGATGATGGGACTGTTGCTGCGGGGGCGACGGAGCGGAAGTTTGCTGGGTCGCCGGAGGAGGAGTCGTCGCTCCGCCACCAGCCAAAACGACTATTCCAACCCCGCAGAAAATGCAAAACCTTGAACCCTGCACGGGCTGTTCGTGCCCATTCTGACATCGCGGTTTTGGTGCCGAATCTTTTGCCATATTAGTAAGCGTAGCCTCCGTAAGGATCCATCGCGGACGACATTGCCCCGAGCACAAGCCATATGAAATAGAACACGGCGTGGAGAAGGCTGGCCGCTACCCCACCCCAGAGACCGATATGTGCGAGCATCTTGTTGTTCGCCGGTGACCTTCCGCCCTTTATCGCGTCGAGTTCCATCCATCCGACGATGGCCGCGGGAATACCCAGGAATGGCCCGCAGCAAAAAAGCGCAGCCACCGCCAGCACCACGGAGATCATCCCCTTTTGGCTGGTGCCCGTGGCAGGCGGTGCGTTACTGACGTTCTGCCCGACATATCGCTGCTGCTGTCCGGGAGGACTGCCTACGTACGGGGGTGGTCCGGTTGCCGCGAGCGGACTTGCGCAGTTCAAACAAAATGACGCTTCCGCCGGGTTAGGCTGATTGCACTTTGGGCAAGGCTTCATATTGAAAACACCGGTTCTCCGGCTTTACAGTTCTATGTTCTTATCGGGTGATGCTGATAATATAACTTAACTCAGGCAGTTTACAAAAACTTTTTTACTCGAACTCGTTACGTGCGGCTTTAGAAATGCAAAAACTTCAGAATTACATCGGCGGTGAGTTGGTCGAACCCGCTTCGGGCGATTATCTCGACAACTTCCAGCCGGCAACGGGTGAGGTTTATTCGCAGATCCCGGATTCAGATGAGCGTGACGTCGCTGTTGCTGCCGAAGCTGCGAAATCCGCATTCCCAACTTGGGCAGCAACCCCACCGGAGGAACGTTTCGAAATTTTAATGCGGCTCGTCGCCCTGATTGAACGCGACCTCGAATCCCTCGCCGTCGCGGAGTCTTTAGACAACGGTAAGCCTGTGTCGCTGGCACGCGCGATCGACATCCCGCGGGCCGTTGCGAATTTTCGATTCTACGCGACTGCTGCCATGCACACCGCGAATGAGTCTTTCGATACTTCACTGCCAGGTGGCGGCAAGGCGATCAATTACACGTTGCGGCACCCGGTCGGTGTAGCCGGATGCATTTCACCTTGGAACCTACCGCTGTATCTTTTCACATGGAAAATCGCCCCGGCCCTCGCAGCGGGCTGCACCGTAGTCGCAAAGCCTTCGGAGGTGACGCCGATGACCGCTTTCATGCTGTCGGAGCTTTGCATAGAGGCCGGCCTTCCTGCGGGAGTACTCAACATTGTCCACGGCACAGGCCCCAACGTCGGGGCCGCCATCGTCGCGCACAATGACATCAAGGCGATCTCGTTCACTGGCGGGACGCAAACCGGCGTAGAGATCGCACGAACCGCCGCCCCGATGTTCAAAAAGCTTTCGCTCGAGCTTGGCGGTAAGAATCCGAACATTATTTTTGCCGACTGTGACTACAACGAGATGCTCGCGACGACCGTTCGTTCGTCATTCTCAAACCAGGGGGAGATCTGCCTTTGCGGTTCGCGGATCTTTGTCGAGCGGCCGCTTTATGATCGATTTAAGCATGATTTCGTAGAACGCGTTTCAGCACTACAGGTCGGCGACCCGGCCGATCCCGCAACGGACGTCGGGGCCATCGTCTCGAAACAGCATTTCGACAAGATCATGTCGTACATCGAACTTGCAAAGACTGAGGGCGGCACGATCCTGACCGGGGGCAGGGCTCTTTCACAACGCCCTGCGTCAACGGGCGGCGACCCGCTGAACGGATGGTTCATCGAGCCTACGATCATCGAGGGCTTGAATCACGATTGCCGCACAAACCTTGAAGAGATCTTCGGTCCCGTCGTCACGATCATGCCCTTCGACACAGAGGAAGAGGTCCTAGGCTATGCAAACTGCGTCCGATACGGCCTTTCGGCCACTATCTGGACTGAAAATCTCTCGCGTGCCCACCGCGTCGCCGCGTCGCTCGAATCGGGCATCATCTGGATAAACTGCTGGCTCCTCCGCGACCTTCGCACCCCCTTCGGCGGCGTCAAAGACAGCGGCATCGGCCGCGAAGGCGGTTTCGAGGCTCTAAAGTTCTTTACAGAAGAGAAGAATGTTTGTATAAAGCTGTAAACATCATCAGGAGAAACTGCACCGCCGAACAAACCATGAAAAAGCCTTATCTACCTTCGGTCCTGTTACTGCTTTTCGCTGTCTCGTCCTTTACCGCATCAGGGCAGACCCGGTCGGCGACTATAGGGGCTTTGCCCGGTGTGTCGCAGGGACAGATGTTAATGCTGCGCGAGATGAAGACCGCACTCCCCATTGTCACCCCCACATGGCTACCCGCCGGATTCAAACTGGAAAATATCCGGGTCCTATATGGCTCCGAGATTGAGATATACGACCAGGAGCTTGTCCTCGTTTATTCGCGGACAATGTCCAACGGTAAGGTCCAACGGTTCGCCCTCGAAGCAGGCTTCGACGGTCTAGGAGATCTCCCGTACGAAGACACTAAGGTCATCAAATCGTCCCTGGGGGACATCTACCTCGTTTACGAACCCAATGACCCCGACAACAGCAAATCAAAGCTGAACAATTTCGTCATGACCCAGTGGTTCAGCGTCGGTGACATCGCCTACCATTACGTCGGAATGTACGGCGAAGAGAAGAACCTCGAAATGATTTCTTTGGCAGATACCGAAAAGATCCTGGCATCGCTCCGGAAATTCTAAAAAAACTTTCTCCGGCTCCCTAGCAGCTCAGAGAATCGAGGATTTAGCTAGTTCCTCTGAAAATCAATATGGATGAAAACCTACGAAATCACGCTATTGTCGGACAACTGCTGCAACTTTTGCGCATGGGTCTGGAGCCAGTGATACGTCGTAACTTTCCCGAGGACACATCCGCTGATATTCATATCATAATCAAGAAGTTTGCGTACCAGCTCGACAGTTTTGACGGGAATCTTTCGAGAAAAGTTCGGATCTACAGTCACGAGTTGTTGGATGTGCGAAACGAATGGGCCCACCAAAAGACCTTTTCAAATGAAGACACACTTCGAGCCATCGATTCAGGCCAACGGTTGATGAAAGAGCTTGGCAATCTCCCGATAGCAGGTAGACTCGCGGAGTTAAAGCTCCAAATAGCGCCGGCATCAAAACCAGTCGCTGCAGAAAGTCCTTCGGATCCGCGGCCCAGAACCTACAAAGTTTCCCCGCAGAAGAAAGTCGAAGACGCTCCTACGTCTGGCAAGTTATTAAGAGATCTCACATTTCGCCTCCCTGATGAGACTCAACTTTACACTAGTTTCAAGGATCGGCTAGATGCGATCACCCACCAAGTCATCGGAGAAAGCAAAGTGTCCAAAGGCCGCTACCCTCGGAGGGTTGTCCCGCTCCAGTTCGACTGGGCACGAGAGGCTAGAATCCAGCCAGCGATCCGCGATTCTGAGGAAGTGATCCAAATCGTTCTACATCTAGGCGACACAAAAGAACAAGCAAAACATTTATTCACGCTGAACCCTAATGGAATAGAATGGCCTCCCGCTGTCAACGGATTTCCACTGGACTACAATCCTTATCTTCGGATAGGCGATGCATTTGGATCGACGATTTTCTGGATACGACCGACTCCTGAGGAGAGCCGCCGGACACACAACATGAACTTTTTTGAAATGGCGGCGGGAAAGCATCGAAGGGAACAATGGGAGAGATTCGACAATACGTTGTCCGCGGTCCTACCGGATTGGAGAAACAAGTGCTTCCGATCCGATACATTCAAATCTATCGATTGGGACGAGCGCATGACGAAAAGCAACCGCAGCGAATTTGCCCTATCGCTTGGGATGAATATCCTTGTGTCGATACCTTTAGCACAATGCAATACGCTCGACACCGACAAAACGAATTCCGGTGTCGCCCAAGCTATCCGCGACGTTCTACAGGAAATTCGTACCACCGTCGATTCGGGGCTTGCCGTCCGACTTAATAGGAATTGAGGAAGGTAATATCTTAAACGAACTGAATAGCATGAATCTCGACAAGATTAAATCGGCCCGCGCTCCCGAGCCCGTCGGCCTCTACCCGCACGCACGCCGGGTCGGGGATCTTCTCTTTCTCTCCGGCGTCGGGCCGCGCGAACGCGGAACGAAAGCTATTCCCGGCGTCGAACTCGGCGACAACGGCGACATCGTGTCATACGATATCGAAACCCAGTGCCGCTCAGTTTTTCAGAATGTGCGCTATATTCTTGAGGACGCAGGTTCATCGTGGGATAAGATTGTCGACGTTACCGTCTTCCTGACGAATATGAAGGCGGATTTCGCGGCGTATAACAAACTTTACGCAGAGTATTTTGCTGACAATCAGCCCTGCCGCACTACGATTGAGATAAGTTCTCTCCCAACGCCGATCGCCATTGAACTTAAGGTGATCGCGACAATTGACTAGCCCCAGACAAAGGAGAAACAAATGATCGACACACGCGGCTTCGCCGTTCACGGCACCGATGCCAAATTTTCCCCCTTTAACTTTCAGCGCCGAGATGTCGGCCCCAATGACATTCTGATCGACATCGAATATTGCGGCATCTGCCATTCAGACATTCATCAGGTAAAAGACGAGTGGCACGACTTAATGCCCGCGAACTATCCGATGGTGCCGGGCCACGAGATCATCGGGCGAGTGACTAAAGTCGGAAGCGACGCAACGAAATTCAAAGAGGGCGACATCGCCGGCATTGGCTGCTTTGTCGACAGTTGTCGCGAGTGCCCAAGCTGCACGACGGGCAACGAGCATTATTGCTTCAAACAGGCCGCCTTCACCTACAACGGCACTGAGATGGACCGCGAAACGCCAACATACGGCGGCTATTCGAAGCACTACGTCATCGACGAAAATTACGCGGTAAAGGTAAACGCCGAGGGCGACCTCTCGGGCGTCGCTCCGCTGCTATGTGCCGGCATCACCACCTATTCGCCGCTCAAACGGTTCAACGTCGGCCCGGGTCAGAAGGTCGGCGTCGTTGGTCTCGGCGGCCTCGGCCACATGGCAGTAAAGATCGCGAAAGCGATGGGAGCAGACGTCACAGTATTCAGCACCTCGCCCGGTAAAGAGGCTGACGCAAGCAAGCTCGGAGCCTCCGGCTTCATCATCAGCCGCGACGCCGAAGCAATGGCGGCCGCCGCCGGAACATTCAATCTCATCATCGACACCGTTTCCGCCGATCACGATGTTAACCCTTACATCGCTGCCCTCGGCATCGGCGGCGTTCTCGCATTTGTCGGCATGCCCGCTTCGCCAAATACGATTCATCAGGCGTCGCTCATCATGGGCAACAAGGTGCTCGCGGGTTCGCTTATCGGCGGCATCCCCGAAACTCAGGAAATGCTCGATTTCTGCGCTAAGCATGGCGTTACCGCCGACGTAGAAGTGATTTCACCCGACCGGATCGAGGAAGCCTACGACCGCACCGTCAAATCCGACGTTCGATATCGCTTTGTTATCGACATGAACAATGCTTAGATATGTCGCACTACTCCGCGGGATCAACGTCGGCGGAAACACAATGATACGAATGGAAGAGCTTCGAGCTATGTTCGAAGCTCTCCGTTTTGAACGCGTCGCGAGCTACATCAACAGCGGGAATCTTGCTTTTGACGTTGAGACACCAGTTCCCGAATCGTCGTTGGTCGCCAGCATAGAATCGGAGATCGAAAAGGAGTTCGGCATGCAGATATCCGTAATGATACGCAGCCAGGTGGAGATTTCGAACGTGATCGCATCAAATCCATTTGCCGGTGAATTTGAGAGTCACAAAGAAATGCACGTTCTGTTTTTGCGGGAATTGATGCCCGCCGAAGCGGTTGAGCAGCTATCGGCCGCCGCAAACGAGGGAGAACGATTTGCAGTACGCCATCGCGAGATATATTGCCATCTGAAGCTCGGCGTCGCTAACAGTCTTCTCGGCAAGGACTTTATCGAGAAAAAGCTGAAGGTCCCCACGACCGCTCGCAACTGGCGGACAGTTCTTAAGCTGGCCGAGCTGTAAAAGCTTCTTACCCTCCAATGTAAATGTTAGAATTGAGCCATCAGCACGAACAAGGGAGGGAAAATGCAAAATTTTGACAGAGTAAGAGAGAACACTTCGAACGAACTAAATACGGAGTTTGATCGCGACATAGCACGACAGGTCCGGAAGTATGAGGGTCGCTCCAAAGATGACATATCCAGTCGTATCGATGAACTCGATCGCGAATGGGATGTTGAACGTCTGTTGCAGACCAATGCATCAGTGCTCGCGCTTACCGGACTAACGCTGGGAATGACCGTAAGTAAGAAATGGCTCGCCGTACCCGCAGTGGTGCTGCCGTTTCTGCTACAGCACGCCGTCCAGGGTTGGTGCCCGCCTTTGCCCGTCCTGCGTCGCCTCGGTGTCCGTACACGGAAAGAGATCGAACGAGAAAAATACGCCCTAAAAGCCATGCGAGGCGATTTCACCGGCCTCGGAGAAAGCACTTCCGCCCAAGACGCTCTACGAGCCGTAACAACCGCGAGCCGCTGACACTCGTCAACGAGGCGGAGCCATCTGTCGGCGTGGTGATTCCACCTGTCAGCGTGGTGATTCCATCCGTCAGCGTGGTGATTCCATCTCTCGGCGTGGTGATTCCATCTGTCGGCGTGGTGATTCCATCCGTCAGCGTGGTGATTCCATCCGTCAGCGTGGTGATTCCATCCGGCAGCGTGGTGATTCCATCTGTCGGCGTGGTGATTCCATCTGTCGGCGTGGTGATTCCATCCGTCAGCGGGGTGATTCCATCCGGCAGCGTGGTGATTCCATCTGTCAGCGAGTCGGCGCCACCCGTCAGCGAGGCAAATCCGGCTGCTGCGTGGCAAATCCATCCGTCAGCGAGGCGGCGCCACCTGTCAGCGAGGCAAATCCGGCTGCGGCGTGGCAAATCCACCCGTCGGCGAGGCGGCGGCACTTGCCGGGGAGGCGGCGGCATCTGCCGGGGAGGCAAATTTACTTGTTTGTCAGCGGCCCCGTGGGCCATAATTACTCGCGATTGGAAAATCGGGCTATAATAGCCCCAGTCTTTGTAATAGGGAAAATTGTTTCATGACCATTCGCCGTCCGTTCAACTTCAAACAGTGGATCGACGAGCACCGGCACTTGCTGAAGCCGCCGGTCGGCAATCAGTGCGTCTATAACGACGATGACTTTATCGTTATGGTCGTTGGCGGCCCCAACTCGCGAAAGGATTATCACTGGGACGAGGGCGAAGAGCTTTTCTATCAGCTTGAAGGCGATCTGATTGTGCAGATCCAGGAAAACGGCAAAGCTGTCGAGGTGCCCATCCGCGAAGGCGAGATGTTTCTTTTGCCGCCTCGCGTCCCCCACAACCCGATCCGCGGCGCCAATACGATCGGCCTCGTCATCGAACGAAAACGCCGCCCCGGCGAACTCGACGGCCTCCTCTGGTTCTGTGAGAACTGCAACGAAAAGCTTTACGAAGAATACTTCCAGCTAGGTGACATCACCACGCAGTTCCAAGGCGTATTCGAAAAATTCTACGGCACCGAGGACCTCCGCACCTGCAAAAACTGCGGCACCGTAATGGAGTCGCCGCCGGTTATCAGTTAGGCGATTTGTCCAAGCCTCGACTTAATCCAGCACCTCCAGAGACGGCACGGCGATTGCAATTTTGTACTCGCTAATGAAAGACAGACAACGACCAGAGTTGGCTCCTGAGGTACTGAACGCGATCGAACTTTTCGTCCGCGATTCTGGTTTTTCCTCAAAAGGTGCCGTTATCACTGACCTTGACGGTACGGCGGTGCATGAGGATCAAGGGCATATTTACATCCCGCCGCCTGTCGAGTTTGGCCTGCGGGCTGTTTACGAACGCGGGCGGCCCGTTGTTTTGAATTCACTGCGCTTTCCTCTGTCCGTAATGCGTACATTCGGCAAGGAATGGCTTGAGATCGCCGGTGCACCGATCCCCGTTGTTTCGATGAACGGCAGTCAGATGGGCTTCGTTACTACGGATGAAAAGAACGAGCTGTGTTTCGACGAGATCGCCGCCTTTCCGCTTGCGAGTAACGATATTGCCTCCGTGTTAACCGGAGTGGACGCATTGCTTGAGGATGATATCCGCGACGTTCTACTATTCTATTATCCGCGCGATTGGCGTTTAGGCGAGATCATCTGGACTCCTGTGGCCGAAAAGGTGGTTCATGTCAAGGAAAAATATGCCAGCGCGTCGTCGGTGATTGCTGTAGAGCCGACCAAACTAGAAGAAATGCTGCGTGCAGAAGAAGTGTGCATGATCTTTCTTCTGATTGAACGTCCGGCGGATGATCTGATGGCTTATCAGCACGCGAAACCCAGCAGCTTCTTTACCGCGAAGGGTGTTGATAAACGATCGGGTACGGAGGCGATAGCTTGCAAACTTGGCTTTGATCTCGGAAGTTCGATCGGCGCCGGCGACACCGAGATGGATATCTTTCTCGATCGTGTAGGGCTGGCGATCCAGGTAGGGCCTCGCGAGTTGCCGTATCAGGGTTCGCTTCAAACGATCCGATTGCGTAATTCATTTGAGCTCGGCGACGCGCTTTTTCATATTGCAGGGCTGATCGGAGAAGGAAATAATGAAACCGCCAGAAAGGTCCTCGCATCAGGTAAATAAGTTTCGCGACCGTGCCCGCGAGGTTATAAAACACCATCTCGGTGAAGCTAAGCGCATTACTTATCTTTCGAGCGGACGTACCAACTTTGTATTTTCCTTTAAGTCAGGGGACGAAGATCTCATCATCCGCATTAGCCCGGACCCCTCGAGCATCAATGCGTTCATTAAAGAGCAGTGGGCTGTGCGAGCTGCAAGAAAGGCAGGTGTGCCCGCGCCCGAGATCCTTGAAGTCGGACTGGAGTTTATCGACCAACCTTATATGATCACTCGCGCCGCGCTCGGCGATGATGCCAAGGCCCACCCTGATCGACTTAAGATCATTCGGGAGATGGGCCGGCTCGGTGCGATCATCAATTCGATCGAGACAAAGGGATTCGGGGAGACATTCGATTGGTCGGATAATCGCCTATCGCTAAACACGACGCTGAAAGACTGGCTTGAAAAGGAGTTCGACTATGAGAAGAAAGTTGAGACTTTAGAAAAGCATCGGATGTTGGCCGGCGAACGTGGTAAGCAGATCCGCAAGATATTTGCCCAGCACGCCAGATCCAGATCCTTGGCGGTACTAAATCACAGCGATCTTCGTCTGAAGAACGTGATAGTCGGCGACGACGGCAAGATAAATGCGATTCTCGATTGGGAAGGCTGCATTTCGACTCAGGCACCGGCGTGGGAGTTGTCGCTTGCGTTGCATGATCTGGGCATCGATGAGGTTCAGCAATTTCTTGAGGGATACGGAATCACCAAGAAACAGCTCACCGACGCCATGCCGCTCATTCGAGCATTCAATATAACGAACTACGCGACTGTTGTTGCAGACGCCGCCAAGTCGAACGACAAAAAGGTTCTGGAGCACTTACGCCTCAGACTTAGCGGCGGGCTCGATTTGTATTCTCTTTAGTTTCGCAGATAAACTGTTCCCGCTCGCGAAGGGGAATTTTCCGCGCACGTTCATGCTAAAGATCGATGTTCATACACACATCCTGCCAAAAGACATCCCGCCCTGGAAAGAGCGGTTCGGCTATGGCGGATTTATTGCGCTCGATCATTACAAGCCTTGCTGTGCTCACATGGTGCGCGACGACGGCAAGCAGTTCCGTGATGTCGAGGCCAACTGTTGGGACCCGGCGGTTCGGATCGAAGAGATGGATACCCACGGCGTTCACGTTCAGGTTCTTTCGACCGTTCCCGTGATGTTCAGCTACTGGGCAAAACCGGCCGACGGCGCCGCCATTGCTCAATTCCTGAACGAACACATCGCCGAGATCGTTTCCGAATTTCCGCTGCGTTTCGCCGGCCTCGGCACCGTCCCGCTCCAAGACATCACTCTCGCGATTAAAGAGCTCGAAAACTGCAGACGCCTCGGCCTCGTCGGCGTCCAGATCGGTACCAACGTCAATCAACTAAACTTAGGCGAACCGCAATTCCTCGACTTTTTTTCAGCTTGCGAAGAGCTCGGAATGGCGGTTTTCGTCCATCCGTGGGAAATGATGGGCGAGGCCGATATGCAGAAATACTGGCTCCCGTGGCTCGTCGGGATGCCGGCGGAAACTTCAAGAGCAATTTGCTCGCTTATATTCTCGGGAACTCTGGAAAAATGCCCCAGGCTCCGGATCTGCTTCGCGCACGGCGGCGGTTCCTTCCCAGCAACCATCGGGCGGATCGAACACGGCTTCAAAGTGCGGCCGGACCTCTGTGCCGCTGATAATCCGCACACTCCGCGAAGATATCTGGAGCAGATGTATTTCGACTCACTCGTTCACGAACCGGCGATGCTGAAAATGCTGCTCGATCTCGCCGGCCCCAAACACGTGATGCTTGGGAGCGACTATCCCTTCCCACTCGGCGAACTTGAGCCCGGCAAGCTTATCGACCAGATGTCGTTCGATGATAAAACGCGTAAAAATCTCCTTCATCAGTCAGCTCTCGATTGGCTCGGCATCGACAAACACATTTTCAGACTATAAAGTGCCGGGCCGCATTTAATGCAGGCCCGGCTTCCGTTTGTTCATAGTCAGATCAGTTGATCGTTACAATCGTCCTTTCCGAATCGATCTTGCGCTTCTGAGCTAGCGCTTTCGGCGTTCGGCCGACAGGTACACCGAGTCCGACATCTGGGGTGATTATACGCTCGAGTCGCGAATCACCCGTGTTATTGTTGAATACCAGCACGGACTTGCCCTTGGCCGAAAATCCGCGACTCATCGCATGTGTGGAGTGGACCACTCGGCCCTCCGCGTCTTTAAGATCAAAGGTCGTAATACCGCCCTTTGCCGGGGCCAGCGAAAGGGTGTAACTGCCCGCCGAAAACGACTTGTTCCCGATCATAAAATCAAACGGGATCTCAGCCTCCAGCCGTGTTCCCGCCTGTGCAAAAACTCCGGCGACACCGAAAACCATCGCCAAACTAATAACTGATAAGAACTGAATGAAACGTTTCATGATTACCTCCGTGGTTATGAATGATTTATGTGAAAGGTATCCCTCTCGAAAAATATAACGCGAACTTTGCCGCGCTTCGGATCAATTGATCATCATGCGGAATTCCACCGCATATCCTTAAAACTCCGCGGCTTCCCAATTTGTTGCGAATAAATTACATTCAATGAAAATGGATTTTCATTCGTCACCCGCTGAATACAGTTCATCCCAAACCTTCGCTTTCGAAGCCGATAACGCAGACCCGCTGCGAGATTTTCGGGCACAATTTCACATACCGAAAGCCGCAAACGGGGACGACCTGATCTATTTCGCGGGCAATTCGCTGGGATTGCAGCCGATCACCGCCCGGGCCTACATCGAGCAGGAACTCGATGACTGGGCTCGCCTCGGTGTCGAGGGCCACATCCACGCCCGCAAGCCCTGGCTCCCGTATCATGAGTTCGTCACGGAACCCCTTGCCCGGCTTGTTGGCGCCAAACCGATCGAGGTCGTTGCGATGAACTCATTGACCGTCAATCTGCATCTCTTGATGGTCTCCTTCTACCGCCCGACGCCTGAGCGATACAAGATAGCTATCGAAAAAGGTGCGTTTCCGTCGGATCAGTATGCCGTCGAATCGCAACTGAAATTTCACGGATATGACCGCTCAGGGCTTATCGAGCTGACACCGCGCGACGGCGAAGCAACGCTGAGCACGGACGACACTCTCGACCTCATAGATCGCGAAGGCGACTCGATCGCGCTCATCATGCTCGGCGGAGTTAACTACTACACCGGTCACGCATTCGACATGAAGGCGATCACCGCCGCCGGCCAAGCCAAGGGCTGCGTCGTTGGCTATGACCTCGCACATGCTGCCGGCAACTTGAGGCTTGATCTTCACGACTGGAACGTCGATTTCGCTGCGTGGTGTTCCTACAAATACCTGAACGCCGGGCCTGGAGGCATCGCGGGCGTTTTCGTCCACGAACGCCTCGCCGAGGCTTTTGACCTGCCCCGATTTGCCGGATGGTGGGGCCATGACAAAGAGTCACGTTTCAAGATGGGGCCTGACTTCAAACCAATGGCCGGAGCCGAAGGTTGGCAGCTTTCAAATCCGCCAATCTTCCAGCTCGCCGCGCTACGTGCGTCACTCGAGCTCTTCGACAAAGCGACAATCGTAGAACTCCGGAAGAAATCGGAGAAGCTGACGGGATACCTCGAGTTTCTGCTCGGCGAGATCAAAACTGACCGGATCGCGGTGATCACGCCTTCCGATCCGGCGGCACGCGGATGCCAGCTATCGATCCGCGTACACGACTCAGACCGCACGCTTTTCGAGAGAATCACCCAGCGCGGCGTCGTTGCCGACTGGCGGGAACCTGACGTGATTCGCGTTGCACCGGTTCCGCTCTATAATTCATTTCAGGATGTCTTCAGGTTTGCGGAGATCATGAAAGAGCTCATTTAACAGAGATTATGTCGAGAGTTGCGATCATAGGTGCAGGTCTGGCGGGTTCGCTTCTGGCGATCTATCTGGCAAAGCGCGGCATCAAGGTGGACGTTTACGAGGCTCGCGGCGATATGCGGCTTGAAAAAATGTCTGCCGGACGATCGATCAACCTCGCCCTCTCAGACCGAGGCATCGCAGCGTTGCGCGAAGTCGGCATGGCGGGGTACATGCTCGCTGAAGCGGTTCCGATGTACGGCCGCATGATCCACGCTCCTGACGGCAAGACCAAGATGCTTCCTTATAGCGGCCGCGAGGGCGAGTTCATCAACTCAGTCTCCCGTGGCGGTCTCAACATCGCCCTGGTGAACGCCGCCGAAAAATTCGATGGCGTCACATTCCACTTCAACCGGCGGTGCACAGGGTTCGATTGCAAGAGCGGCGAGGCACGGTTCGACGACGGCAGCTTTATCACGGCCGACACTGTGATCGCTACTGACGGCGCAGGCTCCCCGGTCCGACGTTCGATGTTTGACGGGGGCATTGATCGGTTCAATTTTTCGCAAACATGGCTCGAGCACGGCTATAAAGAGTTGCACATTCCCGAAACTGCCGAAGCTCATGAGTTTGCGATAGAACCCCACGCACTCCACATCTGGCCCCGCCATAAGTTTATGATGATCGCGCTGCCAAACTATGACGGCAGCTTTACGTGCACGCTCTTCTTGGCGCATCAAGGAACCGTCGACGAGCCTGGATTTGACCAGCTCACAGACGCTACTTCCGTCGACGAGTTTTTCACGCGGGAGTTTCCTGACGCTGCGGCTTTGATGCCGACGCTGGTCGACGATTTTTTCACGAATCCGACGGGCAATCTCGGGACGGTCAAGTGCTGGCCCTGGCATGTCGACGACAAAGCTCTGCTGCTAGGCGACTCCGCTCACGCAGTAGTCCCGTTTTACGGGCAAGGTATGAACTGCGCGTTCGAAGACGTTCGCATTCTCGATACCCTGATCGAAAAACATGACACCGACTGGGCGACAATCTATCCGAAATACGCCTCCATCCGAAAGCCGAACACCGACGCGATCGCCGAGATGGCCGAAGAGAATTTCTACGAGATGCGGGACGCGACGGCTGACCCGGTCTTTCAACGCAAGCGTGAGATCGAAACCCGCTTAGAGAACGCCTTCCCAGATTATTTCTCCAAGTACTCAATGGTCACGTTTCGCGAAGACCTGCCGTACACCGTCGCGAGGCAACGGGGTAACGCTCAGGATCGGATTTTAATGGAGATCGCCGCCTCGGAGAGCAATTCTGAGATCAGCCTTGACGAGGTCTATAAGCGCCTAGCGGCCGCCGGGCTAAAGGTTGAGGATTGACCGGAGCTCCGTTACCTAAATCCTGCTGTATTGCGAGGCGATTGTGATATCATTCCCCTGTTTTCCCTTCAACTTACGGATAGACGGCGATGACCGATCGTTCAAAACCTGATATTACACAGCTTCTTTTGGCGTGGCGTGCCGGTGAGCAAGGCGCTCTCGATGATCTTATGCCGCTAGTCCTCAATGAACTGCGGCGCATCGCGCGGAACTTCATGCGGCGGCAGTCGCCGGACCACACCCTGCAAACGACCGCGCTGGTGAACGAGGCGTTCCTCCGCCTTGTCGATTCAAATCGAGTAAATTGGCAAGACCGCAATCATTTCTTCGCAATGTCCGCTCGATTAATGCGTCGTATATTGGTTGATTTCGCGCGCAAAAAGAACAGCCTGAAGCGCGGTGGCGACAAGGTGTTGGTTACGCTTGATGACCGCGCCGAGATCGCGATCGAGAAACAGACTGATCTTGTGGCACTCGATGAAGCGTTGTCGCGTTTGGCCGCGATGAGCCCGCGCCAAAGCCAGATCGTAGAACTTCGTTATTTTGCGGGATTGACCGAGGAACAGATCGCCGAAACTTTAGAAATTTCCGCTCGTACTGTTAGACGTGACTGGAATATGGCAAGGGCGTGGCTTTTCAGGGAGTTGAAAAGCACTGATGACTAATGAGCCCCCAAGATTGGGAAAAGGTCAGCGAACTTTTTGAAGCCGTCGAGGGGCTCGGCCCCCCCGAGCGTGCGGCTTTCCTTGACCGCGAATGCGGGGACAGCCCCGAAATTCGACGCGAAATAGAAAGCCTTTTAGCCGCACACAGCGACGCTGGCGATTTCATTAACGTGCCCATCGTCCCCGACCTACAGTTTCCTGCCCGCGAGAATAACGCGAACTCACTCGCCGGAGCCCGGTTTGGCCATTACGTGATCGAGCGAAGCATCGGCTCCGGCGGCATGGGTGACGTTTACCTCGCGCTCGACACCCGCCTTAATCGGCGAGTCGCGCTCAAAACCCTCCCCGGCGTCTTCGCACGTGACCCGTCTTTCGCCAAGCGCTTCCGCAACGAGGCGAAAGCCGCAGCGGGCCTCAATCATCCTAATGTTGCTACCGTATATTCCGTCGAGAAGATCAACAACCGCCCGGTCATCACCATGGAATACGTTGAGGGCAGCACCCTTGACCACGAAACACCCGATCAAGGCCTCGATATCGTAACGTTTCTGGATTGGTTCACGTGCCTTTCGGACGCTCTCGCGCACGCTCACGAACGCGGCGTGGTCCACCGCGACGTAAAGCCCGGCAACATAATGATCGCTAAAGACGGGACGCCCAAGATCCTGGATTTCGGCCTCGCACGCATCGACGTACGGGCCGTTCAGGCTGTTCGGCAGAGTGCTGTTGACCAGAGCATCACTCAGCCGGGACAAGTGATCGGCACGCCCGCATATATGTCGCCCGAACAAGCCGAAGGTAAGGACATCGACATACGAAGTGACATATTCAGTTTTGGCGTGGTCATGTACGAGGCGATCACCGGTGTTCGCCCGTTTAGCGGTGACAGCCATGCAGAGGTCGTAAGCAATCTGCTCAGGACTGATCCGCCGCTGGTCTCAAAGCTGAGGCCGGAAATTCCTGCGTCAATAGCGCGGCTGATAAGCCGATGCTTGGTTAAGTCTCCTCGCGGTCGCATTCAGTCGATGGATGAGGTCAATTCTATACTGAGCGAGGTATGGACCACTTTCAGCCGCGGATCATCCCGAAACCATTCGCTCCGCCGGCTCTATAGGGAATTTCACCCCACTTCCCCGAAATGGATCGTGGCGACCGCGCTTCTGGTCATCGTCGCCGCAGTCGGTGCAAACTATTATTTCAACAGCACAAGGGCTACGCCGGCTGTCAGCTTTGCCGATCTTACATTTAGACGTCTATCGCAGGCGGGGGACGTTGTTTATGCACATATAACGCCGGATGGGCGTTCGATCGTCTTCAACACGATCGAACCGGACGAAAAGCGAGCGATGTGGATCAGGCGCGTTGAGGACAAGAACGCTCTCCAGCTGCTTCCGCCGCAGCAGGTCGCATTCTGGGGAGGGCTTGCTATCTCAGCTGATGGAAGCGACGTCTTTTACATCACCGCGGATTGGTCGGCACGGCACGGGACGCTTTACAAAGTGTCGTCGCTTGGGGGAGCACCGCGAAGGCTAGTCGATACGGTTAACGATCTCGGCTCGCTGTCGCCGGATGGGGAGCGGATGCTCTACGTAAGGTACGGTCCGCAGGTGCAGATACTTTCTGCGAAGACATCTGACGGCTCGGACGAGACCGTTCACTATTCCGCGGCAGCCGGAACAATAGTTCGCGATCCACACTATTCCTCAGACGGGCGGCAGATTTATTTCAGCAAGGTCGAAAATGTCGGCCGCATCGAATATTGGTCGCTTATTGAGGTACCGCTCACCGGCGGCTCTGAGCGAACGATCCTTCCGCAGCGACGCGAACGCATCAACGAACTCGCCGTACTTACCGGCGGCCGCGGCATTGTGGTTAATCAAGAAGACCCGAATTCGCGATTCAATCAGCTTTACCACGTCGATACCGCAACGGGGACCGAGACTCGGGTTACGAACGATCTTAACTCCTATTTTGGTGTCAGCATCAGCAGCCAAGGCGACCAGATCGTGACCGCTCACCGTCAGTCGCTAAATGATATTTGGGTTGGCGAGACTGGTAACCATGCTAGCTTTAGAAAGGTCACTCGCGAGCCGAATGTTTTCGAGATTGCATCGTGGACGCCCGATGGACGGATAATCTATGACGTTCTCGATAATAACGTGCCGCATATCTGGATGCTGGAGCCGGAGAGCGGTGTTTCGCGGCAGCTGACTCCGAGCGATTCCCCCGGGTTCGGGCCGCGGGTGACGCCTGATGGCAGATACACCATCTTTACATCAGAACGTACTGGCGAGCGGAAGCTGTGGCGGATGAATCTGGACGGCAGCGAACCTGTTCTATTGACCAACGTCGAAGGGGAGGCGTTCAGTGGACGCATTGCTCCCGATGGACGAAATGTGTATTTTCGTTGGCGGCGGGCCGATCGCGAATCGCTTGGGGTCATACCTGTCGATGGCGGCGATGCAACGGAGCTTCCGTTATTTGGCGAGACCTATTGGGCTCTTTCGAGTGACGGTTCGCAAGTAGCATATGTGATTCGCGGTACAGGGAACGAACCGGCGAAGGTGGCACTTCGCCGCATCAATGAGGCAGAGCCTTATCGGATCCTCGATATAGATCCGATCCACGTATTTCGCTGGGCACCGGGGGATAAGGCTTTGATCTATCGACTTCGTGAGGGCGGTGTCGATCCGTTCACGACGCTTTGGATTCAGGATACTGAGTCGGATGAGGTGAAGATGTTTCACTCATCGAAACCAAATAACATTTTCAATATCGACCTGTCTGCGGATGGAAAGCGAATGGCGGCGGTCCAGGGCAAGATTGTTACCGACGCGGTGATGCTAAGTAAGGTGGCGAACTCTAAATAGAAAAGCCGTCCGATGAACTCGGACGGCTTCTAAAAGTGGCGGAGCCGACGGGACTCGAACCCGCGACCTCCAACGTGACAGGCTGGCGTTCTAACCAACTGAACTACGACTCCGCATTTTGAAATTTCGCAGGCGAAACTTCCGTGATCTGGTGGGCACGAAGGGACTCGAACCCCTAACTTCCTCCTTGTAAGGGAGGCTGTCTACCAATTGACGTACGTGCCCGAGAAAACTTTTTCAATCTGCCGCAATGGCACGTGCGACCCACCTAATGTCAAAAAAACGCGCCCTTTTCTACGATAAAGAGCGAACTTGAATCCTACGAAATAACCTTGAGCTATGTCAAGTTCTTACGACTGCCGCTGCAGGAGGTACTCCGCCGTCTGAGTGAGCACGCCGCCTTTGTCGCCGAGTTCGCCCGCCAGTTGAGCCGCTTCGCAGCTGATCGCTTCCGCCATTGAACGCGCTTTGTCGATCCCGACGATCTTTGGATACGCCGCCTTGCGGCTTGACTCGTCCTTCCCTGCTGTCTTTCCGAGCGATTCTGTAGTTTGCGTCACGTCCAAAATATCGTCGACGATCTGAAAGAGTAGACCGATTCTTTCGCCGTAGCGTGCGGCGATATCGATCTTGCGGTCGTCCGCTGCTGCGATGCGTGCTCCGGCGAGTATTGCGAACCTGATCAACGCGCCTGTCTTGTTGCGGTGAATGCGTTCGAGTTCGGGGAGATCGACCTCTTTTCCCTCGGATTCCAGATCGAGGTGCTGGCCCGCCACCATGCATGCTGCGGCCGTGCCGAGTTCGGATATCAACTGCACCCGAAGTTCTGCTCTCAGGCTCCCATCTTCGGCGATGGTCTGGAATGCGAGTGCCTGAAGCGCGTCGCCGGCTAGGATGGCAGTCGCCTCGCCGAAGCGTTTATGACACGTTTCACGGCCTCGACGGAGGTCGTCGTCGTCCATAGATGGGAGGTCGTCGTGGATGAGCGAGTAGGTGTGTATCAGTTCGACCGCTGCGGCGGTGGTGATAAGCTCGTCGTCTCGGGCATCGCATGCGCGGCCTGCGGCGAGCAGCATTGCGGGGCGGAAACGCTTGCCGCCGGCGAAAAGACTCCAGCGCATGGCGGCCGCGAGTTCGCTTCCCTGGCCGTTAGGTACGAGCCGGTCTAGTTCGGCGTCCGTAAGCTTTGCGGCTTCGGCAAAAAATGATAATAGATCGTTCATCAAATCCTGAATTATCGAATATCAGTAACACTTTAGCAAAATAAGGAAATTGCGCTCGGCGGACGTATGCTGTAGATTTTTCAATAATATGCCGATAGATCAGGACGAGTTTCGCAACGCCCTTTCACGTTTTGCCAGTGGCGTTACGGTCGTCACAACTAAGGATGCCGCGGGTAAATTTCATGGCATCACGGTTTCTGCGTTCTCTTCTGTCTCTCTCGACCCGCCGCTGGTTTTGATCTGCATTGACCGCGCGACCGTTAGTCATTATGCATTTGAAGAGTCGGGCCTGTTTGTCGTGAATGTTCTTTCGGATAGGCAGGAGGGCCTGTCGGAAAGGTTTGCTTCGCCGGTTGAGGATAAGTTCGACGGAGCGGATTTCATGCTTGGTGATTTTGGCATTCCGGTTTTGCTTGGGTCGTTGGTCAATTTGGAGTGCCGTATCAGGAACATTGGTGACGGGGGCGATCACACTATTTTCATTGCGGAGGTTGAATCGGCAACCGTTAATGACGGCGACCCGCTGCTGTATTTCCGGTCGGATTACCGGCAGATGTCGGAATGATCACTGGTCGAGAATGCCTTGAAGGTCGCTTTCGCTGAGACGGTAGGTCTCGTTGCAGAACCCGCAGTTCATCACCGCACCTTTGTCCTCTTTCAGCATTGCAGCAACCTCGGTTTTGCCTAGTGCGGAGACCATAGCGATGGCTTTTGCGTGTGAGCAATTGCAGGCGAAATTAACCGGCTTTTCGTCGAGGATCTCGTAGCTTATGCGACCGAGAGCCATCTCTATAAGGTCAGTGACGCCCGCACCTTCTCTTATCACAGAGGTGATATGGGGTGCGGCGCTTATCGTTGATTCTATCTCGCCGATCAGCCGCTCATCAGCACCCGGCATCATCTGCACCATCACGCCTCCGGAGGCTGAGACGAAGGGTTCGGAATTTTGCAGCAGCACGCCCAGCATCACGGCCGATGGTATCTGCTCGGATTTCGCAAGGTAATAAGCGAAATCCTCTGCGATCTCGCCTGAGACGATCGGGACGGATCCGACGTAGGGATCCTTGTGCAGGCCGATGTCGAAACCGGATTCGCGGATGACGTAGAACGTGCCTTCGCCGACGATGCCGCTGACGTCGAACTTGCCGTTTTGTTTTACGGGGAGTTCGGCGATGGCGTTTTTTACGTAGCCACGCACAGTGCCTTGGGCGGTAGCTTCGGTGATTATGCCGCCGACGGGACCGTTGACCTCGATCTTGGCAGTTAGCCGGTCGAAATCTTTGAGTGACGAGCCCAATAGGAGTGTTCCGGTCAGCATTCGGCCGAGGGCGGCTGAGACGGTGGGTGATGTTTGATGTCGCCGGACGGCTTCGCTGGTGATCGCCGTCGTGGTCGCCGCGAGTACACGGATGGTGCCGTCGGCGGCGGTTGCGTGAATCAGTTTATCCATAAGTTCAGTTTCGGAATCGGGGGCTGCAAAGTCAATTCTCTCCGATGTTCGGCGGAGGTGTCATTCATCGCGTCATACAACATGTGGTAGATATATTTCTTGACATAACTACATTTTGCGGATATCGTGGTGATTAGGCTTTTACCTGACGGGGATTTGTCCGCAACTGTCCCGAGGGTGTCCGCCGCGTGTCCGGGGGGTGTCCGGAGGGTGTTGCGGACACTTAACATGTTGAGAAATAAAGGGTTTGGACAGGATCAGCTAGCGATCTCCTACGAAAAACGTTTCAAAGAGCAATTGCGCTTCTCAGTAGCGCGGCACAAGTGTATCATAGGCAGAGATGTGTTGCATAGATGCAACGTGGTGAGGAGCGGCGGGCGTTGTTTGCCTCCTTCACAGACCCTATGGGATAACTTTCACAGGGGATTCATGTGCCGCGGTGCGGCGTGGTAAACTAGGCGGCACTGTATTAAATCAAATATAAACAGTAGGAAGGAGACGCGAATGAGTAACGTTCTTGAGACAGTCGCGAGCGGCGGTGTCGACACCGCAAAAAATGGAAACGGCACAGGCACGGCAATGGGCCGCGAGGCTCGGCCGCTTGGGATGAACGCGCAAAAGGTCGTGGCGAAGCGTTACTCGATGAAGGACGAGGTCGGGAATCCGGTAGAAACGTGGGATGACATTGTCCGCCGCGTCGTCGGACATGTGTCTACGGCGGAAGCCGATGAGCAGGCTCGTACGGATTTTTATAACCGGATGACTGCGATCATGCTTGATCGCGAGTTCATTCCAAATACCCCATGTCTTGTAAATGCGGGCAAGCCGAAAGGTCAACTCGCGGCGTGTTTTGTGTTGAATGTGCCGGATTCCATTGAGGGGATCATGGAACACGCTCAGAACGTTGCGATCATTCACCAGACCGGCGGAGGCACGGGGATGACGTACGAATTTCTGCGGCCTGCGGGATCAATGGTGAATTCGACGCGCGGAGTAGCGTCCGGGCCGGTCAGCTTTATGAACATCGTCAATCAGACGACCGAGGTCGTAAAGCAGGGGGGCGTACGGCGCGGTGCAAATATGGGCATTTTGAGTGTTTCGCACCCGGACATCCTTCGGTTTATCCATGCGAAAAACGACCAGCACAGCCTGACAAATTTCAATATCTCGGTCACGGTCACGGACATGTTCATGGATGCGGTCGACAGCGGAACCTGGTTCCAGACCGAATTCAAAGGCGAACCGTGGCAGCAGCCGATCTTTGACGCCGCAACAGGCGAAGATTATGTCGTGTATCGAAGAGCCGATGGCACGACCGCGACTTTCGCCGACAGGGCCGCGTTTGAAACAGCTGACCTGAGCGATTGCACGGTAGAGGAACCGCCGATGCCGGGGATGGTGTTCGCACCGGACATTTGGAACCGGATCATCGCGTCGGCGCATCGATATGCGGAACCGGGCATCATCTTTATTGACGAAGTGAATCGGCACAACCACATGATGGCGTCGATGGGCCCGATCTACGCCTGCAACCCTTGCGGGGAGCAGCAGCTTCACTTTAACAACTCGTGTAATTTGGGTTCGATCGATGTCGCAAAATTCTTCAGGGCGGACGCGGATGTCAGCGACTGGGATGCGGCGGTTGACTGGGAGAGGCTTTCGTCGACAACGCATGTTTGCACGCAGTTTTTGGATAACGTTGTGGACGCCGGCCATTTTCCGCTCCCCGAGATCGACGATGTCGTGAAACGCACCCGTCCGGTGGGACTTGGGATCATGGGATTTGCGGACCTGTGCATAAGGTTGGGCGTGGTTTACGGCAGTGACGATTCGCTTAAGCTGATGGAAAAGGTGATGGGCTTTATCCGTCGCGAAGCGTGGGTCGCGTCGATGAAGCTGGGTGCCGAGAAGGGTGTGTTTCCCGAACTTGAACCCAACCGAGCGGCGTATGAAAAGTTCTTGTACGACGACCTTGGCATATCGCGGGATGTGCCGCTGACGCCGCGAAATTACGAGGTGACAACTATCGCTCCGACAGGCACGATCTCGCTGGTAGCGGAGACGTCATCGGGCATTGAGCCGAACTTTTCGTGGGCGTATGTGAGACAGGACACGCTCGGCACGCGGACCTATGTACACACGGCCGCTGCGCAGGCCCTCGGTGTGGACGTCGATCAGACGGATGAGGAATCGATCAAGGCTGCGGCGGAATATGTCGTGGAACACGAGCAGGACCTGCCGGAAACGTTTATTTCGGCAATGGAGATCAAATCGTTTGAACACGTAAAGGTGCTGGCCGCGGCTCAGAAACACGTTGATAATTCGATCTCGAAAACCTGCAACGGGGCCAACGAAGATACGGTTGAAAGCGTGGACGAGCTTTATCATCTGGCACGTCGGCTGGGATGCAAGGCGGTCAGCTATTACCGCGACGGCAGCCGAGAGAATCAGGTGTTGACGTCGATGAAGTCTTCGGCCGCAACTACGGCGGCGGCAACTGCAGCGACTGCGGCGGCTGCGATCGCAGCGGAGCGGGTACGGGCAGAGACTTCCCGCTCAGAGCGGGTGATGCGCCCGCGCGAACTGCAGGGTTCGACGTGGCGAATACCGTTCGACAATCAGAACCTTTATGTAACGGTCAATCACGACGGGAATCAGATACTTGAGGTGTTCGCGACCGGGCCGATCAGCGAAGGCGTGGGTTTGCTGGCGTCGAAGATGCTCAGGGGCGGTTTTGACGTTCGCGAAGTTGCTCGCAGCCTTAATAAGGTGACGGGGACGCACGCGGTTTGGTTCAATGAAAGGCTTTTGACATCGCCGGAACAAGCAGTCGCCGAGTGTTTGCAGCTTGTTGATCGACGGCTGAAAAACCTGCCGCAATCCGAGCGTCAGATGAGCAGAGCCGCCCTTCCCGCACCGGCGTCGGAGACTTATGGAGAGATGTCGACGTTGATCGGTGAGTGTCCGGAGTGTCACGGGCAGCTGGAGCATGCGTCGGGTTGTGATTTTTGTAGAGACTGCGGATTTTCTAAGTGTAAATAGCGTTACCAGTTAGAGCGTTGGCGGGCGTATGGGCCAATCCTTGACCCTTATTGCCCGCTAATGCTACCTTTAAAGCCTTGTATTTTCGTTTTTAGCCGGCTGTGATCGCTGCTTACTCTTTGTTCAGAGGCAGTGCTTGCCGGGGCACGCGTAACGCGAACCGTGATTCATCCGGCATCATCGGCATCGTTTTTCTTTTTCAGGATCCACATTATGAAGAGTAGTCTACACAGTCTCCTAGGAGCCTTTCTGGTCGTATCTTTCCTATCCTCAGCTGTCATTGCCAACGAACCCTCAATGAAACGCTCAAGCAGGTCAAACCCGCGCCTTGAGATCCGCGGTGTTGAATGGGGACCGACGCAGCGTGACATTGATGATGCAAAGCAACGTGCGGAATCGAACCCCGCGGTGCAAAACGAGCTGAAGGACAGCAATTATCGCCTGCTCTCGTTTGAGACGTTTGATAAACAGGGAGCGGACAAGAGTCTTCCGACACCTCCGCCGACGCATTACCGTGCGATCTTTTACAACTATGTGAGTGACAAGGCGGTGATCGCGGAAGGCGACCTTGCGGGGCGTGAACGTGTGACGGTTCGGACGGATAAGATCGATCCGGGGGTTACTCCGGAGGAGATCGAGGCTGGTTATGCCGTGGTTCGCCGCGATGCGCAGTTTGCATCGCGTGGCAGCCGGCTCGAGCTTTATGAGCCAATGCCGCCGACCACGTTTGTGGACGGCGAACGGTTATTGAACATCGGCGTGCGCAACGTTGATGGCAGCATGCATCAGATCGTGGGGGTTAGCTTTAAGCGAAACGAGGTGGTGCGTTACCCGAACGATGCTCCGGAATCGGCGCCGGTCACGCCGGAGAGCTGCGGCATTCCGAGCGCAAATCAGGGTTCGACCGGGCAGGGGCTGGCGGGGCAGGCACAGATCACCATCAATGAAGAAGGTTCGCCGGTTCCCGTGTGGGATATGCTCGTTATTCGGCCCTCATCCTCGTCAGGAGCGCCTGGTGAACGTTCGGGTGTTGAGGTAAGGGATGTTAAGTATCGCGGCAAGTCGGTGATGAAGCGCGGGCATGTGCCGATTCTGAATGTTAAGTACGTAAATGATGCGTGCGGACCGTTTCGCGATTGGCAGTACTCGGAAGGGCCGTTCCAAGCTCCGGCTGAGGGAGCAACGAATCCGGCCTCGGGCATTCGAATATTAGCCGAAGGGCAGATCGCCACGACATCAGTGGAAACGCGGAACGATTTTGGTAACTTTCAGGGTGTTGCGATCTATCAGCAGGACGTCGGGAACGGGCCGGAAGTTGTGATGGTATCGGAACTGAACGCCGGATGGTATCGCTATATCATGGAATGGCGATTTGGCTACGACGGCACGATCCGCCCGCGTTTTGGTTTTGCTTCGATCACGAGCAGCTGCGTGTGTGCACCGCGCAACCACCATGTTTATTGGCGGTTTGACATGGACGTCGTGCAGCCGCAGAACAAAGTTTTTCGCATGGAGCGCGGCCGCAAGTTTTTGACGCCGCTGCGGACGGAAACCTCGTTCCTGCGTTCTTACGGTCTGAACCGTGCGATCCTGGTGCAGAACGGTGCGGGTGACGAGGCTTATCAGATCGTGCCGGGGCTGAACGACAGCGAGGCGTTTTTCTCATACCCCGGCGGGCCGCCTGATCCATATGGGCACGGCGATTTTTGGGCACTGCTTTTTAAGGGCACGGCGTCGAATCCCTTAGAGCTTGATGACCCAAACACTTCGTCGGCGGCGAACATTGCACCGTGGGTGAACGGTGAATCGATCGACAACCAGGACGCAGTTATATGGTATGCGGCGCATCAGTATCGCGTGGATGACGCCAGTTTTGCAGAGCGTCATCGGCAGGAAGTTCTGACGGGCCGGCATGTTGTAGGGCCGGAACTGCGGCCTGTGCGCTGGTAACATCCGGGCGCCATTTTGTGTTAAATTAAAGCGGTCCGGCGACAACAGCCGGGCCGCATTTTAGTCTCGCTCTCCTAATCTTTTATCTCGTTATGAATAATCTACGAACTCGCTTTCTTTGGCTGACGGCTGTTTGCATGATGCTTGTGGGCACGGCCGCGCCCCAGACACCAACGCCGTCGCCTTCACCTTCGCCGACGCCCTCGCCAACTCCGACTGCAACGCCTGCGGCTGCACCGGCGGTGTCGGTTGATGAGCTGACCGCGCGGATACGCGCGGCTATTTCTCGTCCGCAGTATCGGCGCGGGCATGTCGGGTTGAAGATCGTTTCGCTGAAAACCGGCAAGGTCGTATTCGAAGAGAACGCCGAGAAATATTTTATGCCGGCGTCGAATATGAAGAATTTTACGGTCGCGGCGGGGCTTGAGACGCTGACGCCGGATTACCGGTTTGTGACGAGCGTTTATGCGGCGGGGCCGGCGGATGCTTCGGGTACGCTGCGGGGGCCGGTTCGGGTGTATGGGCGGGGGGACGTTTCCCTTTCGTATACGTTTAACGGTGGCGATCATTTTCGCGGGATCGATAGGCTGGCGGATGCGATAGCGGCAGCGGGCGTGAAGCGGATCGAGGGTGACCTGATCGCGGACGAGACCTATTTTCGAGGCAGTGCGATACCCACGGGTTGGGAGTGGGACGACCTGCAATTCTATTACGGAGCTGAGGTTTCGGCGTTGCCGGTGAATGATAATGCGGTTAGTTTGACGGTTTCGCCCGGGCCGGTGGGGTATCCGTGTTTGGTTCGGGTGGCGCCGTCGAATTTGATCGTGAGGGTTGCGAACCAGTGTCGCACGACGGCGGCGGGGACGCAGCGGACGCTTCGCATCCATAAACCGCTGGACAGGAACCAGATCGAGATCTCGGGCGATCTGCCGAGCGGCAATAGCGGATATAACGGGTTTGTGAGCGTTTCGAGGCCGGCGGAGATGTTCGTTTCGCTGCTCAAGCAGCGGCTGGCGGAGAAAGGCATTGAGGTGACGGGGCGGACGCATGCGGTGAATTCGGCGGACCGAGTTCCGACGGGCATCGACACTGAGATCGCCAAGCTCGAATCGCCTCCGCTTGGGATGATCGCAGGGAACATAATGAAGCCCAGCCAGAATATGTACACAGAGACGCTGCTGTGGACGCTGGGTGAGAACCTGCGGGGGGCGGCTCCGAATGGGGCGGCGAACCGGACAAGTGCGCAGCTTGGGGTTGAAGCGGTGAAGGCGATGCTCAAGAACGCCGGGATCGAAGAGGACGCGGTGATGCAGGCGGACGGGAGCGGGCTGTCGCGGCACAACCTTGTCACGCCGGATTCTGTCGTGAAACTCTACCGGTATATGGCGTTGCAGAGCAAGTATTCACAGGCATGGAGGGATTCGCTGACCATCGGGGCGGTGGACGGAACGCTGCGGAACCGCTTTGGCGGAACGCGTGCGGCCGCGAATGTTCGCGGTAAAACGGGAACGATCAATCAGGTTTCCGCCCTGTCGGGCTATGTGACCACCGCGGGCGGCGAACAGCTAGTCTTTGCAGCCCTGGTGAACGGCGTCGCCCAAACCCCGATGCGGGTCGGGTTGATCGACGAGATCGTGGTGATGCTCGCGGATTTTAACGGCAAGATAGACTAACACCGCCCGGCATCGCAGCAACCCCGCCCTCGGCGGCCAAACCCAACGCGACCACGAAGAACCCCGCCTCTTCGCCGGCCGCCCCCGCCGCACCGTCGTCCCAACCAATATCGCGGAATCGCAGACCTGACACTGGACCTTCTGCGTAGCGCACTTCCCATTCCGTCGCGTCGTCTTTCGGCACCAGCTCGCCCAGGATCGTTGTCTCGAGCCCGCCCGCACAGCCGCAGCCCGCGTAACTGATCAGCACATCGGGATCATTCAGCGCCCCTATCAACAGCCCCTTAGTTGGAATTTTCCGGTTGAAAGATTTCTTCGGAAACGCAGTATCCCTCCGGGCGAAAAATTACCTCAACTTCGAGTAGCTTACTGTTCCTCCTTTCCTGAAAAGTTAGTTCAGCTGTATTTGCTTTCTTATCATATTCATAAAAGCCTCTTGGGGGGTTCTCACTTGGCACGTCAAAAAGTGGATGAGGTGGCGGGTCTGGAAGTTTCCTTCCCTTGTTAGTATCGAACATAAAAACCGCGATACTATCAAATTCGCAATATTCGGTTCTTATGCGTTCGACCAGCCTTACCATGGAACCAACAGTGAACCTTTCGGGCCTTATGTAAATATGCAAAGACAACCGCTTACGCGATTCTTTGGTGGTAATATTGTCGACCAGAACCTGGTAGGTCACCTTTCGATCGAAGCCCTCGCACCTTTTCGACTGAGCGAATCCGCCGCCGATGAAAGCGACAAGCACGATCAGGATCGTTGCTACAACGGTGTGAATGTTCACGGAATGGTTTCCTCCTTCCTAAAAAACTACCAACGCTACCGACGCTCAGTTCGTGCAGCCTTTATTATTAAGAGCCTGACTTATTGCGGCACTTGCCTTCCGGATTTCGGTATAGTCTTTTCCCTGTTCGTCCTTCAAACCTAATGCTTTGGCAAGTGGTATATCTTTTAGTCCGGTCGATATGTGGAGGTTCTCATGTACAATAGTTGTGATTTTCTTAAACGAGTTATAGTATACGACCGTTTGACCATTTGCCCTGCCCAGAATCGCATGAACGCCTATGTGAGCTGCGAATTTACTAACGCTCCAGTCCTATATAACTTGGTGTCACGTCTGCGAATCTGCGATATTTTGCGTCGTGAGCGTGTCTGGATCTGTGATGCGCGGGGGGTTGGTTGCGGTGGCACCGCCCGGCATCGCAGCAATCCCTCGCTCGGCGGCCAAACCCAACGCGACCACGAAGAAGCCCGCCTCTTCGCCGACCGCCTCCGCCGCTCCGTCGTCCCCAGCATCGAAGACGAACTCAGCGACCTTTTAACTTTCGGTCCCCTCGCCATAGTTGCGAAGAAGAGCGTCCCCGAATCGACCCCGTCCGTGTTTATCTTCCTGAGGACCCGCCCCATCCATTCATATTTCTGCAGCGTCCACAGAAATCTGCCGGATTGATTATCCCCCGTCGCGTCCCAAACCGAATTAACTTCAGTCGGAACGCATTGCCGCTTTACCCGGCCAAAGATATCGTTACTCGATTCGCACTGTGGTCCAAGTCAAGGTGAACGCGTTGAGCAAGAATAGTCTGGATCGAAGTATCCAAAGGTTACGATGACTTCCCGGTCTTCTTCATCTTTTTGGACCCATAACTCCAGTCCTTTCTTCCGACAACGATAGACCGCCCGTCCCCGGACATGAGTTATCTTTTCGTCCAACTCAGTCTTCAAGAACTCGGCGGAAAAATCCGGCAGATTTCTTATGTAATCTTCAAGCAGTTCCGGTTCCTCCGGGTACACATTTAGACGCTGAACAATGTTCTTCTGAGGATTGACCTTGTCCGTTCGTTCATAATAAACACTTATAGACAGATTATTGAACTTATAACTTCCCATGGCGTCCGGCGTCGGAAAATTATCTTCGCCCAGAAATTCTTCCACAGCGAAGCGTGTTGTTTTGCACGGGATAATGCCGTTCCATCCTTGCGAGGAAACTTCGGTATAAAGGGAAAGCACAACCAACACAATTACCAAGGACGATTTAATTAACATTCTTGCCTCCCGGGAAAATCTTAGAATCGACCGGTGTCATAGAATCGACCGGTGTCAGGTATGCGATTCTGCGATATTCTATCTATTATAGGTTGATCGTGGTGGCACCGCCCGGCGTCGCAGCAATCCCGCCTTCGGTGGTCATTGCCTTACATTAGAGATTTTACATCAGGTTCGGGGAAATGGTGCATGGAACTTGGGGGATCGGGGTTGGCTCGTTGGCATTGGGGTGGTTAGATCCGTCTGCGGCCTTAGTTCCGTGGGAGCGATACGTTTGTAGAAAGGGGCCGCGACATTGAACCGAGCCCCGTAGGGGCGACACTTCGGCCGCTCCTACGGAGCTTAAGAGGGGAATAGGATTGACGGGCTACTACAAACAGGCCGCACCTACGGAGCTTAAGAAGAGCGAATGGCTTTGGCGACTCCGAGATCCTAAATGGCAACCCCGAGATGGTCATCTCGTACTGCTAGACGCCATCTAGTAACTGCTAGACGCTATCTAGTAACTGCCAGACGCCATCTGGCAACCCCCAGATGGTCATCTCGTAACTGTGAGATGGTCATCTCGTAACCGTGACAACGGCACTGATCTCGGACGAACAGCCCCAAAATATTTTTTTGGTATCTGGTGCCATGTACTAATACGGAACCCGCAAGTATCTGTAATAACATGGGTTAAACGTTACGTGATAGTGTTACACATCTGTAAACTTCTCTCTTGATTTTTTTCGAAGGATGGTTTTATAATTATTTTTGTCGGGCAACGTGCCCGGCTCTCCTGACAGGAGATCCCCGCCTTTTGGAGCTTGGCAGCGCCCTCCTCACAGGTTCATAACAATCCACTTCTAACAAGATCTACGGATCAAACCCCTCCTCGGAATACTTGTGCGCGCCTTCCGCGGAGCTGTAGCTAAAATGATGAGAATTAAATTCCGGACCGACTTCCGGAGATCAACAATCACTTACAGACCCGAAAAGAGTACATGCCGACCTATGGCACGTCGCTTGGTTTTTCGGCTCAAGAGATCGCAGACTTGGCTGCGGACACGGATAACTTTGCCTATCTGGTGAGCATTCAGCAGGTGGTCGAAGACAGCATTGCGTCGTACGCGGCGTGGCGTCGTGCGATGATCTGGGGCGCTCCCGGGGAATTGCCGGCAGCACCGCCGTTCGCCGTAGGTACCAAGGCGAGAGGGTACCTGCGGCGTTTGTATTTTAAAGGGTGTCCTGCCGAAAGGCATAGCCATTCCGCACACCGGTGGGCACAGCCAAAGATAGCCTGCACTCATCACTTGTAACTCGTCACTCTTCACTCTTCACTTGCAAGGCATCCAGAAGTTTCTGGTGGATGTTGCCGAAGGCGCCGTTGGACATTATTGCTACTACGTCGCCGGGGGCGAGTTGGGGGGTAAGGTGTTCGATGATGGTGTCGGCGTCGGGGAAGCTAAGGGCGGGTTTGCCCTGGAGGGCGATGTCGGCGACGAGTTCGTCGACGTCGAGGACCTTGCCGAGTTCGCTGGCTTTTGAGGTGTTATAGACGCCGGCGATGATGACGTAGTCGGCGTACGAGAAAGCCTTGCTGTAGGGCCCCTGAAACACGGCGAGGCGCGAAGACCAAGTACGGGGCTCGAATACGGCGATAAGGCGGCGGCCGGCGTATTTCATCCGCAGGGCCTTGAGCGTCTCTTCGACAGCCGTCGGGTGGTGGGCAAAGTCGTCGATGACCGTGACGCCGGCAACTTCGCCGCGGACCTCTACTCGGCGCTTGACCGAAAGGAAGGTGTCGAACGCCTGCTGGATCTTTTCGCGGGTGATGCCCCAGGCATCGGCGGCGATGATGACTGCGAGACAGTTGCGAACATTGAACTCACCGATCAGCGACGTTTCGAATTCACCCCAGCTGACGCCGTCGCGGAACACGGTGAAGCGGGTACGCTCGCCGGTGAAATCGATGTAGCGTGCCTGCCAGCGGGCGTCGGCGGCGAGGCCAAACGTCTCGACGGTCGTGTGCAGCTTCCCTTCCATCTCGTCCAGAACCTCGCGGACGATGGGCGAATCGATGCCTGCGATGACGCGGCCGTTGCCGGGGACGAGGTTCATGAGGCGTGAGAATTGAAACTTGATCTCGTGTATGTCTCGGTAGATGTCCGCGTGGTCAAACTCGATGTTGTTGACGATGGCGAGCTCGGGCAGATAGTGCATGAACTTCGGCTTCTTGTCGAAATATGCGGTGTCATATTCGTCGCCTTCGATCACGAAGTGCCCGCTGTCGGTGACGCGGAAACTAGCGTCGAAATTCTGCACAATGCCGCCCACCAGAAAGCTCGGGTCAAGCCCGCCAACCTCGCAGACCCACGCCGCGATGCTTGTTGTGGTCGTCTTCCCGTGTGTGCCGGCGACGACGAGCGAACGGCGGCCCCGGATGAACTCTTCCTTAACGATCTCAGCCTGCGAACGGTAAAGCAGCTTGCGGTTCAGCACCTCTTCGAGCTCGGGGTTGCCGCGTGAGATTGCGTTGCCAACAACGGTGACATCCGCGCCGACGTCTGCGTTCTCTGCTCGATAGCCCGTGAGGATTTCGATGCCGAGCGCTTCCAGTTGTGTGGACATTGGCGGGTAAACGTTCTGGTCCGAGCCGGTCACGCGGTGGCCGCGCGACTGCAGCATCCCGGCAAGGCTCGCCATCGCCGTCCCGCAAATTCCGATCAAGTGGTAGTGCATGGTTGTCGTGAAAAAAGCCGGCTCGGGGCCGGCCTCAACACGATAGTATCAGATTCGTTCTGGAAGCTAAATTGCGGACGCGTTGTAAGCGAACTGCTCATGCATTGCAGACGAAAGGATGAAGAACGCTACAGGAAAGCCTAGCATTATCAGCCACCACACCGCGGATTCGACAAAGCGGTCGAGCAGCCAGAAGTAGAGCCACATCAGCGCCATCGTTACGAACGCTGAGGTGATCACCAATGCGAGGTCTCCGTAAAACGCAAGGTTGAGGACGGCTGTCGCAAAGGTAAAGGCTCCCGCGAGCAACGGCGGGTTGTTGTAGTGAATGCTGACCTTGATGAAGACGACGAGCAGGAATATTGCGATCATGCGAACCTCTCCTTTTCAATTGAGACGTTGGCGGATCGGCGATTTGCCTTCGGTTAGCTGAGTGCGGTCTTTAACTTCTCCATCGCACCGTCGAGTATCGAATCTTCGCGGGCGATGCATATCCGCACGTGGGCGTCCCAGAGGTCGCCGTCTGCAAAGGCCCCGCCGGGTGTCATGCCGACGCCGGCGTCACGCATCAGCATCTCGTTAAAGGCGATGGCATCGTCGAAACGTTCCGGTATCCGGGCCCAGATGTAAAAGGACGAGCCGGAGTTGTAGATCTCGAAACCGAGTTCGCGGAGGCCCTCGCTAAATTGCCGGCGCTTTGCGTCGAACTTGTCGCGAAGCTTAGGGTAATATCCGTCGTCGGCCATCAGCACCTTTGAGAGAGCGGCTTGCAACGGCGTTGCGGGGCAGACGTAGATGACGTTTGCGGCGTTATTGATCGGCGCGATCAGCTCGCCCTTGCCGTACGCATAGCCCAAACGCCAGCCGGAGATGTTCCAGGATTTGGAGAACGAGTTAACGGTGATGGTGCGTTCCCACATGCCTGGCAGAGATGCGATCGGTGTGTGCGGATCTTCGCCGGTGACGTAATGTTCGTACACCTCGTCTGAGATCACCAACAGGTCGAGTTCCTGTGCGACCTCGGCGACGGCCTCCAGTTCGGTTTGCGACATCACCTTTCCGCTCGGGTTTGCGGGCGAGCACACGATGATCGCGCGGAGCGGGTATTCGCTGCGGTCCTTCAGTTCCCTGCAGCGCTTTAGCAGCGCATCTTTTTCGAATTTGAGTTCCCGATCGAGGTCGAACGTCTCGTTCTTTGCGCCGAATTCCTCGAGGATGCGGCGATGATAGGGGTAGTAGGGTTCGAAGACGAGTGCAGACTTGCCCCGCAGGTAAGCCTGGGCGACGCCGATGAGCGCTCCGGTGCCGCCATTCGTGACCATCAGTTCGAACGGCCGCGCGTCGATGTCCACATTGATCGCGTTGTATTTCGCGATCTTTTCCGCGACCGCGGCACGCAGGCCCGCGTCGCCTTCGCTCCCGCCGTAATGGTTTTGGCTCGCGGCGATGATGGCTGCGGCTTCCGCGGCAAGGCGCGGGTCGATGGGAAGCTCTGATTGGCCCTGCACAAGGTTGCCGCTGGGCGGCACAAGGCGGGTGATCGCGCGGATATCGGGCTTTGCTTTCTGAACTTTTGCTTCGGTCATATGCCTAGAAAGATAACAGCTTTTTAGCGTGAGTTTAAGCCGGGGACGCGGAATGAGATTTGCTCTGAAAAGGGTAAAGGCTAACCCGTCCGCGTCGGTCGCATTATTTAGATACAGCATTACACTATGCTACCGCCCGGACTGTATTAAAAACGATTGGAGTACGGAGGGCGCAATGCGGGTTCAAGATCTCGTGAAAATTTATCCCCCGATATGCACGGAGGACATGCCACTGGAAAGCGTTTACGAACTGCTTTCATCAACGAAGGACGGTATGGTCGTGGTCATCGAGAGCGAGAGCCATCGCGTGCCGATCGGCATCGTGAATGCGAACAGCATTTGCGAGCAGATCATCCGGCGAAAACGCGACCCGCGAGGGCTGGCGGCGGGCAACGTGCTCGACGCTAGTTACATGCGTGTTGAGGGGACGGCTCAGTTGTCAGTGTGCGGTGAAAGGCCGGACGCAGACACCATCGTGGTTGTTGACGAGGACCGGCGGTTTGCCGGCGTTGTGAAACGGGCCGAAGTGATGGAGATGATCGGAAAGCTGGAACGCGCCGAGAGATTTGCTCCGCAAAGTGCTGTGGCATACAGCGCGGTTTCCATCATGGGTTTAGCCTGATGATATAGAGGAGTTAAATTATGCAAGTTAAAGATATTATGACACCGGACCCGGTCTGCTTGACGCGGGACGCGAGCCTCCAGGAAGCTGCGAGGTTGATGAACACAAACGACATCGGGTGCATCCCCGTTGTTGAGAGCGAAGGAAGTAAGATTCCCGTGGGGATGCTCACTGACCGTGACATCACGATAAGGACGGTTGCTGAAGGTAAGAATCCGCTGGATCTGACAGTTAGCGATGCAATGACGAGCAATGCATTCACCGTCACGCCGGAGATGTCGGTGGACGAGGTCTGCACGCTGATGGAGGATAAGCAGGTGCGGCGTGTCGCCGTGGTCGACGGCACGGGCGGGTGCTGTGGGATGGTAGCACAGGCTGACATTGCACTGAGCGCCGATAAGAAACAGACCGCCGAGGTCGTTCAAGAGGTCTCGAAAGCGGCCGGATAACTAGACGGGTAGGCGGACTCGTCGACTAGGCGCCGAGAATTCGGCGACGGGTGTGGGGAGCGCGGCGGCAGGTGTCGGGAGCTAGCCGGTCGGCGCCGGGAGCTAGCCGGCTGCACGTTCGTTATTCTTTTGTCTTTCCGAAATCTTCCGGATAGTAGATCAGCTCGACGATGTTGCCACCGACGCCTTTTGTATAGAACGAAGATGTGCCGTCGCGGTGGGGTTTTATCGGGCGGCCCTCACGCTGGGCGGCGGCTTCGAGTTCTTCCATCGTATCAACCTTCATGCCGATGTGGGGCGGGTGTTTTGAGTTTGGCGGCAGTAGCGCCATGCCAAATCCGTTGGCGTCGCGCACCATCGCCCAGTCCTCATACATCGTTTCGACGGTAAAGCCGAGCCGCTTATATTCTTCGACATCGGCTGTCAGGTCCTCGCATTTTACGGCGATGTGATCGACGGTGCCTGTAAATCGAAAATCGCTCATATTGGTACTCCTTTGCCATCTAGTTTACCAGATAACGTAGGGCGTGCGGACGTGCATCGACAGGCACGAACCGGCGAAGTCTGCTAAAATCTTAAGCAATTATGCGTGTCTTTATTATCTTTCTGCCCCTGTTGGTATCGTTGGGGTGCGGGAATCCGGAACCCACAAAGATCCCGGTAAACATCAGTTCGAATGTCGCGAATGCGAACGTGGCGCCGAAAACTGCGCCGGTACCGGTATATGATTACACTATCGTGAACACATATCCGCATGACCCCAAAGCCTTTACTCAGGGGCTGACCTATCACGACGGTTTTCTGTACGAGGGGACCGGCGGAAAGGACGGCGACAACTTCTATTCGTGGCTGAGAAAGGTTGAGATCAAATCGGGCAAGGTGCTGCAGCAGCACGACCTGTCCCGCGATTATTTTGGTGAGGGCATTACGATCCTTAACGACAAGGTGTATCAGCTGACGTGGAAAGAGGGTGTTGCATTCGTTTATAACTTGAGCGATTTTAAGCCGATCGGCGAGTTTCGATATTCGGGCGAAGGCTGGGGGCTGACGGACGACGGCACACATCTCTATATGAGCGACGGGACGCATGTGATACGCGTGGTGAATCCCGAGGACTTTAAGACGATCCGAACCATCGTCGTTAATGACGAAAAAGGTCAGCCGCTGATGAACCTAAACGAGCTTGAGTGGGTGAGAGGCGAGATATGGGCGAACGTTTGGCAGTCCGGGTGGCTGATGCGTATCGACCCGGCTACTGGGCGTCTGCTCGGCCGCATCGACCTCCGCAAGGTAACTGAAGAAGAGCAGCGTCAGAACCGTAACGCCGATGTTTTGAACGGCATTGCCTATGACGAAGAGGGCGACCGCATCTTTGTTACGGGTAAAATGTGGCGGCGGATGTTTGAGATCAGCCTTACACAACGGCCATGACGGACCATAAGCCTGAGCAGAGGTTCATGCTTCGTGCGATCGAGATCGCGCGGCTAAGTGTCGACGCAAATGTTGGCGGGCCGTTCGGTTCGGTCGTAGTTCGCGACGGCGAGATCAGGGGCGAGGGCACGAATCGCGTGACTTCGACGAATGACCCGACGGCTCATGCCGAGGTGGTTGCGATCCGCGATGCTTGCGAAAAGCTGGGAACTTTTCAGCTTGATGGGTGCGAGATCTATGCGACTTGCGAGCCGTGTCCGATGTGCCTTGGGGCAATCTATTGGGCGCGAGCGGAGCGTGTTTACATCGCATGCAAGCGTGAAGATGCGGCGGCCGCAGGGTTTGACGATGAGCATATCTACCGCGAGCTTGCACTCGAGCATGGGCAGCGCCGCATACCGATGACCACCGCGTTTCGCGACGAGGGCCTTGAGCTTTTTGACCACTGGGTCCGCAAACCTGACAAGATCGAATACTGACTTGAGTTCCTCCGTTTACATTCTCATCCTTGTTGCGCTCATTGCGGGGGCGATGATGCCAACGCAGGCGGGGGTAAATCATCGTCTGGCGTTAGCCCTCGGCAATCCGATACTTTCGGCCTTTGTTTCGTTCATTGTGGGCTCGGTCGCCCTTCTTCTCTACATTGTTCTGACTGGAATCCCGCTGTCGGCGCTGGGTTCGATAAAAGATGCTCCCCCGATCTCATGGTTCGGTGGGCTGCTTGGTGCGTTCTTTGTCGCATCGACGATCATACTGCTGCCGCGGCTTGGGGTAGCGATGACATTCACGCTGGTCATCGCGGGGCAGATGGTGTTTACGCTGATCATCGATCATTACGGCCTGTTTGGGCTGCCTGTTAAAGAGATAAATCTTGTTCGCGTGGCGGGAATACTGCTGGTGGTCGCCGGCGTTGTACTTATCCGGCGCTTCTAGCGATAGTCAGGGAACATTTCGATAATACCGGTGTCTAACCTATTAACGGTTGGCACCGGTGCTCTTTTTTAAGGAGGATCGAAATGTTTGATAAATTGATCGAGTCTGAATCGCACACCGCCGGTGAGAGAAAGCGCGGCCGGTACTTCATGGTGTCAACCCTTGTCGTTGGGAGCCTATTCCTTACAGCCGTCGTATTCAGTTTGTATGCCGCCGATATTGATATCGGCGCCGACAACCTGGAAATGTACATCCTCTTAGAACCCGTCGTTGACGAAGCCCCAACTCCGCCTGAACCGGCGCCTGCACCCGCCGGCCCGCAAAGAACGACCAGCGACAAGGTAGAACCGCCCTCGCGAATGGAAGCAATCGCACAGATCGATTATCACCAGCGGATACCCGAAACGGTCTCGACCGTTCGCAACACGTCGATGTCGATACCGGATGGGAACTTTGTGATCGGGCCGAATGATCGGGAAGGTTCCGGGCCGCCGGTTCGAAGCGGCGAGGGGGGCGATCGCGGCTCCGGTGGTACTACCGGCACCGGCAATGTTGTGCCGGCACGCATGGTTTCAGAAACGAAGCCGCCGGAACCTCCTCCGGTGCTGAAGCCCCCACCACCGGTTACAAAGTCCCTGGGTGTGGTCAATTCGCTGGCAACACATTTGCCGCCCCCGCCGTATCCCTCGACGGCACTCGCGATGGGTGTTCAGGGAAGCGTTTCGGTTCAGGTGACGATAAGCGAGACCGGCAGTGTGATTTCGGCAAAAGCATTGGACGGGCACCCTACCCTTAGGGGAGCTGCAGTGAATGCGGCACGCCAAGCGAAATTTACGCCCACGTATTTGTCTAAGGTGCCGGTAAAGGTCACTGGAATGATCGTTTATAACTTCAAGAAGAATTGATGGGGATCGCGGGTAAACACCCGCCTTATGAGGGTCGCGGAGAAGCGTGAACTGTGTTGCCGCCGGTTCCTTTACGCTGAGACGCGGCCCTCGCCAACATTTCGTCGCAGGAATTCGAAAATGTCTTCGGCGATGAGCGGCACGGGAAACCGTGCTTTCAGATCATCAAACTGCATCCCGTCGATCAGAACGGGTTCGTCCGACTTGATAATGTGCGGCGGGACGAGGGCGAAATCACCGGCTATCTTATCTTTCACATTCAAAAGATCCTGCCCTGACAGAAGCCCTGCCACCGCTACATCGCCACCGAAATAGGTGTTTGGGACCGCGAGTACCGTCAACTTTGCACCAGTGAGAGCGTTAAATCGTGCGATCTGTTCGGCAAGGATTGGGGCGAACATCTCGCCTGTAATGATGGTGCCGTTGAGGTTGTTGACCTGCGGCGCGTCGATGGGATCAGCGTGCGGCCTGATCGCCGCGGGGTGTGTTCGAACAGCTATGGCGTTCTGGCCCTGGGTGGGCCGACCCGCTTCGACATCTTTCAACAAGCGTTCAAAAGAATTGAGAAAGGAGCGGATCATGCCGACGCCGTCTTCTATTTGCGGATAGTTGCCGTAGTGGCGGCGTGACGGAATGTCGACGCCCGCTTTGATATAGATCTCGTCGCCGAGGAAAGCGAAGGTGACGCCGAGCGTTTTTCTGAACTCACGCTGCAGCTTTTCGACCTGCTTGATGGTGCGGAGACAGAACTCAGGCGTGACGCGGGTAAGGCGTTCGTCGGTGTTGTAACGCGTGAGGGCGACCGGGACGATGGCGGTGCTGACCACCTTTGGGTAGTGAGCAGCCAGGTCGCGAAGCGTTTTTTCAAGTATCACTCCGTCGTTGATCTCGGGGCACAGAACGACTTGCGCGTGGATCTCGATGTCGTTGGCGAGCAGCCGCTGGATCTTGTCAGAGATGTCGGCACGGGCCTCGTCAACGCCGAGCATGTACGCACGCGTTTTCAGGTCCGTTGCGTGGACCGAGACGTATTGCGGCGACAGGCGCTGTTCGATGACCCGGTTCATCTCGTCGGGCGTTATCGACGACAGCGTCGTGTAATTACCGTAGAGGAAAGAGAGGCGGATGTCTTCGTCCCGGACGAAAAGGGATGGGCGGGCATCGTCGGGGTTGCCCTTGCAGAAGCAGAAGAGGCACTCGTTGGCACACTGACGCGGGACGATCTGCTCGAACATCAACCCGAGGTCTTCGCCTTCTTCGCGATCAAATTCTAATTCGTACGCTTCCCCGTTTGACTTTTTTACCTGAAAGATGAGTTCGGTCTCGCCGGCGGTTTGAAATCGGAAATCGAGGTAATCGCGGACGGGTCGGCCGTTGACTCGAACTATGCGATCGCTCGGACGTAGCTCAAGCTCTTCGCCAAGGCTCCCGGGTGTGACCTCTGTGATGATCACGCCGGGGCGGCGAAGCTGCGTTACAGCCGGTGTTACTGCGAATTCGTACATAGTCGGGGCCGGGCGCGCGTTGCTAACCTACTTAGTGTAGCAATCAGGGCAAAGATTTGCCCGCGAATTACTAGAACTCGCGGGCGAATCGTTCCTAAAGGCAAGCAGAGATGCTTGCCGCTCCAGGCATTATCCCGCTGACGCGGCCTTTAGATCGATCAGGCTTGAGAGCGGGGTATATTCCAAGCTCTGCGATTCGGCGACGGCATCATACGTTAGCTTGCCGGCGTACGTGTTGACGCCCTCTTGCAGGCCGGCGTCGTCCTTGATCGCCTGTTCAAATCCCTTGTTAGCCAGCGACAGTGCGTAAGGCAGCGTGGCGTTCGTCAAAGCGAACGTCGAGGTACGCGGCACGGCTCCCGGCATGTTGGCAACGCAGTAATGCAGGACGCCTTCTTCGTAATAGGTCGGGTTTGAGTGAGTGGTTGCACGTGTCGTTTCGAAGCATCCGCCTTGGTCGACAGCGACGTCCACGAGAACGGCTCCGTGCGGGATCAGGTGCAGCATGTCGCGGGTGACGAGCTTAGGAGCTGCGGCACCAACCACGAGAACCGCGCCTATGACGAGATCCGCATGCGAAATGGCCTCTGAGATAGCAAAGTGGCTCGACGCGAGTGTCTGAACTTTAGAAAGGAAAATGTCATCGAGCTGGCGAAGACGATCGAGATTGCGGTCAATGATGGTAACGTGTGCACCGAGACCGACAGCCATCTTGGCGGCTTCGGTACCGACAACGCCGCCGCCGATGATGACGACGTTTGCTGCGGGAACCCCCGGAACGCCGCCGAGCAGGATGCCGCGGCCGCCGTTCATTTTCTCAAGGAAGGTCGCCCCGACCTGGACCGACATGCGGCCCGCAACCTCGGACATCGGCGTAAGCAGTGGCAGACGACCCTGCCTGTCCGTGATCGTCTCATAGGCTACTCCCGTGACCTTACGCTCCATCATCTGCTTTGTGAGCTCAAATTCGGGAGCGAGATGCAGATAAGTGAAAAGAAGCTGATCTTCGCGCATCCGGCCATATTCCGGTGCGATCGGCTCTTTAACCTTGACGATCATGTCGCCTTCGGCCCAGACGTCGTCAGCGGTTTCGAGCATCTGCCCGCCCGCTTTCACATACTCATCATCGTGAAAGCCTGAACCGTCGCCTGCTGTTTTTTGAACAAAAACGGTGTGGCCCGCGTTAACCAGTGCATTCACGCCCGCCGGCGTTAATCCGACGCGATATTCGTTATCTTTTATCTCTTTCGGTAATCCGATCTTCATTACGTCTCTCCGGTAAAATCTAAATTAGAATCAGCTCAATTGTTCGATTTCGGCAAACCAATAAAATAACATTATGGTTAAGCGAAAACAATCCGTTCAAACCTAATTTCCCGGCACCTTCTCGAACGACCACAGCATTGGGATCATGATCGTCGCGATGATCCAAAACATAATGTTCAGTGGCGTTCCGACCTTTACGAAATCCATGAACCGATACTGCCCCGGGCCGTAGATCATTGTGTTGGTCTGATAGCCGACGGGGGTCATAAAGCTAGCGGATGCGGCAAAGGTTATCGCCATTAAAAACGGGATCGCGTCGACGTCCATGATCTGCGCGGCCGATATAGCGATAGGCGCGAGGAGAGCCGCCGTAGCGTTGTTTGACATCGTCTCGGTCAAAAGCGATGTCAGCAGATAGAAAGCCGAGACCAGCGCGATCGGCCCCCATATCCCGACATACGCGATCATATTCGACGACAGTATCGCCGCGGCGCCGGACACCTCGAGAGCAGCTCCCAGGGACAGAACACCTGCGAGGAGGAAGATAATTTTCCACTCTATCGCCTCGTACGCCTCTTCCAATGAAATGCAGCCGGTGAGGATCAGTGCGATCGCCCCCAGCAACGCAGTGACCACGATCGGAGCAACATTCATCGTCGCAAAAAACACGACGCTCGCAACAATTGAAACCGCGATCATTGCCTTGTTACGGCGGAACTCTGTCGTTTCCATCTCGGACGTGATGATGAAATCGCCGCTGCTCTTGAACGAGTTGAGTCGGTCAACCCGAAGCTCGACAAGCAGTACGTCGCCCGCGCTTATCTCCGTATCAGAAAGCTTTTCATGCAGCAGCCGCCCCTTATGCCTTATTGCGAGCACAGTCGCACCATAGCGTTCGCGGAACAGCGACTTCTGCAGAGTGCTGCCCACGAGCCTCGAACTTGGATCGACCACCACTTCCAGCAAACGATAGTCTTCGGAACTCAAGCTCTCATCGCCCCACTTAGCTCGCGGCTTTAGCTGAATGCCCGGCTGGACCTGCAGCAGGCGGATCTTATCGATGTTGCAGCGAATGAGCAGCATGTCGTCCGCACGCAGGATCTGACTTGCGAAAGGCAGCGAGATCTCGCGGTCGCCGCGTTGAATCTTGACGATGGAAATGTCGTTCTCGGTGAAAAGCTTCGCGTCCCGAATACGTTTATCGACGACGTCTGATTCGGGCAAGATGACGATCTCCGTCAGATACTCGTTCATTGCGAACTCTTCGAGAAGGTCGCCCGAACCGCGGCGCTCGGGTATCAGCCTGATCCCGATCGCTAGCAGGTAAACAGTTCCGACGGCGAACATGATCAACCCCAGCGGGGCGAATTCAAACATTGTGAATGCACGCAGGCCGTTCTTTTCGGCGATGGAACTTACCAGGATGTTCGTTGATGTGCCGATCAGAGTGCAGACACCGCCGAACATCGACGCGAACGAAACAGGAATGAGTATCTTGGAAGCGCTAAAGCCGGTGTCGCGGGCGACGCCGAGCAGGATCGGGAGGAATATCGCGATGACCGGCGTGTTGTTGATGAACGCCGACAGCAGCGCGACGACCACCATCACTGAGAAAATGCCGATCCAGAATCCGTTCTTGAAGACCATGCTCACGAACGTTCCGAGAAAGCTCACGGCGCCAGTTTTGAACAAACCGGCGCTCAGAATGAACATCGAGGCAACGGTGATCGTCGCTGCATTGCTAAACCCGGCAAGGCCCTCTATGGGCGAGATGACCCCGCTCAGCAGCAGCAACGCCATAACCAGCAGTGCGACCATGTCCACGCGGAGCTTTTCGGTCACGAAGAGAACGATCGCGAGCAGAAGTACCGCAAGGACTATGATGATATCGAGGGACATTGAAATTTGCGTGGGCGTGACGCTTCAAGCGGCCGACGCGTGAATGCTATTCTTAATGCGAAAACGTTTTCGAAAGTATAATTGTTGAGGTCGGGCTTCGACAATGTGGTTGGGCACAATAAGTTGGTCAAAATGGATCAGATCGAAATGATCATTCCCGCTCGGGGAGCGGATATCGGGGCATTTGAGGTGCGGCGGATATTGCCGTTTCGGCGTCGGCGTTCGGTAGGGCCGTTTGTTTTTGTGGACGATTTTGGCCCGATCGAGTTTGTTGATGACGGGGCGATGGACGTGCTGGCGCACCCGCATATTGGCCTGGCGACGGTGACGTTCCTGTTCGAGGGCAAGATGACGCATCGCGACAGCATTGTTTCGATGCAGTTGATAGAGCCGGGCGAGGTGAACTGGATGACGGCGGGCCGCGGGGTCGTGCATTCGGAAAGGTCGTCGGACGCGGGGAACAGGCCCGGCGACCGGCTGCTGGGCCTGCAGACGTGGGTGGCCTTGCCGGAATCGTTGGAATTGTGCGAACCGGATTTCGGCCATTACGGCCGCGATGTGATCCCCACGGGCGAGATCGACGGTGGACGGTATACGCTCATATTAGGTTCTGCTTTCGGTGTGAATTCGCCGGTGAAAACACAGGGGAATCCGTTGTACGCGGCATGCGAGCTGAGAGCGGGTTCGGTGATAGAGATGAGCCGGGAGACGGAAGAACGCTCAGTGTATGTTCTGACGGGCCGTGTGGAGATCGGCGGGCACGCTATCTCTCCGCTCGAGATGGCGGTGATCGCGGAGGGCGAGGATGCCGAGGTAAAGACGACGGCGGACGCGGTTTTTATGATCATAGGCGGCGACCGGCTAGATAAGCCGCGGCATATGTGGTGGAATTTTGTTGCGACGTCAAAGGATCTGATCGAGGACGCAAAACTGAAATGGCACCGTGGCGAATTCGACCCGATCCCAAATGAAAAGGGCTCCGTTCCGCTTCCCAAAGGAAGCTTCCCGGAGCCCCAGCCCTTGTAATTTTCGCCTTTCCTACGGCACTTCGACCTGATCGATCTGTGCCTTTTGCAGCTTTCCTGAATAGTCTATGTAGAGCGATTTCCATTCGCTGAAGATGTCGAGCACCTGTGTGCCGGCTTCGCGGTGGCCGTTGCCGGTCCCCTTGGTCCCACCGAACGGGAGGTGAACCTCGGCACCGATGGTCGCAGAGTTTACGTAGCAGATGCCGGTGTAGAGCTCCTGCATTGCATAAAACGCTTTGTTCACGTCCTGAGTATATATCGCGGACGAGAGGCCGTATTTGACGCCGTTGACGATCTCGATCGCTTCATCAAGTGTCGAGAACGGAACGACGCTCGTTACGGGGCCGAATATCTCTTCCTGCTCGACCCGCATGCCGGGCTTAACATCACTAAACACGGTCGGCTCGATGAAATAGCCGTTCTTGTATTCGCCTTTGGTCAAGGCGTTGCCCCCGCAGGCGAGTGTCGCTTTATCCTCTTTCTGGCCAATCTCAATGTAGCGCAGGATCTTTTCCATAGCTCGCTGGTTGATGACGGGGCCGACCTCGGTTTTTTCATCAAGACCGTTGCCGACGCGAAGTGCTTTGACCTTTTCGACCAGCTTCTGCACGAATTTTTTGTAGACCTTTTTGTGAACGATCAGCCGGGACGATGCGGTGCAGCGCTGGCCGCTGGTTCCGAAGGCGCCCCAGAGAGAGCCTTCGACAGCATTGTCGAGGTCGGCGTCATCCATGATGATGATCGCGTTCTTGCCGCCCATCTCAAGCGAGACGATCTTGTTGTCGCGTGCACATTGCTCGGCGATCTTGGCCCCGGTTGCGGTCGAGCCGGTGAACGAGATAAGCCGCACATCTTCGTGCTCAACTAATGCAGCACCAACATCGGCACCGTGGCCATTTATGACGTTGACGACGCCGGCGGGAATGCCCGCTTTCTCAGCGGCTTTGACCAGATTGATCGTTGAAAGCGGCACATCCTCCCCTGATTTGATGACGACGGTATTGCCGCACACGAGCGCGGGAATTAGCTTCCACGACGGGATGGCCATCGGAAAGTTAAAGGGCGTGATCAAGCCGCATAGCCCGACGGGCTGGCGGACGCACATGGCGAACTTGTTTGGCATTTCCGCGGGGGTAGTGAACCCGTGCAGCCGGCGGCCCTCGCCTGCGGTGTAATACGTGCAGTCGATCGCCTCTTGCACATCGCCGCCCGCTTCTTTGAGGACCTTGCCCATTTCGCGCGTCATTTCGCGCGTGTACCGGTCCTTATTGTCGCGGAGAATCTCCGCAAGGTTGAACAGGAGTTCGGCACGCTTCGGCGCAGGAGTTCGGCGCCAGCGTGTCGCTGCGTCGGCTGCCGCGGCGACTGCACGGTCAACATCTTCAGGTACCGACTTCGGGAATCGTCCGACGATATCTGTTGTGTCCGCAGGGTTTACGTTGTCAAATGTTTCGCCCGACGAGCTTTTTACCCACTCGCCGCCAATGAAGTTGTGAAATGATTTTACAGATGATTTCTTCGGTTTCGCTGCTTTTGCTTTCGCCATATGAACTAAATTATTAAAGATAAAAGGCTTCAAGTCCAAACGAGAACATCACATTCTCGTTTGAACTTGAAGCCGATCGCTAATACTTGCAGACTATTGAACCGTGAACTGCACGATCTTGAGCTGAGTACTCCGACTCGACGGGAAAAAGCTTAATACGTGCATCACAACTGGGTCGCCTTTCTTCAGCCCGGCGACGACCTTTTTGAACGTTGCTTCGTCGGGCACGGGCTGCCGGTTTATCCTCATGATCATGTCGCCTTCGCCTAAGCCATCGTTACCATTCGAGAGTTTTACATCGGCGATGAAGCTCTCGGGGCTGATAGATCGAATGATGATGCCCTTCTGATCTTCGAGCTTGTAGGTAGTGGAAATTACCGGCGTCACCGGTGCCACGGTCAGGCCAAACGGCCTTGCGTCGCTCTGCCGTGCGGCCGGGGCTGGGACATTATCTCCAGACGGCTGGTCCAGTCGCCGGGCGGTTTCATTCTCGCCGCGCTCACCAAGTTTCATCGAGGTCGTGCGGCGATCGAGCTTACCGGCCGTCTCCCGCAGATATGTAACATTCACCAGGCGGCCGGGTTCGGTGCCGGCCACTTTGGCGATCAGGTCCTGGGCGCTGCTGACGTTGAGACCATCAAATTCGATCACGACGTCGCCCGCCAGCAAGCCAGCCGCCGCAGCGGGGCCAACCTGCCCGCGAACATCTGTGATGATCGCTCCGCGTTGGTCGTCGAGGCCATAAACTTTCGCGAACTCGGCCTGCACACTGTCGAGCAGGACGCCGAGAAAACCGCGGCGCACCTTACCGTGTTCCACGATCTGACGATAGACATTTTGAGCATCAAACGACGGCAGAGCGAATCCCACACCGTTGTAATCACCGGTGGTCGTCGCGATCTGCGAATTTACGCCGATCACTTCCCCGCTGAGGTTCACGAGCGGACCGCCGGAGTTGCCGCGGTTTATAGCAGCATCGGTCTGGATGAAGCGTTGAAACGCCGAGGTGAACGGCGTTTCGCGGTTCGTTTGCGAGATTATCCCGGCAGTCACTGTGCGGTTGAGGCCGAACGGCGAGCCGATCGCGAGAACCCACTCACCCACGCGTGTGGCGTTGGAATCACCGAAACGCGCGTAAGGGAGTGCTCGGCCGGCATCGATCTTTAGAACAGCGATGTCCGTTTCCTCGTCCGAACCAACGAGCTCGGCGACGTATTCCTCACCGGAATCAAGCCTGACGGCGATACGCACTGCGTTCTCAACGACATGCGCGTTTGTGATGATGTAACCAGTCCGGTCCACGATGAAGCCGCTGCCGAGGGCGCTAGGAGCACGACGCGGGAACTGGCGACGGAGAAGGTCTGCGAGGTCATCGGAATCACCTGGCACGGTCCTATTGCGTGCGGAAGCATCGGGGGTACGGCCCTTGGCGTCGATGCTTACCACAGCGGGTTCAACGCGCTTTGCGACGTCGGCAAAAGCATCAGAAAGAGCAGCGGGCGAGATCATCACCGGCGCTGCGGTCTCTCCGGGGGGTTGGGCAAATGCTCCGTGGCCGCCGAATAAAAGACCGATGATCAATGCAGCCGCTGCCGATACGCCGCGTTTGGGGCTCAAGAACAACTTTCTTACTTCTGTCATGTGCCGTACTCCTTTACGTAAATGCCGATGGGAAGTTGCCGTCCGATGATTATAACAAACGGGCCTGATAAGTTGCGAACTTTTCGGCGGGAGGCTTTAGTCCATTCTGAGCAAGACCTTGAGCCCGTCGCTCGTTTCCGCTTGTTTAAATGCTTCTATACCTTTCGTTAGATGAAACTCGTCGGCGATAAGATCGCCCACCTCGATCTTTCGTTCTGCGAGCAGGTCCAGCGCCGGTGCGAAGCGTCCGCAGCGGGATCCGATGACCGATATCTCGTCCACAACTATTCGCCACGTTTCCCAATTCGCATTTCCGTGGAAAGTGGATTTAAGAACAACTCGGCCGCGGGGCTTGATCAGATCGAGAGCGGTGGCGAAGCCTGTCTCAGATCCGCTTGCTTCTACGACGATGTCGAACCGATTGTCGTCGGCGTCCGTCAGTTTATCGACGAGCCGCGTTTCGATCCCACGCTTTTGTGCGATCTTAAGTTTTGTCTCGTGCTTGCCGATCAGCGTCACGTCAGGAGCGATTAACTTGAGCGCCATCGCGCAGAGCAGGCCTAGCTTTCCGTCGCCTATGACCGCTACCCGCGTTTCCGGGGTCACCTCGGTACGCTCGGTGATGCCGAGGGCGGCGGCGAGGGGTTCGACGAACACTGCCTCCTGGTCAGAGACAGCCGCGGGCACCGCGAGCAGGTTTCGCGCGGGCAGGGTTAGATACTCGGCATGAGCGCCGTTGCGACCCTTGATGCCGAGAACGGTTCGGGCAGGGCAATGCCGCTCGTCGCCGCTCAGGCAATCGTCGCAGCCGCCGCAGCCTACGTTGATCTCACCCACCACTCGTTTACCGACCATCTCCGGCGATGTCGAGCCCTCAACAACTCCAACAAACTCGTGGCCGACGACGCCTTGAAAGCCGGCGTAGCCGCGAGCGATCTCGAGGTCAGTGTTGCAGATGCCGGAGTGAAGGACGCGGACGAGGCATTCGCCGTTGGCAGCGGGCTTTTCGGTCTCAGCCAGCTTAACGCCGGTGTCCACCCAGAGAGCATTCATTAGGGTCATAAGCTATAAATTACACGCCGGGGCCGGTGAAAGGTCGCAAAATTTACTTTGTACAGGGGGTATCCTATACTCGAAATTACGGAATACTAAGCCCGGTTCCGCTAGTTTTATGCGAATTATTCTATTCAGTCTATTTGTTTTGATCAGTTCCTTTGCCATTTTCGCTTGCGGGACGTCGTCCGCGGGGGGCGGCGGTTCCTCGCCCACTGAGGCGTACAAGGAGCTTTACGCCGCTGTAAAAAGCAAAGATACCGAACGAATAAAGGCGCAGATGACGAGCAGAACTGTCGATTTCGCTTCGGCCATCGCTCAAAAGCAGAATCAACCAGTCGAAAAGGTTTTTGAGAACGGGTTTACCGCAACGACCTATGCCGAGACACTGCCGGAGATCCGGGATGAACGAATCGACGGTGATAACGGTGCCGTTGAAGTTTGGAATGAAAAGGGACACATCTGGGAAGACCTGCCTTTCAAACTTGAGAACGGGGTCTGGAAGTTTGCGATCGGCGAAGTTTTTGCGAAGCAATGGGAATCACCGGGCAAAGGTATGGCGCAAAAAGAAGCTGACGCGATAAACGCCATGCGCCCGCAGCCGACTCCGATAATGCCGAATACGAATGGAGGGATGATGCCGCCGTTCAATATGGCTCCGGCCGGTAACTCCAACACTCCGCAAAACGTAAACACGGCGGCCGTGCCGAAACCATGACGGATCCGTCTGCATTATCTTCAGTTATCGCCCAGTATCATAAGCATGGATGGGAGCTGAAACACTGCATCGCTCGGGCGGCGAGCTTTGAGAAATTGAAAGCGGAGTGCGGCGAGGCAGGCCACAATGTTCCCATTGAAAATGGGCCCGTCGATGGCGTATGGTTTGCTCGCCGCTCAATGCCTGACCGGATTTCGTGGGAACTGCGGCGGCTGACAGAACCGCCGTTTGCGCTGCTTACGATCATGCCGGACACGTTCACCGATCAGCAGAAGGTTGCTGCCCTGAAAGAGATCGAAGTTAGGATGGCGGCATCGGAAAGCCGCGACGCTGCATCTTAATATCGATAGTGCCCACGGCTTGCCTCATCATTCACTCCGTTTTTTTGAAATGCTTGACAATGGCAACGCAGGGTAGCACACTTGGGTTGTTGACATGATTTTTAAAAACCTAGATGCCGGGATCGTTCGTGTATGGGAAGGATTACGGCCTACAACAAAAAAAATGCTGGTCGGTGCTTTGCAATCGAGCAGTCCTGTCGCCGCAAACCCTATAGTCGGAAAATTCGCTTACGATGCCCATTCTGATTGGGAATTAAGCCGGCTGCTCTCCGCACTCGACGCTCATTCAAAGCAGAAAAACGCGGACCCTGCTGACGCCCTCCGCCTTGCGGAAACGTGTGCGATGATACTGGAATCGCAAAGCGCTTCTGCCGAAGTTTTCATTCAACTAGCGACGCGTGCGATCCAGCAGCACGATTATTCTAAGCTGGACGAGCTGTCGGATCGGCTGCTTCAGCGATTCTCCGCCGGCGAGATCGCAGAGGTTGTACGGCAGACCGAACTTCCGCAGATCAGGGCTATTGCGTATGAAACGCTGTCGATGCTTGATGTGTCGCTGCTGATTCCGCTTTTGGATGATCCGCTATATTCTGACATTGCGGCCGGGGCACTTGAGCAGAAAGCGTTTGAGTATGATTCGGACGAGGCACGCGATATTCTCGAGCAGTTCGATAATGACCCGGATCGTTAATCTTTTGTTCCCTCGGCAGGCTGAGCACATTTGCTCGCCTTCTTGATCTTCTTCTTTCCAAAACCCCATCTAAACGGCGCGGGCAAGAACGAAACGCCACCGACGCGCACGCCGATCAACATCAGCGGAGCTGCGATCTTGTTCTGCCATCCGCGGGTACCTTTGACGCAGCGATAGAGACGTATGTCGGACGCTCGCCGTTCGCGCGTCGTGCCGCCGAAGAAGTAATCCTTGTCGTGCTCGACGCAGCACGGTCGATAGTTCCCATCCGGAAACAGTGTGCACCCGTCGCTTTGGAATTCGGGCGGCATCACACGGGCCTTAAGTGGGTCGGGAGGCGTGCTCTGGGTCGTGGGAACAGGCGGGGCCAACTGCGCTGCGGAACTCGCAGCGAGAACAAAGATGAGCAGAAATGCGACCGCGTGTTTCATTTATGCCGCTGCGTTCGCACCGTGTTTGTAACGTGAAGGGTACATCGGAAATTTCGATGCGATCTCGGCGACCTCTTCGCGAACACGGGTCTTGACTTCATCGGAAGCAGGTTCGCGTATGACAGCTGCGATCATTTCGCCGATCTGCCGCATTTCGGCCTCTTTCATCCCGCGAGTCGTTAATGCCGGAGTGCCGATGCGCACACCGGATGCGACAAACGGCTTTTGCGTGTCGAACGGGATCGTGTTTTTGTTGACGGTGATGTGAACTTCGTCGAGTGCCTTTTCAGCTTCTTTGCCGGTGATGCCTTTGCCGTCCATATAGACGTCTACGAGCAAAAGATGATTGTCCGTACCGCCGGAAACGAGGCGGAGGCCCGCGCCTGATAGCGTTTCGGCGAGAGCCTGGGCATTGTTCACTATCTGTTGCTGATAGGTTTTGAAATCTTCGCGAAGGGCTTCCCCAAATGCGACTGCCTTGGCCGCGATAATGTGAATGAGCGGCCCGCCCTGGACGCCCGGGAACACGCTGCGGTCCACATCTTTTGCGAACTCCTCCCTACATAAAATGAGGCCGCCGCGCGGGCCGCGACGGGTCTTGTGCGTCGTGGTCGTAACGAACTCGCAATGGGGCACCGGGGACGGATGCAAGCCCGTCGCGACGAGCCCGGCGATGTGCGCGATGTCGGCCATTACCTTTGCTCCGACGCTCTGCGCGATCTCGGCGATACGCTTGAAATCGATCGTTCGCGGATATGCTGATGCCCCACAGATCAGGAGTTTCGGGCGGCTTTGTTCGGCAGAGCGCTGCAGAGCATCGTAGTCGATCTGTTCCGATCCGCGCTCGACGCCGTAGTCGGCAACCTTGTAATTGATGCCGGAAAAATTTAGCGGATGACCGTGCGTGAGGTGTCCGCCGTGGGAAAGATTCATCCCCAGGATGGTGTCGCCGTGGTCGAGCGACGCGAGCAGGACCGCCATGTTGGCCTGGGCACCGCTATGAGGCTGCACGTTGGCGTGCTCGGCTCCGAAGATCTTCTTGGCCCGGTCGATCGCGCCTTGCTCGACGACATCGGCAAATACGCAGCCCCCATAGTAACGCTTTCCCGGGTATCCTTCGGCGTACTTGTTCGTAAAAACCGTACCCATCGCCTGAAGCACGGCCTCCGATACGAAATTTTCAGAGGCGATCAGCTCCAAGCCGTCCGTCTGGCGCCGCACCTCGTCATCGATCGCACGGCTGATCAGCGGATCAGCTTCAGAAATATCCGCAGTAAAAAAATTGTTCATCGCGTTCAACTCCACCCGCAAACTCGGACAGGTTCACCCCGGTCGCACCTGAGCAGCGTGACCGGGGTTTGACCATTATTTCTCCATCTTCATCAGGCTTCCGCCGCCGCTGATCTTTCGGCCGGCGGCCACTTTCTCCGCGCGTTCCATGACACGGAGCATGTTCTCGCCCAAGATCTTACGGATCTCGGTTTCGGTGTAGCCGCGACGGAGCATCTCGTAGGTGATCAGGACAGTGTCTTCGGCACCCTGCATCGGTGCGGGAAGTACGGGCACGCCATCGTAATCGGAACCGAGGCCGATGTGGTCAACGCCTGCGATCTTTTTGATGTGATCCATATGATCGACGACGCTGGTGTAGGACGTGATCGGAATGGGATTGGCATCCATTAACGCACGCTCAGCGGCGAGAAATGCCTGGCGGTCGTCGCCGTGCTTTTCGCGAAGAGCTTCGACCTGGGGGCGGAGCCGCTCAGTGCGTGCGCGTGCTGCATCCCAATACGCCTGATCGAGAAACGTCGGGTAGAAAACGACCATGATGATCCCGCCATTCTCGGGAAGACGCTTGATGACATCGTCGGGCACGCCGCGCGGGTGGTTTATGCCCATCCGGGTTGCCGAGTGCGAATAAATTACTGGGGCTTTCGTGATATCGAGCACGTCGTGCATTACCTTGTCCGACACATGCGAAAGGTCGACGAGCATGCCGAGCCGGTTCATTTCGCGGATGACCTCTTTACCAAAGTCGGTCAAGCCAGTGTGCCGCTGTTCGTCGCAGCACGCGTCTGCCCAATCGTTGGTGTTGTTGTGGGTCAGCGTCATGTACCGGATGCCGAGCCGGTAGAAATTGCGTAAAGCGTAGAGCGAATTTTCGATAGCGTGGCCGCCCTCGATGCCCATCAGGGCGCAGATCTTGTTCTGCTTCTTTGCCTGGCGGATCTGTGCGGCGGTTGTGCACATCGTCAAGTCGTTGGGATAAAGCTCGACCGCGCGGTTGACAACGTCGATCATCTCCATGGCACGTCGCATCGAGCCACCTTCGCGTGCATAGCTGGCCGCGACATAGATCGAAAAGAACTCGCCGGTGATACCGCTGGCTTTTAGCCGGTTCATGTCCGTGTGGTAGGGCGAGCCGGACAAGTGAAAGCGGCCTACCGTCGGGGTCATCAGGTCATAATCATCATCGACCATGGGCGACGTGATGTCGTTGTGGCCGTCGATGACGATGGACTTTTTGTGAAGCTCAAGAGCCCGGGCCCAAACCTTGGGATCGGCACCTTGGGGCATCGTCTGCGCGAACGTGGAAATTGCGAAAAGAAGCAGCGTGAAGGAAAGAAGTGTTGTTTTTTTCATAGTTTGTCTCGGAGAGTTGGATTAACAAGATTTTAGCTTTTTTCGATGCGTTTGCGAAGCCCCAAAGCCGGTGGAACGGCTATTGCCTTGAAATTGCGGGCGACTCCTGTCCCTCCTGCAATAGAGCCCGTAAATCCCATCTTTTTTTACGTTGGAATATGCCGTCGAGCAATTTTCGTCACTAGTTGTGTGACAGATTTTGGCATGTTTGTTGCGGATAGCCTCAATATGACGCCCTCAAACCCCTTTAATAGCGAGGAAAAATCAGACGGCAGTGTTTCACACGACGCTCTTTTCGGTCAGGTTGACCGTTCAGAGACGGATCGGACAGGCGATGGTGCGTCTATCTATCGAAACTTTATCGAAAATCTTCCGGTGTTGTGTTACGCCGTCAAGGCAGCCCCGCCTTATACGCCGCTTTACGTTAGCCCCGCGTTCGAGCGATTCGGCTTTCCGATAGAGAGATGGTTGAGCGACCCCGAAATTTGGATAAAGGTCATCCATCCGGCAGACCGTGAATGGGTGTTCAGCCAGACGGCAGCCTCGACCCGTTCAGGCGAAGAAGTTGATTACGAGTATCGGATAACTGATGCCGACGGCGAGCTTCACTGGGTTCGCGACCGCGGGTGTCTTATCCGCAACGAAGTCGGTCACGTGATCTATCGCGAAGGCGTGATGCTCGATATCACCGACCGAAAGATCGCCGAAGAAGCATTGCGCAACAGCGAAGAGCGATATCGCAATCTCTTTGAGAATGCGAATGACATCATCTACGTTCACGACCTGAACGGAAATTATTTGGACATTAACGAGGCCGGTGTAAGGATCTTCGGGTATACGCGCGAAGAGGCTTTGAAGCTGAACATGGCACAAGTTGCCGCACCGGAGCATCTTGCCCTAATTCGAGAGAAACTCGCGAGTAAGCTTGAACGCGGCGAAAAGCAGACGGCCTACGAGTTGGACTGCGTGAGGAAAGACGGCAGCCGTGTGACGCTTGAGGTCAACAGCACGACGATCTGCGATAACGGAATGCCGATCGCAGTGCAGGGCATCGCGAGGGATATAACAGAGCGAAAGTTTGCGGAAGAATCGGTGCGGGACAGCGAGGAGCGCTACCGCGACCTTTTTGAGAACGCGAACGATCTTATCTATACGCACGATCTGAAGGGAAACTTCACATCGCTAAACCGCGCGGGTGAACGGATAACGGGCTGGACGCGTGACGAGGCATTGAAAATGAACATCTCGCAGGTCGTTGCCCCCGAATCTTTTGAAGCGGCACGGCGTATGACGTTTCGCAAACTCGCGGAAGATAACGCGACGACGTATGAGATCGACATTATCGCTAAGGATGGAAAGCGCGTTTCGTTAGAGCTAAGCACGCGGCTTATACACCATGCTGGCGAAGCCATCGGGGTTCAGGGCATCGGCCGCGACATCACCGAACGCCGACGAGCGGAAGACGCGTTGAAAGACAGCGAGCGCAGCTATAGGCAGCTTGGCGAAGGTATATTCCATCAGGTTTGGACGACGGACCCGACGGGCCGGCTCGACTATGTGAACAAGCGGACGCTGAGGTACTTCAATAAGACCAGCGAGGTGATGATCAATAACGGCTGGAAAGAGGTCGTGCATCCGGACGATATTAGCGAAACGCTGCGAAGGTGGCTGAACTCGATCAGAACCGGCGAGTTCTTTGAAATGGAATTTCGGCTGCGGCGGCATGACGGCGTCTATCGCTGGCACAAAGCGCGTGCGAACGCCGGGCGCGATTCTGAGGGCAACATCGTTAAGTGGTATGGCACGAACACGGACATCGACGATCAAAAGCAGTCGGAGGAAAAGCTTCACCATATAGCCCGGCACGATACGTTGACGGGGCTGCCAAACCGGGCGGAGTTTATGAACCACCTGAAGGCGGCGATCGACCGGGCAGATTCGAACGACCTCACGCGTTTTGCCGTGCTGTTCCTGGATCTTGACCGCTTCAAGGTGATCAACGACAGTCTTGGCCATGTGGTGGGCGACAAGCTGCTCAAATCGATCGCTGAGCGGCTGCAGAAGGTGATCAGGCCGGGAGATGTGGTCGCGCGGTTGGGCGGCGATGAATTTACGGTATTGCTGAATCGCACCGGCGGGCCTGAGGACGTGGCACAGATCGCAGAACGTGTGCAGCGCAGCCTCGGCCGGCCGTTCCAGATCGACAGCTATGAGGTGTTTACCTCGGCGAGCATCGGCATCATCGTATCAGACGAGATAATGCGGCAGCCGGAAGATTTCTTGCGGGATGCAGACTCGGCGATGTACCGTGCGAAAGAGTCGGGCAAGGCTCGGTATGAGATCTTCGACACGGAGATGCACGTTCGCAACATGAACCTGCTCCAGCTTGAGACCGATCTTCGTCATGCGGTGGAGCGGAACGAATTTAAGGTCTATTACCAGCCGATCGTCGATCTTAACTCCGGCAGCTTACGAGAGTTCGAAGCATTGCTGAGATGGGACCACCCGGAGAACGGGCTGATCCCGCCGGATGAATTTATCTCGGTGGCTGAGGAGACGGGGCTGATCATTCCGATCGGGCAATGGATACTTGAGGAGGCGTGTAAGCAGCTCGCTGAGTGGCAGACTCTGCCGAACGCACCGTCGTCGGTCAGCGTGAATCTTTCGGCAAAACAGCTAATGCACCCGTCGCTGATCGGGCAAGTTCGTGATCTCCTGTTTGCCCACGGGTTGCGTCCGAACCAACTGAAGATAGAGGTAACCGAAAGCACCGTTATGGAGCACAGCGAACGGTCGCAAAGCGTGCTGCTCGAGCTTCACGAGCTTGGGATCGCACTCTCGACCGACGATTTTGGAACGGGGTACTCCAGCTTGAGCTATCTTAAGCGATTCCCGTTCGATCGGCTGAAGATCGATCGTTCGTTCATCGATAAGATGGACGGCGACGCGAAAAGCGAGGCGATCGTCAAGACGATCTTGATGCTGGGCGAGAACCTCGACATCGAGGTTGTTGCCGAGGGAGTTGAGAACCGTAAGCAGCTGGAACTTCTGCGGCGGCTTGGATGCGGTCTGGGGCAGGGTTATCTGTTCGCTCAGCCGATGGAGGCAGATGAAGCACGAGAGCTTTTTGCTTTGAAGGCGATACCTCTGCCGTCGGAGATCCAGCCGGCGTTTGTGATCCCTGAAAGTCTGCGGCCGATGGAAATTCAATAAAAAAGCGCCCGGTGCGGTGCACCAGGCGCCCTTCGATCGATCGACCGTGGTCAGTTTCCGTTTGCGGCGGAAGCAGACCGCGGTTTCGCGTTTTTGACGTACTTGTCGAACCAGCTCACCTGTTCGAATAGCGTGTGCTCGACAGATTCCTTAGCCGCGTAGCCGTGCGATTCGTGCGGAAGCATCACGAGCCGAGCCGTGCCGCCCGTTCCGCGGATGGCCGCGTACATACGTTCGGATTGGATCGGGTATGTTCCCTGGTTGTTGTCAGCTTCGCCGTGGATGAGCAGGATCGGTTCGTTGATCTTGTGCGCGTAAAAGAACGGCGAAACTTTGGTGTAGAGCTCGGTTGCTTCCCAGAATGTACGACGCTCGGCCTGAAAGCCGAATGGCGTGAGTGTGCGGTTGTAGGCCCCGCTGCGAGCGATCCCGGCACGGAACAGATCGGAATGCGCCAGCAGGTTCGCTGTCATAAACGCACCATAGCTGTGGCCGCCGACGCCGACGCGTTCGGGATCGACGACGCCCAGTTCAACGCCTTTGTCGATAGCGGCCTTCGCCGACGCGACGAGCTGGTCAATGAAGGTGTCGTTAACCGTCTCAGGATCGCCTACGATCGGCATCGTCGCATTGTCGAGTACGGCATAGCCCTGCAGCAGAAAGAAAAGGTGCGACGACCCGCCCATTTGCGTGAAGCGATTGGTCGAGCCCGACACCTGTCCTGCGACGCTTGCGTCCGTAAATTCCTGCGGATAAGCCCAGACGACCGTCGGCAGGCGAGTTCCCTTCTGATAGCCGGGCGGCAGATAGAGCGTGAACGAAAGATCGACACCGTCAGGCCGTTTATAGGTTACGAGTTCTTTTGTGATCCCGCGAAGCTGCGGTGAGGGGTCCGCAAAATTCGTTAGCTGACGGAACGCCAACGCGGTGCAAACCTTGTCCGGAGGGCACACTTGCCGCAAAAAGAGATTTGGCGGTTCGGATACGGATTCTTTACGGGTGATGAAGTTCATTCCCTCGTCATCCATCATCCCGACAAATGCTTCGTACTCTTCCGTCCCCGAGCGAAAGATCTCGCGCGTCTCGAGCGTTTTGACGTTCATCGCTCGGAAGAACGGCCGGTCGCCGTCAGGCGAAGCCCCCGCGCCGGTGAGAAAGATCTCGTCCCCGTGCTGGCGGATGACATTGACGCCGTTCGGCAGGGTTTTCGAGATTGGGGTGCCGATGTCGTTGTAACGATCGGCGGTATTTAAATCCGAAACCATGCGAACGTTCGCCGGGTTACGATAGTCTGTCATAAAGATGCGGCGGTGGCGGCTGTCGCGATCAAAGTCGTAGAAAAGCATCATACCGTCGCGTTCGCCAAAGGCACGGCCCTGATAGCGGTGCTGGATCTTGACGATCTCGGTGGGCTGCCCGCTGAAAGGCGCCGTGAGCTTCATCAGTTTGTCGCGATGTTCGGCGGCTTTACGCGGGTCTCCGCCGTCGAGGGCTTCGGCCCAGATAAGCGTTGAACCTTCTGTCGGTATCCAGCCGTATGAACGCCGCCCCACGGGTACGCCCTGCACGGGGAGGGCATCCTGAAGCGGAATGTCGGCGACGGTGTAAACCGGCTTGCCGCTTGTGTCCCAAACCTCGACCTTCCGGGGAAAGCGGAACACCGGGAACAGGTACGAGAACGGCCGCTGAACCCGCGAGACGAGAATAAATCTGCCATCGGGTGAGGGCGAGAAATTGTCGTAGATCGCAGGCGAGCCGACGTTTCTGACCGTGCCGTTAAGGCTGATCATAGCTGGCTGGGAAGTCGCATAATACTCAAACAGTCGTTCGTCCGAAGGGCTTCGCAGAAGATCTTGAAATGTCGCGATCGCACCGCTTCTGCCGGTGGTCTCCTGAATGTTCGGCTCGGTCGGTACCGTGTCCTGATATGCCGGAGCGGCACCGCGATTTGTGGGCACGAGCTGTGCGGAGAGCATTTCGGAACCTTCCCACGAGAAGCCGCCGAATGCGGTATTCACGAACACGTTCGGAACCCGCATCGCCTTGCCGGTCGCAGTGTTGATGATCCAGAGCTCGACGCCCTTGTCGGTGACGTTGCCGGCAGCGAGATGACGTCCATCCGGCGACCACTGAGCAGAAACGAGCTTGGCGCCGGCGGGGAGTTCGACCTTGGTCACCGCACCGTCAGCGATGTTTTGCAAGCTTACACCGACGAAATAGTTCTGACGATGCGCCGCATTTGTACGCGGATTGATCCGCAAGCCGGCGAGACGCAGCATGGGTTCTGCGAGTTCTGCGACCGGCGGATAACGCAGCGTCTCAAGAAGGGCGATCTTGTCCCGCGTCGGCGAGAGCGAGGTCGCGGGCGGAGCCGGTGCGTTCAGCACATCCAACACCTCTTTGGGCGGCTGTCGATAACCTTGAGCGAACAGTCCGGCTGGGATCAGTAACAGAGCGACTAGAAAAACGAGTTTGATCTTCATATTATTTTTTCGAGAGTTGATCGATGACGGAGCCGACGATGAACGGGATCAGGTCTTTGTCATTTGAACGATTTTCCGTGAACACGGCGATCGCGAACTTCTGACCCGTCGGCAGTTCGATATAGGCGGCGTCGTGGCGTTGCCGCGAGACCCATCCGGCCTTGGACCATAAACGGGCACCCGTCAGTTTGCGCTCGATGAGGGCCGCACCGCTGAAATCGACGGACTGGCTGTCGACCGATTTGCCCGCAGGAAACGGTTCGCGTTTAAGCGTTTCCATCATTAATTTACTCTGCGATTCGTTAACCGCACGGCCGGTGGCAATCTCGGCGATGAGGCGTGCCGAAGCGTTCGAAGTCAGCATATTGCGGTTATTGCCTTTGTAATTGCGAAACTGCTGCTCGACGCCGTATGCATCTTCGCAATATGTTTTCTGATTGACGTTGATGTTGCGATAGCCGAGCGACGTGAAATAGCGGTTCATCCGGTTCCGGCGATACGACCAAAGCTCGAATTCCTTTGCCGGCATTTCGCCGCCGCTTGCGGTTTGTGTGAGGACGTCGACGATATATTGAGTTGCGTCGTTGGACGAGTCTACGATCATGTCGCGTACGCCGCGTTCAAATTCAGGCGTCGTCGTCAGCTTTCCGTCCGCGATCTGTTGATGGATGTTCACGAGGTAGAACATCTTGGGAACGCTTGCGGGGTACATCATGGCCTCGCCGCGGTGGTCGGCCCACTCCGGCTCGCCGGTCAGGTCGATGAGCGTTACGGCGAACTGATCTTTCGTCAGGCCCTCGAACTTGCCGGAGCTGACGGCAGCTGCGGCGGCGGTCTCAACGATCTTTGAGATGCGCTCAGATTTTGCCGGTTCGAGCGGCCGATAGGCCTTCGGACGGACGATCTCGATCTCGCCTGCGGGGATCTGGGCCGATGCCTCAGTTGAACCGATGAGCAGGAAAGTAACCAAAAGCGACAGGCAAACTCGCGATCTACGCATAATTTTTTATTTGAATTCTTTACCGGAATTGATTTTCAGAGTATAAACGAAAAACATCTTCCCAAAAAGCTGACCTGACATAACAACATCGAATGACAGAAGAAAAATTGGTCCGCGGTATCGGCCGATGGGACCTCACGGCGATCATCATCAACACTATTATCGGCGCCGGCATTTTCGGTTTGCCGGCACGCGTTCACGGCCTCATCGGCACCTGGAGCCTTGTGGCTTTTATCGCGTGTGCGGTCGTGATCGGTTTTATCGTGATCTGCTATGCCGAGGTTTCGAGCCGGTTCTCAGCGACGGGCGGGCCTTATCTTTATGCGCGCGAGGCATTTGGGCCGCTGGTCGGGTTCGAGGTTGGCTGGCTTTACTGGATAGTGCGGGTGACGACGTTTGCGGCGAACTGTAACCTGCTGGTCACGTATTTCGGGTTCTTTGTGGCAGATGCGAGTGAAGGAGCATTTCGGGTCGCGATGATCACCCTGGTCGTGGTGGCGATATTCTTCGTTAACCTGATCGGCGTGAAGCAGTCCGCGATGATGACGAACGTTTTTACTGCGGGCAAGCTGATCCCACTGTTCGTGTTTGTTGCGGTCGGAATATTTTTCATCGAACCGGCCAATTTTACGTTTGACGCCACGCCGGGTTACACGGAATTTTCGGGGGCGGTGCTGCTTTTGTTGTATGCGTTCGTAGGTTTTGAGGTCGGCGTTGTGATGGGCGGCGAAACGAAGGACCCGCAGCGGAGCATGCCGTTCGCACTGTTTGTGGCGTTGGGAGTGGTTGCGGCCCTTTATATTTTGATACAGATCGTTAGCATCGGAACGCTACCGGGGCTGGCTCAGTCTGAACGGCCGCTAGCCGATGCCGGTGCAATATTTCTCGGTACGTACGGGGCGGCGTTCATAACGCTCGGGGCTTTGATATCGATACTAGGAAATCTGAACGTCGGATTTTTAGGCAGCACGCGGCTGTTGTTTGCGATGTCGGAAAAGAAAGAACTGCCAGAAGTGCTGAGCCGGACGCACGAGACGTTCAAGACACCGTGGATCTCAATCTTGCTAACCTCGGCGGTGATCTTTGTGCTGACCGTTTACTCAACGTTCCTGACCGCGCTGGCGATCGCGACGATCACGCGTTTGCTTGTTTACGCTACGACCTGTTTGGCGTTGCCGGTTCTGCGGCGGCGGGGGGATGCCCCTGAGGCGAAGTTTATCGCTCCGGCTGGAATTGTGGCCGCGGTCCTCTCGCTGTTGCTGATCATTTGGCTCCTAACGCAGGTAACGTTCTCACGCGAGGGCGTGCCGATCGCGATAGCGGCGGCGGTTGGTGTGGTCATCTATTTTGGGTACAAGTGGTTTGGGGGAGCGAGGGCGAACAGCGAAGCCTAGATCATTTGAAGACACCATCCCCGAGGACGTTTTCGCGCAGATAGTTGATCGTGTCGTTGAGCGTTTCCTGAGAATCGCGCGGCATGAAGCCGAGCTTGTCGACCGCTTTGTCGGATGAGAAGTACCAGAAATGCTCGGCCTGCTCGACCTCTTTGAGTTGGACCGGCGATGACTTGTTCCAATTCCTGAACACAGAATCGAGAATTCCGGCACCGGCTACCGCAAGCTTTTTGGGCATGCGGATCATCGGTGCTGAAATGCCCGAGAGCCTTTCCAGCCTCCCGAAAAAATCCTCGAACTTCATATTGGCCGAGCCCAACAGGTATTTCTCCTTATGGACGCCTTTTTCGACAGCGCTAATGAATGCCGGGGCAACATCGCGCACATCGACAAAACTTAGCCCTCCGCTCGGACAATAAGGGATGCGGCGGCCAAGGAAATCGAGCACGACCTGTGTCGAGCTAAGACGTTCGTCGCCGGGGCCGAGAAGAAGCGTGGGGTTGAGGATCACAAGCTTGCGGTCATCGCCGTTGAAATTTTCGAGAGCGGTGCGCTCCTGGTAATACTTTGACGCGTAGTATGCCCATCGAGAGATGATCTCCACGGGCTGCGGATAGGTTTCGTCGACCACCTCAGGGTCTTCGCTGACCGCGATAGTGCCGCTCGACGACGCAAGCACCATTGTGGAAACGCCCGCCTCGGTGGCCGCTTCGCACAGGATGCGTGTGCCTTCGACGTGGACTTTGTTCATGGCGGCCGCATCGTCGTTGTTGCGCGAAACCTTGCCGGCGAGGTGGAAAACTACTGATGCGTTCCTGACTGCGGCAGCCACATCTTCGCGAGAGGTGACGGAACCTTCTACAGCTTCGACACCGGCATCTTTCATCCAAGCGGGAACACTGGACGCCATCACGCGCAGATTCTTCTCGCCCGCATCCAGGAACTGGCGCACTAGCTCTGCACCAAGGAATCCAGTGCCGCCGGTGATGAGTATCTTTTTGCTTGTGGCGGCTAGTGCTTTCTTTTTTGCCATTGTAAAAATAACGAGGAGGGCATCGCCGCCCTCCTCGCCTGTCTGCTAGTTGATCCGGATCGGTTCGCCGAAGCCGAGTTCCTTGAGCCGCGGAAGCTGCGTTTCGGCGTCGCCGACGATGAGCCAGATCATCCTGCCACTGTCCAGATACTTGCCTGATAGGCCCCTGATCTGATCGATGGTCATGTTGTTGACGATCCGCTCGCGTTCCTTGACGTAATCGTGCTTCCAGCCGTACTTGCTGATGTTTTCAAGCATGTTGAGCTTTGCCTGTGACGTCTCGAACGTCCGGGCATTGCTCTTGATCAGGAAGCCTTTCGTGGTTGCGAGATCGGCTTCGGAGAAGTTCTTGCCGTAATCCTCCACGATCTGCTTCACGAGCTGCAGCGATTCGAGCGTGACGTTTGCACGCACGCTGCTTGAGATCGCGAACGGCCCGGCTGCCTGGGTTCCCGAGAAGCCCGAGAAGATGCCGTATGTGTAGCCCTTCCCTTCGCGAAGCTGCTGTGTAAGCTGAGACGCAAACCCACCGCCGCCGAGTATGTAGTTCATCACGACCGCCGGGTAGTATTCGCTGTCGGTCTGAGCGAGTGCGGGATAGCCGACCCGGATGACAGACTGAACCGCTCCGGGAACGTCGTAGAAGTACACCTGCGATTTAGCTGGTGCGGCAGGCGTTTTATAGGTCGGGATCACGACCTTTTTCGCCGGCCATTTCTTGTTCAAACCGGCGAGCGAACTGACGACTTTTCCTCGGTTGATCGCACCCACTACGTGAGCACGGGCAACCGACGGCGATACCGCTTTCGCGTAATACGCTTTTAGATCGTCGATCGTTATCGTGTTGACCGAGTCCACCGTTCCCAGATTGTTGATCGAACGGATGTTGTCCGTGCCGTAAACAAGTTCATCGAATTTGAACTGCGCAATAGCGTTCGGATTTGCCGAGATCTGGCGGATTTGGCTGATCGTGCTCTGCTTAACGAGATCAAATTCCTTTTCGTCCCAGCGGGGTTCAAGGAGTATCTCTTCGACCAATGCAAGCGTCGCGTCGTAATTGCGTGCGAGGGTGTTCACACGCATCCGCACCTCTTCCGTATCGGCCGAGACGTTGATGGTCGCACCGAGCTGCTGAATGGCATCTTCGAGTTCTTCGGGCGTTTTGTTTTTGGTGCCCTGCGTCATCATTCTCGCCATCAGGTTTGAGACGCCGACCTTGTTGCGGTCCTCAAGAAGCTGGCCGCCGTCCATGACGATATCGAATTGGACTAACGGTACTTCGCTGTGCTCTATGCCGTAAACGCGCATGCCGTTTGAGAGCTTGTGCTCCCAGATCGCAGGGATCTTCACCTGCGGCGCAGGGCCATAAGGCGGCTCGACGGTGCGGTCAAAGCTCGACGGCGTCCGCTCAAATTTCGCTTCGACGGTAGGGTCAACTGCATCCTCGGCTCCTTGCACGATCGCCTCTTCGACCACGTCAGCCTTGCGCGAACCCTCGAGAGCGAGGGCGATTTGGCCCTTCGGCACAAAGCTCGTAGCCACGTGGGGCTTGCCTTTAAAGTAGGTGTTATATACACGCATCACGTCAGCTGTTCTCACGGCCTGGATGTTTTTGATGTCCTTTTCGATCTGGCTCGGGTCGTTCGCAAATATGTTGCCCTGCGCAAGCTGGGCTCCCTTGCCCAAAACACTCGAAAGGCCGTTATAGAACTGCGTTTCCTGCCCGGCTTTGATGCGGCTAAGGTCGCGGTCGGGGATGCCCTCTTTTTCAAATTTCGCGAACGCTTCGCTGATCGCCGCAGCAACCTCATCGAGATCTTTGCCGGCGAATGCTCGAACTGAAAGATGAGCCTGGCCCGCGAGTTCAGAGTCGCGATTGAACATGTTAACGTTCGGTGCAAGCTTTTTATCCTCAACGATCACCTTGTAGAACGGTGCACGCTTGCCGCGAGTTAGATATTGCGAGAGCACCGCGAGCGGATACGAATCAGGGTGATACTGCTCGACGGTCGGCCATGCGTAGGTTAGTTCCGGCAGCCGCGCGAAATTGTCCTCGTGGTAGAGCTTTACGGTTTCTTTGATCACGCCCGGACGCCGTTCCAGCGGTGTAACGTCGGGTCCGCGTTTGATCTCGCCGAAATATTTTTCGACCCACTTTTTCGCCTGCGCGGTGTCGAAATCGCCCGCGACCACAAGCGTCACGTTATTGGGAACGTACCACTGGCGGAAGAATTCCTTTACATCGTCAAGCGTCGCAGCCTGAAGGTCGTCGAGTGATCCGATGACCTGCCAGTTGTACGGGTGGTCTTCGGGATAGAGAGCTTTGTCGATGACGTAGGACGTGTGGCCGTAGGGGTTGTTGTCGACGCCCTGACGTTTTTCGTTCTTTACGACCTGCTTTTCTTTCTCAAGCACGGCCTCGGTCACCGTGTTGATGAACCATCCGAGCTTGTCGGCTTCGGCCCAAAGCATTTTTTCGAGCGCGTCGTTCGGTACGGTCTGAAGATAATTCGTGCGGTCACGATTTGTCGAGCCGTTCGCACCCGAACCCCCGATGCGTGCCGTGAGCTTATCGAGCCCGCCCTTCCCAAGGTTCTCTGATTCGAGAAAGAGCAGATGCTCAAACATATGCGCGAACCCCGTGCGACCGGGCTTTTCGCGTGCCGAGCCGACATGAGCGGTGAGTGACACCGCCACGACCGGGTCGGAGCGATCGACGTGGAAGATCACATCGAGGCCATTGGGCAGCGTGAATTTTTCGTAAGGTATTGAGAACGACGGCGAATTCTGGCTGAACATCGACGAGGTCGTCAGCATTATCGCCACTGCAAGGCATAGGATCTTTTTGGTCATAATTAATTAAAGCGTGTCTGTTGAAATTTCGACTGCTATTACTTTACGAACGAACAACGAAAAAAAGTTTCACGACAATGATAGTTTTTTGGCGGCATGACCGCATTCATATCCGGTGGCGTTAACGCTGCCGTTTAATAACTTAAGGAGATAATAAAATGAAAGCAACAATCATACGTGCGAAAAACAACCTGGGATTCACTCTTATCGAACTTCTCGTTGTCACAGTGACGGTACCGGTTTTGATCGGCCTTCTTCTGCCCGCTATCCAAAAATAGATTAAGCGGCATGGCCCCTTCGGGGGCCTTTACTCATCTATCACAGGCTCTTGCTTCCGGGTCCGGCGCCTTTCCGCTTTCCATTTCTTGCGAACTGCTGCTACATCGAACTCATCGCGTTTTTCGTCCCGCATATTCTGCACCTCGTGCTGGACCCGGGCGGCGATAAGGCGATATGCCTCGGCATTCGGGACGCCGGCGGTCATGTCCCGCAGCTCTTCGTAGGAGAGGAATCGGCCGATCTGTGCCCCGACCTTGGCTCCGATGCTGTTTTTCGCCGGGATCGTCATACCTTTTGGGAACGCTTCGAAAGTTCCCCAAAGATGTATCGGGAGAATGCCGATCTTCTGGTTTAGTGCGAGATAGCCGATCACGGGTTTGAACTCGTCGATCTCGCCCGTCAGCGAACGCGTGCCCGAGGGGAAGATAAGAGCATTGTAGCCCTCATTTAAGATGCGCGTAACGTGCCTAAGCGATTGCCGTAATCCGCCTGAGCGTTCGATCGGCACGAGCGTGGTGAAGTTATTCATGTACGCGCGCTTGAATTTTGTGTCGAACCAATAATCGGCTGCGGCGACGGCAACGGTCTGTTCCGCGACCTCTCTGCCGAGCGCTTTTTTCACGAGGCCCGTGTCGATGTGCGAGGCATGGTTTGGTGCAACAATGAAATTTACGTGCACGGGGACGTTGCCCTGTCCGTCGATCTTGGTGTCGAGCACGTTGGTGTAAAGTCGCTCCTGTGCAAAATCTACCGCAGCATTGCCGACGCGTCTCACGAGCGAGGGGATGAATATTTCGTCCTCTTCCTTTTTCTCGTCAGTTTTCGGCTCGTCGGCAAGCCGCTTCGATTTGTCGACGCGTTGGACGGCTGTGAGCAGTTCGCGGACGGTTTGTACCTCATTTAGGGTATCAGGCGAAAGAACGCGGCCGCCCGCATCTTCGATGGCGGCTTGGAGTTCTACGAACATCAGAGAATCGAAACCGAGGTCCGCGAGTTTGTCGTCGGTCGCCACATCGGATAGAGGACGATTCGAAACAGTCGCAACGACCTTGCGGATCCAGAGCATGTTGTCATCGCCCTTGGATTCGACCACGGCCTTTGTCTTTTTCCGGTCGCGCTCCTCAAGTTTGAGAAGATGTTCGACGACCTCGGGCCGCTTTACTTTGCGCGTGGCGGTTCGGGGCAATTCGAACGGCGTCGTGTGCATTATCTTTACGCGTTTAGAAAAAGCGAGCCCGCCGGAGACTTCGCGAAAGTGCTCTTCGATCTTTTTGTTAACGTCGGCACGCGAGGCGGCTATATCGTGTTCGTAATCTGGCACGACGAGGGTTGCGATCTTTTCGCCGCCGTCGTCATCCGGCAGGCCGACGACGCTGAGCTCTTTTATATAGCCGGATTTGCTGTAAAGTTCTTCGATCTCATCAGGGTAGATGTTCTTTCCGTTCGAATCGATGATCACGTCCTTGGACCGGCCGACGATGTAGAGGTTGCCGTCTTCGTCGATTCGTCCAAGATCGCCGGTGCGGAGCCAGCGGTCGTGTAAAACGGCTTCGGTCGCTTCTTCGTTATTGTAATAGCCGAGCATCACATTCTGTCCGCGAGCAAGAACCTCGCCGACGCCGGCCTCGTCGGGGCTATCGATCTTAACCTCGACACCGGGCAAGGGCTTGCCGACGCTGCCGCGAAGCAGTTTATTACCGGGACGCGCGACCGTGAGCACAGGTGATGACTCGGTCAGTCCATACCCCTCAAGCACGGTGAAGCCGAGGCCGTGCAGGTCTTTCTGCACCTTTTCGCTCAACGCGGAACCGCCTGAGATCAAATAACGCATCTTTCCGCCCATGCCCTGGTGGATCGGGAAAAAAACAATCGGGCCCAGGTTGAACGGCGTGTTATCGCGGATCCAGGCGTTCAGATCGATGATGTTATCGGCGATATCGGCGATCCAGTCGCCGCGTTCGCGAAGGCGGGTTTTGATGCGGCGATGCAGCATTTCCCACAACGCGGGGACGCCGACCATTCCGGTGACGTGTCCGTTCTCGATCGCGTGGCTCAGTTCCTCGGACGAGAGCTCATCGAGATATGTGATCTGCGTTCCGTTTGAAAAGGGGGTCAAGAAGCCGGCGGAAAATTCGAACGTGTGATGCATCGGGAGTACGGACAAGACGCCGTCGGTCAGGTCCATATCAAGCACCGACGAGAGCATCGAGATCATGTTCGTGAAATTCTTGTGCGAGAGCATCACTGCCTTTGGCTTGCCGGTTGTTCCCGAGGTGAAGATGAGGGACGCGACCGCATTACCGAGCACCTTGGGCGGCAAGAGCGCAAGACGTTTTGCCTCTTCGATCTCATCCGGCATTTCGAAAACCTCGTCGAAGGTCCAAACACTTGGAACTTTAGCGCCGAGCGCTTGTTCGAGGCGTTCGCGCAGTTCCGGATGTTCGCCGTCGAGCTTTGGCGAGATAAGGATCGCAGATGCTTCGCCCGCGGTTGCGAAATTGATGACCTCGTCGACGGTGCTCGCCGGGTCGATCGGGATAGCGGTGGCTCCGGCTTTCAGGATCCCGAAATACGCCATGCCCCATTCGGGCATATTGTGTGAGAACAGGATGACGCGGTCGGCTGGTGCGATGCTGCAATGTGCAAGGAAGCCCGCAGCACGCAGAGTCAGTTCGCGAACGTCCTCGAACGTGTATTGTTCTTTGCGGCCGTTGCGTTCGATCCGCATTGCGACGCGGGTGCCGAAACGCTTGGTCGAGGTGTCGAAAAGATCGAGCAGATCGCGGTAGGTGTGCGAACGCCTCTCCTGCATTTTCAGCTCTTCTTCGAGCGTTGGCAGCACCCACTTTCGCATCCCCGGAAAATGGACGTTGAGCCAGTAATCATACCAGTCGAGCTTTTCGGGATACCACGGGAGCAGGTGGCGTTCTTTCTCTTTGATGACCGACATCAACGCCCGAACATTATCGGAACGATAGAGATATTCGTTGTCGATCATGAACGGCTTGAACATCGCAAACGCGTCCATCGTTTCTTTTGTCGTGCGCTTAAAATCTTCGGTCGTTTTTTTCAGGTCGGCTATAACGTTGCCGATGCGGCCGCCACCCCATCGCGGCGTCGCCTTATCCATCAAGTCGTCGGCACGCTTTGCCAGCTTGTTAAGCATTGGCGCCGACGTGATCTCATAGGTCCTTTGTTTGACCGGTATTGCCTCGACCATGCCTGCGAGCTTGTTCAGAACCTTGCTTCCGCCTTCTTTCTCTTCGAAATGCCGACGTTTATAAAGTCCCACAAGTCCGACGATCCGTTTCATGTCGTTCGGGTTAGAGTCCCCGGACGAAGCCTGGAAAACGAGGGGCGGGTTATCATCGACCAGGCCGTTCATAGCGGCCGCCAGGATCGCACCAGCGACCATGTCGACAGGAATGACGTCCATGATCAGCTTTTCATTGACGGGAATGATGGGCTGTCCGCGCAGCGCGATCAGAATTAGCGGAGCCGTCGTCGTAAATCCCTCGTTCCACCCGGGAAACGGATATTGATTTGCGGATTCGACGACAGACGGGCGAACGAGGATTTTTACGATATCGTCCTGTTGCGCAATGATCTGCTCCGCAAGCGATTTGGAATAAGTATAGATGTTCGTCCAGCCCCAGTAGTCGGCGCGTTCAGACCCCAGCTCTGTAGTCCGCTCGCGGATCCACATCTTTCGCTCGCGGAAAATCGCGGATCTCAATTCGGACTCATCATCCGGATCCCGCCCCTCTTCGATAAAACGCTTGCGCGCTTGTTCGCGGAACTTTGCGATCTGAACGGCGTCGTCGGCTTCTCGGCGGGCCTGTTCGCTCAGGCGGGCGCAGTCGGCGATCTCTTGATTGACGTCGAACGTCGTACCGACAAGCTCATTCTTTCGCGGAAAATATCCGACGACGGGTTCGTTTTCCCAGATCGCACCGGATCGCTTCCCCGCTACAAAACAGGTCGAGACATGGACCAGGCGGGGCTTTTTCATCATCCGCGCCATCTTGATGATGTTGTGCGAACCGACCACGTTAGTGCGGAGAGCGGTCTCAAGCGGCGGGTTGAATGTTACGTTGCCGGCACCATTGATGATGATGTCGGTGTCACGCATTATCTTTTTCGCGGTCTTTTCGTCAAGGCCGAGAAATTCGTTGCCGACATCACCATTGACCGGTACGACCTTGGACCTGATGAAATCTTTAAAGCCGTCGCCGTATTTTTCGCGCAGCGGATCGAACGTCGGCGACGTCACGATGCTCGTCCAAAACCGCGTCAGCGACTCATTCTCATCCCGCGCCCGCACCGTCGCATAAACCTTCCCGATATCCGGAAAATTGTGCAGCAGCATCGACAACGTGACCTTCCCCACGAAGCCGGTACCGCCGATGAAGAAGATCTTTTTGCCCTTGAATATTTCTGTTGGTGATAATTTCATTTTACAAAGTGTCGCGTAGCGACCTTGTAAGCCGGAGCAATCATCTATCTACAAAGCGACCGCCGTCCTTTAAACCGCTTACCTTGAGTTTTCGACAATCGGATTTCTCAACCATGAACACGATGCGGTCAGTTCCTTGGTCGTAGTAACACATCGCTGGTTTTCCAGCGTTTAGCTTTTCTTCCATAGTGTAGTGTCCAGATCCCCGAAACGGTTCATACTGGTATGTGCCGTCCAGTACTGGGAACGATTCCCCTTCAAAATATCCAACCGGTGAATCCTCGTGGAAAAACACTAACAAGTTCTGGTCATCGAAATCCATTTTCTTGATGAACTAATCGCTCACATTACACAACCCAATGATCGGCTGGTGGAGCATCGTTATCTCCGCGTTCCTGCCCATGTACGAGCGGGCCATGGCGATGGCCTCTGTTAGGTTGTCGGCGCGTTCCCAGCCGAGCATTTCTGGGACGTGGGCATTCTCGGCTCCGGCCACGATGACCTTGCCGACGTGCTGGCGGCCGTTCTCACCCCAGTACCACATAAAGAACGGGTGAGCACCGTGATAGGCGTTGCCGCGTCGATACATCTCAATGTAAGCCGGGTTCGACGCAAACTCGCGCTCGTATTTTTCGCGAAGGTAGAAAGCGTCGCGCGATTCGGGAAGCAGCCGATGGAAAAATTCGATGTAGGACGGGTGAAAGTTGTGGTCGAACTCGTCGAAACACGGATGCGTTATCACCATAACGCCGCCCTTTCTAAGCAGAGGCTTGTTGCGGTACATGTTGAAGTGATACCCAAGCGCCATTACCTGCACCAGCAACGGATTCAAAGCCGAGTACACGTTATAAGGCGAAATGTCCGGGATGCCGGAGATCAAAATGTCGCATTGCCCTTTCACCGGGATCTCGTACTGCCGATAGTTAAGATCGAGGATCTTGTCGTGAACCGGCTCGGTCTTGCCGGCGAAACATCCTATCAACTCATATTGCGCGGGGATCGCGTGCAGCATCTTTCGGCGGGCGCCGCGCGGCATCTTTGAAAATGTCCGAGCCATCGCCTCCCACTTCATCCGGTCCATAAATGAGAACTCGTCCTCATTTCGCGTCAGGATGTCGTAGCCGTCCGGGAACATTTTGTTGTTGATGGCCGTTTCGATGTGAAAGACCTTGCAGTGCTCATCGACGAGTTTGCCCAGGCGGATGACCTTGTGGTTAAGCTCCGACGCGGGCGGGTCCATATACGAATGCGAATCGCGGATGGTCTGCGGTTCGTGGTGAGCACGCAGCGACTCGTAATCACACAGACCTACCGCTACCGATTTATGCCCACCGTCCATCGGAACGAGATTGATGTTCAGATAAATGAGCAGGTCGCTTTCGATCGCACGTTTGTTCACCCGCAGCGGTTCGTTATGACGCGTGTGGCCGAGGGTCACGAGGTTGTCGTCATCTTCCGCGTCGTGATTGTAATAACGGTCCGGATAATATTCGTTGTGAATCGCGTCGCCGACCATCCGCTTCATTTCCCAGGCGGTCATCTTGCGGTGCAGCGAGTTCGCGATGATCAGATGGATGTCATCGACACCATTCGCACCGCACATATCCAGCACGACCTCAAGCATCGTCTGCCGCAGGTCAGGCGTAGCCATCGGCGGCAGCGGCAGCGAGATGTCGTCCATCGCTATGGTGACTCGCATTCCGGGTTCGAGCAGCGCGTAGAGCGGTTCCATCTCAATGGGATGATTCACCGCGTATCGTATAGCCGCTTCGCGGTTCGGCAGCCCCTTGATCGGAGGATTCGGATAGATCACACGCGTCCCGATCGGGATGTCCTCAAGGATGAAATCCTCGCCATTCGGCATTATCCGCGGCGCGGAATCCTTGTCGATGTACACGATCGATTCGTGCGTTTTTCTGCGTAATTGCAATGCCATATTAAAGTTTTGACGAGCACTCAGTAATCTAGAATTACCTTGCGGCAGTTCTCACAAAGGACTCCAGAAACACTCGCCGACGTAAAACTCGATTCGCCTATCGAGATGTTGGAATCAAAATGATTCGGTTTGCGAATTTCCCCATCGAACCATTGGAAACCGCCAGCGTTCAACATTATTTGACCTCCGTGACTCTTCCAAAGAAAGCCGCCTTTCATCTTCCCTTCACAAAACGGACAAACTCGTTTTAGGTCATCCATCTCACCTCGCCTTATCCAGTTCGCTAATCGCCTCAACGATCGTCTCCACCGCCTTCACATAAAACTCCGGCTGGACGTTGGCGAAGACGTCTGTGGGTCTGTGGTAATCGGGGTGGTCTTCTACGCCGAAGTAGATGAACGGGATCTTTTCACGGTGAAAGGCGGCGTGGTCAGACTGGTTGGTCCAGTCGTCGCGGCCGAGTTTCGGGTCGTCGTGTCCGAGCAGAAGCTTGATCTTGGCGGTCTTGGCAACTGATTCCAGAGCCGGTCGGAACTGCGGATAGTGAAAAGTCCCGGCAGCGTAGAGCTCGTTCTTGTCGTTGCGCGAGATCATGTCCATGTTGATATTGAGCAGGATAGACTCTTTCGCAGCAGGCAGATTTGCTACGAAATGGCGGGCCCCTTGCAGGCCCTTCTCTTCTGCGTCGAAGGCGACGAAGATCAGCGAGTGCTGCGGTTTTTTCTTGCTGAAATGTTTCGCGATGGCGAATAGTGCCGCCGTCCCGGATGCGTTATCGTCCGCACCATTGTAGATCTCGCCGTTCTGGATGCCGACGTGGTCGTAGTGTGCGGTGATGATGATGTAACGCTCGGGCGACTTTTTGCCCTTGATCTGTCCGACGAAATTTATCCCCTTCAAAGCCTCGTCTCGTCCGCGCATCGTAATGTCAAATTCACGCCGGTAAGTGGTCCCGATCGGCTGAAGGCCCGATTCTTTGAAACGCTTTTCGACGTAGTCGCGAGCCTTCTGCATCGAGGGCCGGTCGGCCGAACGTCCTTCGAGCTCGTCGGAGGCAAGGTACTCGATATCTTTCAGCAACTGCGCCGCGTCGAACAAACTCGACTTCGGTATATCTGCGTTCTGTACGACACGTTTGCCGACCGCGATCTGGCCGAATGCGATAGCTGCGAGCGTGAAAATGAGGACAGCGGGTGCCGTAAACCTCAGGTTATTGCGAAAATTTGTTGTCATGATTTGTTTACCTACTTGGGCTTATTTCAGATCCAACACTGCCCAGTCGTGCTGGCGAGCCGTCTGCTTAAGCCGGAAATCGGGATTAACCGCGACCGGATGTCCGACGATCGAAAGCATCGGCAGATCTGAGATGCTGTCAGAGTAGGCGTAAGATTCACTTAAATTTATGTCGTTCTTTTCGGCGTACTCGCGGATCCACTTCGCTTTCGTCGCGGACGCCATCACAGGTGGCAGAACGCGGCCGGTCGCGTAGCCGTTAACAAACTCCAGCCGATTCGCGACATAGTCGTCAATTCCGAGGTGCTCCATTAGCCGGTCGATGGTGAAATCCAGCGCTCCCGTGAGCACGATCTGGCGCTGGCCGATCTTTTTACCCTGCGCGATGAGCTCCGGCGTTCCCGGAAAGATCGCAGGCTTGAGCACGTCTTCGAAAAGCTCTTCGGAAAAATAACGCAGGCGATCTTTTGACCATCCTGTGTAACTGCGAAAGAAGACCTCGTTAAAAACGTTACGCGAATAAAGATCGGTAACACCAAAGAACGGGAGCTTCGCAAGTGTGCTGACGCTCGCTTTGGCAGTTTGCCACAGCCCCTGCTGACGCTGGGCGTAAAAGCCGAGGGTATGGACAAGATTGGTGCTGACGAGTGTGCCTTCCAGGTCGTAGAAAGCCGCGGCCGTCCCGGTTCGTTTCATATTCAGCTCAGTTACCGATCATTGATCTAATGTGCGGTAAGTGGAAATATTAGCACGCCGAGACAGATTTGCTAGTCTAGAAGCGAAAGGCTCGTGTATTTTATTTGTAATTGTAATTACTTCGTAGCCACGTATAAGGCTGCTCTTTTTGAAAAGTGTGGGAGCATTGTCGTGAAATATCTATACTCGAGCCGACTTACGCTCTACTGCGGCTATTTCTTGAACGAATTTAACGATGTCATCGGCCGCGCGTTGCGGATCCTCCCAATGCGGCGAATGACCGGCTCCGTCATAGATCTTGAGCCATGCCCGGGGAATGTGCGACAGCAGTTGCTCCTGTTCATCAACAGAAAAGAAGGAATCGCGACTTCCCCACATCAACAGCGTCCGTGCTTTGATTTGCGTCAGTAACGTGCTGTGGTCCGTGTCGATCATTGAAATACACGCTTCCTTCCAAACACGCGAGGGTGCCTTTATGCTTTCATTAATGACCATTTCAACGAACCAATCCGGCAAAAGTGTTGCGTATGTTCCGGATTGGAACGCGGCCGCCGCTTCGAACGGTATTGGATCGGTCAGCGGCATAACAGCCTGCTTTACGAAATCCTTTACGCCCTCGTTGTCGCGGCATGTGGTGAAAGAGCCGATCAGCACCAGCCCGCGGACCATTTCGGGATTGTCCGCGGCGAATCGCTGCGCAGCAAAGCTGCCCATTGAGTGGCCGACGATGAATGCAGACTCCATCCTCATCGCTTCCATGAAAAGCTTGAGGTCCCCGGCAAAATGGTCGGGCCAATAACCCGTGTCGGGTTTTGAAGCCTCACCGTGGCCGCGTTGGGTGATCGCGATCGAGCGATAATCAGTCGGAATGTGCTCACGGATCAGATCAAAAGACCGGTGCGAATCGGTCACGCCGTGAAGCAAGATTACCGGAGTGCCGCTCGGGTCGCCTTGTTCGACGTAGGGTAGCGTGATGCCGTTATTAAGTTCTATGAAATGCGCATTATCTGACATATTGTTAGTACCTCCGAATCAGAAGACGCATTTGGGATGAACTATAGGCAATCCGAACGCGCGTGGGGAGCTGATTTCACAAACGCCTGCTGAAAGCTTAGAATGCAACAGTTATGCGGCGTGCTATATTTCCGGGATCGTTTGATCCTCTGACCAACGGCCACCTCGACATCCTGAGGCGTAGCTTGCCGCTTTTTGACGAGATCATCGTCGCAATCCTTAACAACCCCGATAAAGCCCCGATGTTCACGATCGAAGAGCGTCTCGAGATGATCGCTGAGATCCTGCCAAAGCTTGACCCTTCGAACTGCCGCGTGACGGTCGATCAATTCTCCGGGCTGACGGCCCATTTCGCACGCGAACGCCACGCGATAGCGATCGTGCGGGGCATTCGAGCGGTTAGCGACTACGAATACGAACTACGAATGGCTTTGATGAATCGCAAACTCGAACCGGGTATCGAAACCGTGTTTCTGATGGCAGGCGAAGAATTTTCGTACGTTTCGTCGACGCTGATGAAGCAGGTTCTTGAACTCGGCGGGCGGGTCGAGGGCTTGATACCGGAGTCGGTCGAGGCGCGTATGCGGGCGAAATTATCGCAGAACGGCTGATATTGTTATGGCTAAAGATTTTCCCGTTTCGTCACACGTGGCTAAGATGCAGGCGTCGTCGACGCTGAAAGCTGGGCAGATGGCAGCGGAACTGCGCGAGCAAGGGCACGACGTCATCGACCTGACCGTGGGCGAGCCCGATTTTGACACGCCGGAATTTGTTAAAGAATATGCCCGGGAAGGCCTGGCAAAGGGGCTGACGAAATATACGCCGAGCGCCGGGACGAAGCTTTTTCAGTCGGCGGTGGCTGATTTTTATCGCGATCGGTTCGACTCGGACTTTGCGCCTTCCGAGGTTGCGGCGTCGTGCGGCGGCAAGCAGGCGCTTTTTAATGCTGCGTGCACCATCTTGGAGCCGGGGGATGAGTTCCTAATCCCGCAGCCCTACTGGGTGACGTTTCCGGAGATCGGAGCGTTTTGCCGTGCCGAGAATATTTTTATCGACACGGCCGAGACCGATTTTGTACTGTCTGCCGAGCAGGTTAAGCGGGCTATCACGCCGAAGTCGAAGCTCTTGGTCATCAACTCGCCGAACAATCCGACCGGACGTGTAACGCCGCCAGACGAGATGCGAAAGATCGTGGAGGTTTGTGCGGCGAACGGTGTTTACGTGCTGACGGATGAGTGCTATCTGTTTTTCACGTACGAACCTGCCGAACCGTTTTCGCTGGCGGCTTTGCCCGCGGAGCTGCGGCATTACGTCTGTGTCGCCGGCAGCTTTTCTAAGACATTTGCGATGACCGGCTGGCGGGCTGGGTACACCATCGCCAACCCCACGTGGACCGCCGCGATGGTCAAGCTGCAGAGCCACTCGGCCACGCACCCGACCTCGTTCGTGCAATACGCATGCGCAATGGCCTTACGCGAACCGGAGCGGGCGATGGATGCCGTCAGCGATATGCTGAGCGAATATTCGCGTCGCCGGGCCTTCCTCATCCCCGAACTGGACAAGATCGACGGCATCTCCTGCCCGATGCCCGAGGGCGCGTTTTATGCCTTCGTAGATGTGCGTGGTTTGCTGGGTGAGAGGTTCCAGACCTCGGCCGATCTTGCGGAATATCTGCTGAAAGAAGCATTTGTCGTCGTCACCGACGGAGCCGGATTCGGCGCCGAGGGCTTCCTGCGGATCTCTTACGCGACGTCGATGGAGAACCTTGAACGAGCTGTTGAGCTTATAAGATCCACATTGCGCGAAGTTTAGCTGTTCGAATCACTACCCTCCCGTCATCAACAAGCCAATATCCTCCGTCGAGGTCGTCTGGGGGTCGAGTTCGGCGACGATTTTGCCTTCTCGCATAACGAGGAGGCGGTCGGCGAGGGCGGTTACCTCTTCGAGTTCGGCGGAGACCAGGAGGACGGCGACGCCGGCGTCGCGCATTTCGATAAGCTTGCGGTGGATGAACTCGATCGCACCGATATCAACGCCGCGTGTGGGCTGTGACACGAGCAAAAGCTCAGGTTCGAGTTCGAACTCGCGGCCGATTATCAGCTTTTGCTGGTTGCCGCCGGAAAGCGATCGTGCGGGCAGTGTTCGCACGGGCGGGCGGACGTCAAACCTTTTAATGATCTCGCCGGCGAGCTTTGCGACGTATTTCTGATCGATCATCCCTGCGGAAGATACAGGCGGCCTGTAATGTGAACCGAGAACGACGTTCTCGGACAGGTCGGAATTAAGCAGGAGCCCGCGGCGGTGGCGATCTTCGGGAATGTGACCGATGCCGGCCTCTTTTAGTTGGCGGGCGGACATCGCCGTAACGTCGCGGCCCTTTAGCTTGACAGTTCCCGCAGCCGAAGGCCTGAGGCCCGCAAGCGATTCGATAAGCTCGGTCTGCCCGTTGCCCTCAATGCCGGCGACGCCGACGATCTCACCCGCACGCACCGTGAAGCTCACATCCTCGACCGCAGTGCCGTGCTTGCCTTCGACCCGCAGCCCGGCAACCTCGAGCACCACATCGGCAGGCGACGCCTCGCCCTTTTCAACCCGCAGCAGAACGTCGCGTCCCACGATCGTACGCGCAAGATCGGCGACGGAGGTTTCGGCAGTCGCGACCTGTGCTACGGTCTTACCGTCCCGCATCACCGTTACTTCGTCAGAGATCGCGAGCACCTCGTCGAGCTTGTGCGTGATGATGATGATGGTCTTGCCCTGCTCCTTCATCCGGCGGAGGATGCCGAAAAATTCGTCTATCTCCTGCGGCGTGAGCACGGCCGTGGGCTCATCCAGGATCAGGAGTTCGGCGTCGCGATAGAGTGCTTTCAGGAGTTCGACCCGCTGCTGAGCACCGACTGAAAGGTCTTCGACAAGAGCATCAGGGTTGACACCAAGCTTCAGCTCGTCTGAAAGCTGCGCAATCTCCTTTTTCGCCTGCTCGAGGTCGAGGTTCAGCTTCGAACCCGTCTCGGCGCCGAGGATGATATTCTCCGCAACGGTCATCGTGTCGACCAGCATAAAGTGCTGGTGGACCATGCCAATACCAAGCGCAATCGCGTCATGAGGGCTGCGAACGTCGACTCGTTTGCCGCGAAAGACGATCTCGCCCGAATCCGGCTGATAAAAGCCGTAGGCGATCTTCATGATCGTCGATTTGCCGGCTCCGTTTTCGCCGACGATCGCGTGTATCGTCCCCGCGTGAACCGACATCGACACATCATTATTTGCGACGACGGAGCCGAACGTTTTCGTAATGTTACTGACTTCCAGCATCTTTATCTCGTCTTAATACACGTCCTTAATCGGAAAATATTCTATCTTGCGAATCTCGGTATATTCCGTGATCCTATCCTTCGTATCGCGTAAACTCTCCAAACCGAACCGCGTACTTCGTATGCGTCGTTTGATCCAGTTCCCGGTTGCGTCAAACTCGTAATCCGAATAGCGATCGCGATAATGGTGTTCACGAGAGATCTCGATCAGATTGCCGCTCTTGTCATGCTTAAATTCAACTGTCCTTTCGATTGGGTTAGAATAGAGGAAGATCTTCTCGCGTCTACGCGTTTTCAAACCTTTGGAATCATAGCTGATGACTGCGATCGATTTAGTATCACCGCATGCGTCCAGTATTTCCTCAACAATTCGATTTCCGCGAGCGTCGTAGGCGTACACCGTGACGAGATCATAAGACTTCTCTTGCCCGCATGGCCGGTTAGGCGGCGTGACCAAGCGTCGGAGTTCCTTATTCTCAACGATCTCGAAGTTGTCGATGGCTCTGACCCGAAGTCCCTCGGTGGTAAAAAAGCGGGTCGTCTGTAATAGCAAACCGTCTTTGAATGTATCGACTTTTAGCAGACTTCCGTCCGCGTCATGTTCTTGGGCGAGGATCGGTTCTCGACGACCAATAACGACACTCTTATTATTCGACGAGGTTGCCTCACGAAACAGCTCTATACGCCGAACCGGACCAATAAGTCCGTCCTCTACGGCGTCGGATTTTCTCAGAATGATTTGAGATGGAGCGGCAATGGCAAACGCCGCTAATAAAATGCATCCCAGAATTAAACTGATAAACCTTTTCATTGTGCCATCGCGTCCGTGACCTTGATCTCGCCATCGACGATCTGCGTTCGGGCGCGTTCGACTTGTTCGATCACGTTATCGGGGACCAGACCCGCATTGTTGTCGTCCATCGCGTAAGCGACGCCGTCTTTGTCGAGGCCAAATACATGAAACCCGCCGGCGAAATCGCCTTCAAGCACCGACTGCACCGCGTCAAAAACTGCGTTATCTACGCGTTTGACCATTGAGGTCAGTACGAACCCGGGCTTCACACCGTTCTGATTTGAATCTACTCCGATGACAAAACGATTAGGCTGGCCGTCGGGATGACGTCCGTACTGTTCGACCGCATCAAACGCCCCGAGGCCCGAGTTGCCGGCGGCGGTGAAGATGACGTCCGCGCCCTTCTCTATCTGCGACAACGCTAGTTCTTTGCCCCGGCCGGGGTTGTTCCATGCGTGATCGGTGACGCCGACGTAATTTGTCTCGATGCGGATGTTGGGATTGATTGAACGGGCTCCTTCTTCATACCCTTTGTTAAATCGATGGATGAGCGGGATGTCCATCCCACCGAGGAAGCCCAGAACGCCGGTACGCGATTTTGAAGCGGCGATCATCCCGACGAGGTACGACCCTTCGTGCTCGCGGAAGACGAGCGACGCGACGTTGGCTTTCGGCGTTTTGCCGTCGGCCTCAAAGATGACGCCGTCGACGATCGCGAATTTGACGTCCGGGTAATCGGAGGCGACCCTTTGCATTATCGGCCCCTGGGCGAAGCCCACACCGACGACGAGGTCGAAATTCTTTTCCGCAAAAGCACGCATCGCGGGCTCGATGGAGGTCGGGTTGCCTGGCTCTACGTCGTATAGGCAAATGCCGAGTTCCTTTTCGGCACGCTGTGCGCCCTCCCACGCGGCTGCGTTGAACGAACGGTCATTCTTGCCGCCGATGTCGAATACTATGCCGACCTTTATGTTGCAGTCCTGCCGGCCGGCAGCGGCCTCAAGGTCGCAGCCTGCGGAAAGTGCCACAGCGAAGATCAAAATGGCGATAAAGTGCAGCTTCTTCATTCTCATTAGATTACATCTATTATCAGATTCGATGCCACAACGGGTTCGTGAGTGATAGCGTAGGCGGTCTGAAACGTTTCGAGCATTGTGGCTCCTTGGTCATCGGTTCGGCAGTATATCTCGCCAAGCAGATCCCCCGCTTCGACCCGGTCGCCAACCTTGATGTCGCACCGGAACCCCACCGCGTGGTCGACATCGTCCTCCGCTTTAAGCCGGCCGCCGCCTAATGCAACGACGCCATCGCCGATCGCGAGTGCGTCGACGGCCGAAATGTAGCCCGCAGCGGGAGCTTTGATTGGCACACGTACGAGGCTTTCTTCAAAAACGCGTTCGGGTTTGTCGCACACCGTCGGGTCACCGCCCTGAAGCTCGCAGTTCTTGCTGAATTTTGCCAGAGCATCGCCGCTGCTGACCGCGCGTTCGACCCGGCTGCGTGCGTCATCCATGTCGCCGGAAAGGCCGCTGAGCACGAGCATCCGGGCGGCGAGCTCAAATGATAGTTCGGCAGTGTCGCGCCAAGGCGGCTGAATATCGCCTTGGAGGATGCGTACACATTCGTAAACCTCAAGAGCGTTACCGATAAAGGCGCCGAGCGGCTGTGCCATGTTTGAGATAACGGCCTGAGTTTTGACGCCAAACGCGTCTCCGGTGCGTACCATCGCGGCGGCAAGGTCGCGGGCGTCGCCTTCGCGCTTCATGAACGCCCCGCTGCCGGATTTGACGTCTAGAACCAGCGCGTCCAGCCCTTCCGCAAGCTTTTTAGACATTATTGAAGCGACGATCAACGGCAGATATGGCACGGTCGCCGTCGCATCGCGGAGTGCGTAGAGCTTTTTATCTGCCGGTGCGATATCGGAGGTTTGACCCGACATCGCATACCCGCACGTTTCCAGTACCTCGCGAAACTCCTCGCACGAAAGATTTACGTTATAGCCCGGGATGGACTCAAGCTTGTCGAGCGTCCCGCCGGTGTGACCAAGGCCCCGGCCCGAGATCATCGGAACGGTTCCGCCGCACGCAGCGACGATAGGCGCGATCACCAGCGATGTTTTGTCGCCGACACCCCCCGTCGAATGCTTGTCTACCTTTGGCCCTGCGATCCCGCCAAGATCGAGGATCGCGCCGGAGTGCAGCATTGCGTAGGTCAAGGCGTCCTGTTCGGCCTGGCTCAGCCCGCGGGTGAACATCGCCATCAGCAGCGCGGCCGTTTGATAATCTGCCCACGAATTGTCACAGACCCCTTCGATGAAGGAGTCGATCTGTTCCCGCGTAAGCTCGTCGCCGTCGCGTTTTGCTTCGATTATCTTTTGCGGTCGCATCAGTTTAGAAAAATGAAAGCTGTCCAAGTTTCGCACAAGGACAGCTTTGGTGTCGATTGCGATGTAATTTCGTTAAGGCTTGTGAAGAAGCACGATCGCATCCGCACGGATCGCCCGGCGTTCGCCCACGGCGTCTACACCCTCACCGGTTTTCGCTTTTACGCTGATGTTTTCGATCTGGGTATCAACTATCGATGCAACGTAGGCACGGATCTCGTCGATGTAGGGTCGAAGCTTCGGTGCTTCGAGATGGATCGTGCAATCGGCATTTCCAAGCTCGTAGCCATTCTCGCGCATCAACTCGGCAGCTCGCTTCAAAAACGCGTCACTCGACGCATCTTTCCACTGTGCGTCGGTGTTCGGAAAGTGCATCCCGATATCGCCCAGAGCCAGCGCACCCAGGATCGCATCCGTCACCGCATGGAGCAGCACGTCAGCGTCGGAATGGCCGTCAGCGCCCATATCGGATTCGATCTCGACACCGCCGATTATGAGCGGGCGACCCGTAACCAGGCGATGAATGTCCGTACCGAATCCGACGCGAAACGTCATTTGCCCTCCTCATCACGCAGCAGAGCTTCCGCGATGATCAGGTCCTCGGGGTGCGTGATCTTGATGTTACGCGGGCTTCCGGGCACGGCTGTCACCTCGTAGCCCTGCTCTTCGACCAGCGAGCTGTCGTCGGTCGCCACCTCGGCGGCGTCGGCGTTCTCATAGGCGTCCAGAAGGATTTCGAGATGAAAAGCCTGCGGCGTGAGCGCTCGTCGCAAATTTCGGCGCTCGAGCGTGCCCTCGATCCGGTCGCCGTCGATCTCTTTAATCGTATCGGTCACGTGTGCGACGAGGCACGCGGCACCTGTCTCGTCCGCCCGGTGAATTACGCGGGTGATATCTTCTATAGTGACCAGCGGACGTGCTCCGTCGTGAACCGCGACGATCTTTGTTTGGGGGTCGACCCTTTCTAGCCCTTTTACCACCGACTGTGCACGCGAATCGCCGCCTGCGACGACGGCTGTCATCTTCGCGAACTCATACCCGGCGGCGAGGTTGTGAAACGCATCGATCTGCGAAGGGGGCAAAACGAGGACGATCGACGTGATCTCATCGCAGCTCTCAAAACGTTCGAGCGTACGGATGACCACCGGCTTTCCTAATAGTTCTATGAATTGTTTTGGAGTTTCAGAACTAAATCGGGACCCGCTTCCTGCTGCGACAATAATGGCGGTGTTCATGCTGAGAGACGGACGGCCCTTGTTCTAATCTAGTTCTTCGATTATCGTACGCTGCCGGAGTTCGCGGGTTGCTTTGCGAAAGCCCATCGAACGCGAGTCATGGATCGCAACGTTGGATTCGTGATCTTCTTTCTCTTCCCACAACCGGCCAAAGATCATCTTGCCGGCCGTTGTCTGCAGAACGCTGGTTACTGCGATGTCGGCGGTTTTGCCGATAAGCCTGCGGGCGTTGTCGACCACCACCATCGTTCCGTCGTCAAGATACGCGACGCCCTGGTTGTATTCCTTGCCCTCTTTCAGCACGAAGACACGCATTGCCTCACCGGGCAGGACAACGGGCTTTAACGCATTCGCCAGCTCGTTGATGTTAAGCACGGCAACGCCGCGAAGCTGTGCGACCTTGTTAAGGTTGAAATCGTTCGTCACGATGACAGCGTCAAGCTCTTTGCCCAGCTCGATCAGTTTGAGATCGACCTCTTTAACGGCGGGAAAATCGGTCTCGACGATCTGGATGTCGAGCTTACTGTTGTTACGCAGCCTCTGAAGCATATCGAGCCCGCGGCGTCCCCGCTGACGCTTTGACGAATCGGCAGAGTCTGCGACCTGCTGAAGCTCGGTCAGGATAAAATTCGGAATGATCAGACTGCCGCTCAGGAAGCCGGTTTCGGCAACGTCAGCGATGCGTCCGTCGATGATCACGGACGTATCTAGGATCTTGTAATCGGGCTTAACGCTCTTGTCACTGAAAATGCCGCCGAGCGCCGAGAGGTCAAGATAGTCACCTTTCGCCGCACCGACCATCAGACCGATGTAACCCATGAAAAAGGCGAGAGCAATGGTGAGAAAGACCTTCATTTCGCCCGAAACGGTGTTGATGTCCTGGGCGCTAATGAGCATACCAATAAGGTAGGCACCGACAATGCCCAAGATCGAGCCGATCGCCGCGCCGATGAGCGTGCGGAGATTGGCCATGCGGGCACGCATTTCAAAGGCGATAATAATAACGCCCACGAAGCCGCCGAAAACGGCAGAGATCAGTTTGCGGGGCCCCGGTTCAACGCCGAAAAACTCGTTGAGCTGGCTCGCGGAGCCCAATGGGTTGAGCAAAAATCCGACGAGAGCCAGTAAAACGATAAAACCTATTCGGATCGAAAGAATGTCCCACTTCATCGCTTGGAATTCTATCACGGATTTTCTGAGGCAAAAAATGTTTCTGCCCGTGAGCAAGCGTTCGTCAGCCTGCGTACAACACTTGTCCGTTCAACGCTTTCGATTCGGACGAAAGCAGAAAAACGACGACGCTTGCAACATCCTTTGGTGGGATCGGCGTAGGAGGTCGCACGAGCTCACCGGCTTGGGCAGAATAGTCCCCTCGCGAGATAACGCAGTTTACCCGGAACTTGTCTCCCAACGCGGCAGGCAGCGCCCAAAAACGCGTGAGCAGCGTTTGTTCTGCATCGGACTCAGCACGGCTGTTCACAAGCTGCACGATCTTTGGTTTCGGGCGTTCGCTCATTAATGCAGTCGCGTATTCGACGACGTGATCGTTATTTTCCACCGAAGGCGATAACTGGACGCAATCCACCAGCAGATCGAGCCTGCCAAAACGTTCGTGAACAAAATTAACGAGAGCCGATGCGCCGCCAACCGTCGACGCATCGGCTTCGGTCACTCCGGCAAGGGTACCGAGCGAAGTCAGTTCATCAAGCGAAAAGGCTGCCGCATCGCTCTGGTTCCGCACCCCGACGATGACAAATGCCCCGAGCATCGCGAGCTGAAGGGCCGCCGCCTTTCCTACCGGGTCAGCTCCGTTCGTGATGAGCGCGACCTTTTCTGCGAACTGGTGAACTGTTTGGGTGACCATGGACTTTGATTTTGCCATATGATCCGCCAGGGTGCATTTGCAGTCCGACTTTGCCAACCGAATCGTGTAAAATCATTGAACTCACATATGGCGAAACAACCGGCTACGATCTTTGTTTGTCAGAACTGCGGCGGGCAATCGCGCAAATGGCTCGGGCAGTGCCCGGACTGTCACGAATGGAACTCGCTTGTGGAAGAACGCTTTCGCCCGGCGATGCAGGCTGCGGGTGCCGGTGCTGGTTTTAGCGGGCGGACTTACGAATCGAAGCCCATTTCGTTTCAGGACGTCGAAGTTGACGATGACGACCGGATAAATTCGGGCATCGAAGAATTCGACCGCGTGCTAGGCGGCGGCATCGTTGCGGGATCGCTTGTGCTAATCGGCGGCGCTCCGGGGATCGGCAAATCCACGATAGTGCTGCAGATGGCCGAACGCCTTAGTCGCGACGGGCGCAAGGTGCTGTACGTTTCGGGCGAGGAGTCGGAGCGGCAGATCAAGATGCGTGGCGAACGGCTTGGGATCAACGCCGCTAATGTCTTTATCCTTCCTGAGACGAATCTCCAGTCAATCTTGAACGAGATCGAAAAGATGCGGCCGGATTTCGTGATCGTCGATTCCATTCAGACCATCTTCAACGAGAAGATCGAGTCTGCACCCGGGAGCGTTTCGCAGGTACGCGACGTTTCGGGCCACTTTATGCTGCTGGCAAAGCAGACGGGCACGCCGGTGTTCCTGACAGGCCACGTGACGAAAGAAGGTTCGATAGCCGGCCCGAAAACGCTGGAGCACATCGTCGATACGGTTCTCTATTTCGAAGGCGACCGGCACCACAACCACCGCATCATCCGGGCGACCAAAAATCGTTTTGGCGCGGCGAACGAGATCGGTGTGTTTGAGATGACTAACGCGGGGCTCGTCCCGGTGTTGAACCCATCAGAGATGTTTCTGCAGGAGCGGCCGGAAGGCGCGAGCGGGTCGGTGGTAACGGTTTGTATGGAAGGCACGCGGCCGATGCTGGTCGAGGTTCAGGCACTCGTCAGCACCACGAAATCGGCGTCGGGCCGACGAATGGCCCAAGGGTTCGACTATAACCGCACATCGCTGCTGATCGCGGTTTTGGAAAAGCGGCTCGGGCTGCAGCTTGCCGGCGACGACGTTTTCATCAACATCGCCGGCGGTCTTGAGGTCGACGAACCGGCGGCTGATCTTGGGGTCGCAGCGGCGATTGCATCTAGCTTTAAAAATCTCGCGATACCGCCGGACACTGCCGTATTCGGCGAGATCGGGTTGACCGGCGAGATCCGCGGAGTCTTACAGGCTCAATCCCGTGCACGAGAGGCGCAGACGCTGGGATTCAAGAAATTGATCATTCCCGAATCGAACAAGAAGGGCCTCGAAAAGCTGCTCGGGATTCGCGTAGTTGGGGTTCGAAATCTCGAAGAAGCCCTTGAGGAGATCTTCTGACCTATGGCGAAAGTAATTCTTACAGACGGTGACGAGGGCGTTCAGCTGATCGTAAAGCAGCCCAAGCCGAGACGTTCGGCAAAGCCCAAAGTGACAGTTCGCCACCCGGTGCATGTGCTCTATGGCGGCGCGGATCGTTACAACGCCGCGACTGCCGCGAAGCTCGGAGAGATAGCCCGGGCCGCCTTTTCTGAATACGCGAGAGATTTTGCCCAGTTCGCTGTCGCCGTCGGTTTACCCGAAGGCGCAAACTTACCGACCGAGGCGAAGCAGGTCGCGAAGTTGGAACGTGAACTTTCGCAGCAGAATACGGATGCCGAAAGTGTCGACGCACTGACCTGGCGCGTCTATCACCGCACCCGCGCGAAGTTGGAAACCGAGCCCATCGAAGATTTTCGCATCGATTTTGAGGACGGTTACGGGTTTCGCCCGAATGACGAAGAGGACGCCGACGCTGAGCGAGCGGCAAACGAGTTGGCTAAAGCGATGGACGACGGTTCGATCACCGCCTTCTCCGGCTTTCGGATCAAATCGTTCGCTCCCGAAACCTACGGCCGAGCCGTCCGGACTCTTGAAATATTTTTGTCCACAATGCTGGAAGCTTCGTCCGGACGTGTTCCTGAAAACTTTGTCGTCACACTTCCCAAGGTTACCGACCGACGCGAGGTGAAAGACCTAGCAGACCGACTGAAACGATTTGAAAAAAAGTGGAAGCTTGTGTCGGGATCGATCGGGATCGAGGTCGTTATCGAGACTCCTGAATCGCTGTTCAGCGACAAGGGCGAGTTCAACCTTCGCCGCATCGCCTCGTCACAAAAGGGCCGCATCCGTTCGGCACATTTCGGTGCGTTCGACTTCACGTCGGCACTAGGCATTCCCGCAACTCATCAGGGTATCCGACATCCGGCATGCACACTGGCGCGGCAAATGATGCTGCTTGCGTTCGCTCCGCTGGGGATCCGCGTTGCGGATTCGGTTACGACGACGCTCCCCATCGTTCTACACAAGGGATCAAAACTGAGCGCGGAGCAGGTCGAGGAGAACCGGCGATCGGTGCATGAAGGCTGGGCCGTGCACTTTCGCAACGTATCAGCGTCTATCGGCGAAGGCTTTTATCAAAGCTGGGACCTGCACCCTAACCAGCTGCCCGCCCGCTACGCTGCCAACTACACTTTTTATCTGCGATCGGCGAAGGCAAATGCGAAGCGCCTGCGCGGTTTCATCGATCGGGCGACGAAGGCTCACCTTACCGGCAATGTCTTTGACGATGCCGCGTCAGTCAGAGGGTTGATCGATTTTTGGAAAAATGGTCTTGGGTGCGGGGCGTTTACCGACGACGAGGTTGAAGAGCTGACAGGCATTCCGGCAGAAAAGATCGCCACAATGACACCCGCCGGAGTGGCAGAGCTTACGACTCGCTAGACATCACATCATCGAGCTGCTCCTCGCGTTCGCTGGGAGCCCCGAATGTTTCGGGCTGATCGAAAGGACTCACCGCCATCGGCATGCCAAGCGTTTCCATCTGATGAGCGATCACACCTGACAGCAGCCGCTGTTCGAACTGCGAAATATCCGTAAACCTGATGCCGACGCCGGTCTTGTTGAAGCGGTAAATGACCTTTGATCTGAGCGGCAGACGATTTTTATTCGGCAGCTCGACCTCTAGACGCAGCTCATCACCCGTGTAAAAATGCTCGTCCCACGCCGCAAGACAGCCGCCGATGCTGACCTGATGCAGCGTAGTTTCCTGCCGCCGGCCGCTCTTGTTGATCAGAACCGCCGGCAGATCAAGCGAAAATCGTATGTGTCGTCGTTGGCTTATTGACATTGTGCTGGGAACGGCGGAATGCAAGAGAAAGGGCACGCCCAACTAAATATTAGCCTGTGGCGTGCCCGTTTGCAATGAAAATTCTGCGGCGTGTTAAACCGAAGCCGGTTCACTCTTTGTGCAATGCTCGTTAAATGCCTCGATCAGCGACTGAGCGATGACCTGCGGCGGACGGCCTTCAAGGTCCTTGCGTTCGTACATCTTCACAAGCTCACCATTCTTAATGAACGCGATCGACGGTGACGACGGTGCATAGCCTGTAAACATCTCACGAGCCGTGTCGGTCGCGTCGATATCTGCTCCTGCAAATACCGTGATCGCCTTATCGGGCTTTGCCGGCGAGTTTGCCAGGGCCATCGCGATGCCGGGCCGCACGCCGCCCGCTGCGCATCCGCAAACTGAGTTTACGACGACCATTACGGTTCCGTCGGTTCCTTTCACAGCGTCAACCACTGCTTCGGGCGTTTTAGTTTCTTCGATCCCAAGCTGGGCCAGTTCGGCACGCATTCCGTGGATCATTATTTCTGGATATGGCATAAATTATTCCTCTTTTCATTAAAATTCGGCCCGGATTAGCTAATCCTGACCTTTTTGTAAAGTATCCGACAGTCTCGCGCTCTAGTCAAGCACGCGACTTTGCGCAAGAGGTTGCTCATGGCAGGCTGATTATCTAGTATTAACACATCGGGCGATGCGTAAACGACGCGGTTTTCCCAAATATGGCAATCGAAACGGAAAAAAAGTATCGTCTGGATAAGCGTCGTCTTGTCGAACTAAATGCACGTCTGGCCGAAATCGGCGCAGTATTTTCAAGCGAGCGGTTCGAAGAGAATTACCTCCATCGCGGCGGCATCCTTGACGAAAATGGTGCGGTGCTGCGGCTGCGCAAGGTCGCCGACAAGACCTATCTCACCTATAAAGAACGCATTCCTGGTGACTCTGGGTTCAAACACAAGATCGAATTCGAAACGCTCGTGTCCGACGTTGACGAGACGGAGGCGATCATTGGCAAGCTCGGTTACAAGCTGTCAGTCGTTTATGAAAAGCACCGCAAGGTGTGGCACATAGGAGAGTGCGAGGTGGTTCTCGACGAGCTTCCGTTCGGTCGATACATGGAGATCGAGGGCCCGATGGACGACATACTGAAGACCGAGGCGATGCTCGAAGCGGGCGACCTCGAATCTGAGATCAGAGGCTATCCACGGCTGACGATGAAATTCGGTAAAGAGGTTGACGGAGTGATGGAAGCCCGATTCGAAAAGGTTCAGCGTGCCTAGCCGACAATACTTTTCCCGACGAAAAACATCTGCGAATCAAATGGGGCACTCGACCCCGCCGTCACCTTCTTGTAAGTTCCGTCCGGCTTTAATATCCGCGCGTTGCAATTATCCTTGAGGTAAGCCCCTAAGAACTCGTCGATCATAAATCGCTTGATCTCTTCGTCGCCGATCGGAACAGCCACCTCCACACGACGGTCCAGGTTCCGGTGCATCCAGTCCGCGCTGCTGATATACACCTCTTCGTCCTCCGGCTTTCCGCCGTTCGCAAAATAGAAAACGCGGCTGTGCTCCAAGAATCTCCCGACTATTGACCGCACTTTGATGTTCTCCGACATTCCCTTCACGCCCGGCCGCAGCGAACATATGCCCCGCACGATCAGGTCGATCTCCACCCCAGCCTCTGACGCAGCGTAAAGCTCATCGATTATCTCGTCGTCGGTAAGGCTGTTTATCTTGATGATGATACGTGCAGCCCGCCCGGCTTTCTTATTCGTCGCCTCGCGGCGTATGAGTTTGATCGAATGCTCGCGCAGATTGAGCGGTGCCACCAGCAATTTGCTGTAATCATCCTGCTGCGAATATCCGGTAAGAAAATTGAAGAGATTTGTAATATCTACGCAGATGTCCTCATCCGTAGTGAGCAGCCCGAGATCTGTGTAAAGCTTGGCGGTTGTCGGGTTGTAATTCCCTGTAGCAATGTGAACGTAGCGTGCCAGCTTATCCCGCTCGCGCCGAACGATCAGCAGGACTTTGCTGTGCGTCTTAAGCGAGTGAATGCCATAGACCACATGAACGCCTTCATTCTCTAACCGCCGCGCCCATTCAATGTTGTTCTCTTCGTCGAATCGTGCCTTTAGCTCGACCAAAGCCGTGACCTGCTTACCCTGCTGCGTCGCACGGATAAGTGACCGCACAATAGGCGAATCGGGTCCCGTGCGGTAGAGACACGTTTTTATCGCCTGAACGTCCTTGTCATCCGCTGCGGCGGCAATGAAATCGCTGACGACTGAGAACGAATGGTAAGGATGATGGAGCAGCACATCTTGCCGCTTGATCACGTCGAAGATCGATTTATCTGAGAACACCGACGGATAGACGACGGGGATCGGCTTATCTTTGAGCAGCGGGCGGTCCAGCGAATAAAGCTGCATTAGGTCAGGGATATCCACAAATCCGTCGATTCGATAGACATCCGCCTCATCGATGCCGATCCCTGTCGTGAGATACTTGAGCATCTTGTCGGGCATCTCTGCCGACACCTCAAGCCGCACCGGAAAACGAAACCGTCGGCGGCGAAGCTCTACCTCGAGCGTGCGCATCAGGTCACCGGCCTCGTCCTCGCGAAGTTCTATATCGGCGTCTCGCGTAACCCGGAATAAAAACCCCTCGCCGGTTTTCATATTTGGGAAAAGATCAGCAGCGTTAGCCGCGATGACCTCTTCGAGCAATGCAAACCGCTGCGCTTTTACATTTATAGGGATCAGACGCGGCACTGTCGGCGGAAGCTTGATACGCGCAAAACGCTTTTGGCGAAAGAGGTGCTTAAGATTCTTTTGCGTCGCCTGCCTTACAGGTTCGATAAAAAGCCCCAGGTTAACGCTCAAATTAGAAATATAAGGAAACGGATGACTCGAATCGACCGCCTGCGGTGTGAGTATCGGAAAGAGGTTGTCTCGGAAATATTTCTCGAGCCGCTTCTTGTCTTTAACATTGAGCGAGCTGTAGGGCTCAATAGATATGCTGGCCTCGCTTAACGCGGGCAGCACCGTTTCCTTCAAATAAGTCGCCTGCTTCCTGAGCATCGGCCGCAGGCGTTTGCCGATCTCGCGAAGCTGCTCGGCCGCCGTCATGCCGTCCGGCGAAAGTTCTGCGACGCCTTCTTCGATCTGCTCTTTGAGGCCCGATACCCGGATCATGAAAAACTCGTCGAGATTGGTCGAGAATATAGCGAGAAACTTGAGCCGTTCGAGCACCGGCAGGCTTTCGTCCATCGCCTCGTCCAGCACGCGCCGGTTAAATTCGAGCCAGCTCAGCTCACGGTTGAACGCTTTGCGGCCTTCGGACGCAATACGCGCCGAGACTGCTTCCGCGCTGGAGGTTATGGGTTGTTTCAACTGTGTATCTTCGCTGTGGTCCATAAAGGTATAAAACCAGTATAGCCCACCAAACTGCGGCTCCGTGTTAAATCTATGTTACGCGGGAAGGTCATAAACGATCTTCCTCGGTTCATCGCCGTCGCCCGATATCTCGACCGTGATCATCCTTCCCGGAAGGTTATATCCGCCCAGTTTCTCCGCCCATTCAATGATCGTGACGGAGTTCTCGTCATCCACGATCTCGTCCAGCCCTACCGCAAACGCCGCATCGCTGTCATCGCTGATCCGCCAGAGGTCGATGTGGTGCACATACAGTGTCGGCGTTTTATAGAGGTTCACTAGTGTGAAACTCGGGCTTGTTACCTCGTCAATATCAAAGTCCAACGCGCTCATAATGCCCTTCGTCAGAAGCGTCTTGCCCGCCCCTAAGCCGCCATAAAGAAGGACAATGTCCCCGCCCTTGAGCGTTTGCCCGAGTTCGTGGCCGAACTCGAACGTGCCTTCGGGTGAGTGCGATTCAAATGTCTGGATCATTCCGCATGCTCCAGATCTGCGAACACCTCCTCGAGGCAGTCGCGAACGTCAGATGCGGTCATGACCCGCTTGCCGAACTTTGATTCGGCCAGGTCACCGGCCGCCCCGGCGATATAAACCGCGGCGACGACGGTGTCGAAAACATCAATGCCGAACTGAGCCCCCTGTGCGACAAATCCTGCCAACAAGCCCGTCAGCGTATCGCCATTTCCCGCCTTCCCAAGGCCCGAATTTCCTGTTGGATTGATCACAACCCGACCGCCGGGTTCGGCGATCACAGCCCGTTCGCCCTTAAGAATGAGGATCACGCCGTGCGTCTGAGCAAAATTTCGCACGGCCTTTATACGGTTCTCGATACTCCCGCGGTCGTAGGTTCCCAGCATCCTTAGGAACTCGCCATCATGCGGCGTAAGTATCAACGGATGCTCACTGTTCGGAATATCTTTGAACGGCGACAACAGCGTCAGAGCGTCCGCGTCGAGTATGGTCGGCATCCGCCGGTGTTCCACGAAATGCCGGACCATCGTGCCTGTCGAAGCGTCGCTTGCCGATAGCCCGCTGCCGATCGCGATCGCATCGACGTTCTCCATGAACGCCTCGATCTCGCCGATCGCATCGGCCGATACGGCGTGCGAATTTGTCTCCGCGACCGGTCGCACCATGACCTCCGGATCAACCCGTGACGCGACAGATTCTTTGCCCGAAGCGGCCGTCGCGATCGTAACGAGGCCCACGCCAGACCTGATCGCTGCGTTTCCGCACAAAACTGCCGCACCGGAATAACTCTCAGAACCCGCGACGATCAGAGTATGCCCGCGGCGGTTCTTATAGGAATCGTTGGCAAAACGCGACTTTGCGAGCCAACTTACGGCGTCGTCCCGTTCTGTCACGAAAATCTGGGAATCTTCCTGGGCGATCAGCTCGCTAGGAGAACCGATGTGCGCAACTACCAGCTCCCCCGTGTGATTGGCAGCAGGCGGGAGGACGCCCGCAAGCTTGGGCGCGGTGAATGTGACAGTCACATCCGATTTGATCGCCGGACCTATGACTGTGTTCCGGTCGGCATCGACGCCCGATGGGAGGTCAACCGAGATCTTTAGCGTTTCAGCGGCATTTACGCTGTCTATGATCTGTGGGAACTCGCCCGCGAGGGGCTTCGTCAATCCCGTCCCGAACAGGGCATCCACGCAAATGTCGAAATTGTTTAGATCGAGCGACGCAAGCTCGTTCGCGTTGGCGGACTGTGTAAAATGCAAACCATTCGCCGCCCCGCCCGAACTTACGCCACCATCGCTGATAGCCTTAATGATCTTAAAATTTATCTTTGCGTCGTTTGACGCGTCGTCGATGCTCCCAAATAGCAAAGGGTGCACATTTGCACTATCTTTCCACAGCAGCCGAGCGATGGCGGCACCGTCACCGCCGTTGTTGCCTTTGCCGCATAGCACAAGAATGCGTCGCCCCTCGACGTTGCCGCCGAGCCGCTTCTTGATCTCGTCTACGACAGTGTGCGCGGCGGCTTCCATCAGCACGATCGAAGGTATCCCAAATTCTTCGATCGTGCCGCGGTCAACCTCCCGCATCTCATCTGCCGTAAGGACTTTCTGCATAGCGTCTAAATTACGACAACGACAGCAAAATAGAAAGAGGCCGCACTAGATGATGTGCGGCCCCCTCGGTTTAGAACTATGATTGCGAACAGACCTCGCCCCACGCTTTGGCGAACCTGTTATATGTTCGCCACTGTGCCTATCGTCGTTTTATCCGTTCATAATAAACAAAGTGGTAAACACCACCGTGTTCCAAAAAAAGCTGGGTAGTATCTCTGAGGAAATTTTCCCCACTTTACGCGAGCGGCTCAGACGGCCTCACGTCCATTGCCCCCGTAACTCATTGACACCGCGTCACTTCGCGAGTTTATTGCCGGGTGGCATACGCGTTGCACTTATGGGTTGCGTAAGGGGCGCTGATACATTCCCTTCCAGTTAAAAAGTAGGACCATAAACATTATTGTATGTCCAGCTATCAAACATATCTCGCAAGTAACCTATCGTCGGCCGCACTACCGCCACCTGCAAAGGTGTCCCGTTCACCTCGCCGAAAATTTCGTCTGCTTGCCGGCCTCATGATCTTGTTAACGACAGGGTCGGTGGCACTCTCAACGGCACCGGGCGATAAAAAAGGCAGCGATCAGCGCCACTTACAGTCTTTAGTTTCAGTTCGCGGACGGGTCATCAATGCCTACGGCCAGTCGCTCGCAAACACGATCGTAGTCCTCACCCACGCTAAGAGTGAGCCACGCCTTTCACGTACGAACGCTTTCGGATATTTCTTTTTTGACGGCGTTTCGACCGGAAGCAGTTACACAGTTTCGGTCTCCCACAAATCTTATGAGTTCAACCCGGGGTTTGTTGTTATAAATGTTGAAGAAGAGGTCTCCAACATCTTCTTCATAGGTAAACCGATAGAACCCGAAGATTAGTTAACTCTCACATCGGTGTTCTAGCTCTCGCCTCCTGACCTCCCACAATTCTTCTTCCACAGAAAGTAATGCCGGACGATCCCACCGTCCGGCATTTTTCTATTAATCATGGTGCTCCCGGGTGAATCGCGTCCTTTGTATTGCTCGCGACAACAAGAACCAGCGCCTACTCCCAGAATATGGTTTCGATCCCACCGCTAGTGTTTGAAACGAGGTGGACTCGTATCCTGGAAAGAACTTTACGATGTGAAAACCAATGGCCAAAGCTCGATATGTTCAAATGCCAGAGACGCCCGAAGGCTTGCAGCCATGGATCCGCGAGCTTTGCAGCGTTCGGTTTGACGAGATCCTTTCGTTCCGGGAAACGGCATTGGACCCCAACCGTACAGAGGGGATCCATGCAATGCGGGTCGCGATCAGGAGACTTCGTAGCCTTATTGACGACCTCAAAGGAATCGGACCGGGCTTGGATTCCCGTTCCTTTGCCCAGAAACTCAAAAAACTCGGCAACTCCCTTGGGGCAGTCCGCGATGCTGACGTAGGCATTCAATCTCTGCGTAAATTTCGTGAAAAGACGGATGACACCGAAGTGGTCATAGGGATAAATGCTTTTATCGATCGATTGTGCGAAGAGCGTCAGCAATCCTTTCTCAAACTTGAACCGGACCTTTCTGCTGAGAAAATGGAAAAGTTGCAGCGTCGGTCTGATGGGTATATCGGCAAGATCGACGCTTCGAAAAGCTTCAATTCCGACCGAGTTGACGAGGTCGGTAATAAGATTATCGCGCGCCGCGTCGATGAGTTTCTCAAATTGGCTCCGGCTCTTTACCACCCTTTCCAGGTTCGACGCCTGCACAAAATGCGTATCGCGGGCAAGCAGTTGCGTTACACCGTTGAAACATTCACCGACCAGACGGATGAATCGTGGTCCGGCCGCGCAGCCGAGATCGCAAAGATGCAAGGTTATCTTGGCGACCTCCACGATTCTGACATTTGGATCGACCAACTCGGATCGACCCTCAAACAGGATTTCAAAATCCGCGCAGACGAGTCCGAAAGGATCGCATGGGCCTGGCTTCTTTCGAGGTTCGTCCGTCAAAGAACCAGCGACTATCGCTCAGCTCTGGGACTCTGGACTAGCTGGGAGCGGTCAGGCTTTCTCGATTCGATTAGGGACAATCGTCAGTAACGCCCGCCAAATAAGAGTGCTCTTTACACGACAAATAAAGGTTTAGGGGTAGTGAGAATTCGATGAGAGTCGATTGTGCTCCGTAATGCACGCGACACGCTAGGCCATAAGGTGTTTACACATGCTGCGCTTAATGTGGTGCTCCCGGGTGGATTCGAACCACCGGCCTTTCACTTAGGAGGCGAACGCTCTATCCAACTGAGCTACGGGAGCGGGCTGAACTATGAATCGTAAGTCATGAGGGCTTTGACGTCATAGCCTGACAGTTTTTCGCGCCCGCCGAGGAACGTGAGCTCCACAAGCACGTGAATGCCGGCTACCTTTCCGCCCACGCTCTCAACCAGATCAGCGACGGCGCGAGCGGTTCCGCCGGTCGCGAGCAGGTCGTCAACTATGAGGACCTTGTGTCCCTCGCCAATCGCGTCTTTATGCATTTCCAGCGCGTCTTGGCCGTATTCAAGGTCGTAGGAAACCGAAACGGTCTCCGCGGGAAGCTTCTTCGGCTTGCGGACGGGGATGAAACCAGTACCGAGTTGATAAGCGAGCGGTGCACCCAGAATAAACCCGCGCGACTCGATCCCGATGATCGTGTCAATATCAAGGCCGCGGCACTGCTCGGTCATCGCGTCGATAGCCTGCTCTAAGCCCGACGCGTCCTTAAGCAAGGTTGTGATGTCGTAAAAGTTAATGCCTTCTTTCGGAAAGTTCGGCACCTCACGAATTAATTTTCTTAGTTCTTCCATTAATGTAAATTGTTCCTAATATCGATCTTTAGTTTATCTTTCTATACGAAACGATGAATAGCTCTTATCCGGATCCACGACCAGTTCTTCGAGATCCACGACCCGTGAATATGACGGCCCCGCCGCGATATCATCCTTAAAATCTTCGACACTTTTTGCCGGGCCCTGCGCATATGCCTCGACCCGACCGTCGTCAAGATTCTTCACATACCCGTGCACTTGGTGCCGGGCCGCAGAACGCTGCGCGAAGTAGCGAAAGCCCACTCCCTGAACCTCGCCCTTGATCAAAAACCGCCTTGCCACGATACCCATCTAACCCAACGCCTCCAGGCATTCGACCAGAGGCCGCTGGCGGCACGTGTAAACCGGCATACCCCGTAGCGAAAGCTTGTTGCCCGGCGTCTGCCTAAGCTCTTCGGCAAGAGCAAGAAAATCTCGCGGCTCGTCAGTTTCGAACGAGATGATATACTCCTGCTCGCTAAAGCCAAACGCGTGCGTCATGTGGATCTTGATGTTCGGAAATTTCTTTCCGACCATGAAGTTCTCTTCGACCAAGGCGTCGCGTTCTTCCATTGTCTTTTCGTACCAATCCTTGTGTTTTGCACACGGATAAACGAAATGATACTGCTTTTCGCCCGCGCCTACGTGATAGCGGTCTTCGCTGCTGTCGCTTACAAACATCATCTTTTTCGTTATCGCAAGATGATTGTCCGCCGGTAACAAGTAGCTGCCGAGGCTCGTGCGATAAAGCCGGGCTGTCATTTCCTGGATCAGGTCCAACGACGTCCCGATCCGCCAGAACATCAGGTCCGCCTTCGAATCAAACCCCACGAGCGAGTAGGTGAACAGTAGGAGCTCGCCCCGAAATTCGTTAAACACCGATTCAAATTCCCGCCGATATTCTTCCTTTTTGTGATTATCAAGCTTTCGCCAGTCCGGATTCATGCGAAAGAACATAAAGTTTACGAACTGCTTTTCCACCTCGGGTGGCGGCAGCGGCTGTTTAACACCTTCTACAAGCCGCAAGCCTGAACCATCCAGATGATCTTTTTGGGAATTGACAATTTCTATCGGCATAAACCTCAAACCGGATATCAAGTTCTTTGACAATTCTGCCAACTTTCCACCCCATTGTCCAAAATCAAAGGGAGAAACGCCTCCCCGGCCATTCGGCATTTACTTTCTGCACGAGCGGTGCGATTATACGTGTGATGGTCCGAACTCTTCTAGTTCTATTAACCCTTATTTCAGCGACGGTTGCGGCCACCGGCCAGCAGCGTCCACTGATAACTGATGACGTCGATATCACTCCTGCCGGTGCCGTAGAGATAGGCGTCGGAGTCGATTTCCTACAGAACGTAAAGTTTCCGCTCTCCGGCCTGCGCGGCGATCTTACGCGGCTGGGGGACATTCGCATCCGTCAAGGGTTCGCGTCGAACGTTGAGATTCAGATACAGGGCTCCATCCAAAATTACCTGGCGATAAATTCTCAGACCATACCCTCCCCGATCCCCTTGAACATCACTGGCAATTCGACGAACGATTTCGATGATTTCATCGTCTCGGCAAAGATCAAGCTCTTTAACGAAACTCGCAGCCTGCCGGCATTGGGGATGAAGTTCGGGTATCAGATGCCGAACACCGACCAGGCCCGCGGGATCGGTACCAATCAGATCAACATTTTCAGCAAAGTTATCGTTCAAAAGAAGTTCGGCAAGGAGCTGGGGCGGGCGCCGCGGGCGAACGTATTCGGTAATCTTGGATTGGGAATAATGAACGCGCCTCTGGGTAACTTTTCGCAGAACGACGTTCTGCTTTACGGGCTTGCCGGCATTTTTCGTGTGACCGACAACGTCAACATCGCAAGCGAAGTGAACGGTCGCGCCAACACGCGCGGCGGCGGTGCCCCGTTAGGCACAGAAAGCGTCGGCGAATTTCGCATCGGGCCGCAAGTTCGGGCATCGGGCCTCCGTTTCGACGCCGCCGCCATCTTTGGCATCACCCGCTACAGCCCGCGGAGCGGCGTAACTTTCGGCGTAACCTACCAGTCGCCGGCTTTCATTCCTATCGCGCAATAGGCCGAATATTGATCGGCGAATTACCTTTTCCGATCTTCGGCGCGGCCCTGATCGCTTCATTTACAAAATCCTTTGCAATTCGAACCGCGTCGGTCAGAGATTCGCCCAACGCAAGATTTGCCGCGATCGCCGCTGCTAATGTGCAGCCCGTGCCGTGCGTCGATGTGGTTTCAAAGAACGGCCCCGCGACGCGGTGATGTTCGCCGCCGATAAACAGGTGATCGACAGCCTCGCCACCCTGACGCAAATGCCCGCCCTTGATCAGCACCGCCCTCGCACCCATCTCCGACATGATCGCCGCTGCAGCCGCAATGTCTGTTTCGTCCTCGATCGCAACACCGCTGATTCGCTCGGCTTCCTGGATGTTTGGCGTGACGATATCAGCCAGCGGGAAAAGCATCTCGATCAGCCGCTTTAGTGCAGCGCCGTCGATCAGGTCAAAACCCGATGTCGAACGCACGACCGGGTCGACGACGATGTTTTTGAGCGAATGGACGCGTATCAGCCGCGCAGTTTCCTCGATTATCTCAGCCGTGGGCAGCATACCGGTCTTGACAGCAGCGACCTCAAGATCATCCACGATCGGCTCGACCTGTTTTCGCAGCTCTTCTGCGCTCTGGTGAGTCGCGCCAAAAACTCGCTGTGTGTTCTGATAAGTGATCGATGCGATCGCCGCAGCCGGATAGCACCCGAACGCGAAAAACGTTTTGATATCCGCGATAATGCCCGCTCCGCCGGATGGGTCCACCCCGGCGATCGTCAAACACACCGGAGGTGCGGTGGTAGGTTCAATGTTCATTACTCTTAGTATAAACAGCTCTCACCACACTCGGATCCGCGAACATCCTGATCGCCGCAAATCCTGCCGCCCCAGCGAGCAACGCTCCTCGATAATTTTCGATATCAACACCCCCGAGAGCGAGCACCGGAAAAGGCCGAACGGCTTCTGCAACTCGCGCAAGCTCGGCAAGCCCCACAGGCTCGCCCTTGCCGGGCGACTCAAACACGGGACCAAAAACGACGAAGTCTGCACCTTGCTGCATAGCGTCGCGGACCTCGCTCTCTGCGTGCGTCGATATGCCGATGAGCAGTGACGGAAAAGTCCTGCGCACGACAGCACACGACATCGAGTTCGTCCGCAAATGCACGCCATCAGCAGCAGCCGCCGCAGCGATGTCGGCTCGATCGTTCACGAAAACCTTCGTGTCAGAGCCACGTGCGAGCGCCACAACGCTCTCGGTAAGCGCTGTCAGCAGACGCGCGTTTAACACCCGCTCGCGCAGTTGAATAGCCGAAACACCGGCGTCAACAGCGGCCGTCAACGAACTGAGAAATTCGTCGAGTTTAATCGAATAGTTCTCCGCTGTGAGCTCACCGGAGGTAATCAAGTAGGTTATCGGCCGTACCGTCACCGTTGCTCAGGCTCCGTGCGGCCCTGCAAAAGAGCCACACTCTGACGAAAATGCGCGATCTCCCAGAACGCGATGACGAGGTTAAGTACCCCAAGCCCCGTAACAGCTCCGCGGACCCAATTTGACGCGACAGTCTGCTGAAGTGCCGGATAACCCGCCTGATCGGCCAGGAAAACGAGCAGATAATTTTCGCCCCATCTGCCGAAGAGCGTATCCCATGGCGAGAGAATCAGATAGAACCCGAGCAGCAGGCACAGGATAATGAAAAAAATGACGGTAAGTCTCTCAACCATACCGTCAGATTATACTCCGTTTGTTTGTCCGCCAACAATACGCCGCCGACATCGCTACACCGCGATCGTCATTGAACGCAGCCGGGCGCTCACATCGCGAAAATTGATGTTTTCCGCATAGACCTGTTCGAAATAATGTCCTGCCTTACTAACGTCGCCCTCGGCCTCATAGGCATTTGCAAGTTCATACCAGATGCCCTGCTTCTCTTCGGCAGAAAGATCGGGCGTTTCGAGTGCTCGCTGAAACCACGTCAAAGCCATCGTCGGCCGACCGAGTTCCATAAAACACAGCCCGAGCAAATTTGCACAGCTGAATAGCCGCCTCGTGCCGTCGTTTGCGCGAACAAGGGCTGCCGCATCCTGAAAGTACTGGATCGCGTCTTCCGTCAAACCCATCTCTTTATAGGCGGTGCCGGTGTTGTAATGCGTCTCGTAGTCCGAATCGTCCGCGTCGTCGTCTATTCCAAGCTCACTTCTCAGGTCGTCATATCCCGTCGTCTGGGCAATGGCATCTAAATGGCCGTCTTCGCCCACGGGTTGCTCCGGGTCGAAAACCGGGACGGTTTCTGCTACTGGCTGCTCAACCATCGCCACTAGTGCGGCGATTTCGGCAGTTTCGCCGTGGTCTATGATAAGTTCGTCGATCGCTTTGCGGGCGAGATCAGCATAGCCGCTTTCGATATAGAACTTGATGCTGTCGACTTCCTTCGATATGTCGGCGCCCGTGTCCATCGGCTCGCCCGAAGCGACGACCGCGATCGGCGCATCCGTTTCGACGGACCCCGCTCGTTCGATCTGAGGAACGTCTTGACCATCCGCGATTGCGAAATCCAGCGACGACCCCTCGACGATCATGCCGCCGGGTACCTTGTTGAAACGCTTGTCGAAAAGGTCTTCCGATTCCTCTACCACAAAACCGTGTTCTTCGTTGATCTCGCGAAGCCGCGCGGCGTAGGCAAGTTCCTGCGGAACGACCATCACGAGCTGCGAAAGCGCGTAACGCTCGTCTTCAATTGAATCCTGTTTGGCGGCCACATCCGCAAGCTGCTGAAGCGCCGATTTGAACGCGTCAGCATCACGCTGCCACGAGGTGAACCTGGCCAGGAGCCGAAGCGCGTCAAGATTCTCGGCATCACGCTCAAGTATCTCGTGGACAAAATTACTGAATTCAGGCGCCTGGCCGCCAACGAGCAAGTGCTCTGACGAGATCGTCAGGATCCGGGTCGCACCCTCGATGTCGTCCGAATCAAGATAGAAGCGTGCAAGATCCAGAAACTTTGGACAGTTCGCCGGTTCGAGTTCGACGATCTTGATGATCAACTTCTCTGCTTCGACATAATCACCCGAGCTGAGATAGAGCTCGTAGAGCTGCCCCATGATCTCGCCATCGCCGGGGTATGCCTCTTGTAGTTGGCGTAACCTTTCCACCGCCTCCGCTGTCTTACCGAGGGCCGCCGAGGCCTCCAGATATGCTGAAAGTACCGTCTGCGAATTGCCGATCAGATCCAGCGATCGCGAAAATTGTTCCAACGCAAGTTCATGATTTTCTACCTTGGCGAACCGCAGGCCCGCCTGGAAAAATGCGTCGGCCGCTTCGTCCGCCTGGTCTACTTTTTCATAGGAGTTTGCGATGGTTATGTAAACTTCGGTGTTGTGAACGTCAAGTATCGCGATCTGTTTCCAAATGTCGAGAGCTTCGATCATTCGGCCGTTGCGTTCATAGCTTTCGGCGAGCTGTACATAGTGTGACTTCGCTTCGTTTACAGAACCTTTCTGGCGATAGAGCTCAGCGAGCCGTTCGGATATTTCGAGCGAGCCGGGTTCGAGGCGTGCGATCTTGTTGTAGATCGCGATTGCTTTTGCGGCAAACCCCTGTTCCGCATAATACTCGGCCACCTTTTTGTAGCATCGAACCGCGTTCTTATTCTCCGAATTCTTGGCGTAGAGGTCACCAAGCATGTTCGTCGTACTGAAATCACGCGAATCGTTCTTTACAACTTCTTCAAATTCCGAGATCGCCGCGCGTATTTTCCCTTGAGAAAGAAAACGCTCGGCGTTACGCATTGCCTTGGTCTTATCGAATGTCATCGGTATTAAGTTATCTGGAAAAAAGTGCAGAGCCGGTGAATCGGTGGAAGCTTCGCCCCGGGGCGAAGTGGAGATCCCAGCAGGAGAAAGGTGACACGTCCTGCAGATACTAAAGTAACACGCTGTGCAAAATATTGTCAATGCTGTTTTGTCAATATTTGTAAGTGTTTAACGCAGCAGTCATCTTTGATTTTTAAGCTGCGGTTACGTAATCTCGTAATTTCGTTGACCATTACAGATTATGAAGGGTTTGATACTAGCAGGGGGAAAGGGCACGCGGCTCCGTCCGTTGACAACGCATACGCCGAAACCGGTTGTGCCGGTTGCCAACCGGCCGTTTCTGCTCTATCAAATCGAGTTTCTCAGAAATGCGGGCGTTCGCGACATCACACTCTCACTCAGTTATTTGCCTGAGAAGATCGAACAGCTGCTCGGTGACGGATCGGATCACGCTGTAAAACTGACTTACGTCACCGAACCGAGCCCGTTAGGAACGGCTGGCGCATACCGTTTCTCAGCCGCAGCAGAGACCGAAGCGACGGTTGTACTCAATGGTGACATTCTCACTGACGTCAGACTCAGCAAGATCATCGAATTTCACAAAAGACACGAGGCGGCAGCTACGATCAGCCTTAAATCGGTTCCGAATCCGGAGATCTACGGCCTCGTTGAGACTGATGAAGAGAGCCGCGTCACTCGGTTTATCGAAAAGCCGAAACCCGACGAACTCGCCGAGCTGCCGACAGACCGCATAAATGCCGGGATCTATATTCTCGAGCCGTCCATTCTCGAGATGATCCCGGAAAACGAGAATCGATCGTTCGAGTACGACGTTTTCCCTCAGATTCTTGCTTCGGGTTTGCCGTTTCACGGTTTCGACCTGCGTAATAAATATTGGCGTGACATCGGCAATCCGCAAAGCTACCTCGCCGGAAACATGGACATCCTCGCGGGCAAGGTTCGTGTTGAGGGAGCGGGGCACGAGAATCTGATCGCAGCTGACTGCGTAATCAAGCCGAACGCAGTCATCAAGAACTCAGTACTAGGAACCGGCGTTCATGTCGAAGAAAAGGCCGTCATCGAAAATTCTGTGATCTGGCCGCACACGCGGATCGCGGCAGGCTCGCACATTTCCGGTGCCGTGATCGGCCGCGGCTGCCACATCGGCCGAAATTTAACGCTCGAGCCCGGGGCCGTGCTTGGCGACAAGGCTTCCCTTCCGGACCATTCTCATTTTCTGCATGCCTGAACTACCCGAAGTCGAAGCCGTCGTTGCCCATCTGAACAAGCTCGTACTGGGAGCTCACATCTCAGAAGCCGAACTGCTGCGCGCCCGTCTCGCACCAGCGTCTCCGGCCGACCAATTTGCCGCGGACCTTTCGCAGACACGAATCACGTCAGTCCAACGCCGCGGAAAATTTATTAAGATCGGCCTTGATAATGAAAGGACTCTGCTGGTCCATCTGCGAATGAGCGGTCGATTCATTATGCTCGCCGATGAAGCAGAACTTCCGAAATTCACGCACGCAATCTTTAGGCTCGACGGGCGGCGACGACTAGTATTTTCTGATCAGCGACATTTCGGTTTTATGAAAATCGTTCGCACGGCGGATCTGGATGCCGCACGCGAGCTTAATTCCCTCGCACCTGAACCGCTGAGTCCTGAGTTCGACCTCGCATACCTTCGACCACGTCTCGCCGTATCACGTCGAAGCATAAAGGAGTTCCTGCTCGATCAAACCAAGGTTTGCGGGCTTGGGAACATCTATGCCTGCGAGGCTATGTTCCACGCACGCATTCGCCCTACCATGCTGGCCTCTGAACTTTCCCTGCCGAAGATCAAACGGCTGCATCCTGCGATTCGCGAGGTTCTGGCGCAGGCTGTCGAGTCGATGGCGTCTCGGCCGATACACCCTGAGATCGTCGGCGACGGCATCTACGGCGAATCACACTCCGACCTCTGGAGCGTTTACGGCCGCGAGGGTGAGCAGTGCCTCAAGTGCGGTGCGATCATCCGTCGGATTCCGCAGGGCGGTCGTTCGACATACTATTGCCCGCGTTGCCAGCGGTGAGATCGGTCTTGACATCGGTCGAATAAATCATCATTATCTTGGCATACCATCGTGGTGAGTTATTGCGACTTGCGACCACGTTAAATAAACTGCTAAACAGCCCGTAGAAGAAGATTTCGATTCACAAGTCTCGCTGTTTGGCGAGGCTTTTTGTTTATGAAAGATTTTCGAGAGCTTTTGGCGAACGACAGCGTTTACGTTTTTGATGGCGCGGTCGGCACGCGTCTATACGATAAAGGCGTTTACATCAACCGGAGCTATGATGAGCTCAACCTTGTAAGCCCTGACTTGGTCCGCGAGGTTCATGAGGAATATGTGAACGCCGGTGCTGATATCATCGAGACCAACTCATTCGGCGCCAGCCGACATAAGCTCCAGTCGTATGGCCTGGAAGGCAAGCTCCGCGAGATCAATATCGCCGCAGCACAGATAGCCCGCGAAGCTGCCGGTGAAAAGGCGTTCGTAGCCGGCGCCATCGGCCCTCTCGGCCTGCGAGTCGAGCCGTTTGGCCCGACATCGTTTGACGAAGCAAAAGACCTTTTCCGTGAACAAGCCGAAGCTCTTCTCGAGGGCGGCGTCGATCTTTTCGTTCTCGAGACCTTCTCAGAGCTGTCAGTTATAGAGCAGGCGATTCGGGCGGTAAGAGAGATATGTGACCTGCCGATAGTCGCTCAGATGACCATCCAAAGCGACGGCAAGACAACATTCGGCACAACACCTGGGACGTTTACCGCACGTCTTGATGAACTCGGAGTGGATGTGATCGGGCTCAACTGCGGTATGGGCCCGACGCACGTGCTCTCCGGTCTTGAAAGCATGCGGCTAGTAACGCAGCGATCGCTATCCGCCCAGCCGAATGCGGGGCTTCCGCGTGATGTTCAGGGCCGGCAGTTTTACATGGGCTCGCCGGAATACATGGCGACTTTCGCGCGAAGGTTCGCTCAAGCCGGTGCGAAGTTCGTGGGCGGTTGCTGCGGCACTACCCCGACGCACATCAAGCTGATCGCCGACGCGATCCGATCGATCAGCCCCCGTCAGGCAAAATCGTTCCCACGATCCCCGGCTGCCCAAGTCAACGATCTGACGCCGCAGGACGTCAAGGTGATGCCCCCGGAAGAACGCTCGAAATGGTCACGAAAGATCGCCCGCGGAGAGTTCGTCACCTCGGTCGAGGTCCTGCCGCCGAAGGGCTGCGATGCGCAATCGACTCTCGATTCGATAAGGCTCTTGAAAGGCGCAGGTGTCGATGCGGTAAATATCCCCGACGGGCCCCGGGCCCAGACGCGGATGTCCGCACAAGCCACGGCGGTTTTGGTCGAACGCGACATCGGCATCGAAGCGGTGCTGCACTATTGTTGTCGCGACCGAAATTTGCTCGGAATGATGTCGGACCTATTGGGTGCGGCGGCGCTGGGTATTCACAATTTGCTGATCATCACCGGTGACCCGCCAAAAATGGGCCCGTATCCGGATGCAACTGCCGTGTTCGACATCGACGCCATCGGCCTCACGAACATGGCGAACAAGCTGAATCACGGGCTCGACATCGGCAACAACCCCATCGGTAAGCCCACGGAGTTTTCGATCGGCGTCGGCGTCAACCCCGGTGCCGTAAATCTCGAAGAAGAGATTCGGCGGTTCGAGTGGAAGGTCGAGGCCGGTGCCGAATACGCCATCACCCAGCCGGTATTCGACACCGAACAGCTGAGAAGTTTTCTCGATAAGATCGCACATGTGCGAATCCCAATCGTCGCGGGCATCTGGCCGCTCGTGAGTTTCCGCAACGCCGAGTTCCTGCACAACGAGGTGCCGGGTGTCGAAGTGACGCCGGAGATTCTTGAGCGCATGCGCGTTGCGTCAGACAAAGGCAAAGAAGAAGCTCGCGAAGAAGGCATCGCGATAGCCCGAGAATCGCTCGTTGAGGTTCGCGATCTCATTCAGGGTGTACAGGTCTCGGCGCCGTTCGGCAACGTCAAATATGCTCTTCAGGTCTTTGAGGTTCTTGATCTTGAACAAGACGCGAAAGTGGTCGCCGTTAACTGAATGTTTAACTTGATAAAAGATTGTTGACTTCGCGCGCGCTTTCCGCTATTCTAATTTCGTTGAGCAGCGCCCGCACGCTGTTTGATGTCATTCCACAAATCCCATTCCCATACAATTCGACTCCTACCTCCCGATCAATCGGCTTGAATCTATCTGTTTAAATCGGAGGACCACTATGTCTATTAACACGGCCTTTTTTAAGGCTGCCCGCAGTAGCTTCGCGCACTTCGCAACTACATTCTTCACCATCATCATTCTCACGATGCCTTCGTTCGCAGTAACAACGATCGGCACAAACACCGGAGCAATTCCCGACGGCGGAGCGCCTACTCCAAACTGTGGCGTACCCCGCGATGTGTACTTCGATGTCGTCGGGGCAGCCATTCCCGTTTCATCGTTAAATTTGTCGTTCACGGGCACTCACACCCATCTCGGCGACCTGCGTGTCACGCTCATCGCTCCCGACGCAACACAACATCTTCTGTTTGGGTACGTGCACCGAACAAGCCTCACTAACCTCGGCAGCCGCAACGATTTGAGCGGAACGTACACGTTCTCAGATCTTGCCACAAACACTTTTTGGGCCGAAGCGAACAACGGCGCCGGTCGCGTACTTCCCCCAGGAAGCTATCGCACTCAGGAATCTGGGCCTTTTTCGCCGGTATATCCCGGCCCGCCGCTAACGTCTATCAACACCGCATTCGCATCGGTCCCCAACCCGAACGGCGTTTGGACGCTTCGTTTTGAAGATTGTACCGGCAGCGATATCGGATCAGTTAGCGCAGCATCGCTGACCCTGTTCGGTGCGACATCGGCAGGCGCGAGCATCTCGGGTCGCGTTAATATGGGAAATCAGCGCGGTGCCGCAGGCGTCAGGCTGGTGCTCAGCGGCGGCAACCTGACGGAGTCACGCATTGTCGAGACAAATTCGTTCGGATTCTTTTCGTTCGAAGACGTACCGGCTGGCCAGACGTATGTGATAACAGCAGTTTCGCGCACCTACGCTTTCGATAACCCGGTGCAGGTTGTCACATTAGACGAAGATCTGGCAGGCATGCAATTCGTCGCTACGCCAACCTCGACAAAGAAATACTAGGGGATCAACACTATCTTACCGAACGCCTTACTCTCGATGACCTCGCGGTGAGCGGCGGCGGCCTCTGATAGCGGATAGGAACGACGGACGATCGGCCGGAGATATTCGGCCGAGAGTCCGTCGTATATCGCGCGGCGGATCTCGGCAAATTCATCCTTCGTGGCATTGAACACGATCATTCCGTGGATGGCCGCTTCTTTTGTCATCGCAAGCCGAGGTGTGAAATCGACCGCCCCGCGACTCCCGACGATCACGACCCGACCAAATTTCTTGAGCACAGAAAAGTCTCGCTCAAGATTTTCATTCGCGAGCATCTCGATGATGACATCGACGCCGCCGTGGGTGGCATCATTGATCGCTTCGTAATGTTCAGGATCCGAATGATCGAACACGTGGTCCGCCCCTTCGTCCTGCGCGAGCCGCATTCCCTCATCGGAACTAGCCGAACCTATCACGATCGCGCCGGCACGCTTTGCCCACTGAACCGCACCAATGCCAACGGCCCCCGACGCCCCGTGAACAAGCACTTTCTCTCCGGGAATAAGCTGCGCCTTCTGAAAAAGCGCACGATACGCCGTCGCGTACGGTGTAAAAACCCCCGCGCCCTGTTCAAAGCTCACGTTATCGGGGAGTTTCACAACCTGATCCTCGCGGCACAACGCGTACTCGGCATATGTGCCTGTGATCGAATCCGCGGTATAAACTCGATCGCCCGGCTTGATGTTCTTTACGCCAGTCCCGATCGCCTCAACTACCCCTGCCCCGTCCTTCCCCGGCGTATACGGCAGCGACGGTTTAATAGTATGCTGTCCCCCGCGAATGTACGTATCAACCGGATTCACGCCCGCCGCTTCGATCTTGACAACGACTTCCCCGTTGGATGGCTCCAGGTCCGAGCCCTCCTCAACCTTCATCACTTCAGGCCTGCCAAACTCCCGGACGACGATCGCTTTCATCTATTCCACCGTCACCGACTTCGCCAGATTCCTGGGCTGATCCACATCGCAGCCGCGGCGGACAGCGATATGATACGCGAGCAGCTGCAGCGGCACGACCGACAGCACCGGACCTAGCAGGTCGGACGTCTCGGGTATTTCTATGACGTGATCAGCAACTTTCGAGCTCATCGAATCGCCCTCCGTTAGGATCGCGATCACGATGCCGTCGCGTGCCTTGACCTCGACGATGTTCGAGTGCGTCTTTTCATAGCGCAGTTCGCTCCCCTCGTTACCCGTCTCACGCGTATTAACCACCACGACCGGCAGCTTCTCGTCGATCAAGGCATTCGGCCCGTGTTTCATTTCACCCGCGGGGTAGCCCTCGGCGTGGATATAGCTGATCTCTTTCAATTTCAACGCCCCCTCAAGAGCGACGGGAAAGTTGATGCCGCGGCCGAGGTATAAGAAATCCTGGACCCGGAAAAGGTCCTTCGTTAGCTCTTCGATCGAATCAGCATCGTTCAAAAGCTGCTCGATCTTCAGCGGAAGTTCGGCGAGGTGCTGCGTTAGTTCTTTCGATTGCTCCGCATCGATCGTTCCGCGGATATCCGACAGACGCAGTGCAAACAGATAAAGAGCGACCATCTGTGACGTGAACGCTTTTGTGGACGCCACGCCGATCTCGGGGCCGGCGTGCGTCAGGATGGTTCCGTCCGCCTCGCGGTGGATCATCGAACCCTGCACGTTACAGATCGCCAGGACCTTACACCCCTGCCGCTTTGCCTCGCGCATCGCGGCGATCGTGTCCGCGGTCTCGCCGGACTGCGAAATAACGATCAGCATATCAGTCTCGCGCAGCACCGGGTCGCGATATCGGAATTCCGACGCGTAATCAACCTCGACCGGCACACGTGCGAGCCTCTCAAGCATATATTTACCTGCCAGCCCGGCGTGCCAAGACGTGCCGCACGCCGCGATCTTGATCGACGTCAGCGACCGCAGATCGTCCTCAGAAATGTCCATCTGCTCAAGATAGACCTTGCCGGTATCAAGCGACACGCGGCCCTGAACGGTGTCCCGGACGGCCCGGGGTTGCTCATATATCTCCTTGAGCATGAAATGCTTGAACCCGCCCTTTTCCGCCATGATGGGGTCCCAAGTGATCCGCTGCTGCTTCGGTTCGACCACGTTGCCGTCAAAATCAGTCACGCGAACCGCGTCCTTCGTGAGCACCGCGATCTCGCGGTCACCGAGGAAGAACACATCGCGCGTATGCTGCAGGATCGGAGGTATGTCGGATGCAACGAAAAACTCGCCGTCGCCCAACCCGATGACCACAGGCGGACCCTCGCGAACCGCGATCACCGTATCCGGTTCGTCAACCGAGATTATCGCGAGCGCAAAAATCCCCCGAAGCTCACCCACCGCTTTCTGCACGGCCGCTTCAAGCGACATCCCCTCTTTCTCGACATATGCGCCGATCAGATGTGCCACAACCTCAGTGTCCGTCTCGGTATGAAAAGTGTGGCCTTCGTCCGCCAGCCGTTCTTTCAGCGCGAGATAGTTCTCGATGATGCCGTTGTGCACTACAACGATCTTCCCCGATTCGTCACGGTGCGGATGGGCGTTCTCTTCCGTTGGTCGCCCGTGCGTCGCCCAGCGTGTGTGGCCAATGCCGTAGGTGCCGTCGAGCGGATCAAGCCTGATGCACTCTTCCAGATTGCGCAGCTTGCCCTCGGCCCGCCGCAGCGAAAGCTCCCGCTTTTCGTCAACGACGGCAATTCCCGCCGAGTCATACCCGCGGTATTCCAGCTTTCTCAAACCGTCGATTATCAACGGCACAACTTGTTTATTTCCAACGTATCCAACAATTCCGCACATAAATTTCTAAGACGGTCATTTCGGTGAGACATCGCTCTGCTTCGCTCTCAAAGTGTTAATAACGTTTGTGAAAGACGTGTACCACTCAAACAAATGAGGGCTAGCATTTGAAGCGTAATAACGCCGCACCTTACGCAGTAATGGTATGTCCGATTCTTGAAGAACCGCGACCATATCCTTTTCTCCATCCGAATGCTCAACGGTAAGGCTTATCCATTTATCAGGCTTGTCGTTCAAAAGCTCGTTCAAAGCTTGGATAAATTCTTCTCTTGTCGTATTAGGTTTCCCTTCCCGCGGCACGATAAGCTCCGGACTGCTAAGGCGCTGCAACATGGTTTCTGACAGCGGCGTCTTGAGTGTGCGATTGAGCTTCCTGATAGCTATCTCTGACTCGCTCGTTGCCTGATTGATCAGCAGCCAAAGTACGATACCACCAAAATCGGGACTCTCCTCCGCAGCGAGTTTCAAAAGCGCGGGCAGCGCCGCTAATTCGTCCATGCTGCCATAAATGGCGACACCCCCCACATCCTTATTTACCGGACGCGTCCCGTGCTGCGGAAGATAATAGAGCGGCTTCGGAAAACGCAGCCAGGCTTCACCAGCTTTGCTAACGTCTAGTCCCTCAAAGCCAAATCGGGATACGTAAGGTAGCCAGTAACGCAAGTTTATGTCAGCAAGATCAGCACCGGCGTACGTGTCGATCATCAACATTTTGGTTTCAGTTGACTGGTCGTGCTGAAATATCAGATTACTTGCGTTGAACCGGAAGTAACTATCGGATTTTCTCTCTACCACCTCGGTTCGCAGGCAAGGAACGAATTTATTAGGATCGCTCCCCACGAGATTCCAGACTTGATCCATTTCGCCCGATTTTTTCTGCCTCTCTTCAGGCGTAAGTTTCGCCGGGCTAAATCCATATGTCTTGTCCACTAGAGCCTTCAGTTCATCACACGGTGCTGCACCTGCGGCGACGACGCAAAAGGTCAATAACAAAAATATTGAGTTGATAGACTTCATCATGATCTAAACGAGTGATATATCTCGTGAACAACGATCAGTATAGACTCCTCGTTCGATGCTTCGAGGGCTGCGGCACGCAGTCCATCTGTGTAGGCAGCGAGCTCATCGAAGTGTTTGTCGGGGTCAAAAGGGGTGTCGGCGTAAACAAGATTTATCCTGTCGGTATGCGTCTCGTCCGCCGCACCTTTGTAGACTCCCTTGATATTCTTAATGACCGTACAGCCGCCAAACGTGTGGAGAAATTCCTGTTCAAAGGCCTTCCGCATCCGCTCGTAACTAGACCTGCCCAGTTCAGGAAGATAGACCTCGATCCTTGCTCTTTTTGACAGCGGCAATGAACTTGTCCCTCCGTTCAACGAACGACTTCATCCGTGCGAGCGACTCTTCCGATGAGACCTGCTCGGGCGAATCCTGTTTCTTCGAGCTCTTCTTTTTGCTCATGACCCGGAACCCGCTTCTGACTCAAACTTCTTTTTGACCTTTGCCGGCACGCCCGCCACCAGCGAATCTGCCGGTACATCGTCGATCACGACCGACCCGGCTGCGGTAACCGCACCGTCGCCCACCTTTACGGGGGCAACGAGCATCGTATTCGAACCGATCTTCACATTATTCCCGATCTCGGTCGGATGCTTGTGCTTACCGTCGTAATTGCACGTGATCGTTCCCGCCCCGATGTTGGTCTTTTCGCCGATCGTCGCGTCACCAAGGTAAGTAAGGTGGCTGGCTTTGGAGCCGGCACCGAGTTTTGTGTTCTTAAGCTCCACAAAATTCCCGACCTTCGCGTTTTCTGCCATCACCGCGTGCCCTCGAAGATGGGCCATCGGCCCGACGGTACAGTTGCGTCCGACCTCAGCATTAATGACCAGGCAACTGTCCAGAATCGTGCTTCCGTACCCTATTTTCGAATCCGTTATCCGAGTTCCCGATCTGATCTCACAGCCGTCGCCGATCTCGCTCTTCCCTTCGATAGTAACGCTGGGGTAAATGATCGTGTCGCGTCCGATGCGTGCTTCGCTGCTGATCCGGCAATTTTTCGGGTCGATAAAGCTGACCCCGTAATCAAGCATCATTTTTGATATCGTCGCACGGTTCACAATGCGTTCCAGGTCCGCCAACTGCGCACGGTTATTCACGCCCTCGATCTCTCGCGATTCGCCGTGTTTATAGATCGCAACGTCCTCGCCCTCGGCCCTTAACAGCCCCGGGACGTCCGTGAGGTAATACTCACCCTGTGCGTTCTCGTTCTGGACTTTGCTGAGCGTGTCAAAAAGCTTGTCGGTTTGAAAGCAATAGATGCCGGCGTTGATCTCCTCGATCGGACGCTCGTCGTCCGTCGCATCCTTTTGTTCAACGATTCGTTCGAACAGCCCCTCGTCGCCCCGCACGACACGGCCGTATCCGGTCGGATCTTTGAGCCTGACCGTCAAGACCGTGCACGCCGCGCCGCGTCCGCGGTGAGCGTGGTGATGTTGAATTAATGCCGCCAGAGTTTCAGGCCGAACCATCGGGACATCGCCGGATAGTACCAAAAGCGTCGACTCACTTCCCTGCAACAGCTCGCGAGCCGCGTTGACGGCGTCACCCGTCCCCAGCTGCTTATGCTGCCAGACAAACTCGACCTGTTCTTCGTAAAGCTCGGTCAGCACAGCTGACTGTACATCTTCGCCCTGGTGCCCGACGACCACATATATCTTTTGCGGAGCCAGCGCCGCCGCGGTCCGGCAGACGTGATTAATCAGCGGACGGCCGTCCAGCTGATGCAGAACCTTCGCGATCGACGACCGCATCCGTGTACCCAAACCCGCCGCCAATATCAGAACGTCGAGCGGCTTATGTTCACCTTGAGATACACTCATTCCCATCTATGATCTTGACCAGGGTAGTAAATGTGAATTTACAACATTAAACAGTCTGAGGCGAATTCTGCGAGGCATGCGAGATCTGAAAACACTCGAGTGCGGCAAGTGCCAGCTTGCGAGGATCGTGGCGAACTTTTTCGTGTTTATCAAGAAGATTAGCGGAAAAAATGCGAGCGCCGCCGGCCTCACCGTTTAGCTTGCCGGTAATGCCGAGCTGTTCCGAGCCTTCGCTTTTGTATTTCTCCTGCTGCTCGGTCGTAATGTGCTCGCTGTTGACGATAATGTGGTCAAACCCAAGCGCCGGTGCGTGCCGGCGGATCATATCGAGGTGCCCGCCGAGTGACAGCCCGCTGGTTTCTCCCGGCTGCGTCATTAGGTTGCAGATAAAGATCTTAACCGCTGACGACCGGGCTATCGCTTCAGCCACACCGTTTACAAGCAGCGGCGGTATCAGGCTGGTGAAAAGCGATCCCGGACCGACAGTGATAATGTCCGCCTCTTCGATCCGTTCAATCACCGCCGGCATCGGATTGCAATCTTCCGGTTCCAGAAATAGCCGATCGACACGGCCATTCGCCTTTCCCACGTTCGTCTCACCTCGGATCACGGTCCCGTCGACCAACCTCGCAGCGATCCGCACGTCCGCTTCGGTCACAGGATAGATGTGCCCTTTGCTCGCAAGAACCTCTGACGAAAGACGCACTGCCTCAGCGAAATCACCGGTGATCTCGGAAAGTGCCGCAAGGAATAAATTGCCGAAACTATGCCCGCCCAGCCCGCCGTTCCCGGTGAACCGGTGCTGAAATAGCTTCGAGAGCAACTGCGAGTCTTCAGAAAGTGCGACCATGCAGTTGCGGATATCTCCCGGCGGCGGCATGTTAAACTCATCGCGCAGCCGTCCTGAGCTGCCACCGTCGTCGGAGACCGCAACGACCGCAGACAGATTCTTGATTTTCACGGGCGCAAACTCATCAGCACTGCCGACAAATTCTTTCATCCCCGACAGTAAGGTCGCGAGCCCGTTACCCCCACCTATCGCAACGACATCAACAGGGGTATCGCTAAAATTGTTAAATACATTTCCCATTGTTCGAATTTGTTACGTAAACCTTAATCTTGCTCCAGTTCCGAGGCTACCATGCAAATACCTTGCCGTATTGATATTTAGCATACATTGGCGAAGATGCGTTAAACTTACGCTAACAGCAAAAAACACTTGTAGTCAGCCCCGCTGTTATGTTAACTTTACTATTGCGGTCAGTCACATTGACCCCCGCCTTCGTCATTCCGACACCTTAGTATCCGTCGCTGAAGTCGCTATCATTTTGACCTCGAGTATCACTCAAAATGTCTAATTCGCCCTTTATTCTACAAGAACAAGAATTTCAGAAGCTAAAGACCGTCTTGGCGCGTCTGTGTGTCGAGTGTGCCGCTCGTGTGGTCCTTCTCGTTGATCGCGACGGACAGACGATCGCATTCCACGGCGACATTCGCGATATGGACACGACCAGCTTTGCCTCGCTGGCTGCCGGCAATGTCGCCGCTACCAGCAGCATGGCCAAACTTATCGGCGAAGACACCTTCCCTGCGGTGGTTCACGAGGGCGAACGAGAGAGTATTTTTATCAGTGTTATCGGCCGCAGCCTGCTGGTTGTGGTTTTTGACGAACGGTCCACGCTCGGACTAGTGAAGCTCCGCACAAAGCGTGCGAGTTATGAGGTTGCGGCAATTCTTGAAGAAGCAATTCGCGGTGAATCAGCCTACGCCATCACGAATAATGCCGTGTTTGCCGAGATCACTGACGAGGACATTGACAGCCTTTTCAGTTAAGCCCTGACACTAACCTTCCCCCTGAGTTATGACGTTCATTAATTACGCATCACGTGAGATCAATTGCAAGATCGTTTACTACGGGCCCGGCCTGTGCGGCAAGACGACCAACTTGCAGCATATCTACGATTCGACCGCGCCTCAGGCAAAAGGCAAGCTTATCAGCCTCGCGACGGAAACCGACCGCACGCTGTTCTTCGATTTTATGCCGCTCGAACTCGGCACGGTCCGCGGATTCAAAACGCGCTTTCACCTTTACACCGTTCCCGGGCAGGTGTACTACGACGCGTCGCGAAAGCTCATTTTGAAGGGCGTTGACGGGGTAGTCTTCGTGGCCGACAGCCAGGAAGAACGGATGGACGCCAATATCGAATCGCTCTATAACCTCGAAGAAAATCTCCAGACGCAAGGCTACGAACTCGACCGTCTGCCATACGTGCTCCAGCTGAACAAACGAGATCTGCCGAACGTCATCCCCATGGACGACCTCGCTCACGAACTCCGCCGAAAGCAGGAACCCGTGTTTGAGGCAGTCGCAACCAGCGGCGTAGGCGTCTTCGATACTCTCAAAGCCGTAGCAAAACAGGTGCTAACCGAGCTTCGCAAAACTTAAAAAGTAAACAAGAAATAAAAAGGCGTCGGATCCTGCCTCCGACGCCTTTTTCCTGCCCAGGGCTCGTTGTGGTGCACCAGGACTCAATTCGACTGCTCTCGATCGTCGGTTTCAAAGTCTCGTTAAAGAAATCTCAGGTCGATCGCCGGATATGTTATCCCTTCGCCAGGTTGACGGGGCCGCAGGGCCGAGCTCGGCGGGCGCCGGGTCCCAAACAACTTGCCGTAAATGAATGACGGTACGCAGAACCCCGTCGAAACATTTACACCCGCCATCACGATCATCACGGCTCCCAGCAGATACCCCGCCAAGGATAGCCCCATCGCGAACATACCCGCAGTTGCCGAAACCATCAGTGTCGCCATCAGACATGCAAATCGTCTGGGCTCGCCATATCGAGGCAGCCGCTGGCTTTTCGTGACTCGCCGGATCACGTGATTGTACAAAACGTCGAACGGATGCAGCGGCAAGATCGCCCCAAGCAGAGCAAACGGAACGAGGAGCATCAAGATCCTCGGTGAAGCAAGGACGACCCCCGTGGCCGTCCATGCCAAGCATATCGCCGGAGCGAGCCTCAGCCAGTAGTTGATCTGACCGATCTCAGTATCGGACAAACCCACAAATCCTTGAGCTTCGATCCGTCGTCTTGTTTTTTCTACGTTGTTTCTCATCTTTCATCAGTTTTCTAAAGCGACCGTCACCGGCACTTTGTTTGTGACGATGTCGAACACCGGTGAACGCTTCTGTGCCAGTTCGACCAGCTCCTGAAGTTTCTCCTCCGGTGCATCGCCCTTTACCTTGAACGAGATCTGAATGTCCTTGTAGCCATTGCGGACCTCGTCGTTCATCCCCAAAAACCCGTGCAGATCGAGGTTTCCCGAATACGACGATTCAACCTCGTCGATCCGGATCCCCTGCGCCGCCGCGTGGTAAACGAGGCTCGTCGTCAGGCATCCCGCGATCGCCGCCAGCACATACTCAACCGGGTTCGCGCCCGTATCGTTACCAAGCAAGATAGGCGGCTCGTCCTTCCGAAATACGAACGGCGTCTCGCGCGTGAACGTCGTGCACGCCCCCGAATAGCCATTTACCTTAGTTTCGTTTGCTCCGCCGTTCACCCACTTATTAGTCGCGCGGAAGTTAAAGTCCGCGATCTCCGCGTTACCTTTGATCGCGTCGATCGTGCTGAATAGTTCTGTAACGTTAACTCCGTTCGTTACCTTCTGTTGCTGTGTCGCTGTATCCATATAAATGCGTTCTCCTTATTTGTGTTAAATAAAATGCCGAGCCGCTAGTGCAAGTGCGGCGGCCCGGCTTGGTACGGGCCTAGCAGAAGATCGGCCCGATCTCCTCGATGCGGTCGCGCTGATCCGGGCTCAGCTCACCTACCATCTCGACAAATTTCGGATGCGTCATCCCCGTGCCGATGTACGTCCACCGGTTCGCCTGATGCTGAACCTCGATAAACTTTTCGCGTTCATCTTCGTTCAGCGTGCGGCCAGTCGCCGTCTCGAATGCCTCAAGATCAAACAGCGTCTGCTGACGAACACCCGTATCCAAAAAGCCGCCGATCTCGAGGTACTCATCGATCGCCTTTCCGATCTCAGCCTCCGCCATCCCATCCGCGAGCGCCTCTACCATGATCGCGTCGAGCTTCGCGTGCTGTGCCTCTTCAAGCCAGTGATGCTTCAACAGGCTCTTGAACTGCGGGTCAAGCTTCTCGTCGCCCTTTACGCTGTCAATGAAGTGCCGCTGCGTCATCCATTCGATATGTAGGATCACCAACGCGACCGCCAGAGGCTGATGCGCGAGCACCGCCTTAGCTATATCGGACGGAGGCCCGATCACCCGGCACTCCGTTCCAAAGTTCTGCTGGAAATTTTCGCTGAACTTCTTAAACAACTGAATGTGCTTTGCCTCTTCGCTCGCAAACTGCAAGAACGCTCGCACGCGGTAATCATCCTGATCCAGCGACGGCCTGATGTGATCAAGCACGAATGGCAGAATGAACTCCTCAACCACGCCAAAAAGCGCCAGATATGCATGACCTCTTATCTGGTTCAGAACACGTTTCTCATCAGCGTTCAGGAACGAAAGCGGTTCCACTCTCGCCAGTGATTCTGGCATGAACGACTTTGTAAAATCGAGCTGCTTGTCGCCTCCGATAATGTCCTCTATTGCCCAGCTCACACGCTGCGAAGCAACAATCGTCTCGCGATAGTCATAGCGCGGCTTAGCCGAATTCTTGTTTACGATTGCATCTAACATCTTCTTATTTCTCCTCTCTTATCCTCTTGTTTATGTATATTCCTGCCCTTGTTCGTATGATTCAGGTCCTCACCCGAGCCGTTCGCGAAGCATCGGGTAAAGCTCCGGTGAACTGCCGGATCTGATCGTTCCGATCCGTTCAAAACCGAACCTTTCGTATAACGGAATGTTCTTGTGATTCGACGACTCAAGATAAGCCGGCACGCCTTCCTCGTCGCATCTCTCCAACGCATGCTGCATCAGTGCCGAACCCACACCGTTGCCTTGACGGAACGTGTCCACCGCGATCATCGGAAGATACCAGTGCGGCTCCGTAGGGTGATATGCATCCATTTGGTCGAAGATCCCGGCGAAATCCTCCGCTACCTGCTCGGTAACGGAACCGTTGATGACAGCCTCCACCTCGCCGTCACTCGGATGCACGCCCGGTCGAAGCCACAGAGCGGCGCCACCAAGATCATCCGTGATGAAAGCTCCTCCGCTGCGAAAAGCCGATCCCGCGAACGCCTTAACGAAAGTCGGGAAGAACCCGAAGTAGGAATCAGCGTCAGGATACATCCACCGAGCTACCGGATCCGTACTGAACCCCATCACAATCGTGCTGATCGCCGCCTTTTCGTCCCGCCGCCCGGCCGTCCTTATCAAAACCCGCTGTACGGCCGCCGCGTTCTGCTCTTTCACAAAGTTTGCTTCTCCCAACATAGTCTGTGCCCTCCCGGCTCCGTTTTATTCGAGTGAAAGTCCAAGCGTCCCGACTACCCGCCGTGACGACGCGAGCTGCAGATTGAGCGTACCGATCGGCGGATTTGGTATCGCCGCGCGGAACTTAGGAAACTTCGTGTACATATCGCGGACATAGTTGTCATTCGCTGCCCCGGAAAGCACCCATGTCTCAAGGGCCTGAGCACACAACATCTCGATGGTCCACATTCCGCGCTTGCCGAAAGCCGCACCCGACTTTGCCGGGTCGATCCGGCCGTCGAGCGAAACCCGTCGCCCATTTTTCCGCAAATATTCCTGATACTTCTTGATCAACCCGATCGTCTTAGGCCCGCAGATCCCGTCCGGGTCCTCGATGTAACTCCCCCGGAACTGGGGCCGTCCGGTCATCGAATACTTGAGTAACGCCTGCACCGCGACCACGTCGCCATACTGGTTCGCACCGCCCGCTCCGACCGAGCCCGAAAGCTCGATCTCCTGCATACCATTTTCAAATTTTGCTTTTGCCATATAATTGCTCCTATAAATTTCGAGGCGTAGCTGAGAACCGGCCTCGCAGAAGTAGACGCTTATCCCCGCCAAAAGCGGACAGCAGTGAGCTAAGATCGAACTTATGGAGAATGTGACGGAGTTTTGGGACCTATCGATCCCCTTGAGGTTTGGCGGCGAACAGCCGAATGCTTACGGCGTTGAACATGCGACATCAGAGCCCGTACGCGCGGGCAACCTCGTTGGCGACACGCGGCTCGGCGGCAGTGTAAATTTTGAGCAATACACCTTCATTCCGCACTGCAACGGAACGCACACGGAGTGCGTCGGCCATGTAACACACGCGCGGATATCCATTCGCGATTGCCTGAAAGATGTTTTTATGGAAGCTGCGCTGATCTCCGTTCAGCCGGAGACTGAAATTGGTAACGGCGATCTGCTAATCACGCGCGAGGCGATCGAGAGAGGTTTAGCTGCAGCCGACGCAAGCGCGACCGATGCGCTGATCATCCGAACGCGCCCGAACGATGAGTCAAAGCTGACGCGTCAATATGGAACCGAAGCCGCCGGAGCCGTCCGCATCCCGCCCTACTTCACCGCAGACGCAATACACTCGATCGTCGCCCGCAGCGTGCGCCACCTTTTATGCGATCTGCCCTCGATCGACCGCATTTACGACGACGGCAATCTCATCAATCACCGGATCTTTTGGAATATTGAGGAAGGAAGTTTCGAAGTGAACGCGGAAACCCGGATCAACAGCACGATAACGGAACTGATATACGTGCCCGACGAGATCGCGGACGGCCGCTACATGCTCAACCTACAGATCGCGCCGTTCGACTCCGACTGCGCACCGAGCCGGCCTATCTTGATCCGACGACAATAGCCGCTATTCGACAGCGTGCTCGAGCGCGGCTTTCAGCACCGGATACTTAAACTCATACCCCGCATCCTTCAACCGCTTCGGAACCGCCCGGGTCGAATCGAGCAGCAATGCGTCGCCCATCTCGCCGAGCACGAAGTTAACTGCAAACTGGGGCAGGGGCAGAAACGTCGGCCGATAGAGCACGGTCCCAAGCGTTTTTGTGAACTCATCATTCCGCACCGGGTTCGGTGCGACGTTGTTGACGGCACCGCGCAGATTCTCGTTCTCTAGCGCGAAATTCACGACGCCCACCACGTCGTCCAGCGAGATCCAGCTCATCCATTGTTCACCGCTGCCTATCACGCCGCCCACGCCGAACTTAAATGGAGTGAGCATCGTGCCGAGAGCTCCCCCGTCTTTGGAGAGAACAATGCCCGAACGAAGCAGCACAGTGCGAATGCCCATGTCCTCTGCACGCCGCGATTCCGCTTCCCATTCGCGCGCGACATCCGAAAGAAATGTATCGCCCGCCCCTGACGTTTCAATAAGCTCTTCGTCCGCCCGGTCGCCGTAATAGCCGACTGCGGACGCGGCGATCAGCACTTTGGGTTTCGTATTAAGCTTTGTGAGCGAGTTCAGCAGAGTCCGCGTTCCGTTTACGCGGCTGTCGCGGATCGCCTTTTTCTTTTCATCGGTCCAGCGAAGCCCGCTGATGCTTTCGCCGGCCAGATGGACGACCGCGTCAATCCCCTCAAGCTTCGCCAGATCTTTTTCTTCAATGCCTTGCTCAACCGACCATTTTACGTACTTGTCGTTCTTTGGCTCCCCGCGCGATGCGATCAGAACGTCGTAGCCCTTCTCGTCAAACGACGCCCGCAAAGCGTTTCCGATCAACCCCGTGGCGCCTGTCATTAAGATCTTCATCTCAGTTCCCCCTTAGATCCCGATGTACGAGTTCGACCAGCTGACGGATCTCGCGGTCAGAAAGCTGCCGCTTGAACGGAAGCATCCCGTTGCCGCCCTCGGCGATCTGGTTATAGATCTGCACCTCGCCGATGGCTTTGAACTCGCCCTGCCGCAAACTCGGCACGACGGTTCCGTCATCCAGCGTCCGGCCTTCGCCTTCCGGCCCGTGGCAGATCGCGCAGTTTTGACGATACAGCGTCGTCTTGTAACCCGGGTCGTCAACTATCGAGTACGCCCGCGGCGCTCCGCCCTGACAGGACATCAGCAAAAGCGAGCCGAACGCAATAACAACAGCGTATCGAACGACACCCATTTACGCCTTGCTGATCTCCTCTTTGAGCGCCCGCTTGAATATCTTGCCCGTCGCCCCTATCGGCAGGTTGTCGCGAAACTCGACATATCGCGGATATTTATTCGCCGCGAATTGCGTCTTGCACCAATCGATAAAGTCAGCGTCCGAGAGCTGTGCGCCCTCCTTCGTTACGATATATGCCTTCACCTCTTCGCCCATTTTTTCATCGGGGACGCCGATTACAGCACAGAGCGAAACCGCGGGGTGCGACATTATCACTTCTTCGAGTTCGCGTGGATAGATGTTATAGCCGCCCCGCAAGATCATATCTTTCTTGCGATCGACTATCGACAGATAACCTTCGTCATCCATGATTCCGATGTCGCCCGTATGGAACCATCCGTCCTTAAACGCTTCAACCGTCGCGTCAGGGCGGTTGTAGTAGCCCTTCATGATGTTCGTTCCGCGGATCACCACCTCGCCGCGCTCGCCGGCCGCGACGGAATTGCCGTCGTCATCAACGCACCTAACCTCAACGCCAAAGATCGCCTGGCCCACCGTTCCCGGTTTCGAAGGTTTATCGAAATGATTAAAGCACGCAAGCGGGGACGTTTCTGACAGCCCGTAGCCTTCGAGCACGCGTACACCGAATTTCGCTTCGAATGCTTTCATCACCTCGACTGGCATCGGCGCACCGCCCGACGTGCAGACCTCCATGCTCTCTGCCACCCGCGAAATGTCGTAGCCTGTCTCCTCAGCATATTTCAGCAGCGCCCAGTACATCGTCGGCACGCCGACCCAGAAATTGACCTTTTCCTTGACCATCGTATCCAGCGTCGATTGCGGTTCGAACCGCGGCAGCAGCACGACCCGATTGCCGGCGTAAATGTTCGTGTTCATCTGCACGGTCTGGCCCGTCGTGTGAAAAAGGGGCAGCGTAATGAGCACGGTCTTCTGCTTTCCGTCAGTAAAATTCAACACGGGCAGGTGGATGCTGTAGGTCGTCACCGAATTTGACCAAAGGTTGAGGTGCGTCAGCTCCGCTCCCTTGGGCTGGCCGGTGGTACCCGAGGTGTAAAGGATCGCGCAGGTATCATCGGGCGCCGTCGGATAGGTTTCAAAATCGTCCGATTGCGGATAGATCATCTGCCCTAGAGTCTTATGCCCCTCGATCGGCGACGCGCCCGCGGGGTCTTTCGTCATCACGATCATGTGCTCACAAGTGTCCACCTGGTCGAATGCTTCTTTCGTTGAACGGCCCATCGGCAACTCATCGGTCCCCTCAAAAACGAACACGGCCTTCGCTTCAGAATCCTTGAGTTGATACGCGATCTCGCGTGCTGTGTAGAGAACACAAACCGGCACGACCGCTGCACCTGCTTTCATAATGCCGTAATACACGATGGGGAAATACGGAAGGTTTGGGCAGTTCAGCGCAACCTTGTCGCCGTGGCCGATGCCCATTTGCGTCAACGCATTCGCGACCTTGTTGGCCATCTTATTCAGCTCAGCATATGTCATCCGCACATCGTTCCACACGATCGCCTCCTTTGTCGGACCGAGCTTGGCATGGTGGTCGAGCATCGAAGCGAGGTTTAACGTCGTCACATTTTTGTTCATACTTTGCTGCCTCTAAATGTAGTGATTTATAGGAATGATAAGTGCAACGGCGATTTTTTCATAGTTGGGGCGTCATATCGATCTTCTCGGCGCCTTCTACCGGCCGAGCAGAACTCTGCACGGAATGCAGCTGCCAGTCTGCCGATGTTTCGGGAAAGTCGCTGCGATAATGGCCGCCGCGCGACTCTTCACGCCACAGCGCGGCAGTCGCAACGAGCGTCGCGAGCGTTACAAAGTTTCGCGATGACACGCTCAGGTCAGAATCCGAGATCTGGCCGAACTCGCGGAGTGCACGCTCAAGTGAATCGTTATCGCGCAGAATCCCGACGCGCTCCCACATCAGACGCTTCACACGTTTGCGGACAGCCGTGGCCACGCCCCCCGATGCCTGCGTGATGCTCTCTATCGACAGATTGTCACCGCTTCTGGCAGTAAGTCCGGCACAGTCCGCAGCTGCCGCCTCGCCCGCCCGAGCACCGAAGACCAGCCCCTCAAGCAGCGAATTCGACGCAAGCCGATTCGCCCCGTGAACTCCCGTGCATGAAACCTCGCCGGCGGCGTAAAGCCCCGGCACCGTCGTGCGCCCCCACAGATCCGTACGCACCCCGCCCATAAAATAGTGCGCCGCTGGCGATACCGGCAGCATATCTTCGGCGATATCAAGCCCGAAATAGCCGCAAGTTTCGTAGATCTTCGGGAAACGTTCCTTCAGATATCCGGCTTTCAGTGCCGTCATATCAATAAAAACATGACGCGAGCCCGTTCGGCGTATCTCCGCGACGATCGAACGCGAAACGATGTCGCGCGGCGCGAGTTCGAGACGTTCGTCGTAGCGCCCCATAAACCGCTCGCCGTCGATGTTCCGCAACACCCCGCCTTCACCCCGCATTGCCTCGGACAGCAAAAATCGAGGAGCTCCTTTTAGATTGAGCGCCGTCGGGTGAAACTGAACGAACTCCATATCTGCAAGCTCAGCCCCCGCGAAATACGACATCGCCATTCCGTCACCCGTCGCAACACTCGGATTTGTCGAGTGAAGATAAAGCTGGCCCGCTCCGCCCGTGCATAGAATGACGGCATTCGCAAAAATTTCCCGCGGCGCCCTTAAGATCGGATCGAGATACCGCACACCAACAACGCGTCCGTCCCGGGTGATAAGGTTCTCAGTCGCCGCAAACGGCAAGAGCGTGATCAAACGTTCCACCGCCGCCCGCGCGATCAACGCCCTTACGATCTCTTTCCCCGTCGAGTCGCCGTGTGCATGAAGAATGCGCCGCCGCGAATGTGCTGCCTCTTGCGTGAATACCAGCCTCCCGCCTTCCCTATCAAACTCAGTTCCCCACTCGATCAGCTGGCGGATATATCGCGTGCCCTCCACGACCAGCGTTCTCACCGCCTCTGGGTCGCAAAGCCCCGCACCCGCCACAAGCGTGTCGCCCTCATGCAATTCGGCGTTGTCGTCGTCCGAAAGAACAACGGCAACGCCGCCCTGCGCATACTCCGTGTTTGATTCGCTCGCCTTATCTTTGGTCAGGACCGTGACCCGCGCACCCGATTCCGCAATCGCGATCGCCGCACGAAGCCCCGCTACCCCGCTACCAACAACGATAAAGTCCGTAACTGCCGACATTACCGCAACTGTAACAAACCAAAGGGCCCGTCCACAATTTGCGGCAGTACATCAGCAACTTACGCCGTACCATGATGGTCCGACGCCTTGTACAGCCCCGCGTAAGCCCCCTTCCGCAGGTCTATCCCATACTCGCAATAAGCCTTCAAAGCCGAGATCATTTGCGACCATCCCATGCAGTTTAAATACGAACTGTTCAGATGATCTTGCGTCTCCCTCCACCCGCTTTCGCTGATCCGAACGATCGTCTCATCATCGCCATCCGCAACAAACTCCATCCGAATATGCGTATCCAACCCCTTCGCACCTTCCCACCCCAGCTCGATAAGCTCGTTCTTCACTGTCCGCTTTACCACCACCGGAAACTTCACTTCATCGTCCCCCGGGTTATCCGCGAATGCCCACTCAACCGTCGTCCCTTCATCAAGCCGCGCACTCGCACCGCCGTTCGTGAAATAGCCGCTCAGCTTCTCCGGTTCATACACCGCGCTGAAAACTTCCCCTACCGGCTTCTGTATCTTCGTCTGTACCTGAAATTTTAATTCCATTGTCCTCGTCTCCTAAATTTGATAATCCCTCCCTTGTCCGAGGCGCTGAGTATATGTTATATTTTTATAACATGTCAAGCAGAAAAAAAGATGATCTCGTCTACAAAGCCCTCGCCGATGCCCGTCGGCGCGAGATCCTCGACCTCCTGCGTGACGAACCCCGCACAACAGGCGACATCTGCTCGCATTTCAAAAAACTCGACCGCTGCACCGTAATGCAGCACCTTAAAGTCCTCGAAAAAGCCGAACTCGTCATCGGCCGTAAAGAGGGCCGCTTCCGTTGGAACTACCTAAACGCTGTCCCTATCCGAAACATCTACGACCGCTGGATCAACAAATTCGCCGTCTTCGACGTAGAGCTTTTATCGAAACTCAAAACCGACCTCGAATCAAAATAAAAGAGGCGCATCCACCCGGCCGCGCCTCGAAAAATAACCAACTCGGGTCCCTCTAAGCGTTCGGGATCTTAAGCTCCTGCCCCGGCTGGATCAAGTCAGGATTGCTGATCTGATCGCGGTTCGCCTCAAAGATCGCTTGCCACGTCGTTCCATACTTCCCTGCTATCTTGCTCAGATTATCGCCCGACTGCACGGTGTAAGTATGCTCACCGCCACCCGATGCTCCGCCCACACTGATATCAAGCATCAAGTCACCAGCACGATAGTCCGGGTCGATCCGGTTATACTCGTCCCAGATCTGCTGCTTTGCCGCATCATCCGGCGCGGTGCCTTTGATGTGGAGGACGCCTTCGCTTTCGCTCAGCTCATATGAAGTGCCGTTCTGGTTAGCCAGTTCGAGCAACGTTTGATATTTCTCTTGTAAAGACATTTCGCTTTCCTCCTTGCTTAATTTCCGCGCTGAAGCTGATTGTTAAGCTTTAGTGCCCCCGATTCCTGAACGACCTTGACGCACTCCGCAAACTGAGCAGCCGGTACGGTACCCGATATCGTAGCAACCCCGCTCTGCACCGTGATCGTCGCCCCCGTACAGCCGATCTTTCTAAGGTTCTCTTCGATCCGCTGCTGAAGAACCGTATCACCTGCTTCAGGCGTCGCCTGCGGCAGCGGGCGGGTAGTGATGTTGTTCGTCACGGTGGTCACTCCCTCAACGCGAGCTGCGGACTCCGCGCGGTTCTTGACCGTAACGTCCGCCACCTCACCTGTTAGCGTAGCTACGCCGTCATTAACCGCAACGGTAACACCGGTGATCCCCTGGGCAGCCAGATTGTCCTGAGCTGCTTTCTGCACGTCCTGATCGCTCGCTCCGCCGCACGCTGCGACAAACAAGGCCACGGCAATCATCGTTACCGTGAGAAATTTGATCTTCATACGTCCTCCCTTGTGAAAAAACCCAATGTAAAGGTGATAGTTCCTGCCGTACAGATACCGGCAAAGGGCCTATCGCTGACACACATTTTCAAATGTCTAAATATCTTCTTTGATAACAAAAGATATATCAACCCCGATCCAGCCTCAATTTTCAAAAAGTTCTTCCGCGATGATCCTCGCGACATCCCACGAGGTATGCTCCGGCCGCACTATCACATGCGAATCTGCCAGGCAATAGACGGCCTGCCGCTCTTCAAAAAGCCTCAACGCTTGATCTTTATCGCGTGCCAGCGGGCGGTCCTTCCACGACTTGCGTATATTGTTCCAGCAATGATCGAACGTCGATTCCAGCCAAACGCAGGTCATGCCGTTCGCCTTTATAAGCTCGCGATTTGACGCTACCGTCCACGTTCCCCCGCCCAGCGACAGCACGCGGCACTCCCGGTTTTGCAGCACAGTACGGAGCACGTTCGATTCGATCTCGCGATACGCCGGCAGGCCGTCGTTATCGATGATATCCACGATCCTCCGCTTTTTGCTCCTTTCTATCACCGCGTCAAGATCGATGCGTTCACAGCCGAGCATCTTGGCAAGATGGCGCGCGACGCTCGACTTGCCGACCCCCATAAAGCCGGTGAGCGCCACTGATCTATTGCCGATGTATTTCTTACCCATCTGCCGACAAAGACCTCAGCACATCAAAAAATCCGGGGAACGAGATATCCGCGCACTCATGCCCGATTATCTCCGTTTCACCCTCCGCAAAAAGCCCCGCGACCGCAAATGCCATCGCGATCCGGTGATCGCCAAACGAATCCACCTTGGCACCAAAGAGCGGGCTCTCGCTTACACGAAGCCCATCGGGAAACTCCTCGACATCCGCACCCATTCGCCGTAAATTATCGACCGCCGCCGATATCCGGTCCGACTCCTTGTGCCGCAATTCGCCCGCATCTCTGATCTCAACCCCGCCCTCGATCTGAGTTCCGAGCACCGCCAAGATCGGCAGCTCATCGATCAACCCGGCGATCAAACGGCTATTGATCACCGTCGAGCTTTTCATTCGACCGCCGCTCACCGTAATCGTGCCGACCGGCTCCCCGCCCCACACTCCGGTCTCGGTCACGTCGACATCTGCCCCAAAAACCCGCAAAACATCCGGAAACGCCCTGCGGGCCGCGTTAATTCCGACATTTCGGATCGACAGCCGCGAGCCCGGCATCGCCGCCGCTGCTGCCGCGAAGAACGCCGCGGACGAAACATCGCCCGGTATCTGAATTAAATCGACGGCAATCAACGGTTTACCGCCCTCAACCGACACGCGCGTCTCCTCGCCCAGGTCCACGGTCTCGACGTCAACACCAAATTCCGGCAGCAGCCGTTCCGTATGATCGCGCGTGAACACATGTTCGATGACCCTGGTCGTGCCTTTGGCAAACAGTCCGGCGAGAAGCACGCACGACTTAACTTGCGCCGACGCCACAGGCATTCCGTATTCGATCGGCTTCAATACCCCACCGCCGTAGATCCGCAGCGGCGGCTTGCCGTCATTCGAGTCGATTCGCGCCCCCATTTGGCTCAATGGATCGATCACCCGGCTCATCGGCCTTTTCGACAGAGACTCGTCTCCGCTCAATTCGCTCTCAAAATTCTGCCCAGCAAGAACGCCGGCCAGTAGCCGCATCGTCGTCCCGCTGTTCCCGCAATCCAAAGCCGCGGACGGTGCCGTCACCCCGCGCAGCCCCCGGCCGTCGATAACAACTCGGTTTCCTTCATGCTCGATAGCTACACCAAGCGAGCGAAGGCAGTCCAGCGTCGACCCGCAATCTGCCCCGGGCGCAAAATTTTCGATCGTCGTCCAACCCTCCGCCAACGCCGCGAGGATAGCGGCGCGGTGCGAGATAGATTTATCCCCCGGCATTTCCAACTCGCCGCGCACGTTTTCGACTTTGGAGATCAGCATATCCGAAATAATGGGTGAACACCGCCGGCCTGTCTTGACACTGGTCGCTGTAAACCTATACCTTACAAGGAAAACATTCGTGGTGGAAATAAAAGAACTTACATTCCCTAGCCGTATTGATTCCGTCGAAGCTGCGGCTATGAAGGCAGAGAGTTTTGCGCGCGAAAGTGGGATGAGCGATGAGGTGATCTCGGCCATCGACCTCGCGGTCCGCGAATCGGTCGCCAATGCCGTAAAGCACGGCAATAAGTTTGACGAATCGAAAGAGGTCGAGGTCAAGTTTGAGGCGTCGGACGCCGGTTTCGCGATCGTCGTTCGCGACCACGGATCCGGATTCGCGATTGCTGAGATCCCGGACCCCACCGATCCCGCCAACATCCTGAACGCGTCGGGACGCGGCATTCTTTTCATGCGAACCTTTATGGACGAGGTCGAGTGGTCCCTTCATGATGACGGCGGCACTGTCGTCACAATGCGAAAGAATAACTAACCCGAAATGTATATAGACATTTACAGGGTGTTTGGACTAGAATCGTTTGCTATTCAATTATTCAAATCGAGGAGATAAAAATGTCTGATATCACTATTTCTGAACGCCAGGCGGGCGACGTTACCATTTTGGACCTTTCGGGCAAGGTAACGATCGGCGAAGGCAGCGTTGCACTTCGAAACACGATCCGGCGATTGCTCGGTGAGGGCAAGAACAAGATCCTGCTCAACCTTGGCCAGGTCGGCTACATCGACTCAAGCGGTATCGGCGAATTGGTTTCGAGCTTTACCGCGGTCAACAAAGAAGGCGGCACGCTCAAGCTTTTGAACCTGACGCAAAAGATCCAGGACCTTCTGGCGATCACCAAACTTCTGACGGTCTTCGATGTCTACGACAGCGAAGAAGAAGCTCTCGGCACGTTTGCCTAAAGTCACAACTGTTCAGTTTAAGAAGGATAAAGGGATCGCTGCGGTCCCTTTATCCTTTCTTCATTGGCGCTAATGGGCGATGCATCTATCAGAGTGGTAAAATCATCCTTATTTAGTCCATATTCCAACAATTTTTACCGGGAATCTAAGCCATGATCAGAACCGTTACCATTCTATTTTCGCTCTTCGCGATGTGTGCGGCGGCAAATGCACAGGTCGCAGCGGGTTTTGACCTTTCAAATTACGGCGTGCGGATCGAGCCGGACCGTCGCGTGATCGTGACTCTAGCGGCGATCGAAGCGGCTCGGACAACCAATACAAAAGGCGAGTCCGTGCCCGTCATAAACACCACCCTTTCAGCCGAAGGCTCGAAGTTTCGCGAAGTTCTTAAAAGTGATCTTGCCGCGCTGAATGACGAGGTGCGACAAAAGATCTCAAACTTCATGATCCGCCATAAGGCGAGTCGGCCGAACGCGACCGATGCCGAGCTGATCTCGCCGTTCATCTCGATGGCGCACACACTCGCACCGGTACCGGACCTTGGTGACCCTGTCATCACGAACGATCTGCCCGGCAGCTTGCTCGACGTTCTCGATTTTGCCCCGCTGGTACGCGAGTTCTATCGCAGCTCAAGCATCCGCCAAGATCTCGATGGCTACGTCAAACTTTATCTCGAGCAGTCCGACAACAAGCTTCGTCCATCTTCGCGCGAGATGGTCAGCGAACTTTTGTCTTACCTGCAAACGCGTCCGCAAACCGTGGTCGTCGAACGAACCCGGACAGAAACTCAGCGAAGTTCGCGAACAACGCTGGCGATAACCGAAACTCGTGAACGGGAACGCCGCTTCTTTATCGTGCCGGAAATGCTTGCCCCGGTCGGAACCGTCACCTTTCTAAACATCAAGGATGACTACTACGCCATCTTGCCGCCCGATACCGACCTTAACTTTTCGGATGTCCGCCGCGGATATTTGCAGTACGTCATCGACCCGATTGTCTTTGGAATGGCGAAGGATATCGAGACTATCCGCGAGGGCGTGCGGCAGATGATCGAGGAACGACGGAAAACGGACCGAACGCTGCCGCCCGACGTTTATCTCACGATCTCGCGTTCGCTGGTCGCAGCCATCGACGCAAAGCAGGTCGAGAAGGAACTCGCCGACAACGCCACAAGGCAGGCACGCGCACGCATCGGATCGCTCGCGACAGATGCTGATAAAAGGGCTTTCTCGGCAGAACTCGATAAGATCCGACAGATGTATTCCGACGACACCATCCTTCGGCTGTCCGAAGATTACGACCGGGGCGCATTGCTTGTGTTTTATTTCGCCGACCAGCTTCGTGGAGTGGAGGACTCAGGTTTCGATATTGCGGCATCGCTTAAGGACATGATCCTTTCATTCGACGCTCAGAAAGAAAAGGGCCGATACGATGGGTACGCTGATGTCCGGAAGCGCGCTCTTGCTAACCGTGAGGCCCGGCGTACCGCGCCGGCCACGACATTCCTCGAAAACCCTGTAACCACTCGCCTGCTTGCAGTACAAGAGCTGATCGCTGCTAAGAATTACGCGAAAGCGGACGCCGACCTCAAGCTCCTGCTAAAGGACAGCCCGGAAGACCCCCGCGTGTTCTACACGGTCGGCCGCGTTGCCGGACTCGCAGCCCAGGCGATCGACGATGAAGAGCAGTTACAAGAAAAGCTGCTTGAGTCGAAAACCGCCTATGAGAATGTTATTCGATTGGCCCAGGCGCAGCGTGTCGATCCGGCACTGATCTCGCTGACCTACGTGGCACTTGGTCGCATATACGAGTTCTACGGCGATAAGACCTACGCGATCAGCGTATATGACCAGGCGATCAAACTCGGGCCCATCACTGGCGGTGCTCACGGCGACGCGATCGCGGCCAAGGCCCGGCTGATCAAAGAACAGTAGTTGCTGTTACGTTCCGCCCGCAAATCTGTTAGTTTTTAGTTGATGTCAGAAAACAGTTTCCGTTCCGGCTTGGTCGCCCTCATCGGGCGGCCGAATGCCGGCAAATCTACCCTGCTCAACCGCGTCGTCGGCGAAAAGATTGCCGCCGTATCCAACAAGCCCCAAACGACCCGCAACAAGATAAAAGGCGTTGTGACCAACGACGCCGGACAGATCGTGTTTGTCGACACGCCGGGAGTTCATAAACCGGGATACCTGCTGAATCGACGGATGATGGCCGCGGTTCATGACGCGATCCTTTCCGTCGATCTCGTCGTCCTGATGCGGGATGCGAGCGTTTCAACCGGAAACGGCGACCGCTTCGTACTCGATCTCGTCAAACAGTCCGAAAAAAAAGCGATCCTTGTTCTAAACAAGATCGACAAGATCAGGGACAAGACCACGCTGCTTCCGCTTATGCAGCTCTACTCTGAGGAGTACGAATTTGCAGAGATCATCCCGGTGTCCGCACTCAAAGGCGAAGCCGTCGAGGGGCTCGTTAAGCAGATAATCACGCACCTGCCCGAAGCTGATCCGATCTTCACCGATGACGAACTGACCGACCAGCCTCTGCGTTCGATAGTCGCCGAAATGGTGCGTGAAAAAATACTTAAGTCCACGGGCGAAGAGATTCCCTATGTGACCGCCGTCGTCACCGAAAAATGGGATGAAAGCGATCCGCAGCAAACCCAAATATTCTGTGCCATCTACGTCGAACGACCGTCCCAGAAAGGCATAATCATCGGGAAGGGAGGCGCAAAACTTAAACAGATCGGCACCGAGGCCCGGCTGGATATCGAGCAGCTGATCGGCAAATCAGTCTACCTCAAACTGTTCGTAAAGGTCGTCGCCGATTGGCGTAACAGCGGCCGCGAACTCGACGACATGGGTGTCCGCGATGCGGAATGATTCGTTGCGTTCCTGCAACACTGTGATCCAACAACTTCCGTGTCTCGGGGACCTCCGGACACCCCCCGGACACCCGCCGGACACGTCAGGACAGATGAGCGGTAAGAACAGCATGGACGAGGCAAAACATTGGTACTGCATCACGATCACCGCACAGCCCGAGGCGGCGGAGGCGCTGGAGTTCGCCCTCAACTCCCTCGATGCACTCGGAACTGAGATCGACAGCCTAGGCAAGCAGGCGTCCGATTCGATCGAAGTGAAAGGCTTCTTCGACGAGCCGCCATCCGAGGAGTCCGTTTTAGCCGAAGTAGACTACGCCCTGCGCTCCTACGGTTACGAGCCCGAGGCCGCGTCAAGATTAGAACTCACAGTAGTTGAACAATCCGACTGGCTAGCCGAATGGAAAAGGCACTGGAAACCAACATACGTTGGCCGCTTCGTCGTCGCACCCGCCTGGAGCGACATCGAGCCCGCTGCTGATCAGATCGAGATCCGCATCGAGCCCAACATGGCGTTCGGCACCGGCACTCACGAAACAACCCAACTCTGCCTGGCCGCGATCGAGAAAAACTTCCTAAGCGGCATGAAGATGCTCGACGTCGGTACCGGTACCGGCGTCCTCGCGATCGCGGCTGCAAAACTTGCCCAACCCGGCAGGATCTATGCCTGCGACACCGACACCAATTCGATCACCATCGCACGCGAAAATGCCCAGCTCAACGGCGTCGCCGGCTCGATCGAATTCGCAGTCGGAACCATCGATGAGCTCAGCGAACTGTTCGACCTGGTCTGCGCCAACCTCACACTCGATGTGATCCTCCCGCTCCTCGCCAAACTGCTGGAACTCACAGGGACAACCCTCATCCTTTCCGGCATCCTCGCCGAGCAAGAACCCGAGATCGTCGAAGCGCTCAACAGCCACGGCTTCACAGATCTCCACATAACCCGCAAAGGCGAGTGGATAGCCATCACACTATGGAAGCCTTAGTTGTCGTCATTATCTCGTGGCACGGCAGCAGGAATGTCCCCGTCATCAGTGATGGTAATAAGCGGCTCACGCGGCCGCAATCGGGATGACGTTCGAAGAACGGGCGGAAGTTTGGTGGTAACAGAACGCGTCGGCGAAAGCGATTCGGTCCGTTTCAATATCGTCCCGCCGCTCCCCGCCACCCAAAGGTTGCTGCCTCCACGATACGCAAGTGCCTGCAAGGGCTTCCCCGTAATGCTCGCCTGCCGCAGCCACGTTCGCCCCCCGTCTGTCGTAACTATCACGATGCCCGACTCCCCAACCGCGATCGCCGCATCCCGCCCATATGCATAAACCGCAAACAAATTCGCCTGCACCGGCGACTCCTGATCTTCCCAGCTCTGCCCACCATCGTCGGTCCGCAGTATTATCCCGCCCGCACCCACCGCAAAACCTGTGCTCGAATCATAAAAGCTGACCGAATACAGATTGCTATTCAAGTTCGTTCTCACCTGCGACCACGTAGCACCGCCATCGGTGGTCCTCAATATGGTCCCGCGGTCGCCCACTATGACGCCGTTCTTTTCATCAACAAACTTCAGATCCTCAAGCCAAGACCCAGTACCGGAACCCACGCGTTCCCAATACGCCCCCGCGGTGGTCGTGCGAATGATCGTACCGTTCGCACCGACCGCAAACCCTACGCGGTCCGAGAGGAAGTGGACGCCAAGCAGATCGTCAGTAACACCCGTTATCCCTTTTCCCCAACTCGCCCCGCTGTTGATGGTTCGCAAGACCGTTCCGTTATCGCCGGCAACCCAACCCGTTTGAGCGTCAAAGAAATGAAGCCCGTTCAGATTTGCATCGGTATCGGTGAACACGGGGATCCAGTCGCCGCCGCTGTCATTTGTTATCCAAATCCGCCCACGCGACCCGACCGCGACGCCCAACCGATTGTTGAAGAACACCAGGTCATTGACGTCCTCTCGCCCGCCCGCAGCCAGACGCTGCCAACTAAATCCGCGATCATCGGTCCGCAGGATCAACCCGTCATTCCCAACCGCCCACCCAGTGAGCTCATCAGCAAAAAAGATCGACACCAGCCGCGGCGCCGTTCGCACTGCAAAAGGCAGCCAGGTCTTTCCACCATCTGCGGTCAGCCACACATTGCCGCTCGCATCGGTCATCGCGCCTCGCTTTTCTGAATGAAAATTAACCGCAAGCAAGTCGACCCGCGAGTAGATATTGACGCGCGACCATGTCTCGCCGCCGTCGTCCGTGCGTGCGACACACCCGGCCCGCCCGACCGCGACCACCACGGAAGGAGAAGGCACCGCCAACCCTGAAATTGATCCCGTCCCGCACGGTTTGGCCGTTTCCCAATTGTCCCCTCCGTCGCCCGAAACCATCACAGTGCCGGCAGATCCGGAAAACGCGACGATGGAGCTACTGAGCGCCGCGACCTTCTCGATATGTTCCTTAGTTCGTGGTTCCGAGGTCGTCCAACTCTGGCCGCCGTCAGAAGTTCGCATGATCCGCCCGTACGTTCCCACTGCCCAGCCCGCGAGATCGTCGGCACCTGCGAACGTCACATCGTAAAGATGGTCGCGCACATCCGTCGCCGCCTGCCGCCAATTCGATCCTGCGTTGTCGGTAATGAAGAGGCTGCCCCGAGCGCCAACGATAACCGCGCGCTTTTCGTCACGCGCGAAAACAGCCGACACGACCGCGTCGGTGGGCGAAGCCTGCCGTTCCCAACGGAAGCCGCCGTCGCGCGTGCGCAGGACCGTGCCGTCCGCTCCAACTGCGAATCCGGTCTCCTTATCTTTAGCAAAATGAACGGAAAGAAGCGGATTCCCCTGCGGCAGCGGATTTTGCCATACCCAGCCGGGACCCTTTCGTTGCGCGGTTACTGCAAATGCCGCAAGTGCAAGCACGATGCAAGGCACGAGCATCATGCTTGCGCTACGATATATCGGTTTGTGAAGAACTCTGCTTATAACTCGACCACGCCGATCGTTGCAACGATCTCTTCCAGCATTACCGGATCGACGCTCCCCTCTGTTGCGATATTTCTGGCCGCCTGGTCGGCCACTTCCTGCACGACGTGCCCGGCGTGACCCTTGACCCACTTCCATTCGATGTCGTGGCGTGCAGCGGCTTTGTCCAGCCGTGACCACCAGTCATGGTTGGTCTTCCGTTTCCAGCCGCTGCTCATCGTTTCTACAACATACCGCGAATCGGACAACAATTTCACTTTGCACGGCTCGCTCAGATTCTCAAGCCCTATCGCAGCTGCAGCGATCTCTGACTGCTGATTGGTCGCGCGGCCGAGATATTCACCGAAAGCCTTCCAGTAGCCCTTGAATCCAAGCACGGCGACCGCGGCCGCACGCGGGTTGCCCTTTCCGTTGCCAAGGCTCGAGCCGTCGCAAACTATCGTTACCTGTTTCATGCTTCACGCTCGATCCTGATCTCGTGATCCATATACCCCTCGAACGTGTCGTCGTGCGATATCACAAAAAGCTGGTCAAAATGCTGTATCTGACTGATCTGCATTGCAAGGTTCTCGCGTCGGCCCGCGTCCATATTCGTTGTCGGCTCATCAAAGAACGCGATACGAATATCCGAAAGCTGCTTTAACAGTGCGAGCCTAACTGATAGCGCCGCGACCATCTGTTCGCCGCCGGAAAGGCTTACGAACGGACGATCGTGGCCGCCTTCCTCCAGATATATGCCGTAATCTTCCGCCCATTTCAACGAGCATTCCGCGTTTCCGGTTATCTCCCGGTAAAATTGGTTCGCCTCCATAGAGACGTGATAGACGTAATTTCGGGCTACCAGCGGGGCGGCTTCCTTTAGAGTATCACGAATGAAGACGGTCGTTTCGGCGAGTTTTTCGAGCCGCTCCTTTTCTCGAAGTTCGGCCTCCATCTCTTTTTTGATCGTCCGCAGACGCTCAAGCCGTGCGGCGAACTCCTCCTGCCGATGTTTCGAACTGTTCAGCACAGTACGCTGCTCTATCTCTGCGTTTTGCAGATCAGACATCGACTGTTTCTCGGCAAGATGAGCTTCACTGTCGTATCCGCCCGCGGCGTCCGAGTAGGCCTTCTCCGCCGTGGTCACGGCATCGACAGTGGCGGCCGTTATCGTCTTCTGCTCCTCTCGCGCCGAGCGTCGACCTTCTAAAAGTCCGGCGAGTGCTTCAAACCGCACCATAGTACGGTGGGCCTCCGCAGTCCAGTCCCGTAGCTCTCTAAATTCAGTCCACTGGCTGTCGAGGTCTTTGTACGATTCAAGCTGCTCGACCAGTATTCGCTGATCGCTGGTGAGCCGCTCAGAATTGCTTTCGACATTTGAGATCTGCTCGCGTATCTCGGTCTCGTTCCCTAGTCCCTGTTCGAGAACTGCCAGTCGGCCTTTTGGATTCTCCAGCTGCCTGAGGTCGGCATCGACGCCTGCGAGACGCGTCTCGATGTCAGGCAGCGTCTCTGCCTTTTTTTCTTCCTCGGCTTTTTCTTCTTTGAGCCGCTTCCCTTCCTCTTCGATCTCGGTTTTACGGATCTGAAGCGCTTCGAGCTTGGTCGCGTTCAACTGGGCCTCGCGTGCTTTTCCGATGTCCCCACCTAAAGCAACCCGCGTCGTTTCGAGCTGCGCTATTTGTGCTTTCAGATCATCGAACTGACCACTCAAGAACCCTTCTAATGTCTGGCCGTCTTTCAGGTTGAGGCATCGCTCCGACAATATCGGGCAGAGCCCGTTGCTGATCTCCGCGCGAAACTTCTCGTCGCGGTCCAATTCGGCACGCATCTTCGCGATATCGGATATGACCTGCGATTCCTTTGTCTGCAGCGTTCCGAGTTCTGCTGCCGTCAAGCCCTGCTGCTCAGCCGCAGCGATCTCCTCCTTGTTTGCAAGGTACGCCACCCTTAGCCGCTGGATCCTCTCGTCCGTCGTAACCGCGTTCTGTTTCGCTGCCCTTGCAGTTGCAAGGTCGTTGCGAAGCTCCTCGCGCTGAGCTTCGAGTTTATCCTGCTTGCTAGTTAGTGGTTTGAGCTCCTCGATCTGCGTCCGAGCGTTCTGAAGGGTCTCGAGGCTTGCTGCGAGGTTCTTTGATTCGGAGGTTACTCGTACCAGTGCGGCGTCGACCGCAGCCAATTCAGTCCGCAGTTTATCGCGTGCATGCCGTTCGCGTTCTAGCTCACTGAGTCGATCCAAGGCCTTAGCGTGCTTTTCAGCATCGTCGCGTACCCCGGCGACTTTCGCCGCTGCCTCTTCTGCTTCGCGATATTCAGCCTCGCGTTGGCTGAGGATTACTTCAGCTCGCGAGAGTTCAGCCCGCTTCGCTTCTACCGTGCGTGAAAGCTGACGGAGTTCCGCTTCTTTCTTATCGAGCCCTTCCACAAGTTCACGCTTCGCTTGCAGTTCGGCGAGCCGTCGTTCGTACTCTGCGCCGAGTCTTTGGAGCTCTGCAGCTAGTTCGTCAGCTTCCGTCTGGATCTGCGGCAGCTCTGCGATGAGACCGTCGCTGTGAGCGATCTTCTCTCGCGTCTGCGCCAATTGGTGTTCAACAAACCGCTGCGTTCGAAGCAGCTCCTCGGCACTTCGGCGATACTCTTCGACCTTTAGTAAGGCGTCGAAGGTGCGTTTCCGCTCGGCGGGTGTTGCAAGAAAAATCGCAGTGAACGTGCCTTGCGGGACTCCGACCGCGTGTTTGAAAAGCGACTCAAGATCCGTTCCCGGCTCAAGCGAAAGGTGCTGCCAAAGGAACCGTGTGACCTCGTCCTTCTTTTCAGCGATTCGTACTTTTATTGCGGGGTCGTAAACGTAATAGCCCGTTCCCGTATCTCGATAAACGAGGTACTCGCGGTCATCGAGACCGCTGCGAAACGACACCCGCGCGATGCCTTTCTTAGCACCGCGGCGAACAAAGTCTTCCTTTTTGTAATCGAGCAGATCAAACAGGGTCCAGGCCACTGCCTCAATGAGCGTGGTCTTTCCTGCCCCATTCTCACCGCTGATCGCCGTGGTTCCGGGTGAGAACTCGAATACGGCTTCAGCGTGAGATTTGATATTCTCAAGCTCGATCTTGGTGATATGCATCGTAAACTTGGGCGGGCCCGTGCGCGGAAGCGGGCCTTGACCTCATGGTCCTGCCTTGATGAGATGCTTCAATTTTAGAACAATAGCCGTTAAGAAAAAAGATAGAGCAGAAGAAAGGGAAAGGTTCTATGAAAATATCCAAAGGCGAGAGCGTTATCGCGGTTCTTCACAGCCCGCGCGAGAAGCTGCTAGGCATATTAGGTGAGATCAATGCGGCAGGTGTCTTCATCCGTGCGATAGATCTGAGCTATTTTGAAGATTGGAGTAGTTCTATTGTGAACAATGAACCGTATCTGCCGATGAGCGAGTATTTTATTCCGATGTGGCGGGTTGAGCGAGTGGTGCTCGACGAAGGCGATGAGGCGAACCCTTCGATGGCTGATCAATTTCTAAAGAGAACGGGGCAGCAGATGAGCGATTATTAACGCGGGTCGCGCGGGTTGATGGCGATACTTCCACTTGTAGTGACGACGTTTACAGTTGCGGCGCCCGAACCGATCGTAGCCGCCAAGTTCCGCGCACGGTCAGCTCGATTGTGATAAATGAAGTTTAGCGGCAGTGCAGAACTGAAGGAGCCGAAACCGTATGCGGCAACGATCTTGCACGATGAGTCCTTAGGAATGTTCATCCGAATCGAGCCGTTTGACGTCCGGAAAGTATAGATCCCGCCCGATGAAAAGCTTCCGTCAAAGACGACCGATCCGGAAATCGAATTTGCCTCGATCTGACGGTGTGTCACGTTCTTTAAGGAGATCGAGCCGCTGTTCGTTTTCGCACGAAATATCTCGCCCACCTGACCCGGCACCACGTCGACTGCAATGATGTTTCCGTTGGTACTGTCAAGCACTATTCCGCCGCCTGAATTTTCTACAAGCAGATTACCCTGAAGCGTCGAAGCATTAATGCCGCCCGGAATGTTGTTGACCGCTACGTTGCCGTCGACGACCTTGATCGCGACTTTTTTGATGTTGTCGACCGCCGAATGTGCCGACCTGCCCGTGATGTTGAATGACGACCCGACAGGAGCGTCGATCTCGATACTTGCACCGGAAAGGCACTCGGACATTGGACCCATCATTCCGGAGGCCGCTGCCGTCGGAGTGACCCAGAGCCAGCTCGGCGGGCCTTCAGGTTTTGTTCTCTCGAGAACACGGATGTCGAATTCGCGTCCCGATCGGACCAATATTCTGACCTCATCGCGATTCCAGCCGTTTACTTTAACGGCCCCGTTCGACACGCAAAGCTTAACGTTCACATTCGAATCGACCGCCATCGCCTTTTCGACGTCCCCCCTTGGCGCCGGAGCGGTTACCGTTGCTCCGTGCGGGACGATGACCCGAGGCTGCCGAATCGGTCGCGGCGGTGCCGGGGTGCCGGTTGCTTGCCCGAACGTCGTGTCTGCCAAAAAAGCGACAGATGCAATGCACACGAGCAATGACCGTACTATCAGTTGTTGTAAATTTAACTGCATCTACTTACCGCAGGCTCGCTAACATCTCCTCTCGCTGGTTCACAGAACTAAGAAGTTCGATCTTGTCCTGATACGAAGCGTATAGGACCTGACGGGCGGCTTGGTTGTTCGGGTCCTTTCGGACCACTTTCTGCATTTCTTTTATCGCGTGTTCGACCACTGCCATGTCACGCTCGATCGCAACCCGGCCGGAGGGAGTCAGAACCGTATCTTTCTGAGAGTCGTAATTCCGCTTCAGTTCCGCGATCGTCGTCAAATAAGTTTCTTCGCCGGGCACGTATGCGAGCGTCATCGCTCGAGCCGGCTGTGCCTGACGGACCGGCTGGCGACTCTCGTTAAAATTTGCATGCGTCGCTTCTGCGACGGGCCGCTGCAGCTCGATCGGCGTCGGCGTATCTACCGTGTCGCCCTGTGTTTCGACCGACACGGTCTTAGCAGGCGGTACCGCTGGCTCCGAATTAATGACCGAAGCAGATGTCTGCGATGTCGGCGCCGTTACTCTTGCAAGATCATCTTCGGTGATCGAGACCGGCCGAAATGTCCAAACCGCAGTAAGCAGTCCCGCGACAAGCAAAACCCCGGCAGCCGCACTAAGCGACGGGCTCAGCAAACTGGACGACAAGAATCCGAACAACCGCTGATGAAGCGGCACGCGGCTCTTTTCCACTTCTATCGAATCGTTAATGCGGCTCCACAGACGCTGCGTCGGCACGAGCGAATTCATTTCGCGGTCGAGTGCCGAAAATACAAATGCCGTCTCTTCCTCAGCCGCTGCGAGCATCACCGAACAGTCGACGCAGTCGGCAATGTGACACGCTATAACCTGGGCTGCTCCCGGCGAAGTTTCACCGTCTAAAAAAGCCTGAATAGTCCCGATGTCGTAACATTGCGTGTTCATATCAATCTCTCCCAACCTTACCGTAAAACCGCATAAACTCTTGTCGTGCTCTCGCTACGTATGTGCCGATGCTTGTTTCTTTCAACTCAAGGCTTTCCGCGATCTCGCGGTAGCTCAAGCCCTGTTGTCTGAGCACCAGACAGCTTCTCAGCGGCTCTTTGATCTTGTTGAGCGCCCTGTTTATCTCATTGACCTCGCTTTGCTGCTCATATTCCGAATCAACGTGATAAACGCTATTCTCCAGTGTTTCTTTGACGTAATTTTCGTCCCTTATGTTCGCCCTTATCTTTCCCCGTATCGTATTCTTCGCCTCGTTCAATGCGACCCTGATTAACCACGGCCGAAGCATTTCTTGATCCTTGACCGAGTCCATGTGGTTGTAGAGTTTAATGAATACCTCTTGTGTCACATCCTCAGCCAACCCCGGGTCTTGGACGATCGAACGGGCAGTCCGGAACACGGTGCGATGGTGCAGCGCAAACGCCTCTTCAAATTCGATCGTTTCTTTCGCCACCGCGGCCGCTGTATGTTCGGACATTGAGTCCACAAATATTTCCGTCGAATCTCTCATTTTCAGCATCGATCAAATGCCTTCATATAAAATACACCACGGGCAGAAGTTTTGTGACAGTTCGTAAACTAATAATTCACAACGATTATATCGGGATCGCGGTCGGATTCTAGGGCGTTTGGGGCGGCAGGGGTTATGACGATGCGATGGCTGTTTTGCTCGCTGTCGAGTTCGTCGAGGGCAAATATGTTCTGGGGGTCGCTACTATAGCTCGGCTCAATTGTCGCGAGACGTTTCAGCAACTCGTAAAGGTGGCGGGCACCTATGCCGAACTCGCCGACCTCGCTGTCTATGATTAGCCTTACTTCCGCCTGTTCTTCGGTAAAATGGGCGGCAAGCGAGGCGGCTTTGGTGACGGCAGACTCGAACCGTTCGGACCGGTATGTTTCCTTGGACTGTCGTTCCGCTTCGACCTTTTCCCGAACGGTAATCCGCGGCCGGGCGTCCATCGGCATTTGCGTGTCGAGAACGATCGATACGCGTTTGTCGTCTTCGGCTGAAAATTCGCGGATTATCAGGTGCCGCGACCGCGCAGTCGCTTTCCAATCCACCCGCCGCAGGTCGTCGTTGGGCTGATAGTCGCGCATCGCCAGAAGGTCCTGGCCAGAACCGCGCTTCCCAGCGGCACGATTTCCGGATTCGAGCGAAAGATGGCCGAGTTCTTCGGATGTCCGTTCGAGCGACGGGAATACGGTTAGCTCGGTCTCGCGTGCCGGGAGTCGGCGGCGGTGTCGAAAGAATGAAAATGGGAACTTGGTCGATATCTCAAAATCTCGGATAAGAAAGCGGCCACGGTGGGGAAATCTGTGGAGCGCTCGCGATTCGGCGACAGAGTTTCGAGGAACGTAAACGAAATAGTCGAGCGTGCGGCGAATGATAGGGGCCTTTGAAAATCTCTCAGCGATAAACGAGGGGAGCAGATCGCGGATCTCTGGGGCGGCGACAGACTCCTCGCGTTCGTTTCCCCGAACTTCAGTGACGATCGATATGCTGGGCAAGAATCGCTTTCGGTTGTGCATGCTGACGAGGATCGGCGTGTCTTCGCCGGCAAAAATTGTTTCGGGAAAGCGCATTTTGACATCGAGTTTCCTAAGCGAATAGGTGCCTGCGGCAAATCCGACAAACATTGATGCGGCCAAAAACGAAAGAACGAGGAAGAGCAGATTGTTGCCGGTGTTCCACGCGGAGAAACCGACTATCATTATGAGCCCGAGCATGATCGCGCCGCCCATCGTGAACTCGAACGGAAGGTTCATTTGCGACGCTTCGCGACTGGCGTTTCGGGCCAAGGGCGGAACGACGAAGATCAGGATCAGGAGAACGAATCCCAACGAAACAGCGGCCGCGATGCCGGCGACGCGGGGTTGATCCGTGCGGTGGGCGTAATAGGTGAGACCGGCGAGCAATAGACCGCCGACCACTGTGACAATGCCGAGGACCCCATTTCGCAGGTCACGCGGGCCAATCAGTTCACTGAGAATTCCAAATTTCACGGGGCGGTCGTCTAGAGGGGAACCGAAACCTGCTGCAAAATGTCCGTAAGCGCCGCTTCTGCTTCACGAGTTCGATTCTTAAGCCCGGTCGCACGCGAGTTCACTATGACCCGGTGGCCGAAACACGGTCGCACAAGTCGCTTTATGTCATCCGCGGTGCAATAGTCGCGACCTTCGATAAGGGCGAGGGCTTGTGCGGAACGATAGAGTGCGAGGCTGCCGCGAGGGCTAATGCCGAGTTCGAGGGCATCCGACCGCCGCGTCGCATCAACTATCTGCAGCAAGTAATCAACAAGAGCCTCATCCACGCGGACATGCGTTACCTGACGCTGGATCGCGATCACATCATCAGTTGTGAGCACCGGTTTTACAAAATCGAGCGGATTGACGCTTTCGCGGTCGTGCAGGATCTTACGTTCGTCTTCGATGCTCGGGTAGCCAATATGAAGCCGCAGCATGAACCGGTCAAGCTGTGACTCCGGCAGCGGATAGGTGCCGTGATGCTCGGCCGGATTTTGAGTTGCGATGACGGTGAATGGCAACGGGAGCCGCCGGGATACGCCCTCGACCGTCACTTGCTCCTCTGCCATTGCCTCGAGCAGGGCAGACTGCGTCTTTGGCGTCGCGCGGTTGATCTCGTCTGCTACGACAATGTTGGAAAAGATCGGTCCCGGCTTCCATTCAAAATCGCCGGTCCTCTGATTAAATATCGATAAGCCGATCACGTCGGAGGGCAGTAGGTCCGATGTGAACTGGATACGTTGGATCGAAAGGTCTAGTGCACGTGCGAGAGCGTTTGAAAGGGTCGTTTTGCCGATCCCGGGAACATCCTCTATCAGCAAATGGCCATTTGCAAAAAGGGCGACGAGTGAGAACTTGACCGTTTCCGCCTTTCCGCGGATCACGCGCTCAACCGCGGATTGCAACTCGCCGATCTTTGCAGCGGCGTCGAAAACCGGTGCCTCGCGCGCCGGGGGTGCCGCGGTTTCTGTAGTTATCCAGTCTCGCATTGTGTCTTTAGATTCGATAATCGATCGTTACGCCGCCAACGGTGCTTTCTCCATTCTACCCGATATTCACTCAGCGGCACATCAAAAAACGCGCAGCACTGCGTGGAATAGGTTGCCGAGCGGGCGTCGAACGTTGCCGCCTTGCAATCACGACGCAAAAACAACTAAACTTTTGAAACTTACACGCGTGAACGTCGTGACGATAACAGCGGCCTTTTCCAAACAGAATATGAATATGATACCAAATCGTTTACGCGACGAGCGTGGATTCAACCTTATCGAATTGATGATCGTGATCGCGATCATTGGGCTCTTGATCGGCGTCGGCAGCCTTGCGTGGGGAGCGATGATCCGCTCTGGAAACGAAGCGGCGGCGGCGCAAACACTCGACCGCATCCGCACCTATCAAGCACAGTTTGCTTCACGAAATCGCGGTCAGTTCGGCACCTTCGATGATCTCGTCCGCGTAGCAGGACTCGACGAAGGCTTCGCCGGCGAGCGGCCTGTCGTTAACGGATATGTCTATGCCCTCACCATCGAGGAAGCGTCAGACGCCCGTCCGGCTTTTTACTCCATCACCGCAGACCCACAGGTAGCAGAGGGCGTCACCGCCACCGGAACGCGGCATTTTTATACAGATTCCGCGATCGGCACGATCAAGGCTACGGATGAAAATCGACCGGCAACCCAGGACGACCCATCCATCTAAAATTCGCCGACTTAGCTCAGTGGTAGAGCACTCGCTTCACACGCGATAGGTCAGAAGTTCAAATCTTCTAGTCGGCACCAAACGTTAAATAGCGAAGGCGTCTCAGATGAGACGCCTTCACTATTTCGTTTTGGTTTGAGATTAGCCCTGGGTCGAGGCACTGACGAAGATAACGTAGCTCATTTCGTCAGGACGCTGCGGGCGGCCGCGATTGTCGCGGTCCCGGTTGTCAGGCTTGGGCTTGTCACCGCCCCTCGGGGGTTTGTCACGTGGTACGACCACCGGGCGATCCGGGTCCTTTGGTGGTGGCTTTTTATCCCCGCCGCCGCGCTGTGCTGTGACTGTCAGCGAAAGGCCAACAACCAAAACCATCATCAGCATAAATTGTTTGATCGACTTCATTAACATTCTGATTCCTCTTCCGATTTTAGTAACACGTTCCGGGGAAGAGGGAAGGTGCTCGCTGGTATTTACTGCAAGCGGGGTGCCATGCAAGTTTTTTGATGCCCTGAACTCCCGTATGGTCGATAATTCGGATCATGCGTCGAAAGAAGACTTTACATTTCTTTACGATTTGGGTAATTGTCATACCAAAACGTCAATAAGGCAAGTATTTCTGGGCTCTTTGCTGATACAATCGCATCAATATGACTGATAAAGCGAACTCGACAGACACCTTTAGGGCAATTCTCGTGCTCGCTGCGACCATCGGCACGATAATCTTCAATTGGCTCGCCGCGATGGGGAGGATCGGCGGCGTGACGCCCGCCGAGATCTCGGATAAATATCCAACTTTGATGACCCCGGCAGGCTATGCGTTCTCGATATGGAGCTTGATCTATCTTGGGCTCGTAGTGTTCAGCATTTACCAGCTTTTGCCGTCAAATCGCGCCCGGTTTCGCAGTCTGCGTTCGCTTTACATTATTTCCGCAGCACTGAATTGTGCGTGGATCTATTTCTGGCATCGCGATGACATTGCCATATGTCTGGTGTTGATCGCGGCCCTGCTAATGACGCTTTTCCTCATCAACCGCCAGCTGATGAAATTCGACGGATTGGGGGATTTCTGGGCGGCGAAGGCACCATTTAGTATATATTTCGGATGGGTAACGGCCGCGACCCTCGTCAATTTCACCATTACGCTCGCATACTGGGGAGTTCAACTCTCTGACACGAGCCGCGTTTGGCTCGCGGTCGCGCTAATCTTGCTAGCAGGGGCTCTTGGCGTGATCGTGCGATTTCGGATGTCGAATTACTTATACCCGCTTGCTATCGCATGGGCGCTCACGGCGATCGCCGTCCGGCAGAGCGGCGAGACCCTAGTCGTTGTTGCGGCCGCGCTGGGTGTCGTTGCGTGTCTGATCGCCACCCTGAGCCTGGTGGTAAGGCTACCCGGTTCCGAAGAACGTTTGAGAGAGGCTTAGACCCGCACGCCTGATGAACGACGGAAAGATCTGCATCTCGCTATCATCGCGTTCGATACGTGAGCTGGCTGGTGACCTCGCGCGTGCCGACCATTTGGCTGACGTTATCGAGATTCGCTTTGACCTGCTTGAAAATGCCCCCGTTGACGACGTGGTGGAGCTATTGAGACACACGCCGCTTCGCTCCAGGCTGCTTGCGACTGCGCGCCCGAGTGAGGAACAAAGTTCTGCAGATCCTAAGGCATTTACCGAGCGGATCTCATTCTGGCGTACCATTCTCGAGAGCAAGGTTTTCGACCTGATCGATCTCGAGGACGATCTCGTATTTGCCCTCACGTACAACGACATTCTGGAACCCGAGCTGTTTCAGGGCGTCACTATCATTGGATCTCAACACAACTTTTTTGAGACGCCGCCGGATCTGGGGCCGATGTTGAAGCCTTTCGAACCTGCTGAATCATTTAAGTGCGATATCGTGAAAATCGCGACGACGGCTCACTCTATCACTGATACGGTCGAGCAGTGGTACCTGCTCGACTGGGCCAAGCACTATGGCGCTGGGGCCGTGCCGATCTCAATGGGCGAGCCTGGTAAATGGACGCGCGTTCTGGGACTCGCGCACGGGGCCGCGATGACCTATGCATCGCTCGGAGCCGGTGTCGAGACTGCTCCCGGACAGGTGTCAGCGACCGACCTGATCGACGTTTACCGAGTCAAAGAACTCGACCGCGACACCGATGTTTACGGCGTGATCGCCGGTGACACGAGCTATTCGATGTCGCCCTACATCCAGAATGCGGCGTTCATGGCTGCCGGGCTGAACAGCGTTTTCTTACCGCTCCAGGTTGATGATCTCCAAGATTTCGTCAAAAAGATGGTGCGGCGGAAAACGCGTGAGATCGACTTGAATTTCAAGGGATTTGCGGTGACGAACCCGCATAAGCAATCGATCATGGCGTTGCTCGACGACGTTGATGAAACGGCACGAGCGATCGGGGCGGTCAACACCGTGACAGTTGACGGGGAACGGCTTATCGGCACGAATACGGATGCGGCCGGATTCATCGAGCCGCTGCAGCAACGTTTAGGTAAGCTGAAAGGCATTCGCGCGATCGTGGCCGGATCGGGTGGTGCGGCGCGAGCATGTGTCTACGCGCTGAAAACAGCTGGTGCCATAGTGACCCTCGCGGCAAGAGATGCCGCCAAAGCTGAACAGCTGGCGCGTGAGTTTGATGTTTCCCCGCGAGATCTAAATGCAGACCATTCACTGTTAGAGGCTGATATAATTGTAAATGCGACGCCCGTTGGAACATCCGGGCTTCTGAACGAGAAAACGATCGTACAGATCGATCAGCTTGTTGGCATCAAGGTTGTTTACGATCTGACTTATAACCCCCGTGAAACAAGGCTGCTGAGAGATGCCCGAGACGCAGGGTGTGAGACGCTGGACGGTTTGGAAATGCTTATCGCACAGGGGGCGAAGCAGTTCGAGATCTGGACGGGTCAAACGCCTGACTCCAAGATAATGCTCGACGCAGCCTTAAAACGACTTTCCGATGAGTGAAACCGTTACCCCAGAAGCTTTGAATTGCCCAAATTGCGGCGGCGGCGTTATGAGCGACCGCACGCAATGTGAGTTTTGCCGTTCGCGGCTAAAGACGGTCGCGTGTCCGTCCTGCCTTGGACTTATGTTCCTCGGCAGCTCATTTTGCAGTCACTGCGGTGGACGCGCAGCGGCCGTGACCGTTCTTTCCGACGAAAATGCGGGTAAGTGTCCGCGTTGCAAGACGGCTCTTCAAAAACTGCAGATCGATGATGTAACGATACGTGAGTGCGAGCGATGCGGCGGATTTTGGTCCGATATCGCGACGTTTGAGAGTATTTGCGCCGATCGCGAGCGACAGGCCTCTGTGCTCTCATTCATCCGCAGCGATGCACACCCGCACGCGCATCCCACCACGATCAGCTACGTTCCCTGCCCCGACTGCGAAACGCTGATGAACCGCAGCAACTTTGCCCGGTCCTCGGGGGTCATCATCGATCTTTGCAGGGAACACGGGGTATGGTTCGATGCGGACGAACTGCCCAAGATCATCGCGTTCATCGACGGCGGTGGGATGTCGCGAGCTCGCGAAAAAGAACGCATTACCCTAGAAGATGAACGTGCGCGGCTTCGTGAGGAGCAGCGGCGGATGGCGATGATGGAGCGACGAGCGGGTTCAGCGAGCTTCGAATCAAGACCGCAGGGATCAACTTTCGGAAGGATCGTTAAGTTGCTGTTTGACCTGACATGAACGACCGTTACAGCAGGCAGGTACTTTTCGGCCCCATCGGCCGCGAAGGGCAAAACCGCCTGCGCTCTTCCCGCGTCCTGCTCGTCGGATGCGGCGCGCTAGGCGCGTCGCACGCTGAGATGTTGTCGCGTGCGGGTGTAGGGCGATTACGAATCGTGGACCGCGATTTCGTCGAGTATACAAACCTGCAGCGGCAGACGCTGTTCAAAGAAGACGACGCGGCCGAACGACTGCCGAAAGCGATCGCTGCCAAGAATCGTGTTGCGGAGATCAATTCCGAGATAGAGGTCGAGGCGATCGTAGCTGATCTGAATAATTCGATCATCGAATCGGTAATCGACGGATGCGACGTGGTTCTGGATGGGACTGACAATTTTCAGACCCGATATCTGTTGAACGATGCCTGTGTAAAACACGCTATCCGATGGATCTATGGCGCCGCCGTTTCGAGCTACGGAACGACAATGACGGTGATCCCCGGCGAGACGCCTTGCCTTCGTTGTATTTTCGAAGAAATGCCTGACGCCGGGAGCTCGCCGACGTGCGACACCGCCGGCGTGATCATGCCTATCATCAACAGCATCGCAGCGATCCAGGTGTCTGAGGCGATCAAAATACTCGTGGGTGACGATGCCTCGCTACACCGTTCGCTGATGCAGATCGACATCTGGCAGAACGATTGGCGAAAGATAAAACTGTCGGGGCCGACCACAGGGTGCCCATGCTGCGTGGAGAGGCGTTTCGAGTTCCTCGACGCCGAAGCCCAAGAGTTCTCAGCAGTCCTGTGCGGACGCGACGCGGTTCAGATTTCGCCGCCGCGGCCTACGCGCTTGGACCTGGCCGCGCTTGCGACAGAACTTTCGGCTATTGTCGATCTTAAACAGAACGAGTATCTATTGCGTTTTCGAGTAGATGGGACGGAGATTAGCGTGTTCTCGGACGCAAGGGCGATCATTAGCGGTACTGATGACGTTTCTTATGCCCGCTCGCTCTACTCACGCTATATTGGAACTTGATCTATGGGTGAAAGACCGAAAGTTGTCATCATAGGGGGTGGGTTCGGCGGACTATGGGCGGCGAAGGCGCTGGCAAACAAGCCGGTCGACGTGATGCTGATCGACCGGAAGAATCATCACGTCTTTCAGCCCCTGTTGTATCAGGTCGCGACGGCGGTTTTATCGCCGGGTGAGATCGCATCGCCGATCCGCCGCATACTCCACCATGCCCGCAACATTAAAGTCATCCTCGGCGAGGTGACCAATTTCGATACTTCGCGTAAAGTCGTCAGACTCGATGCCGGAAACGAGATCGCATTTGATTACCTGATCGTCGCGGCAGGGGCTCGACATGCCTATTTCGGCCGGGACGAATGGGAAACGTGGGCACCGGGTCTGAAAACGATCGAAGATGCTGTTGAGATCAGAAGCCGGGTTCTCCTAGCCTTTGAGTTGGCGGAAAGAAAGGCTGCGATCTCCGGAATTCAGGATGAGCTTACTTTTGCGATAGTCGGCGCGGGACCGACGGGAGTGGAGCTGGCAGGAGCGATCGCGGGCATTGCTCGACAGGCCCTGAATAAAGATTTTAAGGCGATCGATACGACCAAAGCTCGAGTGGTCATCTTTGAGGGCTCCGATCGTGTGCTTGGGACATTTGCGAGCGATCTGTCGGCGAATGCAAAATCTCAGCTCGAAGACCTTGGCGTCGAGGTGCGGCTAAACAGCTTTGTCACAGAGATCGAGCCCGGCAAACTTAAGGTCGGCGACGAATGGTTTGGGTGCGATGTTGTGCTGTGGGCGACAGGCGTTGCGGCTTCCCCGCTCGGTGGTCGGCTCGGCGTTGAAACCGACCGTGCGGGCCGGGTTGTGGTAGAACCCGATCTTTCGATCCCGGGACATAAAAATATTTTCGTGATCGGCGACATGGCTCTCGCCCTGCAGGAGAATGGCGAGCCGGTGCCCGGTGTCAGCCCCGCGGCGATGCAGATGGGAACGGCAACGGCCGAGAACATCCTCGCAGAGTTGAAAGGTAAGCCCCGTAAAAAATTCACCTACGTCGATAAGGGTTCGATGGCGACGATCGGTCGAAACCGTGCCATTGCGCAGGTATTTGGAATGAAATTCAAAGGCTTTGTTGCATGGCTGATGTGGCTGTTCCTTCACGTGATTTTCCTGATCGGATTTCGAAATCGCATCTTCGTCCTAATGGGGTGGTTCTGGGCATACGTGACGCGTGAGCGCAGTGCCCGGCTGATAACCGGCGACGCCGAGGATCTGCGTAACGCCTTGATCTTTATGGAAGGTCCGGCTGCCGGTTCTGTTATAGACGAGATCACCGCCGAGACCCGGAAGCAGAAGAAGCGTCGATGATTTGCCGGTCTCTTGCTATACTTACCTGACTCAATTAAGTTCTATCGCAATCGGATCAAATGAATAAATTCCTGCTCGTTGTTTCGCTTTCATTTCTTTGCTCTCTCAGTCACTTTGCCGCAGAACCCGCGATATGGTCCATTAACTCGCGTGCCGATGTGCTGCGCGGTGACGCACGAAACGTTTCGGTCGGCCCGAACGGGGCCATAATGCTGGCTCCTGAGTTGGCCGAGGTCTATCGAACAGATCAGCCTTTCGTGTGGGCGAGCGTTATCGATCGATCGGGAAACATTTATCTCGGAACCGGCGGCAACGGGCGGATCTTTGTCGTTGCTCCGAACGGGACCGGACGGCTGCTCGCGGATCTCGATGAGCTGAATGTGACAGCAATGGCACTCGGGGCCGGCGGCGAACTCTATGCGGCGACCTCACCGGATGGGAAGGTGTACCGTGTAAATGCGGCCGGCAGTGCTGAGATCTATTTCGATCCGCAGGAGAAATATATCTGGTCGCTGGCAATGATGCCGGACGGAAGCCTAGCGGTCGGGTCGGGCGAAACGGGCAAGATATTTCGCGTAAGATCAGCGAACCAGACACCGGCTGCAGCTCTGCTGTTTGATACGAGCGAGGCACATATAATCTCCCTCGCTATCGATGCCCAGGGACAGCTTTACGCGGGAACGGATTCGAACGGGCTCGTGCTGCGGTTTGATGCTAATGGGCGTCCTTTTGCACTGCTCGATTCGGCGCTTCGCGAGATCCACAAACTGGCCGTCGGCCCCGACGGTTCGGTTTATGCCCTTGCGCTGGCCGCATCAGTGTCGTCCGCCGAACCCACGCCGTCGCCAACCCCGGCGAGCCGCACCATGACGGTGGATCGACCGGCGGCACCGCAGCCGGAACAAGGCACCCCGAGTCGGTATAACCTTACCAACGCTCGCTCGGCGGTTTATCGCATTTTGCCGACCGGCGGTAACGACATAATCTGGTCATCGCCGACGGTGGTCGGTTTCTCGCTGCTAGCTGAGAACGACGGCGGAGTCCTCCTCGGGACATCCGACCGCGGTCGGATCTATCGCGTTTCGAATGACGGGAACGAGACGCTGCTTCTGCAGTCGGAGGCAGGTCAGATCTCGAATCTGGTGCGAAGCGGAGCGAACATTTTCGCGGCTTCGAGCAATCAAGGAAATCTGTACCGATTCGCGGCTGCTCCTGCCGCTGAAGGTGTGTATGAATCACCCGTGCTCGACGCCGGCACCGCAGCCCAGTGGGGCAGGCTGTGGTGGCGCTCGGGCGGCAGCGTTGTTATTGAAACGCGAAGCGGCAACACCGAAAACCCGAGCGAGACGTGGGGCTCATGGCAGCCGGTGCTGGGTGAAACGGCCAGCGGCCGTATTGAAAGCCCGGCAGCTCGATTTCTGCAATGGAGAGCGGTGCTAAAAAGCTCCGCGGTTCCGGCTGTGCTGCACGAAGTAAATGCCGCATTTCTGAGGAGAAACATCGCACCCGAGGTTTTATCGATAACACTACTTCCAGCGAATATAGGCTTGTTGGCAAATCCCCCGCAGCAGGTTGACCCCAACATTGGTTTGGCAGGGCTGGACCCGATCCTGTTTGGAATCCCAAATCAGCCTGTCCCGCCGCGGCGTGTGTATCAGCGAGGTGCTGTCGCGTTTCAGTGGACGGCGGAGGATCGCGGCGGCGACACTCTCGTTTATGATGTTTTCATTCGCGAAGCGAGCGACGCCACTTTTCGGCTGCTCGCTGCGGACCTCCCTGAGAATTTCTACACACTCGACGGTCTCTCGTTCGCCGACGGACGCTATATCGTAAAGGTGGTCGCGAAAGATTCGCCGTCTAACCCCGCCGGCCAGTTTTTGACTGGGGAGCGGATAAGTGAACCGTTCAATATAGATAACACCCAGCCCACGGTAAGCGTGTCAGGTCAGCCGCAGGTGACCGGCGACACCGCACGAGTGGTGTTCATCGCTACCGACACGTCGAGCTACATTGTGCGAGCAGAGTATAGCCTGAACGGCGGAGCATGGAGATCGGTCGCAGCGGACGACGGGATCTCTGACGGGCCGAGTGAGCGCTATACGGTAAACGTCACGCTGCCGGAACCAGGGACTCACTCGATCACGCTAAGAGTTTTTGATTCAGCGGGCAACATCGGAAATGCTCGGGCGACGGTCCGGCGATAAGAAAGGAGCAACGATGAAAGAATATAAAGAGGGCGACACGGTCGTCTGTGGAATGTGCAATCGCGAAACCACGGTGAGTATCATTACAGAACGCGAGGGCGGTTCCGCTTATGATCTGAAATGCTGGCACCGGAATGCAGTGTGTCCGAAATGCGGCGAGCTCGCACGGGATAAGAGTGAAGCCGTACAAAAGATAGAGCCCCACTGCGACAAATGCGACGGGGCCTTTTATGCTGACGATGGTGACGACGAATAGCTACCGCTTAGGCAAAGCGATCGTCTCATTCTCTTGATCGATCTCCAGAAGTTTGGTAGTGCCGTCAGTGACGCTTGGCGGCGCGAGGTCTCCGGTCTTGTAACGGCTTTCGGGCTGAATATAGTCGGGGACCGAATTAGGAAGCACGGCCGGAGTGGATGCAGGCGGCTGGATCGAATTGAGCGAAACGGCCGGTCCGCTGTTCATCCCGATCTGTTCCATTTTCCGCGATTTCATCACGTCCGAAATGCCTTTCGCAAAGAAAGTGAATGCCGCAAAAAGCAAAGCCCACCACCACGTGCGTCCGCCCGCGACGTTCGTAGTATAGAGGACGATGCTAACAATGACGAATCCTGCCCCGGATACGACGCTCTTTATACCATCCGCGTAAACTTCGTGCGGAGCAACCCGCCGCCGTTTCGCGTCATAGTCTGTACCGTCATCTGAAAGGAACGACATCGAGATTCCCGCAAGCGAGCCGCTCATCGCTGCCGGAACACTCCCAATATCCGTCCCGCAGCTGCGGCAAAATTTGCCGTCTTCCGGGTTCTTAGTTCCGCATTTGGGACAAAACATAAGTGCGTAAGTTTACCGGTTCTGTCGACGCTGACGCTGTGCTTCGAATAATACTACGCCGGCTGCGACCGAAACGTTCAGACTTTCTATTGTTCCATACATCGGGATCTTTACCAACGCGTCGCAGTTTTCCGCGACCAGACGGTGCAGCCCACGCCCTTCGCCACCCAACACCAGAGCGGTCGGCTGGGTCCAATCCCACTCCGTATAGTCCATTGCCCCCTCGACCGCCGTGCCGATCACCCAGACCTTTTGCTCTTTCAGTTTCTCGATCAGTCGGTTCACGTTTGCAACCTTTGCGATCTTTACATGCTCGGTCGCACCGGCAGAGGACTTTACGACCGTTTCAGTTATACCTACGGCTCGTCGCGACGGGATAAATACGCTGCCGACTCCGGCGCATTCCGCAGTCCTCAATATCGCACCAAAATTCCGTGGGTCTTCGACGCCGTCCAGCACAAGTGTCAGTGCATCAGTTCCAAGCTCGCGGAGCAGCTCGTCCGAGGGCGTATATTCCGCAGCAGCAACCGCCGCTACGATGCCCTGATGATTGGCAGACGTGGCGACGATCCTTTCGATGCTCTCCCGCGGCACGCGGTGGACAACGACGCCGTGTGCCCGTGCGAGGGTGAGGATCTCACCGAACCGCCCTTCGCGAACGCCATCCGCTATCGTGATCGATTCGACGCGCTGCGAATTTCCCCTAAGCAACTCTGTCACCGGGGCTACGCCGTAGATCATATTGCCGGCAAGTGGCTCGGGCTGCTCGCGGGCGGGACGTCTTTCATCTCGTCGGTCCGGCCGTCGGTCCTGCCTTCCGCGGTCCGGCCGCTCGCCTCGGTTCTTGGGCCTTTCTCTCATAACAGGGCGTATTGAAGTCGGGAAAATCGTGTGAACTGATCAAGATTCGACGTCCGCTGGGCGTGGGCCAATTCTTTACGTCCTAGGCGGCCGACACGCTTGAAGCCAAGCGATTCGCGGCGACTGTCGATCGGCCAGACGGCGTTCAGCAGTTCCTGCTGATTGCGATACGAATCAATTACCTTTATAACCGGCAGTTCGCGTTCGAGCTTTGAGTGCAGCCGCCGCATATTCTCCACCGCAAGCACACTCTTTTCGTCGCCTAGACACGAGAAATCGAATCCATGGGTGCGAATGCGATACCCCATCGAATTCGCTCGCGTATAAAGATCGATAAGCAGCTCATCCGTCTGCGAAAATTTTTCATCGATGACCTTTACTGATGTTCGCTTTCGCTTTTCGATGGTCTCGGCGGACTGTTCGACGATCGCTCCCGTTACAGCGAGGAGGATGTCGTCTGACTTGGTACGTATCGGATCTCCCGCGTTGAACGGATAAAGCACGACAGACCCATCGCTGAAATCCATGCCGCGGAGCCGGACGGGCGGATGTGCGATATCGAGTTGCTCATCGGCAACAATGAGGCACTCTGCTCCCGAATTCTTCGCCTTACCTTCGATCTCCCGGGCAAGCCTCTCGTTTTCAACGCGGGCTAGCGGCAGCCCTCCTAGCGCAAGCTCGCCGGCACCTTCAAGATCCAAGCCGACAAGGTTCGCTAATGCCCGTGGACCTTCCTCTTTTTCGATGCTCCTGACCACTACGTTATAACCCTTCTCCCATTCCTCAAGCGGGCGAAACTCGCTGAGTTGCCCGCCGACGAGCTTCGAGGCTGAAGCAATCGCGGCGCCGCAGTAGAGGCATGCGGCGGCGAGCGGCGAGTTCATTTTCGAGCATTTTCCGCATTGAACTAGTTCCTGTGCGCGGAAACCAATATCTTCGGAGCGGACGGGAATGTCACCGACCATCTCAGACCCAGAGTCGTTTTTACCGTTCTCATTCATAGAATCACGCCGCAAAAGCAAATTTTATCACCGAATCCCGTAAAATGCTTGACCATTGGGGTTTACCGTAGCAAACTGATGCTAGGTATATTTGTTTAGCAATCGTCGGTCTACGAAACGAGATCTCTTTATATTTGCACCATATTTTGAAATAACATTTTCGAAAGCGTAAGTAAGAATATTGATCGACATTTGAATCCGTTTTGAAGGTTTAGACATTTCGTTTCCCCGCCGACACCGCGTCAGATCTGCCTCAATTCTATTATTAGGGGGCACCTCATGCAGTTTGACACCGCTACGAGTTCGTCGTGGAAATTCGGACATCGTGGGCGAGTAGCAGTTTTTATTGACGGCAATAATCTGTTTCACGCCGCACGGTTTCACGCCATCGACATTGATTATAACAAGCTTTTGCAGGTACTTTTGGGCGACGGGCGACTGCTGAGAGCGTTCTTTTACACCGGCGTCGATGCCGGGGCGGAGCGCCAGCAGGGCTTTCTTTTGTGGATGCGCCGAAACGGCTTCCGGGTCGTTCAGAAAGAGCTGAAGACCTTTTACGATGGTACGCGCAAGGCGAATTTGGACGTTGAGATCGCCGTGGATATGCTGAGCCTCGCCGGCCGCTACGACACCGCCATCCTGGTATCGGGCGACGAAGATTTCGTCTACGCCGTCAACGCGGTCGCATATAAGGGCTGCCGCGTCGAGGTCGCGGGATTTCGGTCCAATACGGCGCCGCGGCTTATCGACGTTGCTGATTTCTTTATAGATCTCGGCGAGATCGCAGAAACAATTAGAAAAGACAGCACACAAACGGACGAGTACGATGTTCCCTCGTTCATCGGATCGCAGGATATTCCGATCCCGGATGTAATAAGATCGAGCCAGCGAGATGCTGCACCGCGGCAGCCGCGGAATGCTGATCAGGAAGAGGCATTTACCAGCGGCGGCACGGAAAACGGCGATCGAGCCGAGCGACTTGCTCGCATCAATGATGAGCGATGAAGTTATTTACGCTCGAAGAGGCAAATGACCTGCTCCCGAGGATGCGGCTGAAGCTCGGGATGATCAAGGATCTATATTCCACGATCGACGGCTATCGGGAATCTGCGAAAGCTGCTGCAGCCGCCTCAGAATTCGGGGGCGGGATGCTCGGGGGCAGCCAATATCTCGAATCGCTTTTCAGCGTCGGTAAGCTCACGACAGAGATAATTGAAGCAGGCGTTCAGCTTAAGGATCATCAGACGGGGCTCATCGATTTCCCGTCGATGCGCGATGGGCGGGTGGTGCTGCTTTGCTGGAAAATGGGCGAAGGCGACCGCATCGAGTGGTGGCATGATATGGAAGCCGGCTTTGCAGGACGGCAGCCGATTTAGACGACCCGTCGAATCGCAAAAAGTGCAATGCGCCGTGCGCTTTACTATTGACGACTTAAAGTAGTTTCTGATAGTATCGCCGTAGATTCTATTCCGTTCGCGCTCAATTTCTCAACCTATACCCTCAGATCCTATAGCTTTATGAAGTGTCAGGTTTGTACACGCGAACTCGCACCAACTCTTTCGATCTGTCCCACCTGCGGAGCAATGATGAACGATACTGTTCGAGAAGAACTGGAAACCAATATCGGACGGACCTCGGGCCCGCTGAAAGCGTCGCCCAGGAGCGTTTTGGCACCGGCCCCGGCGTCGGCACGTCCGATGGCCGCCGCGTCGTCGGTCGCCAAGGAACTTACGCCGCCCGGGAAGATCCGGCCCACCACGACCCCGCTACCGGTAAACAAGACGAGTCCGACCCTGGTGGAGTTTCAGTCAAAGAATGCATCGATACCGGACTGGCGGCTTCAGCTGCAAAATTCGGTACGCCAGCGCACGCAAAGTGCGGCAGCAGCCAACCCTGATTCAGTAGAAGGGCTAGTGCTGACAAAACAAGCGAGCCCCGAACCGGCGGCGTCATCCACGACCGCGCCAGCACAATCTTCGGCAGCGATCGCGAACGAAAAGGTCGCTAACGCGATGAAGCGGATCGAAAACTCGAGGCGAGCATTTGCGCCAGCCGCTCATCGGGCAGCAACCGCACGAACTGCCGCGCCTAATAAAAACTTCCCTTTTAATGTAGTGTCGCGAAGCGATGAACTCAAGGCTCCGCCCGTTCCGGAAGAGTCTGCGTTGCCCAAGCCGATCTTAGTATCGCCGCGCCGGCCCGACAAAAAGACGTACGACACGAACAAGCTTCCCCCGCTTCAGCGTGAGACAACGCCCGAACTGCCGCAGATAACTGAGACGCCGGACGCACCTGAACTGCCCGTGGTTCAAGCCGAGGCCGTGATAGCGGCAGATATCGAAATACCTACGGTTTCCGTGAAGACGCCAATTTCGCTCGGGGTTATTGACGATTCGACCGCGGCGAAATTTGCACCGGATATCGACCTCGTAACCCGTACGACCGGCGACCTGTCCGCTGACGATGATCTGGCGCCGTTCTCGATGAGATTTGGCGCAGGGCTTTTTGATTTCATCCTTGGTGGCTTCGCGAGCGCAATAATCCTCTCACCGTTTATGGCGAGCGGGGGAGCATGGTTTTCAGTTCCCGGGATCTTTGCTATCGGCGCCGCGTTCTCGATATTTATGTTCCTTTACCTCACGGCGTCGATCGGGTGGTGGGGCAAGTCCCTGGGAATGAGGATCTTTTCGCTCGAACTCATCGATGCTGACGAGAACGCATATCCGACAGTTCATCAAGCGGCGGTAAACTCGGCGGTTTATTTGCTTTCGATGGCGTTGGGCGGCGTGGGTTTTCTTACGATCCCTTTTACCGACGAAAAGAGGGCAGCTCACGACATAATTTCCGGAACTGTCCTCGTTCGCGAGGTTTAAACGGCCCAAGAGTAAAAAGATCCAAGGTCCGAACACATTCGGGCTTTGGATTTTTTTTGTCGCAAGCTGGCCGGCAGGCGCCGGGAGCTCGGCGACAGGTGTCCGCAGCGTGCTAAATTTAGTTTGTGAACCTTGCTGAACTTTCAGTTATTCGAAACGAGATCGAGGCTGCGCTACGCGGACGACCGTTTGGGGCGGTCTTTCAGCTTTCGCGGTTTGAGCTTGCAATCGATTTCAGAGCCGACGGCGGGCGGTATCTTTTTATCAGCATCGAACCGGCCGACCCGCGAGCTTACTTGATCAAACGGCGGCTCCGCGAGTTGGAAAAGGTATCGGGCACGCCTTCCGTGTTCACGATGGCCCTCCGCAAGAATCTCAGCGGAGCTTTGCTCGAAAAGATCGAACTAATGGCCGGTGAACGCATCCCGCTTATGCATTTCGCCGGAGCGAACGAGATCGGCGAGGCCGCGGAGCATCAGCTGGCGGTCCAGTTGACGGGCCGGTCTGCGAATATTTTTCTGTTGGATTCGGAGGGCCAGGTCGTAGCGGCTGCCCGGCCTTCGTCGGGTCCGGGGCAAGAGATCGGCGATACTTACTCGCCGCCTCTACGGGCCACCGCTGCTGAACCCGGCCAAGACGAAGTTCCCGTTACCGAAAATCTTTCTGAATATCTGGACCGCCGCGACGCCGAACTTCGTGAAACGAAACGGTTCGACGCCCTGGCCGCCTCGGCACGATCAAAGGTCCAATCAGAGTTAAAGCGTCGAGAAAAGCTGCTCGGAAAGCTAAGAAGCGATCTCGAAAACCACGGCGACGCAGACAAATGGAAGAAATATGGCGATCTGCTTCTGGCCGCCACCGCGACAGCGCGGCGTGAAGGCGGCAACTTCATCGTCACCGATTATTACGATGACGCTGTGCCTGAGATCGCGATCGAAGCGGATGAGAACGAATCGATAAGCGAAGCTGCAGAAAAATATTTCAAAAAGTATACGAAAGCTCGAAACGCCGCTGAAGAGATCAATAAACGACTTGCGGTGATCGAAAACGAACTCGCGGAGCTTCGCAAAAAGAAGCTGGTTGTGGAGGAAGCGATTGCGGCTCGTGATGAAGAATCGTTAGAACGATTGGCGGCCGGGCCAAAAACCCGAACGCCTGCGCCCGGTAAGAGTCAAAAGAGCCACGCCGCATCCGGCTCTGCTCGAAGCTTTATCTCGTCAGATGGCTTTGAGATCCTCGTCGGGAAAAAGTCCAGGGACAACGACGTGCTGACTTTCAAGATCTCGAAATCACTGGATACCTGGATGCACGCTGCTGATTATCCCGGATCTCACGTGGTCATCCGAAATCACGCGAAAAGCGAAATTCCCCATCAAACACTGCTCGAAGCGGCTCAGCTCGCGGCGTTTTATAGCCAGGCTCGAAAGCAGCCGAAAGCAGCCGTGCACTACACTCTGCGAAAATTCGTGAATAAACCAAAGGGTGCGGCACCCGGGCTGGTTAGCTTGTCGAGTCACAAGACGCTGATGGTCATCCCGGCAGTCCCGGACTCAGTCGAGATGCGAAATACCGGCGGCCAAAAATAAAGCGGGCCCTGGAAAACCCGCTTATGTACGTTCAATGCGATCGGAAAGTTACTCGTTCACGACCTGTGCGACTAGCTCTTTCATCTTTGCGATCTCAGGCGGACTCGCACCCTTGAAAACCCCTCGTAGCGCGCCGTTTCGATCGATCACAAAACTTTGCGGAATGCCGTCGAATTTGCTGATGTTGAGCAGCTCATTCTGCATCGTCGTGTCCGCCCAAACGATCGTATAATTGAGATTCATATCTGCGGCAAATTCGTTGATCATGTCGACCGGTTCATCATCGGTGTTGAGCCCGATCACCTCAAAATCTTTCGCGCGATAATCATCCTGCATTTTCACAAGCACGGGCATCTCGGCCCTACAGGGCCCGCACCACGTAGCCCAGAGGTTGAGCAAAAGCACTTTGCCCTTGCGATCTACGACCTTGAACGTTGATTCGTCCAAATTCTTAAGATCCGCCTGCGCAGCTTTTGAATTGAGCGGTGGATAATCTGACGACGGCGCGGTCGTTTGATCCCCCGACGCTGGCGTGGCCGACTGAGAAGTTCCGCCGCATGAAGTAAGCGCGGACATAGCAATGGCCAGTACTACTAGTACGACAAAATTTGAGATAATTTCCTTCATTAAACCCTCTGTTTTAAGCGAGATCTTTAAGCCGTAATACGATAAGTGTGGCAAACACCAATAACAAGAACATTATCATCAGCACTAATTGATTCAAAACCTCGTTCATCCACGGGTGGAGGAACGTTACATATCCGCTCAGGTCTTCCGGGATCTTCTTCATCTCCGGAACTGTCAGGCGGTCGGTGAGCTGATCGCCGGGCTGATAACCGGGGCCCGCCACCTTTTTATAATCCTCAAGATCTCGCCGGGCCTTTGACAAGATATTCTCGTTCTCGCCCTCGACGAACTTGTAAAGCCCAAGCCCTTTTGTCTCGCCCCGGGCACTCGAACCTTCAGGTTCAAGCGTGTCGAGCGTCGAAAAACGCTTCATTGTGTCAAACGACCACGCCGCAGGCATCGTTAATCCAACAACTTTGTTCAGCCCGCTCGGAACGCCCACCAGTCCGGAGAACAATATCTGCGGGATCAGAAAAAGCGGCACCAGGCTCGTCGCCATCTCGGAAGTTTTGACGACGGACGAAACAAGTAACCCGAGTGCGATGCCCACTCCGGCCGTCAATAGCATGGTCCAAAGCTGGGGAATGCCCGCAAGTTCCCCCGGCATCGACATTAATCCCACCAGATCGAACAGCTTTAACGGGATGAAAAGAAGTAGGCATTGAACCGTTACGATGAAGCCGAGGACGAAAAGTTTGGATGACAAATAGGGCAATATCCCCAAGTTGAACATCCGCTCTCGCCGGTAAACCTGCTTTTCCCGAATGATCTCGCGTGCCGCAACCGAGGTGCCGAACCAGATCGCGACCAACGCGACGACAAAATAGACAAAATCCCGCGGCTGCTCGCTCCCCATCACGATCAGCGTCAGAAATGCAATGATCGGAGCTTGTGCGAATAGTATCGCCAGATTCATCTTATCTTTGAACAGAACCTCAAAATATCGACGCGAGAGCATCAGCCATTGACGGATGGAACCAAAGACCCCGAGCCGGCTCTTCTTCGCCACACCGACCTGTTTGACCTGTCCGAGTTTGCTGAGGGGCTCGTGAATATGGCGGGTATACTGCGGCGTCTTGATAAATCGCTGACGCCAATCCTCGGCGATCTGCTCAGTCGCGGCGATGCGTGAAGCCTCTCCCTGTTCGGCTACTGCCCGCTCGACCGGCGCTTCGAGTTTGTCGTAAAGCTCCTTGAAGTTCTTTGCGCCAAGATAGGTCAATGCATCTTCTGGCGGCCCGTAATAAACGAGACGCCCGCGCATTAGGACAACGATCTTGTCGAACAGGCGGATGTTCTCCATCGCGTGCGTGGTCATTATCACCGTTCGGCCCGACTCTGCGATCTGCCTGAACAGCCGCATGACTTTGTCCTCGGTCGCCGGATCGAGCCCTGAGGTCGGTTCGTCGAGGAAGATGACCGAAGGCTTTGTCACAAGCTCCACCGCTATTGACACGCGCTTTCGCTGCCCTCCCGAAAGCTGCTTAATTGAAAGATTGCGGCTCTCTGTTAGCCCAGTGACATCCAGGACCTCGCTGATGATCTGCTCGATCTCCAGCTTCGACACATCCCGTGACAGCCTCAGTTTTGCGACGTAATAAAGCGTACGATATACCGACAATTCGCGATGAATGATATCGTCCTGCGGCACATAACCAATGGCATGCTTGAGCGAATCGAGATGCCGATAGAGGTCAAGATCGTTGATCAGTACGTTTCCCGAATCCGCCGGCCGCATGCCGTTCATCGCGTCGATCAACGTAGATTTACCCGCGCCGGACGGGCCAAGCAGGCCGACGAACTCGTTAGGCTCGATCGAAAGTGAAACACAATCGAGGAGCTTGATCTTGCCCTTCCCTGCTCGGTTTCGCACGGTCTTGGTGATGTTAAGAACGTCAACTCGTGTTTTGGAACGAGTATCGAAAACGCCAATATTGCCATCCGGATCAACTCGAAGGAGGAACGACCCGATCTGCACGCCGTCCTCGGGACGAACAGCCTGACGCGAGACGCGAGTGCCGTTCACAAAAACGCCGTTTGTCGAGCTGAGATCTTCGACGACTACCTCGGTGCCGGACCGCACGAAGCGGGCGTGCTTATTCGATATCTGAAGCCCGTCGAGCGTTATGTCGTTCGACGATGTTCGGCCAATCTTCAGTTCATTCTTGGCCCCAAAGGCAACTGACATCAACAGCTGCGGCTCGGACGAACTGACGACCGGACGCCCAGCGGGGCCGTCCATTTTGAACACCATCGTCTTCGACGACACCTCAGCCCCGACAACGCTCTGCTCCTCGGGAATCGCACGTTGTCCTGCAAGGTCTGACCCCGCGGGTGCCACCCGGCCGGGGGCATCGAACTGAAGGATCGGGCCGCCCATCCCAAACTGTATCGAATCGCCGTGATAGAGCGGGACGGGGGTTGAGATCCGCTGCCCATTCACAAGCGTACCGTTGAAACTGTTGTTGTCGATGATCTGAAATTCGCCGTTGATCGACGTTATCTCAGCGTGCTTTCTGGATACCGTCGCCGACGACGCGTGGAATGCGATGGCACATTCAGGATCGCGGCCGATCCATGTGCTCTGGCCGGCGAGCTGAAAAGGCGTTCTGGACTCGCTCGCGAATGTTAGTTTTGCGGAGACGGCCGGAGCCTGACGCGGCGGGGCAGCGACGGGGGCAGCGACCGGAGCGGACTTCGGTGCCGAGATCGGCATCATTGAGGGTGACGGCTCATCTAATGGCCCCGGCGCACCCGCATTAACGGGGTCAAATGTCTCAAACCAACTTACCGATAGAACGGGTCCGTCCTGCCCAAATTGGAGACGTGAACCGACCGAAACATCGGCCGCCCCGGCGGTGCGCTGTCCGTTGATGTAGGTTCCATATGTCGAATTCAGATCGACGAGTACCCACTTCCCTCCGCTCCAGCGAAGCTCTGCATGCTTGCGCGAAACCATTGGATGCCTTGTCGAATCGAACGCAACATCGCATTCGAACGCATCGCGCCCAAATACGATCGATTCTTTTGTGAACGTCTGCTCGGCAAGCTGCTGACCGTTAGCACGTTCTTCGGCAAGGATTATTTTCATTAGTAAGGGCTTTGATGCCTGCGGTTTCAGATAGATTCTAGCCTAATTCCCCGTGTTTGCGAAGTATTGGCCCGCCGGGATAAGGATGCGGAAAATATACTCATTGGCACTCGTCGTCAGCGAGGAATAAATCCCCGATCAAAGGCGCGACAATACCGCGAGATCCCGTAACAGTCGATTTTATGGGAAGTTATCGAGACACACGTACTGGCACACGCGTTGCCATGGGACATGTATCCGGACTGTTGGCCGGTATGATCTCGTCACGAGGATTAAAAGCACTAGATAAATGACTCCCACAACTGCGATCACAGCTTCCACTGCCTTCACTGGTGTTTCCTACGGACACCACATTGAGGCTATTCGGGAGCCGAAGGAAAAGATTCTCATTGTAGACGATTCAGCCGTAGTTCGCCGTTCGTTCGCGAAGTATCTTGGGGACCAGTACGAATGTGAAGAAGCTGAGTCGGTGCTCGAAGCATTCGCGATGCTCCGCAGCGGCAGCTACGAACTTGTCATCACCGATATCATAATGCCCGGTCTTTCCGGCATCGAGCTGCTTCGAAAGGTCATTGAAATTTATCCCGAGACCGCTGTGCTGGTCGTGTCAGGCGTCGATCGCCCACAGCGGGCGTTGGATGCCGTGCGGCTCGGTGCATTCGATTATCTGATAAAGCCTTGCGAACCCGAAGTTCTGCAGCTCACGGTTGAGCGGGCCCTCGAGCGACGTTCGTTGTTGATCAACGCTCAAAAATATAAGCGGGACCTTGAGGAACGCAATCGCGAACTTGTCGAAGGCAAGGCCCAACTGCAAAGGCTGCAGGCGCAGATCGTCCATAGCGAAAAGATGGCGTCGATCGGCCAGCTCGCCGCGGGGATCGCTCACGAGCTGAACAATCCTGTTGGCTTCGTGTATGGCAACCTCGAACTCCTCACGGGCTGCGTCGACAACCTGTTGAAGCTCTTGAAGTTTTATGAAGATGCCGAACTTAGTGGTGACGTCGCTCAGCGAGCGGACGTGATCAAACAAGAGATCGGCTATGAAACGACGCTGGAAGATCTGGCGTCAATAGTCTCCGACTGCCGCGAAGGCGTCGAACGTGTCCGGGATATCGTTCAAAATCTCAGAACTTTCTCAAGGCTTGACGAAGCTGAGTTCAAGACGACTGATATCCATGAAGGAATAGATTCCACGATTCGACTCCTCTCACGGTATTTCAGCGGAAGTGAAGTTCGCCTTTTGCGGGTATTTGGCGAGCTTCCTTCCGTTGAAGCATTTTCAGCACAGCTCAATCAGGTTTGGACAAATCTCTTGATCAACGCGGCTCAGGCGGTCAGTACGACGGGCGGCGACGTGACCATTGCTACCTCTTCTGACGACGAATCGGTGACCGTCGCGGTTAGCGATACTGGTGCAGGCATTCCGCGTGAAAACCTTAGTAAAATTTTTGACCCGTTCTTTACTACAAAACCCGTGGGCGAAGGCACCGGCCTTGGCCTGTCGATCACTTTTGGCATTGTGCAGCGGCATGGCGGTACGATTACTGTCGATTCGGAGATTGGAAAAGGTACGACTTTTACCGTTAGATTGCCCAGACGGGCCAAGCCATCCGGCGAGTGCGATATCCAAAAATAACTAGATTTCCTAGGTGAATAATATGCTATATAAGATCCTTTACGTTGATGACGAAACAGCAAACCTGCGGCTGATCGAACGACTGCTCCGCGGCACCTATGAGGTCATAACCGCGGCTTCGGGTGCGGAGGCTCTCGAACTGCTCGCTATGCACGACATCTCGCTTATCATCTCTGATCAGCGCATGCCGGGTATGACCGGGATCGAGTTCTTGAAGAAGGCTTCTGAACTTCGGCCTCAAACCGTCCGAATAATGCTAACGGGTTACACCGATGCCGAGGCACTGGTCGAAGCGATCAACTCTGGCGTTGTCTATAAATATGTCACCAAACCTTGGGACAACGAGATACTGAGGCAGACGGCGAAGCGTGCGTTACAGCATCATGAAACGCTTAAGGCTCAGCGTCAGCTGCAGCTTCAAAACGAAAGGCTCCAGTCGCGTTTAACTGCTATGAAAAGCGGAATCGTTCGCATCATCGCGGAAATGCTCGATGTCAAAGACCCACAGTCGCGGACGCATGCCGAGCGAACCAGCGAGCTTGCCGTTGAGATCGGGCAGAAGATGAACCTGAGCCGTGCAGATATCGAACAGCTTTCGCTGGCAGCATTTCTACACGAAGCCGCCGACTTCCGCATTCCCGCACATGTTCTCCTCAAGGACACTCCGCTGACGGCAGTGGAGCAGCAGATCGTGCAGCAGAGCTTTGAGCTTGGGATCCAGTTACTAGAAGGAATTCCGGAACTGGAAGAGGTTGTCGAGGTGCTGCGGTTTAACCACGAGCACTATGACGGGAGGGGATTTCCGATGGGGTTCTCATACGATCAGATCCCGCTTTTTGCCAGGATCATCGCGGTTGCCAATGCATATGATGCGTTAACCAACTCGCGCAGCATGCAGGTTCGATTGTCGCCAGAAGATGCTCGAAAGCGAATGCAGGCTCTAGCAGGGACAAAGTTTGATCCCATGGTTGTCGACGCGCTTTGCATGCAAGAAAAACCGATGTCGGTTGCCGCCTACGATTACGAGTCGGCGTATGCCTAGATCGCAAAAAGTAAAATCGCCGACGTAAACATTACGCCGGCGAAACACACACTTCCACAACTCCGCACCCGGTTGAACGCATCAGCCGGGCTTTTTTATTGATCACGGACGAGCCTGAATCCTAGGCCGGGACTGCGGGTTGAACCTGCGAGGTCAGTTCGAAACGTCGACGTGATCCGATCCTCACCGCTCGACTTGTAAAAGGCTCCGCCGCCACGAACCATATAGAAAGGTTCTGCACGGGGCACGATCTCGAACGGGCTGCCGGGGTACGCCATAGCCTCAGTCGATGTCCACTCGAAAACGTTTCCGATCAGGTCAGCGACGCCCCAGTCGTTCGGACACGATTGCTCGCCGACGTTCTTTGGTGAATTGTCGATATGGTCCAGAAACGCGCATTTCCGATCCCATTTGTCACCCCAAGGATAGACGTTATTTTTCGAGCCGTTGCGCGCCGCATATTCCCACTCGATCTCAGTCGGCAAGCGATAGCGCATGTTATCGCGTTCCGAGAGCCACTCGGCGAACGCCTTCGCATCCTCTTGGCTGACGTACCGCACCGGCATTTTTTCTTCGCCGGGACGCGGTTTTTCATTTTCCCAGTGAACCGGTATCGGCCTGTGTCCGGTGACTTCAATAAATTCTTGGTACGCTTCGTTCGTGACCTCGGTCTTGTCCATCCAAAAACTGCCGACGGTCTGCGGATGCTCCGGCTTTTCGTTCTCGCGTCTGGAATTGCTTCCCATCACGAAGGAGCCGCCCGGGATCTGAACCATCTCCGCTCGTATGCGCGGCTCGGGCTTAGCACCCGGGGTGGGTTTTGCCGTGTTGGTGACATTTCCCGGGGCGACGGTGCCGCCCGAGAATACCCCTGCCATGTATAGCCCCGCAACCCCTGCTCCGCTCAAAACCAAGAACAGAAGTGCTCCCGCCGTTCCAAGTACGAGCGGCGAAAGGATCTTACTCTTCTTAGGCTGTGTAGGAACGTCAACGAACTGTTCGCCAGTCTGACTTGCGTGGACGCGCGTCTTGAGCATCTCAGGATCGTGGTCCTGAGTATTCGAAAAGTTCTGAGGCGTGTCGGGTGAAATGCCGCCGGCATACGCGATCGTTTCCGCAGGCGGACGCGGAATGGCCGATGATGAACTCTGAAGTTCGGCGACGACTTGCTTCGGCCTGCCGTCGATTACCACGTCGCCATACCAATCTTGGTAGCCTTCTTTGCTGATCTTAAGGTTGTGCGAACCGCTTTGCAAGCCGTTCAGAGTGATCCAGCCGTCGTCACGGCTCTGGCCGACGGGAACGCTGTCGACGAAGACAAGCGATTGCGGCGGATCGGTTTTGATATTGACCGCGGCCATCTGGCCGGACGCACCCGAGGTCGTGTGGATGCCGATCCCGGACGGATATATTGCCTCGCGAAGATCGGCGATCATCGCCTCGACCGACTCAGTGCGTTTGTCCTTCTCTTTGTGCAGCGTTCGGAGAACTGCGGCCTCAAGCTCGGGTGAAACGGTGACGCCAACTTCTGCAAATCTGGGCGCGGGGTCGCTGATGTGCTTTTTCATGATCGCCGGTATCGACGACCCCTTGAAAGGGACATCGCCGGTCAGCATCTGGAAAAGCATTACGCCGAGACTGTAGATGTCGGACCGCGAGTCCGGATCATCGTCGGCCCACTGTTCGGGTGCCATGTAGTACGGCGAGCCCATCAGACCGGTCGTCTGCGCCTGAATAAACGAACCCAGAAGCTCGCCCGATTTGATCTTTGCCAGACCAAAATCGAGGATCTTGACCGCCTGCGACATGCTCGGCTTTCCCGAACAGATCATAATATTGAGCGGCTTAAGGTCACGATGAACGATGCCCTGATGATGAGCCGCCCCTACGCCAGCACAGATCGCCGACATAAGGTCGAACGCCTGCTCCGGATCGAGAACCTTTTCGCGAGTGAGCAGATCGTGGAGAGCTTCACCCTCGACGTATTCCATTACCAGGAAGGGGATCGACCCGCCAAGCACGCCGTAATCAGTCACGGCGACCACATTTTGATGACGGATCGCCGCTGCTGCTAGAGCCTCTTGACGAAATCTGGTCACGAGTTGGGGATCGTTGCCGACCAGGTCCGGTAAGATTATTTTGATCGCGAGCTGAGTCTTGAGGTATGCGTGCCGCGCTTTGTAAACGACGCCCATTCCGCCTTGGCCAAGGCGCGACTCGATATGATACTTGCCCTCGAGCACAGGCTCGCCCGGGATCGTATGCATGGTCGGCATCCCGTCCTTCGGACAGGTCGCGACATCATCGCCGTAGCAGTTTTTACAAAGCTGACACTCTTTCATCTTTCATCCCTGACCTGACTGAGCATTGACTGGAGGGAATCTAATCTATATGTATTGACACTCTTCGGATGATATTTTGCGGCTTCGCGCCATTCGATAATAGTTTTTTTGTGCGATTCAAGCAAGGTTCAGCGCCCTCAGGCGCGCCCGAATCATCAACGTTTAACCGCGAACGACGACGTTTACAAGCCGTTTCGGAACCACGATCACTTTTACGACGTCCTTGCCCGCAATATGTTCCTGAACCTTTTCGTCGGCTAATGCCTGCGATTCTAAAGTGCCGTTCGGAGCATCCGGCGATGCAAAGATCCGCGAGCGGAGCTTGCCGTTGACCTGCACCGCGATCTCGATCACATCGGCGCGGGCGAGTTCTTCGCTGAAGACCGGGAACCGCGCTCCGTTTGCGATCATCCCGTTCTCGTTTCCGATGACGGTGGCATAAAGCTCTTCCGCGGTGTGCGGTGCAAAGGGTGCAAGCATGAGCAGCGTGCTCGTGATGGATTCCTTTACCGCCGCCATCTCCTCGGCGGTTGCCGTGTCCGGCTCAAGCTTGGCGTCATAGAGCGAGTTCAGCAGCTCCATCAAAGCCGCGACAGGCGTATTGAACTGCAGCGTGTCGAGACTCTGATCCACACGTTTGATCGTCTGATGCGTCTTCTGGCGCAGTGTTTTCGCGGCCTCGGATAAATGCGCATCGGTCGTCAACACGGCAAGCTCAGCTGCCATCGACGGTTCCCACTTCCCTACAAATCGCCACAGCCGCTGTAGGAATCGAACAGCTCCCTCGATCCCCGCCTCGTGCCACACCAATTCGTGATCAACAGGCGCCGCAAAGAGAACAAACATTCTCGAAGCGTCGGCGCCGTAGATCTCGACCATTTCATCGGGATCGACCCCGTTGCCCTTCGATTTGGACATTCGCTCGATCGCGTACTTCAGCTCAGTCCCGTCGCTCGCACGAGCGCCCGTCATTTTGCCCTTTTCATCTCGCGAAACCGCGACACGATCGGGCGGGTGGTAAACACGTTTACCGGTCGAATCGTCGAAAAATGTTTCGCCCACGACCATTCCCTGAGTAAGGAGCCGCTTGACGGGTTCGTCAAATTTCACCAGCCCGATATCGCGCATCACCTTTGACCAGAACCGCGTATATATCAGGTGCATGACGGCGTGATCGTCGCCGCCGATGTACTGATCGACCGGCGTCCAATACTCTGCAACCTCCGGGGCGAACGGCAATATCTCGTTGTCGTGATCGGTGTAGCGGAAAAAATACCAGGACGAATCGACGAATGTGTCCATCGTATCTGTCTCACGCCGCGCGGCACCTCCGCATCTAGGACATTCGGCCTCGTAAAACTCGGGCACCTTTGCGAGTGGTGATTCCCCAGTGCCCGTTATCGGGGCGTTTTCGGGAAGTTCGACCGGCAGATTTTCGAACTTCTCCGGGACCGTTCCGCATTCGTCGCAATAGATGATCGGGATCGGCGAACCCCAAAAGCGCTGACGCGAGATTCCCCAGTCACGCAGTCGATATGTTTTTGCAGCTTCGCCGAATCCACGTGCCTGAGCATGCGCCGTCATATCGGAAATCGCCTGTTCGCTGCTGAGTCCGGTCCAATCGCCAGACTGCACCAGTACACCCTTTTCGTAATGCGCGGCATCAACGGGTGCATCCGGGTCCACAGGCGTATCGGGGTCTACGATCACGCGGCGGATCGGCAAGCCGAACTTCGACGCGAACTCGAAGTCTCGCTCGTCGTGCCCCGGCACGCTCATCACCGCCCCGGTGCCGTATTCCATCATTACGTAATTGCCAACCCAGACCGGCACTTCTTCACCGCTGAACGGGTTCAACGCTTTCAAACCCGTATCGATCCCGTCCTTATCGATCTCAACCTCACGGTCTGTCGGCTTCAGCTTCTCTTGCCGGAGTTCCTCGATCTTCGTTCGGACCGTCTCCGAAAAAGTTCCGATGTATTGATCAACTATCGGGTGCTCGGCTGCGAGCACGATCGAGTTAACGCCGTAGATCGTGTCGATTCGGGTGGTGAATACTTTGATCTTCTCCTGCTCGCTGCCGCCGACGGCGAAATCGACATAAGCTCCCTCGGAACGCCCGATCCAATCTCGCTGCCGCTTGATAACGTGCTGCGGCCAACCGCTTTCAAGTTCGTCGAGCCCGTCGATCAGTTCGTCAGCATACGCCGTCGTCTTCAGGAACCATTGCTCAAGATCCTTCTTCGTTACCGGGTTGCCGCAACGCCAGCACAGGCCGCCACTTGCCTGCTCGTTTGAGAGCGTAGCTTGGTCCGTCTCACACCAATTGACCTGCGTCAGCTTTTTGTACGCTAAGCCCATGTCGTACATCTTGAGAAAGAACCATTGATCGAATTTGTAATAATCCGGCCGGTGGGCGAACATCTGCCGGCCCCAATCGTAGCTGAGGCCGAGCCGCTCAAGTTGGCCCCGCATCGCCTTAATGTTCTCTTCCGTCCAGTCTCGTGGATTAACCCCGCGCTTTACCGCTGCGTCCTCTGCCGGCTGGCCGAACGAATCCCACCCTATCGGGTGCAGGACGTTGAATCCTTTAAGCCTTTTATACCAAGCGATCGCGTCGCCCACGGAATAATTTCGCACGTGGCCCATGTGAAGGTTGCCCGAGGGATATGGCAGCATTTCGAGCTGATAAAACTTTGGCTTGTCATCGACGATCTTGGCTGCGAAAGCGCCTGAATCGGACCAGATCTTTTGCCACTTGGCCTCGATCTTTTTTGCGAAATATTTCTCGTCCATAAGGTAAAAGGCGGTACAGTGGCCGCCGCAGAATAAGCTAGCAATTTTAGCGGATAAACGGACGGCTATCCACTCATAGCGGAAAATTCCGAAAAGCTTACGGTATTATGTTATAATTATTGAACCGTTTTGAACGGATTAGAACGATAAATGATGAATTATACATTTTTGACGGCGGCGGTTACGTGACCAGATGATTCGCGGATAGACCGTCTGCCTGACAAAAGGAGGCACGAAGATGGTCAACCGAAACAAAGGCACTGATGCCACGCCCCAGAAACGCTCTAAAAATGCTCACAGCCGAGCACCCATTTTCGATTCCTCATCATCTCTCGCCCCGCACCGCGGAAACGCCAATCAACAACAAGCAGCAGACGATGTGATCGTATCCCTGATGGATTCGTATGAGAACCGGCGCGCGCGTCAGGTCGTTGAATGGGTGCGGCAACAGAGCGTGCGACGTTCCGTATGAACGAATTCGATAGCTGGGTGAGGAGATCGACGAGCGTCGCAATATGCGTGCTCACGTATTTTCTTTTCGCTTTTTCCGCATACGGCCAGACCGCTGCCGAAGAACGCGCCTCTATCGAATGGCAGTTTTACGCGGCTGAACTCCGAAAGATGCTGGCGACGCCCTCCGTTGAACAGCGGCGTGAGGCACTTTTCCAGATACGCAATCTCCGCACTCCCGAAGCTTCGCGTATCGCCATAACGGCCCTGAACGATAGCGATGAGATTGTACGGGCGACTGCTGCGGCTTCCGTGATATTCCTACCACCCGCTGAGGCTTCGCAAAGTCTAATCCCTTTGCTCACTGATCGCTCGGCGTTCGTAAGACGTGAGGCGGCTTATGTACTCGGCAAAGCCGGGGACTCGAGTGCTACGGTTCCGTTGATCAGAGTATTAGAACAGGATCGCGATCTCGAAGTACGCTCGGCGGCGGCGGTCGGCTTGGGTGAGATCGGCGATGTTGCGGCGGTCGCATCGCTAGTTCGGTTTCTGCAGACGCGGCCGCGTGAGGAGAACGAGTTCGTCAGGCGCTCGGCCGCACGGGCTATCGGCCAGATCGCGCAGATCCAGCGGACGGGGTCGCGGACGGTTCTGACCCCCGAGAATTTCCTGCCTGACGAGTTCAAGTCCGCATCAGCCACAGAACCTCCGACCACCGATACGCAGCCGGTTTTTCGGTCAGCCATCCCTGTGCTGATCGCCGTGATCCGCAGCAACGATGAGGAGCCCGACACGGTGCGGGAAGCGGCATTTGCGCTGGGAGCCATCGGCGATCGGGCCGCTATACAAATCCTTGAAGTGAGCCTTCGCAACCCTGACCCGTATCTAGTTGAGATCGCTCGCGAGGCATTGTTAAAGATCCGCCGCTAATCCAGGTCTTTCATAACGCCCGCGTTTTTGTTTTAATAAATGAATGCACGTGGCTTATCAGCAAGAGCAGAGATCTGAGGATCTCGCGGACCTTTTCGCCAAGGTTCGGGCGTACACCGACGCGTTGTGCGAGCCGTTGGAGACTGAAGATTTTGTCCCGCAAGCGATCGTTGACGTCTCGCCTCCTAAATGGAATATCGCCCATACGACCTGGTTTTTTGAGGAAATGGTCCTCAAGAAATTTGTGCGCAACTATCAGGAATACGACCCTGTTTTCGGGTTTCTGTTCAACAGCTATTACAACTCGATAGGTGAACGGACCGCACGCGACCAGCGCGGCAGTTTGACGCGCCCGACGGTCGAAGAGGTGTTCGGCTATCGGCGCGCGATAGACGAACGAATGAAGGAGTTTCTCGAAGGCGACGTCCCTGCCGAAGCAGCCGAACTAGTGATCCTAGGACTCAATCACGAACAGCAGCATCAAGAGCTTTTCCTGACAGATCTCAAATACACGTTCGCTCAAAATCCGTTATTTCCGGCCTACAAGGAAGACTTCGCCCGCGTCGGGATGATCGAATCGTGGAAGCCCGCATTCGTCACCGTCGACAAAGGCGTTTACGAGATCGGGCATGATGGCGAGGGGTTTTGTTTTGATAATGAGTTAGCTCGCCACAAGGTATATCTGCACGAATACTCGATCTGTAACCGCCTCGTGACGAACGGCGCCTGGCTTGAGTTCATCGAAGACGGCGGCTATTCGCGTCACGAATTATGGCACGCCGAAGGCTGGGATTGGGTCAACTCTAACGACATCAGCACGCCTCTATATTGGCACGAGCGTGACGGCGAGCGAATGCATTACACGCTCGGCGGGCTTCGGCCGCTGCCGCCAGAGGCGCCCGTGTGCCACATCTCTTTTTACGAGGCCTCCGCCTTCGCAGAATGGAAAGGGATGCGCCTACCGACGGAATTCGAATGGGAAGCCGCATCGGACAAATTCGACTGGGGACTGCGATGGGAATGGACGAACTCGGCCTATCTTCCCTATCCGGGATTTCTGAAACCAAAAGGCGCCGTCGGCGAATACAACGGTAAGTTTATGATCAACCAGATGGTCCTGAGGGGTGCATCCGCCGCCACCCCGCCGGGGCACAGTCGTACTACGTATAGGAATTTTTTCCACCCCCACTTGCGTTGGCAATTTTCAGGCTTGCGGCTAGTAAAATAATCCATTACATGAAAGCGTCAGGAAGAACGGAACTCACCCAATTCGCAGAAGACGTACTCCGTGGGCTAAGCTCTGACCCGAAATGGCTGTCATCGCGTTATTTTTACGATGACGAGGGCTCGCGCCTTTTCATGGAGATCATGAAGCTGCCGGAATATTACCCGTCCCGTGCGGAACTCAACGTTTTCACCAAATACGCCGACGAAATTCACCGTGCTTTCACCGAAGGTGCAGATTCTTTCGACCTGATCGAATTGGGAGCCGGCGACGGTTCAAAGACGGCCGTTCTTATCGAACATTTTTTGTCAAAAGATATCCCATTCACATATTCCCCGATCGACATTTCGCAGGAAGCGAACGATGCCTTGTCGGCAAACTTTTCGAAAAGATTTCCCGAACTGCAGATCGATCCCCATACGGGCGATTACTTCAACATCCTGGAGTCGCTGAAGCATGAGGGCGACCGCCGCAAGATCCTGATGTTCCTGGGCTCGAATATAGGAAATTTCCAGCAAAAAAAGGCTCTCGAATTCTTCAGCGGCCTCCGCTCCGTGATGGCAGACGATGATCGTTTGTTCATCGGGTTTGATATGCAGAAAGACCCGCGGGTGATCGTGGCCGCCTACGATGACGCACAGGGTGTGACCGCCGCGTTCAACCTCAATCTGCTAACGCGGATAAACCGCGAACTTGGCGGGAATTTCGATGTTTCAAAATTCTCGCATTATGCGCAGTATCGGCCGTTAGAGTGCGCCGCGCGCAGCTTCTTGATCAGTCGCGAGAAGCAAACTGTGACGATCGACGCTCTGGGCCGCAGCTTTGAGTTCGAACAGTGGGAGGCGATATTTATGGAGATTTCCCAGAAATATACGCGGGTGATGATCGAGGATCTGGCGGCGGGGAGCGGATTCCGGATCGAGCGGGAGTTCACCGACGAAGAATACTTTTACACCGATTCGTTATGGATGCCGCTGCCGCGATGAATTTCCAAACAATATTTTTCGACGAGCTCGGTTCGACCAATACCGAGGCTCTTGAACAGGCTCGGCGCGGGGCTGACGAAGGTCTGATCATCGTCGCTCGTGAGCAGACTGCCGGCAGGGGTAGGCTCGGGCGAAAATGGGCGTCCCATCGTGACGCGGGACTATATTTCAGTATCGTGCTGCGGCCGCGCGTGGAGCAGCGATTCATGCCGCTCATCACGCTAGCGGCGGGTGTTGCAGTCCACGAAACGCTCACGTCGCTCGAGATGAGTCCCGACATCAAGTGGGTCAATGACGTAGTGGTAGGGGGCAGGAAGATCAGCGGGATCCTCGCTGAGGCGGCCGAAACCAACAGGGGAACGGCGGTGGTTGTCGGGATCGGCATCAACATCACTTCGCAGAACTTTCCTGATGAGATCGCAGACATTGCTACCTCGATCGAGGGCGAAACGGGCCGGCGGATTTCCGTTGAGGATCTCTGCAAGACTCTGGCAGCGAATATTGGAACCTATTACGACATACTTGCGGGTGCCGGCGGCCCGGACAGCATCGTCAAAGAATGGAGCCGGCGGTCCACGTACTTTTCCGATAAGCCCGTCAGGGTGACAGCAGGCAGCGAGGTGATTGAGGGTGTAACCGACGGGCTTGAATCGAACGGAGCTTTGCGGCTTCGAATGGCGGACCGCGACGAGCCCGTGATCGTTCAGACGGGAGACGTTCAAGGACTGCGCGCCCTATGATCCGCATAATGTAGAATCTAGAAGCATGAACGGCAGACCGCCTGAAATTCCGCCCCACAAGTTGATCTCGTCGCTTCGAGGTTATGACCTTTTGCCTGCCATCATCTTTCTCCCGACTCGCCGAAAATGTGACGAAGCAGCGCTGGAGGTTGCCGGCGACAAGAGTCAGAAAGGGGATCAGGAGAAATATCTTCGCCGTAAAGAGCTATTCGAAACATTTGCCTCAGCTACCCCCGAGATCCGTCGGCACAAACACGCAAAGATACTCGTAAATGCGGGGATCGCGTCACATCACGCCGGCCACATCCCGAGCTGGAAACTCGTTATTGAAAAGATGATGTCGGCCGGACTGCTCAACGCAATATTCGCAACCTCGACCGTTGCTGCCGGTGTAGACTTCCCTGCGCGTACGGTCGTTATCAGCAACGCGGACACGCGCGGTAATGATGGCTGGCGGCCGCTGATGGCAAGTGAACTGCAGCAGATGACTGGACGTGCGGGCCGCCGCGGTAAGGACAACGTGGGGTTCGCGATTCTCGCGCCGGGACAATTTCAGAAGCCGCGGAAGATCGCTGAGCTTCTAAAAGCTTCCGCGGACCCGCTCGAAAGTAAGTTTCGTGCGACTTACACCACACTCCTCAACCTGCTCGATGCATTCGGCGATTTCGCGCATTTGCGCGAGATCGCGGAGAAGAGCTACGCATTCCGCGACACTGGCCGCGTTATCGACAAACTTCGCAGGCGTGCCGAAAGCTCGAGAAACGCTCTAGCCAAAAAGATCGAGGATAGCGAGACGAATCTCTCGCTTGAAGACGTTTTAGGATTTGAACGACTAACAAGCGCCGAGCGGCGGCTGTACGAGAACATTCCCGCGACGCGTGCAGAACTCCGGCAGCGATGGCTTACGGACAACGTGCTTCCGGGGCGGGTTGTCACTCAGGGCCGGAGCGGCAAGCGGTTGTTTTTGGTGATAAGTGTAAACGGCGATTCGGTATCGGCAATGCGCGACGATGGTCAGGGCCGCGCTTTTCCGATCGGGCGCGTGAATCGGATCTATGAGAACATGTATGCTCTCAAGGACGACTCGATCGAACGCGCGTTTTTCGACGTTGTAGAAGGGACGAACCCGCCGCTGCAGGAGCCGCGGCTCTCATTTCAACGAAACGCCGAGGATCCTTCTCAGGTGCTTGGGAACCTCGTGAAGCAGTTTTCACGCGGCGACGCTGCTGTAGAAGCCGTCTTATGGGATGCGGCAGCTGATGCTGGCTCGATCTCAAAGGCGGAACGTGAGATCGATGCCCTCCGCGCACACATTTGGACGCCTTTCGAGAATCGGGCTCGCGTGCTGGATCATTTTGGCTACATCGACTTCGCCGCTGAAAAGGTCATTGAGAGCGGAAAGTGGCTGGCGGATCTTCGGCTTGACCGGCCCCTGCTCGTCGGCGAGGTTCTAAAGGCCGGCCTAGCTGACGACCTCCCGCATGCATCGTTCGCGGGGATGATCGCTGCCCTCGCCGCCGACTCGGACCGCAACTACGGCGACCTCTATCTTTCTGATGAACTCCTTTCGTCCATCACTCAGTTGGAAGATGTGATTTACGAGGTTTCGGCGGTTGAGTGGAAGAGCGGAATCACTCCTGCGGAGGAGATAAATTTGAGTGCCGCAGGCGCCGCGGAACATTGGACACAGGGAACCACCTGGGATTCGCTCGTCAGGCGAACTAAGGCCGAAGAAGGTGATCTCGTCCGGCTGCTCTCTCGAACCGGCGAAGCATTGATGCAGATCGCTCATCAGGAAACGGCCCACCCCGCCGCCGCCAGGCTCGCTCGGGAAACCGCGGACATCATGCTGCGAGACCCAATTCGGTAGAAAAAAGAGGCTGCCCGATATGAGCAGCCTCTCAGAAGCGACTTGAAAGTACGTTTAGTATGTTGTTTAGAAGCCGCCCCTAGCCGTCGAGGCCTGATCGGCCGGCCTATCTTCGTTATTGTATGCATCCCGAAGCGCCTTCACACGGTCGTGTGCCTGCATCACAGATGTGAATTGTTCCTGCACAGTCTTGCGAATGTAGTCCGGAAGAGCTTCTTCAAGGGCTTCCTTATACTGGTTCTTTGCCGAATCCTCTCCGCGCTCGCACTCGTTTAGGATCGCTGCTTCATCTTTGCCAGTCACTGCCGACTTGATGTTGATCCACCCGCGATGGATCGAACCTGCAAAGCTGCCGGAGTTTTCAGGGTCGCCGCCAAGTGTTTGAACCAAGCTCTGTAGGTCGCCTGCGAACGCAGCCCTCTGCTGCGAAAATTCGTAAAAGAGGGATTTCAGGTCCGAGCGTTCGACGCCTTCTGCGGCTTGCTTAAAGCCTTCCTGCCCATCTTTGCACGTCTCAATGAGTCCGTTGAGTGTCGAGATGACGTCGTCGTTGCTCGGAGCGGCTGATGTGTTCCCGGTCACCGGGTCATTAACATTTGCATTCGGTTTCGAGTATTCGTTGTTCATAATTGCCTCCTTGCTAATTCCAAAGTGTCTAGTCTGACCATTATCCTTTCAAGCGCCGTGCCACCGTTAAAAACCCAGTAAACTAAGGCTTTCGCTGCTCGTACTGCGGGTTATTGCAGTCATTCAAAACACTCGTTGCATCGAACCGTTGCGCGCGTTTTTTGTAGCACGCCCTACTTACACGATATACAGCCGGATGTAACGTCTAAGAACCTGCGGCGAAAAATGGTATAAGGATTATTTCGTGAAACTGTAAAGGTATTGGCTGTTTAAGCAACTATGCGAAAAGCGGATAGCGGGATGCAGCACCCCCACTGCATTCTTAGGCCGAGGAACGCATGCCCATAAATGATCGGAACGAAGCCCACAAAAAAGCGGTTCCTGGACCGTGTCGCGGAGAAGTACGGCGTCGCTGTCGTTGTGCTCGATGAATCGAGCAACGAGGTGGCAACCGCTAATAACAACTCCGTCTGTGCAGCCCTTTACCAGTCAGAAGAATTTGGTCCGCGGTGTGCTGAATACTGCGGCGTCGCCTTTGCCCGAACAAGAAATAGCGATGCCGTCTTTGAATACGAATGCCACGCGGGCCTTGTCTGCAAGGCCGTGGCCGTTCGGGATGCTGATAAGCCGTTCGTCGCGATTGTCGGTCGGGCGTTCGTTGGGTCAGAAAAATACCGCGAAGCCACCCAAAAAGCCATAGACGGTGAATGGCGCCGGTTCAAACCTACCGAGTTTTTCTCGAATATACTATTCGCCGCCTCAGCGGCTGTCCTCGATGGCCCGCTTTCGCGACTCCGTCGTTTTGCCGGCGTACCCGAACCCGCCGAATTGCTTGAACTGCCTCAGGAAAAAGCCCAGCCGAAAGCCGAGCCGCTCTCGCAGCAGGAACCGGAGCCCCGGTCTCTAGAATCTGATATCGAAGAGATGATCGCCCGGTTTAGGGCTCAAGATCAGCCGCCGCGGAGAACAGAACTCGTACCCGCGCCGGCCTCCGAGCAACGCGTCCGCCGTCCGATAGGAAATCTACTGGGTATGTCTCTGGTCGAAGCGTGCCAGTTCGTGATCAGCGAGATCTCCGAACGTTATAACATTGCGTCCTCCATGTGGCTCGAGCGTCGAGGTGAAGGATTTATTCCGCTGGTCGCGACGGGCGACTTTCACAGCCGCGAAGTTATAATTAGCCTCGATCCGCGGGGCGATCTGATCAAACAAGCGGTTCGCCAAAATCGTCCGGTGCGGATGGTTGAGCGCGGCAAGCATGGCGAAGCCGCCCGTCACCTCCGATTGTTCCCTGTCGGTGTGCCTAGCAATATTGCCGGAGCTATCGCGATCTCGAACGCCCCGGAATCTTCTGAGCTGGACGACCAGATCCTTGAGATCGCAACGTCACTCGGTCCGCAGCTCGAGATATTGAGGCTACGGGATGAAGTGGCGCAGCGCGACTGGCTCGCCGGCGCCGTTAAACGATTCAGCGAGAACCTCAAACGCATCGACACGGATGATTTCTGGACGCACCTCACGCAGATCTCAGCCGAATTGCTGCAGGCGGAACGAGCGTCGTTGCTGATCCAAAGCGAGAACTCCAACGAGCTTTACGCGAAGGCCGCCATTGGTGTTCGTACGGATCTTTTTCACACGCCGGGAATCGGTGCCCGCGTTGCCGGGCCGGTGCTCGAACAGGGCTCGCCCGTGCTTGTAGAAGATATCTCAAAGCTTGGGATGGGCTCCGCTCCGCTCGATTGGAGATACAAGACCGCGTCGTTTGTCAGTTACCCGCTCTTGATCGGGGACAGGCGAATTGCGGTGATGAATTTCACCGACAAAGCGACCGGCGGTTCATTCGATAAGTACGATCTTGAGCTTCTTCAAGCGATCGCACCACAGATCGCGGTGGCAATCGATAGAACGCGTCTCAAAGATCAGGCGGGACAATATAAACAGCTTTCCGTCACCGATCCTCTCACCGGATTGCTCAATCGGCGCTACATGGATCCGCGGCTTGCAGAAGAGGTGAAACGCTCGAAACGGCACGGTTTTCCCCTTGCTCTTCTGCTCCTCGATATTGATTCGTTCAAGTCGTATAATGACACCTTCGGTCATCCCGCCGGCGACTCCGCGCTGCGGAAAGTTGCTGAGGTTCTTAAAGGTTCATTACGTGCGGTCGACGTAGCCGCACGGTGGGGCGGCGAAGAATTCGCGATACTCCTTCCGAACACAAAGATCGATGAAGCTTTCTTGATCGCCGAACGAATCCGCGAAGAGGTAGAATCAGCCGAGATCCCCAATCGCCGAATAACGGTCAGCATTGGCATTGCCCCCGAATCGCCGGAGATCGGCTCATCGATGGAGCTGATACAGGCTGCCGATTTCGCCCTCTATGAGGCGAAGAATCGCGGTCGCAACACCGTATGCATCTTTGATGTCACCACGGGCTCGATAGATTCTAAACCCTGATTATGCGGATCGGACCTCGCCCCTCAGCCATACTCTCCGATGTTTCACCGGAAAGTTTTGTTGGCCGCGACGACGATCTTGGCCGAATAGTCGGAGCCGCAAAGACCTCGAGGTCCCCGCTCATTGTCAACGCCCCACCGCTGGCGGGTACTTCCGAACTGCTCAGACAAGCATTTGACCTGCTTTTCCGCGAACACGGCGAGATCATCCCAATATATTTCGCACTGCGACCCGATGACGGATCGGCTAGGTCCACCGGCAAACGATTCTTCTACGAATTCCTCATTCAGCTGGCGGCGTTTCGTCTAAATGACCCTACGTTGATGACGATCTACCCCACGCTCAGTGAATTGCGAGGGTTTCTGCCCATTGAAGATCAGCGAGCGCTGAACGGGGTTTTTGAGGCCGGCGACGATGCCCCGCTTCGAACCCTTCTTGCCAGCCCGCTCCGCCTTACGTCCGGCCGCGTTGTGGTTATATTCGATGATCTCCTTGAGGTTCAAAGTTTAAAGAGGGGCCGTGATTTTCTAAGCGCGTGCGGCGACGTCTTTCGAGCGGCACCCACGATCTTTGCCGGAATCAATGCTGAACAGCTAAATCTACCTGCTTCGACGGAACGCATTGAGGTCTCCAATCTTTCTACCGTTGACGCCGGAACGCTGGCTGAAAACGACGCCCACGCCCGCGGGCTGAAGCTTTCCCCCGAGTGCGGTGACCTCATCTGTCTTCAATGCGGAAATCGGCCGGCACTGATCAAATCTGTGATCGCCCGTGCTGGGGAACGCGGTGATGACCTGACGAGTTTCGTAAGCGTTCAGCGTGCGTATTCAGACATGCTGAGTGGCGAGTCGCTTGCGGGACTGAGTTGTAATGATCTGCCTGACGTGCCCGCAGTTGCTGACCGCGAAAAGCTGGATCGCCGTCGAAACCAGGAAAAATCGTTGGATCCGCTTGTGTTAGGTTCGATGTTGACCGAGTTGATTGGCGAGGCTCCGCTGCGAATGGCAGCTCGCTATAAGGATGATTCGGCGATCGGCGTCGAGAGTCTGTTGGCCCGGTTTCATGGACAAAAGGCCGACCGAGCAGTTATAGACTACGAAGCATTTGAAGAAGAATTAAAAGGATTGTCCGACGAAGATGTACGGCAGAAGCTGTCGCGTTCCGGCGACGAGTTCCAGCTTCCGTCCATAATTTATACGGCTCCCCTATCGGCTATTTATCACCCGCTTTCCGAACACCTCGAACCGCGACGGTCTGCCGTTGGTTTTGGTTTTCGTAACGGCGACCATAAAATCGCGGAGCGAGTTGTATGGATGGCGGCTGAGATCCCGTCGAAACTCGAAGCTTCGCTTAAAACGACCAAGCTTTGGTATGACCGCCTCGAGGCTGAGGCAACCGCCAGCGAGTTTGAAGACGTTCGGTTTTGGCTTATCGCTCCCGAGGGATTTGACGCTGACGCCTCTGAATTCCTGAAGAGCCGCGACGCGATCGGTTCAAGCCGCGGGCAGATCGATCTGCTGAGAGAAGCATTGAACGCACCGCAGGAACCTAGCCGCGTCTCTTCGGTTTACGAGATCTCGGTGCCGATGGCTGATGAAGCTGAGATGATCGCGGCCCGAACTCTCGAAGATATCGGTTCGCGGCATGGCCTGCCGGCAAAGACATTGAATCAGGTGAGGACTGCTCTCATTGAGGCATCGATCAATGCGATAGAACACAGCCACAGCCCGGACAGGCAGCTTCGACTCCGATTTGAGGTGCTGCCGGGGACGATAAAACTTGTCATTGCTAACCGTGGAGTGCGGCTTGTCGATCAGCCGCGGGCGGACGATCACTCGACCCGCAGGGGCTGGGGCCTGAAACTGATGCGGCAGTTAATGGACGAGGTTTTGGTCGATCAGACCGACGACGGCACGGCCCTCACGCTCATCAAATATTTCGACGTCGAAGAACATGCGACACGCGGTCAAATGTGACCCGGCAAATTTTTATGTTGTTTTATCCCGCGTAGTGTGCTAAAACCCTTCTAGATTAAGTTTCCCGCACCCGTTCAAAGTCCATCTAAAGGAAGATAAACAATTTGATTGTCGAACTAGGAACCGACCGTCCACTCGGTGTGCGAGCTAGAAGTGCCGTCGTCTACGCCGGAGATTATTTGAACAAACTCACGGGCGAGCAGATCGAACGCGAGTGCAAAAATAAACTTTTGGCAGGGTATAATGAGATAGTGGTAAATTTTGCAGGTACCCAGACGATCAACAGTATCGGGATCTCGATATTGCTTGGCGTGATCGACTCGGCAGCCAGATCGGGAGCCCGCGTTGTCTTTTCCGATGTTAATCAAGACACAGTCGAGTTGCTTGAGATGCTGGGTATAACAAAGCACGTCGACATTCGTGAATGGTAAAGATCCAGGATTTCAAAAGTACAGACGTTAGCGGGATGGCCGCGGATAAGAAAAAGCTTATCCACACATTTGGTGCGCTTGCCGAACTTGGCCAGGAAGTTTCGTTCAGACAGAACTTTCAGGAAACCGTCCGGACGTCCCTTCATCTGCTTTTAGGTTCGCTCGCGATCATGCGGGGCGGTGTCGCTCGCTTTTCGCGGTTTGGGCATGAGCTGAATATGATCGCCGCACGAGGGATGGGCGATGATTTTCCGCTTGCACTCGCGCTTTGCGCTGAGGACGAACGCCAGTTCGTCAGCGCCGGCACGTTCCCTATTGAGAATTCTGACGCGAAGGTCCTGCCGTTCTTCCAGGTGTACGACCATAGCCTGGGACGCTCGCGGATCGAACTGGTAACGCCCCTCGTCGTGCGTGACGAGATCGTCGGCTGCGTGTTTCTTGGCGAAAAGGCGAGCGGTGAGCCGTATTCCAGCCACGATAAGGACATCATTTCTGCGATGGGTCGCCACATCGGCGTAGCGATCGCACAGCGAAATTTGATGGCCGAACTGGAACGGCGGGTCGAAGAGAACCGACGCCTTTACGAGAATCTGCGCACCACCTATAAAGACACTGTCAAGGCGTTCGCAGCCGCGATCGACCGAAAGGACAAATATACCGAGGGACACTCCGTCCGCGTCGGAAAATATTCTGAGATCATCGGCGCAGAACTCGGATGGGGGACCGATGAGGTGGAAGGTGCCGCCGTGGCGGGCTATCTGCACGACATAGGCAAGATCACGGTCGAGCGAAAGATCATAAACGCGCCGTACCGCATCAACGCGAAGGAATCCTCAGAATTGAACAAGCACCCCGGCGTCGGCTACGAGATATTGATGCCGATACATCATCCTTACGCCGATGTTCCGCTAGCGGCGAAATACCACCATGAGAGGATAGACGGCCGCGGCTACCCGGACGGTCTCTACGATAACGAGATCCCGTATATTGCGAAAGTGGTTAATTTGGCAGATTCGTTCGATGCAATGACGACCGACAGGCCATATAAACGCCGCCGCCCGGCAAACGATGTGTTCGCAGATCTGCAGCGAAACGCGGGCAAACAGTTCGCACCTGAGATCGTCAAGGCGTTTTTCAAAGGAATTCTGAACGAGCTGGGTGGCGAAACGAAAGACCGGCGTTTTCGCAAACTGCTGGGCCGGGAATACATGGAAACCGAGGGGCTCGGTATTTCACTGCGAAAGGCCCTCAACGAAATGGCCCCGACATCGGCTCTTACATACGTCCGTCACGGTTGATCGGACCCGTCATTCTATTCGCGATCTCTTTACCGCGACCCGCCGCCTTACCGGACGTCTCACGGGCTATTCTCAAAATTTCTATTTCGTATCTTCCTCCTCGCCGGCCAGGATCGAAATGAATTTTTTGGCCGCAAGGGACAGATGCCGATCGGTCCTATAGATCACGCCAATCGTCCTGACCCAGATCGGTTCCGCTAGCGGAATGGTGACGAGTTGCCCCGCCCGGCGCTCTTCCTCTACCGCGGGTTCGGGCAGGATCGCCATTCCAAACCCGACCTCGACAGCGCGTTTGATCGTTTCGATGTTGTCGAACTCAGCCACCTTTTTTACGACCGTCTCTTTTTCTTTAAGGATCCTATCCGTAAACTTTCGCGTGGGCGTGTCGCGTTCAAATAGGACGAAATCCATACCGTGAAGCTCACGCGTCCGAACCACATCGCGTTTTGCAAACTTGTGCTTGGGATGGCAGACCAGCACGAGTGTATTCGACGGCATGTGCACGATCTTGAGGCCTCGCTTCGGTTCGGGAAACGCGATCACGCCTAACTCAACCACGTTGCTGATCACATCCCGAACCACGCGCGTCGTCCTTGAATATTCGAGATCGATCTTGGCGGCAGGGTATCTTGTCATAAACGTTGAAACCATGTCCGGCAGCTCGTGGAGTCCCACACTGTATATGGTCGCAACTTTGACCGTTCCGCCGATCGTGCCGATAACCCCCCTTAAACTCTCTTGCAGCTGGTCGTATGCGAAGAGGACTTTTTTCGCTTCCCGGTAGAAAACTTCGCCGGCGCCGGTCATGGCAACGTCGCGGCGCCCGCGCACACGTTGAAGCAATTTGCGTTCGTACAGGTCTTCAAGAACGCGGACCTGCTGGCTTACTGCGGACTGTGAAACAAAGTTCCGCTCGGCGGCCATAGAGAAGCTTTGCATGTCGACAAGGTCGCAAAATATCTTTAATGTCTCAATGTGCATAACTGCGGTAAAAGTAAGTTTTACTGATTAATCTAACCAATCGATTTCATTTCATCTTATCGGAAAAAAAGCTTAAAATTAAATCCGTACTCAACGAATTGCCGAAAGCCGTTATGGTGGTTAGACTTTAACGTTTTCCGATATTTCGTTCGCTTTTTAATCCGACGAATGGCCATAAAATTCAGCAACGCGTTTTTACTACGCAAATTACACCAGTTAACGGGGATAGTGCCTCTGGGCTTTTTTTTCTTTGCCCATATGTACACCAATTCGAAAGCTCTCGGCGGCGAAGAGGCTTTCGAAAAAGCTGTCGAAGATCTTCACAGCGTTCCCTATCTTTTGTTCATAGAAATTTTCGGAATATTCCTTCCGCTTCTATTTCATTCGATTTACGGAGTGATCATCTCGCTCGAAGCGCGGCCCAATATGGGCAACTATAACTACGGGCGTAACTGGTTTTATTTCTTTCAACGCGTTACCGGAATCTTCCTGTTCTTCTTCATTTTCTTTCACGTTTTGAATATGCGATTCGGGCTGATCCCCGGCCTGAACCTGACGCCGATAGCCGGAAATGCACACCTCGCATATGACATAGTCGCCGCGGAATTCGCGATACCCTGGGTGCTCGCATTCTACATTCTTGGTATCGCCGCGACAGCCTGGCACCTCGCGTATGGATTCTGGCTGTTCGCCGTGGATTGGGGAATCATCATTGGCGAAAAGGCTCAAAAGTACGCGCTGTATGGCTCGATCGGCCTCGCCGCCGCATTGTTCGGCGTGGGTGTGAACGCGGCGATGGCGTTCATCCGGCCATGCGGGCTGCTTCCGCAGTTTTTTTGCGGATAACGAAGTTCGCACAAACTTTATATGGCAAGTGAAATGAAGATTGCGATCGTTGGCGGCGGCCTTGCGGGCCTTGCCGCAGCAATGAAGATCGCAGAAGCGGGACATTCTGTAGACCTCATCTCCGTTGTCCCGGTCAAGCGCTCACACTCCGTGTGTGCACAGGGCGGCATTAACGGCGCGGTGAACACCAAGGGCGAAGGCGATTCGCCGGCAAAACATCTCGATGACACTGTTTACGGCGGCGACTTTCTCGCGAACCAGCCGCCGGTCAAGAGCATGACCGACATGGCGCCCCAGATCATTTATCTATTCGATCGAATGGGCGTTCCCTTTTCGCGAACGAAAGAGGGCCTTTTGGACTTTCGCCGTTTTGGCGGAACTCTTCATCACCGAACCGCGTTCGCGGGTGCTTCGACCGGTCAGCAGCTCCTCTATGCGTTAGACGAGCAGGTGCGGAAGTATGAGGTGAATGGCAAGGTCACCAAATATGAAGGATGGGAGATGCTTTCGCTCATCCTCGACGACCATCAGGTGTGCCGCGGAGTCGTGGCGATGAACCTGCAAACGCTTGAATTAAAAGCGTTCAAGGCGGATGCGGTGATCATGGCAACCGGTGGCCCGGGCCTGATCTTTGGCAAATCGACCAACTCGATGACGTGCACTGGGTCCGCCGTTTCTGCATGCTATCAGCAGGGCGCACGCTACGCAAACGGCGAGTTTATTCAGGTTCACCCGACGTCGATACCCGGCGAGGACAAGCTCCGTCTTATGTCGGAATCCGCTCGCGGCGAAGGCGGCCGCGTCTGGGTCCCACGCACCGACGGCGACACACGCGACCCGCGCGAGATCCCCGAATCGGAACGCTGGTACTTCCTTGAGGAAAAATATCCCGCGTATGGGAACCTCGTTCCCCGCGACATCGCGACACGTGAAATATTCCAGGTCTGCATCGAAGGCCACGGGGTCGCTGGCGAGAATCAGGTCTACCTCGACCTGACACACATTCCGGCCGAAACGCTTACGCGCAAGCTGGGAGCGATCCTCGAGATCTATGAAATGTTCGTTGGCGACGACCCGCGCCACATCCCAATGCGGATATTCCCGGGCGTGCATTATTCGATGGGGGGCCTCTGGGTCGACTTTGAACAGCGGACCAACATACCGGGTCTATTTGCGGCGGGCGAGTGCGATTATTCCGTTCACGGAGCGAACCGCCTGGGCGCAAACTCCCTGCTCTCATGTGTTTACGGCGGGTTTGTAGCTGCACCGTCAGCGCTTGAGTACGCGAAGAACGTCGAACGAGGCGATACGGAAACGAACGGGATACACGACCTCGAGTTGAAACATCAGCAAGAGATCAACGACAGCATCATAAAGAGCGAAGGCGGCGAAAATCAGTATAAGCTTCACGATGAGATGGGCAAGTGGATGACCGACAACGTCACCGTCGTCCGCTACAACGAAAAGCTGAAGGCGACCGATGAAAAGCTGCTGGAGCTTCAAGAGCGTTTTAGGAACATCTCGATCAACGACTCGAATCTTTGGGCCACTCAGGCGGTGCCTCACGCCCGTCAGTTGTGGAACATGCTGCAACTGGCCCGCGTGATCACGCTGGGAGCGCTGAACCGTAACGAATCACGCGGAGCCCATTACAAGCCCGAGTTCCCTGACCGCAACGACGATGAATGGCTAAATACGACCATTGCAGAGTATTCCGACGAGGCCCCAGTTCTGAGCTACGAACCGGTCGACGTATCGATCATCGAACCGCGTAAGCGTGACTACTCAGCCGCAAAAAAGGCTAAGCATTGAGTGAGGTGAGTTCATGAATCTCAAGACCGTAGTAAAAATCAGCAACTTCGTCGCCGCAATATCGATTGTGCTGCTGATATATTGGGTCTTCGCCTTCATAACTGTGACAGTATTCGGGCTCAAAGTTTTTCGCGAAAACCTTTCTGAAACGTTCGCTTTAAGCGTACTTGGGCTATTTGCATTGATGATCGGCTCATTGATGCTGAACATAATGTTCAATTTGACCCGAATCGCTGAAAAGCACAACCAAGATGTGCCCCCGGAGGCTGCTCCAAGGACACTGAAGTGGTTCCTCCCCCTCATCATTCTCTTTCCGATCATTTTCGGCTTACTCTTTGCGGGGGACTTCATGACCTCGAAGAAGAAAGAAGGCATGCTCACGAGCTCAGCTCTTTCGATCATAAGGACGAAGCCGGAAAGCACTTCACGGTTGGTCAATTACAGCTTTGACCGAGAGTGGCTTAGTAATGCCCGCGACACTTTGGAATTCTTCGAGAAAACTGACCAGAATTTTCCGCACGCGTCAGTCATCGTCAGGGATGAGCTTGACGGCACAGAGGTGTTCCTCGCATTTCGAGACTATGTCGATTCCTACGACGAAAACAAAATGCCCAATGAGCCGAACAAGAAAGCATTTCTCTTGCGAACGACCTTAGAGGAGCGAACCTACCTGAACCAGGTTTTCAACGAAGGTCTCTCTGAGTCGCGATTCACTGCGGCAGATGGCAATTATCAACTCTACTACCCGCATACGGAAAACGGGAAGACTATCGTTTTCTATTTTTCGGATTATCAGCGGTACGGAAAAATGGGAAGTTAGGCACTGATATGACGAAAAACGGACACATAGAAAAGAAGCGGCTCGAGAATCCGCCGAAGAAATTCAAGCTCAAGATTCAACGTCGCGAGAAGGCGGATGCTCCGGTGTCTTGGGACACATTCGAGCTGCCGTACCGCCGCAATCTGAACGTCATTTCAGCGTTGATGGACGTCCGCAAAGAGCCCGTAACGATCGAGGGCAAGCAGACGACTCCGCCGGTTTGGGATATGTCGTGCCTCGAGCAGGTCTGCGGCATCTGCACGATGGTGATCGACGGAAAGGTCCGCCAGTCCTGCTCCGCTCTGATCGACGACCTTTTGCTCGCCTCCGGTACTGACGAGATCACGCTGCAGCCGATGTCGAAGTTTCCGAATATCCGTGACTTGCGCGTTGACCGATCGCGAATGTTCGAACATCTCAAGCAGGTCAATGCGTGGATCGAACTGGACGGCTCGCATGACCTTGGCCCGGGTCCGGCGATCTCGAACGAGACCGCGCAGGAGCGCTATGAATATTCGCGGTGCATGACATGCGGCTGCTGTCTCGAAGCCTGCCCGCAATACGAAGGCGACCAGTATATCGGCCCGCAGGCGATCTCACAGGCTCGGCTGTTCAACATGCACCCGACCGGCAAGACCGACATCGAAGAAAGGCTCAACGGATTGATGGGCGACGACGGCATCGGCAATTGCGGGAATGCGCAGAATTGCGTGCAGGTGTGTCCGATGTCGATCCCACTTACAAAGGCCATTTACGAAACAAATCGCGACATCACGGTAAACGCGCTTTTCGGATGGCTTAAGAAGTAACGGGCGACTCCCGCCCCCGACATTATGCCTTTTTCACGGAATCTAAAGAGATCGCTCGAAAAATCGGTCACTCTTAGGTCTGCTTACTGGTACACTGTGCTCAACCGTGTCGATCGCCGAGCGGCGCGGGTCCCGCCGTTGCCGCTCACTGACGGTCGAAAGACAGTAATTTTCACACGGCTCGATTCGATCGGCGATTTTGTACTTTGGACCGCCACATTCCCTGCCCTCGATATTATCTACCCCCGTGAAAGGTTTCGCCGAATCCTCGTAGGAAATCGCATCTGGGCGCCACTTGCGAAGCTCACCGATTTTTTTGATGAAATTCTTGAGATAGACCGACGAGCCTTTATTCTGTCACCCAAGTATCGTGGTAAGATCGGCGGAGCCGTCGCGGAACTCGGCGCCGACATTTTCATCAATCCGACGCTTAGCCGCGACTTTCTATGGGCGGATTCACTAGCCCGGATCTCCGGCGCACGAGAGAAGATCGTGAGTGCGGGGATATTCAATCGAATGTCGCCGTGGCAGGAACGCGCCGCAAATCGTTGGCACACTCGAGTCCTAGAAGCTCCGGCCGAACCAATACACGAGCTGATCGCAAATCACAGATTCGTAGAACAGTTGACGCCTGCGAGTTTGGCCATCGAAGTCGAGCCGCCGCGGCTTCCGCTTCAAGCTCCATCGGGCGAGAAGATCGTCGTGTTTCCAGGCGCCCAAGAGGAATTCAAACGTTGGCCCTTAGAACATTTTGTAAAGGTCGCAACGAATCTGGCGGGCGCGGATCATGAGATCATCGTCGCCGGTGGGCCGGGCGAGGAGCATTTGGGCGAGAAGTTTGGGCGCTCTTATAACGGCAAGTTTCGCGATCTTACGGGTAAAACGAGTCTCACCGAATTTGCGGAGCTCCTTGCGGGAGCCTCCCTCCTTATCGCGAGCGACACCGGTGCTGGCCACATCGCAGCTGCCGTCAACTGCCCTGCGGTCATAATTAGTTCGGGTGCGTGTTCCGGTCGGTTCTTCCCTTATCCGCCAGAAATGTTAGAGAAGGGGGTGAAGCAGATCGCTGTTACATTTGAAATGCCCTGCTTCGGCTGCAATTGGAATTGTGTATATAAAGAGCTTGACCACGAAACGGCACGGCCGTGTGTGGAGCAGATCTCGCCGGCGTCCGTCGAGCAGGCTGCTCGAACGCTATTGCAGCGTTGATACTGTCGAAATGTCATCGTAGTGCATCGGCAGCAAAGGCGTTTCTTCACCACGGTCGAGCAGCTCTTTCAGGCCAGCGGCCGTAAGCGGCTTTGATAGGAGAAAACCCTGACCTCGTTCACAATCGAGGTCGATCAGCGATCGCACCTGCTCCTCAGTCTCGATTCCCTCCGCTACAACCGTCAATCCGAGATTTCGTGCCAAGGCGAGGATCGTGCGAACAATCTCAATGTTCGCTCCGTCGTCGTTTATCGGGCACACGAATGAGCGGTCGATCTTAAGCGTCGAGATCGGAAGCCGCACCAGATAGCTCAGGTTCGAATAACCCGTCCCAAAATCATCGATGTCGAGCTCAATGCCCATTTCGCGGATCTTATGTAGCATCTCGATCGCGCGTTCCTGATATTCGATAAAGACTGATTCAGTTATCTCAAGCTTCAGTTGGCTCGCGGCATAGCCGGTTTCGTCGAGAATATTGCGTATCCGGGACAGCAGGTCGGCACCGGCAAACTGGCGGCACGACAGATTGACGCTCAGCTTGAGCTGGTCACCGTTCGGGGCGTGCACGTAAACCTCGCGCATTTCCAAACACGCCCTCCGCATCACCTGATCGAGAACCTCGTCGATCAGCCCGGTCTCCTCCGCTAGCGGGATGAACCGGCTGGGCGAAATGTCGCCCAGTTCCGGGTGCGTCCAGCGAGCCAACGCCTCGACACCGGTCGGCTTCATCGTTCGCAGGTCATAGATCGGCTGATACCGAACCTGGACCTCATTGCGTTCAAGTGCGCGGCGAAGGTCAGTCTCCAGACGAAGCGTCTCTTTCGCACGCAGGTGCATATATTCGTCGAAGGTTTCGTGCCGCGCCCTTCCCGCGCGTTTTGCATAGTACATCGCCGTGTCGGCGTCACGCATTATGTCTTCGGCACTGTCATAACGGTCAGACGCCACGAGGATCCCAATACTCGCAGAACTATAGATCTCGTGCCCGTGCACCTGAAACGGCTCGCTGAACTTTTCCTGAATTCGCTCCGCGATTCGCGACGCTTTCTCTGTGTAATATCGTCCTTCGACGAGAATCGTAAACTCGTCACCGCCGAGCCTCGCGATGATGTCGGGCGGCCGCATACATTCACCGAGGCGGTCCGCGATCGCCATCAGCAGATTGTCACCGATGAAATGTCCTAAGCTGTCGTTTACGTACTTAAAGCGATCAAGGTCGATGAATAGGACGCTAACGCTGTATTTCGGATCGCGTTTCGCCTTGGCCAAAGCCTTGGTCAGACGCGATACGAAGTATGCCCGATTGGGCAGTCCCGTCAGAGCGTCATGCGTCGCCTCGTGTTGAAGCTGTTCCTCGGCAACCTTGCGGTCAGTAATGTCTTGGATCTGAAATATCAAATGCGGCGCCTCCGACCATGCCTCACTCGCCGCTGACGCGCTCCAAGACGCCCAAACTGTCCAGCCGGACTTGTGGATGTACCGCTGTTCCATCTGGCAGTTCACTGCCCTTCCCGTTATCAGATCGTCTACACTTGCTAGCGCCTGTGCTAGGTCATCCGGGAATATGACCTGACTCACATGCATCGACAAGAATTCTTCTGGAGTGTAACCGAGGATGTCGCAAAGGGCCTTGTTAACCTTTACCCACCGGCCATCCGGCGAGACGAGTGCGATGCCGATCGGCGCGTATTTGAATGCACTGCGGAACCTCTGCTCAGAGTCGCGGAGGGCCGCAGTTCTTTCTTCGAGTGCATGGGCATACCGTGAAGATTCGTTTACCGCCTTTTGCGATGCTTCCATCCGCTTGACGTAAGAGCGATGAGCGATCAAGAAAACGCCGGCCATGATCAGTGCCGATATCAGCACGTAGAAACCGGAGCGGTCGACCGCTGCTACTATCATCAGAAAAATGATACTGGCCCCGGCAAGCGAAAGTGCCCAAACGTTGCTCATGAGCAAAGATGGGCGATTCGGCACCGGTGCCGGCGGTATGATCATTGGCATTTCGCCGCTGTTTTTGAGACTTGGTTGATCCACTTGATTTGACCCTTACTTGTCGTTCGCCGTCGGATGAGTGGGCATCCATGAGTTTCGGCAGAGAAAAAATGTTACCGCGGGGGCGAGTACAGGGGGAAAGAAACCCGCCCCTCGCGGCAACGAAACCTGGACCTATTGCATTCCAGGGGTGCGGTCGCCGATCAAGACGCCGTCACCGATGAGGACGCCGGCCCTTCCATTACCGCCGTCCCCTATTAAAACTCCGTCGCCGATGAGCACTCCATCGCCGATAAGTACACCATCCCCGATAAGTACGCCGTCGCCGATAAGTACGCCGTCACCAATCAGCACCCCGACACGATTACCGCCGTCACCGATGAGCACGCCTGCACGGTCACCGCCGTCGCCGATCAGCACGCCTGCACGATTTCCACCGTCGCCGATCAAAACTCCGTCTCCGATGAGAACACCTGTTCGGAGCAGGATGCTTCCCGCGCCATGTGCTCCGCCGTTGCTGCGGATCACGCTGCCGTTAAGGTCCAGGCCCGAGGTTAGCACCTGGCCGGTGCGAAGCATATAGTTATTGCCCGCGACCCGCATTCCGTCTTCCATGATGCCGCCGTCGCGGTAAACCATCTGGAATTTGGAGACAAGGTTTGAGCCCGTAATGAATGCGTGGTTCGTCAGAACCGTCTGCGACCACAAAGCGGTTTCGCCGCTGATAGTCGATGACGCCTCAGGCATTTGCCAGCCAGCGGGAACCATCGAGGTGCCGCGTGACGCTCCTTCAAAATTGAGATCCGTTCGAAGCGAGCGAGCGAGACGCAACGCCCCTTCGATATTAAGCATTCCCGCACCCTGTTCCAGCATATCGGCACCGTCGATCGGCTGAGCGGTATACTGCAGGATCATTCTGATCATCGAGGGCGTAAGGTTCGGATTTGCTTCGAGGAGCAGTGCCGCCGCGCCGGCTGCGATTGGCGTCGACATCGATGTGCCGCTCATGAACATCACTCCCTGCTCGACACCCTCACCCGAAGCAAGCGGAATATCGAGTTCTGCATTGCTCGTTGCGATGAGGTTGCCGGCGGCCTTGTAAGAGATCAGCTTGTTGCCCGGAGCGGCAAGGTCAGGCTTGATCACATTGTCGTAAACACGGACGCCGTTCGGTCGCAGGTATGAGCTGCGCGTCGGGCCGCGTGAGGTATATGTGGTTACGACATCATCTCCCCGGGTGTCTGTTCCAAAACTATTTGTGGCACCGATCGTGATCGCGTGCGGGCTGTTGCCCGGCGAGTGGATCGCGCCGTAGACCTTCTCGCCGTTCTCGCCGCGGCCGAGATTGCCGGCTGCCGCGAAAACTACGATTCCTGCCTCAGTAAGCTCGCGAACCTTTCGGCACAGCGGATCGTTCGTCCACGTGTCGATAGCGGTCGTTCCCAAGCTGAGGTTTACGATGCGGATGTTGTGCTGATCGCGATTCTGCAGGATCCAGTCCAATCCGTTCAGCAGCCACGAGGTCTGTCCCAATCCTTCGTCATCGAGAACCTTTACGCTCACAAGGTTCGCTTCGGGAGCAACGCCGCGATATGCACCGTTATTTTTGTCGAGACTGCCGGCCGCGAGACCGGCGACGTGTGTACCGTGGCCGTAACGGTCGCCCGTTCCGTCTGGTGTAAAGTCGACCGAAGCCGTGATCCGCGAAGTGCCGTCTGCTTTCTTAAAGCCCTTATGCGCGAGGTCGATTCCGGAATCGACGATAGCAATGCCGATCCCCGCACCCGAACCACCGGTCATTGCACCAGCACGAGCAAGAGTCGCACCGGTCGTGACCTCAACGTGGCCGGTAACAGTTGTTGCACGATCCGGCGAGATGTAGCTGATCATGCCGCTGACCGAAAGCTGCTCGATCGATGAAAGCGGTGCGTTGACGACGAGCGTCCCGTTCGTGCCGATGAGGTCAGTTGCCCGTATGTCGAGCTGATCCAGCAGCGATCGAAACGCCGGATTTGAGTGATTTGAGGTCTGGAGAATCGCTTCCAGCCGTCCGTCCCTGCCAGCTGCGATCGCTGCGCGAATATCACTCGAGACGTTGTCACCACGAAACCCGTGCTTTTCGTCGGCGGCTTTTTCGGCTGGACCCGCGATCTCCAGAGCCTGAAATAACTCCCCAAAGTTCTCATTCTGCGACACTGCAGAAGCGTATGCCGCGGGCGAACTTCCGCCTATGATCTTTCCGCCGTTCTGAATGAAGGCTCCAATATTTTCGGCAACGCCCGGAAGTTCAAAGATCGTCGCGATCTGATCAACAAAGATCGTCGCCGACGCATCTTCCTCTAATATCTCTGCAAACAATGCAGCCGCCTCGAGCGCTCCATTTGACGATGAGAATAGATTATTTACCTCGACCCGGACGATACGGCTCTCTGCTTTCGCTGAAGCCTGTCGCAGAGCGGTCTGTTCAACGATCAGGCGAAGCACTTCGCCCGAATCGCTAACTAAAACCGGCTGCCGCGCCTCACCGGAGGAAAGGACAGCGATCAGCCGCTGAACGCTAGCGTCCAGTTCCGGCCGATCGCTGATCCTACCTTCGTGGGCACGACGGGTAAGGTCTGTAAAGATCGTCTCGTTGGCTAAGCCCGCCGCGGCGGTCGTAACCATAATGTTTGAAATGACAACGGCATAAAGCAGGAATGCCGCAATCGTTTTCACAGTTCGGTTGGTAGATCTGGGTGATGCTCTCATCTTATTGTTGGCTCCTAAAAGGACGGGTGAACGGGCTTTCGCCTCGCCGTTCTTATTTCAAGGCGCGTGCCAATATGCTAAGTGTTGGAATAGCGGGATTTAGCAGACGTGTGGGGCTCGCGTTTAAGCGTGTTTGGTCAGTTTGAACGTATAATTTCGGTCAAATTGAGTGAAGGGTGAAATAAAAAAAGCCCCAAGGGGCTTACTGAATATAAGTTGTTGTGTGGCTCAGATCTCGAGGATGTCGACCAGTTCCTGAACTGAAGCAGCACTCTTTTGCAGCGCAGCACGCTCGTCATTGGTGAGGCTGATCTCGATGATCTGCTCGACGCCGTTCTTGCCAAGCTTTACCGGCACGCCCACGAAGAGGTTGTTAATGCCGTATTCGCCTTCAAGAAAGACCGCACACGGCAGGATCTTCTTCTTATCTTTAAGGATCGCCTCCGCCATCTCGACCGCGCCCAGGCTCGGGGCATAGTACGCTGAACCTGTCTTGAGCAGCCCAACGATCTCGGCTCCGCCGTTCGCCGTCCGTTCGATGATGGCATCGAGCTGATCCTTCGGCAGCAATTCGGTTACAGGAATACCGGCACAAGTCGAATATCGCGGCAGCGGCACCATGGTGTCACCATGCCCACCGAGCACGAATGCGGTCACGTTCTCAACCGACACATTCAACGCCTCTGCAAGAAAACATCGCATACGTGCCGAATCCAAGACACCGGCCATCCCCATTACCCGGTTCTTCGGAAATCCTGACTTGCGAAACGCAACCTGCGTCATCGCATCCAGCGGGTTCGAAACAACGATAATGAAACTCTCCGGCGAATATTTCGCGACCTCAGCCGTGACCTGACCCACAATGTCAGAGTTGGTCTTGAGCAGATCGTCTCGGCTCATACCGGGCTTACGCGGCAGGCCGGCAGTGATGATAACGATGTCAGAACCTGCGGTCTCTTCGTAAGAATTTGCACCGACCAATTTCACATCGAACCCATCGATGGGGGCCGCTTGTGCAAGGTCGAGCGACTTGCCCTGTGGCGTCCCTTCAACAATATCAACTAATACGACGTCCGCGAGCTCTTTGCTCGCGATCCAATGAGCCGCCGTGGCGCCCACGTTTCCGGCGCCGACGACGGTAACCTTATGTCTTCCAGCCATTTTTTATCCTTCCTTTTTGATAAATGTTTAGAATTAAAAACGATATTCTGTCACATATGGCAGGAAACGGCAAAAACCGCTGTTCGCGGCGGACGGCGGGTTTAAACGAAAAAACCCGATGCGCTCTCCCCTTCACATCGGGCTTTTTCATATGACCGGCAAATTGCTTTGCCGACCAAATTCGTTACAGTTTTCTATTTTGCAATGGCCGTGCCATCTTCTCAGCCTGCGGCCTAGAATCTGAAGTGCCGTTATTTCGGGCTTCCATGTCCGTTGTCCCGGTCAACGACGAATCAGCTAAACAATATCGGATATCTCCTATACGATATCGGGCGGCATCTACTGCAAGATCGGATGGGATCCGCCGCTGCTATGGTCGGCCGTTTGCTGATAGCGTCGTCGGTCGTTGTGATATAGCACGAGGTGCTCTCCCTCAAACCGCACCAAGTCCGCAACTCGGCTCACATCGCCTGCGTGATCTGCGATGACAAAGGCCATCGGCTGATTCGAGATGATCATGCCGGCGGCATAGATATAACCGCCCTGATCGTAGACCGATCCGCGATATTGCCCCGCACCGACCGCGATATCTGGAGAATAATTTCCGGCGGCGTCGCGCGTTCGATCCGCATTACCTATGAAGATGGTGTAATCGGAATAGTTCAGTCCTCGACTATAACGATGCTTGCGTGCGACCGCAAACAAATCTGTCAACCCACGATCGATCGCGTTCATCATGGCCGCTGACGGGCGGCGGACGGCGTGGATCTGCACGCCCCGTGGAGTTCGGGTTGTAACCGTAAATCGGTCCCCCGTTATACGTTGTGCTTCACGAACTACGTTTCGGTTTTGGGCTTCCGCGGGCGGAGCAATGCCTAGTACCCCGATAAACAAAGAGAAAAGCAGTGCAGACAATAGTTTCTTATTCATAGTACACGTCCCAGAACGGTTAACGTGCAACTTCCATACCATCTTAAGGAAACCATCAAAAGATCGTCGCGACCGGCACTGCCGCGCTTCGACGTTCGGAGGATACGGATATACGGTTCCTGCCCTCATGCTTTGCATCATAGAGGCTCTTGTCGGACATCGCAATGAGCTTTTCAGCACCGAAGGGATCCTGCGGCACAACCGTGGCGAGTCCGATGCTAACCGTGAGATGCTCGTCAGTCGGGGACATTGCGTTGCGTATTTTCAGCCGGCGAATCTCATTTACTATTCGATCGATCGGCTCCATCGCCTGCTCGCTGGTTGCATTGCCGAAAACAAGTACGAATTCTTCGCCTCCATAACGGGCAAAAATATCGCTAGGACGCCGTCGGGCCTTTTTCAGGGTCGTACCGACAGCGGCAAGACAATCATCACCGGCCTGGTGTCCATAGTGGTCGTTGAACAGCTTAAAGTGGTCGATATCGAGCAGTGCGATCGAGATCGGCAGCCCGAGCCGATGGCACCTTTTCCATTCAGACTCAAGAAACTGATCGAAATGACGCCGATTCGGAAGCTCGGTTAAAGCATCGGTCAACGACAGCTGAGCGACCTTCTCCTCCGCCTCTTTCCGAGCCGTTATATTCTTATGTGAGATCGCGAAGTACGGACCCTCGTCCAGTGCTAGAGAGGTGACCGACATCATGAACCAACGGCGTTCCGCGGGGCTGTGACAGGGATACTCCACGGCAAACTCCGGAACCGACCCCGCGATAACACTTCTAATACCAGCGGCCACAGCGTGGCCGGAGGCGGCACCTTTCCCCCTCGATGCGTCGCACACGTGCAGGTAATTAACCGAACGCCATTTATCGGAACGCATCCGGCAGTTATTTCGTAGCCCGAAGTCGATCCAGGCATCGTTGATGAACTTGATCGCACCAGCGCTATCAATAACTACTATTTGCTCGGTCATCGAGTTTAGTATCGCTCTGAAAAAATCAGCGGTGTGGGGCATATAGGTTTGTCTCGCAGTCGCGGCTCACCTCTTGAGTGCAAGCAGCGTTCCAACGAGCGAGTCGCAATTTTGCTCTATTCAAAAGGATCTTCTCATTGCAAGGGACCGGATTCTGGGCGTACGTCCCAGCCAAGCTTGCGAATATGGGGAAATATTACCCTCGTGCGGATCGCTTAGCATGACATGGTTCGGGCCCAGGCAACGGTCTTTGCCTTCTAAATCTTGTATGCTAATCTCGATTTGCGTGCTGGGGTGGCGGAATTGGTAGACGCCCAGGACTTAAAATCCTGTGCCCTTAGGGGCGTACGGGTTCGACTCCCGTCCCCAGTACCAAGATTTGGATCTGGCTGAACTGCTGAAGGAGTTTCATCTCGACCCGGCCTTCCTCAGATTAGAGGCACACATCGAACTATGGTGACGTCCTCCTGTGATATTATTGGCTGGGGAACATCGTCCTATGCAATTTGATCAGCTTGCTTGGATATTGTGGTTAGTGCTCGGCGTCAGCCTGATAATTGCTGAGATATTCACTTTTGGTTTTGTGCTTTTCTGGTTCGGGATCGGAGCTTTAGGCGCGGCCGTCGCGGGAATGCTCGGGTTCGGTCTTGTTGTTCAGTTCGCGGTGTTCGCAGTGATCTCGATGGCTCTTACGGTGATGTCACGCACGATCTTTTCGGACTATCTCTGGAGCCGGGGGAGTGACGTGAAGATGGGCGTCGAGTCGTTGCCTGGGCAGATCGGCACTGTAACGATCGACAGCAAGGGCTCGTTGAAAGAGGCTGCGGTGCGTGTTTACGGTTCTGAATGGACGGCGTTCCCAATTGACGGTGAAAGCTTACTGACCGCGGGTGAAAAAGTCGAGGTCGTGGAAGTCCGTGGGTCGTCAATCTACGTTCGTAAAGCCGAAAAAGCGTTGCCGGGCTGGCAGCAGGATTGATCAATCAACGATCTCAGCCGTATCTTGATCTGCAGTGTCGTGAATGTTTCCGAGATCAACTATCTCTAGTTGAACTTCATCACCTTCGGCTTCTGCGAGCCCTTCTCCGGACACCTTAGCCACAACCACGGTGATGTTATCCTCACCGCCGTTAGCGTTCGCCTCTTTGACCATCTCAGCACACGCCATTTCCAACTTGTCAAAATTGTCGACGATGATCCGCTGAAGACTGGCCGCGGTGACTTTATTCGACAGGCCATCGCTGCACAAGATGAGCACGTCGTTTCTGCTAGGCGTTAGCCGAGCGGAAACCGGATAGATCTCGTTCTGAGCACCAAGAGCCTGAAGGATCACGTTCTTGAGCGTGTGCGTTTCTGCCTCTTCGGGCGAGATCTGCTGGGCGTCAATTAACTGCTGCACCAGGGACTGATCTTTCGTGATTTGATAGATCTTGCCGTTCCTAACCAGATACGCCCGGCTGTCGCCCACCTGCACAACGTCGACGCCTCTCGGCGTTATACCTATAGCCGTAAAAGTGGCACCCATACCCTGAAACGCGGCGTCACTGCGACCTTTCTGATGAACGAGATAGTTTGCGTAAACGGTAGCGTTATAAAGTTTTGCGATCAGATGATAGTCGTAAGCCTCGGGAGTCAGCGTTTCTTCGACATCTTCACTGAGAAGCTTTTCGCTGACACTTTCGACTGCCATTTTGCTGGCGACCTCGCCTGCCTGGGCTCCGCCCATCCCATCCGATACGGCTAGGACCACACCGTTATCATCTATCTCAAACTTTTGGGTCTCAATGACGAATTCCCCGTCGTCCTCTCTACTGGTCCACGCCCGATTTCGCGACACGTTCAACAGAAGATAGTTATCCTCATTGCCGCGCCGGACCCGGCCGACGTGAGTGGTTGCGTGAATTTCGACATTCATCATATGTAGTAGCCGCTCGACCTGTGCTTAAACGGTCAAATCGTCGTCTCCAATCAAAACTTACTAGCTAAGCGCCTGATCGAGGTCTGCGATGATATCGTCGACGTCTTCTATTCCGACGGAGATACGTACAAGCCCGTCTGTGATCCCCAGCCGATTTCGCGTCTCTTCGGGAACCGATGCGTGAGTCATGGTCGCGGGATGTGAGATCAGCGATTCAACCCCGCCGAGGCTCTCGCCCAAGGTACAAAGTTTGACGCCCTCCAAAACCTTTTTTGCACTCTCAAGCGACCCCGTCTCAAACGCAACCATTCCGCCAAAGCCCGTTTGTTGAGATTTAGCGAGTTCATGCTGAGGGTGCGACGCCAGTCCCGGGTAGTAAACCTTTTCGATCTTTGGGTGCTCCGCGAGAAAATTCGCGACCGCCCGCCCGTTCTTATCGTGCGCTTCCATCCGGACGGCCAAAGTTTTTGTGCCTCGGAGTACTAGAAAGGAATCGAACGGCGAGAGAATTGCTCCAACGCTGTTCTGAATGAAACCGATCCACTCGGCATCCTTCTCATCGCTGAGCGCGACAAATCCGCCGATGCTGTCAGAGTGTCCGTTTAGATATTTTGTCGTCGAGTGAACAACAATGTCCACGCCCAGACTTAGCGGCTGCTGAAAGTAGGGCGACATGAACGTGTTGTCGCAAACGACTTTAACACCGCGCGCATGTGCGAGTTCCGACACTCCCCTCAAATCCGTTACGGTCATGACGGGATTGGTCGGAGTTTCGACAAAAAGCATTTTCGTATTCGATTTGAACGCACTCTCAACGGCGTTCAGATCTGATGTGTCGACGAGATCGAATAATACTCCGTAATTCGACAGTACCTTACTAAAGAGCCGAAAGGTTCCCCCGTACGTGTTGTCGCCGAGGAGTACGTGCTCGCCAGCCTTGACAAGCTTAAGAACCGCATCGGTTGCCGACATTCCGGACGCGAACGCAAATCCGAACTTAGCTCCTTCGAGCGCGGCTATATTACGCTCAAGCGCGGACCGGGTCGGGTTCTGAGTTCGTGCGTATTCGAACCCCTTATGCTGGCCGAGAGCGTCCTGCGCATAGGTCGAAGTCTGATAAATGGGGACACTCACGGCTCCTGTGGTGGGGTCAGGCTCATTACCGGCGTGAATTGCGATCGTCGAAAAACCCATAACTTTCAGCCGACAGCGGCATAAATTGTGAAACCCCTGTATTTTATATCTTTTGGCGAAAGAAAACTAACTAAGGCTAAGTGATTTGCACGATGATTATGGTAGCCTGCGCGTATAAACGTGTCAAACATCTTGGCATCCGCGATGGCGCCAACTGGCTCGTGCCAAACTGCGCGGATTATGAAACCACATGTAGTATAATATCGAGTTATACTCACATCATTTTCAGGTAGGTCCCTTCGCAATTTCTATGGATATCAATCAACTTGAGGTTTTGGTAGCGGTCGCAAATGAGAGAAGTTTTTCGAGGGCAGCAGAGGTCCTCGACCGCACTCAGCCCGCAGTCAGCCAGGCTATCCATCGGTTAGAAAACGATTTGGGTGAGAAGCTCTTTGACCGTTCCTCAAAAGACGGCACGCTCACGCCCGCCGGCCAAATTTTGGTGGAATACGCGAAGCAGATGTTGAATCTGCGACACTCTGCAACGCTCGCGGTCAAAGAACTCCGCGGACTGCACAAGGGCAAGATCACGATATCCGCGAACGAACACACGGTCTTTTATCTTTTGCCGATCATTCAAGAATTTCGCGAGCTTCATCCTGAAATAAAGATCGAGGTTCACCGAGGGGTCGCAAGCCGGATCCCGAAAGAGATAACCGCGCGCGAAGTGGAATTGGGTGTGTTGTCGTTCAAGCCTGCCGAGACTGCACTGCGGTCGATCCCGGTGGTGACAGACGACCTAGTTCTTGTGGTCTCGCCGAAGCACCGTTTAGCAGACCAGAAATCGGTGACAATAACGGAGCTGGGCAACGAGGTTTTCATTGCTCACAACGCAAAATCTCCGTATCGCCAGAAAGTTATCGAAACTTTCGAGGAGTTCGGAACGCCGTTGAATATTGCGGTGGAACTTCCGTCACTCGAAGCTATCAAGCGTTTAGTGATTCGCGGGGTCGGGATTGCTTTGGTTCCGAGGCTTACGGCCCGGTCAGAGATCGCGGACGGTCGGCTAGTCGGCCTATCGGTCAAGGAATTAAAACTCGAAAGGACCCTTCATATTGTTTACAGACGAAATTCCGTCCTTTCGCATGCCGCTGCCGAATTTCTGCGGATCGCACAAGAGGCAGCAGAGCGGTGAGGAGGATGACAAAATGTTAAAAATTCTTATGGGGAATCTATATATAGATAGCGAAATACGCTAATATTGCCTTGCATCGGAACGCGGAGAGATGTCGCCCGAAGTCACCGAATAAGCAACACAATAGAGGGAAAGCAGGGATATATGTTCGAACAATTTACGCTCGGCATTGAAGAAGAGTTCCAGATCGTCGACCCCAACACGCGTGAACTCAAATCGCACGTGGCCCAAATATTGGCCGAGGGCAAATTGCTGCTCGGGGAAAAGGTCAAGCCTGAGATGATCCAGTCTATGATCGAAGTGGGCACGGGCGTATGCGCGAACATAAAAGAGGCTCGCGAGGACATCACGAAACTCCGCTGCATCATTTCGGGGCTTGCGCGGAAGCAGGGCATGGAGATCGTTGCCGCCTCAACTCATCCCTTCTCTAAATGGTCCGAGCAGGAGATCTATGACGGCGACCGCTATCGACTGCTGATCGACGAGCTGCAGATGGTAGCCCGGTCGCTGCTGATTTTCGGCGTTCATGTGCATGTCGGCATCGAGAATCTCGATCGCCGAATCCATATTATGAACGCGGCCAGGTACTTTCTTCCGCACGTGTTGGCGATGACGACCTCGTCACCCTTCTGGCTCGGATTTAACACCGGACTCAAGTCGTACCGTTCAGAGGTGTTCAAAAAATTTCCCCGCACAGACATACCCGATCATTTCGAATCGTACCAACAGTATCAGAGCTACATCGATCTGCTGGTGAAGATGAGCTGCATTCAGGACAGCAGCAAGATATGGTGGGACGTTCGGCCCCACGGGACCTTCCCTACGCTCGAATTCCGCGTGTGCGACATCCCGACTCGCGTCGATGACACCATCGCGGTGGCTGCCCTTTTCCAAGCAATCGTTGCCAAGCTGACCGTACTCATTGAAAAGAACCTCGGGTTCCGGCTCTATCACCGGCGGTTGATCCAAGAGAATAAATGGCGGGCGGTCCGGTATGGCTTGGACGGTAAGCTTTTGGATCTCGGCAAGCAAAAAGAGGTTCCCGCACGTGACCTCATCCGGGAGCTGCTGGATTTTGTCGACGATGTCGTTGACAACCTCGATTCGCGGGCGGAGATCGAACACATCCACACCATTCTGGAACGCGGCACTTCGGCCGATGAACAACTTCAGGTTTTCGAGGAAAGCGGTGGAGATTTTAACGCTGTCGTGGATCGCCTGATCATCAACACGCTCGAAAACGTCCCTGAGAAGTGCTTTGACTAAAGCATTTAGCGCCCGCTTGCTGGAAATCTACCCCTAATCTCTGTTTCTTCTCCTTGGAGAGGTAAACGCGCCTTGCATTGTTAAACATATTTGCATTATGTTTGACATTTTTAAGCTTTTCGTGCTATAACATTCTGTGACTTCCTACCTCTCGGTCCAGAGAGAAAGTTCATCCACTCCTTCGCTGAACGTATCTGTCTTATGAAGAAATTAATCCAGCAACAGAGAACTGCAGGTTTCTCGCTTATCGAGCTGCTCGTCGTGTTAGTAGTGCTAGGCGTTCTAGTGACATTTGCGCTCATGGCCCTTGGCAGGTCTTCCGAAAATCTTCGAAGGCAGGCCATAGCCAAAGAATTCAAGGTCGCGCTCGAACGTGCTCGTTTCGATTCACTGAAACGCCGGCCGTCGACCTGCGAAGATATGTCTCGTGTCGAGATCTTGAGCGCTACGTCGTTCCGCTATCTGACCGATTCCAACCAAGACGGCACGCTGCAGCCCGACGCCGAGGCAAGAACTGTAAATTTTGATTCGAGTCCCGTGAGAGTTGTGGATGACACCCCGCTCGTTTTCCCGATCGTCATTCGTTTCGATATGCGCGGCGGATCATCATCCGGACCATGCGGAGCAACAACGGTTGCGACGACCCCGACCCACTTCTGTGAGCTTCCGTGCTCCACGCGTAACGCGACGAACTCAACTTCTATATACGTGTCACCGACCGGAACAGTGGCTTTGTTGCTTGGCGGCGAGGACGAACCCGAGTTTGACGATCCGGATGTATCAATCGTTGATATGACTTACGGCGTCAACGAGCATCTTGCCGTTTGGACCGGCACGCCGCCAACGCCGTCGCCGATTCCGACCCCTGCAGGAACACCGAGCGGGTCGCCAACCCCGACACCGGAACCGACCGCGACGCCGACGGGAACCCCAGGCCCGACTCCGACCGCAACGCCGGAGCCAACGCCACTTCCGGCATGCACGAAAAATCAAAAACCCGGCAATCCGCCGACATGTAGCTGCAACCCACCTTACTTCATTCAGAATAACGGGCAGTGCAAGTAGTGCGGTGAATAACTGATATGAAAGAAGATATAACCATAAACGCATCATGCGAATCCGCTGGGTTCACCCTTCTCGAGACCATCGTGGCGATGCTGATCATGACCATATCGCTCTTAGGTGCCCTTCAAGCGATCAACTATTCGGTCCTTTACAACGCCGGAAATGCGTCACGCGCTCAGGCCCTCGCATTGCTTCAACGAGAGGTCGAGTTGCTTCGGGCAGCTAAGTTCACGCCGTCGGGGGCCGATGCATTCCCCCCTCCGGGAAACGGAGATTGCCGAAGCGATGCTTCACGGGACATCTCGGGGGGAGAGAAGCCTGAGTGTTTCGTTAATACGGCAAATGGCGGGAGTTTTTCTATTAAAACATGGGTCGACGATAACCCCTTCAACGGGCCGGGAACTTACGACATTGTCCCCACCGCGCAAATCAAGGAAATCACTGTAGAAGTGGTACTCGCCAGTAAAACTCCGGGATGGCAAACCGCGGTGCCGGCACGTGTGGTGATTCGCCGTTCGATGGGAAATTGATATGCAACAATCAAATTTAAGATCCGCTCAAGGTTTCTCGTTACTCGAATTGATGATCGGAATGACCATCACATTGATGCTACTCGGCGTAATGTCATCCGTCGTCTTCCGGGCGACCGGTGTGAACCAGCGTGAAACACGTAAAGCAGACGCACTGGTGTCAGCTCAGGCTGCCCTCAATCTGATGTCCCGAGAAATTGGCAATGCGGGATTCGGCATCTACATGGATGCAATCACGCAAACACCCAGTAATGGCATTGTCATTGCGGACTCGAACAGCCAGCAGATCCGGGTCCGATCAAATTTTGACAACGTAGGTGACTATTCCCTTCCAGTCGGTTCGACCGTTCTGGCGACGAATGAGTCAGGTGAGGATGTGACGTTCTTCTTCGATCCGTCGACAAGATCGATCGTACGCTATGACTTCAACGCACCCTCGGGAACGCCCGCATCGTCAGTGGTGGTTAACCGGATCAGTAACGTGACATTCCAGTATTTCAACTATACGTCTAGCAGTTCGACGGTGACCCCGAGTGCGACACCCACATCGGCAACCGGTCGCGTTCGTATTACCGTGCTGGTCGAACTCGAACCAGTTCCCGGACAAGCCATTAACGAGGTCGTTTCGTTCTCATCCGATGTGACACTGCGAAACTCGAATTACATGCTTCGGCAGTATTGATCTGGCCGGTTAGTTTGGAGGAAGTTATGAAGAAGGTTCTAAATCAACGCGATGGCGAAAAGGGTGCGGCACTAATCATGGCGCTGCTGATCTCGGCGCTCGTCCTTGCCCTTTCCGTAAGTTTGATCCTGGCGACGTCGGTAAACTCTTGGAACTTTACCGACGCCACTGCTGAACAGCAGGCTTACAACGCCGCAGAAAATGGTATTCAGGCCGTCGTTGACGTACTGCGCTACAAGTGTACTCCCGCCATATCAGGAGCGGGAAACAACGGCTGCCGCGTAAAACCGAATCCACTTTATGTAACCACGGAGGGCGGCCAGCCAGTTTACGAAAGCCACAAACTGAATCAGATCTCTTTCGCAAAGATCGTCGGCATGAGTACATCGAACTCTGCCGCCGACGCGAGCACAAATCCGAGGCTATCACGTGTTTTGAGCTATTCAGGCGCCGCTGCCACGGATCGCGTCGTGGTTCTAGGAAACCCGGCAAACTACAACGCCTTCGATCTTTCGATCTCAGACCCGGACAATACCGGTTCGTATATCTCGTACGTTACTCAAGGCAAATTCTTTGACTATGATCTTGGTAATAATCAGCAGATCACATTCGGCTCGGGTGCAAACTTCACTCGGATCGCGTATCAGCCGACCGTCGTTTCAAATCTGAATGTTCCGGCAGATACGGTGCAGCCGACGGATTTTGGCAAGTTCGTCGTCACGCTCGGATCGTCCGGCGGCGCTGCGGTTACACGGCTGATCCGATTTGAGATCGCAGTACACATGACGGTTCCCTTTCCTGCGACTCGAATGATTCGCGGATATATCCTGCCGGTCGATACCGCTCCGTATATTCCAAATGTGATTTTCGACTCTAAGACCTATAACCTCCGCGGAAGCGATTTCAGCTTGGATTTCGCATCGAGCTACGGTGCCGAGTACCCTGCGTGGACCGCTACCCCCACAGCCAGTATGTACATGGATTACAATAATCCTCCTATCGGCTATCGGGCGAGGTTAAGCGGAAATTCGGCGGGCTTCGTTAACAAACTTCACGGGACGATCTCCCCGCCGGAACCGGCACGCGTCCGCATCGTTTCGACTGGCTACGGCCCGCGCGGTTCGAGAAAAACGCTTGAGGCGATAATCCAGAATAACTATTTTAACGGGCTTGGAGCCCCGGCAACTCTCACTATGGTCGGGCCACCCTCGGCATCTAACGGGACGTTCACGTTTGATCCGGGCAACTCGAACGCAATGCTTTATTCAGGCGTCGACCTCGCCACCGGCTCCACGGATATTATCCCCCCTGTGGGAACTGCATATCCGCCGACATGCGGCTTCACGGGGTGCGAAGATCCAAATCTTGACACCGTAATCGACGGGTTCGGCAATAAAATAGATAACACAGTGGTAGGAACCCCGGCCAACGTTGCATCTGAGGTTCCGCCTTGGCTGCAGTCGCCCTCATCACTTGACGCTACGGTCAAATCTCTTCATCAAACGGCATTGAATTCGTATGATCCGACAAATTCCACCGGACGGGTTTTCACGAACACGAACCCGACGAGTTGGGGTAATAACGAGACGGGCACGGGTATAACCTTTTGTGATGGCGATTGCACCTTAGGCCCGATCGCTGGAGGCGGAATATTGGTCGTGACCGGGAAACTCACGCTTCACGGCAACTTCGATTGGAACGGTTTAATAATCGTGACAGGTTCCGAGGGCGTGTTGAGAAGCGGCGGAGGTAACGGCGTCATTCGAGGCAATATCGTGGTTGCGCCGTACCTGCACAGCACTATATCCGGCAACACTGACCCGCTCAGTACCGCGAATTTCCTTGCACCGCAATGGAATACAAGCGGCGGTGGTAATTCGACCATTCAATACAACTCGGATAATCAAAACAGCGGCCTTGGAGCGATAAGTAATAACGTCCTGGGTGTTGTAGAAAAGTAGCCGGGCCTCAGCTAAACCAAACAGGTCTTCGTTAATTCGGAGACCTGTTTTTATGTGTGAGAGCAAGCTTGAGGAAGTTTTCGAAAAGGATCCGGCCGTCGCGGGATTCGTTGGGGTGCTCCCACCGGGTCGGGTTTTTGTTCCAATCTTCGAACGATTTTTCGAGATGAAATTGGACGCAATATATCATCTGCCCTTCGCTGCGTTTGACCATCATCTGGTTACGACAGAGGTAAGAGGTCGCGAGCAGTTCGAAACCTTCGGGCACGCCGTCGACCTGGACACCGTGGTTTTGCCAGACACGGAGGATATCGTCCTCTTTAGTGTAGTCCTGCCATACGCCGGACATCTGATCGTCAATACCAAAGAATATCGGATCCTGCGGATTCACGATCTTTACGAAGCGATACTGGTATTCAACCAGGCGGTCTTCGCGTTTCTCATGCAGCTCAAGCCCGTCAAGTGTCTTGAGGCCGGCACCGAATGAAGAACCCACCAGCTGATGTGAGCCGCAAATCGCTAGTACGGGAACCTTCGTCGTTCTAATAAATTCACCGAAACGCTCGAGATGGGCGGGGTTATAGTAATCGAAGTCACTAAAAGTACCGCTCATCACGATCGCGTCGGGGCTGTAGTCCTCGACAGCGTCCGCGATCTCTGAGAGATGAACAGACAGAGACTTGGGCGTTTTCACCAGACGCTTTACATTCTGCGCGATATTGTCGCAGGCCATGCCTGACACCTTTCGCTCAAAAGCAAGTCTTGATTGGAGCTCTCCACCCCAGTCCTGCGATGCAAGCTCGGACAGGTCGGATTCATAGCGCAGAAGGCTGTTTACGATCAACACACGAGCGTGTTCGATCGTCTTTTCGATCGGCTCATAACGGCAATAAGACCGTTTATTGTACGGAAACGGAAGTTCCTCTGAGACCGTGCCTTTTACTACTGCATCAAACATATTGAACAGATCGGATAAACCTTTCCAACCGAAAAACTAAGATGAACTTACTACGCGTCCCTTTGCTTGGTAGATCTGTTGAACAGCGGCATCAGCTCGCCGGCTCCGATCTTTTCTACCTCTTCCCTCGCCATCCTCAGAAGTGCTGCTCGTATGCGACCTTTTGTCTGGGGCGAGCTGCGTTGCGTGCCCCGGTCGAGGTTTTCGATCATCCGCATCCAAGATCCCTCGAACTCATCGGCCAGGCCAGATATCTTTGTTATATCATATGGAACCGCTACTTGTTGGCACCCCAGCCGAGCGAAAACGTATAGAAAGCGAGCAGTCGCCATATCCGGACATTGGAATCGCCGCCGTCCCACCTTTAGCTCGATGCCCAAAAGCGTGGACATGATCGAAGGAAAATTCTCGCGCTGCGGAACGTTCAGAGAATAAGACCGCGTTCGGATAGAGCGAACCTTGGACTCGTAAAGATAAGGTAACCACCCATCCCCCAATTCGTCGCGGATCTCGACTACGGCTTTCATATTTGGGCGCGGCACGCGCTATCGGATGGCTGCTTCGACTGCAACAGGCGACTTTGCGAACTTGTCGATGACGGCGTTGCCAAAGATACCGAGATAAAAGACGCCGAGCACAGTGATGATCAATACCGCAGAAAATGCAGGAGTAAGCCGCGGCACGGGCCACTCGGTCGTTCGGTCCTTGAAGAACATCACCACGATCAGCCGGAGGTAATAATAGGCGGAGATCGCTGTATTGATCACAGCCGCAACGACCACGATCGTCAAAAGCGTGTTCCCTGCCTCAAGCGCGGGGCGGAAAACCAGGACCTTGCCGATGAATCCGGCCGTTAACGGCAGCCCCAGAAGACTGAGCATAAATAGCGAAAGTGAAAACGAAAGAAGTGGTGACCTGAAGCCAATGCCGTTGAAATCTTCAAAGTCGGTACGTCGATCGTTCCGCTGACCGAGCAGGGTGATAATCGCGAACGCCCCGAGATTTGTGATGGCATAGGTGAGCAAATAAAACGAGACGGCGGCGACCGCGACATCACGAGCCCCTGCCGACACCGCCATTCCGGCCCCCAGAAAACCCACGAGGGCGTAACCTGCATGCGAGATCGACGAATACGCAAGCATCCGCTTCACGTTATCCTGCATGATCGCAGCCACGTTGCCGACGGTCATGGTAAGGATCGCCATTACCGAGACAGCCGTGATCCACGATTCCTGAAGATATCCCGCAGCCTGTGCCCCGGCGGCGATCGGGAATCCGAGAATGAATACTCGAATTAGCGAAGCAAAGGCAGCGGCCTTCGGCCCCGTAGCCATGAACCCTGTGATGGGAGACGGGGCCCCCTCATAAACATCAGGTGTCCAAACATGGAAAGGTGCGGCGGCGATCTTAAATCCAAATCCGACGAGCATCATCGCACCGCCGGCAAGCAGAAGCGCCGGGAAGTTCGGATCCGCAACACGCGCGGCGATCTCAGTAAGGTTCGTTGAACCCGTCGCACCGTAAGTCAACGCCATCCCGTAAAGCAGGAATGCGGACGCGAGCGAACCGAGGATGAAGTACTTCATCGACGATTCGTTAGATCGGAGGTCCGACTTTCGCAGGCCCGCCATGACGTATGTAGCGATCGACAATGTTTCCAGTCCCAGAAAGATCACGACGAGGTCGTTGCCCGACGCCATCAGCATCATGCCGAAGGTGGCAAAAAGGAGTAGCGCGTGATATTCGCCTGCGGGCACGTCTTCCCTTTCGACCCAGATCGTCGATATCAGAATAGTGAGGGCAGAAACGAGTAGGAAGACGAATGAGAAGCTCATCCGCAGGCTGTCGTGTACTATCATCCCGCCCCACGCGCTAGCGGGGACACCACTCTCGACCGACCACATCATTCCGAGAAACACAGCAGCGACAGCCAAACCGATGAGAGACAGCGTTCCGGTGACGTTGCGGTTTTTCGGAAAGAAACAGTCGTAAAGCATTACGACGACACCCGCGACGGCCACGATCAGCTCGGGTAAAATGATCGGAATATTTACGTTTGGATCAGCCAGTTGCATAAAGCTCAAAGTCTAAAGACCTTATCCGGGCAGCGGATCATTTCTGCTCAACGCTTGCCTGTTCTATCGTACCGCCCGCCTGGCGCACGACGCGTTCCTGTATCGCGACCACCGATTCGCGCGAGCGGTCGAGGAACGGTTTGGGATAGACGCCCATGAAAACCATCAAGAACAGCAGCGGGATCATCAACCCGATCTCTCGGTAGCTGAGATCAGCCAGCAGTCGGTTCTTGTCATTCGTAACTTTGCCGAAGAAAACACGCTGGATCATCCACAGTAAATATACAGCAGCGAAGATGACGCCAGTTCCGGCCACCATTGTCGCTATGTAGTTCCAGTTAACAGTCGCGGTGATTCCTAGCACGGTCGATTTCCACATTCCGACCATGATCAGGAACTCGCCCACGAAGCCGTTAAGGAACGGTAGACCGATAGACGACATCGCCGTGATCACGAAAAACGTCGCGTATAGCGGCATCACGTTAGCAAGGCCGCCGAACTCGCTGATCTCGCGTGTGTGCCGGCGTTCATATATGAACCCGACGAGCAGGAACAGAGCTCCGGTCGAGATGCCGTGATTCAGCATCTGGTAAAGCGCTCCCTGCATCCCCCACTCGGTGAAAGAGAACATTCCCAGGATGACAAAGCCCATGTGAGCGACGGATGAATATGCGACAAGACGCTTGATGTCAGGCTGCACCATCGCCACCAAAGCACCGTAGATGATGCCGACAATTGCAAGAATTATGAATATCCAAGCAAGTTCGCGGCTCGCCTCCGGGAACAGCGGGAAATTGAACCGCATCAGACCGTAGGTGCCCATCTTGAGCAGAACGGCGGCAAGGATGACGGATCCCGCCGTCGGGGCTTCGGTATGTGCATCCGGCAGCCACGTATGGAAGGGGAAAAGCGGGACCTTGATAGCAAATGCCAGAGCAAATGCGAGGAACAGAAGCATCCCGGTCTGCGGTGCAAAAGACAGGGCCCCAGTTTGAAGCGAGTTAAGGATCGTGACGAAATCGAACGATCCTACGTCGGTCGCCTGCAAATGGAGATAATATAGGCTGATGATGGCCGCAAGCATTAGTAAGCTGCCGAAGGCCGTAAAGATGAAAAACTTGACCGCAGCGTAGATGCGATTTGAACCACCCCAAATACCGATCAGAAAGAACATCGGCACGAGCGAAGCTTCAAAAAACAGATAAAACACCAGCAGATCGAGTGAGACAAAAACGCCGATCATCGCACTCTGCAATAGCAGCAGGAACACGTAAAAAGCCAGCGGCCTTTTCTCGACCGCGTGCCACGTCGAAAGGACGGCGATCGGCATTATGAACGTGGTCAGGATTACGAGCCAAAGGCTCAGGCCGTCAACGCCGACGTGATAATTTGTGTTAATCGCCTGTATCCACGGAACGTTCTGCTCGAAGAAAAACCCCGCCGACGATGCGGTTGACGAGCCTGTTAAAAGGAGCAGCGAAAGCAGAAAAATAGCCAGAGTGATGATCAGGGTGACCCATTTAAGATGCTCTTCCTGCTTCCAAAACATCTGGTGGCCGATGAGCGCAAGCGATCCGACCACCGGAAGCAGTATCAGCAGAGTCAACAAATTTTCGTTAATAAGGTCCATTTCTATTGATGATCATCACGGCCGATCAGCGTGCAAAGTCGCGGTAAGGATCCATCCCCGTGTGCGTCGACCGCTGTCGCCTAGAAACTCAGCGTCGACCCACTGCCCATTAGTTGCGTAGATTGCCACTGGGTCGTTCTTAACGACGTAAGCTTTCTGCTTTGCCTTAGCATCTGCCGACGAATGAAAGTACGAGCGATCGGCCGAAACCATCCGAACAGCCATCCACTTTCTTTCTTCCGTCAGATCAAAATCGACGCCCTCTTCATCTTTTAACATCGGGGCAACATTCCAACAGCCGCCGTGCTCGCCAAAAAGCTTGAGCTTGACTGATCGTCTGCCCTCGGATGCAACCGGGACTAGTTCACCCTCGATCACCTCATCCGGCCATTCGGGATGCCAGGTATGCACCTTGTACAATCCGTCCCCAACTCGTTCGCCTCGCAGTATGAAGGTGCAAGTGAACCGCGGATTCCCTTTCTCGTCTTGACCCGTTGTCTCGCGAAAATAACCTGTTAGCACCCCGTCGCTATCTGCTGCAAGCCTAAGGCTATCGTAATCGCCGGACACGACGGATTGGGCAAGTGTCGAAATCGACAAGATCCCAGCTGCCGCACACAAGCAGAATATGTTCGTAAAGATCCGCCTCATCCTTATCCGATCAGCCTAATGCCGTAATAAATGAAATAGCCCACAACGACGATCGCACCGAAAATTATCACTGCGGCGTAGCTTCGCACGTATCCGACCTGAACACGGCGTACCCCGTTGCCGACCTCGGCGACAAAGCTACCAATTCCGTTGACTATCCCGTCAATGAAGCCGAGATCAAAACCTTTCCACAATACGTTCCGCGAAAGATTTGTCAGCGGGTCCACAATGTACCCGTTGTAAAACTCATCCAGCCGCCACTTCTCTTCCATGATACGCGGCATCTTTCGGAGCGGGTTATTCTTGAACAGCGCAAAGCCGATCACGATACCGGCGATCGCAAGCACCGTGGAGAGAGCAGCAAGCCACCGTTCGGTCGCGATCGCTTCAGCGGAATGTGCCGCCGCCGCAAAGAAATACTTCGCATCGGCCGGTGCCGCCGCAGCTCCTGCGACCACGGGGCCGAGGATGTTCGCGAAATAATTGATGTCACCAAGGTCAAGCAGTGAACTCATTGCGTAAGGCACGCCGATCAGCCCGCCAAATGTCGATAGCACCGCAAGCACGATGAGCGGCATTGTCATCACCCAGGGCGATTCATGCGGCTGAAAATCTGAGGGAAGAGCATGATGACCGTCATCGTCGTCGTGATCCTCGTCGTGATGTTCCAACGCATGCGGATCGTCGTGCGGAACTTGTGCATCGGCTACATCTCCCGTCGCGAATGCGTTCTCCTCCGCACGTGAAGCCTCTTCGGGAGCGTCGATGATCGGCAGGGGTGCGGAAACTTCCCGCCATCTCTCGGTCCCCCAAAATGTCATGATCATCATCCGGGTCATGTAAATTGCCGTGAGGACAGCCGTGATGACAGCGACGATCCAGAGATATTCGTTACCCGGAAATGCTCCACTTTGAAAATACTTGTCGGCCGAAAAGGTGCGATATAGGATCTCATCCTTCGAAAAGAAGCCTGAAAATATCGGTATACCTGCGATCGCCAACCATCCCGTTGCCATCGTGGCGAAGGTGATCGGCATATATTTCTTTAGGTTGCCCATCCGGCGCATGTCCTGTTCGTGATGCATCCCGTGAATGACGGAACCCGAGCCCAGGAACAGTAGCGCTTTGAAAAAGGCATGCGTCATCACGTGAAATATCGCAACAACGAACGCTCCGACGCCGGCCGCCAGGAACATAAACCCGAGCTGCGAAACGGTGGAGTAAGCTAGGACCTTCTTTATGTCGTTCTGTGCGATAGCGATGGTCGCGGCAAAAATCGCAGTCGCCGCACCGATAACCGCGATTATCCACATCGCAGTGGGTGCGAACTGATAGATCGCATTGGCTCGAACGACAAGATATACCCCCGCGGTAACCATTGTCGCGGCGTGAATGAGAGCGGACACCGGCGTCGGTCCCGCCATCGCATCCGGCAGCCAAGTGAGGAGCGGTATCTGAGCCGATTTACCGGTCGCTCCGATAAACAGAAGAACCCCGACGGACGTTAGCCCGCCCGCGAAGATCGCACCCCATGTGAACGGATCTGCGGACATCGCGGTCGCTACATAAGTAAAGACGCTTTGAACTTGCTCCCCGTCAACAACTTTGTCAAAGAACGATATGGAACCTGTCAGCGTGAAGATGAGAAAGATCCCCATCAGCACGCCCCAGTCACCGATGCGGTTCATCACGAACGCTTTCTTGGCGGCTTCGCGGGCTTCGTCGCGCTTTACGTAGTAGCCGATAAGCAGGTATGAACAGAGTCCCACACCTTCCCATCCGACAAACATCAAAAGAAAATTATCCGCGAGCACAAGCGTGAGCATCGCGAACATGAACAAATTCAGATAGGCGAAGAAGCGATAAAAGCCTTTGTCGCCGTGCATATAACCGGTCGCAAAGATGTGGATGAGCAGGCCGACGAAAGTGATGAAACAGGCGTAGATCCCCGAAAGCGGGTCCATGCCGAGTGCGAAGTCCGCGCGGAATCCCGCGACGTTGATCCACGTCCAGATATGCGAAAGCACCGGCTGATCGATGAACAATGCACCGCCGTGCGACGTTCCGATGCCAAAGGCGATCATGAACGCAACGACCGTCGAGATCGCGATCGACCCGCACGCGACGATGCTGCTGAACAACTCGTTCCGCAGCCGGCCGCCGATCAGCCAGTTGATCACAGCACCGGCGAGCGGAGCGAAAATGATTACGCTTAGTAGGTTGTTCTCAATCATTCAAGAAGCTAAAACTTCAAAATACTCGCGTCGTCTACATCAACCGAAATGCGATTGCGGAAAAATGCGATTATGATGCCAAGGCCGACCGCGGCTTCCGCAGCAGCGACGCTCATCACCATAAAGACGAACAACTGGCCGGTGGCATCGCCGTAGTATCTCGAAAACGAAACGAACGTCAGGTTAACTGCATTGAGCATCAGCTCGATGCACATAAAGACCCCTATCGCGTTGCGCTTGTAGATAACGCCCACCGCACCGATAGTGAACAAAATGCCTGAAAGGGCCAGATAGCTTTCTAAGCTTGGTTGCATCTTTTATTCGATCCGCTTATCGGATACGTCTTCTGATAACGCTTCTATCTCCGGCTGTTCCATCTTCCGAACGAGGATCACGGCACCAATGATCGCCATAAGCAGCATCACCCCGACTATCTCAACCGGCAATAGATATTCTGTGTACATCGCGAGTCCGATACTCATCGGACTGCCTGCGAGCTGATCGGGTTCCGCCGGAGTTTTCGGTGTCTTTAATACCGCGTAAAAAATGAAGAAAGTCTGAGCAAGTAATGCCACGCCGAGGCCTGCACCGATTACATAAAGGTGGCGCAGCCGATTGAGAGGCTTGTCTTCGTCAAGGTTGAGAAGCATGATGACGAAAACGACCAGCACCATGATGGCGCCCGCGTACACCAGGATCTGGGTCACAGCGATGAACGTTGCTGCCAAAGTCACATAAAGCCCGGCAAGAGCGATAAACACCCCAATCAGCGAGATCGCGCTGTAAAGCGGGTTCTTGTGATAGACCAGCGAAATGGCACACGCTATCGCGAACCCTGCCAGCAAAAAGAAAATGACGGAAGAAACCATTTAACTCATTTCCGGCGAACCGGAGCTTACACGTTCAGAAAAAATACGATCACGATAGTAAAGATCACGTTGGCTATGGCTAGCGGCAACAGAAATTTCCATCCAAAACTCATCAACTGGTCAAATCGGAATCGCGGCAGCGTTCCGCGGATCCAGATATAAAGGAATAGGAATCCAAAGATCTTTAATAGGAACGTCACATGACTCGCCAGAGCATAAGGGATAGAGCCGACTTCGAATATATAGCTGATGCCCGGGGTATACCAGCCGCCCAGGAAAAGCACTGTGCAAAGGACCGACACGGTGAACATGTTCACGTACTCGGCCATGAAGAACAAAGCGAATTTGAGTGCACTGTATTCCGTGTGAAAACCCGCCACGAGTTCGGTTTCCGCCTCCGGCAGGTCAAACGGCACACGGTTGGTCTCAGCAAACGCCGCGATCAGGAACACTATAAAGCCGATGAACTGCGGGATGATGTACCACCGCATGTACCAGGGGCCCGCGGACTGCGCTTGAATGATGCCGTTAAGGTCGAGCGTTCCGGCGAGTATCACAACACCGATGATCGATGCCCCCATGGCCAGCTCATACGAGATCATCTGAGCGGACGATCGAAGCCCTCCCATCAACGAATATTTATTGTTTGAGGACCAGCCGGCCAGTGCGATGCCGTAAACGCCGACGGACGTGATCGCGAGTATGAACAGGACGCCTACATCGAGCTGAGCGATCGTGAGCGGCATGTTCATCGCCTGCTCTGCGATCCAAGGCATCGCGTCGCCGACATACGGAATGCCGGCCGTGTATGGCACAAGCCAGCCCAGCGGATCCGCGATGCGCGGGCCAAACGGGTAAAGAACGATTGGCAGCAGCGCACACGTCAAAGCGACCAGCGGCGCCAGAAAGTAGATGAACTTGGTCGATTTATCCGGGACAAGGTCTTCTTTGAAGATGAACTTCAAAAGGTCAGCAAACGGCTGGAGTACGCCCCAGGGACCAACGCGGTTCGGCCCGATCCTTCCCTGGATCCATCCCAAAACCTTCCGTTCCGCAAGCACGGTATAGGCTACGATCATCAACACGCCCTGAAAGGCGAGCAGAATGCCTACACTGATCACGATGAACGGAAATGCCGTTTGCAACGCAGATTCCATATGAACTAGTTATTGACCCCTATGTGCGCACGGTCGCCGATGCCGATAACGGCTGCCTCCGCAACCTCTTTCACTGAACCGTCAGGGTTAAACTGCTCCAAAGGTGCAACGAGTAAATTGTCCGGCTTCGGATTTCCGTTCGCAAGCAGATGAAACTGCGGCGTTTTCCCTGTCATTGTCGTGACGCGGTGAAGCCTGTGGCCGATGGGCGGCATTACTTGATTTTTCCCGCCGGGCCGTGCCGAGCTTTCTAGGCCCTGGCGAAGCTGCTGAAGAGCCTGCGTAACATCTCGGTCGGCAACGACTTCGTGTTTGAGAACAGCAGGACGAGTTTCATCCTTCATGTCGGGGTATCGCAGCCCGGCGTATTGAGGAACGATCTCCGCCAACTGTCGGAACACTGCCGAAGAGGCGAACTCAAAATCGAGGTCAAAACCCATTTCTCGTGCGATCAGTGCAGTGATCATCCAGTCGGGCTTAGACTGATGGATCGGCTCGATCGATTTGCGGACGCGCTGCACGTTCGCGGCATTGTTAGTGAACGTTCCATCGACCTCTGCAAATGAGGCCGCGGGGAAAACGACGTCTGCGTGATCCGTGGTTTCGGTCAGAAACAGTTCCTGCACCACGACAAATCCCGCTGTTGAAAGCACGGACGGGTCCTGAATGCTTCCCGTGATCAGGAGTGCACCAGACACAGCCGCAACGTCCTCAACGTTTTTCGCTCCGGGCAGAATATCGATCGCTCCGGCTGAGTTGTTATAAAGTGGCAGCGAGTGCAGCAAAACGCGACGGGCGTCCGCGGACATGCGGGCGGCTCGGCCGGCAATTGCTGCCTGCGCAGCGGGCGACAGGTCGCTGCCGACCATTATGATCAAGTCGCCTTGGGTGCCTGCGATGGTCTCAAACAGATCTTCAAAGGCCGACGCCTCAACACCCATGGTGTCGATCGTGTCCCGCAGAGCGTCGGGTTCGGTGAACGCCAACGCAAAGGCGTCGTAACTGCCGCGGTCGAGGTGTATGAACTGCGAAGCCTGCGTTTTGAGCCTGATCGGCGTCTCATTCACCACTATCAGCTTTGCCCCGCCATTTCTAACCGCCTGTCTGATCTGTTTCGCCGTATAGGTTTGCTCTTCTTCAGGTTCGCCGCCGATCAGGATGATCGTCGACGCATAGCGGATGTCGCGGTGCGAACATAGCGGGGTGCTAAGATTCGCATAGAACTCTGCCATGCTCTGCCGATCTGATACCGCTACCCGTTCATCTGCACCGATCTCTTGAGCGAAACGTCCGAGTGCAAAGATCGACTCGTTAGTGATACGCGGGCTTGCCACCACACCAATGCTGTCGCGATGCTCGCTGAGTTTTTCCGCTGCGAATTTGATCGCATTGTCCCACGTCGCCGGGATCAGCTTGCCGCCCTTTGAATAACGGATCAGCGGTGTCTTGATCCGATCCGGGTGGTTGATGAACTCATGGGCGAACCGGGCCTTTACGTCCAGAAATTCACCATTGAGGCCGTTGACGTATCGGTCACGGGCGACGATTCGATGCACCTCGCCCCCTCGCGAACCGATGCTCAACTGCATTCCGTCAGAGCTGTAGGTATCGGTAGAAACGACCTGATCGAGTTCCCACGGGCGGGTTGCGTGCCGGTAGACCGCGTCGAGAAGGGTACCCGTCGGGCAGACCTCGATGCAGTTGCCGCACTGCGAGCAGTTTAGCCATCCGCCGTAAGTGCCTATTACTGTATTGACGCCGCGATTTCCGGCCTCGATCGCATCCTCACCCATCCATTCGTCGCACACGCGTGTACAGCGTTTGCAGAGAATGCATCGCTGCGGGTCGTTGGCAACTATCGGCGAAAGATATTTTTCGGGCTGGACGTTCTTGTATTCCGTAAATCGTTCCTCGACATCGCCCCAGTCGAAGATTACTTCTTGCAACTCGCACTCGCCCCCGCGGTCGCACACAGGGCAGTCGAGCGGATGATTGGCGAGCAGGAATTCGCCCATTGCGCGCTGTGCTTTTTCGATCTCGGCACTTTCAGTCGTCACGACCATCCCATCTGTGCACTTAATGGTGCAGGATGTCTGCAGCTTCGGCATCTTGTCGATGCGCACCAAGCACATACGGCACGATGCCTGCGGTGTCAGGTCCTGGTAATAACAGAACGATGGAATACTGTTGTCGTTCTCACGGCAGACGTCGATCAGGACCGCACCTTTTTCAGTCTCAACTTCCTCACCGTTGATCGTTATTTTTATTTTGTCTTCTGACATCAATTACACTGCGGCCAACGCCGCAACCAACTAGGTTACTTGCCTGCGTCCTTACTGCCCGCGGGGGTGTGCTGCTTTTTTCCCTTCGGCCGGGTTTTTCCGTAGCTGCCGGCGAAGATCTTTCCTCGCCGAGTTCTCTTATCACCTTTTCCCATTGTTTCTCCTTTTCTGTAGGCTGACACTTACACGCCCATCGCGTTGCCGTTCACTCTGGTGTCCAACCACTTTCTGAAATCGTCCGGAAATCGCTTGATGGCACTTTGCACAGGCCACGCAGCGGCATCACCGAGTGGGCAGAAGCTTTTCCCTTCAATGTTGTCGCAGATATCGAGCAATAGCTGCGCGTCTTCCGGCTTGCCGCCGCCTGCCGCGATCCGGTCAAAAATCTTGACCAACCAATCAGTGCCTTCACGGCACGGGGTACACCAGCCGCAGGACTCGTGTTTGTAAAATTCGCTCAAGTTCCTAGTGGATTCGACCACATCGACGGTCTCATCCATCACGATCATTCCGCCGGTGCCGAGCATCGAACCGGCTTCCACGAGTCCTTCGTAATCGAGCGGGACGTTCTTTCCGAGGATCTGACCCGCGTTCATTATGTAAACGCTGGAACCGCCCGGGATCACGGCCTTTAACGCCTTGTCATCACGAATCATCCCGCCGCAATCGTCCATGATGAACTTTTCCATATCGGCGTAGCCCATCGGAAGCTCATAAACACCGGGCTTCTTGACGTGCCCGCTGATCGACCACAGCTTCGTTCCGCCTGATTTTTCCGTTCCAAGGTCGCGCCATGCGATCCCGCCCATATCGATGATCTGCGGAACGCTTGTGAGCGTCTCGACATTGTTCACGACCGTTGGCGACGCATAGAGCCCCTCGACGGCGGGGAATGGCGGCTTCATCCGCGGATGACCGCGAAATCCCTCTAGCGATGACAGCAACGCTGTCTCTTCGCCGCAGATATAAGCACCCGCACCCGTGTGCGTGTGGATGTCCATCGAAAACCCGGAGCCGAGAATGTTCTCGCCAAGCATGCCTGCTTCGCGTGCTTCGCGAAGCGCCTCATCCATTATGTCGATGAGGTAATTATACTCTCCGCGGTAGTAGATGTAGCCCGTCGCGGCTCCGAGAGCGAACCCGGCGATGAGCATCCCCTCGATAAGTGCGTGGGGGTCACCCTCTAAAAGATAGCGGTCCTTAAAGCTTCCAGGTTCCGATTCGTCAGCATTGCAGACGATATATTTTTCTTTCGGCGAGTCACGGGGAACGAATGACCACTTCATCCCGGTCGGAAAGCCAGCACCGCCTCGGCCGCGAAGCGCCGAGTCTTTCATCTCTTGGATGATGGCGTCGGCCGACATTCCAAAGGCTCGCTCCAGCGACTTGTAACCGCCCGTTTGGCGATACACTTCGAGCGTATGCCCATTTTCCATGAGCACCCGCTTTAGCTGAAGCGGTTCACAACCTATTGCCTTGATCTCCATACGAGTCAGGTCAGTCGTGCTGACCAAAGAATCTGTACCTACGCCAACTTGTCGAAGAGGTCATCAACCTTCTCAACCGTCAGATCTTCATGAAAATCGAACCCGACCTGCATCATCGGCGCCGTACCGCAGCTGCCGAGGCATTCCACAAGTGTGACCGTATACTTGCCATCGGCAGTCGTTTCTCCGGGCTTTATGCCGAGTTTTGAGCAAATGTGTCCGGTTATCTCCGGCTCACCCATGATTTTGCACGATAGCGTTTTACAAATCTGAATGTGATGTCGGCCGATCGGACGCAGGTTGAACATCGTGTAAAACGTCGCCGTTTCCCAAACGTCCGTCACCTCTATATTCAGAAACTTCGCTAGGTAGTTCACGCCCGGATTATCGACCCAGCCCCGCTCCCGCTGAATAACGAACAGCAGCGGGATAAGCGCCGAACGGCTTCGCTCCGCCGGGTACTTTGCGACATGCGCACGCATCTCTTCCACTACTTCCGGCGAAAATTCCGCCATCTCGTTGGTGTACTCGATCTGGTCTGTATAACTAGTCGGTGTTGCTGTTGCCATTACTGAACTTTACCCCCAAGATCCTCAACAGCAGATTCGATCGCTTCAATCCTGGCGGTCACCCTCTTGTCGTTTTCCATCACTTGAAATGCAACACTGTCAATTTTTGATTCTAGTCGGTCGAATTTCAACGAGTGTTCAGCGAGTATCGTTGAGTGTTCACCGAGTATGTTCGAATGTTCACCGAGTATGCCCGAGTGTTCATCCAGCGTGCCCTTGATTTCACGAATATCGAACTGAATTTCGGACACGCCGTTGACGAGCTTGCCGAGTATTAGGAACAGTTCCTCTTCTTGATTTTCGGTCATCTATCGATCTCTCCAAGCACGATATCCAAACTTCCGATAACCGCCACGACGTCCGCGATCATTTCGCCCTCGCTCATAACCGGGAGGGCCGAGAGGTTGACAAAACTCGGGCCGCGGAAGTGAACGCGGTCAGGTTTCGGGCCGCCGTTCGAACGCATATACACCCCGAGTTCGCCCTTCGACGCTTCGATCGGCATGTAGACCTCGCCCTCAGGCACGTTAAATCCTTCGGCGACTATAAGGAAGTGATGGATGAGCGAATCCATGTGCTTCCGCATATCGTCGCGGTCGGGCAGGACTACTTTCGGGGCGTCGGATTTTACCGGGCCGGGCTTCAAGCGTTCGAGTGCCTGTCGGACGATCTTGTGCGATTCGTAAAGCTCACGCATCCTAACGCGGAACCTCGCCCACACGTCCCCGTCCGTTTCGACCGGGATCTCAAAATCATACGTCTCGTAACCCGTGTACGGATTGTGCCTGCGAAGGTCGAGCCCAACACCGCTGCCGCGAAGGCAAGGGCCAGTCAGCCCCCAACTGATCGCATCCTCTTTGCTGATGTAACCGACACCTTTTGTTCGACTCTGCCAGATCGTATTGCCGGTGGCGAGCGTTTCGAAGGTGTCGAGTGCATCCGGAAAATCTTCCATGAACTGCCGAACACGATTATCAAATCCCGCCGGCAGATCCATCATCAATCCGCCAATGCGGAAATAGCTCGGCGTCATTCGCCCGCCGGAAGCAGCCTCGATCAGATTGAGAATCTTTTCGCGTTGACGAAAGCAGAAAAAAAACACGCTCATTGCGCCCAGGTCCAAAGCGCTCGTTCCGAGCCAGACCATGTGCGATGCGATCCGCTGCAGCTCGCACATCAGAACTCGGATGATCTGTGCACGTTCTGGTATCTCGATCTGCAGAAGCTTTTCGGCAGCCATCACATACGCCAGGTTATTGCCTAGCGGATTGAGATAGTCCATCCGGTCGGTGATGACAATTCCTTGTTGATACTTCTTATATTCGAAGAGCTTTTCCATCCCCGTGTGGAGGTAACCGATATCTGGAATCGCCTTCACCACGAGTTCGCCGTCGAGCTTCAATTCGAGACGCAGCACGCCGTGCGTCGAAGGGTGCTGCGGCCCCATCGAAAGCGTCATTTGCGATTCGAGCGGCTGGTCAGCCGCCTCGTAACTTGCTGAAATGTTCTCGACTGCTGTGTTCATATGAACTATGGCCGGGCGAAAAAGCCCTCGGCCACGTGCCAAACTTAATTCATGCTATACGGCTCGTAACCGCGCAGCGGGTAATCTTTACGCAACGCGTGCCCGTCGAAATCGGACGGAAGCAAAATTCGCCGAAGGTCCGGATGATCCTCGAATATGACCCCGAAAAGGTCAAATGTTTCCCGCTCATGCCAGTCCGCGGTTTTCCAAACACCGGTAACGGTCGGTACCCGCGGTGAATCCTCCGAAAGCAAAACCTTTAGCCGAAGCCGGTTATAGTGAATCGTCGAAAAAAGGTGATAATTCACCTCGAAGCGAGGATCGTCTTCAGGCCCGCGATCACATCCGCATAGGTCAGCGAGCATATCGAACTGAGCCTCGTCGCGAAGATAATGGCACGCACGTTCGATAGATTCGGCGGGCACGGTTACGGTGACCTCGCCAAACGCATCCTTAACATCCGCAACCCAGTCGGCGTTGCGCACCCTCAACATCTCGACATACTCGTGGAGTTTCTCAGTCATCCTATTGCTACGAGCTCCGGCGTTTTTCGTGCCGTGACGGGATCGTATACGGCCGCGATACTTGATCCTGTGCAACTTCTGCTTCCGTCAGTTTTTCGGCGGCCGTGCCTTCGGTGATCGGAAGTGTTCCGGGTACGAGCGACTGCCTCGATTCAGACTCGATCGTATCTCGTCGGTCTTTGACCGATTCGTTCATGATCTTGTCCTGCAGCATCATTATCGCGTGTACAAGCATCTCCGGCCGTGGGGGGCACCCCGGCACGTAAACGTCGACCGGAACTATCTTGTCCACACCCTGAACGATCGCGTAATTATCAAAAACGCCGCCCGACGTTGCACATGCACCCATCGAGATCACCCATTTCGGCTCCGGCATTTGATCGTAGATCCTGCGAAGGACCGGCGCCATCTTTCGCGAAACCCGACCGGAGACGATCATCACGTCAGCCTGTCGGGGCGACGCACGGAACGTTTCAGCACCAAACCTCGAAAGATCGTTCCGGGCGGAAACGGTGTTCATCATCTCGATCGCGCAGCAAGCGAGGCCAAACGTCGCAGGCCAAAGGCTCGATTTCCGTGCCCAATTGATCACGGCATCAAGCCTCACGGTCAGAACGTCAGGCAAAGATTCTAATAAATTATTCTCTAATCCCATACAATTTGGATTAAGACCACTTGCCTCGCGATGCCATCAACGTTCACGCCGCCGGCTTTAATTCAACACCTTGATCGTGTAGCTCGTGTCGCGTCCTCATCTGATAGGCACGGGCTTTTGCCGAATCTCGAGCCTGCGAACTCCAGTCGAAAGCGCCCTTCTTCCAGTCATATACCAATCCGACCACAACGGTTACGAGAAAAAGCATTATGCCGACAAAGGCAACCGTTCCATAAAGGATCCCCGTCTGCTGTTCAAAGCCGAGCAAGCTCTTGAACGCGACCGCAAACGGGATCATGAAAAGGATCTCGAGGTCAAACAACAGAAAGGTAACAGCCACGACGTAGAACTTGATCGAGAACCGGTCTCGCGCACTGCCGACCGGATCTTTGCCCGATTCATAGGGCATAAGTTTGGTCGCAGTTCGCTTTCGCGGGCCGATCAGCTGGGTCACCAGCAGCTGGCTAAGCGCAAAACCGATTGCAACCAGAAACATTAGCCCGATCGGGGCCCAATCCATAAGGCTGAATTCTGACATTATTTCCTCGGGAATGGCAGGAACTGCCACCCGCCAAACGAGCAGAGAACCTGCGGACGTTCTCTAAAAGCTTGAGAATTTTGGCACAAAAACCATCGTAATTTAACGGCTATGGGGTGTCAAGGCACATGGGCCTAACCTTGTTGCGTTTATATAACGCGAAGCTCGCGGCCGCCTTTCAGATTTACGTTGACCCGCTGCAAAGCCCTGTGATAGCTTTATAAATGGCACGTTTGCCGCATTTCCCATTCCTCATACATTACTCTTTAGCTTCTCTTACCTCAATATTGTGATCACCGGTTTCAATACAGATATCGAATTTGACGGCGTGACGTATCACGTTCAGACCGAAGATAAAGGACTTGCCAAGCCGGTGATCCTCTCGCTCGTCTACAACGGCGGAACCATTCTCGCTAGCAAGCGTGCTCCTTATGACGACCTGGTCCACTCCAACTTCAGCGAAAACGCCCTTCGAGAACGCCTTCAAAAACAGCATCGGCTGATCTGCGCCGCAGTGCAAGCGGGCCGCATTGAAGAACTAAAGAAGATGACAGATCGCGACGCGAGTCGCTCACCAAAAGCCGAATCGGCCACGGTCACAGCGGTCACGGCCTATAATCTTCCTTTGGAGGCGTTACCGATCCCGGTTCCGACCTCGGAGCCGAACGGCGCTCCGGACGGATTCAATATCTCCATCCCCAAACCCACATTTGATTCGTTCAATCACGCTCGGCCAGATCCCTCGGACGGGCCGCTTGTCGAGGTGGTAAACGTCCTAGAACCTGAGATCTTTATCCCGAGCGAGGCGGTCGCTATCGTTAGCAGCCTCGCAGGCACCGAGCGGCCCGCGAACGAAAAGCTTGACCTCGAGTTTCTCGGGAGCAAGCGTTTGAAAGCTGGTGAAAATACATCGCTTGGGTTCCTGCTCTGCCGCGGCTCCGCCAAACGCGTGGTCGGTGACGCCCAGATCATGGTAAAGATCATCGGGTCCAGCTTTAGACCGCAGATCTTTCACACCATTACCGATCGGAACGGCATCGCCCGGATCGATGTCGAACTTCCGGTCTTCAAAACAGGCCGTGCGGCAATAGTTGTACGTGCGATCATCGACGGCGAAGAGGTGCAAATGCGCCGGCCGATCGACCACTGCTAATTTTGCTTTATTAACGCCCGTCAGCGAAAATTGTCTTAACCATGGTTGAGATAATTCTAAACGGCGAAAAAAAACAGATCGACAGCGAGGTCACGCTTGACCGGCTGCTCGATCTTTTTTCATTGCCCCGCCAACGCGTTGCTGTTGAGGTCAACAAAGAGGTCGTTCCTCGCGCGAACTGGGAAAACGTCCGCGTGAGCGACGCAGATCAGATCGAGGTTATTCACTTCGTCGGGGGCGGTTAGAGTTTTGCGTTCTTGCGGGCTATGCGTGAGAATCGGATACAGATGAAAGACACGTTTGTTTTGGGTGGAAAAGAGTTCGGTTCGCGTTTGATCATCGGCACCGGCAAGTATCGGTCGTTCGAAGAGATGAAGGCGGCGCACAATGCGTCCGGTGCAGAAATGGTTACCGTTGCGGTGAATCGTGTTCCGCTTGATCGGAAAACCGAATCGTTTCTCGATCACCTTGACTCGGCGATGCAAATTTTGCCGAATACCGCAGGTTGTTTTGACGCGGAACACGCGATCAGAACTTCCCGCCTCGCTCGCGAGGCACTTGGCACCGAGTGGATAAAACTTGAGGTCATCGGCGATCCCATAACACTTCTTCCCGACAACGAACAGACCCTTGAAGCCGCCAAGGTTTTAGTGAAAGAGGGATTCATCGTACTGCCGTATTTCACGGACGACCTAATAATGGCGAAGAAGCTGCTGGATGCGGGCTGCCCTGCGGTTATGCCGCTTGCCGCCCCGATCGGCTCGGGCCTGGGCGTGCAGAACCCTTCTAATTTAAGGATCATGCGCGAGCAACTGCCCGACGCCACGATCATCGTTGACGCGGGCGTCGGAGTGCCCAGCGATGCTGCCATCGCGATGGAACTCGGAGCAGACGCCATATTGATGAACACCGCAATCGCCGAAGCGGGCGACGCAACTCAAATGGCGACCGCAATGAAACTCGCAGTCGAAGCCGGCCGCCTAGGGTATCTAGCCGGGCGAATGCCCAGGCGCCTCTACGCCTCAGCATCCAGCCCGATCCAGGGTGCGATAAATTAATTTCCTCACCGTGCACGTGGCGCGGTCTCTTATGGCGATCCGAATACTATTCTTTGGTGCCACCGCCGACGTTACCGGTCGTCGTGAAGTCGAGATGAATAACGTCCACGGTGTTTCTGCATGCGAACTTTTTGTCCGGGTGCTGAATGATTATCCTGATCTCTCACGGTATAAGCTTCTTATGTCCGTTAACCGAGAGTTCTCGACCGGCAGTGAGATCATCCATGCTAGCGATGAGGTAGCCATCTTTACTGCAGTGTCGGGCGGTTGAAAACGTGACAATGACGCTGAACGACCATGTGAGTGATTTGTGAAAATTCCAGCGAGCATCGAGAAAGAACTTGGTAGCATGGAGTCGCCGGTCGGGAACCGATCTGGAATGGTGGGTCACTTGCGTGGTCTGATGGACAATAGGCAGAACTTACAAGGGAACCAAGGTGTGCCGGAGCGGGGCGGTGCAACGTGGACGGGCGGATGCTGAGCGTTATGCGAATCGTAATAATCGTCACACTCGCGCTTCTCGGTGGTTCTTCCTGCGCGCAACTCGGACTCGACGGCCATGGTTCCGGTGAAATTCCTTTTGAGTATTCAGCTGAGGACTTTGGAAAGGTCGAAATTCAGAATGTCCCCCAAAATTACCTGGACGACCCGGGATTCCCGGTTGACGCCCCGGCACATCGGTGCTTTAACTTAGAGGCGAAACGCCCTCTCCCCGCTCTCGAGAAAGGCGGCAGATACTTTCATCCCACCTATTCCGTCGTCTGTATCGTCCCAACTGCGGATTGGGGTGTCATTAGCTTCGCTTCGTCTTATCCGAACTTCGCTAGATCGGTGGAATTGATCAAGAAGATGATCAAAGAGAAACCGTCGGATTTTCACCAATTCCAGGACTTGTTCGATTTCCCCTATAACAATGCGGGGTGGTCGATAAAAGCTAAGGTCGAGCACCTAGATTTCGAAAGCGTTCAAGGCGTATTTTTTCTTACGCAGTATTCTCAGGACGTCCTGCCTACCCCGCTCAACAATGAGGAGCTCACAGCGAATTTTCAAGGGTTGACCAAAGACGGAAAGTATTACGTCGCTGCAAGGTTTAGTACAATCCATCCCTCACTGCCTCGCGGCATCGATTTTGTCGACCAATCTTACGATAAATGTCTTGAATACGAGTCCTCGGCCATTCACAAATGTGTCGGCGATTATCTCAAAAAGGAAAGTGCGCGACTAGAGAAGCTTCGCCAGGAAGAGTTTCAACCCTCGCTGCACTCCATCAAAACTCTCCTCGCGTCCATTTCGGTAAAGTGATGTCCGACTACATCGAACTCACAACCGAGCCTATCGACATCACCTCCGTTGCGCGGCGGGCGGTTCCGGACGAGTGCGGGGCGACTGTCACGTTGGATGGGTACGCAAGGCGCTTTACGACACAAAACGACGGGACCGTTCGAGAGACGGAGCATTTGGTCTACGAAGCCTATGAGCCGATGGCATTGAAGGAAATACGGAAGCTTGTTGAACGGGCAAAGTCTGACTTTGAGATCTCTCATGTCGGGATCGTCCATCGGATCGGGAAAGTGGAGATCGGCGAAACGAGCGTCGTAATATCAGTTGCCGCGCCGCATCGGCGGGCCGCCTTCGCCGCCTGCGAATGGCTCATAGCCGAGCTGAAACGAACCGTCCCGATCTGGAAGAAAGAGGTTTACGCCGATGGCGAGCAGTGGATCGAAGGTGATGCTTCGCTGGAATCTAGAGCTTGAACTTCGCGTAGGCCATCTCCGCCGCTTCGTCAAAAACTCGTTCCAGTTCGGTATTCGCACCCCTCAGCCCGGCCACGACCTCACGCCCCCAATCAACATACGCAATGCACCGCTCGATTTCCCAGTCTGCAGGCGGGCTGTTCGTCACATCGCGTATGTTACTGATCTTGTCCGCGAGCTTAATCGTCTTTGCTTCCGGTGACAGATGTGGAGCGTGTTCGACCTGCTTGCGCTTACGCTCCGCCTTTGGCAGGCTTTTGTCGTCCGTGACCTCCAGCACAAGGCTGGTCACCCTTTCGCCCCAGATCGCGGTGATCTCGTCCGGTTCAACTCCGGTATCTTCGACCGTGTCGTGAAGTATCGCCGCGATCAGCACGTCCGCGTCGCCGATCCCGCCCGCGTTAGCAAGCAGATTCGCAACTTCTAACGGATGATTAATGTAGGGTTCTGAGTCTTCGCCTTTGCGCCTTTGGCCGGTGTGTTTCTGTGCGGCAAAGCTTGCCGCGTGCAGTATTTTATCTAAGGTATTCACATTTCAGTTTATCGAAAACGAAAAAAAGGTCAACGGTTTGTCCCGCTGACCCTCCGTCCTAGATTCCAAGTTTTTATCGCACGACCGTTAGTTTCAACGTTTGCTCTCCGCTGATCACAAACTCAGCCGGAGCGATCTCAACCTCGCCCACTACCGTTTGCGTAACAGGCGAGACACCCCCCGTCATACGGTTGTTGTTGAGCGTCGCCAGCATCGACGGCGGAAGGTTGGGCATTTCGCTCGAACCGATTATAGCCCCGGTCGTCGTTCTAAAGATACGGAGATAAAGCCGGTCCGACATCTTCAGTCTATTCATCGTGCCGATGAGATCGGCGAGATCGTTCGGAACGAACTTCTGAATCGCATCATCTTTCTGAATTGAGGCCCCGTCGCCGATCTTGACCGTTATCTCACCCTCCGGCGTTCCCGCGGGGATCGTCACAGGCACCTTTTGCATAAAGACGCGGCCCGAGTTCGTACGGGCAAATGCTTGGACCTCAACAGTTTCGCCTGCCTTCACCTCAACACGATCGACCGCCATCCGTTCCAGCGCCGCTGTCTTGCTGCCGTCTGAGGTCTTAAGTCTGAGATTGATACCGGTAATGTCCAGCTCGTCAAACCGGCTCTTGATCAGATTATTGACCGGTAATGCAACCGCTCCTGCAGCCGACTGTGACGCCTGGCCGCTCGCAAACCGGCGGTCTATCCGCACAGGTTGGTGTCCCTTGACGGCGATCTCGCCGGAGATCGAAACGGTCGATTCACCGATCGCTCGCTCCTGCGCCGTAAGCGAGTTGTAGATCGTAATGTTCAATAGAAGCGGCGTCAGGAACTCGTCTCGTGCGATCTCAAACCTTAAAGTTTCACGCTGGCCGCGACTCGTTTCTAGATTCAGCGTAACAGGGATCATCTTCGGCGCTTGGCCCAGCTTACCGAAAACTCCCGTCGCCCGATCCTGTGTCATCGTCCCGACCATTGAGGTCGGAACGGCCATCTTAAAGGAATTGTTGACGTTTGGGATGACGGCAACGACGCTCGATTCAGACATCGGCAGATCAGATGTTCCCAGGCTAAGAAACGGGTGGCCAAATGCGTAGATCTTGTCGCCGTCACGCATGGTTACGGTGCCCGCCGCCGCCATGCTGTAATCGCCACGTGTCAGCTGCATTGAAACCGATGTACCGGGCCCGAGGGTTTCGTCTGTAGCGTTTTTCATTGGCGTGATCAACGCAGAGCCGCCGACCGCTGAAACGGGCACAAGGCCTGCCTTCATCAACTGGGGTGCAAAAACGTCCAATACCTCTTGAGATATGCCCGTGAATGTCAGCGGCGTCCCTATCCGCCGGAACGATTGCCCCGCCACCGCCATCATCATCGAATTTGCCGACATTCCCGAAACGAGCGGACCCGCTGCATTGACGCTCCGCGGCAGCTCGGGCTGCCAGGACGTGGACGCCATCTCGGCGAACGAAAACCCCGGAGTTTCTGACGACGAACTCTGTATTAATGGTGCCTGTTCAAATATCGACACCATCTGCTCGATGGGTGTAATTCCGCAGATCGCTTCTTTAGAGAACGGGAAGCTGTACGAGATCGCCCCAACGAGCTTGCCGTTGATGTAAACCGGGGAGCCCGACATCCCTGCAAAAACTGCCGTCCTATCCGCCTGGCCGCCGCTTATACGTCCAACGATGAGATCCTGTTTCGGGCCGATTCCACCGGGAACGACCCCCAAGATCTCTACATTAAATTCTTCCGGGATGTTGCCTCTGAACACAGTGAGAGCTGTGCCCTTCATCCCCTCCCGAACCTCACTAAGGGCCATGAACCCGGCACGCGAAGCGGTTGCCCCGCTCCCTCCCGTAGAAACAGAGGTCTGGGCGACGGTCGCAACTGAAAATATCGAAAAAAGGAGGAAAAAAGCGAAGGTTTTGAGGTTAATCATTGTTAAAAACATCTTTGCGAATGGTGATAATTATGGTAGCATTTTAGATGGCATATCCGAAGCTTTTTCACAGGGCTTCAGTTAAGACTCCGATTTACACATTCCGGTTGTATCTTTGATCGACCCTCCAACAGAATATGGCTAGCACTACGCGTTTATTTAAAAGCATTTCCCGACTCGTTTTTCCGAGCCTTTTGATACTGGTTCTGGCAGTAGTCGGCGCGTCGATCTGGATCGTTCAGCAGATCGCGCAGCCACTTACCGTGGTCTACCTCGTCACGCCCGAGAAATACGGCCAGCTGAGTTCGCGCGCGGCTCAGGTTACTGACGAAACCTGGCAAAATCGCGACGGCACGACTGCTCGCGGCTGGCTTCTTCGCGGAACACCGGGTGCTCCCGCAGTGATTTTGCTGCATAGATACGGCGCCGATCGTTCGCATGTGCTTAATCTAGGAGTCAAGCTAAACGAGGCGACCAACTTCACAGTTCTGATGCCGGACCAGCGCGGACACGGCCAGAATCCTTTAGTGCCTTATTCTTCCTTTGGCGGATGCGAAACGAACGACAGTGCCGACGCGATCCAATACCTACGCAGCATCAAAACGCCCGAGCAGATGGACCTCGTCGGGCGCGATATCGGCATGTATGGGATCGAAATGGGTGCCCTCGCGGCGCTTTCTGCAATGGCGATCAACGAATCGATAAGGGCGGTCGTTCTCGATTCGGTTCCCGAAGATTCTGACGGGCTGCTTGCCAGCGCTATCGACAAGCGATTTCCGTTCGCGAGTTCCATCACATCTAGATTCGGCCAGGCGGGCACGATCCCCTTTTACTACGAAGGGTGCTACAAGCGCGATTCTGCCTGCGCTCTTGCCAAGCGGATCGGCACGAAACAAGTTCTGTTGCTCGGGGGACCGGATGCGAGGGAGTTTCAAGGACCGACGACGCGACTCGCCAAGTGTTTTCCGGAGATGACGGTGGTTGAGACGAAGACCGACCTCAATCCATCGGGATATAACCTAATAAGCGCATCGATCGAGGTAACAGAAGTTTATGATCAGCGCGTGATAGATTTTCTAAAGCTCGCTCTAACGAACTAGCTTATAGATCGAGTTTCTTCTTGCTGTGCCCGTTGGTTGACGCTAGTTTTTGAATATCGGCCGAATCTTCCATTTGACCTACAGACTGCTCGAGAATGCTTTTCAGCTTCTCGAGCCGTTTTAGTGTTGAGGTGAGTTCGAGAAGTTGATACTTCAGTTCATTGTCCAAATTGAATGCGGCGGTAACCAGAAAGGATAAAGGTTCTGGGTCTGCCTGCGGGATCTCGGGCAGCTTGCCGCGATTGCCGCTGAGCTTAAACGCGGCCCGTGCGATCCGGTTGAAAAGCTCGTATACCTCGTCGGCGGCTGACGTGAGATCTCCGCTTTCGCTATCCTCGTCTTCGAAGAATTCGATTTCCGCAGTTAAATACGGAGCTCCGACATCTACGTATTCGAGCAGGCGGTATCTGACGAGTCCGGTCGTTACTATGTTCGAGCGCTCGTCCGGCATTGGCTGCACTTCGCGAACTTCCGCAACGCACCCGACCGTTCCGGGAACAGGGTGGTTCTCGAAATCATTTGCGGGTTCAAAAAGGCTTACGCCGAAAACGTTCTTTTTGAGTTCGATGTCTTTGAGCATCTGACGGTACTTGGGCTCAAAGATGTGTAGCGGCAGGAGTTCATTGGGAAGTAGAACGAGAGGAAGTGGGAATATCGGTAGATACTCCACCCCGCTCACCTTTTCGAGTGCTTCTGACATTATGTGTTTGCTTGTGTTGCCGCGTCGGTAGAGGCGTAGATGAAGTCTGCGATCTTCTCAGGGTTATCGTCGCTCAGAGCCATTCGTTTGGCACCGATGACCGCCTCGGCAACACCCGCCCGGCTTCCCTTGTATCGTTTATCCCGTGCGACAAGGTCCTCGACGACGCGACGCTCAAGTTGTTCGCGGCCGATGTCCTCAGCCACGTCCGCCGCCACGGCATATTCCGCAGGTATCGAATTGTTTCGGACCCGCACAAGCAGAGCTCCAGTCATTTTGCGTCCCTCGTCTCTTATCTTCTGCATTTCCAGCGTTGAGTTCGGGAACCCGAGCTGGCCGGTTAGTGTCACCTCGAGTATCGGAGCCGGCTCTCCCTCTTCGGCGCGGCGGGCCGAATTTTCCAGAAGGTCAATGACGCCTGCGGTAATATCCTTCGGATCCGAGAATCTCGTCACATCGAACGTCAGCCGCTGAAACGGGCGATGACGATACGCGCGCTCGTGCCGTGCGGTAACATTGTTGTCGTCGTCGACCGTCACCACGAAAACACCCCGCGTTTCGCGATATTCTGAGATATTAGTGACCTCGATCGAACCAGGGTTGAATGCCCAGTTGTCGATCTCATAATGCATATGCGTATGCCCGAGCCCGACGTAGTCCGTTACGGACTTTAGCTCCTTCAGGGCTGTGAGCGACAGCGCTGGGATCGGGTGTGTCTGGTGACCCTCGACGTCCGTATGCAGCATCAGGATGTGAAAAGCTCCTTCACGCTGGTTTTCTTTGATCGCATCCGTCAACATCGGGATCGCCCAATTTGCCGAAGCGCCGTACCAGTCTGAACCGAAGATGCGGGCACGGCCGATATCGATATAACCGCCACGCCCGTCTTCCCAAGGTTCATAGGTTAGCTTTCCCTCTTTATTTGTCGGCTCAAGCAAATGGACCAAATTCCAATTTGCCAACGAGCGTAGCCAGCTGTATTCACTATCGTTGGATTTTTGATCGTGATTTCCTTCGATCGTAACCACGGGAATGCCCGCCTGCCTCATCATGCTCAGGCCGGCAAAAGCGTAGTTCATCGTCTCCGGCGGCACGTTTCGCTTGTGAAAGAAGTCTCCGCACATGATCACGAAATCGACCTCTTCGTCGATGGCGTACTTTTGCAGCACGTCTACCCATGCATCGAAGAAATCTCGCGGACTTTCGGCAAGCTGGTATCGCGTACATCCTAGATGCACATCCGCGATGTGAAGAAACTTCATAGTACGATTTTAACACACCGTGTTAAATTACTTTTCATGGAGAAGGTCGTATTGATCACAGGAGCATCGTCGGGCATCGGCAAAGAAACTGCAAAGCTCTTTCAAGCGAAAAATTGGAAGGTTGCGGCCACAATGCGCCGCCCGGAGGAGTCCGCGGACCTGCAGCGCATAGCGGACATCGAGTGTTTTCGTTTGGACGTTACAGAACCTGAGTCGATTCAAAAGGCGATCGATGACACCCTCGAAAAGTTTGGCCGTATCGACGTCGTAGTGAACAACGCGGGCTACGGCCTGCTCGGTCCATTCGAAGCTGCGACTACGGAGCAGATCGAACGGCAAATGAACACTAATCTTTACGGCGTGATGAACGTCTGCCGTGCCATAATTCCCTACTTTCGCGAACAGCGGCGGGGTTACATCGTGAACGTCTCATCTGTCAGTGGGCTAATGACCTTTCCGTTCTCGAGTCTGTACCACGCATCGAAGTGGGCCGTGGAGGGATTTTCTGAATCGCTGCAATACGAGTTAGAACAATTTAATATTCGAGTAAAACTGATCGAGCCTGGACCGATCAAGACCGAGTTTCTTGAAGGCTCGCTCGACCTTGCGAAAAAGGAGGGGTTAACGGTCTATGACCAACTCCTCGATTCTATGCTGCCGAATATGAAGAAAGGCACCGATGCGGCTCCCGACGGATCTGTGGTGGCTCAGGTCATCTTCGATGCAGTGACGGACAAGTCGAAAAGATTGAGGTACGGCGCAAATACAAAGGGAATACTGCGACTGCGACGTGCTCTGCCCGACCGCTTGTTTTTCGCCTTCATCAAAAAGTTAGTTTTGAAATAGCTAATGTAAAGTGGAAGTGCGATAATTCCCTAAATTAGACTTCTTTGTTTTGCGCCCTCCGTGACTCATTGGAATAATATAACTTTACAGCTCCCAAGATGCGCTAAATGAAAATTCTGCTATACAACCCGGATAACGGCATAACGCGCAACTTTATGCCCCACCTATGGATGTTTTTGCTTCAATCGCTAACGCCGAAAGAGCACGAGGTCATCCTGATTGACGGCAACGCAAAGGCCATGAGCCGCGAAGAGCTTGTTGCCTTCTGTAAAAAGGAAGACATCGGCCTTGTCGGCATTGGTGCTATGACCCGCATGGTCGCGCGTGCCTATCAGGTCGCCGATTCTCTTCGCGAAGCCGGTTTCAAGGTTGTGATGGGCGGGCCGCATGTAACCGAGTGCCCCGACGAGGCACTGGGCCGTGACGGCGGGCCACGCCATGCTGATGCAGTTGCACTCGGCGAAGCCGACGAGACGTGGCCGCAGATCGTCCGTGACGCGGCGAATGGCGAACTGAAAGAGATATACACGCCTCAGATCGACGCTAAGGGCAACGACGTAAAGCCGAGCCTTCAGCCTTATCCGCATATCCCCTGGGAAACGCTTGATCTTGATCAGTTCTCGCTTGTCCCCAAATTCTTTCAGCCTATGCTGTCAAAGATGGGTGCGGGCTGGGGCAAATTTTTCGTCGTTCCGATCGAAACTGGCCGCGGCTGCCCGTACGGTTGCGAGTTCTGCACGGTCACCGGGTTCTTTGGTGATTCGATCCGGTTCCGCAGCAACGAGAGCGTGATCGAAGAATTACTCCGTCTCAAGGCTCGGGCGAAAAAGGAAAAGGGCCAGATGGCCGTCTTCTTTATCGACGACAACCTTGCCATCAACAAAAAGCGTTTGAAGGGACTGTTGCGTGAGATGATCGCCGCGGGTGCAACCTTGCCGTGGGTCGCTCAGATCAGTGCGAACTTACTTGCCGACGACGAGCTAGTCGATCTTATTGCAGACGCGGGCGGAAAGTGGATCTTCATCGGAATGGAATCCATCGATCCTGCGAACATGGCCGACGTAAACAAAACGTTTTCGAAACCGGCAAACTATCAGGCGGTGCTCGATGGGCTTGCACGTCGAAACATCTATGCGATCACATCGTTTATTTTCGGAATGGACAATGACACCGTCGGTGTCGCCGACCGGACCGTAAACGAGATCGAGAGTTGGTCACCGGGCTTGCCCGTATTCGGGCAGCTAACACCGTTTCCCGCGACGCCGCTATACGACCGTCTGGCAAAATCCGGACGCTTGCAGCGACCGAAACACTGGCTCGATTTTGCTCCGTTCGTCATGGCGCATGATCCGCTAAAGATGACGATCGAAGAAGCAAAGGTCGAGACGTTTCACGCCTGGTCCAGAAGCTACAGCCCTGAGCGAAACTGGGAAGCGATCGAGGCGATCCGCGGAGCTCCGATCGACGTGCGTATCAGCCACCTTGTCTCTCGTCTATTCTTTCGCGGGATCTATTTTCCGCAGATGGGCAAGCGGGCGTGGTTGAGACTTCTATATGACAATCGGAAATCGATCGCGAGTCTCACCCGTGAAGGATTGAGAACCTGGCGGAAAGCTCGCAAGAACCGAAATTCGAATTCTCCGCGTGTAACTAATTTCGAATCGGAACCGATCACTGAGAGAAAGTAGCTCCACCCGAGCTTGATCAGCAATACTACCGGCCGAACTCGTTCAAGAGCGGCCGGAGTTTTTTTATGATCATGTCGTGGGCCGTTCCATTTGCGGCGACGATGCCGCCGTGATTCTGAACGTCCGCGATGCCGTACTGTATTTGCTCACCGTAAAGATCCGTCAGACGCCCACCGGCTTCTTCAAGGATCACCTGCGGTCCACATGTGTCCCAGAACTTTGTTCGCGGCGAGAGATGAATGTAAAGATCACAGACCGCTTCCGCGACGAGCCCGACCTTTAGCCCAACAGATCCCCGCTGGACCTCACTCTTGAGCCCAAACGCACGGATGATGCGGGTTATCCCGGGGCTGCGATGATTGCGGGACACCGCAAGGTTCATCGTCGAAAAATCCGTATTCGAAGACGCACGAAGCCGGCGCGCCGCGCCGCCGTTATCAACTACGAACGATCCTTTTCCCTTCGAGCCGTAGTACATAAGTCCGTGTGCGGGAAGGAATACGACCCCGACGGCGGGTTCGCCGCCGATCGCCAGGCCGATCTGCACACCGAAGTCGCCGTCCTTCTTGAGAAACCCCCACGTTCCGTCGATCGGATCGGTGATCCAGACTCGGTGGGAGTCTACCCGCTCACGAGGAGCATCTGCCTCCTCTTCCGAGAGCACAAAATCGTCCGGGAACGCTGCGTTCAAACCCTCGACAATGATCCGGCTCGATGCACGGTCGGCGATTGTCACGGGTTCCGCGAAATTGTCTACTCCAAGCTTTTCTTCGGCGATTATTTCGTGGGCGTAGTATTCAAGGATCTTGCGGCCGGCTTCACGTGCGAGGCTGACGGCCGTTTCAAGTTCGCGTTCGAGCATTAAATGAAATTAACACGTTTCACACCTTTAGGATCTTTCGGCGAGTTCCGTGATACCGCATCGCGGGCAGGTCAATGTCCGCTGCGCGGCATCGGCCCACTTGGCGAGAGCACTTGTCGACAGTCGCGGGTCTTTGCTTTCGGCTTCGCCTTCGCTGAGAAGGCGTGATTCTGCGTTGTCCTGCTGCGGCTTGAGTTCGCGCTCGCATTGACGGCATACCCAGCCGAAGCCGTCGTTATAAAAATCGTTGAGTTCGGTCATCGATAATGCAAGGTTCCTTCGCGAACTTGGCGAGCTTCGCGTGAAACCAATCTTTCACGCAAAGCTCGCCAAGTTCGCAAAGCTACTATTCTCAGATCTATTGCACGGGTCGTCTCGTTGTGCGCGGCACCGTGCTTGTCGTCGGTGCATTCAATCGCGCCGGAACCGTGATCGTACGCCCATCGCGATAGACCTGAAGCTGAACCGTATCGCCAAACTGCTTCTTGTCGAGCAGCCGATAGAGATCATCGGTATCGTTCAACGTCTGGCCATCGACCGAGACTATGATATCGCCGAGTGTGCCATCGTCGCTGAGCGCTTTTAGGCCGGCTCGTTCGGCGGCTCCGCCCGGTCCAAGGCTGTATACGAGCAAGCCCTGCTGAACCGGCATTCTGTAACCGCGTTCGGCGAGCTGCTTGATGCTCGGAAGCTGGGCTCCAAGCTTTGGACGCCGCACTTCACCAAACTGCAGGATCTGCGGAATGACTCGCCGGGCCGTATTTACCGGAACGGCAAACCCGACGCCGACCGATCCGCCCGCGGGCGAAAGGATCTGCGAGTTAATGCCGATCATCCGGCCGTACTTATCGAGAAGCGGGCCACCCGAATTACCCGGGTTGATCGAGGCGTCAGTCTGGATCGCCGCATCGATGGGACGACCGTTCCTCGCGCGGATCGGACGCTGCAGGCCCGATATCACACCGGTCGTCAGCGTGCGGTCTAGTCCGAACGGGTTGCCGATCGCCAAAACCTTTTGTCCAACGACGAGGCTATCCGAATCGCCAAGCGCTACAACAGGGAGCCCCGCCGGCGGATCAATTTTGATGATGGCGAGATCGGTGTCCGGATCACCGCCGACGAACGTCGCCGGAT
>JBGSXX010000011.1:0-286377 GCA_041751195.1 Pyrinomonadaceae bacterium | reverse complement strand
GATCGATGAACGATATTACGATCCGTCATTTGATGACCCATTCGGCGGGCTTTCGAAATTCCACATGGCCGTGGGACCAGGGAAAAGACTGGGAACCGTTCGAGCCGAAAGAGTATTCGCAGCTTGTCGCGATGTTCCCTTTCACCGAAATTTTGTTTAAACCCGGAAGCAAGTTCAGCTATTCAAACCTCGGCATCATCTTTCTTGGCCGCATTATCGAAAAGCTGTCCGGCGACGATTACGAAGTATATATTGATAAAAATATCCTCAAACCGCTCGAAATGCACCGCAGCTATTTCGACGCAACGCCTCACCACTTGCTCCCGCAGCGATCGCATTCGTATTACATCGAAAACGGCAAACGCACCGAAGGGAAATTCGATGCAAATACCGGCATCACTGTCGCAAACAGCGGCCTGAACTCGCCCATTTCCGACATGGTTAAATATCTCAATTTCCTAACGGGCGATCCAATAAAGCAGGATATTTATAACGGCGTTCTTAAACGCCCCTCACTCGAAGAAATGTGGAAGCCGCAATTGCCGGCCACCGTTGACGCCAACGGCAACACTGGCTTCACAACCGACATCGGCCTCATCTTCTTCCTAAACAGACGCGACACGCGCACTCTTCTCGGCCACGGCGGCGACCAAAACGGCTTCATCAGTTACCTTGAATTTGACCCCGCTACCCGAACCGCCACGATCTTCGTTGTCAACACCCCGCCCCCCGACCAAGTCACTACCCGACTCCGCCAAGGCATCAGGAATTTACTTAGCTGGTAGAACCTAAAGCTCACCACCCCCGATGGATCTCCCACCTGTCCACCACCTTGCCATTTTCCACAACGTTATAGTGCGAATGCTGAGCCGCCGTCAGACACGAATGGTTCGCGAGAATTCGCACACGGTCGCCGACGTTCAATTTGTCTAACATAGACGACTCACCCGCATCGATCGTTCCGTGCTCCTGCGAAACACCGGTCACCCGTAAGCCCGTGTCGCCGCCTTCTATATCAAGCACGCGTCCGTAGCCGCAGTGCGGGTTCAGCCCCACCGGCCCGCGATCCTTCGAAAGCGCAACCGCTCCCGCATCCACAACAAGCTTTCGCCGAGCCCGATCCTTGTGAACCACCGCTGCCAAAACTGTCAGAGCCGTGTCCTCAAAACTGCAACTTCCCAGCGTCGCCTGAAAGTTATCAAAGAAAATGTAGTTCCCCGGCCGTATCTCATCGATGCCGTCTAAATGATCGATCAGGCTCATCGTCGGCGTAGAGCCAATGCTCACCGTCTGGACTTCGATGCTGTGACCACGCAATCGCTCGGCAAGTTCTACCATCACATCCCGCTCATGCCGTGCAGCCACGAGAATCTCTTCTAGCGTCCGAACGTCATACGAATGCCCTGCGTGCGTCAGGATTCCAGCAAAATCAAGATTCTTCGCATCAGCGATCAGCCGCGGTATCTCGAGGGCTTCGGGGGTGCGCGGCTCAACCCCAACTCGATGGGTGCCGCAATCGATCTTTACGAACACACCAAATCCAACGCCCGCTTTCCCGGCGACTTCATCAAGGAGCCCGACGGTCGCGGCATCATCTGTAAGCAGGTTCAGCTTTACGCCGCTACGCAATATCTCAATCGCCGCATCAAACTTTCCCCGCTCGATCGGCACCGCATAGGTAATGTCCGCGAACCCACGCTCAGCAAAAGCTCTCGCTTCCGCCAGCGTCGAAACCGTCACAGCCCCGTCATGCCCCGCTGTCTGGATCCGCGCAACCTCAATGCACTTATGCGTCTTCACATGCGGACGCAACCTCACACCCGACGCATGCGCACGTTCACTCATCCGCTCCGCATTCCGCCGGACCCGCGCAATATCAAGGAGAAGAGATGGTGTTTTGATCTGCGTCACTACTTTCTAAGCGATCTCGGTCCGCGTATGCACTCACCAAGGCGATTTTAGTCCGTGATTACAATAGTCTTTTCGCCTTCCTCACCACATTCTCGACCGTAAACCCATACTCGCGAAACACATCTTCCGCGGGGGCCGACGCGCCAAACTGGTTGACGCAAAGCGTATCGCCCGCTGAGCCGACGTATTTGTGCCAGCCCTGCGAGACCCCAGCTTCGATCGCGAGGCGTGCCATCACGCCTGCGGGCAGAACGCTCTCGCGATATTTCGCCGACTGCTCATCAAAAAACTCCCAGCACGGCATCGAAACGACCCGAGTCGGCGTCCCCGCCTTATTCAGCCGTTCCTGAGCCTCAAGCGCCAGCCCGACCTCCGACCCGGTCGCGATCAAGATCAGCTTCGGCTCCACCGCCGCGCCGCTCTTATCCTCGGCTTCCGCCAAAACATAAGCGCCCTTGTGCAGTCCGCTCGCGTTTGCAAATTTCTTCCTATCGATGAGCGCCACCTTCTGCCGCGAAAACGCAAAAGCCGTCGGCGCGTCGTTCCGCTTTAACGCCGCCCGCCAAGCCTCCCGCACCTCATGCGCGTCACACGGCCTGATCAGCGCCAGGTTTGGAATAGCACGCAATGCCGCCAAATGCTCTACCGACTGGTGCGTCGGCCCGTCCTCGCCCAGCCCGATCGAATCGTGCGTAAACACAAATATCGTCTGCACCTGCGACAACGCCGCCAGCCTTATTGCCGGCCGCATATAATCTGAAAATGTCTGAAACGTGCCGCCAAACGGTATCACGCTGCCATACAGCGCCATTCCGTTCATCGTCGCACCCATCGCGTGCTCACGAACGCCAAAGTGAATATTCCGGTTTTGATACTGCCCCGCCTGAAAATCTTCCGAGGCTTTGATCACCGTGTTGTTCGAAGGCGATAGGTCCGCTGACCCGCCGATCATCTGGGGAACAACCTCCGCAAGTGCATTGATCACGTCCCCCGAATACGCCCGCGTCGCCTTTGCCTCAACCCCGTCAAACTTCGGCAAAGCCTTTTCCCAACCATCCGGCAGCTCATTCCGCCGCGTGTCCGAAAGGTCGTTCCCAAGGTCCGGAAAGGCCTTCTCATATTTCTTAACCGCCGCTTCCCACTCTTTTTCAGCTTTCGCACCATCTTTCACCGCTTGCCGGAAGTGCTGCGAAACCTCCTTAGGCACATAAAACGTCTTGTTCTCGGGCCAGTCAAGATTCCGCTTTGTCTCCTTCACCGCATCATCGCCCGGTGCGTCTGAATGTGCCTTCGACGTCCCCTGCTTCGGCATCCCAAACCCGATCACAGTCTTCACCCGAATCAGTGAAGGCTGATCCCCAACTTTCTGTGCATCGCGAATCGCTTTCTCGATTCCCTTGATGTCATTCCCGTCCTCAACCACCGAAACCGACCATCCACACGACTCAAACCGCTTCGTCACGTCCTCCGAAAACGCCAAATCCGTTGGCCCGTCTATCGTTATCTTGTTGTCGTCATAAATATAGATCAGCCGCCCCAATTTCAGGTGCCCCGCCATCGACGCCGCCTCATACGAAACGCCTTCCATCAGGTCGCCGTCCGAAACGATCCCATAAATATAATGGTCGATAACGTCATGCCCCTTACGGTTGAACCTCGCCGAAAGGTGAGCCTGAGCCATCGCCATACCCACACCGTTCGCAAACCCCTGCCCCAGCGGTCCGGTAGTTATCTCCACCCCCGGCGTCATAAAATTTTCAGGGTGCCCCGGGGTTTTCGAATGAAGCTGCCGAAAGTTCTTGATTTCTTCCAACGACAGGTCATAACCCGACAGGTGCAGCAGCGAATAGATCAACATTGACCCGTGCCCGGCCGACAACAGAAATCGGTCGCGGTTAAACCATTTGGGATTTTTCGGGTTGTGTCGTAAAAACTTTGTCCACAACACATACGCCGCCGGCGCCATCCCCAACGGCAATCCTGGGTGCCCCGAATTTGCCTTTTGAACAGCGTCAAGCGAAAGCGTGCGGATAGTATTTATGCAAAGCGTGTCAATATTTTGCTTCATTTAGATCTCGATCGGTCAATTTCTTCAGCAGAATTTCTATCCTAACCCAAACGCAGGTTCGCCCAAAATTGCCCCCACGAAAACGTCATTTCTTATCCACAAACCTCTCATGCGCGTACACCACAGCCCCTTTGAGCGCCGGTTCCGGTTCATCCACCGCGATCAATCCCCGATCCAGCACCTGCGAAACTATCTTTCGCCACGCCGGCGATTCGCGCAAAGCACCGCCTGAGATCATGATTTCCTCAAATGGGAACAATTCCTGCAGTTGGTCCAAGATATCTTTCAGCCGATACGCGACCGCCTCCATGCCGGCCAGCATGATGTCCACCGCATCATGGTCCATCGTAAGTCCCGAGATCGACCCCGTTGCAAACTCATCAAAATCCGGGCTGCGTTGGCCCCCGAGATAAGGCTCGAATGTCAGCCCGTGGCCGCCCAACGCGCGTTTATCAAACTCGCGCGCCAGCTTCGGAATGCTGATGTCGAACCGCATCGTGTCCTTTAGCCAGTTGTAAAGCGCCCCGCCGTCGTTCATCGCACCGCCCACAACGACCCGCTTTTCATCAAGCCGATAGCAAAAAACCCCGCGCGGCAGCTTTTTCGGCGGGTCGCCTTCGTAAAGCACCCTCGCAGCCGCCGACGTGCCTATCATCAGCGCCGCCCGGTTTTGGTTTGTACACTGCGACCCCACATTGCTGGCCGCACCATCCCCTATCGTCGGCAGCCACATCGCATCGGCGATCGACGGCCAGCGTTCGTGCCAGCGCGACTTCATCTGCGGCGTGCTTATCACGTTATCCTCAACCGTCGGAAGCTGCTCTTCGTCGACCTTCAAAAACTCGAGCAGTTCCTTGTCCCACTTCAGCTTTCGTATATCAAAAAGCCCTGTGCCCGAAGCCATCGACGTCGTCGTAGGCATCTTTCCGCAAAACCTCATCGCCGCCCAGTCTGCGAACGACACCCACATATGGGTCTTTTCCCAGATGTCGGGAAAATCCTCGCGAAGCCATAACAACTTTGCCGGCCAGTAACTCGTATGAAACCGCGCCCCCGTGCGGTTATGTATCGTTGTTTCGTTGAACGCTTCGCGCAGCCGGCCGACAAACCGCTTGCTGCGGTTGTCATTCCACATATAGATAGGCGATGTCGGCTTCAGCTTCTTATCCAGCCCCATCAGGCTGTGCCAAAACGAACACGATGCAACATGTGTTATTTTGACGTCGATCTTCTTCTCATACTCCAACGCGCCATCCATCACAAAAGACAGCTGTCGCATCGCCAGCTCCGGATCCAGTTCGGAACCCCACTTAACGTCACTTAGATCTCGCCGGGCCCGCTGAAAGTAAGACAAACCAATGATCCGCGCTTTTCGGTCAAAAAGCGCTCCCCTGAAACTCGACGTACCGAGATCCAGTCCCAAAACGACATCTTTTCTCATTTGATCAACGTGAGGTTACTTGATACCAACAACCTTCTTGAACCACCAGCGCAGCCCGACGAACAAAAACCGCCAGTCTTTAAAGAACTCCGGCGGCTTTCCCTCAAAATAATGCCCGACAAACTGTAATACCCACCCGACAATGAATAGCCCCAATGCAACCATCCAAAACCCGCTAACAAAGAGTGCCACCGGGATCAGCAAAATGGAAAGTGCGATCATCGGGATCCCGACGCTATGCGTCAGCCGATTTACCGGATGCTGATGCCCGTCCGCATATTCCTCGATCCACTCGTCCCACGATCTGCCTCCCATCATAAGCTCACCTCCTCGCGATCATTCCCGCTCATATTCGCCGACTTCCAGTCCGTCCGACAGCGTCCGGACACTAACTTCCTTAAATCCGCTCAAAAAATCCGCCGGCATAAAGACATCCGCGTCCTTCACGCTCTCGGGCACCCGTGTCACCAGCCATTTATCGATCACATCCGCAAAATTCTCGTATGTCTTAGCACCGCCAATGACATAAACGTCGCCATTCAAAAACCCCTCTATTGCCGCAACTTCGTCCCTGCTTCTCATCAGCAAAACACCCGGCTGCGGTTCAACCGAACGGCTCCGGCTCAGCACAATGTTCAGCCGATTCGGCAGCGGCCGACCGATCGACTCCCACGTGTTCATCCCCATCACCAGCGTGTTTCCCGTCGTCGTCTCTTTAAAGAACCTCAGATCAGCCGGATAGTGCCACGGCAGTTTCCCATCCTTACCGATGGCATAATTCCTAGCGATAGCGACAATGCCGATAATCATCTGATCCTCTCACCCTTATACACAGCGATCTCCGATCCCTCTGCCAGCACCACCGAATACGGCTCCGCGGCATTCAAGAACCTAAACTCCTCGCCGTACGTACATCCAAAATCCACGTCTATCAACGGATCGCCTGCTTCAAAAAGCTCCCATTTCGGATGCTCAACCTTATACTCATCCGTCCGCTCCGCCCCGCGTTTCGTATAGCCCCAGTAATGCTCGATGATGAATTCTTCGTGCGAACCCTCCGCCGGTACCCCCAAACTCCGTCCGCTTTCGACCGCGATCTCGTTCCGGCAGCCGTTCTTTTCCCAAGTGTATCTGACCTCCAGCGCATCCCGAAAGTGCGACATCCGCCATTTCTCATATGGCTCGCCATACAACCGCCGGGCAATCGTCGCTATCGCCTGTCGTGGGACGATCTCCTTAACAAACACGACACCGCGCCGCACCTCATCCGCCGTTTCCCGCACCACATAAAACCGCAAATTGACTTCCTCGAAATTCACGTGAAACGGCACCAAAAACTCCATCACACGAGTATCGAGGAACATAAACCCGACGAGGCTCACGAAACACCGCCCGTCTTGGAGATCGAGTTTTGTCCCGGCCGGAACACGCCCCGCCAGCAGCGCCGGGTCAACTTCATAGTTTGCCATTATCAGGTCGCGCCACTGTGCTGTCAAAAACCTCTTCATTTCAGCACCAGCCGCTTGTCGCCCGCGCGAACCGTAACCCGCTCGCGGTCAAAATATTCCAACAGCGGTATCGCATATTTCCGCGAAATCCCCGCGATCTCCTTAAATTTCGCCACATCGATCAGACGATCGGTCGTACCGTCCGCATAGCTGCGCACCTTCTCGACGAGGTCATTGACCGCCGCCGCCGCGAACAGAAATTCCTCCGTCACCTTTACAAGCTCACCCTGCTTGATCAGCATCGCTACGATCTTTGCAATCTCCGCGGCCGAAAGCTTCCCGCCCTCAGCCCCTGCCGATGCGACCGATTCCTCAAGCTTCGGCGGAGAAACGCCCGCAGCGTTGTAGGTCTGCATCAACGCATCCCTAAACGCCGCGGCCGCCGGCGACAACTCCGTCCGATGTCCCGAAAGCCGCACTACCTCCTTATCCGCCTCGATCTTTCCCCCGACAGTTGCGGCCTCGACGACGCCGTTGAAAACCGCCGCCGGAATATACCGGAACTCACGCTCCCTCAGAGTCTCCCGCGGCATCCCAGACGCCAGCGGCTCCGCTTTGTGGAACCCACTCACCGCCCGCTCAAGCCGCGCCGTCATTTGTGCAAACTCCACTGCGAGGATCAGCCTCTCGCCCGCCCGAACCACGCGGCCCGAAGAAACAAGTTCAACCACGGCGCCATTAACCGTTTCCTCTCGCCACCCGGTCTGCGCCGCAAGCTCACTCAACTCCAACCCTGCCGACCCCGCAGCCTCGACTAAGATCTCCGCCACGCGCACATTATCTTCAAGCGACTTAGACAATTCGCCAAGCATCTCGACCGCCGCCGCCGCCTCTTTCCCTCGCCGCTTCACCGCATTCGGCAGAAGCACCCTACCGCCGCCGATCGTCGTCTGCGGCGAATAGCTTCTCAGGATAAACCGTTGCCCCATATGACAAACCACCGGCGACTCCAGCCGCAACTGCACCATCCCCTTATCGCCGGCGGCAACTTCACGGCTCGCCTCCAGTACCGCAACCCGTGCCAGCACCTCCGCTGTCCCGATGTGCACCCGCACCCGGTGCCGCGACTTCAGCGCCCGCGGCGCCGACCCCAGCATCTCAACCGTCGCATCAAGGACCTGCGTCGGTCGTAGCGAGCCTTCCGTCAAAACCATCCCTCGTTCGATCTCTGCGTGATCTATGCCCGCAAGGTTCACCGCCGTCCGCTGCCCCGCACCCGCCGTCACTGCAGCCCGCCCATGTGTCTGTACGCCCCGCACTCTCACACGACGCCCGACTGGTGCCAGTTCCAACTCCGCGCCGTCCTTGATCTCGCCCGAAACCAGCGTGCCCGTAACGACAGCGCCAAACCCTTTCATCGAAAAGCTCCGGTCGATCGGTAGAAATGTCGAATGCACCTTCGACCGTACCCCAACCGCACTCGCAAGTTCGACCAGCCGCGACGTCAGCTCATCCAACCCCTCGCCTGTCGTGCTGCTCACCTCCACGACCGGCGCAGTTGCCAAAAATGAACCGTTCACCAACTCCGCCGAGTCCAAACGCACCAACTCGCTCATCTCGTCATCGATCAGGTCCCGCTTCGTTATCACCACCAGCCCGTGCGCGATACCAAGCAGCCTACAAATGTCAAAATGCTCACGAGTTTGCGGCATCACGCCCTCGTCGCCCGCGATCACCAGCAGCACGATATCGATGCCCCCCGCACCCGCCAGCATGTTCTTAACAAACCGCTCATGCCCCGGCACATCGACAAATCCAAAATGATGGCCGCCGGCTGCCAGCTCCGCAAATCCGATGTCGATCGTTATCCCCCGCCGCTTTTCCTCCGGCAAACGGTCCGCGTCCGTACCCGTCAACGCGCGCACCAGTGCCGTCTTCCCGTGGTCGATATGCCCGGCGGTCCCGACAATTATTTCCATAGAAAAAGGCGCAAAAACTCGAACAAATCGAAGTAAAGCGCCTATTGTATCACTGAAAATTGTGAGGGGGTTGCGACGGCTAACGCAGCCGCAGAAGATTTTCGACCGAAACGTCCTCGTCAATCGCTTCCCAGCGAATGCCGAGACCGCCGCCGATAAGCCGCCAATTCTTGCGGTCTTTTGGCGAAGCATTTTCCAGTCGCGGGAACCAATCAAGCGGAACTGAGATCGCACGCCCATCCGCCAGCGCGACCCGCAACGCATCATCGCTGCACATCACATCAACTGCCAAAGGCTGTACGTCTACCGCTGCAATACTCATGGTTTCCCGTGTTTCAAAGATACAGGATTTGTCAGCTACTAATCAAACGTCTTAACGCCGCTTTTCGCCGCTACAACTCTAGCCCAAATTGTTCGATCTTTCGGTAGAGCGTTTTACGCCCGATGCCGAGCAGCCGCGCCGCCCGCGATTTGTCGCCTTCAGTATAGTCAAGCGTCGCCTGGATCACCTGCTTCTCGATGTCTCCCATCTCAGCCGGCAACTCAATATCTAGACGAATATCCGCCCCCGAGCCTGCAGCATGCGCCCGCTCCTGCCGCACCGCCGCCAGGGATTCAAACGCCTGCTTGCTGATAGAGTCCGGCAAGTCCGTCAGCTCTATCTGCCGCCCCGACGCGATTATCAGCGACCGCTCGATCGCATTCTCAAGCTCACGCACATTCCCCGGCCATTCGTAATTGACCATCGCCCGCAACGCTTCGCGCGAAATACCCGAAACGAATCGCCCGGTCTTTTCCTTATACCGCTCCAAAAAGTGAAATACGAGCGGCTGTATGTCCTCCATCCGCTCTCTCAGCGGCGGCAGCGTTATTGGGAACACCGACAACCTGTAAAACAGATCGCTTCTAAATCGTCCCTCTTTCACCGCCTGGTCCAGATCAACATTGCTCGCAGCGATCACCCTCACGTCAGTTTTTATAACAGCTTTGCCCCCCACACGTGTAAGCTCGCCGTCCTGTAAAACCCTCAACAGCCGCACCTGCGCCTGCATCGACATCTCGCCGATCTCGTCCAAAAACAGCGTCCCGCCGTCCGCCTCTTCAAATCGCCCGATCCGCTGCGTCCGCGCATCTGTAAACGCCCCTTTCTCATGCCCGAACAGCTCCGATTCAAGTAGTGTTTCCGGTATCGCCCCGCAGTTGATCTTCACATAAGCCTTTCCGTCGCGACCCGAGTTGAAATGTATCAGGTTCGACAACAGCTCCTTACCCGTGCCCGATTCGCCCTGAATCAGCACCGACGTCGACGTATTTGCCACGTTCAGTGCCAGCTCGATCGACCGACGTATCCCCGGCGCCTGCCCGATTATTTCGCTCTGCCGCTGATGCAGCTCGCTCTTTAACCGCATCACCTCCGCCGAAAGCTGATCGCGCTCAAGCGCAGTCCCAATCTGGTCCGCTATGCCCTCGACCAATGCGATGTCGTGATCTTCAAAAGTTATTCGGCTGCTCCACACAAAACCCAGCAGTCCAAACGTCGCTCCAGCCACCCTCACCGGCGTCAGCAGCGCCGCCTTGCCGCCAAGCGTCTTATTAAAGATCAACCGCACCGGCAGCGGCAGCTGCGAATCATTGACCGGCATCGGCTTCCCGTCACGTATCAGATCGCTCACCGCCGGGAACGTGGCGATGTTCAGTGACCCTCCGTGCGATTCGACCATCTTCAGCACCCGGCTCGGCTTCACACCCTCGGCCGCCTTAAACGATGCCAGCGAGATCTTCTTGCCCGATTCGTCCAACACTCCCAACGCACCGTAGTCCGCGCCGACCAGCCCGATCGCACGCTCCAGCACCCGCGCCGAAACTTCATTAAAATCGGAATGCGAGTTCAGCGTATTCGCTATCTCGAGCAGCGCATTCGTCCGCTTCGTCTCCTGCTGCTGCGTGACATACAGCCGTGTGTACTGATACCCGATCGCAAGCTGCCGCGTGATCGACTCCAGAAACTGCACCTCCTCCTCCAACCACTCTCGCGGCTTTGTCGTATCATGCAGCCCCAAAAGCCCGATAACCTGATCGCTCAGCGTGATCGGCAATATCAGCAGTGAGCGCGTTTCCAACGCCTTTGCAAAAAATTTCAGCGTCGGGTCCTTAGCCTTGCTCGTGTCGCTTATCTGGATGGGTTTCGAAAGGTCAAACTGCTCCGTCAGCCGCCGCGAGTCTATCGGGATGACCGTTCCCTGGCTCGACGGGATCCGTTTGTCCCGCCGCCACTCATGGCTGATGCGCAGCTCTTTCCCCTCTATCAGCTGCAAAACGTCGCACCGGTCAGCCCCGAGCATCCGCCCGATCTCCGACACCACAACGTTCAGAAACCGTTCAAGGTCAATACTTTCCGGAAGATCGCGCGCCAACCGCTCGATGATCGCCTCACGCGCCTCATGCATCCGGATCTTTCTCTCAAGGGAAAGCGTCTCTTCAGTTTCTAGCTCTATTTTCATCCCGCTCACTTTAATGAGATAGATTGGAGTGCGGGCTTGCCTATGTCAAGTTGACACACGTTGCACGGCGGGTGTGTTACAACGATTCACTGAAAGGGGGTCGGGGCCGGTTTCGGCGTTTGTGCGGCGGGTTTCGCCGTTGCCGCCGGTGTCGGCTTCGGTTCAGGGGTCGACGAGTTAGTATTCGCGGTATTTGCCGCCGCGGGCTTCTTGTCGTCACCCGGCATTACGGTAAATTCTAATCGCTTCCGCCCTGCCTCGGCTCTCTCAAGCAGGTCTTCTGCCTGCAAGTTTCCGGGGTCAAGTTCCACCGCCTTTTTCAAAGCAGCAACGGCCTCCGCATACTTCGCAAGCTTGATCAGCGTTGCACCCAACTCTGTCTGATAATCCGTGTCATCGGGGTTTAGCTTCACCGCCTCACGCAGAGCGGTTGCCGCATCATTGTCTTCGTTCAGCTTATTCAACGCACGGCCGAGGTTGTAATGCGCCGCATGATCCTCTTTATTCGCGTCAATTCGCTTCCGATAACGGGCCGCGGCGCGCTCGAACGCGATCTCAGAATTCAGCTTTGCTTCTTTCGCCGGCTCCTCACCCGGCAGCGGCGTCGGTGTCGCTTCCTGCAGTTCGCCGCGGTCGCGAAATTCGGCTAATGCATATGCTATCCCAAGCCTGAAATAGGCATCCGCGTGCTCCGGATCCAATTTCACCGCCTGATTGAGCGCATCTATCGCCTTATCCGTCTGGCCGTCTTCCAAAAGCCGCACGCCTTCGTTATAGGCCTCGCCCGCGTCCGCAAACTGCGGCATCGGCGTTTCCTCTACCGCCACGTTCGCGTTAGCATCGGCCTCGTCGCCGCCAAACCATGCGCAGCCCAACGACACCGCCGCTAGTATCAACGCGGCGATCAGCAGTCCCGCAGCGGGGCGCTCCGATGTATTGCGTTCTTGCATCATCCCGGCGGAAAAACAAAGGTACGGCCACCCAAAAGGTGAACGTGAAGATGAAAAACGGTCTGCCCGCCGTCCGCGTTCGTATTGATCACCACCCGATACCCGTCCTCAGCGATCCCCTCATCGCGAGCTATCGCCCCTGCAGTCAGCAGCAAATGTCCAAGCGTTTCCTTGTGCTCCTGCTCGGCTTTCGCCAGCGACGCAATATGGTCCTTCGGGATCACCAAAATATGCACAGGCGCCTGCGGCGACAGATCTTTGAACGCAAGGCACCGATCGTCTTCGTAAACCTGTTCAGACTCGATATCGCCTGCAACGATCTTGCAGAATATGCAGCTCTCGTCCTTCATTCCTTTAGCTTATAAAATCGCAGCCGATTCCGGAAATAGATCAGCCGTCGATGGGAACGACAACACGCTCGATATCCGCCCCCACCGACTTAAGTTTAGTGACGATCGTTTCATATCCGCGGTCGATGTGATAAACCCTGTCGATCAGCGTCTCACCCTCCGCACACAGCCCCGCCAGCACGAGCGACGCCGACGCCCGCAGATCTGATGCGATCACCGGTGCTCCCTTAAGCTGCGTAGGACCTCTCACCACCGCAGTGTTGCCCGACACTGTTATGTCCGCCCCCAGCCGTATGAGCTCCGACGCGTGCATGAAACGATTCTCAAAGATCGTCTCCGTGACCGTAGCCGTCCCCTCCGCCTGGGTCATCAGCGCCATATATTGCGCCTGCATGTCCGTCGGAAAAAGCGGATGCGGCTCAGTCGTCACATCTCGCGAACGGAGCCCCCCAGCCGACTTGCGAACCCGAAGCTCCCCGGTGCCGCTGTCCTCGATCTCAACCCCGGCCTCTCGCAGCTTTTCGATCACCGCGGTCAAATGATCAGGCCGGCAACTACCGATATCCAGCTCGCCTTCCGTCATCGCCGCCGCGACCATAAACGTCCCCGTCTCGATCCGATCCGGCACGATCGTATGCTCGGCGCCGCCCAGCGCCTCAACGCCCTCGATAGTCATCGTCGGCGTGCCCGCACCCTCGATCCTAGCCCCCATCTTCGTTAGCAGGTCCGCGAGGTCAACGATCTCTGGCTCGCACGCCGCGTTGCCGATGACCGTCGTGCCCTTCGCGAGCACCGCCGCCATCATCACGTTCTCCGTACCGGTAACCGTTACCTTCTCAAAGTCGATCTCGGCGCCAATTAAGCGCCCCGCCGGCGTAGTCGCAACAACATCGCCCGATTCGAGTGAGACACGCGCACCCAGTTTTTCAAATGCTGCGAGATGCAGATCGATCGGCCGCGTCCCGATCGCGCACCCGCCCGGTAAACTCACCTTCGCCTTCCCAAACCTCGAGAGCAGCGGCCCCAGCGCCAGCACGCTCGCCCGCATCGTCTTCACAAGCTCATACGGCGCCTCAAAAGTGCCGATGTTCTTCGCCGAATAACTGTGTGTTCGCAGCGAGGGCGTAAGCACCTCCGCCCCCAGATCCTCCAACAGCCGACGCTGCGTGATCAGGTCCTTAACGTAGGGCACATTGTGCAGCGTGACCGTTTCGGGCGTCAGCAGCACGGCCGCCAAACACGGCAGCGCAGAATTTTTTGCCCCGCTTATCTCGATCCGCCCGCGAAGCGGACGGCCCCCGCGAATCAGAAATTTATCCATAAAGTCAGCCCGCTTCGAATCACATCTTCTTATGTGATCAAAAACGAAATGTTATCACGAACGCGAGAACATAAGCATACGCACGTGCCTACAAAAAAACTGTAATTTGGACAACCCCGGATGGTGAGTGCTTCATCCTATTGTCGGCTTGTAACAATTTTAACCGGATAGTTAGAAGCTTTGTTTGGACTAAAGCCGCAGTTATTAGCCCTCCTCGTAACTGCGGCTTTTTTGCGCCTTACGATGCAAGTTTCTGAAGATGAGATTTTATCTGCCGCCGGTGCCGGTCCTGATGCCCACCGCACAGCACCAGCCAATCTTGCGCAGTCATCGGGCCAAACGCCGGATGTGGAAACGTCGCCGACGTTCCGTCAAATGATTCAAAGCTTGGCCGCAACTTCTCGAGTCGGTCACCATTCGCCCGAAGCCGCTCGATCGAATCGTTCAACTCGACGGCACCCGTCGGGTGCACAAAATCCGGAGCAACGAGCTTGACCCGAACGCTTTCAACCGCCTTCGTCACGAAAGTCTCAGAAAGCTTGACCGAACCATCAGACCCCTTTCCGCCAGCCTCAGAATCCCGCAGCAACTTTCCGCAAAGCTTTATGATGCCCTCTTCGACCATCGCAATATGCTCAGCGATCTGGGCGACCGACCACGTCTCGCCCTCAGGCACCTTCGCTGCCGCCTGCGGTTCGACCTCACTCAAAATCCCGATCAGTTTTTCGCGCGAGAGCCTGTTATATTCATACACCTCGCCGATGTTCTTAAAGTTCATAGATCAATTTGTCTGCATAGCAGGCTGCGCCTGCGGCGAAAATATAAGCCGGTGCCATCGCGGAAAGCTCGTAACGCTGTCCGCCTCATTCACCATCCGTTTGATAAAGGCCGTCTGAAAATACAGGATCTGCTCAGACGTCCAATCAAGGTCAACGATCGGGTTGAACGAAACCAACGTCGCAGGGTCCGGCAGCGTCCCCGTTGTCCCCTCAGGCTTCTGTGCGTTCGTATTCGTTTCGGCGTTAGCATTCGCCTCCACATTCGCATCCGGCGGCGCATCTAACTGTTCCGCCTGCGATCGGTCAAATGCTTGCGACGAAATGAGCAGCGCATTCCTCAGCGGCACCGCGGCCTGCGTAGGGTTCGCACCGGTCGCGTCATAGATTCGTATCTGCGTGTCGAATCCCGTCGCGACCTTTGCCGAATCGGGCGACCACACCGGCCTCACCGCCGTAAGCGCATCATCAAGTCGCCGCTCGCGCCCATTGCGCTCAACGATCCGCGGACGTCCGAGCGGGACAAAGATCTCGCCGTTCCTTTCCGCAAGGCTTTGCAAATATTGCCACTCACGAGCGGTCGCGGCCAGCGCGGCCAGCATCGTGCTATCCGGCGACCACACATAATAAAAATACATCAGCCCTTCGTTCTGGGTGATCGGCCGAACGTTCGCCCCGTCCGCATCCGCGAGGTAAAGCTGCTCCGTCCGGAACGCGAGCACCCCGATCGGAGCCTCCGGCGTTGCTTCTACCGCAGGGGTTCCCGCCGGCGGCACCTCTCCCTCGGGCGTAGCCTCCGCCGCAGGGTCCGCCGGCGTCTCTTCCGGCGTCGCAACATCCGGCGGCCGTGTCTGCGTTCCTGAACCTTCCGTCTCATCCTGCGCTGCCCTAATCATTGCGACAAAAGCGACCGTCGTTGAATCAGGTGCCCATACGATCGTGTCCGGGAAGTGCACCGCCATCACATCCGGCGTTATCTTGTTGAGCAGTACCCCGTCCGCCGTATACATATCAAGCCGAAACTCAGCCGGAAGGTCGCCATTACGGTGGTAGATCGCCAACACACGCCGCTTGTCCGGCGATACGACCGTTCGGTCAACGATCTCGTCCTGCCGATTCAACTCAAAATGCGCCAGCACGGCTGGGTCTATCCCGCTCGCCTGCTCCGTTACTTCAGCCTCGGGCGCCGGCACGTCAGCTTCGTAAACGTAATTGAGCATCACCGCGGGTACCCCCCTCAGCGATGCGGGCAATCCGCTTTCCGGCTCAGGAGGAGGCTCACTGCACCCTGCCGCAGCGACTGTAAGCACCAGCGCCGTCATGAGCAAAATGAATTGTTTGATCATCTGAATCGACTAGAGGTCTCCGCTCAGGTAAAGTTTGTAAGCTCGCCGCTGCGCGTCCGTTGGCGACTCGACTGATTGAATCGAATACTCGGCCCGCGTATTTGCGCCAAGCCTGAGATCGATCTCGCGCAGTTCGTCGCGTCTAAAGATCGTCAGCTTCACGACATCATTCGGCTGCTTTCCGCTCAAGTACTGCTGCAAAAACGACTGGCTCGCCCGATGGCCGTCGATCGCCAGTATCTGATCGCCGACGATCAGCCCCTGCTCATACGCCGGGGTTCCGGCCGTCAGTACTCTCACGTTCAGCCGCCCGCCTTCCTCGATCAGGTCCGCACCGTGATACGCCTGTTTCAAGTTCCGCTGCGTCACGACCAGCCGCAGCCCGACCGCTGACAATATCGAGTTGTAATCGATCTCTGCCCGCCCGCTGACGTATTGCCGAAAGAAATCGTCTAGCCCCCGGCCTGCCATTTTTTCAGCCGCCTGCTGAAAATCTGCAGGCGAAAAGTTCCGGTTCTTCTTATAAAATTCGTCGTAGAGATAACGCATCACGTCATCCAGCGAACGCTGCCCGCCCGACCCTTCACGTATTACGATATCTAGCATCATGCTCACAATATCGCCTTTGTCGTAATACGAGATCTGATTATTGATCGCGTTCGCGTCCTGGCGGTAATACTTTATCCAGGCGTCCATGCTCGATTCTTCAAGGCTCGTCTCAAAACGCCCCGGCCTGTGCTGCAGCGCCTGGATCACTGACGACTTGCTTTCGAGGAACTCATCGTCCGTGATCAGCTCCGCCCGATGCAGCAGCACCGATTCGTAATACGACGTCGTCCCCTCAGCCACCCACAACAACTTCGTGTAATTCTCGTTCTCGTAATCAAATGGTCCAAGCGTATCCGGTCGGATGCGCTTCACATTCCAAAGATGAAAATACTCATGTGCGACCAGGTTCAAAAACGCAATGTACTGCGACCGGGGCCTAAACCCGAACCGATTCCACTGCAGGGCCGTCGAGTTCAAATGCCCAAGCCCCCCGCGCCCTCTCAGATTCAGAATGATCAGATAATCGTCCGTCGGCATGTCGCCAAATATCCCAACCGCCGCCTCAGCGATCTTCGCCGTGTCGATGCCGATCTGCTTCATGTCATAGTTGCCCTCGCCGGTGATAACCAGGCGATGAGGCTTCCCCGCGGCGACAAATGTGTGTTCCTTAAAATCGCTGACCTCAAACGGAGAATCGTAGAGGATGTCAAAATTCGGGGCCGTAAACGTATTCGTCGAACCCGCCACCTGCCGCAATCCCGTGGCAACCTTCCAGTTGCCGTATGGCCGTACGGTTACCGTCGACGGCGCCGCTAGCTGCCCGTCCGGGTACAACAACAACGCCGTGTTGTTCCAGAAAGCATGCTCGTCATTCAGCTCGTTCGTACGGACCGTCAGCTCGTTCGAATAAACCTTGTACCGCGCAACTACCTCTCGCTGCCCGCCGGTCTGTATCCGCCACGTGTTCTTATTTATCTTTTCCCAGTTCAACTCGCCGCCCGTACCCGCGACCGACGCAAAATCCTGCACGTGCCGAGCGTACTCACGGATCAGATAACTCCCGGGCGTCCACACCGGCATTTTCAGGTCGAGTTGCGCCGGCATCTGCTGCCACCGCACGCGCATTTCCACCTCTAAAAGATGCGTCGTAGGCCGCGACATTGAGACGACGTAGCTTATCTCAGGCCGTGCCTGAACCGCCGCCGGCTTCGGTTCGGCCCTGACCTTCGCGTCTGCTTCTTTGTACATACCAAAAAATAAAGCTGTAAAAATTGATGCAAATAAAACGGCCCGGGTAAGTTTATTCATTCGTCGTCTGAGATTCTCCATGTTTTCCAATTGACTTAATTCTACTATGTTTCAACAGTTTGCTAAACTTTGTCTTTCGCCCACATGCGGGATAGCAGATGAAGTTGGAGCAAGCACAACCTAACGAGAAATTTTTCACGCCCCCGTTGATCATCATCTACGTCACCGTGTTCATCGACCTCATCGGCTTCGGAATGGTCATCCCGATATTGCCGTTCTACGCCAACACCGCGCCGTTTAACGCGACCCCATTCGAGATCGGCGTCCTCTTCGCAATCTATTCGATGATGCAGTTCGTCTTTTCGCCGGTACTCGGCCGCCTTTCTGACAGGTATGGCCGCCGTCCGATCCTTTTCATCAGCTTGCTCGGATCTGCCGTCGGCTATTTCGTGATCGGCGCCGCGACGACCCTTTTCATGGTGTTTCTCGGCCGCGTCATCGGCGGCATCACCGGTGCCAATATTTCGACTGCGCAAGCCTACATCGCCGACACCACCTCACGTGCAAATCGGGCAAAGGGGATGGGTCTTTTCGGCGCTATGTTCGGACTCGGGTTCATTCTCGGCCCGGCCATCGCCGGCATCCTCAGCAAATACGGGGTCCACGTTCCGTTTTTCGTCGCGGGGCTGCTCGCCCTCGCCAACGCGATTGCACTCTATTTCATCTTGCCCGAATCGATCAAACCTGGCGCTGACACGCGAGTTCGCAAGAATCGACTCCTCGAACTCTTCGCGTCGCTCAAGCAGAGAGATTTCGGCATGATCAACTTGCTCTACTTTCTGCTGATAACCGCGTTCTCGATCATGACGTACGCGTTCGTCCTGTTCACCGCGCACCGGTTCGGATACGACGCAGAGCAGAACGGCTATCTTTTTGCATACGTTGGGTTTGTGTCGATCATCGGGCAGGGAGTCCTTTTTAACCGCCTTACCGACAAATTCGGCGAAGCTCGCCTCACGGTCGCGGGCTGTTTGATGATGGCTGTCAGCCTGTTCTTTATGCCGGCCATCGGTCCTGCTTACGGCGGGCTCGCGGGCCTGCTTGTGGCGTGCGCCGTCCTGTCGTTCGGCAACTCGCTCGCGTCGCCGGCCGTCACCAGCATTGTCTCCAAGATCTCGCCAGAAGAAGAGCAGGGAAGTTCGCTCGGCATAATGCAGTCCGGTGCAAGCCTCGCACGCGCCGTCGGCCCCATCATCGGCGGCATTTTGCTCAACAATGCGGTCAACGAGATCGATGACGCCTCAATTCAGCGCACGTTCTGGACGGCGTCGTTCATAATGCTCATCGCCTTAGGAACGTCGATCTACGTCGCTCGAATTTTGAAGAATAATCCTCAACCGGTCTGAAGAGTTTAACCGGCGATACGCTGCAGTTGGGTAGTTGCAGCCGGAAAGACTAGCCTGAACGTCGTGCCTTCGCCGTCGCGGCTGCGGGCCTCTATCGACCCCGAGTGTTCCTGAACGATCCCGTACGTCACCGCGAGCCCGAGCCCTGTCCCATTACCGACACCCTTCGTGGTAAAGAACGGATCAAAGATCTTGTTCAGGTTCTCTGCCGGAATTCCGACACCATCGTCCGAAACCTCGATGATCACCTCGCCGCTCTCGCTTTCGTAGGTACACAGCGAGATGGTCCCGCCGCCGATCACCGCGTCACGTGCGTTCATAACCAGATTAGTGAAAACCTGCTGAAGCTTACCCGCGTTCGCCAATATCCGCGGCGGTGCCGAGCCGTATTTTTTAATAATCTCAACACCCGACGAGCGGAACTGCGGCTCAAGCAGCTGCAGCGTATCGTCCAGCAACCTGTTGATGTCCACCTCGGTCCACTCGGTCGCACTGCCCGTTCGCGAAAAATTCAAGAGATTGCCGACAATGTCCGTCGCCCGCTCCGTCTGCCGCTGCATTTTCTGCAGCAGCGCATGCTTCGGATCGGTCTCCGGCACCATCCCCAACAGCATCTGCGTATAGCTTGAAACCCCCGTCAGCGGAGTGTTCACCTCGTGTGCAACGCCCGCCGCCAAAAGCCCGATGCTCGAAAGCTTCTCGTTCTGCTGCAGATTTTCTTCCAGCTTGACGCGTGCAGTCACGTTCTCAAAAACTATGATCGCGCCTGTCTGTTCCGTCGATACCGACCTCAGCGGCGCGACCGCTACATTCATCATCAGCGACCTACCAAGCGAGTCCACGGTCGGCAGCTTGTAAGCATTCCTGATCTCCGTCAGATGCCACCGGTGCTTGCCAAGTATCGTACTCAGATTAGCCGCAAAATCCGCGTCAAATATCTCTTCAACGACCCGCCCGACAACCTCGTCCCGCGACATGTTGAACATATCCTCAAACGGGCTATTGCACCGCGTAACCATGCCGTGCTGATCAACCGCCAGCAGCCCAACGTTAACCGATTCAATGATCGATTCGTTAAACTCTTTCAGCAGCGCCAACTCCTCAGTGTGCATCTGCTGTTCCTGATAGAGCCGCGCATTCTCGATCGCCACCGCGATATATCCTGCCAGCGTCTTCAGGATCTCAAGGTCCTCCGACGACAAAAGCGACCCGTCGCTCGCGCGTCCAAGCCCGATCATCGCGACCATCTTGCTTCGCACGACGCACGGGACGTAGTAGTGCAGTTCCTGCCGCACAGGCACCTTCGACCCGTTCCCACTGCCGTTGCTGCCCGTCAGGCCGCCGTCAAACAGTTCGACCTCGTCCGCCCTCACCACACCCGTCGCGGCAGACTTTTGCCTGATCACATTCTTAAAATCTTTCGGGATCTGATAACTGTTGCTCAGCCCGATCGCTTTCGCTATTCGATATTTTTCCGGATTGCGTTCGTCCTCTATAAACACCGCAACCTTCTCGACATCCAGCACCTGCATCAAACGCTCGGTAAGCGCATCCAAAAGCGGATCGAGTGCCGTGGTCGCCGAGAGCGTCCGCCCAAAATCAAGCAGCCCCTGCCGCAGGTCATAACGCTCGCCGTAAAAATACCGGTTTGCCCGCTCCTGCAAAAAGTTCTTCAGCGGCTCGCTCAGCATGATGATGCCGGCCATCGCGATCACCGCGATCAACGCCCGAAGTGCGATCTCCGTCGTCGAAAGGTCGTTGCCCACCGCAAGGAACACTAGCCCCAAAGCAACCGCACCCACCATCATGGCGATAGCGATCGTCGTCATCGCATAGACCAACGCACGCCGCACAACGACGTCCACGTCCATCAGTCGATACCGTACGACCGAATGCCCAAAGCTAAGCGGGATCAACGCCAGCGGCAAAGTCGTCAGTGCGGCCGACAGTGTATCCTCCGGCAGGTAAACGAATCGCCGCGCGATCTGAAATCCAAGTATCGGCAAGATCGAAACGATCGTCCCGAACATCGCCCACTTCAAACGCTGCCGCACGACCGCTTGCGGGTTCGTCAAAAATCGCCACAGCAGAATGCTCGCACCCAGCGAAACGCCCGCAACAAAGTGCACCAGCAGCACCTGATTCAGGATCTGATACAGCCCGTTGCCGACGGCAAAGTTGATGACCGCCATGCCCGCCGCATCAGGCAAGATGAAGGGAAGCAGCGTCAGCACGACATAAGCCCCCGAGATCATTGTCGCGGGCACGTACAGCAGATACGTCTTCCACGGCTTCTGGTCCACCACCTCGCTTCGCACCGGGTATCGCAAACAGAAGTGCATGAACAGCGCTACAAAGAACGCGAACGCGATCGTGTCAATCAGCTGTACCGCAAGGTCAAAGTCACGTGCCAGCCCTATCGGCGAATAAACATGAAAAATGAAAGCCGCTAAACAGACCGTTCCAAAGTGCAGAACGAATGGCGACCGGCTGCCTTGTTTGAACAGCACGAACATCCCGACGCCAAGCCATACGACTCCCACGATCGCCAGAAATATTAGCGACGCAGTCCATCGCGGAAGCGAGTCGATGTTTGTCAGGTCCGAAAAATAAAGGTTGTTCGCAAACGAATATTGCTTTTGATAGTGGTATGTGAGGTTGCCGCCGACGCCCGCGGCTTCGAGGTACATTTGCACATCAGCCGGCGAAACGACCTCGTCAAAGGTTTCGCCATCCAAGCTGATCGTCAGCAGCTTGTCGCCCGTCGATATACCCGCACGCGCGGCTGCAAGACCGGGCAGGACTTTCTCCGCGTAAACGCCGCCGTCCCTTTGCACCCACAGCACACCGTCACTCGGCGGCAACGGGCGTCCCATGCGTTCTGACAAATTGAGCGCTCCGCCGGCGACGAACAAAACCGTTACTACCAGCCAGATGAGGCTCCAACTTGTCAAAACCTTGTTTTTCATTCGATTTGAGACACTTAGCCGATGGAATATTGAGGCAAAATTTGTTCCAACTACGGCCCCGCCCGCAATTCGGCCAAACTGCTTCGTTTACAGCATCTTACAGCACTTTCGCACCTGTCTGTACAATAATGCGCATTTCCCCATTCAGTTTTTTGCTTGCCCGTCCGAGATTTTGGAAAAAATAACGCCGCCAAACATTCGTTGGACGGCGACATCCTGCTTCAATGCAGTCGTTTTCTAGTATTTCTGCGATCTAAAAGCGAACCATGATCCCGCCTCTGAGCGATCGCCGCTGGCCGTTAAGCTTCAGCCCGCCTTCTTTCCCAAACACGCCGGCTTGAAAGTCAAACAAGTTACGAGCGTCAACAATCGCCTCCGCATGGAATGGCAAACCAAGCGTCGGTAGATTCTGTGTGATCATCACGCTTAAACTTGGATCATAAATCGCAAGTCGTCCCTGAAACGGATCGATAGCGAAAACTGTCGCATCCGGCGACAATCTGTAAACCGTCCGCACCGACGTTCCCGCTCCCAGGTCAGCCTCAACCTGTGCAAAAAATGTTTGGAAAAAATCGTCTTGAAAAAGGTCCGCCGGGTTTGTTACGCCTTCCGACGAAAGCTTCTGCCCACGTCCAAGGCTGTAGCCCGCCGCCGCAGTAAACCGCCCGTTCAGCCGCCGCGAATACACGACCCGAAGTCCCTGAGCACTGCCTTGCTGGTTGCCGACGATGTCGTCGATGCCGCAGCCGCTGCCGATGCCGTCGAACGGCATTGCAGCAAAGCCAACGCCCTTAGCCGCCGTCATATCAAAAAACGCGTTCAGGTCGAGGCTCGAGCGGTTATCAAGCACCCGCTCAATGCCAAACTCAAACCGGCTGCTACGGTTCATCACCGGCCTGCCTTCTTCGATCACAAAGTCCGTTACCGCCACCGGTTCGCGAAATGCGACCTGCGCATCTTCAAGCTCGATAGCCCGCGACCAAGTGCGTCCTTCTGTCTGCGATGTATAAGCCGTGCGGAACCGCGTTCGCGAATCCAGGTCGTATTGAAAACCGATGCGCGGAGTTATCGCAAACGCATCACCGGCGCCTACGAACTGCGAGTAATCAAGCCCGTAAACAAATACGATTCCCTCACGTACCCGCCACTCATCAAGCGCCTGGATCGAGATCTGTCCAAGTCCGCGGCTTTCTTTACCGATATCAATATTTCCGTAACCCGAAACCGATGCGTTGACTCTGACCTGATGTTTCTCGACCGGGCGAAACGTCAACTGCGTTTCCAGCCTCTGCGGGGCGTTAGCACCGATTCCGCTCTGCCCGGCGATCACGATCTGAGCATCCATCCCAAGCGGGATGAGCGTCGCCATATTCACGCCGGCATAATTTCCGTTTTCCGACCCGACAAAATACGTTGACGCAACCGACTGCATCTTGCGTCCGCTGCGTTCCTGTTCATCGACCGGAACATATTCATCGTCGGTCTCTACCATCAACTCGCCTTCGGAGTTCTGATAGATCGACCGGCTGATCCCCGCTGACCTGATCATCCATTTCGGATTGTTTCGATCAACGCGTCTCTCAGGGAGCGTGTTGCCGCTGCCCGCCCGTTCCAGCTTAAACCCGTAATTCAGCTCGCTCGAGCTGCCCACAACCACCTCCGGCATCGACACCGGGTTAAAGCCCTGAGCTACCGCAAACACCGAATACTTTCCAGGAATGACCCTCAGCAAAAAACTGCCGTTAGCCGATGACCGCACCTGACGAAGAGCTTTCGCACTTCCTGCGCGAAACAGCGCGACCGTCGCATCCGCGATCGGCTTCCCGCCATGATCACGCACAACACCCTTGATTATCCCCAGCCCTGATGTCTGCCCAGTCTGGCCAGCACCCGACTCTTCGGTCGTGGCACCAACGTGCGCAGCACCCGGCGACGCGATCGTAAGCGACGCCAAAACGACGTAAGAGATTAATTTGCTGATTCGAAAAAACGACATTGAACGGACTTCGTAAATGAGCGACCGGCCGAAAAATGAACCTTTTCCGGCAATTTAGTTATTTTCTAAGCAAAAACGAAATGTGTCAAGCACCAGAGCTAAGTGTTCTTGGGGTATACGATGCCCTCAAGCTTGACAAAGTTTGCCCTTCGGCTAGAATTAAAACCGTTGCTTTGGGCATCCATGCGGAGACGTGGCTGAGTGGCTGAAAGCGGCGGTTTGCTAAATCGTTGTACCCTAACCCGGTACCACAGGTTCGAATCCTGTCGTCTCCGCCATCATTTCCAAAAGCCGTCGAACCCCATCTAACCAGTTCGGCGGCTTTTTTGTGCCCGTGAACGCATGTCCTGGGATTACAACTTCTCTAACGACCCAGCCAGCTCACCCGGAAGCTGCGTCTCAAAACTCATTTTCTCCCCCGTCTTCGGATGCGCGAACCCGATCTTCTCCGCATGCAGAAAAAACCGCTTCATGGAACTCACGGCATTCCTAACATCAATGTCTGCGATCGTATTATCCCGGCCTTCATTATAAGTCCCATCACCCACCACGGGATGATTGATCGACGCCAAGTGCACGCGTATCTGATGCGTCCGCCCCGTCTTTATCTCGACCTCTAGCAGTGTAAATTTCTCAAAACGCTGTCGCACCTTCCACAGCGAGATCGCCTGCCGCCCATTTGCCGCGACTGTCATCTTGGTGCGATGCCAACGGTCGCGTGCGATTGGCCGCTCAATGCGGCCCAAAGATTCCCGCGGCGTCCCGTGCACCAACGCTACGTATTGTTTGTAAACTTGCCGCCTGCGAAACTGCTCGCCCAACGCCTCGTGCGTCTGGTCGTCCTTTGCTATCACGATCAGTCCCGACGTGTCCTTATCCAACCGATGCACAATGCCGATGCGGAATGACTCGGCCGACGCCGCTTCCACACCGCGCCGCCCAAAATGCCACGCAATGGCATTCGCCAGCGTCCCCGAACTGATCCCCGCCCCCGGATGTACCACCATCCCCGCCGGCTTGTTTATCACTGCCAGGTACTCATCTTCAAAAACGACATCTAGCGGAATGTCCTCGGGCTCAAACTCCGCCGCCGGAGCCTCCACCAGATCTACGTCGATCTCGTCGTCCTCGCGTAGCTTATACGACGCCTTCGCCGGTTTCGAATTGACCAACACGTCCGCGTCTTCTATCAGGCGCTGCAAACGCGAGCGCGACCAGCCCTCGATGTGTTCCGCAAGGAACGCATCGAGTCGCTTCCCGGCCTCGTCCGCCGTTATCGCAAAGTCCAAAGATGGAGTTTCGTCATTCACCGGCAGGTTCCGAAACGGGCGGTGAGATCCGTGCACTACGCAGCCGCATATACATCAACACGCCGGCCGCGATCGCCACCACTACGCTCACAATCTGCGATGTCGAAAGTCCTGTCAACGTCGTCAATCCAAACAGATCGCCTCGCGGATCATCGCGAATGAACTCAATAAAAAACCTGAATACCGCGTAAATAAATCCGTAGGCGATCAGCACCTGACCGTCAAATTTCTTCGTGCGGTGTAGCCACAACAGCAGCCCAAACACCGCAAACATTGTGAACGATTCGATCAGCTGCGTCGGATGCAAATGCACACCATTTGCTATCGGCACACCAGTGTATTCGTGCCCCTTCTCCGAAAAATGCACGCCCCACCAAAGGTTCGTCGGCTTGCCCCAACAGCACCCGGCCGCAAAACACCCCTGCCGTCCAAAAGCTTGCCCCAGTGCAAGCGCGGGCACAAGAGCATCCGCGACCTTCCAAAACGACAGCTTATAGATCCGGATCAAGATCAAAACCGTCAAAAACCCGCCGATCAGTCCGCCGTAATAGACACCGCCCGAACGCAAAAAATCCAACGAAAAAACCTGAACGTTGTCCTCAACAAAGAACATCAGGACCTTCGACCCCAACAGCCCGCCCAACAGCGTCCAAAGCCCAAGGTCATAGATCCGCTCCCGCGGGAGCCCATCCCGCGCTCCGAGTCGCGACGCTACGATCAACGCCACAACCATCCCCACCGCCAGCCAAAGCCCATAGCTGGTAACAGGAAAATCTCCAATTCTGAACAACTCCGGATACATAAGTCAGAACCGCGTGCGTCAGCGGGCGGCTTCCATGTCAGAACCGGGAGCGATAGCGTCTGGGTCCTCCCTGCCTCCCCACTCGCTATCGGGTAGATTCCTTTGTCCCTTTAGCGCCGTCCTCCTTCTTCTTCGTCATAAACATGTCAATTATGAGTAATGAGGCTCCAATCACTATCGCCATGTCCGCCACATTGAACGTCGGATAATGCCACGACCCAAACTGAACGTCGATAAAGTCCACCACAAACCCAAGCCGAATGCGGTCCGTTACATTCCCCGCAATACCAGCCAGCAGCAACGCGAGAGCTCCCAAAATGCGATCGTCCGACCGCGGCGTCTTCCAAAAAAAATAAAGCACCAGAACAGCCGCGATCATCGCCACTGCCGAAAGCCCCCAACGCCCTGCGTCGCCATGATCATCCAGCATCGAAAAAGCTACGCCCGTGTTCTGCGCGTACGCAAAATTCAAAAGCCCCGATATCACCGGGATCTCATCGCCGAACCGCAGCCGCCTGACCGCCCACGCCTTCGTCGACTGGTCGATCATAAATACTCCGCCCGTTATGACAAGGTACCCAAGCTTCCACAGGATGTCGTTCTTTTTCACTTGTTACTCAGTATACGGAAAGATCGCTTTGGGTGCCTTAAATCGTCGCCACCAGTCTGCATAGCAAACGTCCGTGCACCCGATCGCACTTTGCACAACCCGCCAGTTCGAGCCGCTCTTTCTCAACAGCCCGAAGAGGTTGTTGTCATAAAAATCTTCTTGGCCTTCAAACATCGTCCCGCTTAAGCTAGGCGCGTCTCCATCCGGCGTCTGAGCGCTTCCACTTAAAAACGCCCACGTCCCCTGCACCTTAAACTCATCGATGACGAACGTTATCTTCTGTTTATACTCCCGCTCCACCGGCACCCGCAACGCATCCAAAATCGCTTTCCGCTCCGCCGTACCCTGCTTCGGCGTATAAACCGCCTGCGCCGAAACCCCTGCGGCAACCGCCGCAATCAAAACGAAAATACCGATATACTTCGCTCTCATATCAATACCTCCAAGTTAATAAGGCTAAGCTGCAGCAGCCCGTTCGATCTCTCCGAGAGCGTCGAAGCACCGCTCGCAAACGGTCAGATATTTCTCAAACTCACCGACCCTAGTCGAATAGTTCCAGCACCGCTCACACTTCGCACCCGGAGCCTTTTCGATCTTCACCGAAAACCCGTCGCCCTCATGCACTTGCACCTGTGAAACGATGAATAGGTACCGGAGGTCGCGATAATAATCCAGCAAAAACCGCGTGGTCTCTTTGTCCGTCGTTAAGATGACTTTAGCCTCTAACGACGACCCGATATCCTTCGCCCCCCGTGCCTCTTCGAGCGCCTTCAAAACATCATCGCGAATCGCGAATAGCCGCTCCCATCGCAACATCAGCTCGCGGTCAACTTCACCCTTAGCCTCCGGAAACTCTGCCAAATGCACCGACGCCACCGCCTGATTTGGCAAATTCTCCCACGCTTCATCCGCAGTAAACACCAGTATGGGCGCCATCAATCGGCACAGCGTATCCGCTATCGCATGCAGCGCGGTCTGCGCCGAACGCCGTTCAACTGAACGCGGTGCGAAGATATAAAGCCGGTCTTTGATGATGTCAAAGTACCGCGCCGAAAGCGTCACCGTGCAAAAGTTATAGAGCGCGCCATAAGCCGCCTGAAAGTCGAACGTATCATAACCTCGCATCACCTTCGCCGTCAGCTCATCCAGGCTCTGAAGCGCCCAGCGGTCGATCTCAAGCATCTCATCCGCCGCTACCCCATCGGCAGCCGGATCAAACCCATCCAAATTCCCAAGCGCATACCGCAGCGTGTTCCGAAACTTACGATATGCATCAACAACCCGCGACAAGATCTCATCCGAACACCTGACGTCTTCCGAATAATCGACTGCCGCCGCCCACAGTCGCAGTATCTCGGCTCCAGACTTATCGATGATCTCCTGCGGCGCCGTCACGTTCCCGACCGATTTGCTCTGCTTGCGCCCCTCGCCGTCAACTACCCAACCATGCGTGATCACCTGTCGATACGGCGACGCATCATGCGCGGCCAACCCGCACATCAAGCTCGAATTGAACCACCCGCGATATTGGTCGCCGCCCTCCAGGTAAACGTCAGCAGGGAACCGAAGCGTCTCGCCGCGTGTTTCCAACACAGCGACACAGCTCGACCCCGAATCAAACCACACATCCAAAATGTCGGTCTCTTTCCTAAAATCCGCACCGCCGCAGCCCGCACACACAAAGCCCTCCGGCAGCAGCTCGTTCTCCGGACGTGCATACCATGCGTCCGCCGTCTCCTCCGCAAAAATGTCCGCAACGTGATCGACGATCTTCGGGTCCGCCACCGGCGCGTCGCATCCCTGACAATAAAATACCGGTATAGGTACGCCCCACGACCGCTGCCTTGAAACGCACCAGTCCGGCCGCCCCTTGAACATGTTCGCCATTCGGCCCTCGCCCCACGCCGGGTGCCACTTCACCTTTTCGATCTCAGCCAGAGCCTTCCCACGCAGCCCTTCCGCCGAAGCCTCGCCGCCAACCTCGTCCATCGAAATGAACCACTGCGGCGTCGCCCGAAACACCACCGGGTTCTTGCACCGCCAGCAATGCGGATAGCGATGCTGATAGCTTTCGGAATGCAGCAGCACGCCGGATTCCCGCATAAACTCTACGATCTTGGGGTTCGCGTCAAATATATTCTCGCCCGCCCAATGCTCTACCTCACCCATGAACCTACCTGCGCTGTCCACCGGGTTATACACCTCAAGCCCGTACTGCTTGCCGATATGAAAGTCATCCGCACCATGCCCCGGCGCCGTATGCACCACACCCGTGCCCGACTTCGCCGCCGACTTCCTCTCAAACCGCACGTCCAGCTCCGTCTCCGCATCGGCCTCGCCCAGCGTAACGTGCTCGCCGTTCATTATCAGCGACGTCCGGTCGAGCCAGGCATGCTTCGCCTCAAGCCGGTCTAGCTTTGCACCCTTGAACCGTGCGATCTCCCGAGCACTCTCAAACCCGCAAGTCTCCCCAAAGCTCCGCGAAAGCTCCGACGCAACTACATACACCTCTTCGCCGACCTCGATCGCCGAATACTCAAACTCCGGGTGCACCGCGATTCCCAAATTCGCCGGCAGCGTCCACGGTGTCGTCGTCCAGATCACCAAGAACACATTCTTGCCCGCCAACACCTCATCGATCATCGCCGGGTCGGACTTCAGCGGAAACTTCACATAAACCGAAGGCGAAGTGTGTTCCTTATACTCAACCTCCGCCTCTGCCAGTGCCGTCTGATCATGGATGCACCAATAGACCGGCCGCAGCCCTTTATAAACGTAACCACGCTCCAAAAACGTCCCAAAAAGCCGCGCCGTCGCCGATTCATACTCCGGCGACATCGTCAGATACGGCGTCTCCCATTCGCCCAATATCCCAAGACGCTTAAAGTCCCGCGTCTGATTGTTCATCGCCGTCGAAGCATGCTCGCGGCAGATCCGCCGAAACGTCGCCACCGGCAGGTCCGCCTTGTTCTTGCCCTTCTCCGCCAGCTTCTTCTCAACGTGAGTCTCGATCGGCAGCCCGTGACAGTCATAACCGGGCACATAAGGCGCGTCGAAACCCATCATCGACCGCGACTTCACAACGAAATCCTTCAGGATCTTGTTCAATGCCGTGCCAATGTGAATATCTGCATTCGCATAAGGCGGCCCGTCGTGCAGCACAAACTTCTCACGCCCACGCCGCGCCTCCGCGATCTGCTCATAAAGGCCGATCTCTTTCCACTTCTTAAGCCGCGCCGGCTCGCTCTGCCCCAAATTCGCCTTCTGCGAAAAATCGGTTCTGGGTAAGTTTACGGTCTTCTTCAGGTCCAAAGGTTCGGTCATATATCGGTGTTCGTGTCAGTAACGTTTCGGGAGTAGTCGAAGCAAAAGATTTTAACATTGGAAGAGTAAATCCGCATTTCAACCGTCGCTCAGTTTATCGGCCGGTGGCCGAGGCGGCCCCGACGACAATAAATGTGAGCGAAATGATCACGTAAAGAATGTCGATGCCGATCTGACTTCGTATGTAGATAACGGAATCGGCAGGCATTGCGGGGTCGTAATACACTTTGATGATCTTCCCGAAAGTAAAGGGTTCAATCACCTTTTCCGCATATTTGGGCACGTCATAAGTATAAGTGACCGGCGAAAATTTCTCGCTGGTGTAATTTCTGCCTTCCACAACATAACTGTATCGGACATATGGTTCGAAGTCGTTCTGCGATTCTAGAACCGTACTCTCCAGCACCTTCCCCTCAGTAACACTCCAACTCCGGATCGCATTTCTTCGAAACAAGGTCCAAGCGAAAAAAGCGAGAACCCCGCAACCGACAGTTATGCTTAAAATGCCGCCGATCTGAGGGCTTATTTCCACTATTCTTCCTCCACCGTCACCAGCAGCGGATACTCCCGCGACTTCGCGAGGTTCATCGCCTTTTGCGATTTCATATAAGCGATGTCATAAGGGTAAATGCCCGCAATGCCCTGGCCCTCATTGTGGACCTTTAGCATTATCACCACCGCCTCGGCGTCCGTCTTTTTGAACACATATTCAAGCACAAAAACGACGAACTCCATCGTCGTAAAATCGTCATTGTGCAAGACCACCTTAAAAAGTTTCGGCTTCTCTAGCCGTGTCTTGGTCTCGCTCAGAACGTCTGTTGCATCATCAGGGAACTCAGGCATAAATCGTCATTGATCACGAATATTTCAGCTTAACATAACCCCCGCCGTGCTTTAACCCATTGAGACCATCAAAAAAAGCGCTGGACGCCCGCCGCATTTTCTGCTAATTTTCCTGTGCACTGTTTACTTAGTATTCATTTCTGAAATCCGAACACAATTGATCGTTTGTTGCCGCCAACACCGTCGATGAAAAAGAAATCCCTTTTGGCAAAGGGCTCCTCACGGGCCAAGCCGGCTTCCGGAACCGCACGCAGCAGTGTTCCGAAGCACGGCCACCTGCGCCCAATCGATTACGAAAAGCTCGACGGCATCTTCTCCGGTATCGGCCAAAAGCTGCGCGAAGGCAAATCCAGCGAAGCCGAACGCGTTCTCACCGAATCCATTGAGGTTTTCAGCCATACACCCGACGACATGGCGAACCTCAAACGCCTGCTGGCCTTCACCTACGAAACCGTCGGCCGCTATAAAGAATCGCTCGAGGCAATAAAACACTACGAAGACGAAGAGGTCCTCTCCCGCCTAAAGATCGAGACCCAGGTGCGGCTCATGACCCAGCTCGCCGTCTCCTACAACAACCTCGGCGATCACCCAAAAGCCGTCACCCTGCTCAAAGAAACGCTCGAAAAAGCAAAAGAGAATGACCTCAACCACCTTCTCGGCAGCATCGATGTCGGCCTCGCCCGCGTCTATCGCAAGCTCAACGAATGCCCCATCTGCCGCGATCACGCCGAGCGCGCGTTGCTTCACCTACGTGAGATCGGCGATCGGCTCGGAATGGCGGAGGCCTACCGCGAAATGGCGCTCAGTTACCATCAGGAAGGCAACAGCGAAAAGTCCGTCGAATATTTCGAACTCGGCATCCAGATCATTGGCGAACGCTCAGCCCCTTTCATGCTCGGGAGGCTCTACAGCGACATGTCCGGCGCCTATTGGTTCCTCCGCCGCCCCAAGGACGGCGTCGCTTGTCTCGAAAAATCCATCCAGTTCTTTGAGCAGACCGAACACTTACTAACGTCCGTCATCGCGTATAATAACCTCGGCATCAACCTGATGCTCATCGGCGACTGGAACCGCGCCGAAGAGATGATCAAGCGGGCGCTCGACCTCGCTATTCAAACAAATCACGTCCACATCGCCGGCATACTCGACAGTCTCGGCGAACTTAAGATCCTTCGCGGCGATCTTACCGAAGCTCACAGCTTTCTCGAACAGGCAGTCAACCTCGCTCGCGAACGCAAACGCGAATGGTACGAGGCACAAGCGATGCGTAACCTCGCCCGCTGCTTCCTCGCCCAAGGGGAATTCAAAAAAGCGGCAGAGATCGCCCGCGCAACCATCGAGCTTTCCGGCCGCATCGGCGATAAACACTACGCCAACATGGCCGGCCTCGTCCTCGCCGAAGCTTATTTGAACGACGACCGCTTTTCCGAATGCGAAAATTATCTCCAGGTCATCGAGGATACCGATCCAAGTTCCGACTTCTTTGTCCTCGGCAACATCCAGCGTATTCGCGGTCTCGCCGCCCTAAAAAGCGGTGACAGCGAACTAGGCGTCCATCATTTCAACCGCAGCCTCACCATATTCGAGGCAGCCGAAGACATCTATCACACCGCCGTCGCTAATCTCCTGCTCGGCGAAAATCTACCGGCGTCTCAAGCCACTCGTGCCCGCCGCCACCTAACGACCGCCGCCGACATCTTCAACCGACTCGGCGTCCAAAATCTTGCGGATGAGGCCGGCGACCGGCTCGATAAGCTCCAAACCCTCGATTCCCACCCGGCGAGGGCTAAGAACGGCCGCGCAAATTCAGTCGTATCTCAACTCCTGACCGTCCGCCTCGCCGAGGCAACCGCGTCTCGCGAATTGCTCTTCCGCGAACTCGTCGCCGTCCTCCAGCAGGAGTCGCAGGCGAAAAAGATCATTATCGCCCAACCCGACGACAACAACGAGCTCACGCCCTTCATCACACACGGCTATTCCCCCACAGAAACCGCCGCGTTGATCCAAAAATTCAGCGAAGCTCAGCACAACAAAGAAGAAAAAGCGTTCGCACGCACTAAAAATCTCGCAGTGCTTCCGCTTAAGACCTCCGGCGCGAAACCCGCGATCCTATTCATCTCGCCGCAATCCGGCGCCGTGCTCAACGATGACAGCTCGCTCGCACCCCTTCTCCGGGTAGTCGAACTCGGCATGGACGTCACCGGCCTCCGCGAACGCGGCGGCTCAACCCCGGTCGAACGCGAAACGAGCCCATACACCTCCAGCAGCTTAATGCCCGGCTTCATCCACTCGTCGCCGGCAATGACGGCCCTGGTCGAGGAAGTTTACAAGATCCGCTCGTCCGACGTGACCGTGCTCGTCACCGGCGAATCCGGCACCGGTAAAGAACTTGTCTCCCGCGCGATCCACGCAATCTCCAATCGAAAGGACAAGATCTTCGTCCCGTTTAACTGCACTGCAGTTCCAAAGGAATTGGCCGAGGGCCACCTCTTCGGTTATCGCAAAGGTGCATTCACCGGCGCGGTCACCGACTCACCCGGAATGATCCGTGCGGCCGACGGCGGTACGCTCTTCCTTGACGAGGTTGGCGATCTGCCCATCGACGTCCAGCCGAAATTATTGAGATTTCTGCAGGAAGGTGAGGTCCAGCCCATCGGTGAAAAGCGCCCGATCAAGGTCGATGTCCGCGTCATCGCCGCCACCAACATGCCGCTCGAAGAAAAAGTGGCTGACGGCACTTTCCGCGAAGACCTTTTCTACCGCCTCAACGTCATTCGCCTACGCGTGCCGCCGCTACGCGAGCGCCGGTCCGAGATCCCGCCGATCGTCAACTATTACATCAATCACTATTCGTCGCGTTTCGGCAAACACGACATCGTGTTCACGCCCCAGACGATCGATCTACTCATGGTTTGCAATTGGGAAGGCAACGTCCGCCAGCTCTGCAACGAGGTCCAACGCATCATCGCCCGCGCGGTCGACGGCGAGGTCGTCACCCCCGACCACCTCTCGCCAGAACTCAAACGCGCCGCACGCCCGCTGACGCCTTTCTCGGCCGACAGTAACGTAAAGACTATCGCGTCCTACGACAGCCCACTATCCAGTTTTGCCGGCCTCTCAAACGGCGGCACGCTCGAAGAAGCCGTCTCCGAGCTCGAAACCCAAATGATCAAAGACGCGCTCACCCGCAACAACTGGAACATCTCGCGCGTATCCCAAGAACTCGGCCTCACCCGCCGCGGTCTCTATCTCAAACTCGCCCGCTACGGCATCGAAAAAGCCGCCTGATCAACCGCGCATCCTTCGCAGCTCAGCCACTACCCGCGGCACCACCCGCAACACCTCACCGATCTCCGCCTCCGTATTCCGTCGCCCCAGCGAAAACCTTATCGACCCCATCGCCCGCGAATAGGGAACATTCATCGCCTGCAGCACGGGCGACGCCGTTAACGTGTCCGAATTACAAGCTGACCCCGTCGAAACGCATATCCCTTCGGCATCTAACATCGCCAAGATCGCTTCACCGTTCGTTTCCGCAAAAGAAATATTCGCCGTATTCGGCAGCCGACGCGTTTCATCCCCTTGCCCGTTCAAAAACGTGTCCGGGACAGCCGCGAGCAACCCCTCTTCCAGTTTCCGCCGCAACCGCCGCACGTCTTCCATTGGCTCAAGATTCGCCGCCAACTCCGCCGCAACCCCCAACCCAACGATCTGGTGAACTGCCTCCGTCCCTGCCCGCCTGCCACCCTCCTGCCCGCCGCCGATCGCCACCGCTTCCAATCGAGTTCCACGCTTCACATACAGCGCCCCAACACCTTTCGGCCCATAAAACTTGTGCGCCGATATCGAAAACAGATCGATTGCCGTCCCCGCCAAGTCGATCGGCACCTTGCCTGCGGCATTCACCCCATCCACGTGAAATAACGCATTCGACCGGTTTTTCACCGCCGCCGCGATCTCCGCGACCGGGAACAGCACCCCGGTCTCGTTGTTCGCCATCATCACCGAAACAACACAGGTCCGCTCATTAACCGCCGCCAGCAGGGCGTCCACATCCAGCGCGCCGCTCTCATCTACCTCCACCCGCGTCACCCGCGTGCCCTTCATCTCCAACCGGTCGCAAAGCTTCCGCACCGCCTCGTGCTCTACCGTCGTCGTCACGATATCGTCCTTGTCCGGTTCGGCCGCCAACGCACCCAATATCGCCCAATTGTCGCTCTCAGTCCCGCCCGAGGTGAACACGATCTCATCCGCAGACGCGCCTAGCAGCCGCGCCACAGACTCCCTCGCAGCCTCAACCGTCTTTCGCACCTCAAGCCCCTTCGTATGCGAAGACGACGGGTTCCCAAACTGATCGCTTAAATAGGGCAGCATCGCCCCGACAACCTCCGGCGCAGTACTGGTCGTCGCATTATTATCGAGATATATCATTGTAAATAAAAGAGATTCTGCCCCCAACGCCCGCCCTCAATTTACCATTTACCATTTACCCTTTACAATTATCACTACGTGAGCGCAAACCTGACCATCACAGAGCCGAACGGGCGAGTTTGGGAGTTCGAGCTAACCCCGGACCGCCGATTCACCATCGGCCGAGCAAAAGAGAACGACATCGTCCTCAACGACCGCCGTGTCTCGCGTAAACACGCTCATATCGAAGCCGACAGCATCGGATTTAAGATCGTCGACGGCCACATCGAGAACGGCTCCGTCGTCCGCAGCGTCAACCACGTCTTCGTCAACGGCGCCCCAATGCTCGACAAAGCCCTCGCCTCCGGCGATGTCATTGTGATCGGCGAATCAAAGCTCGAGTTCTTCAGCAAAATCGCTGAGGTCCCCGTCCAGCACGAACCCGTGAACCGCACCCCTAGCATCCCAGCGATCGGCATCGAAAACGCACCGACGATGGTCGACCAGCCCGCCGGCGTCGCATACGACGACAAACCGCTCGGCCAGACCCAGCTGCAGATCTCCGCTAACGAGATCATCGGCCGCCAGTCGCACTTATCGCTCGAAGCCTCCTTCGCAAGCCCCGAAGAGATAAAGGACCTCCGCCGCAAAGCCAAGATCCTCGAATTGCTCTACGAAATGAGCAAATCACTCGGGACCGTCTTCGATCTGAAAGAAATTTTCGAGAAGGCGACCGACCTCATCTTTCGCGGCACCCCCGCGGACCGCGTCGTCGCACTGCTTGCCGACGAAACGCTCGACGGCCGCATTCTCGATTACAGTCTCAATCCCGTCGGCGTCAAAACCCGCAACGAACAGGTCGAGTCCATCACCGAGAACATGACGATCAGCCGTACCATCACCCAAAAAGTGATGCGCGACCGCGTCGCCCTCCTCTCTCAGGACGCCAAAACAGATGCCCTGTTCCAAGGCGCCGAATCGATCGTCGCCCAAGGCGTCCGCTCAACGATCTGCGCGCCGCTTATCACGGAATCAAATGTTCACGGCGTCCTCTACGCCGATCGGCTCGACCCCTTCGCCGCATTTACGCCCGACCATCTCGAACTCATCAGCGCCGTCGCCGCCCAGACCGCCGTCACGGTCGAGACCGTCAAGGCACACAAACGCCTCGCCCGCGAAGAGGTCGCACGTGCAAATTACAGCCGCTTTATGCCCGAATACGTGGTAAAGCAGCTCCTCCTTAATCCCGGTTCATTCCGTCTCGGTGGCGTCAACCAAACCATCACGGTTCTCTTCGCTGACATCCGCGCCTTCACCTCGCTTTCCGAGAAAGAAAATCCCGAAAAGGTCGTCGGCCTCCTGAACAAATATTTCACCGCCATGACCGACATCATTTTCGATCATGGCGGCACGCTCGATAAATATATCGGCGACGGCCTAATGGCACTCTTCGGCGCCCCCACCGCATCCGAAGAAGACGCCCTCAACGCAGTAAAAGCGGCCGTCACAATGCAAAAGCGGCTCGAATCCCTTAACACCGAACTCCGTGCCGAAGGCTACGGCTCCATCGCAATGGGCATCGGCCTTCACACGGGCGAAGCCACCGTCGGCTATATCGGCTCCGATAAACGCTCTGAGTACACTGCCATCGGAGACACCGTAAATCTCGCATCGCGTCTCGAGTCTAACGCCCAAGGCGGCCAGATCCTGATGAGCGAAGCAACGGCTCAAGCCAGCGGCAACCTCATTCCCGTCAACGTTTTAGAGCCGCTTTCGGTCAAAAATCGCGTCGAACCGGTCAAAGTTCTCGAAGTCCGCTGGGGCTAAGCACCCGCGCCCGACGCCGATTTTTCTTGGCATTGCACTCATATTACGAATATAATTTAGTCACCGGATTTTTATGTTAAAGATCTCTTCGTTAAAAAAGCTGGTGACCGATTCGATGGCGGTCGACCTCGGAACAGCTAGCACAATTATCGCTGTGAAAGGTCGCGGCGTTGTGCTCGATGAGCCCTCACTCGTCGCCATCAACGAAACCACCGAAGAGATCGTTGCATTCGGCCAGGAGGCCGCCGACATGACCGGCCGCGAAGGCCGCGACATCACCGTGCTCGCCCCTATGCGAGGTGGCGTCGTCGGCGACTTTGAGCGCACTAAAAAGATGCTCGCCCACTTCGTAAAAGTGGCAAAAACGGGCGGCTCAAATATCTCCATCCACGCCGTGATGAGCATGGTCTCTGACGTTACCCACGTCGAACAGCGAGCACTTATCAATGCTTCCGAAGATGCCGGTATCGGCAAGGTTTTTATGATGGAAGAGGGCCTCGCTGCCGCCTTCGGCGCCGGCGTTCTGCCCACAGACAAACGTGCATCCGCAATCGTCGATATCGGCGCCGGGACGACAAACGTCGCCGTTGTCGCAAAAGGCTCGATCGTCCATTCAACGTCAGAACGTTTTGGCAGCAATCAGATCAACGAAGTTCTCGCGACCCACCTCCGCCGCCACCGCGGCCTTCAGGTCGGCGAAGAGACTACCGAACATCTCAAAACCTCGTTCGTCACCGCGTTTCTGCCCGATGACATCTCGCGCGCCACAGAAGTTCGAGGCCGAGATGTCCAATCCGGCAGCCCGTCCGCCGTCGAGGTAACGACCGGTGAGCTCTACCCCATCGTCGAAGCCATCGTCCGCCGCATAGCCGAAACCGTAAAAGACACATTGACCGAACTACGCCCCGAGGTCGCAGCCGACATCTATGACCGCGGAGTGATCTTGACAGGCGGTGGCTCTCTGCTCGACGGGCTCGATCAATACATGCGTTCCTACATCAACCTCGCGGTAACCATCGCTGACGACCCCCGCTGGGCGACCGTCAACGGCCTCGTGAAAATGTTCGACGACCCCGAGCTTCTCGAACGCGTCGCCCGAAACGAACTCGGCGCCCTGCAAAACGCCGAGATCCCATTCGAAGCGTAGATTCAAATAATGCGATCAGCGTCCCTTTTTCTATTCGCTCTCCTGCGTCACCTCCGCGGTTGGGCAAACTCCCGACGATGCTCGATGTCCCATCATTTCGGTAACCGGCCCCGCAGGCATCGTCGAACCCGGTGAGTTGGTGAGATTTTACGCTAACGTTACCGGCGAACGACCTGGCAACATCAAGTTTGAATGGAAGCTCACGAATGCAACGATAGATTCTGGCCAAGGAACTCCCACAGTCGCTGTGCTCGTAACGGAAGAGAACTTTGGTCGCGAAATTGTCGCCGAAGTTACCGTTCTTGGAATGGACGAGAGGTGCCCCGCCGTTGCTAATGACCATTATTCGGTGATCATTGACCCAGGCCCCATCCTTGTCGACGAACTGGTCATCGATCCCCAGGCTCCTCCTATCGAGCGCCTCCTGATCGTCGCGGAAGAACACGCGAATAACAAAACCAATCAGCTCTATATCATCGACTACGTCCTTTCCGTCTACAGCGAATTTGAGATCGCCGAGCGCCACCGCCTGATAAAAGACTTGTTGGTCGAACGCGGCCGCGTCCCGCGCGCATCTATCACGATCGTCGCCGCGATCGCTGACGAACCCAGCACGCGCCTCTACCGCGTTCCGCCGGGCGTATCAAATCCATAGCCTTAGGACGAGACCCCTATCACCACTTGACAACTTTCTAAAATAGAATTATTCTAAATCTAATTCGCGATGTGCTTGTGTGCATCGCGTTTACTATTGTGGAAGTTACAAATATACAAGAACTAGGTTTGACGAAGCAACGCGAGGTTGTGCTGCGGGTTATCCGTGGCGCACATGAGCACCTGACGGCGAACGAAGTTTTCGAACGCTCACGGACTCTTCTGCCGAGCATCAGTTTTGCGACCGTTTATAACAGCCTCCGTTATCTGAAGGAGATCAACCAGATCGCCGAGATCCAGTTTGGTAACGGCGCAAGCCGTTTCGACCGAATAACACATCGGCACGATCACGCGATCTGCAACGACTGCGGGAAGTTGGTCGATATCGATCTCCCGCACCCGCCGGAGCTCGTAAAACGTGCCGCGAAATTATCAAAGTTCAAACCGCAATCATTAGAATTCACACTTCGCGGCCAGTGTCCGGAGTGTCTAAATAAGTAAATAAATAGGAGATACGTAATAATCATGTCAACAGCAACAGGAACTGCAAAAGAACTCAACGTTCAACTGGCAAAGGTCGGACAGCCGGCGCCGGATTTCGACCTTCCGTCAACAAAGAACATGGAAACCTTGGCCGAAAACGTCAAGCTTTCCGACTACAAGGGCAAGTGGCTCATCCTCTTGTTCTACCCGCTTGATTTCACGTTCGTATGCCCGACCGAGCTGCTTCATTTCTCTGATAGGCTCGACGAGCTTGAGGGTATCGGAGCCGAGGTCATCGGCATTTCGACCGATTCGGTCCACTCGCACCGTGCATGGGTCAAAACGCCGCGCGACCAGAACGGGATCGCCGACCTCAAGTACCCGCTCGCCTCTGACGTAGGCGGCCGGCTTGCGGCGAAGTACAACATCCTTGTGGAAGATGCGAACATCGCCCTCCGCGGCCTGTTCATCATCAACCCGGAAGGCGTACTTCAGTACTCGGTCGTGCACGATCTCAACATCGGACGCTCGGTCGATGAAACACTCCGCGTGCTTCAAGGCCTTCAAACCGGCGGCCTCTGCGCAGCCGACTGGAAGCCCGGCCAGGAAAATTTAAGCGTCTAAGATTTCGACGTATCAGTGCGGACTTGGGGTTTCGGAGGCAGGCTTGCGGCACCGAAACCCTAATTCCGAACTCCGGAATCCGAAATACAAGGAGTTTATATGCCCTTAAGAATTAACGACCCGATGCCTGCGCTCGACGGCGCGACCACATGGTTCAACGGCTCGCTCGAAGACACATTAGATCACGCGAACGGCAAGCCGACGCTCGTCCATTTTTGGGCAGTCTCGTGCGGCATCTGCAAAGACAAAATGCCGCAGCTTGCTGAGATGAAAAATAAATACGCCCCGCTCGGCCTCCAGACCGTCGCCGTCCACATGCCGCGTTACGAGGCCGACACCGACCTCGACACCGTCGACCAGGCGATCATGGAGAACAACATCGACGAGGTCTGCGCGGTCGATAGCCTGCACAAGGTCAAAGACGCTTTTCAGAACGAACAAGGTTGGGTGCCCGTCTATTTCCTTTTCGACGCCGAAGGGAAACTAAAAACCCGCGCCGCCGGCGAATTCGGGCTAAACGTCCTCCAAACCGCCCTGGACAAAATGTTCCCGGTACAGGCGGTCCAGGCTCAAGCCTGACCGTTAACCATCTCAAAAAAGAGGCGGTCCCACGCCCGGGGCCGCCTCTTTCTTTGCCTACTGCTTACTCCGTACTGCCCCTAAATATTCCCCGTAAACAATTCCCAAAGAATTGCCCAAATTATATACACACTCACAAATATTGATCCCAGCAACACCAGAACCAGCAGCGCGATTATCGCAAAAACAAACACATAGTCCGTCGTCGTCCCTTCATCCTGCCCCGTCGCCCGCTCGCGGATCAGGGCCATGTTTTTCTTGTTCGACTTCCAAAAGAAATCGAAAGCATCGCCCAGAAAGGGTATCGACCCCACAACATAATCCACCGCGATATTGAACGCCATCCGCAACAGTGTGATCTTCGGCACCCCGTAGCGCACGCCGGCCAACAGAATATAGAACGAAGCAAACGAAGTAATCGTGTCGCCAACATTCGGCACCAACCCGATCAGCCCGTCCAATCCAAACCGCCACGAAGTCCCAGGGATCCGAAACAGCCCGTCCAAATAATGTGCCAGATTGTCGAGACCCTCCTCGATCTCGATCTCCCGCCGCTGCTCCTTAGGCAGCTCAAGCCGTGTTCGTGGGTTTATCTCTTCCATGAATATGCGATCAGTTCCCAACTATCCTCACCGTCAAGATCTTATCTCCCCGCACAATACTATCTACGACCTTCATATCCGTTTCGTTCACTTTGCCGAACACCGTATATCCGCCGTCCAGATGCGGCTGCGGCGAATGCGTCACGAACCACTGCGACCCGCCTGTGTCCTTTCCGCTCAGTGCCATGCCCAAAAATCCGCGTTCATATGCCACCATATTGATCTCGCACCTGATCGTCCACCCCGGCCCGCCGCTGCCATTCCCGATCGGGTCGCCGTCCTGTATCACAAAATTCGGCACGACGCGATGAACCTCAAGCCCGTTAAAATAATTCGCATTCGCCAGCTTTATAAAATTATCAACCGTCAGCGGTGCATCCTCCGGCAGCAGATCGATCCCGAACGTGCCCTTCTCCGTAGTCAAAACCGCCCGGACCGTCCCGTTCTTACGCGAAGCCGCCCGCCGATAATCCGCTTCGGTGTTAACAATCTGCCCCAGCTTCGTCCCCGCCTTCCCGTCATGCCGCCGGACGCCCGCCGCTTTCGCCTCAAAACCTGCGAAGCTCTTCGCCAGCTCATTCGCCTTGATCAGCTCGGCCGCCCGCACCCTCACCAGGTTGTCCGAGGCCCCCAGGGCCATCCCCAACGTCTCCGTCGCCGCTGCTTTATCCGTCTTTACCATTGCCGAAAGTATCGCTAGTTGTGCGTCGTTCTCTTTGAGATCAGACTTCATCGCCGCCGCAAACGCCGCCCTCAACGCCTCGCTGTTCTCCTCCGAGGCCGGCTGCTCGCCCAGGAGCTCCGCAGCAGCCGTTCTCAAAAACACGTCCTCGTGCGCCAACGTCCTCCTCAAGATGCTCGAAAGATCATCCGTCTTAAATCGCGCAAACGCTCGCAGAAGATCCGGCGCCGCCAAAATCGTCTTCGCCGCATGCTCACTATCGTCCTCCAAAAATGCCACAACAATCGATCGCAGCTTGTCGGGAGCCTCGCCCTTCATCACCATCGCTTCTTCGTTCGACGATTCCAGTGTCGCAAACTCCCCGATCACCGCTGCAAGCGTTCGATAGTGTTGCCACGTGGTCAGGTCGATCCCGCCAAGATGATCCCCACGGCCGGGCGCTACCCGAAACCGCGCAACGGCGATCTCCGGTGTATAGCCCTTATCCATCAAACTAAACTCCGTGAGAAGTTTCCCGGCCCGCTCATTCCGCGTATCCGCCAACAGCCGCCCGAGCGCCGTCGCTACCTCCAGCAGCTCGCTCTTCTCCGCCGGATTCGCCGCCTTCGATGCCTTATAGCTCACCATCAGCTTCTCGCCATGTGCCATCAGGTCCTCCGCGGCTTTCACATCTTTCAGCGGCACCAGCGAACGTATCGCCGAAACCCGCACACGCGCGTCCTCATCCTCCGTCGCCGCATCTATCAGCATCTGCAACGCACCCGCGTCCTCCGCCGCTCCGAGCGCCCTCGCTGCATTCGCTCGCGCTATCGGATTATCGTCCGTCATCAGCATCGCCCGCAGAGCGACATTCGCATTCTTCGCCCGCAACCTCGCCAGCGTATTCCCCGCATCGCCCCGCACACCCGCATCTAAATTCGTAAGAAACCGCGCCGTAACAATCTCGCCTTCCACAGGCCGAGCCCGCAGCACTGCCGTCAGCCCCAGCCTCACCGTCAGCAGATCCTGCTTGCCGCCCTTTCGATGCTCAGCCTCTAGCGTGTCCAATATCGCTTCACCCAATTTCGCCGCGCTCGCATCTTTCGCATTCGCCGCCGCGATCTTCCCCGCAGCCTCAACCGCCCGCGCCCGCACCGCAGCAGGCAGCGAATCATGCGCCAGGGCCGTCAAGATCGCTTCCGCGCCCGCCGACGATTCAACCTCGCCGATCGCAAACGCCGCCATCGCCCTCACGTCCGTTGACGGGTCCACACCCAGCAGTCCCGCCAGCGCAGGCACAGCCGCGGCATCGCCGATCCGCCCCGCCGCCAATGCGGCCCGCCGCCGCACATCCGCACGAGAGTGCTTCATCAGCCCCGTTAGCACGCCGTCATAGCGCCGCTCATCTTCAGCCGCTAGTATTCGAACTTGCTCATCCAACGGCACTTGCGCCACCAAGGTCGCCGCAAAACACATCAAAAGAAAGGGAATTACGATCGATCTTCTCATCTGTTTATTCGCCAACTTCTACGATCTCAAAACTCGTCGTCACCTCGGCCGTCGGCTTCACCGTCGCCGCCACCGAACAATACTTCTCATCCGAAAGCTGCACGGCGTCTGCCACAGCCTTGTCCGATACGCTACGCCCGCGCACGACATGGTGAACTAAAAACTTGTCGAACTTTCGCGGATGGTCATCAACCCGGTGGCCCGTTATCTCCACCTCATAAGAAACAACGTCCTGCCGCTTCTTCTGCAAGATTGAAACAACATCAGCCGCCGAGCACGCGGCAACCGACATCAACAGCATCTCCACCGGCGTCGGCGCCAGCTTTCTATCGCCTTTAGTGTCAATAGCAATGGCATGCCCGCTCGGTGATGTCCCGATAAAAAACTCGTCCCCCGCGTACCTTATGTGTGCCTTATAGGTGTGTCCCGCCATAATTTTTTGATACAAAAATTTTAACACAGCCCTTCGCATTAGATCCCAGCATCCCATCTATCCAACGTTTGGTATAAAATATGCTTCTTAGTAACCGGCGGAGGTCCGTCCAAACGCGGGAGCTTTCTGGAGATCTTTTATGAGACGTTTATTTTCAAATTTGCCTTTTCTTACCCTGCTCGGTTTCTTCATTCTTACGTCGGCGGTCGTCGCAGACGCTCAGCGGCCAAATTCACGCGAGGTTCGCGACACCGTCCGCGGCCTGAATGCCGCGATCGATGATTTCGACGCGACTCTGATGTTCCGTCTTCGCAGCATGTCATCGCCGCGAAACGTGGTTCAGGATGCCGGCAATGGCATTTCAAATCTCAAACAGGCGGTGCGCGCATTCGAACAAAATCTCGATGCACGCCGCGAAAACCAAAACGACGTCAACGACATCATAACCGCGGCCCAGGATGTCGGTGGGTTCATGCAGTCCAACCCGCAAGATTCGCGTATCCAGTCAAACTGGGACGACATCACACGTTCCATCGACCGACTCGCGTCCAACTATGGCGTCACGCCGAACTGGAACAGACGCATCTCCAGTGCTTCGCAGCCGATATACAACGACGATAACAACTACTCGCCCGCTCCGGTCGGCTACTCAGCCGGCCTCACCGGCACCTATCAGCTCGATCGCTCACGCAGCGAGCAGACGGCAGATATCATTGCCGGCGTTAGCGTCAGCGGCACCAACCGTCAGGATCTCGAATCAAAGCTCGATGCTCCCGACCAGATCGCCATCAGCGTCCGCGGTGATCAAGTAACGTTGGCGTCATCCAACGCTGCACCCGTGACATTCCCGGCAGACGGCCGCGAACGTGTGGAGCAGGTCAACGGGCGCTCGGTTCGCGTGCGTGCCTCCGTGCGCGGCGATGAGCTTACCGTTTCAAGCCTCGGCGGCGAAACGGATTATACGATCACATTCCTGGCCGAAAACGGCGGCCGCTCGCTCAAGGTCACCCGGCGCATCACGACGCCCTACCTTGCCGAGACGATCTTCGCCGACAGCATCTACAACAAAACGGACCAGATCGCCCGCCTCGGCATCAACGAGGGCGGCCACGACGCAGGACAATATTCGACAAATGACCCGCAGGACCGTGACAACCGCGACTGGAATACCGACGACGACGCGGGCTACTCTACGAACGTCCCGGCCACCGGCACAACGGGCGGCGCAAACATGCCCAACCCCACACTCAGCCAACCGCGCATCGGCGAGTTCATCGTGCCCAACGGCACCGTCATCACCGGCATGCTCGACAATCAGATCGATACCGGGGCTTCGCAGAACTTCGACCGATTCAAAATGACCGTACAATCACCGGTCGCATTTCGGGGAGCAGTTGTTGAAGGTTATATCTCCGGCGTCGGCCGCTCCGGCCAGGTCTCAGGTCGCTCTAACGTCACGTTCAACTTCGAACGTATCACACTCCGTGATGGCCGTGCATACGACTTTGCAGGAACACTGCAAAGCGTCCGCGACCACACCGGCAAGGAAGTGAGGATCGATTCGGAAGGTACCGCCCAAGGCGACAGCCAAACCCGCGAGACGGTTAGACGCGGCGGCATCGGAGCCGGGCTCGGTGCCGTTATCGGCGCCATCGCCGGTGGAGCCAAAGGGGCCGCAATCGGCGCCATCATCGGCGGCGGTGCAGGTGCCGGTTCGGTAGCGGTCATGGGCCGCGACGACATCCGCCTGCAGCAGGGCTCAATGCTCACCGTTCAGTCATCGTCACCGATCACCAGAAACGACGGCCCTCGCTAACGCAATTCACTACAAGACATCGGCGGATCGCCTCGGCGGTCCGCCTTTTTTGCGCCCTGATATGCTAAAACTATCCTATGAAAACCCTCCCCGAAAAGGTCGAACAGTACCGCGACCGCAAGTGGCATCGCGAAGACGCGCTAAAGGTCGAGACGGTTGAGGAAGTCGAAGCTATGGTTGAAGATCTAGGCTTCTGCCTTGGCCTCACCGACGCCCGCAAAAACCTCCCATCCGTCTATATCGCCGTCTGCGGCCGCCGCGACGCCGCCATGCCGCGCAACGTTCAAAAAGACCCCGAGGCCAGCGCCGCGTGGGTCCTAAAAGACGAGGTCATCGCGCGCGGCCGCGTCTATTACGCAAAACTCGTGAAAGGCAACGCAATGTTCGTCGCGCCACGCCTGATCCCTGCTTTCAATGCAATCTGGGGCTGCCCTCGCTCACAAGAATCCAAGGAGCTCACCCCCAACGCCCGCAAGGTCCTCAAGGTCCTTCGCAAAGAATGGGAAATGGCCACCGCCGATCTCCGCACCGAAACTGATCTCGACCGCCCCTCGCTCACCAAGGCCACCGACGAACTCCAGCGTGGTCTCAAGGTCGTCCCACAAGAGGTCATCTACATCCCCAAATTCACCTACATCTGGACGCTGGCCGAAGCCCGTTTCCCCATCGAACTTAAAACAAAAATGACCCGCGAAGCCGCCGTCCGCGAACTCGCCCTCTGTTACCTCACGATGTGCGGCACAACGCTCCTCGGCGATCTCTCCCGCACCTTCGGCTTTCCACGCTGGGAATCCGGCCGTGCAAATCACCAACTGGTCGACAGTGGCCATGCGGAACGGCTCGGCACCGGTATCTATCGACTCGTCACATCATCCTTGCCCGACCGATCACAATTTTCGTAACCTGTTCATAGTATCTACAAACCGCAACTTTCATTTACAGGAGTCTCAATCAATGTTTCGTAAAAAGAATCTAGCTCTGCTCGTACTTACCGCGCTCATGATGCCGGCTGTCACGCTCGCTCAGGGAGCCGGTACGGCACCCGACCCCGTCGCAAGAATGATCGATGAGGGCATGAACCGCTCACAGGTCATGCCGACCATCCGTTACCTTTCAGATGTCATCGGTCCGCGTCTGACCAATTCGCCCGCACAGCGTCGAGCGAACGTCTGGACCAAAGAACAACTCGAAAAGTGGGGAATGAAAAACGCGAAGGTCGACCCCTGGGGTGAGTTCGGCCGCGGCTGGGAACTCCGCCGCTTCAATGCCACCGTCGCAGTGCCCGAGGGCAACGTCCCTTTCCGGTCCTATCCGAAAGCATGGTCGCCCTCGACCAACGGCCCCATAACCGGCGATGTCGTCTACATCGACGCTACCGATGAGGCCGGCCTTGCGAAATACAAAGGCAAGTTGAAAGGTGCCATCGTCTTCACGACCCCCGAACGCGGGATCACTCCGGGATTTGAACCGACGGCCCGCCGCAACACTGAAGAGCAGCTGGACGAGATGGAAGACGCCGGCCCTCCGCAGGCCGCGACTCCGCAAACTCCAACGGACGCTCAGCGTGCAGCCGCACAGTTCAACGCCCGCCGCAACGCATTCATATACGAAGAGGGCCCCGCGGTGCTAGTTGATCCCGGTTTCGGCGTCGACGCCGGCACGATCCGTGTCATGGGTGCAAATCTTCCGCCGATCCCACAGGCAGGCAGCAACCGGACTGAAGGTGTTCGCGTGTATTCAAAAGGCGCCCCCGCGACCATCCCCCAGCTCGCCGCGGAGGTCGAACAATACAACCGCATTCTCCGTCTCGTCCGCCAGGGCGTTCCTGTCAAGATGACCGTCGACCTTGACGTTCAGTGGTTCGATGACGACATGACCGCCCACAACACTATCGCGGAGATCCCCGGCACTGACCTCGCTGACGAGGTCGTCATGATCGGCGCTCACCTCGATTCCTGGCACGCAGGCACGGGTGCTACTGACAACGGGGCCGGCGTTACGGTTGTTATGGAAGCGATGCGTATCATTCAGGCCTCAGGCCTTCGCCCACGCCGCACGATCCGAGTCGCCCTCTGGACCGGCGAAGAGCAGGGCCTCTTCGGCTCACGGCATTACGTCAACAACAATTTCGCCACGCTCGGCGATGGCTCTGACGCTGCATCATTCAGCGCACTAACCGGCGGCAGCCCTCCGGTGAACAAAAAGCCCGCCCACGACAAATTGTCCGGTTATTACAACCTCGACAACGGCACTGGCCAGATCCGCGGCATTTACCTGCAAGGTAACGAAGCACTTCGTTCGACATTCAAGTCGTGGCTCGCACCCTTCGGCGAATGGGGCGCCGAGACGGTCACCATCCGCAACACGGGCGGTACCGATCACCTCGCCTTTGACGCTGTCGGCCTGCCCGGCTTCCAGTTCATTCAGGACCCGGTCGAATACTCGACCCGCACCTGGCACACCACCCAGGACGTTGTCGACCGCATCCTCGAACAGGATCTCAAGCGATCCGCCGTCATCATGGCAGCTTTCGCCTACAATACCGCCATGATGGATGAAAGGCTCGCCCGCAAACAGAGCGCAACAGCATCGATCCTACCGGGCCTCCGCCTCTACGCGATGCGCGACGAGGTCGCATTTGAAAAGGCCGGCTACGGCTTCTCCATCTGCGGCGGCGAGATTCATCACGACGAGATCCCCCACGGATTTCCCGAGTTTCTCACGGTTACCAAGCGGGACCACGTCCACGCAGAATAACACCTCCGCAAACGAAAAAGACCGGGTGCTTTCTCAGCTCCCGGTCTTTTTACTTTCCGAAGTTGTCGGCAGTTACACCGTCGGCTTCTTCATTATCTCAGCAAGGCCGCGAAGCCGTGCCGCGTCGGCCGCACTCGCCGTTGCCGCACTCTTTTCTAGTGCCGGGGCAAGTCCTTTCAGCTTGGCACGCTCGCTAGTCGAACCCTCGGCCTTGCCGATTGAAGCCCGAAGCGAAGCGATACGATCCGCCGGCAGCGCCTTCGAACGCTCAAGCTGATCAACATACGCCTTCGCAGCGGTCAGGTTCTTCGGCAGATTCATCCGTGTCTGCATCTGCACATTAAGCTCCGCAAACCTGAATCCATTCGCCGCATCGATCTCGTTTTGCGACAGATGCTCCGTCGGCGTCAACTCGAGCACATCCAGGCCGCGTGCGATCTCAGCCGAATAGATCTTGCCGTTGTACCAGTAAGCCGACCACGAACCGCCCATCACAAGCGTATCCGCATCGATGGGACCGCGGTCAAAATATGCAATCTCAAACGGATTATCCGGATCAGTAAAATCCATTACCGAGATCCCGCCCTGATACCAAGCCTGGACCTTAATGTCGCGTCCGGGCACCGGAACCAGCGAACCGTTATGCGCTACGCAATTCTCGGTCGCGGTCTGTGCCGCCGCCAGCTTGTAATAGCTTGCAAACTCAAGCTTGTTGCCCTCGCCTAAACGAAATATCGCATTCGCTCCCCACTTGTCCGGGTCCTGAGCACGACACCGCGCAGCCATTCCGCCGCCCCACTCATCCGTAAAAACCACCGTCTTTCCGTCATTCGAGAACGACGCCGAATGCCAATACGCATAGTTCGGATCATTTACAGACTCGATCCGCTTCGGATTCACCGGATCGGCAATATCGAGCAAAATACCATTACCGGAACAAGCCCCTGCCGCCAGCCCTATCTCCGGGTAGGCCGTAATGTCATGGCAGTGGTCCGTTTCCATCGGTCTTCCACCCGTCGCGTGCGAACCGCCGCTGTCGAGGGAGTTGATCCTTTCTTCGTCTGCAAAAATGCGCGGCTGAGAAACGATCTCGGCCTTCGCCGGCGCGGCCAGCGGCACTTTGATCACTTCGATCCGGAAATTCGCTGTATTCGGATCGGCATCCGGAGCACCGCCCGAACAACCCGCAAGTTCCTCGCTCGGACGCACATAAGACGTACCCGAAACATAAACGTAAACGTTGTTCTTGTCCTTCGCCGAGGTCACCAGCGTATGCGTGTGCGATCCGCGGCAGGTCTGTATCGCGGCAACCTGCTTCGGGTTCTGAATATCGCTGATATCAAAGATACGCACGCCGCGGAACCGCTCTTTGTTCGGTGCAAGCCCCTGAACCGGCTTTTCGCCCTCTGCCGGCGGCTTAATCGGAAATCCCTGAGTTCCGCAATCCAAACGGCCATTAGGCATTTCGACCGACATGAACAAAAGGTTCTTGTGCACCGAAACGTCGCCCTGCCCACCCGGGCAAACGATCGATGTCAGCAACCGCGTTTTCAGCGGGTCCGAGATGTCATAGATGTTCATCCCGTAGAAATTCCCCATGAACAGGTGATTGCCCTGAAACGCGAGGTCAGAGTTCGCAAACGCCAACTGTGCCGTCGGCATACGCGAAGCTGGCGGGATCTTCGTCGCATCAGGTACGCCCAGCGATTCCAGCGTACTCAAAACCCGCGGAGCATTCGGGTCGCTGGTGCCAAGCTGAAAGGCCTCAGGCTTTCTCAATAAAAGCAGATGCCGCAAGCCCATCGCCGCTTCGCCGGCATCATACATGCCCGGCGACAGCTTCGCACGAGGGTCATTGACGTCGGCGCCCTTCATTCCCGGCGGCATCGGCGAAGGCGACGGCGTCGCGTTCTGTGCCAGTCCCGTCATCGCGAATGACATACAAAAGATCAGCGAACCTAAAAATCGAATCATTAGCTTTTTTTCCTCTTCTTATTGTTTCTTCTCAGGAAAGCGTCTGAGCAAAGCCTGCATACTGCTGATCTCTACTCTCTGCCCCGTATCAACGTCTGTCGCAAAACTAAATAGGTCGGCATCCTGTCCGGCGCCCTCGGTGCGGAACAACTCATCGACCATCACCAGCGCACCCTCATGGTGCTGTATCATTCCGGTAAGAAATAGCCTGTCGAACTCCGCCCCTTTTGCATTCTTTAGCGCTTCCATTTGCTGCGCTGAAAGCATCCCTGGCATGAGCATTTGATGGCCCCCGTGGCCGCCGTGTCCCGCATGAGCATCGTGCCCGCCGGGCATCTTATGCTCCGTCGTTTCGCCCCGTGCCTCAAGCCACCGCTTCATAAACTCCATTTCGTCGATCTGCGAACTCGCGATACGGGCACCGATCAATCGAATGTCGCGATTCTCCGTCCGCGCCTCGATCATGTCCGTCATCTCGACCGCCTGGGCATGATGCATTATCATCCCCTGCATAAAATCGACGTCCTTTGCCGTGTGCACCGGCACAGTTGCCCGCGTCGCCGGCGGCAGCACGCGTGAAGCCTGCCCCGGCGCCCCCGGCTGAACGATCACCGATCGCTGTCCCATAACAGGCAGCGCAATGAGCACCGCGAAAACACCACCCGATAACAAAAACGCCAAACGGCCGCGAAATGATCTCGTAAATTTATCAGTATTGTTCATACATTGACCCGAAACTACGACGCGCCCCGGCCGGCTTTGGTTTCCAGCTATCCGACGCGAACGGCTCAATACTTCATCAGGTCGTTCACCGCATTCTCCACATCTTCCGACTGCGGCAGTATGAAATCCTCCACCTGCGGAGCATACGCAACAAAAGTATCCGTCGCCCCGACACGTCGCACCGGTGCGTCGAGAAATTCAAAGAGCTCGTCCGATATACGCGCAGCGATCTCCGCGCCGTACCCATACGAGATCGGGTCCTCATGTGCCACCAGCACCCGCGAGGTCTTCTTCACCGATTCAACTATCGCGTCCCAGTCATACGGCACCAGCGTTCTCAGGTCGATCAGGTCAACCGTGATCCCCTTCTGCTCAAGCCGCTTAGCCGCCTGGTTCGAACGTTCGACCAACGCGCCAAATGTCACGATCGTAACATCGCTGCCCTCACGCACCTTCTTCGCCTTTCCGAACGGGATCAGAAAATCCTTACTCGGATATTCCGACTTGTTATAGATCTGCCGGTAAAGATGCTTATGCTCCAAAAACAGCACGGGGTCGTCACACCTGATCGACGTCCGCAACAGCCCGTTCGCATCCAACGCCGTCGAAGGATAGACGATCCGCAACCCGGGCGTATGCGAAAACAGCGTCGTCCCCGACTGCGAGTGATATACCGCACCGCCCTTCAAATATCCGCCCACCGGCACCCTCATAACCATCGGACATTTCGTGTGGCCGTCCGACCGCCAACGCGTCACCGCGACCTCGTTCCTGATCTGATGATAAGCAGGGAAGATGTAATCGAAAAACTGTATCTCAACCACCGGCTTCAGGCCGCGGATCGCCATCCCGACGGCACGCCCAACGATGTTCGCCTCAGCCAGCGGCGAATTAAAGACCCGCGCGGACCCAAACTTCCGTTGCAAGTTTGCCGTCACCTTAAACACGCCGCCCTTGCCCTTCACACGCTCAAGATATTCCTCACGCGAAACGTCAGCGACGTCCTCGCCAAACACCACTATCCGCGGGTCGCGCTCCATTTCTTCGTGCATGCACCGGTTGATCAGATCGACCATCGTCCCGGGATTTCCCGAAAGCTCAGCACCCTCTTCCGTATCAAACAGCGCACGGTCGGTCGGATCCACATCCGGCGAATAAACATTACGCAACGCCGTCTCCGGAGCCGGCTGCGGCGTCTCGATCGCGATATCCGCCGCCTTATTCACTTCGGCATCGACCTCTTTCCGCAACGCCTCCAGTTCTTCGCTCGATGCGTACCCTTCCGTCATTAAAAATTCCGCAAAGGTCTTTATCGGGTCGATAGCCGCGTCCGCATCGCGTTCTTCGTCGGGCCTGTAAAGCTTCTCGTCGTCTGACAGCGAATGCGAATACGGCCTGATCACCTTCCCATGAACAAACGCTGGCCCCTTCCGTTCGCGGCAATATTGAACCGCTCGCTTGAATGTCGCGTAGCTCTCAACCGGGTCCGTCCCGTCGCACTTCTGTATATAAAGGTTCGGGAACCCGGCGACCAATTTCGAAATATCTCCGCCTGCCGTATTTACCTCAACGGGAACCGAGATCGCATATCCGTTGTCTTCAACAACAAAGATCACCGGCAGCTTCAAATTACACGCCGTGTTCAACGCTTCCCACCACTCGCCCTCGCTTGTGGTGCCGTCGCCGACCGACATATAAACGACCTCGTCGCCCTTAAAGCCGACGATCTTGTCTTTGAGCCCCTTCACCAACCCGGCGCGATAACTCGCCTCAGCCGCCCCCACCGAATGCAGTGCTTGCGTTCCCGTACACGAAGACTGCGAAGGAACGTTCAGGTCCTTGTGCCCCCAATGCGAAGGCATCTGCCGCCCGTGCGAATTCGGGTCCTTTTCCGCCCCGACCGCCGACCACAGCATCTCGAGCGCCGTCATCCCAAGCCCCAGCATCAACGCACGGTCACGATAATACGGAAAGAACCAGTCATACGCAGGCTTCATCGCCAAAGCCGCGCCAACCAGCAAAGCTTCGTGCCCCGCGCCCGAGATCTGAAAAAAGATCTTATTCTGCCCCTTTAGCTGGATCTCTTTGTCGTCTATCCGCCGCGACATATACATCGTGCGATACATCCCGACCAGTGTCTCCGGGCTCAACCCCTCGTGCTTGTCGATATCCTTTACCGCACGACGCGTCGCTTTAGTAACCTTGGCCGCAACCGTCCCGCGTGCCGTCTTTTGCGTCTTCTCTTGCGACACAAAACCGTCCGCAATCGTGGTGTTCGCGTCTTCTGCTACGACCTTCTCAGCATTGTCGTTCGCATCACCGGATCGTCTCGCCTTCTTATTATTTTTTGATTTTTGCTGGATCGGCCCGCCCGCTTTTTTAGCCTGCGCGGCGTCAGCCTTCTTGGGTGCAGTTGCCATTATTAAAGTCCTTTTATAACGAAATATTATTAACGGGTAACTTAATAAAATACCAAAAAGACCCGACCTGAGCAATTTTGCCCCTGTTCAGTCTGATCGAACCATACGATCAACCCGTTAACATTCGGTTCGAAAATGCAGTTCCTTTACACCCACTTCCATTTATCGGAAAATTAACTCATGCTCAAAGTTCTATTCCTCATCATCATCGCCGCCACCACAGCGTTCGCTCAAACGCCCGACGCACCGGCAAAGCCCAACACCCGCCCCGCGTCCAAACAAAAAGCCGAGCCCTTCGACGCCGCAGACGTGAAAACAATGGCGGCCCAATGCGTCACGCTCGATACCGAATCCGGCATTATCCGCCTCGAGCTCTTTCCCGAGCACGCCCCTGAAACCGTCCGCAGCTTTCTCAATCTCGTCGCCACCGGCCTGCTCGACACGACCGCCTTCACCCGGACCGTCCCCAACTTCGTCATCCAAGGCGGCGACCTCTATTCACGAGAGGGCGAGGTCACCTACGAGATCGGAATGCGGGCGCGAAAGATCGTGCCCGACGAACCGAATAAGGTCCTTCACGAGCGCGGCATCGTCTCAATGGCTCGCGGCGACGAAGCCAACACTGCAACCACCCACTTCTTTATCCTGGTCGCCGACGCCCCGACTCTCGACAACAAATTCGCCGCTTTCGGCCGCGTTACCGAAGGCATGGATATCGTTGACGCCATCAACAAAGCCAAAGCCACTGAAGAAAAACCCGAGAAACCCGTTCGCATTAAAAAAGCGACCGCGGCGCCCTGCGGATCCTAAACCTCGTCACCAAAATCGATATCCAGCGTCATCCGATACTCGCTTGCCATCGACGGATGCCCGTGCGCCATCGCAACATCTATCCCCTTCCGATAAATCTCGGCGGCCTTCTCACGCTCACCGGCCAGCTCATAAGCCTTCGCCAGCGTTCCGAAAGCGTTCCCCTCGTCATCTGCCTTCGCAAGATAATCTTCCAGAACCCGGATCACATCCGCGTGCCGCCCCTCTTTCTCATACTCTTTCGCCAACCCGAACATCACCATCGTGTTCTCCGGGTCCGCCGCCAACATCTGCTCAAAAACTTCCGTACGATTCTGCATAACTAAAACAACCTCTGCTGCACCGCCTCCGGCACCGCCGCCGGGATCCCCTTCGCCGCATCTTCACTCTCGTGCCCCTTAAACCCCAGCCGTTTTGCATGAAACTCAAACAACTTTCGCGTAACTTCCCACTGCTCCGTCTTACCAACGCTCCGCTCCGCAAACGTATTGTGCCGCAGCTTCCCGCCGCGCTCGCGCTTCATCGTGTTAATCACCTTCGCCGCTCGCGTTGGCGAAAGCCTCTCATGCATCTTCTGCACAAAATATTCCTCTATCGAATCCGTATCCAAGTGCAGCATCGATATAAAAGCCTTCGTCGCACCCGCTTCCTTCGCCCGCACCAACAGCCCCGGGATATCCGATTCGTTATACCCAGGTATGACCGGCGCTATCCCGATCCCCGTTTTGATCCCCGCTTCCGACAACGTCTTCATCGCGCGAAATCTCGCATCCGGCACCGGCGTATAAGGCTCAAAGGGATTTGAGCTCTCCTTCGTCAAAAACGGCAACGAAAACATCACCGTCACCTTCAGCCGCTTCAGCACATCAATGTCCCGCGTTACCAGCGGCGATTTCGTTATCACCCCCACCGGTACGCCAAATTCCGCACAGATCTCCAAACACTGCCGCGTCAATTTATACTCCGCCTCCAGCGGCAAATAGGGGTCCGTCGCAAACGAAAAATCCAAATGCGGCATCCGCTCGCGCGTCTTCTTCAGCTCCTGCCTCAATATCCGCGGCACATTCGTCTTAACAACGATCTTCGTCTCAAAATCCGTCCCAGCCCCATACCCCAAATACTCGTGATACTGCCGCGCGAAACAATACGTGCACCCGTGCACGCACCCCCGGTAGCAATTCACCGTAAATCGCCAGCCGCCGTCCCAATCTGACGCAAACGCCTTAGTTATCACCTTCCGCGTCGCCGTCTCTTCAAACACCTGTAGCTTTGTCGGCGGCGGCTCGCCCACATATTCCGCGGAATAGCGGTCGTAAGGATTTGGTGGATTTTGAATCTGTCGCACAGATGATACATTAATGCATCGACGGCGTATTAGCAAGAAATCGCCCTACGTTTTCACAGCATTCCTCTCCCAAAAAACCCCATCCGCAAAACCCTGAATCGCCTTGTTGCCCTCTGCCATCTCCAACCGCTTTGCCGCCGCGAGACAGTGCTCCCCATCAGCCTCGATCGCCACGAAATTCCGCCCAAGCTTTTTCGCTGCAACGGCCGTCGTTCCGCTACCCGCAAACGGGTCCAAAACAAGATCGCCTTCATCCGTGCTTGCCAAGATCAGCTTCGCCAATAGCTTCTCCGGCTTCTGCGTCGGATGGTCCGTGTTCTCCGGCATCGACCAAAAAGGCACTGTCAGGTCCGTCCACAAATTAGAAGGATGTGTGTCCCGAAAATTGCCGCCCTCCGTCACCTCCCAGTCCTTTGGCCGCCCATTTTCTTTGTAAGGTGCCACCACCCGCCGCCGCAGCTTCACCGTATCAAGGTCAAATTTATACTCGTCTGAAACCGTAAAGAACCAAATGTCCTCCGACGCATTCTTCCAGTTCATCCGCGCCCCCCGCCCCTTCTCGCGCTCCCACGTGATACGGTTTCGCACTGTAAAATACTTCGCTCCGGCCCGCTCTATCGCCGAACTCGAACGCCAATCCCCACAGATATAAACCGATGCCGTCGGCTTCAAAAGCGGCACGCACAGGCTCAGCCAGGAATCCAGCCACTCCTCATAGCTCTCCGCCGACCGGCTCCTAAACGCCTCCGATCCAAACTCTTTCGTCAGGTTATACGGCGGGTCCGCAAACAGCAGATCAAAACTCCCCACCTGCAGCTTCCCCAAAACCTCAAACGCATTCCCACAAATCAACTGATCTTCCCCCGGCGAGACACGTCCCGAGCCGTCGACGACAGAGCGCGCCAACCTCTCTCGCTCATCCTCCCGAACCTCCACCGTCCGGTTCCTAGGCGCCCTCACTTTATTCGTCATCGTCTTTCTTTGGGATCACCGTCACCGACCCGTCGCGTTCCAGATACGCCTTTTTCACCTCGTCCGGCGATTCTACCCCGCCCTCTTCACGCAGCGCCTGCTCCAGATCCGCATCGGTCAACTTACTCTTCTGTGCAGCGTCCTCCTGCACCTCACCATCTACGATCAGCTCACGCGGGCTTTCCTCCACAACTTTTTCAAATGCCGGCCAATAATACGAGACCGTCGCCAGTAGCCAGTGCAGCCCCAACAGCACCACGACCACCACGACCATATTCACCAGCGAGATCGCCCCCGTCAGCGCCCTCGCCATTATCGATCCCACAATGAATCCCAGCAGGATATCGAACGCCGAATAATCGCCCATGAATCGGCGCTTCCCGAGCTTTATCATCACCAGCGCGATCACATAGATCACCGCCGCCCGCGCCGCTACTTGCAGCGCGTTTATGTCTTCATAATCCTGACCGCCGCCGATCAGCCAAACAAATCCGTCCCAGATCCCTTCCATCCCCTCATTATCGCACCCCGAATCCGCATTCTACAGGCCATCCGCGCCTCCTTGACCCTCAAAATCCCAAGTGATAATGTTATATGTTTTGATACTCAGACGACCGTAGACCGTATTTAAGACCTTATTATTTTATCCTAATATGTTGCTTCTGGCCTTTGCCGAATCGATCCAGCTTTTCCCGGATGGAACCCTGTTCATTCACATAGGGTTGATCCTTGTGATGATCTGGGTCCTCAATCGAACGTTTTTCAAGCCGATAAACGCCGTCATCGACCGCCGCTCAAAACAAAAGGTCGGCCGGGGCGGCGAAGCTGACGACATCCTCCGCGATGTCGCCGCTAAAGAGAAACAATACGAACAGACGATGCGCACCGCTCGCGGCGAGACCTACGAGATGATCGAACGCGAACGCGCCGCCGCTGTCGAGGCCCGTCAGGCAGCCATTACCGGTGCCCGTACCGAGGCAGCCGAGCTTCTGACCCGTGAACAAAAAGAACTCCGCGACCAGATCGCAGAAGCACGCGTAAGCATCGCGCTCGAAGCCGAAAAGATGTCGGACCAGATCAGCGGCACGATCCTGAAGGTTTAATATGTTGGCATTTTTCACAAACATCGTGTTCCTGTTCGCCGCCGCGTCCACCGGCGACGAAGGTGGGTTTACTCAGTTTTGGAACACATATCTCAACTACCCCGGCTTTGAGATCTGGAAGTTCGTCAACCTCGCGATTTTCGTCAGCGTGCTTATCTATCTTTTGAACAAGCCGCTGTCTGAGGCTTTCAAAGCTCGCCGCGAAGAGATCCGCGCCGAACTCATACGTGCGGAAGAAGCAAAAAAGGCAGCAGTTGCAAAACTGACCGCAACCGAAGCCAAGCTCGCAGCCGTCCCCAACGAAATTGAGAGGATCAAAAGCGAAGCAACGTCGGAAATCGAAGAAGAAAAAGCACGCCTCGCCGCACAAGCTGAGGCCGAAGCCGCCAAACTTAAAGCACAGACCCAGGGCGAGATCGTCCGCATCGGTCAGGTAGCACGCCTCGAACTCCGCCGCTTTGCTGTCGAAGAAAGCATCCGCCGGGCAGAAGAAAAGCTTCGTTCACGTGTCGACGAATCAACCGACGCTCAGCTCATCGGTTCCGGCATCGCTGCGATCGGAGGTATGAATAAATGAGCGAACAAGCGATCGCACGCAGATACGCATCCGCCCTTATCGACGTTGTCAGCAAGACCGGCGACACCGAAACGATCAAGAGTGAGCTAAAAACCTGGGAAGAAATGATCAACTCAAACGTTGATCTCAAGTCGGCACTCGCCAACCCCTCCATCGCCCACGCCAAAAAAGAAGGTGTGCTCGAGGGGCTCCTCCAGCGAACAAAGCCGTCGCAGACCACGGCAAATTTTCTGCGTGTCCTGCTCCAAAACAGCCGGCTCGGCAACCTCTCTGACATTAATCGCTCGTTTGATACCGTAATGGACGAACGCTCGGGCAACGTCACCGGCGAGGTCCGCTCCGCACACGAACTCAACCAGCAGCAGCGCGATCAGATTCGCGAAAATCTGGAAAGCGTCACAGGCAAACGTGTAAAGCTCGACTTTATTATCGACAAAGAACTTATCGGCGGCGTTGTCGCCCGTATCGGATCGACCGTTTACGACGGTTCCGTAAGAACTCAATTAGAGAAATTTAGAGAAGAATTAATGAACAGATAGCAGGGGCTTACCATCTTTGCCGCTGTCGGCGGCACGAAAGCGCCCTTTGCTCATACTAATATGGAAGCAATTAAAGCTAATGAGATCAATGAGATCATCCGCGCACAGATCGAAAATTTCGATCCGTCAATGACCGTGGATGAGGTCGGTACAGTTATCAAGGTCGGCGACGGCATCGCCGAGATCTACGGCCTCGAAAAGGTCATGGCCGGCGAACTCCTCGAGTTCCCGCACGGCGTCCGCGGCCTCGCCCTCAATCTAGAGGAAGACAAGGTCGGCTGTGTTCTCTTTGGTGATTTCCAAAAGATCCAGGAAGGCGACCAGGCAAAACGCACCCGCCGCATCATGAGCGTCCCCGTCGGGGATGCAATGATCGGTCGTGTAGTTGACGCCCTCGGCAACGCCATTGACGGCAAAGGCGAGATCATCACCGATCTCTACAACCCCGTCGAGCGTATCGCTCCCGGCATCATCGACCGCCAGCCCGTGAAAGAGCCGCTTCAAACCGGACTTAAGGCTATCGATGCGATGGTCCCCGTCGGCCGCGGCCAACGTGAGCTCATCATCGGTGACCGCCAGACCGGCAAGACCGCCGTTGCCATCGACACCATCATCAACCAAAAGGGCAAGGACGTTATATGCGTCTACGTCGCCATCGGCCAAAAGGCATCGACCGTTGCTCAGGTCGTGAAAAAGCTTGAAGATCACGGTGCAATGGACTACACCGTCGTCGTATCGGCGACCGCGTCTGATCCCGCCGCGATGCAGTTCCTCGCTCCTTATTCAGGATGCGCCATCGGCGAATATTTCCGCGACAACGGGCGCCACGCACTAACGATCTACGACGATCTTTCAAAGCAGGCAGCCGCGTACCGCGAGATCTCGCTGTTGCTCCGACGTCCCCCGGGTCGCGAAGCGTACCCCGGCGACGTTTTCTATCTTCACTCACGGTTGCTCGAACGCGCGGCAAAGATGTCAGACGCCCGCGGCGGCGGTTCGCTCACCTCGCTGCCGATCATCGAAACGCAGGCAGGCGACATTTCCGCCTACATTCCGACGAACGTGATCTCGATCACCGACGGACAGATCTTTCTCGAATCCGACCTCTTCAACTCAGGCGTCCGCCCGGCTATCAACGTGGGTAATTCGGTTTCGCGTGTAGGTGGTTCGGCACAGATCAAGGCGATGAAGGCCGTTGCAGGTACGCTCCGTATTGACCTTGCTCAATATCGCGAACTCGCAGCGTTCGCACAGTTCGGCTCTGACCTCGACAAATCGACGCAATCGCAGCTCGAACGCGGCCGCCGCCTGACCGAGATCCTCAAGCAGGGTCAATATCAGCCGATGGAGGTCGAGCAGCAGGTCGTGATCATCTGGACCGTCACCAACGGCCACGCAGATGACATCGCTGTCGAAGACCTCAAGCGATTCGAAGAAGAGCTGATCGTCTTCATGAAAAACGCCCATCCCGGCGTCATGAACACGCTCCGCGATAAGAAAACCCTCGACGATTCGCTCAAAGCCGAGCTTAAAGAAGCCGTCGAAGATTTCAAAGCGACACGCTGGAACAAAGATCAACCCAGCTCACCCGCAGTCGAAGCGGCCGCCGCCTAGCTCAAGGTTCAAAGTTCAAAGTTTTGGGAACCTAGAACCTGTAACTCGTAACGAAAGAAATGGCCAGTCTATTAGACATGCGCCGACGCATTAAGTCGGTAAAAAACACACAGCAGATCACCAAGGCGATGAAAATGGTCGCCGCGGCAAAGCTCAAACGTGCGCAGGACCGCGTAACTGCCGCACGCCCTTTCGCCAAAAAAATGTCTGCCGTTCTCGGCGGCCTTAGTTCAAAGGTGACCGACGAGTTTTCGCATCCGCTGCTCACCGAACGTGGCGATGAGAAATACCTCGTCGTCCTCGTCACGGCCGACAAGGGCCTCGCCGGTGCCTTTAACGCCAACGTGATCAAAGCGACTCAGGCGTTCTTAAAAGAAAATTCGGACAAATCGGTCGCGCTCATGGCGGTCGGCCGCAAAGGGCGCGATTTCTTCAAACGCCGCGAGCTGTCGATCCCGTCCGAACACATCGGCCTCACCGGCGCCGGCCAGGTAAAATACACCGACGCCGTTGACATCGCACAAGAGGTCATCAAAACCTTTACGGAAGACGAATCGCTCGACAAGGTCTTTCTCGTTTTCACTGAATTTAAGACCGTCCTTTCGCAAAAGCCTGTCGTCGAACAGCTCCTCCCGATCCCAAAGATCTCGACCGCTGCCGAGGGCGAAGCCGAACAGGACGCCGAATACATCTATGAACAGCCCGCGGCGGAGATCTTCGGCAAGCTCCTCCCCAAACAGGTCGAAACCCAGGTTTACCGCGCAATGCTCGAATCTGTCGCCTCCGAACAGGGTTCGCGCATGACGGCCATGGATTCCGCTTCAAAGAACGCCGGCGAACTAATAGATTCGCTTACGCTCAACATGAACCGCATCCGCCAAGCAGCCATCACCAAAGAGATCATCGAGGTTGTCAGCGGTGCCGCTGCACAGTAGTAAAACACGCGATCAACCGAACTGGCGCGGGCGTTTATCACGCTACGCGCCGGTTCTTTTTTGGATCGGTGTCATCTTTTACCTATCCGGCGGCGGCGGGTCGTTCAGCGAAACCTCCCGCTACATCCGCCCCCTGCTTGAATTCCTTTTCCCCACTGCGGACGCCGAAACGCTCCAGCTTTACCACGGCTACATCCGCAAACTCGCCCACGTAGCCGTCTACGCGGTTCTCGGATTACTTGCTGCGCGAGCATTCGCCTCGTCCGACAAAGACACACTTCGCTTGCGCTGGCCCATCGCCGTCATCGCGCTCGTCATCGCGATCGCGCTGATCGACGAATTCCAACAAAGCTTCAACAACGCTCGCACGGGTGCTCTCGGCGACATCGCCCTGGATACCCTAGGCGGCCTGCTCGCGATTGCCGCGTTCATCATCCTCCGCAAGCTATGGCGTAAATTCAGACCCGCCCCGCATCCTCAATAAGCTCAGTGATCAACCGCGCCTCCGGCAGAGTCCGCCAATGTCGCACCGGCATCTCCTTCTTCATCGCCCCGACCTTTAACCGAAACGGATTAAAGATCGCCCGATAATACGTCAGCCAAAAATCCTCGGTAGTGTCGTCCGCCAACGCCACACGCTCGACACCAGGCGAAAACTTTAGCTCCTCAAGGTCCCAGTGCGAACAAAGCTTCGGTGTAAAAATTGAGAATCGCATATCTCCAAACCGCCGCACAAAAAACGGCACCGCCCTCTCAACCGTAAAATGCTGCGGCTCATGCCAAGCCGCAAACACCTCCTCGCCCTCGATTTCTATTTTCCGAAACCGGACAAACGCATGAAACTTATGCACGTCCCGATTCACCGCCTTCTCCATCAGCCGCGCACTCCGCACATCCTCATCCGATTCGATCTCTAACAAATTCCGCCGGCCACCTGCGATCCGATAAAGCAGCGAATACAACAACGACCAACGCTCCGCGCCGTCATAACAAGCAACCGCCTCCGCCAGTTTCAAAAACTCCGCCGGAACCCGCAACGCCTCAACCTGCGCTGCATCATCAGCCGCATCGTTCCGAAACAGCGCCGCCTGTCCCCCGCCGCTCCAAATCACTTCATCGGGCCGCGCCCCGCGAGCTAACAGCCCGCGCGCCGCCTTCCGCCACTCCGCAAAACTCACCCCCGGGTCCGCATAGATCATCAGATCTCTCCCATCACAACCGTCGCCGGCCCAGGTGCAAAAAGCGAAAGCTGCTCCGCCGGCCGCCGAAACCGCGTCATCAAATTCGTCTTGTCCAGCTTAAAAACATCCGGGTTATGATCCGCCGTCACAACAAACCACTTCGCCCGATTCATACTCACCTTCAACCGAACCAGATCCGCTAGCCCTATCCTGTGATGACGCCTGATCTTCACAATCCTGTCCACATTCCGCACCCCGATCCCGGGTACCCGCAACAACAGCGACCGCGACGCCCGATTAACATCCACCGGAAACAACTGCCGATGCGCTAGCGCCCACGCAAGCTTTGGATCCTTCGTCAGATCCAAATTCCCGTCCGCTATCTGCGCAGTTATCTCACTCGCCGAAAACCCGTAATGCCGTATCAGCCAGTCCGCCTCGTACAACCGATGCTCCCGCATCGGCGGCGTCGGCGTATGCGAAAGGTCGGGCGATGTGAACTCCGCCGGCGAAAACGCCGAATAATACACCCGCCGTAGCTTAAATTTCTTATAAAGTTCCTCCGCCTTCTTTAGAATCACGCTGTCCGAACTCCGGCTCGCCCCTACCACCAATTGTGTCGATTGCCCCGCACCCGCGAACGTGTCACCCCCACGTGCGGGCTCTGCGCCCTTCCTAACACGCTCCCGCGATTCATCGATCCCCGCCTTCAGCGTCCCCATCGTGTCCTCGATCTCACCGATCGTTTTCTCAGGCGCCAGCTTATCCAGATCCTTTTGTACCGGCATCTCGATATTTGCACTCAACCGGTCCGCATATTTTCCCGCCTGCTTCAGCAGTTCTTCCGAAGCCCCCGGCACGGCCTTCAAATGTATATAGCCGCCGAAATTCTCCTCCTCCCGAAGCTTCTTCGCCACCAGCACGAGCCGCTCCATCGTATAATCCGCGTTCTGAATGATCCCGGAACTCAAAAACAGCCCCTCGATATAATTCCGCTTATAAAAGTCGATCGTCAGCCGCACCACTTCTTCCGGCTTAAACCTTGCTCGTCTCACATCCGAACTCCGCCGGTTCACACAATACGAACAGTCCCATATGCACACATTCGTCAGCAGCAGCTTCAGCAGCGAAATACACCGCCCGTCCGGCGTATAGCTGTGGCAGATCCCCATCCCTTCCGTATTGCCGAGCCCGCCCTTCGGCCGCTCACGTTTAGAACCGCTTGACGCACACGAAGCGTCATACTTCGCCGCATCGGCTAAAACTGAGAGTTTTGTCTTTAATTCCATTACCCTTATTTTACCAACCCACCTACATCAATACAATGTTGCATAGATGATACACACCGTACACGCGATGCCCGTCTATATGCCTCAATCTTCCATTTATCAGAACTTTATGGCATATTCTATCGTTAGACATTCCACAAGGAGAACATCTGAATGAGCATTATTGATAAGGTTAAAGGTGCGGCAATGAACCAGTTCATCGAAGTCATCGAATGGCTCGACGAATCGCGCGACACCCTTCTCTTCCGCTTCCCCGTTGCCGGGCAAGAGATCAAGAACGGCGCCCAACTCATCGTTCGCGAATCTCAGGCCGCCGTTTTCGTTTTTGAGGGCCAGGCAGCCGACGTTTTCACCCCAGGCCGCTACACGGTCGAGGGCGGTAACACCCCCATTCTTTCAAAACTCGGTGCATGGAAATACGGCTTTAACTCGCCCATCAAGGCAGAGGTCTATTTCGTCAATACCAAACAGTTCACCGATATGAAGTGGGGAACGTCTAATCCTCTGATGCTCCGTGATACCGATTTCGGCATCGTCCGGCTCCGCGCCTTCGGTGCCTACAGCCTCCGCGTCGCCGACCCGGCGGGCTTCATCCGCGAGATCGCCGGCACAAATGGCCATTTCCAAACCGAAGACATCGATGGCCAGCTTAAACGCGCTATCGTTACCGAATTTTCCGACGCTCTCGGCGAAATGAAGATCCCCGCACTCGACCTTGCCGCTCAATATAAAGAGCTCGGCGAAGCCATCCGCGGCAAGATCAATCAGGACTTTCTCGAGTGGGGCCTTGAGGTCACCAAATTCTTTGTCGAAAACATCTCGCTTCCGCCTGAGGTCGAAGCCGCGATGGACAAGCGTGCGTCCATGGGCGCCCTCGGCAATGTCCAAACTTACGCTCAATTCCAGGCAGCCGACGCCATGCGCGACGCGGCACAGAACGAAGGCGGCGGTGCCGGACTTGGCGCAGGCCTCGGAGCAGGCTTCGCGGTCGGCGGCCAAATGGCTAATGCGTTTTCTCAAAACCAGCCCGGTGCTCCCGGCGGCGGCGGCGGTGCGGCCGGCACAGCTAGCTGTCCCGGCTGTGGAAAAGCCAACGCTTCCGGCGCAAAATTCTGCGCAGAATGCGGCGGCAAAATGGAAGTCTCAAAAGTGCCGTGCGTCAAATGCGGTGCAGACCTTCGCGAAGGCGCAAAGTTCTGCTCTGAATGCGGCTCAACTCAGGAAAAAGCAAAATGCTCCGGCTGCGAAGCCGAGCTCGCCCCCGGTGCAAAGTTCTGCCCCGAATGTGGAACAAAAACCCCCGATGCGGAATAAACGCGTCGGCAAATGAACAAAAAAGGCTCGCCATCACAGCGGGCCTTTTCTTTTGCACAAACATTTCAGTTAAAATTGTTTCAAGGAGAAACGCCATGGCCATCAGCGCACAATTGCTCGAAATACTCAGGTGCCCAAAGTGCAAATCGGAAGTAAGGTTAAAAGAGGACGAAAGCGGCCTCAAGTGCCAAAACCCCGAATGCTCGCTCGTCTACCCCGTCAAAGACGACATTCCCGTAATGCTCGTTGACGAAGCGACCGTCGAAAAATAAAATGCCCGACGGCACAAGCCCGAGCCCCGACCTCGCCGCCCTCGGAGCCCCCGTGATCGACTGGCCCTCCGTCGGGCGCGTTCTCGTCATTCGCCTGCGCTCCATCGGCGACACCGTCCTCTCCACGCCGACGCTCTTCGCGCTCCGCCGCTTCCTCCCGAACTCCGATATAGATATCCTCCTCGAACCCTGGGTCGCACCCGTTCTCGAAGGCTTCCCGCATCTCACCAATGTGACCAACGCCGACAACGGCCTCCCCGACCGCTTTCGTACCGCACGAAAAATTCGCCGCCGTTCTTACGACGTGGTCCTCAATCTGCACGGCGGTTCAACATCATCCTTCATGGCATTCGCCACCGGCGCCCGCTACCGCATCGGCTACTCAAACCATCGTTACCCGCATTTCTACACACATCTGCTCAGTTCTTCCGCCGACTTCTGGCAACGCCCGGTCACCCACTCCGCCGAACAGCAACTCGCCCTCGCCGGCTTCGCGGGAATCCCCGTCGACGACCGCCCGCGCACGTCGCTCGCTGTCAACGAAACCGCGGTGAAAGATGTCCAATCGATCCTGTCCAAACACAAGATCGCCGACCGAGCCGTCGCGCTCATCCACCCAACCACCGCCTTCGAAACAAAACGCTGGCCCGCTCGCAACTTCGCTGAATTGCTCAGCTATCTCCACACAATCGGCCTCTATCCCGTGCTCGCATCAACCCCTGCCGAAAGCGCCGTCATCGACGAGATTCGCACCCATACAACTCAAGAGTTCGTTCATCTCCCCGGCCTCACGCTCCCCCAGATCACCGCTCTCGCCGCCCGTGCGCAGATATTCGTCGGCAACGACTCCGGAATCGCCCATATTGCCGCAGCCGTCCAGACCCGGACCGTCGTTATCTTCGGTTCATCAAATCGCGACCACTGGCACCCGTGGACCGATGCCCCCAACACCATCGTTTTCGATCCGCTCCCCTGCCAACCATGCGCCGGTTATCGATGCGAACAGTTCGGCAAGCCCCATTGCATCCTCAACATACCGACAACCAAGGTGATCGCTGAAATAGAAAAAGTGCTCGCTGTATGAAAGCGAACACTTTTTTGTATTCTCGCAGACGTACGAACGTATGCTCGATTACATAATTTAGTAACCAAGTATACGCATCGTACTAATCTCGTCCTTTCTAGCGATTCATATTGCCGTTCGCGTTGCCGCCCGACATATTCGTCATCGAATCATCGGCACTCACCGTCAGCTGATTCCTCACGCTCGTCACGCCTTCGATGCCTTTCGCCGTGGTCTCGGCTCGCGTTCGTTGAGCAGCGTTCGCAACCGTTCCTCGCAACGTCACAATGTTGTTCTCCACGTCCACGTTGATCGTCGACTCACGAAGATCGTCGGCCGTCATCAACGCTGCGCGCGTCTTGAACCATAGCCAGCTGTCGTTCGCGCCCGTGCCTATGCGGCTGTCACCGCGGTCACTCTCGTAATCCGCGCGATTGCGGTCATATTCATCGCGGCTCATGTTCGCATTCCAATTTGTATTGGTATTCGTACCCATGTTAGTCGCCGGCGATGAATTAACCACCACTGCAGTGTTCGAATTCATGTTCGCCATATTCGCGTTAGTGTTGGTCGTAGTCGTAGTGTCACACGCAGTCGTCGCCATTGCCGAGATGATTACTGCGCCAAAATATAATGATACGTATTTCAAAGTCATAGATTCCTCCTGTCTTCTTCCTGTTTCTTTCCGGAGTTCCGGAGCCTTGTTTGTTACCTCGACCATGAATGGCAAACGTTATACCAATCGAATGGTTGCCAGGCTATGTTGATGAGACACAAAGAGTTAGCCGCACACTCTAAAATTTCGGCCTCCGCCCACTGGTTTCTAACCTGCCGTGTGTACGATTTCCATTCGTTAGGGCTCCTCATGTCCGACAGACCCCTTTTTCTTGACACTCCCACCCCAAAACCATATTATTTATAGTTTCGACTCTTGTAGCCGAAGTGTGCCTATATGTTCGAATCTCTGTCAGACAAACTGAAGAGTACGCTGAAAAATCTGCGTGGCCAGGGCAAGTTGACGCCCGAGCACGTTGATGCGGCGCTGCGCGAGATCCGGATGGCACTGCTCGAGGCCGACGTAAACTACAAGGTCGCCAAAGATTTCGTCGAATCGATCCGTGCAAAAGCCGAAGGCCAAGAGGTCTGGCAGGGCCTCAACCCCCACGAACAGGTCGTAAAAATCGTCTATGACGAACTGATCAATTTAATGGGCGGTACCTCATCCCGCCTCGTCTTTACCAAACAGATCCCGAACGTCGTCATGATCGTCGGGCTTCAGGGTTCCGGTAAGACCACCTCTACCGGTAAGATCTCAAAATGGCTCGCCGCCAACCAGGAACGCAAGCCGCTTCTGGTTTCAGTCGACGTCTATCGCCCCGCCGCACGCGAACAGCTCCGCGTCGTAGGCGGCGCTGTCGGCGTTCCCGTTTTTCAAAACAAGGAAACTAACGACCCGCTAACCCTCGTCCGCGGTGCTATGAAGCACGCACAGGAAACCGGCTTCGACACCTTATTCATCGACACCGCCGGCCGCCTGCACATCGACGACGAGCTGATGGTCGAGCTTGAAAGCATCAAGGCCGAAACGAAACCTATCGAGGTACTTTTCGTCGCCGATGCCATGACCGGCCAGGACGCTGTGCGTTCTGCCGAGGTCTTTCACGAACGCGTCGGCATCACCGGCGTCGTCCTCACCAAGATGGACGGCGACGCTCGCGGCGGTGCGGCCCTGTCCATCAAACAGGTAATCGGCCAGCCTGTAAAATTTGTCGGCGTCGGCGAAAAATACGACGCCATCGAGCCCTTCTATCCCGACCGCGTCGCACAACGGATACTCGGCATGGGCGATGTGCTCACGCTTATCGAAGAGGTTCAGGGCAAGATCAGCGAGGACGAAGCTCAGGAACAGCTCCTGAAAATGACGCGTAACCAGTTTACGCTCGAAGATTTCCGCGCACAGCTCGGTCAGTTCAAAAAGCTCGGTTCAATGTCCAAGGTAATGAAGATGCTCCCCGAGCAGCTCACCGGCGGCCTCTCACTCTCAGACGAGCAGACTGCCGAGGTCGATCACCAAATGAAGCGGACCGAGGCCATCATAGACTCGATGACCAAACAGGAGCGCAACGACCACAAGCTCCTCGACGCCAGCCGCAAAACTCGCATCGCCGGCGGCTCCGGAACTTCCATTTCAGAGGTCAATCAGCTCATCCGCCAATACGAGCAGATGAAAAAGATGATGGCCCAGATGAATAAGGGCGGCCTTTTCGGCGGCCTCGGTAAAAAGATGATGGGCGGCCTTGCCGGCGGCCTCGGCGGAATGATGGGCGGCGGCGGCCTTCCCGGCATGGGGGGTATGGGCGGCCTCGGCGGCCTGCTTGGTGCCGGAGGCGACCCCGATGATGACGCCCCCGTATCAAAACGAATTAAGAAAAAGAAGCGCCACAAAAAGCGCAAGTAAAAAATAAACGGAGAAATATGTTAGCAATCAGCTTGATGAGGATCGGTGCAAAGGGCAAGCCCTTCTACCGAGTAGTTGTAAAAGAAAAGCGTTCAAAACGCGACGGCAAGTACCTAGAAAATCTCGGTACCTATAACCCGATGACCGACCCGGCAGAGGTCACGCTTCGCCACGATCGCATCCAGTATTGGATCGGCGTCGGAGCACAACCGACCGAAACGGTTACGAGCCTGATCAAAAATAACCCGGCTGCAGAGGCGGCCGAGGCTGCGGCAGAATAACAAATGAAAGAAGCTGTAGAAAAGATCGTCAAGGGCCTCGTCAGTGATGCTGACGCAGTCGAGATCATCGAAGATTCCGACGGCGGAAAGACCACGCGTCTGTCCATTCGCCTCGCACCTGACGATTACGGCCGCGTCATCGGCCGTGAGGGCCGCACGATCAAAGCCATCCGCAGCCTCCTTTTTTATTCGGGCCAGAAGCACAACAAGCGTTACTTCGTCGATCTAGTCGAGGGCTAGGCTGTGACCGACGAAAAGGAAGGCCTTGTCACGATAGCCAAGATCACAAAGACGCGCGGCCTACGCGGTGAGGTCGTGGCAGATGTGCTCACGGATTTTCCCGAACGTTTCGACGGCCTCGAAGATGTCATCGCCATAATGCCCGACGGCACCCGGCGTGATCTCAAGCTTGAAGAGTACCGGTTCCAAAAGGGCCGTGCCGTTTTGAAATTTGCGGACTTTGACACAATCGAATCCGCCGAAGCGCTTCGCAACGCCGAGATCGCCGTACCCGAATCAGAAGCCGTCGAACTCGAAGACGACGCCTTTTTTCAGTGGCAGGTCGAGGGCTGCACGGTCGAGACCATCGAGGGCAAGCGGCTCGGCACCGTGACCGGGATCCTTCGCACCGGAGCGGCCGACGTGCTCACAGTGAACAGCGGCGTTACGGAATATCTTATCCCTTTCGCCGAGGCGATATGTGTTGAGGTCGATATCGAGAACAAGATCATTCGAGTAGACCCGCCGGAAGGCCTGCTCGAATTTTAGGCCGAAAAAAGGCATGTTGAGAATAGACGTCTTAACAATATTTCCGGAGTTTTTCACCGAGGTCTTTGAATTTGGAATTATCCGCCGCGCAAAACTCGCGGGCATAGTCGAAATTAACGTCCACGACATCCGCGAGTTCGCGACCGATAAACATAAGATGACGGACGATCGGCCCTTCGGCGGCGGCGATGGCATGGTGATGAAACCTGAGCCGATCTTTGCCGCCATCGAGCACTTGCTCGGCACTGCCGACCGCAATGCGTATCCCGAAGGAACTCGCGTCGTCCTGCTTTCGCCGCAAGGCACGCCGCTCAGCCAGCCGCTTACGCAGCAGTTGGCCGACGCAGTCACGCGGCTTGTGCTTATCTGCGGCCGCTACGAGGGCGTCGACGAACGGGTCAACGAGATGCTTGTAACCGACGAGGTCTCCATCGGCGACTACGTCCTCTCAGGCGGCGAACCAGCTGCGGTGGTGATTGCAGATGCCGTCATCCGCCTGCTGCCCGAAGCGCTTGGCAGCGAAACATCGGCCGAGAACGACTCGTTCTCTGAGGGGTTGCTTGATTGCCCTCACTACACGCGGCCGGCAGATTTTAGGGGATTGAAAGTCCCCGACGTCCTCTTATCAGGGGATCACGCGGAGATCGCCAAATGGCGCCGCGAAAAAGCTTTAGAAAAAACACGATCGGTACGACCCGATCTATTGAAAGGAGAAAATGGTGATATGTGAGCGGGCCCCTCGGCTCGTTGACCTCTGGCCGAAATTATATGAATCGTTTAGACAGCATCGAACAAACTCAACTGCGGGACAATATCCCCGCATTCCAAGCGGGCGACACCGTCAAGGTCCACGTCCGCATCAAGGAAGGCAACAAAGAACGCCTTCAGGTCTTCGAAGGCCTCGTGATCGCCCGTAAGCACGGCGGCTCACGCGAGACCATCACCGTACGCAAGGTCAGCTTCGGCGTAGGTGTCGAACGCATCTTCCCGCTACACGCGACCGTTGTCGATCACATCGACGTAGTCCGCCGCGGTAAGGTACGCCGTGCAAAGCTCTACTACTTGCGTGACCTTCGCGGTAAGGCTGCTCGTATCAAAGAAAAAGATACGCGCAATAAAGCAAAAGCAGCTAAGTAGTTTCACGCACAGATCTGCCGAAAGGGAACTCCCGCTGTAAGTTTCTTTTCAAACGAACTATAATTCACCGCGTGGAAGGATTTAAACTCAAAGCCGATCGTACCGTTTGGACGATCGGCTTTGATTTTGAGCACCAGGCGATCAGCGAAGGCTACTCAAGCATCGCCGGGGTCGATGAGGTGGGCCGCGGCTGTCTCGCGGGCCCGGTCGTAGCGGCCGCCTGCATCCTCCACCCCGACCGGCCCGTTCCCAGGGGCCTCAACGATTCCAAAAAACTCACAGAAAAAGCCCGCGACGAAATAGCCGCCGAACTTCGCGAAACCGCACTCTGCTATGCCGTCGCTGAGGTCGATGCGCAAGAGATCGATCGCATTAACATCCTCCGCGCGTCGATCAAAGCGATGTGCCTCGCCATCGAAAAGCTCGAGCCCTGTGCGGACTATCTCCTCGTCGACGCCGTCCAACTCCGCGAGATCCCCCTCCCGCAAAAAGCTCTCATCAAAGGCGATTCCATCTCCTATTCCATTGCCGCCGCATCGGTCCTAGCCAAAACCTATCGAGACGAAATGATGAAGCGCCTCGACACCGAATACCCGGCCTACGGATTCGCCCACCACGTCGGCTACGGCACCGCCTCGCACCTGACCGCACTCCGCGAGCACGGCCCGTGCCCGCTCCATCGCCGCACATTCCGCGGCGTCCTCCCCCCGCCCGATGATTCTATCAACATTAATGCGCCGCTCGCTCCCGGAATGTTATAGAATATGTAACGACCTAGCCCACCTCGCGGGATAACTATGTCTTTAATCTCCAGAATGATGTCCAGATGGTGGGTCCGCTACGGTTCTGCGGTTCTTGTGTTCGGCCTAACGCTCGGCCTCTCACTCGTCCTCCGGCACTTCGACATCCGGATCAACTTCACGATCCCTATCGCCGCCGGCCTTGTCGCAGTAAGCTGGTTCGCCGGTCGCGGACCCGGCGTTCTGCTCGCATGCTTACTCGTCGGCACGACAGCTGCCACACAGAACATTCCCGAAAATTCGACGATCGCGCGCGTTGCATTCGCTCAGTTCAGCGTCCTTCTGCTCCTCCTCCTGCTCGTCTGGCTAATCAGCGGCCGCCGCAAAATTGAATCCGAGCTCCGCGAACAGCATCAGCTTCTCGACGTCACACTTTCCAGCATCGGCGATGCTGTCGTCGCGACCGACACCGAAAAGAAAATAACCTTCATCAACCCTGCGGCCGAAAACCTGCTCGGCGTGACCTCCGACGACGTCGCGTGCAAACCGCTGACCGAGGTTTTACTCCTCAGCGATGCCGACACCGGCGAACCCGTCGACCCGACGCACCTCGTCTCCGCCGAAAACGAAGCAGACGGACGCTCGCACACGCTTTCCCTGGCCACCGACTCCCGCTCAGTTCCCGTGGATGCGACCTGCTCCTCGATGAAAGACCCGGACGGCAATGAGATCGGCGCAGTCATCGCGCTGCGCGACGTTTCCGAACGCCGCCGCGTCGAGATCGAACGCGACGAGATCTTAAAACGCGAACGAGCCGCCCGCAGTGAAGCCGAAGCCGCCAACCGTATGAAGGACGAGTTCCTCGCAACCGTCTCGCACGAGCTTCGCACTCCGCTCAACGCGATCGTCGGCTGGGCGACGCTCCTTCGCGAAAATCGTTTTGGCACTGAACAGCTCAATAAAGCGCTGAGCGTCATCGAGCGCAACGCTAAGGTCCAGAACACGCTCATCAGCGACATTCTCGACGTCTCCCGCATCGTTACAGGCAAGATGCGGATCGACTCGCATCCCGTCGACATCATGCCCGTGCTCCGTGCCTCCATCGAGGCCGCATACCCGTCCGCGAGAGCCAAGAACATCGAGATCCGCACGGACTATGATGCCCAAGATCCCGTCATCGCCGGCGACGCCGAGCGCATTCAACAGATCTTCTGGAACCTGATCTCAAACGCGATCAAGTTCACCCCGAACCGTGGCCATATCAACGTCCGCATGACCTCTGACCGCGACAACGTCCGCATTAGTTTCCATGACACCGGCGTCGGCATTGAGCGGGAATCGCTTCCGCTCATCTTCGAAAAGTTTCAGCAGGTCGACTCCTCCACAAAGCGCGTGCACGGCGGCCTCGGTCTGGGGCTCGCGATCGTCCGCCACTTGACCGAGCTTCACGGCGGCACCGTCGACGCGGTCAGCGACGGCGAAGGCCTCGGCGCTACATTTTCCGTCCAATTTCCGCTTCTCAACGCCGCCCAACGCGGCACCCCCGCAGTTCAGCAGGCAGCCGACGCCCCCGATCTCACCGGCGTCCGCGTGCTAATCGTCGATGACCACCAGGACACGCTCGAAATGTTCCGGCAGTCACTTGAAAATCACGGGGCCGAAACACGCGCCGCAAATAACGTCGCCGTATCGATGAGCATATTTGATGAATGGGAACCAGATGTGGTTCTGACTGACCTGGGAATGCCGGGGCAAGATGGATTCGATCTGTTGAAGCAGATCCGAAAGCGGGGAACTCTCAACGCGCGCTTCGTGCCGGTCGCTGCTGTCACCGCATACACACATCGCGAAATGCAGGACGAGATCAACTCTGCCGGGTTTCAATCGCAACTTACCAAACCCGTCGACACGCCGACGCTCCTACGCACCGTCGCGCAGCTCGCCAGCAATTCCGAAACGTCCGCTTAGCACGATCTAGTGCAGACTGATCCACTCTGTCGGCCGCCCAGGCGGCGAGATCGTTATCGCACAGTCGGACCTAAACAAGCTCGGCCTCATCATCAGAGCCGTCTCCGCAGTGATCCGCGCCAGAGCCGGGTCGTTCGCCCGCTGTGACAAATGCGCCAACACCATATGCCTCGCCGATCCGTCAAAATCAAAACTTAGCCAGTCCGCCAGGTCCTCGTTCGACAAATGCCCCGTCATCGAAGCGATCCGCTGCTTTAAGTCCCAGCTGTAAACCGAGCACAAGCGCAGCATGTCGCGGCTGTGGTTCGACTCCACCACGATCGCATCACAACCGCGCAGCCTTTCCTTAATAAGCGGCGTAAAGTGTCCAAAATCCATCAGCGTCGCGATCCTGACCCCGTTCAGCCGCGCCACAAATCCAAAATTATCAGCCGCATCATGCGGAACCGCAAAAGGTTCAAAATCGATATCGCCGATACGAAATTCCTTGTCCGATTCGATCGCCACCGAACGCCCCCGCAGCATTTCTCGCCGCTTCAGCCCTTCGCTTTCGCCATTGTTCTCGCCCCGCCGCGTCCCGTAATAGGCGTCCTCCGTCACCGGCGAAATATACACGGGGCATTTCAACGACCGAAGCAACACCCGCAGCCCGCCCGCATGATCGCTGTGCTCATGCGTGATCAAAACCGCGTCCAAGTCCTCCGGCCCCATCCCGATAGAGTTCATCCGCTTGATCGTCTCGCGCGCACTCAAGCCCGCATCGACCAAGACCGTGGTCTTCTCGCTCGCGATCAACACGGAATTCCCGGTCGATCCGCTGCCCAAAACGGTGAACTTCATACTACTGTCCCTTTTGATATGTTGATCGGAGCTTTTTGCTTATCGTTCGTACGATGAATGAATTCGGCACGAAATTGCCCGCAGTCGCAACGGCATAATTCACCCACCCGGGCACTACCTTCGTCCGCCCTTTGTCCGCGGCCGCCAATGCCGTGTCAACCACTTCATCCGCCGTCTGCGGCGGTTTCACGCTTATCGACGACGACTCCATCCCCGCCGCTTCAAAAAAATTCGTCTCCGTCGGCCCCGGGCACAACGCCATCACCGTTACGCCAAACGGCCGGTTCTCCTCCGCCAACGCCTCCGAGAACGACGTCACAAAAGCCTTCGTCGCCGCATAGGTCGCCATAAACGGGACTGGCTGAAAACTCGCCGACGACGAAACGTTTATGACCGTGCCCCGCCGCCGCGCTCTCATTCCCGGCAAAAACCGATGCGTCAACGCCACCAGCGTCCCAATATTCAGCCGGATCATCTTAAGCTCCCGCTCAAGCTCCAGGTCCGTAAAATCACCCATCGACCCAAACCCGGCATTGTTTATCAGCCAATCGACCTCAAGCCCAAGCGAATTCAAACGCTCAAACACTCCAACATCGCTGCCCGCCTCCGAAAGGTCTACCGCCAAATACTCAGCCCTGATCCCGTGTTTCTCCGCCAGCTCCACACACAACGCCCTCAGCTTATCCTCCGACCGCGCCACCAAAAAAAGGTTATGCCCACGGGCCGCCAGCTTCCGCGCAAACGTCTCGCCGATCCCGCCGGAACCCCCCGTGACCAGAGTTGTTTTCATATGTCGATCTCGTCTTCGGCTGTGGGAACAAATGAGTAGTATATCGACAAACCCGCCGCCGCGATAATTGTGAGTGTTGCGGCTATCCTTATCAGCCCCGCGACAACGCCGACCGAGTCAAGCAGCCCCAGCGTCGTCAGCATATAATTCCAATCGTGAAAGCTCCCCTCGCTCCCCGTAAACCCGCCGAGCAGCACCAACTGCATCACCTTGGCGTCGGCCGCATAAACCCAGACGTTCAGCAGACTCTGCCCCACCCAAAACAACACTATCGCCGCCGAATAATACTTAAAGTGCCAGTAAAAATATCCGACAAAAACCGCCGGCACGATCAACTGAAACAGCGTCCCGCCCGCGACCATTATGAACTGCCCGAACGGACTGAACAGCAGATGCCCCGCCTCATGTATCGGCAGGTCAACCAGGTCCAAAAAACTCCCATTCATCGGCGCCAACGCGATCGACACAAAATAAAGCGTCAGTATCCCCGCGAAAACCAGCTTCAAATAATTGGGCTGAATAGTGTTCACTTGTTGACCGAATAAAAGGTGTCTTTGCTAACGGAGTAAAAGGCGCATTCTTCGCCGTAGTGAAGCTCGGTCTTAACATAAGTCATCCCGAGTTTCTCCATTATACGCCGTGACGCCGCATTTTCGACATACGCCACCGCAACTATCCTCTCCAACCCCTTTTCGGTGAACCCAAAGTCCATCCAACCCCGCGCCGCTTCGGTTCCAAGCCCCTTGCCCCACTGCTCCTTCACCAAGCTATACCCAACCTCGATCTCGCCCGTATTCTCCAACGGCTGCAATCCGGCCGCGCCTATCATCTCATCCGTTTCTTTCAGAAACATCGCCGACATCCCAAACCCGTGCGTTTCATAACACTCGATATAAAACTTGATCCGCTCCGCTAACGCCTCGGGATTCTGCAGCCGGGTCCCACCCAAATATCGATTCACCTCCGGGTCCGACCGCTGCTCCACCAGCCGCGGCAGATCCCCCAACTCAAACTTCCGAAACCACAACCTCTCAGTCTCAACCACACAACACCTCCATCCGCCCTGCGACTTCCACGCTTATGTCCGCCTTCTTTGTTCCCGTTCTGCGCCCTCTGTGTCTCAAATCGGCGACCTCTGTGTTCTTGTAACTTCGCTCACAGGAAACTACTCAATTCTTTGCTTAGCGTCTTGGGGGGAGACTCCTCCAACCACCCGCTCCAACGAAATGTCACAATAACAGGTCTGACGGTGTTTCTTATGTAGACCTTTCGCTAGCCGATTATCGCAGAATGCCGACCACCAGGAGAACCTATGTGCCTTAATATTTTATCCTTTCTCGCGTTAGTCCTTGCCGGTTGCGGCCAATCGCAAACGCCGCCGCAGGTTTCCGACTCGAACGGCGTCGTAGTCCAAGTCGGCCAAATGGCATCCGGCCGTGCTGCCCATACCGCCGCTAAACTCACCGACGGAAGAGTACTCATTGCCGGCGGATTCACTACCGGCCAAAGGTATCTGGACACTGTAGACCTCTTTGACCCACGCTCAAACACATTCTCCGACGCCGAACGAATGAACACTCCGCGTGGAAGTCATACCGCCACCACGCTCGCAGATGGACGCGTCCTCATAGCTGGCGGTTATAACGGCAACTATCTTGATTCCACCGAGTTCTATGATCCTAAAACCAAGAAATTCCTGCCCGGCCCAAAACTGACCGTCGCCCGCAGCGGCCACAAAGCCGTCACGCTTAATGACGGTCGCGTCCTCTTAGTTGGCGGCACCGGAACCGGCTGGACATTCCTATCTGACGCTGAGATATTCGACCCCCGCGAGAACAAATTCACAGCCACCGGAAAAATGGCCGTCGCGCGCGAATCGCACACCGCCACCCTGCTCAAGGACGGAAGAGTCCTCATAGCGGGTGGCCACCGCGGACGCAGGCAGGCGATCACGATCTTTTCGTCGCTCGAGATCTTCGACCCCAAAAATGGCAAATTCGAAACCGTAGGCGAAATGACCATCAAACGTCACAAGCACGACGCGATCCTGCTCAACGACGGACGGGTGCTCATCATCGGCGGGGCGAATGAGCTTGACGGAGGCGGCATCTATTCGTCCGTCGAAACCTTCGACCCCAACTCGAACCGAACTGAAAAGATCGGCGACCTTCTCGAGCCACGCTTCAAACTGCCGGGAACATCGATCCTGTTGGAAAATGGAAAGGTCTTCATCGCGGGCGGCGCAGGAAGGTCAGAGTTGTTTGATCCGCGGAGCGGCAAATTCGAGATCGTTACGGGCGAGTTCGGCGATCGCCTTTTCTTTGCGACCACAACGCTGCTCTCCGATGGACGCGTGCTGGTAGCCGGCGGCTATAACGATTCGATCCAAACAGTCTCTGCCGCGTGGATGTTCAATTATCGCGCTTCTCCTCAACGCGAATTAGCCAGGGCGTTTTAGATCAGGTGGACGAACAACCCGTCCTTCAACTTCGGCTCAAACCAAGTCGACTTTGGCGGCATTATCTCCCCCATATCCGACACCGTCAACAGGTCCTCCATCGTCGTCGGATAAAGCGAGAACGCCACCCGAGCCTCGCCGGTGTCCACCATCCGTTCAAGCTCACCCGTACCACGCACGCCCCCGACAAACCCTATCCGCTCGTCCGTAGTGGGATCGGTGATCCCTAAGATCGGACTCAAAATATTATTCTGCAAAATGCTTACGTCTAGCCGCTCGATCGGGTCATCTTCCTTGCTTCCATTCTTAAAACGCAGGTCGTACCATCGCCCGCCCAGATACATACATATCTCGCCATGCGTCTGCGGCTTACTCTCCGGTTCTTCCAAGATCATGAACCGCTCCCCGATACGCTCCACAAATTCCGCATCGCCCAGCCCGTTCAAGTCCGTCACCACGCGGTTATAAGCCATTATCTCCAGCTCCTCCGCCGGAAACATCCCCGCCAGAACAAAGTTATAATCTTCGCTCCCATCATGCTCCGCGTTCCCCTTCCTTAGCCTCTCCCGGGCCTGAGCGGCGCTCTCTATCCGATGATGCCCGTCCGCAATGTATAACGACGGCACCGCATCAAACGCTGCCGCCAACTCCCCGACCGCAGGCGCACGCCACACTGTCTGCCTTACGCCGTTCATGCAGGTAAAGTCATACAGCGGCTCACCCTCCGCTACGTTCTCGATTATTGCCCTGATCTTATCTGTGCCGCGATACGCCAAAAAGATCAGCCCGGTCTGGGCTCTCAATTCCGCCATATGGTGCATCCGGTCCTCGACCTTGTCCGGTCGCGTCCGTTCGTGCTTCTTTATCAGACCCCGATCGTATTCATCCAGCGAACAGCATCCCACAACCCCCGTCTGCGAACCCCCGTCACTGGTCAGCCGATAGACATAAAACGACTCCTCAGCCTCTGGGATCAGGATCTCGTCCTCAATGAACTGCTCAAAATTTGCCTTCGCCCGCTCGATCGATCCGTTGCTCCCAGCCTCAGCCTCCGGCCGCGTAACGCGCAAAAAGCTCGACGGGTTCTGTTCGATAAAATCGCGCACTTCGCCCGCCTGCACCACATCATATGGCACACACGAAACCTCACTTGCTTTCTCCCGAGCGGGCCGCAAGGCTCTAAACGGTTTGATCTTCGCCACTAACTATTTGATCTAAGGCTCGTCGTTTTGCATCCGTGCGTCCAGCTCTCGCAGATATTCGTCTATCGCGATCTTCCAAACGCCGTTCTCTTTAACAAAGGGAAGCTTTTCGAATTGTTTTGTATCACTGTTTTGGATCTCGACCGTCGCCCGGTCGCCCTCGACCTCTTCTTTTCCGAGACGCGGCAACTCGCGAAAGGGTGCCCCGTCAGGCTCTCTCAGCAGCTCATCTACCGAGCGCCCCTCTTTCTTCGCGATCTCTTCCAGCAGATCAAGCGTCCCTGCTGACACCAGCGATCTCAATTTCTCAGTATCGCGGGCGTTCGAAGCCTCACTCAGCGCCTTCAACGTTTCCGTCGGCGTCATCGGCGGTACCGCCGGCGGCTCCGGCGTGGCCGGCGCAGTGTTCACCGCGACCTGAGTGTTCGCCGCATTCGCGTCACCGTTCTCAGCACTGCCGCACCCTGCCCCAACCGCCATCAAAGCAACCAGACCCGCCAACAAAAATCGATTCATCCCTTATCTTCTCCTAAGTTTTTAGTACGCCGGCGACGGCAGCTCCGCAGGCCCTATTCGATCCTGATTGATCATGTCGTCCAACTGTTTCTGATGCATATCAATGTCCTGCATCATCCGGTCCGCATACCCCTTTTTATCTATCTTCCAGTCCCCGTCTTCGCGTACAAAAGGTATCGTCTCCCACCGCCCAAAAGCATTTTCAACTTCGACCGTCGCCATGTCACCGTTTATCGTTTCGTTCCGCGTTTTTACCACCGTTTGGCTTTCATTAAAAAGCGTCTCGCGGCTCGCGATGTCATCAACCGTAACGCCCATCGCCTTCGCTTCCTGCTCATACATCTTCATCGTCTCTGCCGAAACGAGCAGCTTCATCGTCGTCAGGTCCTTTGCCTTCACCGCCTTCGCATACGTCTTGAATGTCTCCAGCGGCGTCGCCCGCTCGCGCTCAGCCGCACAGCCCGACAGCAGCATCCCTAACCCCGAAATGATCAAAAATGGTAAAAAACGCATCATCCCCACTGGTTCTAGATCGCAATTAAGTATATAAACATCACAGTATATCCTAATAGAACGGAGCGAAAAACACGTGGAGCGAAAAAAACTTGACCATTCGGCGGTTGAGGAACGTCTTACAGCCATCACCGGCTGGGCGGCCGACGACCACCGCCTCACCAAGCGTTTTGCTTTCGAAAACTTTGCCGAAAGCCTACGCTTCGTCAATCGCATCGGCGAGATCGCCGAAGCGCTCGACCACCACCCCGACATCAAATTCGGCTGGGGCTATGCGGAGGTAAGCTCAACCACCCACGACCGCGGCGGCATCACCGACTTCGATTTCGAACTCGCGTCCCGCATAGATCGCATCGCCCCGAATGGCCTCAATCACCAAAACGAAAAGACCGCTGTCCACTGACAGCGGTCCAATCCCTTAAATTCAGCAAGCTTAGTTCAGCTTCTCACATCCGATTGGAAATCCTTTCTCGACCGTCACCGCTGTGGCCTGATACGTCGACGACATAAAATCAAACTTCTGCGCCGCCTCCGCAACTCCGTAATTACACGTCTCACCCGTCTTATAAGTGAAACTCGCAAACACCCGCCGCGTCTTCGACATATTCATAGTTGAGGTCGCACGCTCTTCCCATTCATCGCTGGCAAAATAAAATCTTACCGGTGTTATCCCCTGCTTCTGCAACTCCGCGGTGATCTCCGTCTTTATCGGCAAGCTGTAAAACGACCCAGCTATCGGCATCCTCGCTGTGTCCTCACTCCCACGCAGCACCATCGAATAGTAGTTCCGATTCATCACCGGATACCGCGTGACTCCCCCTGTGAAATCAAAAACCAACGGTGTGCTTACGAGGTTCTGCGTCAATGCACGGGGCACCGCAGGCACATTCGTCAGCCGAAACTCATTATTCCAAACACCCGGCTTCCCCTCGGCCGCCGTCGCCAGCAGGACGGGCATCGACCCATTCCTCCCCGGCAGACCCGGCGCCAGATTTATCTTCAGTTCCGGCAGTGCCAGGTCCTCTTTCCTAAACTGCAGCACATACTGATTCAGCGCGTTGATATCGCCTTGCGGTGCGACCTCCGCAAACAGAAGATACCGAAACTGCCCCGGGTTATCCGGATCCGGCAGTGTCCGCACAAAATCCCCCAGCGTTCCGTTAAACTTCACGAAAAGCCAGAGCTGATCGCCATCTGCTATCCGGCTCACCGCAGCCGACTTCGCCGCGGCAAATGTCGGATGGTCCGACTTCGTTATCACGGCCTGCACATCGACGTTCATCACCGCCGGTTTCGGCTGCGGCAATGCGTTAGGGCCGGTTCGGTCGCCTTCAGTTCCTGCTTCACGAGCACGCGCGGCCTCCACAGAACGATCCAAGCGCTCCCGCACGCGCCGCATCTGCTCAAACTGCCCAAATGCTTCCGGAACGGCGCCGGCTAGCACGACCGCTATCAAAATTGCTGCCTTTTTCATAAGTTTCATCCCCTGGATCAGATCGGGAGCCCGAGAGCCTTTCACCATTGCACTACGCAATCGCATTAAAGTTCCCGTTATGGCGATCTTATGATTATAACGTCCCAGGCCGCGGATGCCAACATTTTGCCACTGCCGCTGTATTGCGGGCATTCAGCAAATTAGATAAAATCTCAGTTTCTATTCGAGCAATGCTTTGAACAAAGCTGATCTAATTATAATTTATGTCTAACACACCTATTACAGTTGCCCATGGCGACGGCATCGGTCCCGAGATCATGGATGCCACGCTCCACATTTTAAAAGAAGCCGGTGCACGGCTCGATATCGAAACCATCGAGATCGGCGAAAAGGTCTATCTTTCCGGTAACGCCGCCGGCATCGCCCCCGAAAGTTGGGAATCGCTCCGCCGCACAAAGGTATTCTTAAAGGCGCCGATCACCACGCCGCAAGGCGGCGGCTACAGCTCACTTAATGTAGCTGTCCGCAAAACCCTCGGCCTTTATGCAAATGTCCGCCCGTGCGTTTCTTATCACCCCTTCGTCAGTACAAAACATCCCATCATGGATGTCGTTATTGTCCGCGAGAACGAAGAAGATACCTACGCCGGCATCGAGTATCGCCAAACCGACCAGGTCGAAGAGTGTCTAAAGCTTATCTCGCGCCCCGGTTCTGAAAAGATCGTCCGCTACGCTTTCGAATACGCCAAAAAATTCAACCGCAAAAAGGTCACCTGCTTTATTAAAGACAACATCATGAAGCGGACCGACGGCCTCTTCCACCGCGTCTTTGACCAGATCGCACCCGAATATCCGGGCATCGAAGCCGATCACTGGATCGTCGACATCGGCTCCGCAAAGATGGCTGACACGCCTGAGAATTTTGATGTCATCGTCATGCCCAACCTTTACGGCGACGTGCTCTCCGACGTTGCCGCCCAAATCGCGGGTTCCGTCGGCCTTGCCGGCTCATCAAACATCGGAGAACAGGTCGCGATGTTCGAGGCGATCCACGGCTCCGCACCCCGCCGCGCAGGCCAGAACCTTGCGAACCCCTCCGGCCTCTTCCTCGGATCGATCCTGATGCTCGTTCACATCAACCAGCCGGACGTCGCCGAACTCGCACACAACGCCTGGCTAAAAACAATCGAGGACGGAGTGCACACCTACGATATGTATAAAGAGGGTGTTTCCAGCGAAAAGGTCGGGACCCGCGAGTTTGCCGAAGCCGTCGTCGCCCGTCTCGGCAAACAGCCGGAAACGCTGAAAGCCGTCTCTTATTCCGCGAACGTCGCGGAAGCCGACCCTAAACCGATATACACAATGCCGACGCCGCAGAAAAAGGAACTCGTCGGCGTCGACGTGTTCCTCGACTGGTGGAAGGGTTCATTCTACGGCGTCGCCGATGAACTCGGCGCCCTTGTCGAAAAAGTGAACGGCGACGGCCTCAAGCTCCAGGCGATCGCCAACCGCGGCGTCAAAGTTTACCCGGGCGGATTCTCCGACACATTCACTGTCGACCACTGGCGCTGCCGTTTCGTTGCCGAGTTCGGCGAGGGAAGCGGTGTCACGCCGGCTCAGATAATCTCGCTGCTTCAGCGTTTTTCCGAAGCCGGACTCGACGTCATTAAAACCGAAAACCTTTACAATTTCGACGGAACTAAAGGATACTCTGCATAGCGCAACGCCACGATCGGATAAGGGGATGTGCAGCGCTCATCCCCTTATCATTTTCCTGACCGGGAAACAGTAAATGACACTTCTTTTAATCTACCTGTTCATAGCATTGATCACTTCGTTCATATGCTCGATCATGGAAGCGGTTCTATTGTCCCTGCCCCGTTCTTACCTGAAAGCCGAAGCAGAACAAGGCAACGTCACAGCCCAAAGCTTTCTAACTCTTAAGGACGATATCGACAAGCCCCTATCGGCGATCCTGTCCCTCAACACCGTCGCTCACACCGTCGGGGCCGCCGGCGTCGGCGCGCAGGCGACCATCGTTTTCGGCCAGGCTTATTTCGGCGTAGTTTCTGCGGTTCTCACAATTCTGATCCTTGTCCTGACCGAGATCATCCCAAAAACGCTCGGAGCAAATTACGCCCGCTCACTGATGGGCATCGCCTCAGTCACCATACGGGGCATGGTCATCATCACATATCCCCTCGTGGTAATGTCGGCCGTACTTACGCGGGTACTTTCCCGCAAAGACCCCGAGCTCACCACCAGTCGCGAAGAGATTTCAGCCCTGGCTAACATCGGCACCGAAGAAGGCATCTTCATGGATCGCGAGAACAAGATCCTGCAGAATCTGATCAAGCTTAAGTCCATCAAGGTCTCCGAGATAATGACCCCCCGCGTCGTGGTCGTCGTCGCCGACGAAGATATGACGTTGCAGGAATTCCTCAGCAAAAAGGACTTTCTACATTTTTCGCGCATCCCGGTCTACAGCGAACACCGCGACAACATCACCGGCTACGTCTTTCGCCAAATGGTTTTCGAAAAGCTCGCCGAAGACCAATTTGATCTCAAACTTAAAGACATCCGCCGCGAGATCGTGACCGTCGCCAGCATCACAACTCTCTTCCGAGCCTGGGAGATAATGCTCGCCCGCAAAGAGCACATCGCTCTCGTCTCTGACGAATACGGCGGGATGGATGGCATCACCACACTCGAAGACATCATCGAATCGCTGCTCGGCTTTGAGATCGTAGACGAAACAGACCGCGTCGACGATATGCAAAAGTTCGCCGCCGACCGCTGGAAGGCACGCCAGAAAAAATACCGCCTCCTAGGCGCCGAACCCTCTGAGCCACCTAACGCACCCGACGATGCTCCCGTCGAACCGGAACGTGAGTAGTGTATTTTGAACGCTAATGCGTAAACTGGGATTAATTTTGGGGATCATGGCGGCGGCGTTCGTCGCATTAACGCCTGCGCCCGCCCAGGCCCCTGTTCCAAAGACCATCTTCCGCGACTCCGAAGGCAACCTCGTCAGTAACAACGAGTTCGTCGATATCCGGATGGCGAATTTCCATTATCCCGACCGCACAATCGTTAACACTCTCGAAGACGGCACGATCGAGTTTCGCCTCCAGAAGATCCCGCAGGAGGGAATGCCTGCACCCGATTTCACATTCAAAACGCTCGACGGCAAAACGCTCACCGCCGCCGAACTCCGCGGCAAGGTCGTCGTTCTAAATTTCTGGTTCATCGGCTGCGCCGTCTGCCGCGCCGAAAAGCCCAGGCTCAACGACCTGAAAGGCCGCTTCGCCGCCGATGACCAGGTCATCTTTATCGCCGCCACCGCCGACCTCGCCGGCGACGTAAAGAAATACATCGCGAACAACCCTTTCGACTATATCCAGGCAGCCGGCGCCGCTTCCGAACTCGAAAAATTCGTCTTCTCCGGCTTTCCTAAAAGCATAGTCATCAGCCGCGCCGGCGAAATAGTCTACTGGCGCAGCACCGTCAAAGCTTGGGACAAATTCGAATCCGTCATCCGCTCCGAACTCGAGAGACAGACGAGCAGCGCCACGAAACAACAGTGAGTTTACCTGAGCAATCCTGCCCCATCTGCGGCGGTCCCGCCGAACCCTCCGTCCGCTATTCCAAGTGGGTCTGCTTCGATTGCTGTAGGAAGGCCGTGGACGAGAACGGCCGCCTATTAGGCTTTGGCAACGAATCGTTCTCGGGCGGTTTCGTCGAGTGGTACAAAGACACGAGCGAGACCCGCGACTCTCATATCTGTTATATTAACGGCATCAAATGCTGGGCTGACGAAGCCCACATGGGCGGTGTCGCCATTCACATCTATGACCAAATTCGCAACTGAAAGAAACGGACCGCTCGTCGCCGTGATAATGGGCAGCAAAAGCGATTGGCCCACCATGCAGGCCGCCGCCGAAGTTTTCGAAGATTTCGGCGTGTCCTTTGAAAAAAAGATCGTCTCAGCCCACCGCACGCCCGATCTCCTGTTCGAGTTCGCCGCCGATGCCGAATCGCGCGGAATCGAGGTCATCATTGCTGGAGCCGGCGGCGCCGCACACCTCCCCGGCATGTGCGCCTCAAAGACCGTCCTCCCCGTCCTCGGCGTCCCCGTCGAAAGCAAAGCACTCAAGGGCCTCGACTCGCTCCTCTCCATCGCCCAAATGCCCGCCGGCATCCCCGTCGGCACTCTCGCAATAGGCCAGCCCGGCGCCAAAAACGCCGCTCTCCTAGCCATCGCTATCCTCGCGAACTCCCGTCCCCAACTCCGAAAAAAGCTCCACACCTTCCGTTCAGCCCAAACCAAAACCGTGCTAAAATCCCGCTTTTAGATCATCATGTTGTCCAATTCGCCCCTCCCTAGGGGCGTCCTGTCTGTAGAAACAGATTTATCAAATTGATCGTAGCCCCGTAGGAACGACCTCTATCCGCCTCTGTAGATAAGCAAAAATCCGTCGAATGTTCTAGAATGCTTTTTTGCGCGTTTGGCGCTCATCTTCAGTGACAAAGACAATCCCCCCCAACTCGACCATCGGCGTTTTCGGCAGCGGGCAGCTTGGTCGCATGTTCGCTATCGAAGCGCGCAAAATGGGCTACCGCGTCCACACCTTTTCGCCCGACGCCGACACGCCCACAGGCCACATCTCGGATGTCGAAACGACCGCTCGTTACGAAGACCTCGACGCGGTTCGCACCTTTGCCCGTGCCGTCGACGTCGTGACATTCGAATTTGAAAACGTCCCGGCTGCCACCGTTTCCGCAGCCACCGAGTTCGCCCCCGTGCATCCCAAAGGCGAGATCCTGCACACCACCCAAAACCGCCTCCGCGAAAAAACGTTCCTTCAAAATAGCGGCTTTCCCTTGGCCCCGTTCCGGCATATTCGAACTATCGAAGACCTGCAAAAAGCCGTCGCCGACATCGGCCTCCCCGCCGTCCTCAAAACCGCCGGCTTCGGCTATGACGGCAAAGGCCAGGCAAAGATCCTCAAAGAATCCGATATCGAGCCCGCTTTCGCTTCCATCAGTCACACCGAAGCCGTTCTCGAATCCTTCGTCGCATTCGAGAAAGAGGTCTCCGTAGTCTGCGCCCGTGCGTCCGACGGAGCCTTCGCCGATTACGGCGTCATCGAAAACGAACACGCCAGCCACATTCTCGACGTTTCATTCGCACCCGCAGCCGTGTCTGATGCCGTCCACAACAACGCCGTCGACATCGCCCGCAACATCGCCGAAGCATTCGGCTACGTCGGCACCATGTGCGTCGAATTTTTCGTGCAGCCCGACGGTACGCTGATCGTCAACGAGATAGCCCCCCGCCCTCACAACTCCGGCCACCTCACCTTCGGCCCGGCCGTGACATCTCAGTTCGAACAGCAGGTCCGCGCCGTCTGCGGCCTCCCGCTCGGCTCGACCGAATTCCACCAAGCCGCCGCCATGGCAAACCTGCTCGGCGACGTCTGGCAAAATGGCACGCCGAAGTGGAACGAAGCCCTAACGATCCCCGGCACCGCTCTCCATCTCTACGGCAAGGCCGACCCCCGCCCCGGCCGCAAAATGGGCCACCTGACCGCCACCGCCGCGACCGCTGCCGAAGCCTACGAAAAGGTGAAACGCGCCCGCTCACTACTGTAAGGCGCCGCAGCGGCCTCTCGTTGTGCTATCCTCTCACAACGGGTCTATGTTCAATGGGTTATCAAGTCCAAGGCGGGTTGTCATCACCGGATTCGGTTGCGTAACACCCATTGGTATCGGCCGCGACGCCTTCTGGCGATCACTAGCAAACGGCACCAGCGGCATCCGACGCATTCAAAGTTTTGACACAGAAAACTCAAAGGTCCGGATCGCCGCCGAAGTGCCCGATTTCGATTGGGAAGCCGAACTCGATTACCCGGACCGCAAACACGTCCCGCGGACCGTACCTCTCGCGCTCCGCGCCGCACGCGAAGCCGTAGCCGACTCCCGCATCGACGCTGCTAGTCTACCCGAGCAGCAAAAACACCGAACCGGCGTCGTCATCGGCACCGGCGGCGGAGGCCTATCGTTCACCGAAAAGCAGTTCGGCTATTTCTTCTCAGGCAACGAACGAAAAGGAAGCATCTACACCATCCCGTCCTCCACCCATGGCGGCCTTTCGTCCGAACTCTCAATGGTTTTCGGCCTCAACGGCCTCTCACACGTTATCTCGACCGGTTGCACATCCTCCACCGACGCCATCTTCTACGCAGCCCAGCACATCGCTCTGGGACGCCAGGATGTCATGCTCGCCGGCGGTGTAGATTCGCCGATCGCCCCCGGCATCCTACGCGGTTTCGAGGCAATGACCGTCCTCACTTCCGCTTGGAACGACGAACCCCACCGGGCCTCGCGCCCCTTCTCAAAAGATCGCTCGGGTATCGTCCTCGGCGAAGGCTCGTGGATCTACGTCCTCGAAACGCTTGAAGGCGCCGCGTCCCGCAACGCTCGCATCTACGCCGAGATCGCGGGCTACGGAGCCACCTGCGATGCCTATCACCGCGTTCGTCTCGAAGAAAAAGGCGAAGAGCCAGCCCGCGCCATGGTCATCGCGCTTAATGACGCAGGCGTCGAGCCCGCGTCCGTCGACTACGTCAACCTACACGGCACATCAACCCAACTCAATGACCGCATCGAAACTAAGGCCGTCAAGATCGCGCTCGGCTCTCGAGCTTCCGACGTCCCCATGTCCGCCACAAAATCACAGATCGGCCACCCCCAAGGTGCCGCCGGCGCCGCCGGCATCGCGGCCGCCCTCTTCGCCTTCACCGAAAACACTATTCCCGCCACCATCAACCTCGAACAACCCGACCCCGACTGCGACCTCGATTACGTCCCAAACACACCCCGCGCCGCCAAAATAAACACCGCCCTTTGCAACTGCATCGGCTTCGGCTCGAAAAACTCCGCGCTCGTACTACGCCGAATCTAACCTTTAAAACGAAAAGAGTGCCGCCTGTAGCACAAGCCGCACTCATCGAATTATTTGACGACAGCCCGTTAGGTAGCCGACTGTTCCGCTGTCACCGAGGGCGGAAAATAGTAAGGCCCCGATGTCTTAAAACTCTCCGTGTTAAACTTTCGCCGCGCCCCGCAGTCTAGGCACGTCCGATAGGACGTGTGGCGATTCGTAAACGGTCTGCTCAACGCTTTATGCCAACAGCCGAATAGTTTTCCCATGATCCCTATCTTTGTTCCCAAGACCGCTTCGTTGCGCCTCGAAAGTGACCCAGTGTAAATTTTTTCACCCAGTATTCCTTGCATGTTTTTTCACCCCTCGTCTGTCGCTATTGCAATTGTGATTCCACACTCGCATTTCCTATCTTTACGTTACTTAGAACGTTTCCCGGGGAGCTTTTTGCGGCATTTCGCTGTTCTGCATCCCAGAAAGTGTGCCTGCTTTTCGTACACTCGCATTCGTTTGCTTCCTGTAAACAGATTTATTAGATAGAATCTTCCAAAAAGCATTTGGAGTCTGTATGCATTATTACCGCCGAATGGCGATCCTCGTCCTCTTAACCTTTGTGTTCATTCAACCTGCCGCCGCATGGGACGAGGTCGGTCACAAGATCACCGGCTACATCGCATGGCAGCGAATGTCTCCCGCTGCCCGCGACAACGTCATCAAGGTCCTCCGCGCCGCACCTGAAGACTCGCATCTCTCGGCGTTTTACATGAATTACGGCGTCTCACCCGACGAGGTACGCCAGCTCGAGTACTTCATGCTTGTGCCAACCTGGGCGGACATCGTTCGCGATCGCGAATTCCCTATCCGCTTCAAAAACTATCACCGCTCAAACTGGCATTACGCAGACACATTCTGGCGCCAGATCGACGGAAAAGCGCAGATCATCACTGACCGCAAAGGCGACGGCCAGGGCCTCGTTAAACTCATCGAATTCGACAAAGTAATGCGCGACCCCGCCGTCTCCGCGTCCGAAAAGGCGATCGCGCTCGCATGGTTCCTGCACATCGGCGGCGACCTCCATCAGCCCCTGCACACGTCCGGCCGCCACACCGACCGCGAACCCGAGGGCGACCGCGGCGGCAACCTTTTCCTGCTCACGCCAGAATCAACCCCGCGCGAACAGCAGGAAAATCTCCACTGGTTCTGGGATAACATTGTCCCCCGTAATCTCCCGATGACACCCGCGGACCAATCCGAACGCCGCTACCTTGAGTTCGTCTCAAACGCAATGATGCACCGCTACCCCTTCGACGCACTCAAAGACAGCCTCAAACTCGGCGACCTCGCCGCGTGGCGTCAAGAAACCTTCGAACTCGCCCCGGTCGCCGTATTCACACCGGACCTCGTGCGCTTCGAAACGCCCTCTGCCGAATACCGCCGTAACGCATTCCGCGTCGCTGAACGCCAGCTCACCCTAGCCGGCTATCGCATGGGCGAAACCCTCGAACAGATCTTCGGCAATCCGCAGCAGTAATTAGATGAACACGACCGAACTCCTCGCATATTTCGACGAGCGACTGCCCGCCATCATCGACTCCATCCGCGAGATCGTCGATATCGAATCGCCTTCATTCAACGCCGAGGCAAGCGCCGCCGTCGCCGACTGGATCGAAGCCCGCCTCGCCTCGTTAAACACTGACGAGATAACCGTCGAACGCCACATCTCCGATGGTATCGGCACCCATCTCATCATCCGAGCGTTCCCGGACGCCGAATCAAAACCGGTCCTGCTCCTCGGCCATACTGACACCGTCCACCCCGTCGGAGCCCGCGAGCAAAATCCCACCCGCATCGACGGTGACAAATTTTTCGGCGGCGGCATCTTCGATATGAAGGCGAACATCGTCTTTATGATCGAAGCCCTCCGCTACTTCGCCGAAGCCGGCACTCGCCCCGCTCGCCCCATTACCATTGTCCTCGACTGCGACGAAGAGGTCGGCAGCAAGACCGGCCGCGAGCACGTCGAACGCGAAGCACGCAACGCCAAATTCTGCCTCGTATTCGAACCTTCCGCCGCGGGCAAAGCGAAGACCGGGCGAAAGGGAACCGGGATGTACCGACTCAACGTCCGCGGCATTCCCGCCCACGCCGGCCTCGAACCCGAAAAAGGCGCCAGCGCCATCCTCGAACTTTCGCACCAGATCAGTCAGCTCCACGCAATGAACGCCGCTGCGGCCGGCACTACAGTAAATGTTTGCACCGCCACCGGAGGCACCACCTCAAACGTAATCCCCGAATTTGCCGAGTGCTCCATTGACGTAAGGTTTTCTTCAATGGCCGAAGCCGAACGCATCGACGCCGCCATTCGCCAGCTCAAACCCGTCGACCAACGCACCACCCTCGAACTCACCGGCGGGATCAACCGCCCGCCCATGGAACGAACTGACGCCGTCGTCGCTCTCTTCCAAGAAGCCCGCGAACTCGCCGCCTCGTTCGACTATGACCTCGACGAAACCCAGGTCGGCGGCGCCTCCGACGGCAACTTTGTCGGCGCCCTCAATATCCCCGTCCTTGACGGCCTAGGCATAACCGGCAACGGCGCGCACCGCCTGGACGAACATATCCTCATCACCGACATTGCAAATCGCGCTGTCTTGATGACAATGTTATTGATTAACCCTGATTATTCAGAAACTTCTTAACCTCAACGCCGATGTCGCTTGTTAACGCCAATGCCGATATCATTATCTATGTATCTCGGAGGCGCATCCTGTCCGGTGACGGGCGCGGTCTTCAAAACCGTCTGCGGGTGCGCGAGAGCGTACCCGGGTGGGTTCGACTCCCACACGCCTCCGCCACTTTCCTATGAAATCTTGGATATCTCTCAACATGACCCCGGGCGTCGGTCCCCGCGCCGCAACCAAGCTCCTCGAACGCTTCGGCTCACCCGATGCCGTGTTCAACGCGCGTCGTCCCGAGCTTGAAAACCTCCGCATCAAACCCGAGACCATCGAGAGCATTATGAAGCGCGAGTTCGAAGACCGCGCTGAAAAAGAACTCGCCGCCGTTCGCGAACTCGGCGGTGATGTCCTCATTCTTGATGACGGCAGCTACCCCGCGCCGCTCCGCGAGATCGACGATCCGCCCATCACGCTTTACGTCATGGGCGACTGGCAGGCGTGCTTCGATCAGCCCTGCGTCGGCGTTATCGGCTCTAGCCGTTCTTCAACTTACGGCCAAAACGCGTCCGAAATGCTCAGCCGCGACCTCGCGTCCCGCGGCATCTGCATAGTGTCCGGCCTCGCTCGCGGCATCGACACCTCTGCCCACCTCGGAGCCATCCGCGCCGGCGGCCGCACTATCGCCGTCCTCGGCACCGGACTCGACAGCGTGTATCCAAAAGAGAATGCAAAACTAGCAAAAGAGATCGTCGAATCTGGCGGCGCCGTCGTCACCCAGTTCCCCCTTGGCACACCGCCGCTCAAAGATAATTTCCCCTACCGTAACCGCATCATCAGCGGCCTCAGCCTCGGCGTCCTTGTTGTCGAAGCCTCCGAGCGCTCCGGCTCGCTAATTACCGCCCGGCTCGCCATGGAACAAAACCGCGAGGTAATGGCAGTCCCCGGTAACATCACCTCCCGCAACTCCATTGGCACCAACTACCTGATAAAAGCCGGTGCAAAACTCGTCCAGCAATGGCAAGATGTCGTCGCCGAACTCCCCTCGGAGATCGCGGCCGCGATTCTTCCGCCAAAGGTCGACGACGCGCCCACAAACGGCCAGCCGGAACAGCCGGAACTCTCCCCAGCCGGCCTCAACCCCAGCGAGCGCAAGGTCTGGTCGCTACTCTCACCCGACGACCCCATCCACGTCGACAAGCTTCTCGACCTTAGCGCCCTCAGCTTCGGCGATCTCAACGCGGCCCTCGTCAGCCTCGATATCCGCGACCTCCTCCGCGTTCTCCCGGGCAAGTTCTACGCAAAACGGATGTAGATCATGCCTTACAACGTGCCCGACGCCCGTTTCATCCAACGCCTTTCAGTGACACTTTGTCTTGTTCGCGGTTGGGCGGTGTGATCGCCGCCCGGACCGCACACTCAATCAGTATCACCGCGTGTCGAATTGACATCCTTATAAGGCAGGTGTTAGAAGTCAGAGTGTCAGGTCGTCCAATACGATCTGACTATTTTTTTCAAATGGCAAAAAATCTCGTAATAGTAGAATCGCCCGCAAAGGCGAAGACCATCAACAAATATTTGGGCTCGGATTACACCGTCCTCGCCTCCATCGGGCATATCAAAGATCTGCCGATCAAGGACCTTGGCGTCGACGTCGACAACAATTTCCAGCCCAGCTATGAGGTCATCCCCGATACCAAAAAGCGCAACAATAAAAAGATCGTTTCCGACCTGAAGAAAGCCGCGAAAGCCAGCGAATCGATCTTCCTCGCGGCCGACCCTGATCGCGAAGGCGAAGCCATTTGCCAGCATCTTGCTGAAGAGATCGTGCCCAAAAAAGGTACCCAGCGCGTTTTTCGTGTGATGTTCAACGAAATCACAAAAAACGCTATCAACGAAGCTTTTAAAGTCCCGCAGGAAATAAACAAAAATCTCGTCGATGCCCAACAGGCACGCCGCGTCCTCGACCGCCTAGTCGGTTACAAAGTGTCGCCGATACTTTGGAAAACCGTCGGCGGACGCCTTTCTGCGGGCCGCGTTCAAACCGTGGCCGTCCGCATGGTAGTCGAACGCGAACGCGAGATCGAAGCTTTCGTAAAAACCGAATACTGGTCCGTTATCGCCAACCTCGCTGCCGCGCTGCCGCCAAAGTTTGATTCAAAGCTCTTCCGCGTTGATGAGAAGACCGTCAAATCCGGCAAGTTCGACGAGGACGTCAAGCCGAACGAATATCATATTAAAGACGCTGCTGACGCCGAATCGATCACCGCCGAGGCGCAGGCAGAAAAATTCGTCGTCAACTCCGTCGCGACCAAAGAGCGTAAACAAAACCCGACGCCGCCCTTCATCACCTCAAAGCTTCAGCAGGACGCCGCTCGAAAGCTAAGCTTCTCCGCCAAAAAGACGATGTCCACCGCCCAAAAGCTCTACGAGGGCATCGAACTCGGCTCCGAAGGCATGGTCGGACTCATCACCTATATGCGTACCGACTCTATCCGGGTCTCCGACGCAGCTCTCGAAAACGTCCGCGGCTACATCGGCAGCCAATTCGGCGAACAATATCTGCCCGGCAAGCCGAACAACTATCGCTCAAAGAAAGGTGCGCAAGACGCTCACGAAGCCATCCGCCCCACCGACGTTAACCGCACACCTGAATCGCTCGCCGGCCTGCTCGGCAACGACGAACTTCGTCTCTACCGCCTCATTTGGCAGCGTTTCGTCGCATCGCAAATGATGCCCGCGCTCTTCGATCAGACCACGATCGACGTGTCCGCCGGCCGCTTCATATTCCGAGCGACGGGTTCAGTACAAAAATTTGACGGTTTCCTCAAGGTCTATCAGGAAGCGAAAGAAGAACGCCCCGCCGACGGCGAAGAAGATGACGAAGAGCGCAACCTCCCGCTCGTCAAAGAAGGCGACGTTCTCACGCTAAACTCTATTACGCCCGAGCAGCACTTCACCCAGCCGCCCGCTCGTTACTCCGAAGCAACGCTCGTAAAAGCGCTTGAAGAAAAAGGCATCGGTCGCCCCTCAACCTACGCCGCGATCATGTCCACTATTCAGGACCGCGAGTACGTCGAAAAGATCGAGGGACGCTTCCATCCCACGCCCCTCGGCACCACGGTCAATGACCTGCTCATCGATAGCTTCGACGATATCTTCAACACCGCCTACACCGCCCGCATGGAAGGCGCCCTCGACGAGATCGAGGACGGCACCCTCGATTGGCGAATGGCGCTCCGGGGCTTCTACGACAAATTCTCAAAAGACCTCGAGGTCGCCGCCGAGACCATCAAGAACAAAAAGAAAACGTCCATTCCTACCGATGAGGTGTGCGAAAAATGCGGCGCCGGCATGGTCATAAAATTCGGCCGCTTCGGCCAATTCCTCGCATGCGCAACTTACCCTGAATGTAAGAACACCCGTGAGGTCGCCAAAAAGAAAGACACCGAAAACGGCGCCGACGGCGCCAGCGCAGAGGCCGAAGAGATCCCCGTCTGCGAACATTGCGGAAAGGACATGGTGCTCAAAAAAGGCCGCTTCGGCGCCTTCTACGGCTGCACGGGTTATCCCGAATGTAAGAACATCCGCAAAATAGCTAAGGGCGATCAAAAACCCACTGCGCCCCCTGTACCGCTCGACGAGATGTGCCCCAAAGACGGCGTCAACCTTGTCCGTCGCCAGGGCCGCTTCGGCGAATTCATAAGTTGTTCGAACTATCCTAAGTGCGATTACGTAAAGAGAGAGACGCTCGGAATAGCGTGTTCCAAGTGCGGCGGCGACCTGGCCGTGAAAAAATCGAAACGCGGCAAGGTCTTCTACGGCTGCGTCAATTATCCAAAATGTGACGAGGTCTATTGGGACAAGCCCATCGACCAAAGCTGTCCGGAATGCTCCGCACCCTACCTCCTAGAGAAAACGACCAAAAAGGAAGGGACCGTAAGGTATTGCAAAAACGAGGATTGTGATTATAAAATACCTGTCGCAGCCTCCGAAACAAGTTCAAACAAAGAAGCGGATCCCGCGATCCCTGTCGCTTAAATCCGGATGAACGAAAATATCCAATTTCTACAGGCATTCCTGAAGAATCCCGGAACCGTCGGATCCATAACCCCGAGCTCTCCCGAACTCGCAAAACGGATGATCGACGGCATCAAGCCGTCCTCGAACAATATCGTCGTCGAACTCGGCGTCGGCACCGGTGCCATTACCAAATATCTCCAGCACGTCGTCCCCGACGAAAGCTCATATCTCGGCATCGAACTCGACCCCCATCTTGTTCGCACGCTTCGAAAAAATTATTCGGGCCTTCGCATCGTCCGCGGCAACGCTCTCGATCTCGAAGACATTCACCGCCGCTCCGGCTTCGGCAACATCGGCACCATCATCTGCTGCCTGCCCTTCGTCTCGCTGCCCAACAAAACGGGCGAAAAGATTCTGCAAGAGATCGACAAATATATGCAGCGTGGCTGCACATTCCGAACCTTCCAGTACGCTCACGGCTTCTATTTTCCGTCCGCCATCAAGCTCCGCGAATTTATGCGAAGCCGCTATGGCAAAACGCGTCGCAGCCCTCTTATCGTGAAGAACGTGCCGCCCGCCTACACCCTGACCTGGTCCACAAATTAATCCCCCTTCCCTCGCTCGGCTTGCAATCGTTCGCGTTTGACCTTATTTTCGTAGAGGCATTTTCGACCGGAGTTTCACCAATTGCACCACATCGAATTTCATAGAGGCGCGATCGACCCCACCGGGGCGATCAGCAACGGCTGGAATCTCATCAAGCAGAATTACTGGATGTATTTCGGCATCTCTCTGCTCGCGTGGGTGCTCATGGCGTGCATTCCCTGCCTAAACATCATCCTAATCGGCCCGATCTCCGGCGGCGTTTATTACGTCCTTCTCCGCGATATGCGCGGCGAGCCCGTAGACTTCGGCATGATGTTCAAGGGCTTCGAAAAGTTCGGTACTCTTCTTGCGATCGGTGCGGTCCAGGCTATCCCGGGCATTATCTGGCAGGTCGCCGACACCGCGATGAACATCTCTACGCGCGTCTGGACGGCCAGCGGCAGCAGCGCCCAAACCAGCGATGCTGAGGCGCTCCTCATCGGCGGCTTCGCGGCGGTGTACGTCATTTTCGCGATCGTCATGTTCATCGTGACCATCGCCTGGGCCATATCCTTCGCCTTCGCGATCCCGCTCGCCGCGGAAAACGACATCGGGCCGATCGAAGCATTAAAACTCAGCGCACGCGCCGGATGGAGCAATCTCGGCGGGATAATTGTCACTGCTATCCTGATGACCCTCATCGCCATCCTCGGCGTGCTCGCACTCTGCATCGGCATCTTTTTCGTCCTGCCGCTATTTTTCGCTACGTGGGCATTCGCCTATCGTCAGGTTTTCCCCTCAACCGAGCCCATGTTCCCAACCGGCCCCCCGCCCCCCACCGCCTACGGCGGCAGCTACGGCCGCGGAATATGATCAAAGCTCCGCTTCCATAAACAAAACTCCGTCATACGGATTATCGTAATAAGCCTCGATCTCCCTAAATCCGTAGGCCCTATACAGCTGCACCGCCCGCGCCATCTTCGCCGGATACGTATCCAGCCGCATCCGCTCATACCCAATCCCGCGAGCCTCGGCAAGCACAGCCTCTATCAACCGCCGCCCCAACCCCATCCCCCGGGCCGCATCGCTGAGATATAGCCGCTTCATCTCGCACACCCCATCACCCAATGGCCGCATCGCGACGCACCCCGCAACTTCACCATTCACCCGAGCCAGCAAAAGCCGCCCATCAGGCGCCGCATATTTCCCCGGCAGCCCCCTCAGTTCCTCCTCAAATCCCTGAAAGCAAAGGTCGAGCCCCAGCCACCTCTCATACTCCCGAAAAAGCCCCCGCGCAGCGTCCACAGCCTCCGGCTCAACCGCCTCAACTATCTCCATCATCCACGCTCCCTTCTGCCTTCTGTCTTCTGTCTTCCCCCGCTCACGTTAACTAAATCTTACATCCGCTCTACCAACAATTGAATTCCACCAACCCAGCCGATAAAATCGTTCAAACCCTTCATCAATCTACCACTATGAACAGACGCTCATTCATCGCCAATTTCTCGTTATTTTCCGGCGGCCTCGCCCTCGCTACCACTTCGCTCGGCAAACGGGCCTCCGCCTATGCCGCCACCGGCGACTTTGCAGCGTTCCGCGCCCCCGGCTTCGGAGCCCTCTCCGCAACCGCCGCAAAGAACACAGGCGAAAAATTCCTCGCGCTCCCCTCCGGCTTCGAATACAACGTAATCGGCCGCGTAAAAGGCGAGATGTCCGATAAACGCCCCACCCCCGGCCTCCACGACGGCATGTGGACGTTCCGCGTCAAAAACGAACTCCGCATCGTCCGTAACCACGAGGTCTCAGCCGGCAGTATCCCCCGCCCCGGCACCGCCATCGGCTCACGCAATCATTACGACGAAACCGCCGGCGGCGGCACCACCACCCTCGTCATCGATCCTAAAACAAACACCGTCATCCGAGATTTCGTGAGCCTTTCCGGAACGCTCATCAACTGCGCCGGTGGCCCGACGCCCTGGGGAAGCTGGATCACCTGTGAAGAAACGACGCTCGGCAAAGCCATCCGCACCCGCGCCTCCGATGGGCGCAAGACCGGCGGGTTCCCCATCTCTCACGGCTACTGCTTTGAGGTCCCGGCTGCCGCAAACAGCGAAGTCGTCCCCGTACCGCTCAAAGCCATGGGCCGCTTTGTTCATGAAGCCGTCTCCGTCGACCGCCGTTCGGGCGTCGTCTATCTCACTGAAGATTACGGCACCTCCGGCTTCTATCGCTTCATTCCAAAACGCAAAGGGCACCTCGCCGAAGGGGGCGTCCTGCAAATGCTAGCCGTCACCGGCAAACCCGAATTCGACACACGCACCGGCCAAAAAATGGGCGCCGCTCTCCCCGCCGAGTGGGTAACCATCGCCGACCCCGATCCCGAGGCTGCCGACGTCGACCCCATTGCCGTCTTCAAACAAGGCAAAGCAAAAGGCGGCGCAACCTTTGCCAGGCTCGAGGGATGCGACATCGACCGCGACGGTCGCGTCTTTTTCACCGCCACCAGCGGCGGCGACAAAAAAGGCGGCCAGATCTGGTCATATCAACCCACCGGCCGCGACACCGGCCGCCTCATCCTCGATTTCGAATCACCCGACCGCACCGTCCTGCACATGCCCGACAACATCTGTCTCATGCCCAAAACCGGCCTACTCTTCGTATGCGAAGACAGCGATTATTCGGGTCAGGAATCGCGCAACCACCTCAGGATTCTTACCGCCGACGGCAAAATGGCAGATTTCGCACGCAACATCAGCCCCGAATTTGCGCGAAGCGAATTTGCCGGCTCCACATTTTCACCCGACGGCAAAACTCTCTTCGTAAATCTCCAGGCCGCCGGCGTCACGCTCGCCATCTGGGGGGACTGGTCACGATTCCGCGCCTAAACCCTTTCGATCGGCCGCAGGTCCTCCGCCGCGCCCTCGGGGTCCTGATACCGTATCGGCACAATAAAAGGTTTGACCGTCGCCGGAGCCTCGCGATATCGTTGAATATCATCCATCACCCCGCGCGCCTTTTCCGCCCCCAAAACCTTAACCAACTCCTCAATATCCGCCTCCGCCAAACGCGTCGGCGAACCGAAATGCCGCATCAGCCGCTGTCGCTCCGCCTCGTTCAGAGACGGCACGATCGCCGCCGGCACATAATAATGAGCAAACTCCCGCACGTCCCGGTGCACCATATTTGCGTACGAATGAGCCTCATCTCGCAGCCGCTGCAGCAGCCGACACGCCGCATCCGCCATATCAAACTCTATCCGCCGCCCATCCCCCGTCAAAAAATGCCAAACCTCACTATGCCTCCCCGGCGGCTTCACGGCCGATATCAAAACGATATCATCACGTGTCCCTAACGCTTCCGTCGCCGCATTCAGCTGCGACCGCCCCCCGTCGATCAGCATCACCTCCGCGCCCACATCGCAAATCACCCGCACAATGTCCGCTATCGCCTGCGTCTCACTCCCGTCCGACACAACATAATCTGCCGTCAGCGTCATCTGCGCCGCGCTGTCCCACACGACCGCCGCCCCTATCTGGTCCGTACCCGAAATATGTGCCGCATCGACCGCCGCAATGCTATACGGCGGAGCCTTCAGCCCCAAAAGCACCTTCAACCGCTTGCCCAACTCCACATCCGTCACCGCCGCCATCCGCCGGACGTCCGCATCCGCATGCGACCTCTTTAACGCTCGAGTCGTCGTCACTCTCACAGCCGACCTCGAACTCACTACAACCGCCTCGCGCCCAAACCTTTCACTCAGCAATCGCGCCACCCGCTTCCGCTCATCCGGGGCCAGCGGCGCCCTTATCTCCCGCGGCAGATGCACACGATAAAACTGCTCTATCACCTCCGCCAGAGCCCGCAACGCCTCTTCCTCCGTATCTACATCAAAGGTAAACACGCGCTCGCCTATCTGCCGGCGCCCCCTCTGCGTGATCAAAAAAATATCCGTCACGTCATCCGTTATCCTCACGTCGAACGTGTCCACCGCATCCCGAAGCGACGCCGCATAACGCTTCTCCGCCCAAAACGCCTCCACCCCCGCAAGCACATCCCGCCAGTAAGCCGCCCGCTCAAACTCAAGCCCGTCCGCCGCCGCCGCGATCCGCATATTCACCTGATCCGCAAACGCCTGCCGCTCATCCGATAAAAATAGCCGGGCAAGCCCGACCATATCTTCATACTCCTCAGGCGAGCACAAACTCGCCACACATGGGGCCAAGCACCGTTTTCGGTAATACTGCGGGCATGGCACCTCAAGACTCCCGTCAACCTCAATATCACACGTCCGCAGCCGAAACGTCCGGTTTATCAGCCCCGTCATCATCCGAGCGTTCGTCCGATTTAAGAAAGCACCGAAATATTCCGCTCCGTCATCTTCCACCACACGCGTCGCCAACACCCGCGGAAAAGTCTCAGCCATAACCTTAAAATGCGGATACAGCGCCACCCCCTTCAGCGAATATCGATACCGGCGCCCCATCAACCGCCACCCCGCAGCTCATCCAGCATCTTATGTATCGCCGCCAACTCATCCGCCTCGCCGATTGGCTTATCCGGCCTCATCCGCTGTATCCGCGGAAACCGCACCGCAACCCCCGACTTATGCCGCGTCGACCGCTGAATGTTCTCGAACGCGATCTCCATCACCATCTCCGGCTTCACCGATCGCACCGGCCCGAATGTCTCCAACGTATTAGCCCGCACGAACCGGTCCACCTTTCGTATCTCCGCATCCGTCAATCCCGAATACGCCTTCGCAAACGGGACCAGTTCACCCTCATTCCAAACCCCGAACGTATAATCCGTAAACAGATTCGACCGCTTTCCCGTCCCCTTCTGCGCATAGATCAGCACCGCGTCTATCGTCAGCGGCGCGATCTTCCATTTCCACCAATCGCCCCGATGCCGCCCCGTCCGATACGGCGACCCCAGCCGCTTCAGCATAAAACCCTCAACCCCAAGCTCGCGGCTCGACTCCCGCAAATCCGCCAACGCCTCCCAAGTCTCCGCCCTCACCGACTCCGTCATCGTGATCGGCCCGGACTCATCCAACCCGCCGATCACTTCCGTCAGCAGCACCCGCCGTTCCGCAAACTCAAACTCCCTTATGTCCGCCCCGTCGTGCTCAATAATGTCGTAAGCCTGCAGTACCACGGGCACTTCGCTCAAGATCTTCGCCGTCAAATTCTTCCGCCCGATCCGCCGCTGCAGCTCCGTAAACGGTAAAACGCGGTCGCCTTGCCAAGGCAATATTTCCCCGTCGAGCACCGTCCCATCCGCCAACTCCGCCGCCTCCTCCGCAATCTCCGGAAACCTCTCCGTGATCAAGTCCTCACCCCGCGACCATATAAAAACCTCACCTGCCCGCTTAACAATCTGGGCCCTTATCCCGTCCCATTTCCACTCCGCCTGCCACTCACCAACATCCCCCAACTCCGCCGGCGGGTCATCCACCGGATGCGCCAGGTGAAACGGATAAGGCCGTGCTATCGGCGCCTCATCGGCCTCGTTATGCTCGCCGATCAGCCCCTCATAAAACTCCGCCGTCGGCTCCCACTCCCCCATTGCCCTATGCGTCAACACATCGACCGGTATCTCCGAGATCACTGAAAAAGCCCTCAGTACTAGCTGCTGCGAAACCCCGACACGAAACGACCCCGTTATCAGCTTGTTGTATACCAGCCGCCCCGCATGGTCCATCCGCGACCACGCCCGGGTCACAGCCGCCCTCTGCGTTGCCTCGTCACTCTTCCGCAGCGGCAACAGCTCCTGCTCCACCAACTGATGCAGCGGCGTATCCTCAAACCCGTCATTCCGCGGCAGCAGCAGCGCGATCGTCTCCGCGCTGTCCCCCACCGTGTCCCTCGATTCCTGATAAAGCCATTCCGGTATTCCCGTTTCCTCTATCGCCCACGCCCGCAGCTTCGCCGACGGCACTATCTGCCTCGGCTTTCTACCCGACAAAAAATAAAAGGCCCACGCCGCATCCTCCGGCGCCGCCGCCGCAAAATGATCGACCATTGCCTCGACCTTCTCATTCGTCTTGTTCGTCTGATCGAGCTCGACGTAAAGCCGGGTGAACTGCCTCATTTGCCCACCTCTTCGCTGTCCTCCGGCGCCTGGTCACCCACAAACCGCGTCTCCAGCGTCTCCGCGTTATACCCCTCTTCCCGTAGCCATCGCACGAACTCTTCCGAAAAACCGTGCGTCACATAATACGTCTCCGCCGCCGCACCCTTGATCGCCTCATTCAACTCCGGCCAATCCGCATGGTCCGACAGCACAAATCCCCGGTCCACCGCCCTCTGCCGCCTCGCGCCGCGCACCATCATCCACCCTGAGGCAAACCCCGTCGAATGCGGCCCAAACCGCCGCAGCCAAGTCGAACCCTGTGCCGAAGGCGGTGCCACTATCAGTGACCCCGCAAACTCCTTCTTATTCGTAACCGATCCCACATAAGTCGTCGGCGGCAGCTCAACCCCCGCCCGCCGATAAGCCTCCGTCAACCTCTCGACCGCCCCATGCGTAAATATCGGCCCGATCCCCGAGTTCACCCCATTCAACACCCTCTGAGCCTTCCCCAGCGAATACGCAAAAATAACCGAAGCCTTCCCCCGCTCGCGGTTCCTTATCCACCACTCATTGATCTGCTCAAACACGGTCTCCGGCTTCGTCCATTTATAGATCGGCAGTCCAAAGGTCGCCTCCGTGATCATAAAATGACACTTCACCGTTTCAAACGGCGCACACGTCGGATCAGGCGTCAGCTTGTAATCGCCCGATATCGCCCATATTTCACCTTTATGTTCTACGCGGACCTGCGCGGAACCCAGAATGTGCCCCGCCGGATGGAACGAGACCCTGACCCCGTTTACGTCAACCGCCTTGCCGTACGCCGCCGTCTCGATAGTCGCTTCGTCCCCGAGCCTTATCCGAAAAAGCTCCTCGCCCTCCGCCGGCACCAGGTTCACCTTGTTTCCCCGATAAGCGTGGTCAGAATGCGCGTGCGTTATCACAGCCTTCTCGACCGGCTTCCACGGATCGATGTAAAACCCGCCCGCCTTACAAAATAGCCCCCGTGCGGTAAGCGATATCAAACCCCCTCGTCGCATACCAAAAGTCTATCGCATCGCCCCCACGCCACGAAAGCCTTTTTACCGCCGTCCTGTGTTCTCTACCTCGTTTATGGTTAAAATGATGTATATGGAACTCGCGGTCGAAAAGTATAAGGTTGCAGAAGAACCGTTCTATCTCCCTATCGGCAATGAGGTCGAGCTGTTCGAAGCCGCCTACGCCGCCAAGCTCTCTGTAATGCTCAAAGGCCCCACCGGCTGCGGCAAAACGCGCTTCGTCGAACACATGGCCTACCGCCTCTCGCGTACGCTCGTCACTGTCGCCTGCCACGAAGACCTTTCGTCCACCGACCTCGTTGGCCGCTTTCTGCTCGAAGGCGAAGAGACCGTTTGGCACGACGGCCCGCTAACCACCGCGGTCCGCAACGGCGCCATCTGCTACCTCGACGAGGTGGTCGAAGCCCGCAAAGACACCGTCGTCATCATCCACCCCCTAACAGACGACCGCCGCCGCCTTCCCATCGAAAAACGCGGCACTGTCATCGAAGCCCCGCCCGAGTTCATGCTCGTCGTCTCTTACAACCCGGGCTATCAGTCGATCCTCAAAGATCTCAAACAGTCCACACGCCAGCGCTTCGTCGCGCTCGAATTCGATTACCCCGAACCCGACGCCGAAGCCGTCATCGTCGCCAAAGAAGGCGGCATCGAAGAATCCGACGCCCGCGACCTGGTCCAGATCGGCCAAAAGGTCCGCAACCTCCGCGGTCACGGCCTCGAAGAAGGCGTCTCGACCCGCCTCCTCATCTACGCTGCCCAAATGATCGCCAAAGGCATCTCCCCGACCCAAGCCGCCGAGGTTGCCATAGTCTCCCCCATCACCGACGACCGAGAACTCCAACGCTCCATCCGAGAGATCGTCACGACCATAATCTAACCAACCCGTCTAAGTCTTCCCTCTCTCTCTCGCGTCTTCGCTGGAAGCGGTCGCCTCCCAAAACACGGCCCCATCAGGACCCCATTCAAATCTTTGCGTCTTAGCGTCTTTGCGGGAAACTCTCGTCTTTTCTTCTCTTCCGCCACTTTTCTCCAGCGCACGTCGACTGCTCCTCTTGTCCCACTCCCCCAAATCGTTATATCCTCCAAACACTATGCCCAACAACCAACTCCGAGTCGTCGCACATATCACCTCAAAACCCGACACGGTTCAACAAACAAAGGAACTCCTCACCGGCCTCATCGAGCCCACCCGCGCCGAGGACGGCTGCGTCACCTACGAACTCCTGCAAAACAACAACGACCCTACCGACTTCACCTTTGTCGAAGAGTGGGCCGACGATGCAGCTCTCGACGCGCACCTCAACAGCCCCCACCTCGGATCCGCCCTCCCCCTCCTCGCGGACCTCCTCGCCGCCCCACCCGACATCCGCCGCTATTCCCTCATCGCCTAGCGTCGCTAAAAGTTTTCTTGCTATCCCATCGTTTTGGTATAGAATCTTTTCCTCTAAAAATAGGAGGTAAGTTCTATGCCGATCACGATTCCAACCGATCTGACCATTGTCACACTCCGTTCCCGCGGCACCGATCACCAGCAGCGTTACACCGAAGCCTACGCCGCCGACCTTCTCCAGCGCGCAAGCGCCCTATGGGTGAGCCGGGCCGATGTCGCCTTCCAGCGCCGCTCGTGCGCGACAGTCGTCGAAGAGATGCCACCTGGAATGCGCGCCGATGTCGTTGGTGACAACGGATATCACTTCCTGGTCGCACGTCACCCAGCAGGGGCTGGCGTCAGAGCCCTGTTCGTGGATCAGACGGCTCGGCCGGAACTCGGCGGCCAGGCACGCCACGAAAAGCGTGTGTGTATGATCAGATATCTTCGTGATCCCGATCAGGCCGCTCGAATTCTCGCGCACGAACTCGGCCACCTGATGGAACTACCGCACATCGACGACCCGTCGGTCCAAGGCCCGGGCACCGAAGCTACACGCGCGCCTTGGCTGATAAATCTCATGTTCTCCGGCGGCCTGACACCACAGGCCGAGATCAATGAAACCCAACGCAACGCCGCTCGAGCGTCCGCAGTTGTTCAGCGATTCTCGGGTCCGCCAAGTTAAACCCGTGAGTGCCAGCACTGCGGTCTCCCACACTGGCCCCGAATGACGCACTCAAATCTTCGCGTCTTTGCGTCTTTGCGTCTTCGCGGGAGACTTACTCCCCCACCCAACGCCCCCATCTGTCTCACTCAAGTCTTTGCGTCTCCGCGTCTTTGCGATCGGCCTATTCTAATTTTGCCCAACACATACTAAATCCTGCATCCTAGGGACTTAGCCGCAAATTCCATCTCTCGTAAACCTACTTCTGTGATACACTTCATAAAATTTTTTCGCGGAGGAACAACGATGGACGATCAAACAAAACAAAACACCAAGGGCGAACTTTACGTGATCAAAGGGCTCCTCGCCTCGGCTTCGGCTCTCGGAACGAACCTTTCGCAAGTAACGTATCCCGTCGCCGGCCCCATCGTAACGATCCCCACCTTGCCTGCGGCAGCCCAAGCGATCAAGATGCAGTCCGATGCGACGGTCAAACTCATTAACCTGATCGAGAAATTACTAGACGAGATCTAACCGCACTAACTGCGATGACCGATCTCAACCTCTGCACGGCAGGTGAGACGTTCTCCGCCCGCGTTCCACATCCATGCCCGACGATTCCCTAGACCAATTTGACGTCGTTGTCATCGGCGGCGGCCAAGCCGGCCTCGCCGTCGGTTACTATCTCCGTCGCACGGGCCTGCGCTATGTCATCCTTGACGCCCAACCCGAACCTGGCGGTGCATGGCTCCACGGCTGGTACTCGCTCCGCCTATTCTCCCCCGCACAATGGAGCTCGCTACCAGGCTGGCTAATGCCCGGCGGCGGCACCGAGCGCTACCCGACTCGCGAGGAGGTCCTCAGATATCTCCGACAGTACGAAGAGCGTTACCAGCTTCCCATCCACCGCCCCGTCAACGTTACCTCCGTCCGCCGCGACGCCGGCCTCTTTGTCCTCGACACCGACACCGGCGAATTCCGCTCACGTGCCGCCGTCAGCACCACTGGCACCTGGCAAAAACCGTTCATTCCAGACTACCCCGGCCGCGACCAGTTCCAATGCATTCAAGTCCACTCCGCCCACTACGACACCCCCGAACGCTTCGCCGGCCAACGCGTGCTCATCATCGGCGGCGGCAACTCCGGCGCACAGATCCTCGCCGAGGTCGCACCCCTCGCCGACACGACTTGGGTAACTCTCGACGAGCCAAATTTCCTCCCCGACGATGTCGACGGCCGCGTTCTCTTCGACGCCGCCAGCGAGCGCTACAAGGCACTCACCTCAGCTTCCACCGACGAGCCCAAACGCTCCTACGATCTGCTCGGCAGTATCGTTATGGTCGAACCGGTCCGCCGCGCCCGCGACCTCGGGCTACTCACCTCGCGTCGCCCCTTCGTCCGCTTCACGGAAAACGGCGTCGTCTGGACCGCAGGCAAACCGCCCGAACCGATCGACGCCGTCATCTGGTGCACCGGCTTCCGCTCCGCCCTCGACCACCTCCGCCCCCTGGGTGTTATCGAAACCAAAGGTCGTGTTAAAGTGTCTGGTACCCGCTCTGCCAAAGAGCCCTATCTCTGGCTCGTAGGCTACGGAAACTGGACGGGCTTCGCCTCCGCCACACTCATCGGCGTCGGCCGAACCGCCCGGGCAACAGTCACCGAGATTCAAAACGCCTTAGGCACCAACTAAAAATTTATGACTACAAACCGTCGCGATTTTCTTAAGATCCTCGGAACCGCCGCCGCCGGTATCGCCGTCAGTTCACAAAATGCACTCGGCCAAGCCCGCCGCGCTCGCCGTTGCGTCATCATCGGCTCGGGCCTCGCCGGACTCGCCGCTGCGCTCAAACTCAAAAATGCCGGCTGGCAGGTCACCATCCTTGAGGCCCGCGGCCGCACCGGAGGCCGCGTTTTTTCACACCGAATGCCCGAGAACAAAGAACTTATCTGCGAACTCGGCGCCGAGTGGGTTGGCGAAAGCCACGAGCGCATCCAAGAACTCTGCCGCGAATTCAACATCCCCCTCCAACGCCATCAATTCGAAGACTATCTCCTCCAAAACGGCAAGGTCTCGCGTCCCGGCACATGGGATTTTTCCGCCCAGGCACAAGCCGCATGGGAAAAGATGATCGCAGGCTACGAAAAACTTTCCACTGCCCAGCGATCTCGCCTCGACCGCACTGACTGGTGGACGCACCTCTCCGACATCGGCTTTACGCGCGACGACCTCATCCTCCGCGACCTCGCTGACAGCACCGACTTCGGTGAATCCATCCGCCACGTTTCCGCCTTCGGAGCCCTCGCCGAATACGCTGAATCCAGCCCCAAAAACGAGATGGACTACAAAATGACCGGCGGCAACTCGCGGCTCGTCGACGAATTCGTCAAACGCATCGGCGCCGAAAATATCCGCACCGGAATGAAGGTCACCGAGGTCAACCAGCGTGCCGGCATCGTCACCGTCCGTGCCGGCGACGAAAGCTTCACCGGCGACGCCTGCATCTGCACCGCCCCTATCGCCAGCCTCCGCAAAATCAAATTCAACCCTCCGCTTCCCGCCGCCCAAGCCGAAGCGGCGCAAAAGCTCATCTATTCCCGCATCGTCAAAAACTCCGTCCTTTACGACAACCGCTTCTGGAAAGATGACAATTTTTCAATGGTCTCCGACACAACGTCACACTATTATTTCCACTCAACTCAAAATCAGCCTGGCACTCAAGGCATCCTCACCGCCTACGCCGTCGGCGAAAAAGCGGACGTCCTCGCGTCCCAGGACGACAGCCGCCGCATGAACGTCATTACTCGCGACCTCGTCGACTTCAACGCCGAAGCGCCCAAGCTCGCCCGCGGCATCGCCTCCTACGCCTGGCAGCGCGACGAGTTTACCGAAGGCGCCTACGCCCTCTACCGCCCCGGCCAATGGTTCGGCATCCGCCCAATCCTCAAGCGCCCCCACCAAAAGGTCCTCTTTGCCGGCGAACACCTCGCCGATTGGCAAGGCTTCATGGAAGGTGCCATAGAAACCGGAGAATCCGCCGCCGCCTCCCTCATACGTTAAAAAAACGACAGATCAGGCCGCTGCCCGGTGCCCCCTCCGGGCCTTTTTTGCGCCTGCAATAACATAACAATCATTTAACCTGCAGTTCACCTACCCGTAACAACGCAGGCATATTCTCGCCTTTGCATCCACAGCAGATTCTAGGTCTCAGCGCGCGGCACCATTGTTCGCACGCTTCCATCTTTACGAATATTTCAGGAGTTTAAAATGATGTTCAACTATCGTGCGTATGTTTTGGCGATCCTAGCGATCGCCCTTTCCGCCACTGCCGTTTTCGCTCAAGCGAACGGCGGCCTTGCCGGCACGGTTCGTGATCAAAACGGTGACGTCATCCCCGGCGTGGCTATCATTGCAACCAACACCGCGACCAATCTTTCGCGGACTTCAGTCACTAATAACGAAGGCCGATGGTCCATAAACCTACTTCCCGTCGGCACCTATAGCATTGCCTACGAAAAGGAAGGCTTCCAAAAATCAGTCGACAGCACCAACACCGTCGAAGCATCCGTAACACGAACCGTCGAAGTCATCCTTCAGGTCGGCGTAACCGACGTCTTCGTCGATGTCACTAGTGATCAAAACTTGATCCAAACCGAAACGGCCGCCGTCTCACGCCAGATCTCAGGCGAACAGCTCATCCGAACACCGACGTCCGTCCGCAGCTTCACGGGCCTACTCTCCTCCGAGGCCGGCGTCGCATCCGAACTCTCCCCCGTCGGCGTAGCCGGCAACGGCAACGTTTCGCCTTCCGTCAACGGCACGCGAACCACGTCAACCAGCCTTTTCTTCAACGGCATCGACGCAACCAACATCACCAGCAACGAAGGCTCGCTGACCGACAACATCTCCCCGGCGCCCGAAACGCTTCAAGAGGTCAAACTCCAAACCTCCCTCTACGACGCATCCACCGGCCGCAGCGGCGGCGGCAACTTCCAGCTCGTCACCCGCTCCGGCGGTAACAATTTTAACGGCTCGGTCTATTATTACCTCCAAAATCGGGCCTTCAACTCAAACGAATTTTTCCTCCAAGAAAGCGGCAACGAAAAACCGCAGGCCGACCGCGTTGAGACCGGCTTCACGCTAGGCGGTCCCATCGTCAAGGACAAGGTCTTCTTCTTCGGCGGATATCAATTCACTGACGCCGTCACCGGCCTCGTCCCAACCGCCCGGACTCGAACGGTCCTCCCGATCGCACTCAGCGTCCTCGGTGACGACCGGTCCAAAGCCGCCATCGCCTCCGCGTTCAACCAGTTCAACGGGTGCTCCGGTGCCAATTGCCTAACCGCCGCCGACATCAACGACGTCGCCTGGCGGATCTTCAATCTCCGCAACCCGGTTACCGGCAATTTCGTCTTGCCGACGATCACAAATTTCGAGTCTCTCGGCATCGTCGACCAATCGGGGACCGGAGCGTACCAATTCGGCAACTTCCCAAACGTAACTACTCGAACCCTCCAACGCAACAACCCGCTCGTCGAGGTGGTTGACGTGGTTCCCGCTGAGTTTCGCCAGAATCAGTTCACCACGCGACTCGACGGCAGGGTCTCAAGCTCAAACACCCTCAGCGGCACATTCTTCTTTTCAAATTTCCCGGGTCTCGATCCATTTCCCGATCCCGGCAGCCTTGCGTCACCGTTCAGCCTGCGTCGCGATGACCGCAATCGCACTCTTTCCATCGGCGACACCCACATCTTTTCGCCCAACTGGATCAACGAGGTTCGCTTCGGTTACTTCTACCTTAACAACACGCGCCGACTAGACGACCCCTTCCTCACGCCCGAACTTAGCAACGACGCGGTCGGTGTTTACAATCCCGCGTCGACGTTCGACAGCAGCCCCGCGACCACGCGCCTCGGCCACTACATCGGCCGCAACAACATCGCTAACTTCTCCTTCGGCGGTCCCAATGATTCGTTCAATCGCCGCAAACAGGTAACCTACAGCCTCGCTAACAACGTAAACTGGACCTATAAGAATTTCAACATAAAGTTTGGCGGCGATTTCAAAAGCCATCAATACGACAGCGACCTGCCCGAGGAACAAGCTACCGAATTCGAAAAGTTCGATTCTTTCACGCAACTCCTCACGGGCAACGCAACCGAAGCCGATACGCAATACGGCATAACAGCCAAGCAGTTCCGCTTCCGTGACCTCGGCTTCTATCTCTCGAACGACTGGCGCATCAACCGCAAGCTCACAATGAACATCGGCCTCCGTTACGAGCTTTTCATGTGGCCCACGGAAAAGAACGGCTACATCGGCAACTTCGACCTCGAACCCTGGGAACCCTGCTTCACCCAAAATGGCGGTAACAATGCACTCTGCGACAACCCCTCTTCCGGGTTTCTCGTTCCCAAGCACGCAGGCCTCACCGGCAACGCAGTCATCGACGGAGCCATCACCGCCACTCAGGTCGCCGACACCAATCACACGCTTCGCGGCCAGGATTTGAACAACTTTGCACCGCGTATCGGCCTCGCATACGCAGTGTCCAACAAAATGGTCGTCCGCGGCGGCTACGGCCTGTTCTACGATCGCCCGTCAGCCGCGTTCATCAACACGATATTCTCCAACTACCCACACCTTCGCGAAGTCGAGATCACCGTCCCCAGCGGCAACGTACCGCTCGCTACGGCGTTTTCCGGTGTGCCGACAAATATACCCCTCAACCAGTGGCTCCCGTTCCGAATTGTCCGCACCGCCGGAGCTAACGGCGCATATCAGATTCGTGATAATACGCCCGTATTCGTCGACTCTCGCGGCACCCCCCAAGGAGCCGGCTGCGTCGTCGCTACCGGCGAAAACTGCATCCGCGGCAACATCGCCGAAACCTTCGAGTTCCGCGCAATCGACCGCGACCTCCGCACGCCCTACGTTCATCAGTGGAACGTCGGGGTTCAGTACGAGCTCTTCCGCGATCTGCTTTTCGAGGCACGCTACGTCGGAACTGCCGGCCGCAATCTACTCATCGCACGAGCACTCAACCAAGGCTTCGATCTTAATGATCCTGCAACGCCCGATCACATCTTTGAGCGCTTCAACCAGGCATATCTCGCCGCCGGGGCTCCCAACGGCCCGCTCAATGCCGGTTCCACCGCTCGTGCTCGCGGCACCGGCGTCGCCTTTGGGTTCTATAACTCGGCGCTCGATCAGATCGACCTCAACCTCGCCAACGCGAGCGGTCAGGTCATCAACTTCGAAGCCCGCGTTCCGATCCTCGGGTTCAACGTACCCGAAGCGATCCTTCTCCAATCTAAAGGTTCGTCCGATTACCACGGCGGCCAGTTCAGCCTCACAAAACGTCTCTCGCAGGGGCTGCAGTTCAACGTAGCCTATACCTTCTCAAAATCGATCGACGTAATGTCGTCCGATCCTGGCAGCACTGCCGGCGGCGGCAAGCCCGATGTTCCGAACACCGGCTTCATCGCACAAGCGGACGCCCGCGATCTCAACAATAACCGCGGCCTGTCAGACTTTGACCGCACTCACCGCTTTAGCACGAACTTCGTATGGGATATCCCCACAGGCGGTTCCGACAACGCTTTCGTAAAAGGCTGGTCGGTCTCAGGCTTCTTCCAAGCCCAATCCGGAACGCCCTTCACCGTGTTCGCGTCCGAGCCTGAGATCTCTACCGTCGCTCATTACACCAGCACCACACGCGGTGCCGGCGGCCTTGTCCGCCCGGGCTTCGGCCGTCCAAACATCACCTGTTCGCTCGATGATGCCATCGGAAGCTACGGTACGGGCAATCTAAATGTGATCAACTCAGGCTGCTTCACCTCAGCATTGGGCCAGTTTGGCAACCTCGGCCGCAACACCTTCCGCGGTCCGTCACAGAATCGCTTCGATCTTAGCTTTGCCAAGAGCACACGGATCAACGAACGTATGAGCTTTGAGGTCGGCTTCGACGTCTTCAACGTCTTCAACCGCGTCAACCTCGCGAATCCGAACAGCGACCTGCAGGACAGCACCGACTTTGGCACCATCACACAGTCGCTCGGCGGCCCGCGCGTCGGACAGTTTCGAGCAAAGTTTCGCTTCTAGTTTCGAGCAAGGGCAAAAAAAAGGCGGGGCCGCAAAGCCTCGCCTTTTTCGTTCACCAACACGGTGCTAAAATTCAGTGCCCGTGTCCGCCATCCTTATCAGTGAACCGGGGCTTCTTATCATCTGACTTCATCAGCTCAATATATTCATCGATCCGCGAATTCAAACCCGCCTCTGCGTTCTTCAGCTCCTCCGCATCCGCATCCTTCGCAGCATACTTCGTGGCACGCGCTTTCTCAAAATCAGCGACCGCCCCTTCATCATCATTCAAAAAATGTCGCATAGCTCCCGAAACGTAGTACAAAAGCTTCCGCGAATCCTCCGCCCGGTCAGCCTTTATTTTCGTCTGCAAAAGTTCTAGCGATTTCCGTCGAGCTTCTGCCGCGCGTTCGTTGTCTCCGGCCTTGCCATAGTGATACCCTTTGATCCGGTAAAAATCTTCCCAGAATGTATCATCCTTCTCCATGACGGCGTATACCTTCTGCATTATCTCCAACCTTTCTACCACCGGCAGCTCAGTGTATTCCTTAAAAGCCTTCGAGACCCTCACGTCCTTGATCGCTTCCTTTATAGCCGGCAGCTTATCCTTAGGCAGCTTGTCAAAATCCCACATGAATGTCGAAAGTGAGCACTTCTTACACGTATGAAACGTAGGGCTGTCCGTCCTGGGAAAGAACAAGAACTGAAACCGCGACGGATACGAGTAGATATAGCTCCCATAGCTGCCCACCACCAGGAACGTGTTCTTTTCACCGTCGATGGGGCACGTGAAATCTTTAGGAAACCACGTTATCGCAGCTTGCGAACTTATAGACAAAACGGCCACGACGGCACAGAGCAACGTCCACTTTCTTACGATTTGCATGCTTGATCCTCCAATAAAAAAGCAGATCGCATATGCCGATCTGCCTGTTATAAGTTTTAGTTATTATCTGGTCAACGCCGTCTGATTTTCCCTGGGGTCATATGGCGTCGCTTGATATTTCTTCACAGCCCCCTGCGCATCATCATAGTCGTCGCCAAGGCTCTCCGCCCGCTTATACCTAGCAACCGCCCGGGTTCTGTCGCCCTGAGCGTCATATGCATTCCCCAAGCGTATCTCAGCCCAGACCTGCAGCCATGCCGGGTTCAGATTCCCCGCCAGCGCCGCCATAAAATTATCCTTCGCCAGGTCATAGTTCCGCTGCTCCAAGAACAGCAGCCCAAGGTGGTAATAGACCCACGAATTCGACCTATCCAGCTTTAGCGCCGCCTCAAACTGCGACTGCGCCTCTGCATAATTGCCTTCCTTCATCTGCTCGATCCCACGCCGAGCGATGGACGAAACCCGCAACTCCGGCGAGATTCGCAGCAGCTTATGTCCCGGATCAATGATCACCGCAAGCGGCTTACCGTCCGATTCAATATTAAAATCAGCGCTCGCTTGGTCCATCCTGAGCGTCACGGTCTCATTCGCACCTTCGCCTTCTGATCGCAGCTGAACCTCAACCGGCAGCCTCAGGTTGTCATAATTCTGCTTCACCGTTCCGCGAGCGATAAATTTGCCCGCACGGTTCCTGATGATGAGGTAATCCGCCGTAAATTCCGGCACGCCAGTGCTCTCGACCCATCTTGCAAAAAAGAACCGCATGTTCTCGCCCGCAACCCGCGACGTCAGCTTTTCAAAATCATCTATCGAAGCGTTCTTCCCGCGATACTCCGTCAGATACGTCCGCACCAGTTCATCAAACTTCGCTGCACCCATCGTCTCTCGCAAAAGCTTGAACACAAACGTGCCTTTGCCGAACATGATGTACTGATACGCGATCGACTGATCATCCAGGTTCGCCGGAGCCCTCAATAGGGAAGCCGTCTGCTCAAATGTCAGCGCCTTTTCCAACAACTCTCGCCTCAAATTATCTAGCCCCGCACCGGTCGCAGCGCTCTCTCTCAGCATGTATGCGCTATACTCCGCCAGCCCCTGCGAAAGCCACGCGTCGTCAAACGATTTCAGCCCGACCGTCATGCCCCACCACTGATACGCCGCTTCACGCTCGAGCCTTTCTTCGGTCACGCCCCGAGCCTGCAAAAATTGCCGGTCCGAAACGAACAGCACACCCGGCCCCGTATAAAAGTCGAGGCTGTAATCGTCTATCTGCGCAACCACCAGCCGCGAACCCATCGCCGCCGGTCCAAACTGCTTCGTGTAAAACTCAAGCGCCCGCCCCAGCGTCTCGCCGTAACTCTGTACGACCTGGTCGCTCCCCGGCTTCGTATAAAAATCGATCTCGATCCCGCCAAACCGCAGCTTCCGGTTCACAAACGTACCGTATGCGATATTCCCGACCAGCCCCGGCGTCGATTGCACCAACCGATACTTGCCGCCCGTCGCCGCCACCGGGACATCGCTCGTCCCCACGATCTGCAGACCTGCCGGCAGCGACACCGTGATGTCCGCCGTCGCAAGGTCCGCTGCGTAATCGTTAAAAGGGAACCACCGCGACGCATACATCAAATAACCTTCGTCCTGCCCGATATATGCCAGCCGCTTATTCAGCAGCGGCCCGCCGCTCGGCGTATTCAGCACTCCCGCATATCTAAATCTCAGCGTCACCGGTGTCCCCGCCGTCACGTTCTCTCCCAGGTCGATCCGCACACTCGGCCCAATGTCCGAAACGCCGACCTGGTCCTGCACGAACGTCACCTGCGGCCCCGCCGTCGCCGCTGCTGTTGCCGCGGCCGCACGCCCGCGCGGGGCCGGCGTAGCTGCCGGCCTAACTCCTGCCGCCCCGGCTGCAACACGCGTGATCGTCTCCACCCGCAGCGAACCGTTCAGCTCAAAGGTCACCGACCGCGTATCCACCCCCGGGATGAATGTCACGTCCGTGGTCGCCGCCAGCCGATTGTCGATCGGCGAAAGCTCAACGTCCATCCTATAAGACTGAACGTCAAAACTCGGCCGACGCACCTGCTGCGCCTGCAATGTCATGGCCGCAAGGACAATAATGCCTGCCAATGAAAAACTGTTTCTGATAAATTCCTTCATTCTGCTTGTGTGAAAATAAGTTAAGAACTTGCGGAAATAGGATGACTCCAATTCAAAATTCGTTTGCCCTATCTAATATAGATCGGGTTTGACATGATCCAGGGCATCCGGCCAAATGGTTCACCTAATCCATCAAGATATATCTCGACCCTCACCGGCCCCGGTCCGGTCGGCGTAAACGAAGCCTCGCTCACCCCCGCCGCTTCATGCACCCTCTGTCCATTCTGGATGAAAACAAACCGCCCCGCCGCCGGCGCCGCCGCCCTCAGCTCAGCCCCAACCGCCGCATCCTCGCCCATCTGCCGCCGCCCGTCCGACGTCGCCGCTTCAAACACAAATCCCGTCGAATCGCCGATCGAGTCCACCGCCGTAAAATACCGCCCTGCCCTTATCGCCTCCGTCAGCGACTCCCGCGTCAACTCCTGCCCCACAGGCAGCAGCACCCGCGCTCGAGCTATTCTGAAGATCGTCGCATAAGGGTCGATCTTAAAATTGATCAACTTGTTCCCCGCATCATCCCCCAGCAGATGAAACCCTATGTTCGAGTGCCCATCCGTACCCGCGAACAGCGAGATCGGCCGCCGCGCCGCCACTTCATCAAACTTCGCCAACCACCCATCGGGCCGTTCAAAATGCCTCGCGAACATCAGGTCCGGATACGCCCCATACGTCCAAACAAGATCCCCCAACGCCAACAGCGGGTTCATCCCCTTCGCACTCGTGTGCAGGCTAAAAACCTCTATCCCGTCAAACTCCGATTCCCATGACTTGAACCGATGCGGGTAAGTGATCAACGCAACCTTCCCCTCCGAATGCACCCGCTCCAAAAACTCTACCGTCGGCGTCTGCCGAAACGACGCCGCATCCGGACTCCCCGGGATCAGCAAAAACCTGTCGCCGTCCGCCGTATCAACCTCATGCCCCCCAACAAAAAGCGTCCCCCCATACATCCCGTTCAGCGTCAACGCCGACGTATCGAACTTGTCTGAATAATGCTCCGTCATCAAAACAAAATCCAGCTCGTTCGCACTCGCGGCGTCTATCAGTTCATCAAAGTGCCCCGTACTATGCCCACCCAACGAAGTATGTACGTGGATGATCCCCTTATACTCCCGATACCCGTCGCGCACCCGTTCTACCCGGTTCGCATTCACCTCCGCAATCCGCCCGCTCAACTGCCCCGTCTCGAATCTCCGATAAATGAAAGGGATCTGCACCAGCACGAAAAGCACCAGGATAGCGATCAAAATTTTTTTCAGGATTCTTTTCACTGATCTTCCGTCACAAAATCGACCGACACCACATGCTCAGCGATCTCCTTCCCCATCGCCGCAACCTTTTGATGCTCCGGATGCACGGTATATGCATCCAGTGCTACCCGTCCCTCATAAACCGCGACGAGCCCCGTATCATACGACCGCTCCAACCCCAACACATCGCTTCCCACTTCAAAACTCTTGATCCCCGGAACAAGTTCCGACAAACTTCGCAGCCGCTCAACATGCGCCCGCCGCTCCGCCTCCGTCGTCTCCGCCTTATATTTCCAACAAACTATATGTGTAAGCATTATTCGCTATCCGCCGCCTCGCACCAGTCCTTCGTCACGCGATGCCGATACTCGAACATTCTCTCAAGTTTCGGCACGATAACAAACGGCGCCGCGATCTGCCCAAATATCCAAAGCGGTGGTTCAAACTCGATCTCATCTATCAACCGCGCTCCCCCACCTTCCGCCTCTACAATATGTTGATGCCTCCATGATGCGAACGGCCCTGAAACCTGAACATCCTCAAACATTCGCGGCGGATCATAAACCGTGTGTTGCGCCACCCATCGCGAAGGCACGATCCCGAAGATCTTCTGTTCGATCACCGCCCGCGAGCCAACTTTTGAAATATCCGCCCGCTCCACGATCCGTACGTTTTCCCAAGGCGGGATCAAACGCTCGATCGCATCCGGCAGTTCATGAAACCCAAAAACCCTCTCCGGCAGCGCGCCAATAAAACTCTCTTTTCGAAATTTCATCGCCCCGAACTTCCGCGCCGTATCAATCCGCACTCGCCCGAGCCGCGGTTTCGTTCAACAGCTCCCACACCTTCCGTATATGCCGCTCCTCGACCCTAATGCTTCCCACGGATAACCTCAGCACAAACCTCCCGTTCAGCTTAGTATGCGACAAAAAAGCTTCCCCTGAAGAATTGATCTCACTCATGATGCGCTCATTCAAAGCGTCCGACCCCTTCGCCCTAAAACATACCAACGCAAAAGGCACCGGCGCCATCAGCTCAAAATTCTCCGATTCCTCCACCAAACCTGCAAAAACATTGGCTAATCTGCAATGCTCCCGAATCCGCGCCTCCAAGCCCGTACGCCCGAAATACCTCATCACAAACCACAATTTTAACGACCGAAAGCGCCGCCCCAACTGAATCCCATAATCCATCCCATTCTTCACATCCTCCGCATCATCCGTCCTCAAGTACTCCGGAACCAACGAAAAGGCCCGTTTTAACTGGCTCATATCGCGACAGTACAACACCGAAAGGTCAAATGGAGTGAACAACCACTTGTGCGGATTCACCACAATAGAGTCCGCCTTTTCCCACCCGTCAAACAGCTCCCTTTTTTCCTCGAGCAACGCCGCCGGCCCCGCATACGCCGCATCAACATGCAGCCAAACCCCGTATTCACGGCATATTTCCGCAACCTCACCCACCGGGTCCACACTCGACGTGGACGTAGTCCCGATCGTCGGAATAACACAGATCGGCTTGAATCCCGCCGCAATATCCTCCTCTATCGCCTCCGCCAGCTTATCCGCCCGCATCTCAAACCGATCATTACATTCGATCTTCCGCAAGCTCCGGATGCCAAGCCCCAAAGTAATACAACCCTTATCGATCGAAGAATGAACATGTTCGGAGCAATATACACGCAAAAGCGGAAGGTCCCCCCGCCCGCTCATCCCCCCTTCCCGCACATCAAACCCCGCCCGCTCACGCGCCGCCGCCAGCGCATGCATCGTCGAAACCGACGCCGTATCATAAATGATCCCTTCGAATTCCCCCGGCAGACCCAGCATTTCTCTTAGCCAGTTCAGGGTTACATCCTCCAACTCCGTCGACGCCGGAGCCGTCCGCCACAACATCGCCTTCATATCAAAGGCCGCCGCCATCATCTCCGCGAACACGCCCACCGACGACGCCGATGTCGCGAAAAGCCCGTGAAAACTGGGGTGATTCCAATTCGTTACCCCCGGCAAAATATACTTCTCCACATCCGCAAATATCTCCGCCATCCCCTCGCCCGACTCCGGCGCCGAGTCCGGCAGCGCGTCGGCCAGCCACCCTGGCTCCACCTGCGAAAGCACCGGCCGCTCCTCGAGCCCCTCGAGATACTTAGCGATCATCTCCACCGCCTCGTGCCCAAACCTGCGAAATTCGTCCGCCGGCATATCTCCAGTCGTCGGAGTTTTTTCCATAAACGCACCCTCAACGCGCAAAATAAACGCCCGCCCAGCCCTATTTCCCGCTTGTATTTCCCTTAAGCCTAATTATACAATGCTTCCCGTTATACTTTTCCAATTTACGGGCCATGGGCCAAGCTCTTCCTTTCAGCAATCGTCCGACTAAAGTTTATTCTTGAGGTGAAAATGAATCACAAAGTCTCGAATTTCGCGCTCGCAGTGTTTACCACCCTTCTTCTGCCGGTGATCTCATTCGCGCAGGAGGCAACTCAACAAATGGGAATTGACCAACGGATCGACGCAGCTTTCAAGCCCTATGCCGACGGCTTCGAAGCTCTTGTTTTCTACCCGGCCCCGCTGCCTGAGCCCTTCAATTTGCCGATAGTCCTTTACCTCCTGATCATCGGAGCGACCTTCTTTACCGTTGTCTTCGGTTTCGTCAACATCCGCAAATTCCCACTCGCTCTTCGGGTAGTTCGCGGAACTTACGACGAAATTGAGATGTCGGGACCTGATCCCGCTGCTGAGATACACACCACCGCAGAAGGCGACGTCATCGGCACCATCAAGGACGAAAGCCAGCACGGCGAGGTCAGCCATTTCCAGGCCCTAGCCACCGCAGTTTCAGGAACGGTCGGCCTCGGCAACATCGCCGGCGTCGCCATCGCCATCGGCATAGGCGGCCCCGGAGCCACGTTCTGGATGATAATTGCCGGCCTTTTAGGAATGTCCACCAAGTTCGTCGAATGTACTCTCGGTGTTAAATATCGCGATATCGGCCCTGACGGCGTCGTTCACGGCGGCCCAATGTACTACCTCTCCCGCGGTTTCGCCGAACTTAAGCTTGCCCCCATAGGCAAGGTTCTAGCCGTGATCTTCGCTGTCTTCTGCGTCGGCGGCTCATTCGGCGGGGGAAACGCATTCCAGGCAAATCAAGCCACAACGCAGCTTATTACGACCTTCGGAATTGACGAAAGTGGGGCGATTCGTACCATCATTGGCGTTATCATGGCGATCTTGGTTGCTATTGTTATAATTGGCGGGATCAAACGAATCGCGAAAGTCACCGAGAAACTTGTCCCTTTGATGGCCGTGATCTATATCCTCGCTTCGCTCGTCATAATCCTTATGCACTTTAGCGAACTGCCCGCGGCAATCGGAATGATAATTTCGGGTGCGTTCACTCCCGAAGCAGGTGTTGGCGGCATAGCCGGGGTGATCATTCAAGGATTTCGGCGTGCCGCCTTCTCCAATGAAGCCGGAGCGGGATCTGCCGCTATCGCCCACTCCGCCGTTCAAACCAAGTATCCTGCAAGCGAGGGTCTCGTCGCCTTGCTAGAGCCGTTCATCGACACCGTCGTAATATGTACGCTTACAGCCTTGGTGATCGTCCTTTACAACATGGACGGATTCTTTACCTATGGCCAGGTCGCGGATACGAGCACGACCTATGGTGTCGCTTTAACAGCAAGCGCATATAATGATGCACTACCCAATTTCAACATCGTCCTAACGATAGCCGTTGTGCTGTTCGCCTTCTCAACAATGATCTCCTGGTCATACTACGGGCTTCAGTCGTGGAAGTACCTCTTCGGCCGCTCGTTCGCAGCGGACCTCTCGTTCAAGGTACTGTTCTGCATGTTCGTCGTTATCGGTGCGGCAGCCTCGCTAGGTTCAGTCCTCGCGTTCTCCGACGCGATGATCCTCGCGATGGTGTTCCCGAACATGATCGGTCTCTTCTTCCTCTTCCCCCGCGTTCGAGAGGAACTCACTAGATACCTGAAAGCGATCGGCCAATAGCCGTATCGCATATGCGAAACAAAAGGGTCAACCTTGCGGTTGGCCCTTTTTTTATTGATTCTAGAGTGATTCGCCGAGCCATTAGGCAGGGTTGCCGAGCCATTCGGCAGGGTCGCCGGGTCACTCGGCTGGGTCGCCGAGCCGTCCGGCAGACTGGCGGCAAAGAAAAAGGCAGAGCCCGGTGGCCCTGCCTTTTCACTAACTTAGCTTGAAACTAAAACCCGGGAATCGCCGGAACGCCGGTATCAAGCTTGGCAACCGCTTCAGGATAGATGCGGATGCGTCCGTCGGCCTCCATGGTACGGCGAATCGACGCGACGTAATCGGCATAAACTTCGCCACGCTTCCGGTTGAGCATCTGATCCATCAACGAATCCCGCTCAGCCGCAAACTCTTCCATGTTCGCGTCTTCTCGCTTGGTCACGCCCACAACGTACCAGCCGTCGCCGACTCGTATCGGCGTCTTTGAAACCTCGCCGGACTTCATCGCGTAGATCGCGTCTTCCAACGCCTGGCTCGTCGAAGCCGACGGACCGCTGCCGAGCGGCGAACCGATCGTGTAAGCTGTCGACTGCTGAACCTCAAGGTTGCGTGCCTGAGCCGCTGAACCCAGCCCATCCACTGAGGTCGCACCCGCGGCGATCTGATTCGCGATCTCTTCCATTTGGCTGCGTGCTTTCTCCATCTTCACGGTTTCCAGCACCCGTTCGCGAACCTCGGCGAATTCCGCATCACGCGGCTCGCGTCTTTCGACAAGCAACGGAACGGCAAAACCCTCGGGAACAGGGATCTTTTCCCCAACATCTGACGGATTTTCGAGCCCCGCAATGCCTTCCTCAAACTGCGGCGAAACGCCGATTCCTTCAACCGTGTCGCCCGGGACAATAAAAGGCGTCTCCCGGATCATGTCACCCGGTGCCATGTTGGCCTCACCCGCAAACTGCTTTGCCACCGCCTCGACATCCTTATTCTCACGCAAAGCCGCGGTAGCTTTTTCTGCAAGCTCGGCCGCCGCAGCGTACGCTCGTCGGTTCCGCATGCTCACATCCAGCTCTTTCCGAGCCATATCAAACGTTTTTTCAACGTCGTTCCCACGCCGAAGAATGAACAGACGGCCCTCGTACGATATCGGTTCCGTTATCTCACCGGGCCGCATCCCAAGGAGCCGCTGATAAGGGTCTGTCGGATTCGCGGGATTCTCACGCACGGTTCCGGGGATCGCTCCGCCATTTGCTGCGGTCGCCGCATTCTCACTCTGACCGCGTGCTAGCTGTGCAAACGCCTCTTCGCTGACCGTCTCGCCGCCCGCACGCAGCTGAGTGATCAGCTCCGTCGCTTTTTGAAACACCTGCCCCTCAAACTCTGGCTTCGGCACCCGCAGCACGATCTCGTGCCCCGTCACACCCGCGATACGCCTCTCCGCCGGAAGCTTGTCATATTCCGCACGAAGATCTTCTTCCGAAATGGTCAGCCGCTCGCCGATCTTCGCCGTATTCAAGAACAAATACCGAACCTTTTTCTGCGGCGTGCTTATGTAATACGTTTGTTTGTTCTGCTCGTAATAGTTCTGCAACTCGTCGTCCGTCGGCGTTATCCCTTCAGCAAGGTCCAGCGCATTCACCGACACATACGAAACATCAAAGGTCGAATTGCGACGCTGATAATCTTCGATGACCTCTTGTTCTGAGACCGAGACCGCCGATGTGATCAACGCTCTAAGCTTTTCCGCACTCAGATCATCGCGTACCATCTGCTCAAAGGCCGAAACCGAGCCAAACTGCGCCGTAACGTTCTGTTCGTATTGCTTCTTATCGAAAGGCTTTCCGTCCTGCGGGGTAAACTGCCGCCTGATCTCGGCCGCCACTTCCTGATTCGAGGCAGTGAGGTCAAGACGCGCGGCCTCAACCCGCGAGATTCGGCTGCTAACTAAGCTGTCCAAGATCATCCGGGTAGGGAACTGCTGCCCCTGCCCAAATCTCGCGTAGCTTTCTTTCTGCCGGGCCAACTCGCCGACGGTGATCGTCTCACCGGCAACGTTAGCCGCACGCTCTTCGCTGCGGATCAAATTAGCTCCCACGTCCGGGTTCGTCGGCGCATAAAAGAGCACAAGGCTCAGGACCATGACGACAGCAAATAAAAGAAGAACAAAACTACGCGTCTTTTCAAGACGACGGATAAATTTCAACATCTGTGATTACCTGATTAGTGTGATATTTCGATACGTTCGGACAAACCGCAATTTTAGCAAAACCGCAAATTAAAACCAATTGCCACGCAGCGCAGGTCGCGGTTGCAAGTGCGTAATAATTCTAAGATGCGGCATTTCCGGCGAATGTCGCCCAGCACGTACTGCCATGTTTAATTGAATTTTGCCCATTTTTGTTAAATACTTTGCTCAGCAACGCATAGATGGAACACCTCGAATTCAAAACCGTCGGGATAGTGGTCAAGCCGGATCACGAGGCCGCGTGGCAAACCGCATGCGAGTTGTCAGAGTGGCTAACCGCCCGCGGCCTCGCGCTCGCTGGCGAGCCCTATTGCCCGGTCGAAGCCATCGATCTCGAAGCCGAAGAGCGCGACGACGGCCGCCAATCGCTCGGTGCCGCCGCGGACCTGATCGTCGTTCTAGGGGGCGACGGCACGATGATCTCAACCGCCCGGCTCATCGGCGACTACGAGGTCCTCGTGCTCGGCGTTAATTACGGAAGCCTCGGCTATCTCACAGATTTCCGCATCGAAGAGATGTACACTGCTCTCGAATCCATCTTCGAAGGAAATTACGAGATCGATCGTCGCGTGATGCTTGGCGTCGAACACTGGCGTGGCGACACGATGCTCGCGAAAGGCCGCGTTCTCAACGATGTTGTGATAAACAAAGCCGCCCTCGCCCGCATAATCGAGATCGACGTCGACCTCAACGGGCTTTTCGTCAACTCCTTCCGAGCCGATGGCCTGATAGTTTCAACCCCAACCGGCTCCACTGCATATAACCTCTCGGCCGGCGGCCCCATCATCTACCCCTCAATGAACGCTATAGTTGTCACGCCGATCTGCCCTTTCACCCTCACCAACCGCCCGATCGTCATCCCCGACGATGCGGTCGTAGAACTTAATCTGAAGAATGAAAATGAAGGCGTAGTGCTCACGTTCGACGGCCAGATCGGCTACTCGATGGAATCAGGCGACCGCGCGGTCATCAGAAAAAGCCGAACCACCTTCAACCTCCTCCAGCCGCCCAACCGCAACTATTTCGACGTGCTCAGGAACAAACTTAAGTGGGGACGCTAACCGAGAAGGCTTGGTTGAGCCGGGTCATCTTCGCCAAATACCTCCGGCCACCAAATAACCGAATTCAAGTCACAGCGTTCTCTCGCATCAAACACCACACCTTCCTGCTCCAGCATCGATTGCTGCAGGTTTACCGGGATCGTCATCCTCCCTGTAGAACATTTCCCCTGAGCATTGATAACCCGCTGCCACGGCACATTATCAGTTTCCGCCGCATGCATCACATATCCCACTGTCCGCGGCGTATACCCCTCCCCCAAGATGGAAGCGATCTGCCCATACGTCATTACCCGCCCCGCAGGGATCTGCTTAACAAGGTCAAAAACCCGCTGCTGATAGCTCTTTTCGTTCGCAAAGTTCATATTTTTTTGAGGATCGTCCTAGCCGGCGCACCGTCCCCCAATCCGCCTGCAAACTTGAGCGGCAAGCAGATCAGCTCATAATCTCCCGACGCAACTTCCCGCAGATCGAGCCCTTCAAGAATCACTATCTCACGTTCGAGCAAGGCGATGTGCGTTGCAAAATCTGTGGAGCCGAACTTCTCAACCGAAAGATAATCAATGCCAACGAGTTTCACCGACTGATCCGCCAGCGCAAGCGCGGCCTCCGGCGTAATGAACGTAAAATCGGTTCGAAATCCGCCCTCCGGGGTGCCCCAAAACTCAGAGTTGCGCGTTTTGAACAGAACCCGCTCGACACCCTCCAATCCACTTAAATGCTCCGGCCCGATCGCTGATACGTCCGCTGCGATCTCAACCACCCGGCAAGGACCGATCAATTTATCGAGGTCAAGATCTTCGACCCGCAGCGTGCCGTCGATAAAATGATTCGGGGCGTCAACATGCGTTCCCGAATGTGCACCGAAACAAAGCTGCGAAACGTTCGCAGCACCCCCGTCAGCGATCGAAAGAAAGCTCTCGACACTCGCCTTCGGATCTCCTTCGTAAATCGGTACTGAATTGCTTATTGGAACGGTAACGTCGTAGAACTTCATTCACCCAAGAATATTCCTGCCTGCGCTGCTTTTCAAACTCACCATTTCGCAATTTCTCAACGTCCGAAGTTTACCGCGGCATTTCTTTGCGTAAACTAGCTGTATGGACATCAAGCACATCAAGAACGACACTCGCGGAGCATTCATCATCAAGCAGGAATCTCGCCGAATGGCAGAGATGACGTACGTCATGGCCGGCGAATCAAGGTTCATCATTGACCATACCGAGGTGGACCCATCGCTCAGAGGCCAGGGCGTTGGCGAAAAGCTGGTGGATGCCGCAGCCGAATACGCACGCGAAAACAACTTCAAGATCTTCGCAACTTGCCCATTCGCGATAAAGGTACTGCGAGAGAACGACGAGTACGCCGACGTGTTCGAAGGATAGTGAATGCAGCCGCGACTCTCAGCTTCGAGCTATTCAAACACCGCCCCGCTGATCTGGAGCTTTCTTTACGGCTCGCAGCACGGCCACGTCGAGCTCATTCTAGACAATGCGCCCGCACGCTCGGCCGAGATGCTTCAACAGGGCCGCGTCGACGCCGCACTCGTGCCGGTCATAATGTCGCAGGTCATCGATGGCGTGCGTCTCGTCCCAGACGTGTGCGTCGGCGCCCGCAACCGCGTCCGCAGTGTCTGCCTGGTCACACGCGACCACGACCTTACCGATATTAAAAGCGTTGCGCTCGACGTCTCGTCGCGAACCTCCGCCGCACTGACCAAGATCATCTTTCGCGAATTTCTCAGCTCCGAGCCCCAATGGCTCGACGCTCAGCCCGACGTTGATGCCATGCTCACCAACGCGGACGCTGCACTCCTCATCGGCGACCCGGCATTAGCCTTGGACGGCACGACCGCGTACCGACTGTACGACCTCGCTCAGCTCTGGAATAAACACACAGGTCTTGGTTTCATCTTCGCGATGTGGATGACTCGCGCTGGAAACCTTTCCATCGATCTCGCATCCGCACGAGACGAGGGGCTGCAAAAGATCCCGCAGATCGCCGCAAATTATGAGACCGAGATCGGATTGGACCGACAGGCTCTAACGAGGTATCTGAATGAAAATATTGTTTACAGTGTGGAAGAGGATATGCAGGCGGGAATGGAGCTATATTTTGACTTAGCCGCTAAACACGGCCTGACACCGGAACGTCGCCCGGTTCAGTATCTCGAGTCCTAAAACAGCCCGCTTTGAAATAGAAGCAGCCATCCCGCAACCAACACAAACAACAGCAGCCCCAGATCAGTCGTCCCTAATTGTTCTTCGTAATTCTTCATCTCGCTTTCCTTATCGCAATATGCGTTCCATACCTATAGACGCGAAACGACGGCGTTTTTTGTCTCAAACGCGAAAAATATTTCGGTCTAATTGACCGATAGGCGTTCAGAAGTGTATTCGTGCGGTCCAGCGGGGACGATTTCAGACAGAAGGACGCTTCATCTCTTGGGCGAGCGTGTGGTGGTCGATCTTGCCGTCGTGTTGCTTGAGGTGTTCGACAATCGCCAAGCCGATATAGATACGCCGATCTACATCCTTCGGCTTGCCAATGACATAGAGCAGCGATCGCTGCTTTCCCGCAGTGAGTGAGTGAAACAGCCGGTCGCCCTCCTGGTCTTGGTCGAGAATCTCGCGAAACTCTTCCGGCATCGGCAGTCCATATTTGCTCTCGTCCTTCTCCAACTCGACGCTTAGCATGTCGCCCGGCACGATGCCCAGCCTCGTGCGGATAGCCTTGTTGACCATGATGAAATAAGCACCGTCATAAGGCATCAATGCACACTGAAGGGTCTCGCGCCCCTCTATCGTACAGATCACGCGCCGGTTGCCCTTCTCGAACTTGAACTTATCGGCCACCGCCGCCGAGACCGGAATGTAGTGCCATCCGGATTCGGGCCAGAACTTCTCAAGCTTCGCTTTGAATTTAACCGGTTTCATACCTGAAAGGGTAGCCCGTTAAGAATTCACAGTATTCTGATAAGATTATACTTGAACAAAGCGATATATTTGCCCACGCGGCAGAGACGAATGGAAAAAGATATACAGCCCATTTTAGACAAAGCACTTGCCGGGGAGCGCCTTACAACAGATGATTGCACCGACCTACTCAAGTCAAACGACTTCGTTCGGATCGGCCTTGCCGCCCACGAGATTCGTATGCGGCACAACCCCACCGACGTCGTAACGTACATCATTGACCGCAACATCAATTACACCAACGTCTGCAATGTCGTATGCACCTTCTGTGCGTTCTACCGGCGCCCAGGTAAGCCTGACACCTACGTCCACTCGATCGACGAGATCTGCAAACGCATCGACGAGACCATCGAACTCGGCGGAACCGGCGTCCTCATGCAGGGCGGACTGCATCCCGATTTCAATATCGAATGGTACGAAGATCTCCTCCGCACGCTTCATTCGAAATACCCAAAGTTTCAGCTCCACTGCTTTTCGCCGCCGGAGATCCATAATATCTCGCTCATCTCAAATCTTGATTACGAGACAATAATGCAGCGGCTAAAAGATGTCGGGCTCAACTCAATGCCCGGCGGCGGCGGCGAGATCCTTGACGACGAGGTCCGCAAACGTGTCTCGACCAAATGCACCACCCAGGAGTGGCTCGACGTAATGCGCGCCGTCCATCAAGTCGGCTTGATCTCCACCGCAACAATGATGTTCGGCATCGGCGACGGCGTCGAACACCGCGTCCGCCATCTCGAACGCATTCGCCAGGTTCAGGATGAAGCCCTCGCGAATAAGGTGGCCGATCCAAACTACGGCGAGTTCACAGCATTCATCCCATGGACCTTCCAGCGCGAAAACACCGCCCTCGGCCGGAAGATCACCGAAGAGCCCACCGGTATTGACTATCTAAAAATGCTGTCAGTCTCGAGGCTCTTCCTCGATAATGTCCGGCACATTCAGTCGTCCTGGCTCACCCAAGGGATCCGTCTTGGCCAAGCCGCACTCCGCTTCGGCGCCGACGATATGGGCTCGATAATGATCGAAGAAAACGTCGTCTCCGCCGCCGGCGCCAACAACGAAGCCAACGAGCGCGACCTCCGCTACCAGATCCGCGAAGCCGGCTTCACCCCTCAACAACGCGACATCCTCTACAACTACGTCAACCGCGATGACGCCACCGCTTCCGACAACAGAAACTCCCTCGAACTAAAACAACTAAGCGTCGCATTTGCAGATTGATTCCGATGAAGGCCTATTCAGTAGCAGCGGTTTCCAGCCACAACATCGCCTCACTGTACACGCTCATGGTCTCATATCATCCCGAATGGCGCGGTGAACTCGCCCGCTTATCGACGGATCTCGAATCAGCAAAGGTTTCGATGGCATCCGTAAGTTACGGCAATGTCCCCATTGGCCTCGTCGCTTGGACTCCAACCTATGACCTGAACTGGTGCTTTCCTGGAGGCGAGATCACAGATCTGTTCGTCACTCCTGCTCATCGCGGATTTGGTGCCGCTTTGTTACTCACCTCTGTAGCCGCAGAAGGCGTTCGAACCAGCGGAGGTTCATTTGTATCCGGCAAGACCAACAACACGGCCATACTAGGGTCGGCCCGTCGTTTCGCTTCTGTAGAACCCGACGGTTCGGTCTATATTTCTGGGCGTGCTTTCAAGACTCTAGCTGAACTGTCCGGCCGACCCATACGCGAGATCATACAAAAATTACCGCCCCGGGACTGGAACTATCAATAATGGCTCTGAAATTAATTACATCGTCGATAGTGCTGCTCTTTAACGCCGTCCTCGCGCTCATCCTGTTCTTCGGGTTAATAGTCGCGATGAACGGCTATCACGAGTCCGACGCAACATATGGAATTGCTGCGTATCTCGCGTTAGCCGTCCTATCGTGCTTGTTGGCGACTACGCTCGCGTGGCTCACGGTTCACATTCTTATGAAGCGGGAATTTCGTCCCTGGATGGCCTCTACAGTCTCGATCGCAGCGTTCTGTATGCTAGGCACCGGGGCACTGATGATCAGTATGGCACTCGCGATTGGGATCACCGAGTTCGCTCGAGCAAACCTCTGATGCCCAAGATCGTTCTCACAACCCATATCAACGCCCCCGCTGAGGTCTGTTTCGACCTGATGCGAGACATCAGGCTTCACACCGAGACGACAGCGCACACCGGCGAACGTGCAGTTGCGGGCGTTACCGAAGGCATGATCGGGCTTGGGCAAACCGTCACCTTCGAAGGCAAACACTTCGGCGTCACACAACGCCTCACTGTAAAGGTCACCGAGTTCGATCGCCCTACGTTCTTTGTCGACGAAATGATCGAAGGCACTTTCACCGCTTTCAAGCACATTCACGAATTCTCGCCGGCGACCGACGGCGGCACTCTCATGACCGACACGCTGATCTGGACGTCTCCCTTCGGGGTTCTCGGCTCGATAGCCGACAAATTACTTCTCGAACGGCATCTGAGGAACCTTGTCACACGCCGCAACGCCAGGTTAAAAGAGATCGCCGAAACCGAACACCAGAGAGCCTAAATTACCCAACTATTACACTCCACCGCCGTTCTACCTGCTACTCTTAAAATCATAGACTTTTCGGACCAAGGGAGTTCAATGCAAAACATTCTCACATTCGAGCGCGTCCGCAGCGGCGTAAATTGGAAGAACGTCGCTATCGTGACATCGTTTCACCTCCTCGCGATTCCCGCGCTATTCACATTCAGCTGGACCAATCTAGCGGCGTTGCTCATCGGCAACTGGATCGTCGGCAGCCTCGGCGTCGGGCTCGGCTGGCATCGTCTGCTCACGCACCGCAGCTTCAAAGCACCCAAGTGGCTCGAATACACCCTATCCACACTCGCCACCATGTCCATGCAGGATTCGCCCAACAAGTGGATCGCGACCCACCGCATGCATCATAAATACGTCGATACCGACAAAGACCCGCATTCCGCCCGATCAGGCTTCTGGTGGCCGCAGATCGGCTGGGTCGTGTTCGGAAAGGCACAAGATCACGACGAAGCGACGCTAAAGCGCTACATCCCCGATCTGCTTAAAGATCCCGTCCACGTTCTGATCTCGCGATTCTACCTCGTCCCTCTTGTAGTCTCCGGATTTATCCTGTTCGCCATCGGCGGGTGGTCAATGGTCATTTGGGGCGTTTTCGCCCGTGTGGTCTTTGGCTGGCACACTACTTGGTTCGTCAATTCGCTCTCGCACCTATACGGCAAACGCCCTCACGACACCGGCGATCTTTCCACCAACAATTGGTTCGTAGCACTACTAACCTTTGGCGAAGGTTGGCACAACAATCATCACATGTCGCCGACCTCAGCGCGTCACGGCCTCCGGTGGTATCAGTTCGACATGAATTGGATCGCTATCCGCGTCTTCGAAAAGCTCGGCTGGGCCACAAACATCAAAGTCTTCGGGGCCCCAGAGGCGTCAGTAGAGTTGAAACGCGCGGCTTAACGTATTAGTATTCCCTCGTCCGGAAGTTACGAGGATGCCTGACGACCCGAAAACATTTGACGAGTTTTGGCCCTTTTACGTGCGCGAGCACTCAAAACCGCTCACCCGGTTTCTTCATCTGATCGGCACGGTCGCCGGCCTCGTCCTGCTCATCTGGTTCATCTGGCGAGGAACCTGGTACTACTTTCCGCTTTCTCTTATCATCGGCTACGCCTTCGCGTGGTTCGCCCATTTCGCCATCGAAAAGAACCGCCCTGCCAGCTTTAAATATCCGGTATGGTCCTTCATCTCTGATTACAAAATGATCTGGCTCATGCTCACCGGCCGCATGTCCCGCGAGGTCGAACGCGCCCACCGCTCCTAACCGGCGACCCGTTCCGAGATCAACTCCAGCGACCGGTCGTACCGATACGAGATACCAAAATGTCCGTCGTCAAATTCCTCATGTACGTGCGCGATCCCAAACTCGCTCAGCCTGCGTGACAATATCTTCGCACCAATATCCAAGTTAAACTCGTCGCGGCTTCCCGCATCCAAATAAAGCAACTTTAGGCTCTTCAAATTTTCCACAGACTTTTCCACAAGCCTTACCGGGTCGTGCTCCAGCCACCGTGCCCAAACATCCTGCCGCATTTCGCCCGTCTCCAGATCGAACGGCAGATCAAACGACTCACCGTTCGGCGAATAGCACGCCGCCATCCCTATCGTATTTAGCGCAGCGTGAAAGTCGCCGGCCTTCTTTTCATCTGCCCAGAACCGTTTCATGAACTCTTCAGGGTCCCCCTTCAACGCCCTGAATGCCTTTGCAAAATCATTCGGATAGCAATATTCAAAATACGCATCTCCGCTCGTCGAACACACCAATCCAAACGTATCCGAGTGCCTCATCCCCAGTATCAACGCCCCATACCCACCCGAAGATTTCCCCATCACGGCACGCGCCTCACGACGCGCATCAGTCCGAAACGCCGCATCCACCTCCGGTACGATCTCCTCAACGAGATAATCCTCATACCGCCCCGTCGCTGTCGAATTTATATACTGGGAACCTCCGTAGTACGTAAAACAATCCGGCATCACCGCAATTATCGGTCGGATCTTGCCCGCCGCGATAAGCCCGTCCATTCGCTCAGCCAGGTTCGGCCCGAAAGCGTTATCGTTCAGCAGCATCTTACCGCGCCCCGTAAATCCCGTCAGGCAATAAACCACCGGATAGCTTTCCGTCGAACCCTCATAACAGGGCGGCAAATAAACGAAAAGGTCTCTCTCGTGCGGATCACCGAGCGGATTCCCGCGAAGCACCTCGCTCTCAAATCTATGGTTCACAACAGTTCCTTGCGTTTGGGTCGGCTGGGTCATAATATTCACCTAGTTGGTTCCGCAATAGGATAAATCATATGTTTGCAACGGGCGACCTAGTCGATGTTGATCCACAAGCGCTGAGCTCCACCATCGAGTTCCTAACCGCGATGATCACGCCTGCGCTGCTAATCTCCGCAACCGGTTCGCTCGTGCTATCAACCTCTACGAGGCTCGGCCGTGTGGTCGACCGCGTACGCGATCTCGAGAAGCGCTTGAGCGAATTGATCACTACTGACGATAAAGAGTCCATACCTCTTTATGAAAAACGCGTAGACACGGTAGTGTCCCTACTCGACAAAGTCACCAGCCGCGCGCGCATCCTGCAAAAGGCGATGGGCACGTTCTATTACGGCCTCGGCTTTTTCGTCCTAACCAGCGTAACCATCGCCATCGTCGGCATATTTCCCGCCGTCTACCGATGGCTCCCCATCCCGATCGGCATTGTCGGCATCATGTATCTCGCCTGGGGCAGCGTCCTCATGCTGCGCGAAACGCGCATGGCAACGGCAACCGTCAATGCGGAGATGGACTTTACCTGGGCACTCGCCGAAGCCGTGGCCCCCAAAGAGATCATTGGCAAATATACCTACAACATTCATGGCAGACGAAGATTTCGTTCCAAAGCATCAGGTGCTCCTGCGGGCGAAGACGCTCCGCCCGAGAGTTGAAGCGCTCGAACAGCTTCTCCGATCCTGCACCGTGTGTCCCAAGGATTGCGGCAACGACCGAATAGCCGGCGAGATAGCCGCGTGCTATTCCGGCCGTCTGCCCGTCGTCTCAAGCTACACCGCGCACTTCGGCGAGGAACCGTGCCTCTCCGGTACCCGCGGCGCCGGCAACATCTTCTTTGGTAACTGCAATCTCCGCTGCGTCTATTGCCAAAATTACCAGATCTCGCAGACGTTCGGAGCCCGGACACGCTCCGCCTCCGACGACCCGAATGAAGTCACGCACGAACGCCTCGCCGAGATGGTGCTCGAGCTCCAATCCCGCGGCTGCCATAACATCGGCTTCGTTTCGCCGACCCACTTCGCACCCCAGATGGCGCGTGCGATCCTGCTCGCAGCGGAGCAGGGCTTCAGTCTTCCGATCGTCTATAACACAAATGCATACGATTCGGTCGAGGTCCTAAAACTTCTCGACGGCATCGTCGACGTTTACCTGCCCGACCTGAAATACGCCGACGCCGCAGCTGGCTTTCAATACTCCAAGGTTCGCGATTACCCCAAGTTCGCTCGAACCGCTATCAAAGAGATGCACCGACAGATGGGCAGCAGTCTCGTTCTCGACAACGACGGCCTTCTCAAACGCGGGCTTCTCATCCGCCTGCTTGTGATGCCAAACGACATCGCTGGCCTCGAAGAAAATCTCCGCTGGATCCGCGACGAACTCGGCCCCAAAACCGCGATCTCTCTTATGGCCCAATATTACCCGACTCACAAAGCCGCAACCGACCCGCGTTACATCCTGCTCTCCCGCCGAACGTCGGAACGCGAATGGTTCGAAGCCATATCCCTCCTCGAAGACCTCGGCATCGAAGAAGGCTTCATGCAAGAATACGAATCCGCGTCCCACTACTACCGCCCCGACTTCACCGACAAGGACAGACCTTTCAAAGATGTGCGGGATTTTCAGTAGTGCAGATACATATTCCTTAACCCATTAGGTTCTCGCTTCACTACCACTTGTCACAAAATTCACCTGGGAGGTGTCTTTTTGTTAAGCTTCCAAATTTCGAGCATCTCAGCTTGTACTCACGTCGTGTTGACCAAAGATGCACGCGCCTCAATATATGAAATTTATTTACTTGTTATTTATCGCACTTTTCGTTGCGGCATCTCCCGCATACCCGGCTGAAACGACTGCAGACGCTGTCTACACAGTTTCGATATCCGCGGAGAACATGCGTCTCGTGCGAGTCAAAGCAGAGATTCTGCCGACGGGGAACATGCTGGTCGTTTGTCCTGAAGGAGCGAACCACCTGCCCGACAAATGGGCGACTTTTATGCGGAACGTGTCCGCCATAGATGAGAAAGGTCAAACCGTCCGGCTAAGGCATTCCGGCGACGGCGCATGGCACATCCCGGAACCGCTTCCAAAGAAACTTATTTTGAATTACGAGGTCGAGATCAAGCATGACCAGTCAAAATGGCCATTTGGCAGTAAAGAAGCAGCCTATGCGCGCGACGATGGCGTCTTTCTCACCGGAGCGGCTCTTTTTATTACAATGCTGGATCTGCAAAACATGAACGTTCGATTCGATTTGCCTCAAGACTGGAAAGTCTCGGTCGCGTGGGAAGAGCTTACGAATGAGAAGAACGCCTTTAAGGCTAATAACGCAGAAGAATTGCTATGGATCGGAATGCTTGCGGGAAAACATCTCGAGCGTTCGACGAAAGTGGGACAACTCGAAGTCGTTTTAGCAGTCGGGCAAGACATACGGCAGTCAGCGGAGATGCTCGACCGAGCGGTCAAGGCCGTCCTGCCGCGATATGTCAAAATTTACGGCGGTGAACCCGTCGTTCAAGGTTCCCCTCTCAACAAATTCGTCATCATTGTTAACGTGGACAAAGATTATGTCGGCGGCGGTGCCGTCTTTGTGCGCACGATCAGCATGATGCTTACAGACGTGCCGCAGAAGACGAGCGAGGCTTCGACATTTAGCTGGCAGCACATTATAACGCACGAGCTAGGACACTTATGGGACGGCCAGAGCTTTAGTGGTGAATCGGAGGAGGTTTGGTTTCAGGAAGGCGTAACCGATTATCTGGCTTACCTGGTTCAATCCGACGCCGGATTGATCGGCAAAGACGAACTCCTCAAGGTATTCGCCAGAAAACTCGACGAGTACGTGCCGGTTGCCGGCAAGATGTCCCTGACGAAAGCAGGGAGCGATAAGGGGGGCAACTACGACTTGTTATACAGCGGCGGACTCATCGCGGCCCTAGCTCTTGACGTCGAGATTCGTAAAGGGACTCAGAATAAGAAGGGAATAGCGGACGTCCTAAAAGTGATGTACCAGAATTTTGCCGCTAAGGGACAAAAGTTTGCTGTCGCAGACGTGCGGAAAATTGCCGGCGAGGTTGCGGGGAAAGACCTCTCAACATTTTTCGCCGACCATATAGACGGCAATAAGATTATCCCTCTGGCACAATACGCCGATGCCATGGGCTTATCCTTTTCGAAAGCGGAAAACAAAACTGTCTTAAAGCGAAAAGCGAAAGCGAGCTCTTTCCAGAAAGCTACCTTTTCATCTGTGACGGGCCTCGCTTTTTGATCGAGTTTTATTGTTGCGGCGCTTTTCGCCATAATAGATGCGAGGAGAAAACGATTCAGATGAAAGCAGGCACCGCAGCACCCGATTTCACATTAACGGACGGCGACGGCAACTCGTGGTCGCTTGGGGATCATCGCGGCACTACTGTAGTGCTGCTGTTTTACCCGGGCGACAACACGCCGGTGTGCACGGCGCAGCTTTGTTCGGTGCGGGATCATTGGTCGGAGTATCAGGCGACGGGCGCTGAAGTGGTCGGTATCTCGACCGATTCCGTCGAATCTCACAAGGGTTTCGCTGAAAAGAACGTGCTTCCCCTGCGGCTTCTTTCTGACGCGGACGGCGAGGTCTCCAAATCCTACGGTATGAAAAGCTGGCTCCCCGGACGGTCGGCCCGGGGCGTGGTCGTCATCGACCGGGAAGGCAAGGTCGGGTATCACAAAGCCCAAGCTATTAGCCTCTTCAAGCCGAGCGACGCTGAGGTCCTCGCCGCGATCGCCGCTGCGGATCGCGCCGGCGACAATTAACTCCGCAATAAAAGAAAGAGCGCGTCTGTGTTAATCTGAAAAGCGTTATGGCTTTATTTGGTGACAAATTCAAATGTGCCCGCTGCGGGCAAAAGGGTGACCCCATCGGCTACGCGCCTGTTCCCACAGAACTCGGCGCCAAGATCGGCGAAGAGATGTGCAAAGACTGCTGGGCCGAGTGGCAGAAAAAGCAGATGCAGCTCATCAACCACTACGGGCTCGATGTTTCCAATCCGGAAACGCACGAGTTTCTCTTCGATAATATGAAGATCTTCTTTTACGACGACGGCAGCGGCCTCGCCCAAATCGATACGTCGAAAGAAGGCAGCGTAAATTGGTAAGCTGAGACCGGCCGATGCTTGGGTCCGACCTTCAATTCATCAACGAGGAGTTCTTTTCCGAACGCCTCTCGCCCGAACAGATCGACGCCTTGTGGGCGGAAGGCTGGCGTCACTTCGGCGGCCATTTCTTTCGCTACAATCTCGGCATCCACGACAACGAGATCCGCCGCGTCCAGCCGCTCCGCATCGACCTCAGCACCTTCAAGCTCACAAAGAGCCAGCGTCGCGTCCTCCGGCGTAACGGCAACCTCGACGTGACCTTCGGACCGCTGTCGCTGACCCCGGCGTCCGTCGAGATGTTCGAACGCCACAAGCAGCGGTTCAAATTCGGCGTTCCCGACACCATCCACAACTTCGTCCCGCCCGCCGCCGAGTTCTCGCCATGCGAAACGCTGCAGCTTGACGTATTTTCCGGCAGCCGGCTGGTCGCGCAGAGCTTTGTCGATGTCGGAGCGACCGCGATCTCAGGCGTTTACGGGATGTACGAACCCGACGAAGCCGCGCGGGGACTCGGGATCTTCACGATGCTTAAGGAGATCGAGTTCGCCCGGTCCGCGGGCAAGCGCCACTACTACCTCGGCTACTCCTACTCCGGCGCGTCCTTCTACGATTACAAAAAGCGCTTCAAACCCCTCCAGGTGTACGACTGGCAAGGCCAATGGCACGACCACGAAGCCTACACGAAACTCAGCGGATGGTCCTCCGCCCCCATCATCTAGCCAAAAACGCCTAGAAACCCCTAAAATCGGACTCGCCGACGCTCGAAGTGCCCGCGCACCTACCGAGTGCGCCAGCGCAACCACCGAGTGCGCCAGCGCACCTATCGAGTGCGTCAGCGCACCTACCGAGTGCGCCAGCGCACCTACCGAGTGCGCCAGCGCACCTACCGAGTGCGCCAGCGCACCTACCGAGTGCGCCAGCGCACCTACCGAGTGCGCCAGCGCACCTACCGAGTGCGCCAGCGCACCTATCGAGTGCGCCAGCGCACCTACCAAGTGTGCCAGCGCACCGACCGAGTGCGCCAGCGCACCTGGTGACTGCGCTGACACACCTGACGAGTGCGCTAACACACCTGATGAGTGCGCTGGCACTCCGAGTCGGTAACGTAAAGCTTTGGGTCCGATATTTAGGGCTCCGGGTCGGGGCGCATGCGTTTTGAGTCAAATCGCAGGCGATTCGAGTCAGTGCGCGAGCGATTCGGGTCAGGGCGGAGGCGCGGAGAGTTAGAGCGCCCCGAATACCACCGCTGTCAGGGGTTCAGAGGGTCTTCGTCCAGTCGATGTAGGCCGCGGAGCCGAATTTCTTGCCGGTGCTGTGGCTCGCCATGTAGCGCATCGTTCCAAATATGGGCCTGTCGAACCACGGGCGGTCGTGTTTGCCGAAACACCACAAGATGCCGGCGTACGAATTGGGGTTGCGGCCGTCCAGGCAGTATTTGTTGTTCAAATGGACGAGAATTTCGAACGCCTCTTCATACGTCCGCGTCCACGCGATCACATTCTTGCCCCACAGCATCCGGACGTAGTTGTGCATCTCTCCCGTCGCGGTCATTTCGCGTTGCGCCGCGTTCCAAAGTTCGTCATGCGTCTCGCCTTTTTCGAGCTCTTCAAGCGAATAGACCACCGGCCGCTCGTCATCGGCATGTTCCCGCATCGTTTTGTGCACCCACGCGGGCAGCGCGGCCAGCGAATCGTACGCCGCGTTGTGCCGCGTCATATTAAACGACAGCTCGCGCCTCACGATCAGTTCTTCGAGGTAAGCTTCCTTCCCTTCCTCGGGCGCGTTCGCTTCCTGCACCGGCAGCGCGACCTCAAGCGCAGAGATATTGCCGAAATGCAGATACGCCGACAGCCGCGACGAGCCGTCCACGTCCGGCTTGCTCCGCGTTTCGTGATAGCGCGGCAAGATCTCGCTCACAAATTTGCCGAGCCGGGCCCGCGCCGCCGAGCTCCCACCCGGGTACACACGCGAAGGGGTCACGGAATGATCGACGTCACACGCGGCAACCAATTCGCCAATGTTTTCCTCAGTGACGGTAGTATCAGGACACTCGACCTCGATCCCGGTCGAATCGATCTCAACGTGATCGTCCGCGTAAGGCTTCAAATATGCCGGTAAAAGCTTGTGGATCTTCGGCCGGATGGTGTAAGCGGCGTATTCTTCCTTCACAAACTTCGACATCGGAATGATCCCGTTCGAATCGACGGCGTAAACCGGAACGTCGGCACGTTCCGCGACCCGCCGGTTATGCTCAGGAATGATGAAACAAGGGAAGTCGTCGGTGACGATCAGTGCCGCATTGCGAGCAAGGGCCGCGACAACCTGGCGGGGATCCGACCTGTCCTTTTGCAGATAAAAAACGTAGCGGATCCCAAGCTCCGCAAACTCGCGCCGCCGCTCCTCGACGCCTTCCAGGATAAAAGTGTGAAGCCGGTCGCTCGCCCACGGGTAGTAATACTTGAGGCCCTCATAAACCACCAGCGGGAGCCGCAGCTCGTTCGCCTGTCTGATCGCCCACGTGAGCGCGTGGTTGTGCGACGACCGCTTGTACATCTGCATCCAGTAAAGTACATAACGCGCCCGCGGGTTCACCACGCCGTCGTTAAGCCGCACAACGCGCTCGTTTATCTGCATACCCGTATTGTCGGTGAGTGATGTGCCAGTTGCAAAGAACTGACTCAATGTGCGGCGGTGAGCTTCGACCCCGCGACGGCGCCGATCGTACGGGTAACGGTGTCGACGCCCTCAAAGCCGGGGAGCTGCTGCAGCCGGCGGGTGACGGTCGTATCGAGGGAATCGAGCGATTCATCTTCGTTGAAAAGAAGGCCCACGGTGTAGCGGGTTCGGTCCGCCGCCAGCGAACCTTGCCCCACGGGGTAATAAAAATTCTTCACGACAAACCGCGCCAGCCTTTTCGCAAAGTCGTTCTTTCTAAGCTCAAGACGCGCCATGCTCCAGTAAAACTGCGTGTGCGCAGACTCTTCGCGAATGATCGCCGTCAGGATCTTCGATAAGATCGGGTGCCCCGCAAGCTCGCTCATCCGCCGATACGCCTGCCCCGTCGTCATCTCATGCACGGCGCCGAACGTCATATGCGTACCCGTGAACTGCCGCCCCATCAAGTTAGTAAGCGTCGTGAAAAGGTAAGTGTTTGCGTGATAACTTCGCGAGACTGCCGCGTGGACCTGGCGCTGCCAATCCGGATCGGTCTTGATTCCAAGTGCGTTCAGGAACCGATTGATGACCTCGCCATGCGTCACCTCCTCGATCCCCCAACGCTCCATAAATTTGCTTATCACCGGATCGCGCCCCGTCGGTGTGCGCCGCAGCTCGGCGTGATACATCTCCGTCAGCGTCTCGACGTCCCGCATATACAGCAGACACGGGATGAACTTCGGGTCAAAGTCGTAATGGCGAACGTCGTCCCACGGGATCGCGTCAATGAACTCATCGGTCAAAGCTCTGGGCTGAGCTTCATACCAGCGAAGGACCTCTTCCTTAGTTTCAAACGCCATAGAACATGAGTTAGATGGGGAGCAGTTTTCCGTATGCGTAATAGACCGGGGTTTTAACGTGCGACGATGACAAGTTATAATCGGGAGTAGAACACGTTCATCATTCTACCTAGAACCTGATATGAAGAAATTATACATCACAACTGCGCTAATTCTAACCCTCTTTCTTCCCACGTTTGCACAGGAAACTTCGCTGCGGGTTGAGGGAGAAAAGCGTCTCAAAAATATCCGCCAGCTGACGAACGGCGGCGAGAACGCCGAAGCATATTTCTCGTCTGACAGCAAAAGGCTCATCTTTCAATCGAAGCGTGACGGCCGCACCTGCGACCAGATCTACACGATGAACATCGACGGTTCGAACGTGAAAATGGTGTCGAACGGAAAAGGCCGCACGACCTGCGCTTACTTTCACCGCGGCGGCAAACGGATAATTTATTCATCGACCCACGCCGCCGCTGACGAGTGCCCGCCGAACCCCGATTTCTCGCAAGGCTACGTCTGGCCGATCTTCCCAACCTTCGATATATACAGCGCAAATGCTGACGGTTCCGATCCCGTACGCCTGACTAATTCGCCCAGCTACGATGCCGAAGCGACGATATCACCCGACGGCAAGACCATCGTGTTCACCTCAACACGTGACGGCGACCTCGACATCTACACGATGGATATCGACGGCAAGAACGTGAAACGGCTGACGAATGAACTCGGTTACGACGGGGGCGCATTCTTTTCGCCGAACGGCAAGATGATCATTTATCGCGCTCATCATCCTAAGACCGAGGCTGAGATAGCTCGCTACAAAGAGCGTCTTGCACAAGACCTTATCGAACCTGCGACTTTCGAGATCTGGGTGATGGATGCCGACGCCAGCAACAAACGGCAGGTGACGAAACTCGGTGCCGCGTCTTTCGCTCCTTTCGTAACACCGGATAACAAGTCTGTGATATTCGCTACGAATTATTTCGCCAAAGATCCGCGTAAACGGAACTTTGACTTGGCGATGATCAATCTCGACGGCACGGGCCTCGAACAGATCACATTCAATGAGACCTTCGACGGATTTCCGATGTTCTCGCCCGACGGCAAGAAACTTGTCTTCGCTTCGAATAGGAACGGCGCAAAAGAAGGCGACACAAACGTATTTATCGCCGACTGGGTCCGATGACCGCGAGACATGCGGTTTTGATGTAGAATCAAAATCACGATCGATCAGACTTTATGCCTGCAATCAAGTTCTGCAAATTTCACGGTTTCGGTAACGATTACATCGTCATCGAAAAAGAACAGATCCCGGCGTCTATGAACCTGCCTGATCTTGCCGTTGAAATTTGTCAGCGACACACAGGCGTCGGCTCCGACGGCATCGCGGTTCTCTCCAAAGCCGACGGCACCAGAGCCGACTACTTTTGCGAGATCGTGAACCCCGACGGGAGCATCGCCGGATTTTCCGGCAACGGCACTCGCAGCGCAGTCGGCTATCTTTTCTACAACTCTATCTGGCCCTATCCAAGCCTTAAACTCGAAACACGCAGCGGTATCAAGGTCTATACACTTATCGAAAGCGAGACTGAAGGCCACTACTGGCTCGAAGCAGAGATCGGCACGCCTAGGTTCGCATCCGACGAGGTCCCCGTCGCGCTCGAGACACGCGCAGAGTCCATCGTCGATCATCCGCTCACCGCCGACGGGCGAACCTTTTTGATGTCGTGCGTAAACGTGGGGAATCCCGTGGCCTGCACGTTCGTCGAAGATTTTGATTTCGACTGGCGCTCCGCCGGTCGGGAACTGGAGGTCCACCCTTTCTTCCCCGAAAAGGCGAATATCGTTTTTGTGAAAGTCATCGACCGCGAAAATATTGAGCTTCGTATTTGGGAGCGGGCCGCGGGTGAGACGACGGCGTCAGGCACGTGTGCTTCAGGTTCCGCCGTCCTCAGCGCGTTCACCGGCCGCACAGATCGAACCGTGTCAGTTCTGACCGAAGGCGGCACAACCGAGGTCTTCTGGCGAAAAGACGACGAGATCCTCATCGCCGGCCGCGCCGACCTCGCGTTCTGCGGCGAATGGCCCGTCTAGCCCTCGCCTTCCAACAACTCCTTCACGACCATCTGCCGATAACCAAATATATAATTCAGCTCGCGGCGCACAAAAAAATGCGCGAGATCGCCCAACGGCTCCAGCGGCAAACGGTATTTGACCTCGTCCGTGATCCGCGTCCGGTTCGGTCCAAGCTCCTCAAAGAGGTGATGATGGATCCACTGCCGATAAGGCCCGCTCAGCTGGGTGTCGACGAATGCATTCGGCGGATCCCACAATGTGATCTCAGTCCGCCACTTTAAAGGGAACCCTCGCAGCCTAAGCTGATAATCGATTAGCGTTCCCAGCTTGATCTCAAACGGCTGCGGCGTCGTAATCACGAAATTAAGTTCCGGCGGCGTGATACGTTCGAGATTACCCGCGTCCGAAAAAAAGTCGAACACCTCGTCACGCGCCCGGTCCAAAACCGTCTCTAGTTTCAAGATGTGCTCTGCCATAAAACTGCTCCGTCGGAATATTGCATTTCGCCGAAGCAGCCGCTTTGGATGCTACGGCAGATACTCTTTGGGTATCGGATTATCTGGCGTCTCAGCCTGCCAGTAGATCGTCATTATCCACCACCGCTTCCCGTCGAAAAGCAGTTGAAAGCTATTTATGCCTCGCATAAACGGCTTCGTGTCATCCTTCTTCTGAAACGCTTCGTACGTTGAAAACACGTGAACGATGTTGCCGTACCGGTCCATCTTCCGCGCGATCTCTCGCTCGTGAAAGCCCTGCTTTGCAAATCCCGGACTCGCTCGTTCGATATATCCGTCTGGGGTGACTGCCGTCGCCCCGACAACCGACGTCTGCGGATTCCTGCCCGTGGGAATTAAGCGTGCGTCTTTATGAAACATCGCGCGAAAGCGGTCCCAATCACGCTCAACCCCCGCGTCACCCGAGATGACCGCGTAAACAGCCTTGATTATCGCCTCCGGGGATGCGTGGTCCGGATTAGGACCTTTGCTCTCCGTCTGTCCGAAAGCTGCCGAAGCAAAAATAGTTAAAAGTGCGAATGACATTAGCTTTTTCATCTTTCCTCATACGCCTGTCTTGCCTAAATGTTTCAGCTCAGCGTTTGGAGGAAAGCGCCAAAAGATCTTCCCGAAGCGATACGGGAAGCTCCGCAAAAAAACGTAACCCCGTCCGGTTTTCCAATTCGCCGATCGTGACGCGGTAGTCCTGCCACGCCGCATTGTCTATATTCGGAACATTCGGCATATCTACCACAATGACCAGCCCCTCGCTTGCAGAAAGGTAAAGATCGCTTCCTGCCGGAATCGCAACCGTGATCTTCCAGAAATTCGTCGGAACCGTCACCCGTTTCGTTAGCCGCCCCTTGTCACCATAAACACCCACAATCGAATACACATCGTTGCCCCGCCGCACGAGTCCGCGCGAATGGGCCTCAAACCGCTGCCACGGATACTGATTCAGCGACCGCGTCTGCGGCGCGATGTTGGTCATCAAAAAAGTCTCAGCATTCAACGCCGCATCCCCAAACCGATCCGCGCTCGGCACCAGGTGTCCGCGATCATAACCGCTGCCGGAATAATCGCTATGCTTGATCAAGTTAAAATTCTTCGGCAGACGCGGATCGACCTCAAACTTCGGTCGCGCCAGATTATCGCCAAGGTCACTCGCCGTCGTTCTCCAAGCGACCCAGTTCGCCGTCCCGCGGCTGTTGTTATACGAAAGCACCGATCCGTTGCCGACAATTAAAAAATTGTCGAAATTTATAGGCTCCCGCGTCGCCCCCGACGGATTTCCCAGCGCGAGGTGAGGACTTAAAAGGCTCGGCCGAGCCGGTTCGCGTACATCGACATCCGCCGAACGGGCAGGCTGCTGCGGCTGAAGCTGTTCGCACCCGGCGACGCTAAAGGCCAGAAGCAACAGGACGCACAGACGAAAAGAAAGTGAGATGTCGGGAAACAAACCAGCAGGCATTCCGACCATCATAATAGACCGCTGCGCCGCCTCGCACAATGCCGCGTGGCCGCGTTTGGGTTAAAATAAAAGTTTGGTGGACGAAAAAGCACATCTTTTAGGGTACAGCCGAAAGGAACTGACCGCCCTCTTCGCCGATTGGGGCGAGCCGCGTTACCGCGCCGATCAGGTCTTCCGCGGGCTCCATCAGCGGCGCCTCCACTCGTTCGAAGAGATGACGGACCTGCCGAAAGCCTTACGTGCGAAGCTAGACGAATCCGCCGCTGCGGCAACGTTAACCGTCGAATCGCGATATGTCTCCGTCGACGGTACCCGGCGCTACCTAATGAAAACGGGAGCCGGACACCCGGTCGAAACCGTCTATATCCCAACGGAAAAGCGCGACACTATCTGTTTCTCATCCCAGTCCGGTTGCCCGCTGAAATGCGATTTTTGCTTAACGGCAAAGCTCGGTCTGATCAGCAATCTTACAGCCGGCGAGATAATCGAGCAGATCCTTATCGTTCTGAACGACGTTTATGGTGTCGCCGGCGAAACCCCGTACGGCACGAATTTAGTCGCCATGGGCGCCGGCGAACCGTTCCTCAACTTCGACAGCCTCATCAAGGCTCTAGACATAATGTCCGACCCCGACGGCCTTTTCATCGTACCCGGTCGGGTCACCGTTTCAACTGCCGGCATCGTTCCCCGCATCTACGACTTTGCAAAACTGGACCGTCGCCCTAACCTAGCAATTTCGCTGTCGGCACCACAGGACGAACTCCGGGACCGGTTGATGCCTATCAACAAACGCTGGAACATCGATGAGCTCTTGACCGCCGCCAAGCATTTCGAGAGTACCCTAAAGCGCGGCGAGCGTTTCACCTTCGAATACGTCCTGCTCGGCGGAGTAAATGATAGCGACGACCACGCGCGGCAGTTAGCCCGCCTCCTTGAGCGGAACGACCTGCGCAGGGTAAAGATCAATCTCATCCCGCATAACCCGGCCGAACAGCTCGATTATTTTCCCTCGGCAACCGAAAGAGTTGCCGGATTTAAATCACTGCTCGAAGACCGCGGCATTTCTGCATATGTCCGCAAGCCCCGCGGTCGCGACATATACGCCGCCTGCGGCCAACTCGCCGCGAAAGAAGAGCCTAATCTTGTAAATATCACTTCATCGGTGGCGGTTTCATAGTATGGAGATACTTATTCCAGGCCTCATCCTCGTCGGCTTGATGGTCTATGCATCCACCAAGATCAAAGAGTCTGCGGCCATGGCGTACGACGAAGAGGTCTTCGAGACCGACGCTTTCTCGATCACCAAACCCGAAGGATTTCTGATCCCGGTCGAATTCGAAGCCGATGCCGTATTCGAAGCTTTCACCAAAGACTTCGGCGTCGACGAGGGCGGCGACACCCGTAAAGCTCGCGCAGTCATCCGATTCCACAACGAACGTACATGCGACGAACTCGCAAAAGAACTTGGGGGTATTAGCGTCGGAGTTCCGCAACCGGACGATATCACGCTGACGTCCGAGAAGGATATCCACGGTGCAACGCTGGTTGAACTGCATCGTCTTAGATCAGCTCACGGTGGTGTTTTTCACTTGCAGATCGACAGGTTAGACGACGGCGACGCCGAGGTCGCCGCGCGTGTAAACACAATGGCAGACAGCTTTACGGTGAATTAACGCATCTCAAAGAGTTCACTGCTGTGGATTCGAATACTATAATTAGGCAGACATTATGAAGAAAATCATATCCCGTTCTCTATTCGCATTCATTGTACTTGCTGCAACAGGAGCCGCCGTTTCGGCGCAGACCGTATCCGGCTCGATCGGTAACGGCACCGTCGCTCGTGGCGGAACCGCGCGCGGAACCGTCGTGCTGTCGATTCCCGCAGGCCTGCACGTAAACTCGAACCAGCCAAATAGCCAATATGCCATCCCCACGAGCGTTCGGGTGACAACGGTCGGCGGTGCTCGTATCACGGGCGTGACATACCCGCGTGGCAAGAACAAAAAGTTCCAATTCTCAAACGACCTGATCAACGTCTACGACGGCCGTGTGTCCTTTCCGTTTACGGTCACGGTACCCCGCAACTTCCGAGGAAATGTCGTAAGGGTTCGTGCAGTCGTTCGCTTTCAGGCCTGCACCGATGAGGTTTGCTACGCGCCAAAAAATCAGGAAGTCACGTTAACGGCCCGCATCCGTTGATCATCGCCGACCGATGACCGCCAACAGCCGCCCGCATTTGCCGAGCGTTTTCGACTCCGCTCTGTATGAGAAAAAGAGGTCGGTTCGTTCGATGGTACACAGCGGCGCAACGTAAATATTCTCAGGAGCCAACCCCGCCGCTAAAAGTTGATCACGGTTCGCCCCCTTTATGTCGGCAAGGGCATGGCCCTCCCGCGTGGGCTCAAAATAACGCTCACTCTTTGGGAAACCCGCGAATGCCTCAATAACCTCTGCGCCCACCTCATAGCTCTGGGCACTCGCCGCCGGCCCGATAGCAGCGATCATCGAGCCCGGATCCGCCGCAAATTTGCGTTTCAATTCCGCCACCGCTTTCAGAGCGATCGAACTCACCGTCCCACGCCAGCCGGCATGAACTGCACCGAACGCCCCGGTTTTCGCGTCGCCGATCAGTATCGGCACGCAATCAGCCGTCTTCACGCCCGCCAAGATGCCGTCGCTATCCGATATGACCGCATCAAACTTGTCATTCGACGAACGAGCGGACGCTAGCGAGTCTACAGTCTTGACCCCGTCCCCATGCACCTGCCAAACGGTCGCGAGTTCGTATCGGTTATCGAACATCTCCAAAAAGCGTCGGCGATTCTCGTCAATATTTTCTTTCTTATCGTCGCCAAAACCCGCGAGGTTCAGGTCGCCTTCCGGAAATGCCGAAACTCCTCCGCCCCGTGTTGAAAACCCGTTCTCAAAGCCCGCGGACCGCAGGGGCCCACAGGTAAGCACCTTTATTCCGTGCGACTCTCGCCAAATAAAGCCCGATTTTGATAAAGTTTCAGCGGGGTTATCTATGATCATATCGGCAGGCATCGACATCGTAGAAGTTTACCGTATCCGCGATGTGTTGACGAGAACGCCACGCTTCGCCGATCGTGTCTACACACCGGCAGAGTGCGATTACTGCGAAAGCCGCGGTGCCGGCAAGTTCCAGTCCTACGCCGGCCGCTTTGCCGCTAAGGAAGCATTTTTAAAAGCTCTGAAGACAGGTTGGCGAGGAAAGATAGGCTGGCAGGATATAGAGGTACTAAACGACGAGCTCGGCGCCCCACGTTTTGAACTGTACGGAGCAGCGACCAGGCTCGTGCAGACCGCCGGCGCGAACCGCATCCACCTATCCACATCGCACACCGCCGACTATGCGATTGCTCATGTCATCTTTGAAAGCTAACCACGAACAGCTTGGCGGACGAACTAAATAGGCCACGATCTAAGCGATGCTGAGAGCGTTCTCTATTTCGGTTTCTGAGCTAAGTCTGGTCACATCGGTAGTTTCAGTTGCGAGCGTATGTTGGACCCGGGCCAGTACTACGCCTTTATGCGTCGCCAGCAATCTCACGTTTTTTCGGTCCGGAATCTGTCCGAGAATCTCATTGATCTTTTCGGACGCCGCATCCAAATCCGCGTCGTAAAAGGTCGTGCCGTCAACCAATCGGGCGAAGGACGCCGTAAGGCAACTCCCGTCACCACTGCTACAGCCAATCGATTGTCTTGAGACGCTAATGTTATATCCGCAGTGTTTCCCGGTGCACGAACTTGTTCGAGAAGTCAGTTCCATTTCGTTTTCCATATTTTTGAAAATGTTGAGTGTGGAAGGCCTAAAGTTTATCTAAAGTTATTGATCATCACCACGTCCGACGTTTGCCGTCCGCGTGACATTGCCAGCTGTTCACTCGACCCCCGCACGTCAAACCGATAGATCCGATCCGATGTGAAATCCGTGACCGGTCTCGCCGCCGACCGATCAAGAGGCTGCCGCCAAATGTTGTCGATCTTTTCCTTTCCATCTACATACAAGAACGCCTTACCGTCCGCCGCCCATCTATAAGAGCGCGATCGCAGCACACTCGGCAGATCAAATTCTTCCAAAACCGTACCGCCATCAAATAGAATGATAGCCAGCCCCCGGCGTTCATTCGCCGTGCCCTGTCCCCAGTGGCACACGATCGTCTTACCGTCGGGGGCGATTCGCGGCCGAGCCGACTCGGTTGTCGTGAGCTGCACAGGATCGCCGCCGTCGATCCGCACCTTCCAAATCGTCGTGAGGTCCTGCGCGTCGGTCATGTCGTAAACCACCCATTGACCGTCAGGCGAAATGTCCGGCTCACCGGAAACGCCGTTGTGCGTTGCCAGCAGCACGGCGTTTTCACCGCTTATATCCATCCGCCAGATACTCGGCGAGCCGCCGCGGGAGGATACAAATACGATGTGCCGCCCATCAGGCGTCACCGCGGGTGAGAAATTCGCCCCCGCATTGAACGTCAGCTGGCGATTGTCGCTGCCGTCCGACGTTGTTATCCAAAGGTCCTGCTGCCCTCGCAGCCGCACCGTGTAAACGATGCGTCCGTCAGGTGTCCATGCGACGCCGGACATCCCCTCGTCGCGTCCGATGTCCCTGGTCGCCTGCATCGGGTCATTTTGTCTTCCCGCACGATGCCAGATATTCACCGTCCGATTCTGTTGAACGGACGCGATCGCCCCGGCTTTGATCGCCACGCTTAACCCCTGATAACTGTTTGGGTCGTTCGTCACACGTGTCGGCGTGCCGTCCGGATACGAAATGTGCCAAATCTGCGATAACTGTGTCTCAGGATCGCGGCCCGTCAAGATCAACCCCTCGTCTTCGCCAAGCCACTGCAGCCCGCCAATGCGCAGCCACGCAGGCGAGTTGAAACGCGAAAGCGAACCATCCGCCACGTTTATCTCGATCAACCGACACATGCTGTCGCTCGGAGAATAGACCGCCCCCATCAACTTCTGCCCGTCCGGCGACCAGCTCGTCATTAACCATTTGTCGCCGTTTTCCGAGCGGGCTAGCTCGCGCTGATTCGAACCGTCAGGACTCGCGACAATTAAAGTCGATTCGCCTCGCGCAAAACTCATGCGGCCCCCGTCCGGCGAAAAGGCGACCGGGCTGCCAATGTCGGTCACAAGCCTGCGCGGCGTACCGCCGAGCACCGGGACTTCGAACAGAGCGGCCGGTTCGCCGGACTTTTGGGTCACGTAATAAATACGGTTGCTGTCCGGGGAAAAGGTCACGGCCTTGAAATCTGCGTCGGACGCTGGAAGCGTCTGCCGAGCACTCTGGACCTCCGACTGCTTCACCCAAAGGCTGTGCGTGCCACCCTCCTCAACTATATACACCAGATACTTTCCGTCGGGCGAAACCGTTACGCCATCGGACAAGATATTCCCGCTGGTAGTTACCTTCGCAAAGCGCATTCGCTGAAACGCATCCGCGACATTGGTCGCGCCGCGCCGATTCCATTCGAACCCGCCTATGGCGACCGCCCCCGAAAGCAGCAAAAGCATAACCACTAGCCGTATCGGGTGAGAAGTGACCTCGCCGCGGATATACTCGCTTATCGAACTCGTTCGAAAACCGGTAAGTCGAGCGGTTGTCATGCCCTCGGCCATTCGGCCATCCGTGGTCCTAATCGATTCGCCCGGGTCGCTGTGTTCGCCGCTGCGTTGCCCCGAACGTATTTCAAGGTCCATCTCGGACTGGATCTGCCTAAGATCCGCAAGCAGTTCGCGAACTTTCTGGAACCTCTCGTCGCGATTCTTCCGCAGACATTTCCGCACAAGGTTCTCAATGTCGTGGGGCACATCCGGTACCAGCTCCGTTATCGGCGTCGGCTCCTTGTGCAGGATCGATGCGATGACATCGACATAATTCTCGCCGGTAAAGGGAAGCTGGCCCGTCAGCATCTGATAGAGCACCGTTCCAAAGCTGAAAATGTCAGAACGCCCGTCGATATCCTTTCCGCGCGCCTGTTCCGGCGACATATACGACGCCGTTCCCAGGATCATTCCGGGATTGGTCCGGTGGGCGATCGTCTCAGCCTCGGGGTCTGACGAACCATCATTCTCAGTCAGCTTCGCAAGCCCAAAATCCAGCACTTTTACAAGGCCGTCGGGCCGCACGATTATGTTGTCCGGCTTTATGTCCCGATGAACGACGTTCGCTTCGTGTGCGGCAGCAAGGGCACTGGCCACTTGGATCGCAACATCAAGAAATCTAGACAGAGTAATATGCCGGCGCCTGATCAAACGCGAAAGCGAATCACCCTTAACGTACTCCATCGCAATGAAGGGCTGCTCTCCCTCATCATTGACCTCGTGGATCGTAATTATGTTTGGATGATTAAGGCCGGAAGCCGACTTGGCTTCGTGGACGAACCGCCTCATTCGTTCAACGTCGGATGAAACGTCCGCGGGAAGGGTCTTCAGTGCAATGCGGCGATCAAGCTTTGAATCCTGCGCGAGAAAAACCTCGCCCATGCCGCCCGAGCCGATCTTCTCGATTATCTTATATCTACCTAGCCATTCCTCTGTGGGCATAGCCGCGCCTCATTTCGAAAGTGATTCGGTCCCGCGATATTGCGGAAAGTCTGCAATTTTCTGCCACTTCAATTGAAGGACGTTTCGCTTGTGCGGCTTTTGCGAAAAAAATTTAAATTTATCTCACCGGTCGCGGATAAACGACCGGGCTTCGATTTCCTGCCTTGTCTACGGCCCTTACTCCAAAGAAATAATTGTCTTTCGACATGCGTTCAACAACATGGCTCGTCACGTTTCCGACACTAATGAAGTTGGTCCATTCCGGAGCCGTCGTGTCTCGCCATGCGATCTCGTATCCGGCTATATCGGCGTCAGTATTTGCATCCCAACGCAGCTCCGTGTCATTCGTAAGCCGACCGGTTACGATCCCGACATTCTTCGGTTTTGCAGGAGCGTTAGCCAGCGACGCAAGGGCTGCAAGATTGACTCTGGTAGCGTTAGCCACATAGCCGTAATCGACATACTCCGGCGTATCCCCGTAAAACTTGCCGTCTTCGGTTCGAACGTTCTGATGCTGATGTGCATAATCCTCATCCGGTTCAGTAAAACGAACGGCTGCAAATCCCCTCTGCAAAAACGGGATATGATCGCCGCCCCGCCCATAACGGTCTCGCCGATAGATCATCCATACGGTAAAGTCGTTCAAGTAACGTTCAGATTGCTCTTTGATATACCGTGCTAATTGCCGAGACGGTGAATCATTCTCCCCGCCAACACTCCGCCGCGTGTTCGCCTGCTGCTCGGTCTCATTAGAAGGAACCCCTTCACTAAAAACCCGCACACGATTACGATGTGGCGAATCCTTGAGCGTCGTAACCCCGCCCACAATATCATTCGTGAACATCGCCTCGATGTTCATCTTCTTCTGCAGGGCTTGCTCCGCAAAATACTCAGCACCCAAAAGGCCTTGTTCTTCGCCCGGCACCGCCATAAATATGATCGTCGCGTCGAACTTGTGCTTCGACATCACCCGCGCCAGTTCAATAACCGCTGCCGTACCCGATGCATCGTCATTTGCACCCGGAGCGTCACAAGTCCGGTCGGTCGGCGAAGTGCACATCGAATCATAGTGGCCCGATACCACATATATCCGTTCCGGATCAGTCGTGCCTCGTAGCGTCGCCATCACATTCGTCAACTGCGTGGGTTCCGGGATGCGGGCCGCTTTCGGCTGCTCAAAGGCTTGCTTTGCAACAAGAAGGCAGTCGCCGCAATCGGCACTGATCTTTTGAAATTCTGCAAAGATCCAATCCCGGGCCGCGCCAATTCCGCGCGCCGGGTCATTTTGTTCTGAGAGGGTGTTGCGGGTGCCGAAAGAGACAAGCTTTCGTATGTCGGCTTCCAGCCGCGTGGGCGACACGGCTTTGATCATTTCGCTGACCTGCGGGTCCGCCGCCTGCTTGGTACTTTGGGCGTCGATCGATACAGAAAAAAAGCAGACCAACGCAACGAGAAGGGTGAATTTCATTGCGTCATTCTATACTGTTTTACCGAAAATGGGAATGGTCTTTTTGGTGCTATTGAATGCGAAAAGCCTTGTTCTGCGAGACGACCACGACCACGCCCGGCAAGCTTTCGGCGATGACACGCATGTTTCGGTTAAGCTCGCGATAAGCCGGCGTGTTCCGTCTGATGTTCGTGATCGGCTGGTCCGTGTAGGCCCTGTCATACCAAACGTCACCCTTCTGATCGAATGTTTTGCCGCCAACGACCCGTGTCGTAACCGCGTCCGCCGCGACACCACGGTTCATTTTTGCGAGATCCTCCGCGCGGTTGTCGCGGTCCATCGACCGCCGATTCGGCCCGCTTTGCGTTACAGACGGTGAACCCGCCGACGGTATTGCCTGCTGACGTGCCCGAAGCTGAGACTCTCGCTCGGCCGCCTCACGGCTCTCTGCAGCAGCAGGAGGAGCTGGCGCAGCCGCAGCCGCTAATGTCGACGGATCGCCACGTTCCGTCCGCACTATGACCTCATCGTCTTCTGCAGGTACGGCCGCCGCGTCCGCCGTCGCGGAGCCCGTCGCGGCAGGGTTGGCTTGCGTACTCACCCGTCCTCCTCCGCCACCTCCACCGTCTTCGTAGCTCTGAGCCGCGTTTGAAGCCGCATTTGAAGACGTCATGACATCGGCCATGTTCGACGCCGCGTTTGCGTTGGCCATCATCGGCTGCGATTCCATGGGCCCACGCACCCTAGTATTTCCTGCTTCTTCCGAAAACGTCGCTGCGCGATCGCCCATTCCGGGCAGTCCGTTCTGCAACACCAGATATCCCAAAAAGCCGCTGAACAAAAGCACAAGCGCACCCATCCCGTACGCCAATCGCTGCGTCACAAACAGCTGCCGATACCACGGTAACTTCGCAACAGCCTCTTCCGCAGCGACCGGAGCCGCCGCCCCAACAGGCTCCTCGGCGCCCAAAACCATCACATCTTTCAAAAGCCCCCGGCACGCGTCGCAATCAGCAAAATGCGCCGTATAACGCTGCCGTGCCCCGGTTGGCATCACGTTTTCGACAAACGCGCTGATCTCATCCGCATCAATATGTTCGACATCAAGCGAGCGCGGTCCCGCCGCGAGCCGGGTCTTGCCCTTTGCCCGCAGAAGCGCGTCTATCTCTCTGTCGAATCCAGTTGCCATCTTCTAATTTCTCGCTTCCCGGCGGACGTTCCCGGTATTGTAAAACGCCCGCCGCAAGCGATTTTTGGGTTTCGTGACCCGTCTTAAGAACGATTCAGGACCAAAAATCTTGCATCGCCATAACTATCAAAGCGATCGCAAGCATCTTCTCAAAATTCACGCCCGCTTTATCAGCGTTTTCATACAGATACCGGTCGATCTCGCCATCGTTCCACCCATATTCTGCTTTAAGCAAGCTCTGCACCAATTTCCGGATATCCGCCTGCAGGCGTGCCAAACGCCGACTCGCGGTCGCCTCATGAAACCCAAATGTCGCGGCGATGTCCTTCAGTTTCGAATCTTCAAAATAATAGAGCTTCAGTATCAGCCGGTCCTCGTCCGCCAACGCCGCTATCGCAGAACCGAGCGCCGCAGCAATGTCCGCTGCAGTCCTGCTCTCCGTCATTATCTCTTCAGGGTTCTCATGCTGAGCAACAAGCCCGTTCTGCGAGTTCGGCAGTTCATTCGCCAGCACATCGAATTCACGGTCTTCCTCAAGCTGTACCAACTTCGACTGCTTCCTAAATTGGTCCACCGCGAGCTGTGCAACCACCGCCCTCAGCCACCCTCCCAACGACCCCCGCCCCGAGTAATATGCCAGCTTGCTTTTCCTATTGCCCTCCGCGTCCTGCCGCAAACCGTAAAGCTCAGCCCAGATCGAACTCGCGAGGTCCTCAGCGTCTTCCGCATTCGCCGAGATCTTTCGAGCCGCCGATTTGACCGTCGCATCAAACCCTGCGACCAGGTCCTCCCACGCTTTCTCGTCCCCGCGTTCGCAAGCGATTATCAAGCAGAGATCATCAGCACGTATCTCGCCGATAAAACTCTGCACCTCCGCTCGCCCCGCGCCTGGTTCATCTACGAAAAGATATTTGTCCAGCGCCTTCTCGATCCGCGGACGAACATCACGCGCCAAAAGCCCGCGCGACTCCCCCGCCCGAGCCAGCAAAAGCTCGAGCGCGTCGTCAATAGTTTGGCTTAGTTTATCGGGAACTGGGCTCATCGGATGACGGAAGTTTAACACTGTTCCAAACGAGCGCGAACAGGTTTGCGGCAGCCGGGCTACTTCAAATTCTTATGCAAAAACCGAATGATCTTATACCCATCGATATAAACCCACGGCTTCTCGCCCAGCGTATAATGCCCGCAGGGAATCGATGAACGGCTGTGCTTGATCTTGTGCCGGGTCAACTCGTCCAACACCTCGCGCGACAAATGCACCGGGAAGCTTAGATCGTAGAGCGTATAGATATATCGCTGCGGCCGCGGCGGAAGAGCCGCCAGCTTCTTCATATAAGCCATTGGCGAAACCGGCAGCCAAAATTCTCTCAATTCTTCCAGTTCGATCTTATCCCCAAACCCGTCACGCACATGATAGGTCGAGAGCCCGTGCCACACGACGTCCGCCATGTACCCAGACACATGATTGAACACCGCCGCGTCGATCGATCGGTCGTGCACAAATGCCAAAAACGATACACACGAACCGATGCTCGTCCCGACAACCCCGACCTTTTCATACCCCTGCTGCCGCAGCCACGCGACCGCCGCACGCGTGTCCGCCACAGCCTGCCTGATCGATTGCACTGACCTTCCGATATTCGGCGACACCAGATGATCAGCCCGTTCCAGCTCCGGCGGCATACGCTCTTCATGGTAAGGAAGTGTAAGCCGAAGCGCCCCGATCCCAACCTTATTCAAATATTTCGCCAGGTCAAAATATGTCCCCGCCTTAGCATTCCAATGCGGCAAAATAACCACGGCAGCTTTCTTATTCTCGTGCGGAAAATAAGTCGCATACGCCGTGTTGTTCTCAACCGACGGCGTTGCAAGAGCACTCTCCCAAGTAAGGACCGGCAGCTCGACCTGTTCCACCGGCTTCGCAAGCTCCTCAGCGCTCAACGAAGCCGTCGAAGGGAACAACCGCGCCTCAAGCCGGAATTCCACCTCCTTCGGCGCCGCAAAATAATCATCGCTATTGGCGATCGCCTCACGCGAAAATCTCGAAAGCGCCGCCCGCGGGTCGTCACCATTGATGTCGCCGCAAACGAACTCCGTTCCCCATTCAAAAGGCTGAACGGTGCGGTTATCGTTCAGGAGCGCAAAATGCCGCTCCCGTTTGTGCATATATCTTTTGATCATTAATTAAACTGCGGCGGCGGTCTGAGACCGGTTCAGGACGCTTTCATAAAAAGCGATGTACTGCGGAATGATCTTTTCGGTGCTGTATCGCTCAACGGCCAACTGCCGGCCACGCTTACCAAACGCCTCACGCATCTCAGGGTCACGCACGAGCCTTATGGTGTCCGCAGCCATTTTCTCGATGTCGCCGATGTCGCTCAAAAACCCTGTCTCGCCCTCGGTGACCACCTCAGGTATGCCGCCGATTCGTGTCGCCACCACCGGAACTTCACACGCCTGCGCCTCCAGCGCCGCAAGGCCAAATGATTCGAGTTCAGATGGCAGCAAAAAGATGTCCGAAACTCCAAGGTAATCAGGAATGTTCGCCTGCTTGCCCACAAATATCGTCCGATCAGCAATGCCGCTCTGCTCTGCACGATACTTCACCGCCGAGCGTTCCGGACCGTCACCAACCATCACCAGTCGCACATCCTCACCCTTCTGAACGGCGTGCAGCAAAATATCAATGCAGTCCGCCGGCCGCTTAACCGAGCGAAAGTTGGAAACGTGCACCAGCAGCGTCTCACCATTCGGTGCTAGTTCCGCACGCAACGGCGAATCCTCGATCTTCCGGTAGTGCTCCGGGCAGATAAAATTCGGGATCACCTCGATCTCATCAAAATCAAACGTCTCGATCGTCGCCTTCTTCAGAAATTTCGAAACCGCCGTCACCCCGTCGCTCTGCTGCAGCCCGTAACGCGTGATCGGCAAATAGCTCCGATCCGCTCCGACTAGCGTAATGTCCGTCCCGTGAAGCGTCGTTATAACCGGCACATACCGCTTTTCCTTGATCGATTCCCGCGCAAGTATCGCGCTTATCGAATGCGGGATAGCGTAATGAACATGCAGAAGGTCGAGCTTTTCTGCGCGCGCGACTGTCGCCATCTTTGTCGCCAAAGCCAGGTCGTAAGGCTGATGCTCGAACAGCGGATATGACATCATCTCCACTTCATGGAAATGCACCCGCGGCCCCAGTTCCGTCACCCGCGTCGGCAAAACAGAGGAGATAAAATGCACATTGTGTCCGCGCTGAGCCAGATCGCGCCCGAGCTCCGACCCAACAATGCCGCTGCCTCCATATGTCGGATAAACCGTAATGCCGATATTCATTATTTGAATGGTAGAATCTGTGCTCACAATAGTAAAGGCAACCACAATACCCAAATCTTATGAACACAGACAAATACAGGATAGACGAAGGCTCAAAAGTCGACCTCGCAAAATACTCGACCGACGACGGCGGCGATCCCGTCGATAAGAAGGACGGCGTCGCCGATATGCGGCAAAACATCGAGCGAATGGCAGAGCTCCAATCGATGCTATATGCCCAGGATGTTTACTCGCTCCTGATCATGTTTCAAGCCATGGACGCGGCTGGTAAGGACGGCGCGATCAAGCACGTTATGAGCGGCCTCAACCCCCAAGGCTGCCACGTCACCTCCTTTAAACAGCCGTCAGCCGAGGAGCGCGATCACGACTTCCTCTGGCGCCATCAGCGAGCCTTGCCCGAACGCGGTCGCATCGGCATCTTCAACCGTTCGCATTACGAGGAGGTCCTCGTCGTCCGCGTGCACCCCGCAATCCTGCAGGGCCAGCAACTGCCGCCCTCGATCAAAAACGATCCGGAGATCTGGAACAAACGCCTGCGTCAGATCCGCGACTGGGAATCCCACCTCATCGAGAACGGGACCCACATCATAAAATTCTTCCTCAACGTTTCACGCGACGAACAGCGTCGACGCTTCCTTTCGCGTATCGAAGAACCGGAAAAGAACTGGAAATTCTCAGCTGGCGATATTAAGGAACGCGGCTTTTGGGATGATTATATGCGTGCCTATGAAGCGGCAATGTCCGCGACCTCGACCGCAGACGCGCCTTGGTACGTCATCCCCGCGGACAAGAAATGGTACGCCCGCCTGGCGATGTCAGAGGTAATTGTAGAAAAGCTGGAATCGATGGGCCTTCATTACCCGACCGTTTCCGACGAACACCGGGCGTCGCTTATCGAAGCAGGAAAGATCCTAGAGGCAGAGAAATGATCATAGAACGTCGAGCATATTACGCGCACCCTCATACGTGAAATATTTCAACGCACGAGCGCTGTCCCGCTCGATCTGCGCCCTCAACTCGTCGATGCCCGAAAATTTCTTCTCGTCGCGGATCCGGTGCAAAAATCTCACACGAAGAACATCACCATAAAGGTCGCCGTCAAAATCAAATAAATAAGATTCGATCGAAGGCTCAGCGTCGTTTTCAAAAGTCGGCCGCACACCGATATTCGTCACGCTTCTCCGCCAAACTCCCTCAACCAAGGTCGCCGTGGCGTAAACGCCAAATTTCGGTATCACACGATTGTGCGGTTTCAAATTCGCCGTCGGAAAGCCGATAGTATGTCCCCGACGGGCCCCCCGTTCAATCACGCCCTCGACCCCGTACGGCCTTCCCAACATCCGCCGAGCCAAATTAACACGCCCATCCCTCAGCAGATGCCTGATCACGGATGAGCTGATCCGCTTGCCCCGCAGCCGCACCTCCGGCACCTCCTCCGCAACGAAAGCAAGCTCCGCACTCATCTTTCTCAGCAGCTCAATATTTCCTTCGCGGCCCCGTCCGAACGCAAAATCCTGCCCCAGGTGCACCTCTTTCGCCTGAAGTCGGTCATGGATGATCTCGCGAATAAATCCGTCCGCCGGCTGGTTCGCAAACTCCCGGTCAAACGCGATAACGATGGCCTGCTCGATACCCAGCACTTCCAGATTCGCCAGCCGCTGATCAAGCGTCTGCAGCAGCGGCGGAGCTGAATCTGGATGCAGCACGGCACGCGGATGCGGATCGAACGTAATAGCCGTCGGCACCCCGCCCACCGCACGCGCCCGTTCCACCACCGTTTCCATTATCCGCTGATGCCCCAAATGCAGCCCATCAAAAACCCCCAGCGTCAAAACCGTGGGCTTCTGAATGCTCGCATTATCAGTGCCGTGAAAGATCTTCATAGTGACGTTACTCGAGAATCTTAACCTATAAGAACCGGCCATGGAAAAAGTTGTTCTTAACCGTCATCAAGCATGGTACAATTCCGCTCCGATATTTTCGATTCGGAGCGGGGCGGCGACTGAATAACGTCCCTCAAACACTCCCCCAATTGGAGGCGGTATGATCAATATTGAAACTGACAGCCACGGACGCACTTACCAGATCTGGAAGCAGAACCAGATGAACTCCTGCGGGGTCGCGTCCACGTGGATGGCGCGTGGCATTGCAAGACAGATGAGTTTCGCCGAGGATGAGTGGGATCTTGCACAACGGGTATACCGAAGCGCGGTGCAGAACGCCCTAGCACCGCTAGGCGTTTCTGCCTCAGGCCCGATGTGTCTCGACCCTAGCGCCTTTACGACTGACCAAAGCAGTATGGCGTCTACGTTTGCCAACTTCGGGTTATATGCTACCCAGCTTGCCAGAGCCGTACGGGCGGAAGGCCTTCGGGTCGAACATCTGGGTCTCCATGCCAGTGGCACGCCACGCACTATCCAGCCGAACAAGATTGCGATAAATAAGCCCGCGATCGTGTTGGTATATTGGAATGGCGGCGGGGGTCACTTCATCGTCGTGGGCCGCTGCACCAACAGAGCAGTCTCGTTCCTCGATCCTTGGGACGGACGCGTCAACGAGCAGGCCAACAACGCCCGATACAACGCTCGCTATGGTGGCCAGGGCCTCATCGGCGAGGTGCTCTACATATCGGCCTGATCCGCCCGGCTCGGATCTCGGCGTATACAATTCAAAGCGCGGCCTGAAGGGGTTGGACGGACGGCTGCGCGAACCCCGCGTCAGCAGCTCAATTCTTCGCTGATCTACATTAAGCTCAATTGTTTGCTGATCTACATTACGGTCGCAAGAGAATTTCCCTAAGCGACTCCGGTTCGTCAACTGCAATCGCAATTCGCTGAACGTTGCTGACAGATCCAAACGGCTTGTATACCGCAACCGGCCGCGTGAACTCTATGAAAACATTAGCCTGCGTGAGTGGTCCCAGTGTCCCAAGCTCAAAAATGTCCCCCGTCCCCCGCTCTGATATATGCTTGACGCTGTCAACAAGCTTGAGGTCCACCTCGAGATCTCCCAGGATGCCGCACCTGATGAACAAACTCTCCTTCGTCACCGTTATCGGCCGGCTGCTCACCCCGCGGAAATGAGCGATCATCTGGATCAGCAAATACACACTCGCCGCGGTCGCCAGCCAAGCAACAATGGGGCTCCACATCGCCACTAAAATGTGAACTACCGCGGTCTCGGCAACCAGCAGTCCCATGAAAACACCTAGCAGCGTTCGCGGCGAATCGCGTCGATGATAAGTGAACGTCACCCCTTCGGGCCGACGCTGACCCCAAAAAGCGAGAATCAGAGTGCTGATCTCAAACGCGGCTGCGCGAGCCACGAATTCCGGCTTCAGCTCGCGAACGAATGCGTTCCGCAAACGCTCCATCAGATCTCTGCCCGCCCCTTGCTCCGCCAAAAAAGCCGCGCGCGTTCTATAGATTCGAAAACCGAGATATCCGATGACAACGACCTCGGCGACCGGAATAGCGTAGGTGGCTATTATCTTCAAAAATTCTGTCTGGCTGTCAGGCAAAAGGATAGATGCCGCGAGTGTGCATGCAACAAACACGGGAACCACCGTTGTCTTCGGCACACTGCTCTTCCTGATCAAGAGTAAATAGATGACCGGCAACGTCACGACCAGGTCGATCGCTACCGCCGTGGCAAGAAGATCAGAGCTCGTCACCAACTGGCTCCGGGCGATCAAACCGAGTGTCAAGGCCACTGACACAAAGATCGCGGCCCGGAAAACGGCTGAGATTTGAATTCTCTCGAAATGCGTCATCGCCTAATCTCCCAAATATTTACCGGTGATCAGATAGTCCCTAACGTAGTCCGTCACCGCAGCTTCAAGCGTCGTCGTGTCCGCCGCATATCCCGCCTCGCTGATACGCGTGAGATCAGCCTGCGTATGATACTGGTACCGGTCACGCAGATGCTCTGGCATATCGATAAACTCGACGTCCTTAGGCATTTCCAATGCACCAAAGATCGCGTCAGCCAATGCGTTCCACGTGTTCATCCGTCCCGACCCAACGTTAAACAAACCACTCGCACCGTTCCCCGCACCGTCAAAGAAGTGCAGCGTCATATCCACAGCATCCTTGACGTAAACAAAGTCCCGACCAAACTCTCCATCCGCATAATCGGGATGAGCACTTTTGAATAGCTGCAGCTTTCCCGTCGCCTTGATCTGGTCGAACGCCTTGTTCACCAGCGAGCGCATATCGCCCTTATGCCCCTCGTTCGGCCCGAACACATTGAAATATTTCAGCCCGACGATGCGGTCAAACATTCCGGTCCGAGCTGCATAGAGGTCAAACAAATGCTTTGAATACCCGTAAATATTCAGCGGCCGAAGTTCGTGCAGCCCGTCCGTCCCATCGTCCATCCCCGCGGACCCGTCTCCATAAGTCGCCGCGGACGACGCATAAATGAACCTGATCTCATTCTTGAGAGCCCACCGCGCAAGGTCCTGCGTGTACTGATAATTATTGCGGATCATATAGTCCGCATCCGTCTCGGTCGTCGACGAACACGCCCCTAGATGAAAAACCGCCGACGCGTCTCGAAACTCGTCCAGGTCATCGATAAAATCGTATGCATCAATATAATCGCTGAATCGAAGCGGCGTCAGGTTCTTCCACTTGTCCGTCTCATCCATCAGGTCGACAACCAAGATATCCTCATACCCAAGCTCATTGAGCCGCCAAACAACAGCACTCCCAATAAACCCCGCCCCACCAGTTACGATAGCCTTCATAAACCCTAATAAAATATCACGTATACACTGCATCATGCAGTTCGCATCGAGTGGATCAAGACCCGCTGAACCCTCAGGATGCATTCTCACCTCCGCACTCCCCCGGTGCGCGAGCCGACCGACCCGGAGCGAGTTTGTGTTCATCCGTAGCGCCTCCGCGTTCTCACGGAGCACCCGCGCACTCACCCGGAGCGCCGCGCATTGACCCGGAGCGCCCGCGCACTAACCCGGCGCGGCGCACCGACCTTCCGCGCGGGCGCTCTGACCTTCCGCGCGGGCGCACCGACCTTCCGCGCTGAGCGCACTGACCTTCCGCGCGAGCGCACCGACTCTCCGCGCGGACGCACTGCCTTCCGCAGAAGCGCACCGACCTTCCGCTCAGGCGCACAGACCTTCCGCGCGGCCGGTTCAAGACGCTGCGTGTGCGATATGAGGCCGTGTTTACGGGATTTGAGGCTTTACGGGTGATTTTGGTACGCCGAGTCGGCGATCTAAGACATTGCTGCCGCTACCTAATCAGATGATGGGGCGCGGGTGTCGGGCGGCCGAGCTCCGTTACCACCCCAGAACATAAGCAAACATAAGCGGGGCGACGATCGAGGCGTCTGACTCGATGATGAACTTCGGCGTTGATGCTTCCAGCTTGCCCCAGGTTATTTTTTCGTTCGGGACGGCGCCGGAGTAGGAGCCGTAGGAGGTGGTGGAATCGCTGATCTGGCAGAAGTAGCCCCAAACAGGGATGCTCGGGCGCTGCAGGTCCTGGTGAAGCATCGGCACGACGCAGATCGGAAAATCGCCCGCGATGCCGCCGCCGATCTGGAAGAAACCGATCGTCGAATCATCCGTCGCGTTCGCCGTATACCAATCGGCAAGGTTGGTCATATACTCGATACCGGTTCGCACGGTGTGAACGTTCTCTACATCACCGGTAATAACATGTCCGGCGAACATATTGCCCATCGTCGAATCTTCCCAGCCAGGCACGACCATCGGCAGATTCTTCTCCGCTGCGGCATACATCCAGCTGTCCTTCACATCGATCTGGTAATGCTCTTCAAGCGACCCGTTTTTCAGCACCTGGTACATGAACTCATGCGGAAAATAACGCTCGCCCTCAGCCTCGGCACGAGTCCAAACCTCGACCATCGCCTTCTCAAGTCGCCGCATGGCTTCGTGTTCAGGTATGCACGTGTCGGTCACGCGGTTCATATGCCGGTCAAGCAGCGCCTGCTCGTCCTCAGCCGTCAGGTCTCGCCAATTCGGCACCCGCTCGTAATAATCATGGGCCACCAAATTGAACAGATCTTCCTCAAGATTCGCCCCCGTACACGAGATGATCTGCACTTTATCCTGCCGGATCATCTCCGCCAAGCTCAGACCCAACTCCGCCGTAGACATCGCCCCCGCCAGCGTGATCATCATCTTCCCGCCGCCATCTAAATGCCGCCGATACCCCTCCGCCGCGTCCACCAAAGCCGCCGCATTAAAATGCCGATAATGATGCTTAATGAATTCAGTGATTTGTCCGTTCATATCTGACATTATATGAATCGGACACCCATACCTGAAATCGTACTGGAGTCAGACATTAGAAGAGGGACCATATTGCTCGCGCTGTCGCTCGCCACGGGCCGCTGTCGAAGGCGAAGGTTTCGAAGGTGTGGGCTGCCATGACGAACAGTGAGCCGAATAGCAGGACCGGGTGGATGCGGCCGTTTTGACGGTAGTCCCAGATCCAGGCAAAGATGAAAAGTGAATCTGCAAGCAGCAGTGCAAACCAGATCTCGGGCGGTTCAACGCCCGGAAAATAGTGCCGAAACCGAAACCAGGCGGGCCACAAAACGTGTATGGTGGCGATAAGCATCAGGCGCTTGTGGATCTCAGGCCTCGCCCTAAACCAGAGGCCCGCGAGCGTAAATCCCAGGAAGATCGCGGCGGCTGTGAAGGTTCCGACGATCGATGAGATCGCGGTGTCCCCAAATCCTGCCGCGAGTTCGCGCTCGACCTGAAACTTGCCCGCGAATGGAATCGTGAATGCGGTGCCGAGAGCCACGAACAATCCGAACATGCCCAGCGTCATATGCAGACGCCAGTTCTCTGCCTTGATCAGGGTCGCCTGAACCAGGAACAGAAACACCCAAGCAAAAGTGAACGCACCGTGAACATAAATGATCAACGGTGCGGTGAAAGTTCCTGTCGCGACAGGGAAAATGAATGTCTTTGAAAAGCCTACTAACCCGGCGAATACGCCCAGTGCTCCGATGACCGTATATAGCGAGACATATTTCCGCATCTACCGTCGCTTAGAAAGCTTCGCCGAAGCTGACCTCACCCGCAACTGAGACTTGATAGGCGGAGACGCGGCGTTCGAAGAAGTTAGTTAGTTCCTGAACGTCCTGCAGGTCCATAAATGAGAATGGATTCTTCGCCTTGTACACCTTGTTGATGCCGAGCATCGCTAGTCGTTGGTCGGCGATGTACTCTAGATACTGCCGCATATCTGAAACGGACAGCCCCGCGACACCACCGCTCAGGAGGTCTTCTGCAAACTGCAGCTCACAATCGACTGCCTCATCGAGCATTACCGCGACCTGCCTTTCCATCTCTGCGTCGAATAGGTCGGGCTCTTCCGCACGCACTTTCGTCACCACCTCGTACGCAAAATTCATATGCGCTGATTCGTCGCGAAATACCCAATTCGTGCCGGAGGCAAGTCCGTGCAGCAGGCCCTTTGAACGGAGGAAGTAAACGTACGCAAACGCCGCGAAGAAGAACAGCCCTTCGATGCACGATGCGAAACAGATCAGATTAAGCAAGAACCGCCGACGGTCGTCTTTGGTCTCCAGGGTCTGCAGATCGTTGATCGATTCGATCCATTTCAAGCAAAACTCGCCTTTTTTACGGATCGACGGAATGTTCTCGATCGCCGCAAACGCCGCTTCGCGTTCTTTGTGCTCAGGGATGTAGGTGTCGAGCAGCGTCAGGTAAAACTGCACGTGCAACGCTTCTTCGTAAAGCTGCCGCGAAAGATACATCCGCGCCTCTGGGGCGTTGATGTGCTTGTAGAGATTTAGAACGAGGTTATTCGCAACGATTGAATCGCCGGTCGCGAAGAACGCCACCAAGCGATTGATCAAATGACGCTCTGCCGGAGTCATCTTCGCCCGCAGGTCAGTTACGTCCATCGAGAAATCGACTTCCTCGACCGTCCAAGTGTTCTTGATCGCATTGCGATACATCTCATAAAAGTCCGGGTACTTCATCGGACGCAATGTAAGGTTAAATCCTGGTTCTAAAAGCATAGGTTCACTTGGCGACAACAGTCGCGTGTGGGGATAGTTAGATTATTGACAGGCTTCGCAGGCGTCGGGGTTTTCGAGAGAGCAGGCCAGAGCTTCCTCTTCGGAATACGCACGCACCTCGGGGACGATCGGCTCGACTGCTTTCTGCTGCCCAGCCTCGACCTGATTGATCTTCGTTGCCGGTCGCGATCTCAGGTAGTACGTAGTTTTCAGCCCCTTTTGCCACGCATACATATACATTGACGAGAGCTTACCGATCGATGGGCTTTCCATAAACAGGTTGAGCGAAGCGCTTTGGTCGATGAACGCACCGCGATCGGCGGCCATGTCGACGAGCGAACGCATTGGAACTTCCCATGCCGTGCGGTAGATCTGACGGATGTCGGCAGGGATCTCTTCGATCGCCTGTATGGAACCTTCGGATAGCTTGATCTTTCTGCGAATATCTTCGTTCCAAAGGCCGATAGCTTTGAGCTCGCGGACTAGATATTTATTGACCTGGACGAAATCGCCGGACAGCGTTTCGCGTTTGAACAGGTTCGACACCTGCGGTTCGATGCACTCGTAGCTGCCCGAAATTGCCGCGATCGTCGCAGTCGGCGCGATGGCGATCATCAGCGAGTTGCGAAGTCCGTGCTTCTTGATCTTTACACGAAGGGCATCCCAACGGGCGGTGTCTTCGGGAACCACGCCCCACAGGTCGAACTGCAGTTTGCCTTCGGCGGCTCGCGTTTCCGGAAATGCTGGATGTGCACCTTTTACCTTTGCGAGATCAGCCGAGGCGTCGAGTGCCGCGAAATATATCTCTTCTTGGATCTTTGCCGAAAGATTGCGGGCTTCGTCAGAATCGAACGCCATCCGAAGCTGAAAGAACACGTCCTGTAACCCCATCAGGCCAAGCCCGATGTTGCGCCAGCGCCCGTTCGAAACGGCGGTTGAAGGAATAGCGTAATAGTTCAGGTCAATGACGCGGTCGAGCTGACGTACTGCGAGCCGGACATTGCGGCGGAGTTTATCGAAATCGAATCCGTCATCTTTAATATACCGGGCAGCGTTTATCGAGCCAAGATTGCATACTGCCGTTTCGCCGTCGCTAGTGACCTCGAGGATCTCCGTGCAAAGATTTGAAAGATGAATGACGTTGTCAGGTCGTGCGGTTTGGTTCGATTTTTTGTTGCTCGCGTCTTTGAAGGTCATCCAACCGTTGCCGGTCTGGGCGAGCGTTCGCATCATCTTGGCATAGAGGTCGCGAGCTTTCACCTGCTTGGTGAACAGGCCCTCGGTCTCCGCTTCGGTATAGGCTTTTTCAAACTCGTCACCGTAGATGTCGGGGAAATGCGGGACGATCTTGGGATCAAAGAGCGACCACATCCCATCGGCCTCGACCCGGCGCATAAACAGGTCCGAGACCCAATTTGCGGTGTTGAGGTTGTAGGTGCGGCGGGCGTCATCGCCGGTGTTGTCGCGGAGCTCGAGGAAATCTTCTATATCGGCGTGCCAGGTTTCAAGATAGACGCAGGCTGCGCCTTTTCGCTTTCCGCCTTGGTTTACGGCCGCGACGGATGAGTCGAGCGTCTTGAGCCACGGGACGATGCCGTTTGAATGGCCGTTGGTTCCACGAATGAGTGAGCCCTGCGAGCGAACACGGTGATACGCGATGCCGATACCGCCCGAGAATTTGGACAGCATGGCGACGTCAGAGTATTTTGCATAGATGCTCTCGAGGCTATCTTGGGGTGAATCAAGCAAAAAGCATGATGAAAGTTGTTCGTGCTTAGTGCCGGAATTAAAAAGGGTCGGGGTCGAGGGAACGTATTCCAACGAAGAGAAAAGTCTGTAAAGCTCGATAGCTTCGCCGGGCGTTTCGGACAGGCCGCAAGCGACGCGCATCCAGAAGAACTGCGGGGTCTCGATGACGTCGCGCGTCACGGGATTTTTCAGGAGGTAACGATCGTAAAGGGTACGGAGGCCGAAGAATTCGAATAGATCGTTGCGGGTCTGGTCGATTGCGTCGTTGAGCTTGCGGCTGTTGTCCGAGACGAATTTGACGACACGCGGGGCTATGAGGCCTTCGCGGACGCCAAATGCTATGGATTGCGAAAAAGAGTGAATTTCTTGGTTGCGGACCTCTTTTTCTATGTATTGGTTAAGGAGACGAGCTGCGAGGCGGGAGTATTCGGGTTCCTCAAAGATGAGGCCGGCGGCTGTTTGGATAGACAATTTATCGAGTTCTTTCGTGGTGGCACCGTCGTAGAGCCCGCTAATGGTCTTGGTAGCAACTCTGAGCGTGTCAACACTTGTGAGGCCCGTGCAGCAGCGCGAAACGGCCTTGACGATCTTGTTTATGTCGACGGGTTCCAGGGAACCGTTGCGTTTGCGTACCTGCATTGTCGACTGGGTAGATTCGTCCGGTTGGCGTGTGGCGGCTGTTGAGGATGGGGCGATAAATGTGTCCATATGGTCTTAGGTGGAGTCTCCTTTTTTCAAGCTTACGGGAGTTTTGTTTGGGGAAAACTATCCCTATTCGCGTCTATATGTAGAGTCGCGAGCGAATGCGAAAATCTGTATGATTTTGTTTTTTGCAGTGAGCGTGTCGCCTGCAGTGGATATAGAATATATGGTGTCTGTAACAGTTTGTCAATACAAAATGTAGTGGTTTTGAAAGAAAATTATAAGCACTGGTATTGCTTTATTTAGGGGTCGTCACGGGCGCATTTCGCCTGCAAACAGCGCGGAAAACGGCACCTATCGGCCCAACATATTGTGTTGATGTAAAGGTTTAGCTCTGTCGCACTGCCTATGTGTTGAGCTTACGAAGACTGGGCGGAGTAGAATGCTCTGCGAGACCGGATGATCTTAACCCTCGTTCACCTTCAATACCGCCAAAAAAGCTTCCTGTGGGATCTCTACGCGGCCGACTTTTTTCATCCGTTTCTTGCCCTCTTTCTGCTTCTCAAGAAGCTTGCGTTTACGCGAGATGTCGCCGCCGTAGCATTTGGCTGTGACGTTCTTGCCCATCGCCTTTACGGTTTCCCGGGCGATCACTTTGGTGCCGATGGCTGCCTGGATGGGCACCTCAAACATCTGCCGTGGGATAAGTTCCTTCATCTTCGCTGCAAGCAAGCGTCCTTTCGCGGCAGCGGTGTCAGAATGAAGAATGAGTGACAGGGCATCGACGGGTTCTCCGGAAACAAGAATGTCCAGCTTTACCAACTTGCTCTGTTGATATCCCGACAGATGGTAATCAAGTGACGCGTAACCTCGCGAAACGCTTTTCAGCCGATCGTAAAAATCGAGTACGATCTCATTCAACGGCAATTCATAAACGAGCATGACGCGATCCTTCGTCACGTACTCGAATCGCTTCTGCACGCCCCGTTTTTCATCCAGCAGCGGCAATATTCCGCCGAGGAAGGTGTCATTCGTGAGTATCGTCGCATCGATGAACGGCTCTTCGATCTTCGTGATGCGTCCGGTGTCCGGCATTTTCGACGGGGAATCGATCTCGGCAACCGCCCCGTCTGTCGTCGTGACGCGGTATCGAACACCCGGCGCCGTTGTGATCAGGTCAAGGTTGAATTCTCGCTCAAGCCGTTCCTGAACGATCTCCATGTGCAGCAAACCGAGAAATCCGCAGCGAAACCCGAATCCCAACGCGGTCGACGATTCGGGTTCAAAGAAGAACGACGCATCATTCAGCCGGAGCTTTTCCATCGCGTCGCGCAGGTCTTCGTATTGAGCAGAATCGGTCGGATAAAGCCCCGCAAAGACCATCGGCTTAACTTCTTGAAACCCCGGAAAAGGCGTATCAACCGGCCGAGCCGCTTCCGTGATCGTGTCACCGATCTGCACATCCGCAACCGTCTTGATCGAAGCGGTAAGAAACCCGACCTCGCCCGGGCCAAGCTCACCGATCGGCGTCGGCCGCGGTTTATTGACCCCGATCGTCTCGGTCAGATACTCGCGCCCCGTATTGAAAAACTTTATCTTCGTGCCCTTTTTGATCGTGCCGTCGATAACCCGAAAAAGGACGATCACGCCCCGATACGAGTCATACCAACTATCGAATATCAGAGCCTTTAGCGGCGCGTCGCGGTCACCTTTCGGCGGGGGGACCTTTTTTACGATCGCTTCCAACACCTCGTCCACGCCAATACCCGTCTTCGCGGACGTCAGCACCGCCTCACTCGCATCGAGCCCCACAATGTTCTCGATCTGTTCGCGGATCCGGTCAGGTTCAGCCGATGGCAGATCGATCTTGTTCAGCACCGGCACAAGTTCAAGGTCGTTCTCTATCGCTAAATATGTGTTTGCAAGCGTCTGAGCCTCGACCCCCTGCGAGGCGTCGACAACCAGCAACGCCCCTTCACACGCCGACAGCGAGCGCGACACTTCGTACGAAAAGTCCACGTGCCCCGGCGTGTCGATCAGATTCAAAACGTACTGCTGGCCGTCTTTCGCTTTGTAATCGAGTCTCACCGCGTGCGACTTGATCGTGATCCCGCGCTCACGCTCGAGGTCCATGTTGTCGAGCAGTTGCTCTTCCATATCCCGATCAGCAACGGCTCCCGTTAGCTGCAGGATCCGGTCCGCCAGCGTCGATTTGCCGTGGTCGATGTGAGCGATAATGGAAAAATTGCGTATTAGGTCTAAATTCATACAAAAAAGCGAACTCAGATTGTAGCAAATAGGTTTAGCGAAAGCATTTAACAGCTAGGTAATGGCGGTTTACGGCAAAAAGATATTGTCCTAAACCTTCCCTTTTGTTATATTTATTAAATCAGGAAGTAAAAATCAGAATTCGATACACCCGGTGTGTCGTGGGAGAATATTATGAGACACGAATTTGAAAGAGAAGAAGCCAGTGCATCAACCAAGCTGACTTATTTATTGATCGGCGGCGGCATCGGCGCAGTGGTTGCGTTACTGTTCGCACCGAAATCGGGTGTGGAACTACGCGGCGACATCGCAGATGCTACTCGCAAAGGTATCGAGAAAGGCAAGGAAACAGCCGGGCAATTACAGGAAAGAGCAGGCGAATATTATGAAGTGTCGCGTGAAAGGGCTAGCGAACTGGTCCACACTGCACAGGAAAAGGCCGGCGAGCTTGGCGAAAAAGCACGATCCGCCGCCGCTCGCAGTGCCAATCCGTTCACCGCGGCAGTCGAAGCCGGTAAAGAAGCTTATTCTGCAGAAAAGCGTCGAACCGAGTCGCGATCGATCACCGAGGGGCGGCCGGCGTATCCCGTCAATGACGAAGATACAACTAAGTAGGGTGTATGCAAGCAAATGATCCGCAGTTCTGGATGATGATCGCATCGATCGTGATCGCGGTCTGTTTCATTGTGATGGCCATCGCTCTGATCGCCATAGCGATGACCGTGCGAAAGGTTGTCACGACGGTCAAGAACCTCGAAGAGAAAGTGGAACCCCTCATCGGTAAGGTCAACGACATCAGCCTGCAAGGCAGAGAAATGTCGGTGCACTTTACCGAGGTTTCCGCCAATCTTTCGACCGCGACGAAATATCTTGCAGAATCGACCGAGCTTATCAAAGATGAGGTCGCGGAACTCAAGATGTTGGTCGGCGAAACGGCCGTCACGGCGCGGGATAAAGTCGCACTCGTCAGCCGAACGATCGACCGCACACAAATGCAGGTGGTCGATACGACGGATTACGTTCAGAAGAAGATCGTTGAGCCAGCTCGTGAGATAGCCGCAGTAATGGCGGGCGTCAAAAAAGGGCTCGAGGTGTTGTTCGCCCCAGCTCCAAAACGGATCGACCGGGCATACACCGAAGAAGAACTGTTCATCGGCTGATATCTCACGCACTTACAACAAAACGGGTCTGCGTCTACTGTCGCGGGCCCATTTTTTCACAAAAAAAGCGGCCCGAAAGCCGCTTGAACAAAGGAGTACGAGTCGAACTAGTTTCCGCTCGGCTGCGTTTGCTGACGCTGCTGCCGGCGTTCCTGCATTTTCTGCATTCTTTCCTGCATCCGCTGCTGCATCGCCTGGCGGCGTGTTTCAAGCTGAGCTTTCTGCTCTGCCGTCAAGACCGCTTCCATTTGAATGCGAACCGTTTCGCTGTGCTGCTTGTTCTGTGCACGAAGAACTTCTGCACGTGCCTTCTGGTCTTCCGTTATCGTACCGGCACGGCGTGCCTGCATGATCGAACGCATTTCCTCACGGACTGACGAATCCTGACGATTAGCTTCACGGATCGTGTTCATCTGCTCTTTCTGAGCGTCCGTCAACTCGATCCCGCGAAAGCCCATACCGCCACGCATACCACGAAATCCGGCTTTGCCGCCGCGCTTATGCATACCTTCACGCTTTGCTCCACGCTCGGCCTTCTGACGTTTTTCTACGCCGGCTGCACCTGTTACCGTTGTGTCCTGTGCTGACCCGGAAACGGCGAAAGCTCCGACCGCAACGGCCACTGTGAAACCTGCTAGAACTCTATTTTTTAATGACATATCGTTTACCTCTTTTCGAATGATTTGGCTTTCGCCATTGTTTATTAAGATGCGGTCGGGATGTAATTAGCCGAAAGTTATTGTAAAGAAACGTAAAACATCCGCGGGCGACCGATTACCGAATACGGCTATTGGATTGAACAAAAACGCCGGAGAAGCTAAAATCGAGGCTTTGATCCGGATCATAGGGGATGTTTAGTAAATGAGATTTCTCAACGAGATCAACTCGCCCGCCGACCTGCGGCAACTTCGCGTTGACGACCTGCAAGAGGTCGCAGATGAGGTGCGGCAGTTCATCATCGACACGTGCTCGCGCGTTGGCGGCCATACCGGCGCCTCACTCGGTGCCGTAGAACTTGCCGTGGCAATGCACTATGTATTTGACACGCCCAACGATCGCCTCGTTTGGGACGTAGGCCATCAAGCATACGCACACAAGATCCTGACCGGTCGTCGAGACGAGTTGCACACCATCAAACAGTACGGCGGACTTTCAGGTTTCCTTCGCCGAGGCGAATCTGAGTACGACACATTTGGTGCCGGCCACGCATCCACATCACTTTCCGCCGCTCTCGGAATGGCTGTAGCTCGCGATCAGAAAGACGAGGACTTTCACGTCTGCGCGCTGATCGGCGACTCGTCCCTCGCGGGCGGAATGGCAATGGAGGCCATTAACCAGGCCGGCCATCTCAAATCCCGGCTGATTGTCCTGCTGAACGACAATGAAATGTCGATCGCACCCGCAGTCGGCGCCCTGAGTGGTTACTTGAATAGAATTAAAGAAGCTCAGAGCTATCAGCACATCAAAGACGAGATCGGCGACGCACTCGAAAGTGTTCCTAGGATCGGCGAAACGCTTCGACGTGCTGCAAAATCTTTCAAGGACGCGATCGCAGCCGCCGTACTCCCCGGTGCGTTGGTTAACGAACTAGGGTTCAAATATATCGGTTACGTAGACGGCCATAACGTACCGATGCTCGTTCGTGCGCTCGAATCAGCCAAGCTTGTCGACGACGGTCCAGTCATCGTGCACGCGTTGACCACCAAGGGCAAAGGCTTCCCGAATCCGGCGAAGAATTACTACGCGTACCATGCTACGGGGCCTTTTGACCCGGAAACGGGGCTTTCCCCGAAGTCCACCAAAGTGGCGCCGCCAACCTACACGAGCGTCTTCGGCAACACTCTTTGCGAGCTAATGGAGAAGGACGAAACGATTGTCGCACTCACAGCCGCGATGCCGGACGGAACAGGTATCGACAAGGTGCTCGAAAAGTTCCCCGACCGTGCATATGACGTAGGCATTGCCGAACAGCACGCGGTCACCTTTTGCGCCGGTATGGCGTGCGAGGGGCTTAAGCCCGTTGCGGCCATCTATTCAACATTCTTGCAGCGCGGCTTCGATCAGGTCATCCATGACGTCTGCCTGCAAAACCTCAATGTAACTTTCGCGATGGACCGGGCCGGCATTGTCGGTGCCGATGGCCCCACGCATCATGGCCTGCTCGACATCGCATACCTCCGCGGCTATCCGAATATCGTACTGATGGCGCCGAAAAACGAAGGCGAGATGCGCGACATGATGTTGACCGCCATTGAACACGACGGCCCGGCGGCACTCCGTTATCCGCGTGGCAACGGCGAAGGCGTGGACATCAGCGCGCCGGCGCAAACTATCGGGATCGGAAAGGGCGAGGTTCTCCGCGAGGGTGAAGACGTCACGATAGTCGCGATCGGGTCAATGGTCAAGCCCGCGTTAGAAGCGGCCGAAAGTTTGACGAAAGCGGGGATCGATGCAACCGTTGTAAATGCGCGCTTCGTCAAACCCTTAGACGAAGCGCTTCTGACAGGCCTTGTTAAAGACCATCGACTCATCATTACTGTAGAAGAGGCGTATCTCGCCGGCGGTTTCGGATCGGCAGTAATGGAATTGCTCGAATCCAAAGGCCTGCAGCAAAGTGTAAAAGTTGTGAGAATGGGCGTGCCCGATCGTATCGTCACCCACGGCGAAGCCGCTCTGCTCCTCGCGAAATACGGGCTCGATGCCGACGGCATCTATTTAAAGGCCAAAGAGGCATATCAAGCGCTCGAGCCTCAGCGTGCAAGCTCAAACAAGCTTCGTGCGGTAAAATAGCTTTAGAGTGAACCAATGAAAAAACAGGAACCCAAGAGCGGCGGAATGCCGCTTGTCATTATCGGTGGCGTTGCCGTTATCGCGGTAATCGCCGGCATCTGGCTCTATTCATCGTCCTCATCAGGAAGCTCCGGCACAGCGAACAGTTTGGCAAACGCCAACACTGCGACACGCGCTCCTGTAAATGCACCGCCCGGAGCCCCGATCGGCGTAAATATGATGGGCTCGCCCACCGCGACCGTCACGGTCGAAGAGTTCGCCGACTACCAATGCGGAAGCTGCGCACAGGCTCATCCTATTCTGAAAGAGATCAAATCCGTATACGGCAGCCGGATTCAGTTCATTTATCGCCATTTCCCGCTGCAGATGCACGACAAGTCATATAACGCCGCGATCGTGAACGAGGCGGCAGGACTCCAAGGCGCGACCAAGTACTGGCAGATGCAGGATCAGCTCTATTCGAACCAGCACCTTTGGGCGAACGACCCGAATTATCGCGAAACCTGGATGGGCTATGCTCAAAAGATCGGGCTCGACATGGAGAAGTTCAAAGCTGACGTGAACAGCATGCAGGCACGCTCGCGTGTCGACGCCGATCTGCAACGCGGACAGGCGATGGGAGTAAGTTCGACCCCGACCATTTTCATAAATGGCCGAGCAGTGCCATATCCTCAGGTCAACGTTCAGTCGCTGCGCCAGATAATTGACGCTGAGCTCCAGGCAACCGCAAAGCCCGCCGAGCAAAATCAGAATGCGGCTACTGCGCCAGCCGCCAACACTGCATCCGAGTAATGACAGAAACCTCTGAGATAAACGAACTCACCGGCGTGCCGTCGGTCAAATTTGCGATCGCCGGCACGATCGCAGCGCTTCTTGGCCTCGCCGATTCCGTTTATCTTACTGTGCATCATTTTACGGCCGAGCCCGTGCCCTGCAGCCTCATAACCGGCTGCGAGAGCGTTCTAACGAGCCCCTACGCTGAGATCGCCGGGATTCCGCTAGCGGGTTTCGGGGCCGCCGCCTATTTTGCCGCCTTCTCACTTGCGGTGCTTGCTGCTTACGGCAATCGCGTGGCATGGATGCTCTTCGGCCTTCAGGCCGTCGGTATGGCGATCTTCACACTGTGGCTTCTATACCTTCAGGCATTCGTGCTCAAAGCCTTCTGCCAGTTTTGCCTTATCTCAGCTGCAACAACTTTCGCACTTGTGATCATCTTCATCATCTCAAAACTGGTCGCACGGCGCTCCTGAGATTTAAAACCAAATTCATGTTCTGAGCGAAATCTACACTGAAGGGTGACGAGGTTTCACCCGCGGTGTCACCCTAGTAAAGCCGGGTAGTCAACACTTGGCATATGGAAGCGAAATAAGGTAGTTTAGAGATACTTAGCCTGACATTATGGTATCCAAAACTATCCTTGAGCGAGTTGCTGACGGCGATCAGACAGCAGTGCAGGACTGTCTGAAAACCTATGGTGGACTCGTATGGTCACTCGCCCGGCGAATGCTCCGAAATTCGGACGACGCCGAGGACGCGGTGCAGGAGATCTTTATCGACGTTTGGAAGAACGCCGCACGTTTTGACGGCACGCAGGCATCCGAAACGACGTTCGTAGCAATGATCGCCCGCCGCCGTTTGATCGACCGAATCCGACTGTCCCAGCGGCGGCTCGCACCCGATTCACTCGAAGATGTTTTGACCGAGCCGTCAAACACGGCCGATCGTGAGATGCAGATCTCACTCGAGGCTCGCGAGGCTTTCGAAGCCCTTCGTGAACTGCGGCCGGAACAGCGGAAGGTGCTTCAGCTTTCGATCGTTCATGGGCTGTCACATCAAGAGATCGCGGATGCAACGGGGATGCCTTTGGGCACCGTCAAAACACATGCACGACGGGGCATTATTCAGGCACGAGAGATAATGGGAATCGGTGATATTAATTCTGGAAAGGAGGTATCAGCATGAGCAATGTAAACGAAGAAAGAATGCTGGACCTTCTGATCCAGCAAGCAACCTACGGCCTATCTGAGGCCGAGGAGCGCGAACTTGCGAGCCTCGAATCGGCATCGCCTGCGGGCAGGGAGAACAGCATTGAGCTTACGGCCGCCGCTATCTCAATGGTCGGCATCGATCAGACAGCCGAAATGCCTGCGCACCTGAGGTCACGTATAACAGCCGACGCCGCACGCTACTTCGACGAGCTTGACGAACAAAAAGCCCGTGCAAATGCCCCCGCCCCTGCGACTGCCGCTGACGAGGCAAACAGCGGCGGTTCGTGGTGGAACTCATTAGGATGGCTGGTCGCCGCTGCAGCGTGTATAGCTCTTGCCGTCAATCTTTACACAACACGACAGGCTCAAGACATCGCTGCCGTACCGACGCCGACACCCGAAGTTGAAAAGGTTCTCTCTCCTGGCGAGCAGCTGCAGCAGCTGCTAGCACAGGCACCCGATGTCCAGCGAGCGGAGATCGGAAAGGGCAACGTCCCTGAGATCGGCAGCGTCGCAGGCGACATCGTCTGGAGTGATGAGAGGCAGTCCGGCTACATACGCGTACGCGGGTTACCCGCCAACGACCCGTCGCAAGAGACTTATCAACTCTGGATCTTTGAAGAGAACCAAGGCGATAAGACCCCGATCGACGGCGGTATCTTTGATATAACAGCCGACGGCGAGGCGATAATCCCGATCGACGCGCGGCTCAAGACGCGGAACCCCGGCCTGTTTGCGATAACTATCGAGAAACCCGGCGGCGTCGTCGTATCCGATCGTAAGCGGATAGCCGCATTGGCTAAGAGTGAAACCTAGCAGGTTTTCCTGCGTAATAATTCAGTAACTGAAAAACAGGCGTTTCCGGACACATCAAGAAATGGTGTCGGGCGGACGCCCGTTTCGCCAACCGATAACCATACAGAAAGGAGCTAGTAATGCGATTAAAGCAGATTTTCGCAGGCCTGTTTTTGATGTCCCTAGTAATGACAACAAGCATGTTTGCACAAAACACCAACCGCCTTCCCGCACTTAACGTAAAGGAATACAAACTGAAAAACGGCCTCCGTGTGATCCTCCACGAGGACAAGACCACGCCTATCGTGGCCGTCAACCTCTGGTACCACGTCGGTTCCAAGAACGAGGTCGTAGGCCGCACCGGCTTTGCCCATCTCTTCGAACACATGATGTTCCAGGGGTCCAAGAACTATAATGACGATTACTTCAAGCCCCTGCAGGAGATCGGAGCAACCATCAACGGTTCAACCAACCCCGACCGCACGAACTATTTTCAGTCGGTTCCGTCGAATTTTCTTGAGCTAGCCCTTTTCATGGAAGCCGACCGTCTCGGCGGGCTTCTCGAAGCGATGACGCAGGAAAAGCTCGACAATCAGCGAGATGTTGTAAAGAACGAACGCCGTCAGCGTTACGACAATCAGCCTTACGGCACGGCATTCGAAAAGATCTTTGCCACCATCTATCCGAAAGATCACCCGTACAACTGGACGACCATCGGCTCGCTCGAAGACCTTTCCGCAGCCACGATGGACGACGTCCAATCGTTTTTCCGTCAGTACTACGTTCCCAACAACGCATCACTCGTGATCTCTGGCGATTTCGACGAAAAGCTCGCACGCACATGGGTAGAGAAATATTTCGGCCCGATCCCAGGCGGCGATGAGATCAAGCGTCCTAACCATGCCATGCCGAAGATCGAGGGCGAAAAGCGAGCGAAGTATGAAGATTCGGTTCAACTCCCGCGTCTTTATATGGTCTGGATGGGCTCGCCTGCATACTCCGCAGACGAACCGGCGCTCGACATCATGACCTACATCCTTTCGAACGGTCGCGGTTCACGGCTGCAGAGCAACCTCATCTACGACAAAGAGCTTGCACAGAACGTGAACTCATCAAATTACGCCCTGGAGATGAGCGGTAAGCTTATCGTCCAAGCCACGGCGTCGCGAGGCAAGTCGCTCGCAGATATCGAGAAAGAGATAGTCGCCGAGATCGAAAAGCTAAAAGCGAATCCGCCGTCAGCTGACGAGATCAACCGTGCAAAGAACTCGATCGAAGCAAGTACGATCTTCGGTATGCAGACGGTGCTCGGAAAAGCTGACCGCCTCAACGGCTATGCGACCTATACCGGAAAGCCAAACTATTTCCAGGCCGACATCGACCGCTATCAGAAGGTTACGGCTGCCGACGTCCAGCGGGTGGCTCGCACCTATCTGAACGGTAACCGCTTCGTCATGGAGTTTGTACCACGCACCTCAGGCCCTGCCGCGTCGCGAGCCGGCGGTGCAGTCAACGAACCGACGTCCACAGCTCCGAAAAAAGAAGACCAGGATGACACGGACTATTCAAAGAACCTTCCGAAAGCGCAGCCAGATCCCAAGCTGACCCTGCCGACCATTGGCAAGCATAAGCTCAAGAACGGCATGAACGTTTGGATCGTCGAGCGTCATCATCTTCCGATCGTTTCGATGAACCTGGTCGTTGATGCCGGCGGTACGCTCGACCCTGCTGACCGCTCCGGGCTGGCCTCGATGACGGCAAGCCTCATGGATACGGGTACGAAATCACGCTCAGCGGAAGACATCGCGAACGCTCGCCAAGCGCTCGGCACCTCGCTCAACACCGGTTCCGGCTGGGACGGTGCAAGCGTTTCGATGCAGACCCTTGCAAAGAATCTCGATCCGTCGCTCGACCTTTTCGCCGACGTAGTCGTGAATCCGACCTTCCCCGAGACAGAGCTCGAAACCCTCCGTCGTCGGAGCCTTGTCGGACTTCTCCAACGCCGTGACAACCCGAACGCTATCGCCAACGTCGCATATAACGCGCTGCTTTATGGCAAAGACCACCCCTACGGACGCTCGCTCGGCGGTGACGAAGCCTCGATCAAGGCGGTGACAAAGGCAGACCTCGAGAAGTTCTATTCGACATATTTCCGTCCGAACAACGCGACGCTCGTAGTGGTCGGCGATACCAACGCCAGGGCGCTTTTGCCGAAGCTCGAGAAAGCTTTCGCGGGATGGGAGCCTGCCGATGTCCCTGATCGTCCGGTGCCTGAAAGTGCTACATTCGACCAAGCCGGCATCTACTTGATCGATAAACCGGGCGCCGCCCAGTCGGTCGTCACGATCGGACACGTCGGTGTCGCACGTGACAACCCTGATTACTTTCCGCTGATGGTGATGAATTCCATCCTCGGCGGCCAGTTCTCGGCCCGGGTTAACATGAACCTTCGCGAGGATAAGGGTTACACCTACGGAGCTCGTACCGGATGGAACTTCCGTCGCGGAGCAGGTCCCTTCTCGGCATCTGCGGATGTTCAGACCGCTGTCACCAAGGAATCCGTCGTCGAGTTTATGAACGAGCTCAACGGTATCCGCGGTGCGATCCCTGTCACGGCAGCCGAGCTCGAATACAACAAACAGAGTCTGATCCGCCGTTACCCGGCTGGCTTCGAGACCAACGGGCAGACAGCAGGTCAGCTCGCAAATCTGGTGACATACAACCTATCGGATTCGTACTTCAACGATTACATCGGCAGGATACAGGCAGTAACGCTGGCAGACATAAATCGCGTGGCAACACGTTATCTGCAGCCTGATCGCATGGCGATCTTGATCGTTGGTGACAAGAACGTCATCGAGCCTCGCCTAAAAGAGATCGACGGATGGGGCAGCAAGATCAAATATCTTGACGCTGATGGCGATCTGATCACGAGATAGCGTAGCCAAACGCAAAAAAAGCAGGGAGCGACTTCGGCTCCCTGCTTTTTTCTTTGCTGTTGCGATCACTTTTTCAAAAGTACGACGGGTGCCTGTTCAGCTCCGTGCACTTTACCAAAAAACGACCTCACCGAACCGTACTCCGCGGCAGGTACCGTCGTCCTTTTTAACTTCAGTGATCGCGTGAAGATAAGGTGTCCGCCATCGACCTCGTAATTCACATTATAAAATCCGAAATCAGACTCAAGAGTCAATGATTCCGGCATTTCGTCTATTTCGAACCCTTCCGGCAGTTTGATCCGGACCCGCTCACTATAAGCGGACGCATCAATATTGTAAGGATTTAACCGAGCACCGTCGCCGAAAGAAAGCCTGTCGAGCCGTCCGATTATCGCGGGCCGAAACACCATTAGCCTTTGCTGCATCAGTTGTGCATAGGAGTCTGCCGTGAATTCGATCTCGAGATCAAATTTCCCTTGCTCATGATCATCACTCGGTGAAATCTTACTCGTTTTTGCCCCTGCTGCTCCACGCGAGATCCACCTTTCTATCACACTTCTATAATCCGTCGACGAAAGCCCTTTCATACGAGCCCGCTCATGGCGGGCGGCTTGTCCGATGTTCTTTTCTACCACCGTGCCCTTTACGTCCCCGTCCGGCGTAAGCTCAACTTCGACCTGCCGGTCAACTCGGTTCATTTCCGCGGGAAGCGTGGGCATTACCGTCAATTCCTGGGTTTCAGGATGGTCGATCAACGCAAGGCTCCCCTGTTGATCCTCCGGCAGATCACCGATCGGCGTATAAGGGTCGGTCGGATCAAAAATTAACAGCCTACCCAGGGTTGGGTGCGTTACCACGGATGTGACCACGGTGCCGTCGCTGATCCTCACTGCAATTATGCAGTGGTTGAACTGGTGCGGTGAGGCCCACTCCGTTCTCACGTAATGCGGGTCGTCAGCCGTAATGCTTACCATATACGATTCGATCCCCAGTACATGCAGCATCGCACGCATCAGGTTCGCTTTGTCCTTACAGTCCCCATAGGATCGTGCAAACACCTCAGTTGCGGGCCGTGGGATATATCCCCCGCCGCGTCCCGTTCCGATTTGGATCGAAATGTACTGTATTCCCTGTACGTAACGCGAGATTGCCTGGATCTTCTCGAACTCCGTCTTTGAGTTCGCGGTAAGGTCCTGGGCCTTGGCTGCAAGATTGTCGTCGATGGTCATTTGCGGATCTTCGATCTCGGCCATCCATCGAGCCACATCGTTCCAATTCGCAAAGGTTTTGAGCCGGGTAGCGACCGCCTGTTCGGGGAAAATGCTGACGGCCAACCGCGGGGCTAGACTCGAGCGCCTGGGGCTTCCGGGTTCATAGCGAATTGGTTTTAAGTCTGCCATCTCCCAGACGTAACTTAGCCCTTGCACCGTTGGCTCTACCTTCTTCGCGTTGAATGTCACACTCTCGGCACGCCAACCGTTTGGCATGTTTAGCGTAAAGCGCGACCGCAATACAGGGATATCGTACTGAAACCGATAACTAAACTGGCTAAAAATGTTACGCTCCTCTATCACGGATTCATAACCGAAAACATCTCCGGGCTCGGCGGCGCGCGCCGCAGAAATAAGGCGGCTCCGAGCCTCGTTGTAAAGGTCATTTTCGGCGAGAGCCACGTCTATAGTCTCTTTCTTTCCGTACTCCACCGCTTTTCCTGCACGGCGAATCAGCCAAGCGTTCAAATCTTTAACCTTGTCCGCATCTGTCTGGTAGACCACGCTTGCAACTGCCTCTGATCTACCCTCCGGTTCTAATATGCGAACCGCATGTCTGACCGTTCGTACCACGGTTCCGTCGGAGCTTACATCCACGGTCTCCTCAGTCATAAGCACGACAGCGGGCACCCCTTTTATTTCGTACGTCGGCGTGGGATGCGACGCGGCTTGGGTGAGCCAGCCGGGGATTTTTTGAGCGCTTGCGGCCGATGCCGCCATAACCACCAGTAAAAGGGTGGGGAAGAATTGTCTCAGTCGGTAAAACATAGGAACTCCTTTGTATGGTGAACGTTGAAGCAGGCGCCTTTCTAACTAACGCCCCACTCCACAATTAATTCGAGGCGTTGCCCCCGGCGGCCGTGTTTGCCAGCAAAGTCAGTTGATGCGAGTCGGCTTTGTGAAATGCTTCGAACAAGAGTTTGACCGCTTGATAGCTTGCCGCTGGGAACCGTAGATAACCGCCGTTGCCGAACGAAAAATCACGCGTATAGCTGATCGTGCTCCCATCACTCATGACTCCGATCTTGGTCGTGTGCTTGCCGATCCCTTGTTCGTCCGCCAGCTCGTTCGGAACTTCGGCATTCTCCAGCGAAAATCCAGCCGGGAGTTCCAACGTGAAGTCGTCCTTTGACGAGTACGGATACGGAATATAGACGTCATATTTACGTGTGCTCGCCGTAAATCGCGGCTGCGAACCCCGCTCGTAAACGTTAGGCTGAAAGAAAAGTCGACGTCCGGTCCGCTGTGCATATCCCGGAATCGTAACTTTAAAGGTGTACACGAAGGGCTTCTCGGGATCATTGACGTTCTCGATCCCTATGCTCTCGATCTGCGCAGTGCTCCCCATCGTTGACCTAACCAGCTGTTTCAGCCGGTTTTCCTGTTCCGTTCGGGAATCGCCGCGATTTATCATCTTTCGGGTAAAAGCTTGATGTCCGGTATATTCGATGCGAGCGTCACCTGTTAACGTTCCGTCGCTGTCGAGTTTGAACTTACCCGTACGCATCTGAACCGACCGATGGGCATCTGACAATGGTATCCGGACGAACAAGAGTTCTTTCGGATCCCCAATCAGCGCTGTCTGATGTTCTTCAATCCAGCTCATCATCCCATACGGGACAAAATATGACGCAGGGCTGAAGAACCGCCACTCCCCGGCCACCTGAACTGCGATGCTCGACGAACCAAGCATTAGGCTGATATTGGGAATTGAACGATCAAAGAAAAGATCGCTTCGATTGCCCGAGAGTGCGATGCGAGCATCGTAACCGGCCGCTCTCGCCATTGAGCCGAAAAGCTGGTCGATGTCACTTGCTGTGCCAACTCGATATTTCAGAGTATCGCCGGCCGTTTTATTCTTTTGTGCTTGCTTCCTTTCTTCATCGGACACATTGTCGGCATACGTCGTGTTCTTGATATGTCTCTTGGTGAAGTTATAGATCCGCTCAAGCTTTTCGTCGTCGGTTGCGGCGCCGTTTAGCAGCTCCGCGGTTGCTGCCTCAACTTCTTTATTCGGTTTCAAGTTTGTTCTCGAAAGGTTGAATACGTTCTTGCCGATCTCTGCCCAGTAGTCGTCAGAGTTCTTTACGAGCTTTGGGGTGTAATAGATATAGAACCAAGACTTTACCTGATCTTCGGGCAGCATGCTGGGCTCCTCGCGAAATGCGGGTACGTTTGTCATCTCTGCCTTGTGATATCCGCCCTTGTCTTTGACAAACTGTGCAGAGCTTCCCATATTGAACGGGATTCCCGCCATGCCATAGCCGCCTGAAAAGGGCTTGACATAATACGCGATGTGTCTGATCGGTATCTCCCGCTGGAAGATCAGCCGCATATTGGCAGAGCCCGAGTCGACTACTTCGCGATATTTGTACTCAACGATCGAGCCAACTTCCAGGGCGGGAAAGGCTATCGACTTGGCTCGAACCTTAAAGCCGCTTGCCTTGACCAGATCGCGTTCGTGAATGTCGTCCTTATTGACGAACGCTTGGCTTCCGTCAGGCTTTGTGACCCGAGCTTCCAGTTCTCGGATCTTTGTTCCTTTGGTAAACGCGACATCGTGCCTGGCAAAGTCATCTCGTCCCTTTTCTGTAAATATCTTGATACGCACGTAGTGGTTCATGGCAAGTTGGTTAACTGAACTGTCGTCCACCCTCACTTCCCAAAATATCGCTTCCGCATCGGCACCCTTTTCAACGAGCGCTTCTTTCGATTGCAGATCGGCGGATTCAATAGGACGCCATCCCTTTTCTTGCGCAGCAGCCGCGAGCGCAAAAACAAACAACGCAAAAACAACCAATGACGGCTTAGTTACAAGCCCTCTTGCAGATACTTCATTCATACAAACCTCGATTTTTTATTTTTTGCTCAGTAGGACCGCAGACTCGTTCGGGTGAATGTCGTCGAACTGCGGAAGAAGACCGACATGATCAACTTTGCTGGAGCTAAATGAGTTTACCCGAATACTGAGCGCCTTAGCAAGAGTTTTTTACCGACTTTGACAACCCCGGTTTAAGTAATCTGCTCAAATCGCTATAGTTTGAGTGACTAATACATTGATTCAAATGAGGGGAAGTGCAAGAGGGCGATGGCAGAAAATGAACCGACCTTTGACGTAAATAAGGCACGTCAGGCGATTGAGAAAGGACGCCGCGGTGGGTGGTGGCGGCGGCTTGGGTCGATGAAAAGCGGCTTCTGGTATCAAGATGCACAGGGAACGCGAATCGACAATGAAGGCGACCTCGACCGTATAAAACGGCTCGTGATCCCCCCGGCGTGGATGCACGTCCGCATCTCGCCATCCAAGAGTGGCCGCCTTCAGGCCGTCGGCATCGACACGACCGGCCGGATCCAATATCTCTATCACCCGGCTTTTATTCGCAGCCAAGAACGTAAAAAATTCGCAAAGATCGAAGACTTTGGCCGCCACCTTCCGAAGCTGCGAGCCAGAACGAACGAAGACATGACGCTCGAAGGCTTTCCCCGCGAAAAGGTCCTGGCCATAATGATGCGACTAATAAACTCGCTCTATTTCCGCGTCGGTACTGAAAAGAGCGTAGAGAAGCACAAGACCTACGGCATCACGACCCTTCACAATAAGCACCTGACGATCGGCGAAAAGGGCGAGCTAACATTCGACTTCGTTGGCAAGAGTCATATCCAGCATCGAAAGGTTCTGGTCGACGAAGAACTTGCAGAACTCATGAAGGACCTGAAAAAGCTGGGCAAGGCACGCAAGCTTTTTCATTACATTGACGACAACGGCAAACCAAAAGCCGTAACGCCTGCGGACCTTAATCGGTACATCAAAGAGGCAACCGGCGCCGAGTTCTCGTCTAAGGATTTTAGGACCTGGGGCGGCACCCTATTGGCGGCAACCGAACTCGCCGAGATCGGCTGCGGCGATGATGAGAAAGAGACCCAAAAGAATATCGTCGCTGCCGTCAAGCGGGTCGCCGAGCAACTCGGCAACACCCCCGCAGTTTGCCGCGCGTCTTACATCCACCCGCTCGTGATCGACTCCTATTGCAAGGGCACGTCCATCGCCGAATTCCGCCCCCGCCGCTCGCGACGAATAACTCGCATCGAGCAAGACTACGAACCCGAAGAACGCGCCCTCCTAAAGCTTCTCGAAAACAGCAACAGCAAATAAAAAGGACTGGCTTCGCGCGTCCGGCCGTAATACAAAAGCTCAATTTATCTATGGTATAATCTGCTCAAATTCTGTTTTTATTTTAGGAGAGAACATTTTAATGTCGATTGATTTTAATAAGATCGAGGAGCTCTTGGGTGAAGACGCTGAGCGCCTTTTGAATCATACCTCGCACACCATTGCTAAAGAATCGCTGTATCTGCCGGGCGGCGATTTTGTCGATCGCGTCGTCTCTGAAAGTGACCGCAGTCCCGGCGTCATGCGCTCGATGCAGACAATTTTCAGCCATGGGAGACTCGCCGGAACGGGCTACGTTTCAATATTGCCAGTCGATCAAGGGATCGAACACTCTGCCGGGGCCAGCTTCGCTCCAAATCCCGAGTATTTCGACCCGGCAAAGATCGTTGAGCTTGCCATCGAAGGCGGCTGCAATGCCGTTGCATCGACCTACGGCGTCCTCGGCTCAGTCGCCCGTAAGTACGCCCACAAGATCCCATTCATCGTCAAAGTAAATCACAACGAGCTTCTAACTATGCCGAATCGGTTCGATCAAGTAATGTTCGGATCGGTTGAGCAAGCAAGGACCATGGGAGCGGTCGCTGTCGGTGCCACCATCTATTTCGGATCGGACGAATCCACCCGTCAGATCACAGAGGTCGCCGAGGCCTTCTCATACGCCCACGAGCTCGGTCTGGCAACCATACTCTGGTGCTATCTTCGAAATCCGAAGTTCAAAACGGCTGAAGGCGACATGCACACCGCAGCAGACCTCACGGGCCAGGCAAACCATCTCGGCGTGACCATCCAGGCCGACATCATTAAGCAGAAACTGCCCGAACGCAACGGCGGTTACAATTCGCTTAACATCGAAAGCAGTTACGGCAAAACGAACAAGATCGTCTATGACGTGCTGACATCCGACAATCCGATCGATCTCGTGCGTTACCAAGTGGCGAACTGCTATATGGGCAGGGCGGGGCTGATCAACTCAGGCGGCGAATCAAAGGGCGCCAGCGATATGGCCGACGCCGTACGAACCGCCGTCATCAACAAACGCGGCGGCGGCACCGGCCTCATATCTGGCCGAAAAGCCTTCCAGCGGCCAATGAAAGAAGGCGTCCAATTGCTCAACGCGATCCAAGACGTGTATCTCTCAAAAGAGATCACCGTCGCATAACGGAGCGGAAAACGAATAAAAAAAGGGCAGCTCGGTTGGCTGCCCTTTCCTATTTTATTTGCAAAAACGTCAGCGCCGCGACAGATCCTGATGCACGATCTCGATCCACATCGGCGTCTTGATAAATGCGTTGCCGGCCTCATCGAAGCGCGCGGGAAGGCCCTCTTTCTTCAGTTCGTCAAGCGTCTTGCCGGCTTTCATTCCCGCCCGGATGATCTCAACAGAATCGACTATGAGCTTGTGAAACGCTTTCAGATCGTCAAGCGTAGCAACTGTCCCGTGACCCGGGATCAACTTAGCATCGGCCGGTATCGTTTGGATCAACGCCGCGACATTGTTGATGAACCCCTGCACATTGCCGCCACTTGCAAGATCGATGAACGGAAACTTCGTCCCAAAGAAATGATCCCCAAGATGCACGACGTTGGCTTTCGTAAAGAAAACTACGGAATCGCCGTCTGTGTGCCCCGTCGGATAGTGAACAACCTTGATCTCCTCACCGTTCAAATGGATCGTTACGCTATCCGCATAGGTCAGTATCGGCAGGGCAAAAGCCGGATATGGTGCCGGCCGTGAGCCGAATATTGTCGGCGGGTCGATCAAACGCCGCCGCACGTTATCGTGGGCAATGATCGTCCCGGTCGTGCCAAATACGTTATTGCCCTCAGTATGATCGCCGTGCCAGTGCGTGTTCAATATAAAACGCGGCGTCGCCGAACCAAGCTCCTTCAATGCCGCCGACAGTTTCTCACTTACAGCACGATAGTCGTCATCAACGATCAGAAGCCCCTCAGGCCCGGTAAGTACTCCAATGTTCCCGCCCCGCCCTTGCAGCATATAGACATTGTCCGTGATCTTGATCGTTCGAACGGTAATGTCCTGCGACGGGCCGGAATGACTATTGTCGCCATGGCCGAACGCCGTCATCGTTGATAGAGCGAGTAACAGTGAAAAAGAAATCAGTTTTCGCATAGTCATCCTCCCGTGATCAGATGTAACGACCGCCGGCCGCGCGGCCCTCGGTCAAAAATGGGCTCGTTCGCCTCTCATGCCCTACAGTCGTCTCAGGGCCGTGTCCGGAATATACGGTGAAATCGTCGCCCAGCGACAGAATGTTGGTCGTGATCGATTCGATCAACTGCGGATGGCTGCCGCCGGGAAGATCCGATCTACCGACCGAACCGAGAAATAAGCAGTCACCGACGAACACCACCTTTTCCGTCTTTTCCGCCAGCACAACGTGCCCCGGCGTATGTCCCGGGCAGTGCAGAACAACAAAGCGAAGATCCCCAACCTCGTAAACCTCGCCATGCTCCCAGCTGCGTGTCACTTTGGGCGGAGCCTCATATTCCAACCCCATCGCCCTCAACTGATGCTGCGGCAGTCCCATCATCAGGGGCTGCTGCGGCAATCCGTAATAAAGCGGCTCGTCGAGCTTATGTATTAATACCTCAGCGTCAGGGAACGCTTCCTTCAACGCACGCGTGCCGCCAACGTGGTCCAAATGCCCGTGGGTAAGCGTAACGGCCTGAAGTTTCAGCCCGTTCGAACGAATAAAATCGGCGAGTTCATCCGAACCCTCACCCGGATCGATACAGATCGCACGGCGCGTTCGGTCACACGCAACCAAACGCGTGTTCTGTTGAAAGGCCGTAAGTACAAATCGTTCAATCAGCATTATCAGTCATTTCGTCAAGATAGCGTCTCGCATCGAAGGGCTCCGCTTGTCGCTTTTCCACGACAAATAGGATCGCATCGCTGTATGTCGCTGCGGTCGGAGTCCCCGTAAAGCAAGGCGTCTCAATGTCCGTTAAACTTAGATAGTTTATCAGACAGCCGAGCAGCATCCACAACAAGGTCTCTTCGCGAGTGCCGATCGGGTTGTGTCTCAAGATGATCTCGGCGTCGTCATGAATACCACGACATAGCCGGGCAAATTCTTCTTCAGTGATGTATCGCACACAAGTCCATTAAACCATACACTTTGAACTAAATTCGAACGCTCGAAATTGAACCGGATTAAGGCGTGTACTGATTTCGCGCTCGCTTCCCACTAGGGAATGGGCGAAATCAGGCGTTTTTGCCGCCCATGTTTTGGCACACGTGTTGCTAATAATCAGGCATCGGAAGGTAGATTCCTATCTAGGAAGGACAACTGAGGGGTTATCGCCGAAAGGCGGTCGATCAAGGGGCAGGTAATAGAACAAAGTGGCGGATCCTTCGGAAGGTAGGCGTGGCCGGCAACGGCCAACAAGTTTGGGAAAAGGCTCTAATTGCTTGGGGGAAATCTTCGAGTGTGGGCACGAAGACTAAGTTGAGCCTTTTCCCAATTTTACAAAAGATTGATCTTTGAATATCACGAAGCGGATGACTCTCCATCTAACTTAATAGGGTGAACATTAATCTACGATAGACTCCCATTCCTTCTTTCTGAGCTTTTGTTTCGTGATTTTCTAAGGGTAGCCGGGCATTTGATAACATCAGATGCCCGGTTTTTCTATTTCTTCTTCAAACATCAGGTAGTGCGATCGCTGCATCCCTACTTTCTCATAAACCCGCTGAGCATTGTCATTCTCAGTCTCAACGTAGAGTCTGAACCCGACGACGTTCCCCGCGTCCGCGGCAAGTTCCTTGACCCGGGCGTACATTAAGCTGTACAGCCTCTGCCCCCGCATCTCCGGCACGACGTAAACACTTTGTATCCACCAGAACCAGCCGTTCCGCCAATCGCTCCATTCATAAGTGACCATGAGACCCGCGACGATACCTTCGTCGTATTCTACGACAATATAAAAGCCGCGCGAGTCGTTTTCGAAAACCGCAGCCACCCCCGCAGTGAGCACACCAGCGTCGAGCGTTTTGCCCTCGGTCTCGTCGGCCATCTTCTGGTTAAAATCGACCAGTGACGGAATATCTTCTTTTGTTGCCGCTCTTATCTTCATCGCCTGCTCCTTGACGAACCGCTGCTCGGAACCCTACTCTAGAATGTTTTGCCGATGGGCAAAAACGTCACATATGAAATTGAAGTTACTTTATCACGGGAATTGTTTCGACGGTGTTTCATCCGCCGCCATCTTCACTAAGTTTTATCAGGCTGCGATCCATCCGGGTGCCGAGGTGGAATATGCCCCGACCATGCACCGCGCAGGAAACGCTTTCGATCGCGATCAGCTCGACGGCGATGAGAATGCTATCGTCGACTTTAAATATTGCGCCGACGAACGGCTGACGTGGTGGTTTGATCACCACCAATCCGCGTTCTTATCCGAAGAAGATGAGGCGCACTTCCGGGCCGATACCTCCGGTAAAAAGTTCTTGGATATAACGAGCGCGTCGTGCGCGGAGTTCATCGCGCGGATCGCAAAAGAGCAGTTCAATTTCGAAGACCCATTCCTAGCCGAACTCATTGAGTGGGCGCACATCATTGACGGCGCGTTTTACGATTCCGCGGCTCAGTGTGTCGAACTGCGTTCTCCGGCGCTAAAATTGATGCAGGTGATCGAGGGAGAAAAGGATCCGGTGTTCGTCGCACAGATCATCAACTGGCTGACGCATCGTACGCTCAGCGAGCTTGTCGAAAGCGGAGAGATCCGCGAACGGCTTGACCCTATCCTGGAACAGCACCGCTACGCTACTGAAACGATCAAAGAGAGGTCGATCTACGAGCGAGGTGTTGTGCGTTTTGACTTGGCGGATACCGGGATTGAGGGCTATAACAAATTCATCCCGTACTACTTTTTCCCCGAGACCACCTACAACGTATCCGTCAGCCAAAGCTCGTTCCGCACAAAGATCTCGGTTGGCTCCAACCCGTGGGCGCCGCGGCCCCGGACTCACAACATAGCTGAGATCTGCGAAAGATATGGGGGCGGAGGCCATGCCGTTGTCGGCGCGGTCTCGCTCGCCCCCGATGAACTGGAAAAGGGAAGAAAGATAATGGCCGAGATCGTCGAAGAGCTCAGCTTCGCCGACTAGCTGCCGCGGCTGAAAACCAGCGTTGACGACATTTTCCCACGCGGCGTTTCCATCTCACGTTTGATCGTCAGCGTTCGGCCTTCGTCAGAAAGCGTCCAGTTTTCGACCGTCGTCAATGTGATCTCGCCTGCAGGCGAATTCATTTTCCGCACAGACTTAAGTTCCATTCCGGCGCCCGCCGATTTGGCTGACAGCGTCGTCTCCATGTTTCCGACGGCGGACTCCTGCGACGAGGTCGTTTCCTTGCCGTCGAGCGAATATGTGACGGATCCGTCACCGCCCATCATGCCCGGTCCGCGTCCCATTCCGGCTCTGCCACCGCTACCGCCACCCTGCTCAGCACGCTTAGACGTCGTCGCGACCGTCATCGATTCCGCAGTCTGGGTTACCGCCAAGGTCATCGACTCGATTCCTGCCCCGGCCTGGGCCATCGTCGATTTGTCCTTAGCTAAAGTCCAGGTTCCCGAAAAATTGCCGCCCTGCGCGAAAGCACCGACCGCGGTCACGGCACATAGCGCCGCCATCATAAATAATCGTTTCATTTTGTTTCTCCGTTCTGAGGTAATCTGATCAGAAAGTTAGACGCATCACGCCTTTGTTTGGTTTGAGTCTATTTAGGTTAGACTAGCTTTTATGGACTGGAAAATTTTCGGCATGTCTTTTCTGACGCTGTTTCTCGCGGAATTGGGCGATAAAACGCAGCTTGCGGTAATCACTCTTTCCGCCAGGACCGATTCCAAAGTCGCCGTTTTCCTCGGCGCGAGCCTCGCCCTTGTGATCGTGTCGCTGCTCGCCGTACTCGTAGGCGGCGTGCTGACCCAATACGTGCCGACCGAATGGCTTCAGAGAATAGTCGCCACTGCGTTCATCCTTATTGGCGTGCTGATGCTCTTCGGCAAGCTTTGATCTATCGTTTCAACTGGTCGACAAAAGCCTTGCGAAACTTCGAGACTTTTGGCGCGACGACCGCCGCACAATACGGCTGATTCGGATTGTTCGCAAAATATTCCTGGTGATAATCTTCCGCCGGCCAGAACTTATCGAACTTCGTCACCTCAGTAACTAGCGGACCATCGTAGATCGCTGCATCCGAAACCTCGCGAATAACCTCTTCCGCAGCCTTTTTCTGCTCATCAGAATGATAAAAGATCGCCGAGCGATACGATGTGCCGATGTCGCCCCCCTGCCGGTTGAGAGTCGTCGGGTCGTGCACGGTAAAGAACACCCGAAGGATCTCGCGAAAGGTTATTTCCTCTGGATCAAATGTAACCTGCACAACCTCCGCATGGCCGGTCGTTTCCGAGCACACTTCCTGGTAGGTCGGGTTCTGCTTGTGCCCGCCGGAATACCCCGACACCACGTCGGTCACACCCCTCAGGTCATCAAAAACCGCCTCAACACACCAAAAACACCCCGCCCCTAAAGTCGCTTTTTCTTCTGCCATATTTTCATCATATAGCATCGGCGACTAGCCATTCAAAGCCGCAATTGACTTGTCGGTTCTTGCCGGATAAGGTCGTTCCAATGCACAAATTTCTGATACACGGCGAGCATGTTTATGGCGTTGATGTAGATGCAGAAACGCGCTGCGGCCACTGGCATGGACCCACGGATGTGATCGCGCTGAAGTTCAAATGTTGCGGCCGATGGTACCCCTGCTACGACTGCCACACCGACGTCGCCGGTCACCCCGCGACCCAGTGGCCCGTAGCCGGGAGGTCGACCGAAGCGATCCTCTGCGGTTCATGCGGTGCAAAGCTGACCATCGAAGCGTACTTCGCATCTGGTTCAGCCTGCCCAGATTGCAGCCACGCTTTCAACCCAGGCTGTACAAAACACTACGATTTGTATTTCGAAATGGACTAGCCCGCTCGCTCGACAACGTTGAAAAGAAATTCAAAGATCTCCACATTTCGCCGAGCTTCATCAACAGTTTCGCCCCAAGTATACAGCCCATTCCGCCGCAGAAATATCGCGTGAATGTCCTTGTTCTCAAGCAGCACGTTTTCAACCACGTGCGAAAGCGCCAGAAAATCCTGTGAGTTCTCAACTATCGGGATCGTCTCAGTATGGTCGTGCGTCGTCACGCCCGCCAATCCCTTCAACACCTCATACCCCTTAACCCGCAATGCCCCGTCTGTAAAATTGCGGTCCGACAGGATCGTCCCCGCTACTGAATGCGAAAACAAGATGCACCGCGCCTTCGGCCTCAGCCGATACACTGTCAAATGCAACAGCGTCTCATCCGAAGGCTTTCCAAACCCATGCAATATCTCCGCATCGTCATCGATCTCAAGAAAGTTTGTATCATCGAGGTCGCCTTTCTCGTTCCCCGCCGCCGTGATCCAAAGCCGCATCGGCCGCCGCGCAAGCAGCACACTGAAGTTGCCGCTCGTCCCCAGCGTCCATCCGCGCTGATAAAACTGCTTGCCCGCCTCGACAAGTTCAAGCGCCGGTGCCGGCAATGATGAATCTTTAGCCATCGCTATTCCTCGTCCTGCCGGAGCTTCTCCAAAACCGATAGATCTTCAAGCGTCGTCACATCACCCGCAACTGCCGATCCCGACGCTATTTCCCGCAGCAGCCGCCTCATTATCTTGCCCGACCGCGTCTTCGGCAACGCATCCGTAAACCGCAGATCGTCCGGCTTTGCCAGCGAACCGATCTCCTTCGCCACATGTGCTCGCAAGGCTTCCTTCAATTCATCGCTCCCGCTGCGCCCACCCTCAAGCGTCACGAATGCCGCGATCGCCTGCCCCTTCAGATCATCAGGCCTCCCCACCACCGCCGCTTCCGCCACCGCCTCGTGGGAGACCAGCGCTGACTCAACCTCTGCCGTCCCCAAGCGGTGCCCGCTCACATTGATCACATCATCGACCCGCCCCATGATCCAATAATTCCCCATGGCATCCCGCCGTGCGCCGTCGCCCGCAAAATAGTGCCCAGGTATCTCCGACCAATAAGCCTGCTTGTACCGTTCGTTATCTCCCCAGATCCCACGCAGCATCGACGGCCACGGATGCTTGATCACAAGATATCCACCCTCGTTATCGCCGACCGAAACCCCGGCCTTAGTCACAATATCAACAATGATCCCCGGCAGCGGCCGTGTCGCAGTTCCGGGAACCGTCGGCGTCGCGCCAGGCAGCGGCGAGATCATGATCGCACCTGTCTCTGTCTGCCACCACGTATCCACGATCGGACATCGCCCCTTGCCGATGACCTTGTGATACCACATCCAGGCCTCCGGGTTGATCGGCTCACCCACCGTCCCCAACAGCCGCAAACTCGAAAGGTCATGCTTCAGCGGATACTGCTCGCCCCACTTGATAAAGGCACGGATCGCCGTAGGTGCCGTATACAAAATGTTGATCTTATGCCGGTCCACCATCGCCCAAAACCGATCAAAATCCGGATGGTTCGGGGCCCCCTCATACATAAACACTGTCGCACCATTCGCCAGCGGCCCGTAAACGACATAGCTATGTCCCGTCACCCAGCCAATATCGGCCGTACACCAGTAAACGTCCTCATCTTTGAGGTCAAACACCATCTTCGCGGTATACGCCGCTTGCGTAAGATAGCCGCCCGTTGTGTGCAAGATCCCTTTCGGCTTGCCGGTCGTCCCCGACGTATAAAGAATGTACAGCGGATGTTCCGAATCAAGATCCTCCGCCGGGCAGTCCGCAGACACCGTCTGCATCAGCTCATGCCACCAATGGTCCCGCCCCGCCTCCATCCTTATCTTCGAACCCGTCCGCCGCAAGACGACGACATGCTGCACCGACGGCGTCGCGGCAACCGCATTGTCCACCGTCTCTTTCAGACGGATCTCCGCGCCCCGCCGATATCCCCCGTCAGCCGTAACGATCAGCTTACACTCCCCGTCATTTACCCGGTCCTTGATCGCATCCGCCGAAAACCCGCCAAAGATCACAGTATGTGTCGCCCCGATCCGCGCACACGCAAGCATCGCGATCGCCAGCTCCGGCACCAGCGGCATATACAACGCCACGCGATCACCGGCCGCAACGCCAAGCTTCTTCATCACGTTCGCAAACTTGCTAACCTCCGAAAAAAGCTGCAAATACGTAAGCGTTCGCACCTCGCCGGGCTCACCTTCCCAGATTATCGCCGCCTTATTCTTCCGCGGCCCGGTCAAATGCCGGTCCAAACAGTTATACGAAGCGTTGATCTTGGCCCCCACAAACCATTTCGCGAACGGCTCTTCCCATTCCAAAACCTTGTCCCACTTTCGAAACCAATGAAGTTGCTCCGCCTGCTCCGCCCAAAAAGCTTCCGGGTCCGCAGCCGCCTGATCGTAAAGCTCCTGATACGCGTCAAAGCTCTTGACGTGAGCACTGGCGGCAAACTGTTCAGATGGGTTAAAGATGCGAGATTCGTTTAGGACCGATTCGATAGCGATGGGCTCCGTCATGAATCAAGTATAAATTATTGATGACACATCGTTAAGGGATATTTCCGCCCCGCCTCCGACCGCAAGCTTTGGAACCGCACAGGGATGCGTGTAAAATCGGCGAAACGGCTCGTCCTCAACGAGCCCAACCGATCTATGCCGCTCCTCGAGATGAACGCGATCGCAAAGCACTTCGGCGCCACTCGTGCGCTCGACGGCGTCACCGTCGTGGTCGAGGCCGGCGAATTCCATGCGATCGTCGGCGAGAACGGCGCCGGCAAATCAACCCTGATGAAGGTCCTCTCAGGCGTACACCCCGCAGGCTCATTCGCCGGTGAGATCAAGATCGACGGCCGCCAGCAGCGTTTTCGAACCGTGCGAGATTCGGAAGCCGCGGGCATCGCCATCATCTTTCAAGAACTCTCGCTCGTCCCCGATATGAGCGTAGGCGAAAACATCTTTCTCGGCCGCGAACCCGCAACGCTCGGCATCATCAACTGGCATAAGCTCTATGCCGACGCGTCAAAACTGATGCGCGATCTGGGCCTCACCATTGACCCGCGTCTTCCCATAAACCGACTCGGCATCGGCCAACAGCAGCTCGTGGAGATAGCCAAAGCACTTTCGCAAGACGCTCGCATCCTCATCCTCGATGAGCCCACCGCTGCCCTAACCGAATCTGAGATCGAAACACTTTTTGAAATTCTCGCCCAGCTGAAAAAACGCGGCGTTGGCATCATCTACATTTCGCACAAACTCAACGAAGTTTTTCAGATGGCCGACCGCGTTACCATCCTTCGTGACGGCACGAGCGTGGGCACCTTCGACGCCGCCCGCACCTCCAAAGAATCCGTCATCGCCGGCATGGTCGGCCGCGAGGTTAGCGACGTTTTTCCGGAACGCGCGGACAAAAGCGGCGACGTCGCATTCGAATGCGCCAACATCTCAGCCCGCCGTCTCGGTGACGGACGAAAGGTTGTCGATAATGTTTCGTTCAAAGTACGAGAAGGTGAGGTATTAGGCATCGCAGGATTGATGGGCTCCGGCAGAAGCGAATTGCTGATGACCCTTTTTGGCGCGTGGCAGGGTAAACGCTCCGGCCAGGTCCACGTCAGGGGTAAACGTGTGACGATCAGTTCACCCAAAGCCGCCATAGAAAACGGCATCGCATTCGTTACCGAAGACCGCAAGCGCTACGGCCTGGTCCTCGATCAAACGATCAAGGCCAATCTCACGCTCGCCTCACTCAAACAAACATCCGACGGATTCTTGCTGAACGTCGCTAAAGAATCAGCCGCCGCCCGAGCCACAATGGCGTCCCTGAGGATAAAGGCACCGTCTGCCGAATCCATCGTCGGCGATCTCTCGGGCGGTAACCAGCAAAAGGTCGTGCTCGGCAAGTGGCTAATGACCGAGCCCACTGTGCTCTTTCTTGACGAGCCCACACGCGGCATCGACGTGGGTGCAAAGCAGGAAATTTATGCGATGATCAACCGGCTGGCCGCTGAGGGCCTTGCGATCATACTCGTCTCGTCCGAATTACCCGAGGTCCTCGGAATGTCAGACCGCGTCATCGTCCTTCACAACGGCAGCGTCGCCGCCGAGTTCAACAACGCCGACGCCACCGCCGAGAACGTAATGGCCGCGGCTACCGCAAACGCTTGAATATGGCCGAATTCGAAAACAAACCTTCCACCGCCACACTGCGTGCCTACGTCATGATCGGCGTCCTCGCGCTTATCTGGGGATATTTTCATTGGTCGACCGACTCGATCTTCCTCACCCCGCGCAACCTCGCCAACCTGATGACCCAAATGTCGGTCACCGGCATCCTGGCGATCGGCATGCTCATGGTCATCGTTTCCGCAAATATCGACCTTTCCGTCGGCTCTGTTCTCGGCTTTTCCGGCGCCGTCGCAGCGTACTCGCTCTCGGTTCTAGACGTCGGCCTCGTCCCGTCTATCGCCCTCGCGATCTTGATCGGAATGTCCATCGGCTTCTTTCACGGCACGCTCACCGCCTACTTCAACATCCCCGCATTTATCGTCACGCTCGGCGGCTTACTGGCGTGGCGTGGCGCGGTGAAATGGCTCCTCGGCGGCAACACCGTCCCGATCGCCGACGAATCTTTCAAAGCGATCGGCCAGAGCAATCTCTCCGCGACGGCCGGATGGATCCTGGCAGCCGTGGCGCTCGCCGGCCTCCTCGCTATCGCGTTCCGCTCCGTCCGCTCAGCGCGAAAGCATTCCGCGGAAGGCGTGAGCATCCCGGCCGTCGTACTAAAGCTCGCCGTTCCCGCCGTCGCCATTGTGATCTTCATCGCAGTGATGAATTCGTATCAAGGCGTGCCCGTGCCGGTACTGATCTTCCTCGGCGTAGCGCTAGTCGGCGTGTTCCTTACCACGCAAACGACCTTTGGCAGATATCTTTACGCGATCGGCGGCAACGCCGAAGCGGCAAGGCTCTCCGGGATAAACAACCGCCTCTCAATCGTCAAAGTTTTCACCATTTTAGGCGCCTTCACCGGCATTGCCGCGCTCATATTCACCGCCCGCGTCGGAAGCTCGGCCCCCGATGCCGGCACACTCAAAGAGCTTGACGCCATCGCCGCCTGTGTCATCGGCGGTGCCTCGCTCATGGGCGGTCGTGGCACGGTCATCGGTGCGTGCATCGGCGCTCTGATCATGGCGAGCCTCGACAACGGAATGTCGCTCCTCAACGTCCGCGATTTTATGCAGGATATTATCAAGGGCTCGATCCTCGTCGCCGCCGTCGGGCTCGATATGTACGGCCGCCGACACGCGTAACTATGGCGGGACAAGCCGAAAAACGCTTCGACTGGGCAGTCTCGATACTCGCCCCGCTACCGCGTGACCGCATCCTGGAGATCGGCTGCGGACGCGGCGGAATGGTCGAGGCCGTCGCGAGCCGGCTGGAACGCGGCGAGATCATCGCCATCGATCGGTCACCAAAGATGATCGAGTCCGCGACGAAGCGAAACGCCGCCCACATATCCGAAGGCAAAGCTAAACTCGTTCTCGAAGACTTCGGCGATGCCACACTTTCTGAGCGCACCTTCGACAAGATATTTGTCTTTAACCTAAATGTCTTTTGGATGGATCCACGCGAGGAATTGGGCAAGATCGCTTCATTACTAAATGACGCGGGCCGCTTCTACATCTTCCACATCCCGCCGCCCGGGGCCGATTTTGCTGAATATGAGACCGCGTTCAGGAAGAATCTGGAGAAGTACGGGTTTGAGGTTCTGCAAACGAATGTCGATGGGGAATTGAACGCAGTCTGCCTCATCGCTATCCCCCGATAAAGCTCATTGTTCGTTCGGGCTGCACAAAATCAGGCTCGTTAATATGGTGCTGAGCCTCTTTCCGCGCGACGGCGTTACGGATCAGCACTGCGATCTCGTCCCGCGTTGCACCGCCTCGCAACGGCCCCGCCAGGTCGTGCTCGACCTTTGAAAAAAGACATGTGCGGATCTGCCCGTCCGCCGTCAGCCTGATTCGCGAACAGGCCCCGCAAAACATCTCTGTTACCGATGCGATGATGCCGATCTCACCCGGCGACTCGTCTTCAAATCGATACGTTTGCGATGTGGAGTTCCCGCGAGCGGCCGCCGGTTCGATCGGAAACACTCTACCGATGGCTTCGCGAATCTCTCGGCCTGGCACCACATCTTCTCGTCGCCACCGATGCCCTGCGTCGAGCGGCATATACTCAATGAAACGCATGCTAAGCGAATGTTCGCGGGCAAACGCCGCGAGTTCTACCACCTCATCATCGTTCCGCCCGCGAACGATTACTGCGTTTACCTTGATCGGCTCCAGCCCAATCCGCTTCGCCGTTTCGATTGAAGCAAGAACGCGGTCGAGTGCATCCACTCCCGTGATCTGCGCAAACCGTTCCCGTCGTAGGGTGTCGATGCTGAATGTGACGCGGTCAAGCCCCGCCTCTTTTAAAGCATCTGCATGACGCTCAAAGTCATACCCATTTGTCGTCAACGCGATATCGCTCAGTTCCGGCTTTAGCCCCGCCAGCATCCGCACGAGCACTGGAACGTCACGCCGTATCAGCGGCTCGCCGCCCGTCAGCCTTATCTTCCGTATACCAAGCTGGACAAAAACGTCCGCGAGAACCGCGATCTCCTCGTAACTCAAAAGCTTCTCTTTCCGCGCCCACGCCGGCTCCCCATGCGGCAGGCAGTAAAAACACCGAAAGTTGCACCGGTCCGTCAAAGAGACGCGAAGGTCGCCGATCGTTCTGTTGTAGCTATCGGTCAGCATCTGATCACTTCAAAGCCGCTGCGCGACCCTAGGCTATTGTGAAGATCGCGCTCACTTGTTTACCTTCTCCAAAGATCTTGCGTTCCGTTTCAGCCCCGCCAACTTTGTTCGCTTCATAGCACTCTTGCGAAATCGCTCAGCGTAAGCTTCGGGGGTCAACGCCAGAATATCATCAGCCGCTAGCGAAGTCTCACCCATCCTCGGTTCAAACCTGGCCTCATCCGTCGGCTTCTCAAAACGGTTCCAAGGGCACACATCCTGACAGATATCACAGCCGTAAACCCAGCCGTTAAGATTTTCCGCAATAGGCGGCGGCAGTTCGTCGTCTCTAAGTTCGATGGTCGCGTACGAGATGCATTTCGTCGAATCAACAACATACGGTTCCACGATCGCCCCCGTCGGACACGCATCAAGGCACGCCGTACAAGTGCCGCAGTGGTCGGCCACCATCGCCGTGTCATATTCCAGTTTCACATCGAGCAAGATCTCTCCGATGAAAAACCACGACCCGATCTCTGTCGAGATCACGTTGCTGTGCTTGCCCATCCACCCGATGCCCGCACGCACCGCCCACGCTTTGTCCATTATCGGCGCGGTATCAACACAGACCTTGCCGCCGACGCCCGGCGACTCCGACTCGATCCACGACAGCAGTTCAAAAAGCTTCGCCTTTACAACGTCATGATAATCATCGCCCCACGCATAACGCGAGATCTTGCCTGCTCCGGCCGCATCCGCGTGTTCGTGCGGCGTAAAATAGTTCATCGCCACAACTATCACCGAACGCGCACCGGGAAAAATCACCCGCGGATCCGCACGCTTCTCCGGCTCGCGCTCCATCCAGCCCATCGCGCCCTGATAGCCGCGGCCGAGCCATTCGCGCAGCCGATCGCCCTCCGGCACTAAGGCATCGGCGGTAACGATCCCCACCTTTGCGAACCCTAGTTCGAGCGCTTTTTGCTTGATCTGTTCCGAAAAACTGCTCACCCGACTAGGCTATCATACGCAAAACAAAAGGCCGGAGCAGCAAGCTGTCCGGCCCTAATGCGATCAATGTAGCTTGGATTAGAAGTGGAACTTCGCTCCAAACTGGAACTGACGCGGATCGTACGCCGCCGTCCCAATGCTGTAATACCGGCCGTTGTTTGCTCGCTGGCCCAGAGTATTAACATCACGATAATTCGGCGACGCCGACGCTTGGTTGAACCGGTTAAAAAGGTTAAATACCTCACCGATCAGCTCAAGCCGCATCCGTTCCCCGAATCTTACTGACCTTGCCAGCCGAAGATCGACCGAAGCGTACCCCCGCGTCATACCCATGTTGCGGCCGAGGTTGCCGGTAGCAAACACGATGTTGCCATCAAGGTCCGTCTCAAATATCGAACCGCAGGTCGGGTCCGCTCCCGGTGCACACAAAGTTCCGTCCGAAAGCTGCCTCGGCCTGTCCGTCTGTGTCGATTGGTCGTTGTTCGAGTCAACGTTCGTGATGATGTTGAACGGTCTACCCGACGACAGCTCGATGATCGGAGCAACCGTAAAGTCGGCAAGGAACTTCTGCCATCCGTTCCCGCTCCTCCAACGCGTCGGCGAGGCAAGCACACCGCTGAACACAAATCGATGACGCTGATCAAACAGCGAATCGGCACGCTCAAGATCAAACCGACGAACGTTCTGTGGTATCAAAAGTGTTTGCAGATCGCTCGAATCGTCGATCGCATGCGACCACGTATACGACGCAAGGAACGTAAAGTTGTTCGCAAACCGTCGCTTCAGCTCGAGGTTCAACGCGTTGTATTCCGACCGCCCATCCGACACCTGAGCATTAATCGCACCAAACGGCGAGATCGGCCCCGGCGTGCGAAGCGAACCGCCAAGCTGCGAATCAAGAACTGCCTTTGTCACTGCGCCACCCGAGAGCGCCTGGGCGAGGAAATAATTCGGAGCATTTGGTCGGAAAAAGTTTGCGATCGCCGGAGCTATCACCCTTTCGCCCGTATTCATGTTTACCGAGATCATTCCCGGAATAACGTTAACAAACCCGGCTACAGTACAAGCTGCAGGATTTACGGTGAGGGCTTCCTGCGTATTGAAAGGCAGCCGCCCATAGCAACGCTCAAAGTTCTGAATCTGAAGATTCGTGTTCGGTGCATTCAGATCAGTAGGATGCGGAAGGTTCTGCGCCCGAACAAATATGTACGCGGCCGAAACCGACATGTCTCTCGTCAGTTGCTGCTCGAGCGTCAGGTTCGCATGCGTTGCCGAAGCATACTCAAAGTCTTTCGAGATCGGTAGCGTGAACGGAAGCACCGCACCGAACCCAGTGAACGTCTGGTCGTTAAATCGCTGCCTTCCGAATTGATACTGTGCCGAAGAAGCAACACCTGGTGTCACCGCCGCACCGCAGATCGCCCCAACCGAACCCTGCACTCCGCAAACCGTGCCATGAAACACCTGAGCCGCATTGAACAACGCGGTCGGCGACGGACTGCCTGCCGTCAAAACTGCCTGCTGCTGCTGCGCAGCGTCAGCGATATCAGAGTTAAACGCCACCGCCAACAGCGGATGATCATAAAACAGCCCTAAAGCTCCGCGAACTACCGTGCGGCCCGTGCCGAACACGTCGTAAGCAAAACCGAACCGCGGTGCCCAGTTATTGTAATCCCGCGGAATGCCCTGCTGAACGCCCACCAGATCCTGCGCTGCCAAAAGATCGGCCGACGAAAGATTGATCCCGGTCAGCGGATCGCTAAAATCGACCGGTGCGATCGTCTGGGTCAGCTCAACGTCGTACCGGATACCAAAGTTCAGCGTCAGCCGGTTCGTCGCACGCCACGAATCCTGCGCAAAAAATGCGATCGGTGTGTTCTTGATCCGGCTGATCGGATCACCAAACCCTTGGATGTAAGTTGATGGCAGACCGAGTCCATACGCCTGAACCGGGGTGAACGCGGGTGCCGACGACGGGAACCCAAGGTTTGCAGCATTGAACTCACCAAAGTTAAAAAGACCTGCGAAGTTCAATTCAAAGAGAGCTTCCGGGATCCGTACCCAGCTGATGTCCCCGCCAAACTTGAATGTATGGTTCCTAAAGACCCACGTAAGGTTATCTGCTATCTGGTATCGAGTCTCGGTCCGATCGACCGGCGAAAATAGTTCACGCCCGATGAACGCGGTACCCGAAATGTTGTATGCGACCGCGTCGCCGTTCTGGGATCGGAAGCTCGTATCCCGTCGGCCATAGCTAAACCGCAGTTCGTTCGCCATAGAAGAGCTTAGAGTCGTAAAGAGGTTCGTCGAGAAAGAATAATCGTCGAGCTCAGTAATACCCGTTCGCGAAAAATCGTTCTGCCCCAGCGATTGGTTCTGCGATTCAACCTGAATCCCCGTCAGAAATCCCGGGTTGTAACCGAACCGCATCGAAAGCTGATTGTCCTGGTTGATGCTCACATCGCCGCGTACCGAAAAGAAATTCGAACGTTCCGTCACCGGAAAGACCTGATCAAGATCAAACAGCGGCCGAAATGCGATCGGTTGGCCGGCGTCGTTAGTTGTCCCGAATGGGACCGGTGTCCCTGTCAGGAAGAAGCGGGGCCCGACAACCTGTCCCGCCGGTATCGCACCACCCGCGCTGATCAGCGGGTTAACGCCTGTCAGCGCCGTATTGCTGCCGCTCGACGCGAGATACAGATACTGAACCGCTGCATTGATATTGGCCGGCACGCCGGTCGATATCAGTGCCTGAGCAAACTGAGCTTGAGCAGCCGTCAAACGGTCAAACGTCTGCGTAAACGGCAGGATAGGAGCACCGATCGTAATCGACTCAGTCAATCCGCGATCAACATCGCTTGTGAAAAAGCCGGTCTCGTCACGCTGACGCCGTTCATACGCCGCGAAAAAGAATGCACGGTCGCGAACGATCGGCCCGCCCAACGTTCCGCCAAACTGCGTTCGCCTAAAATCTGATTTGAACGGAGCGAAAGGGTTACGAGCCTGGATGTTCTTATCACGAAGAAACCCGAACACGTTTCCGGTAAATTCGTTCGTTCCACGCTTCGTAACGACGTTTACAATACCACCGGTCGCACGGCCAAACTCAGCATTGTACGAGTTCGTCGTTACCTGATATTCCTGAACCGCTTCCTGCGAAACCGTTGTACGTGCGGCATTGATCGAGTTGTCCGTAAAGTCCGCACCGTCCACCTGCACCAATGTCGAGCGTCCGCGCTGCCCGCCGATGTTCAAACCCGAGGTCGGAGCCGGCCCGATGGGACGTCCGTTGTCGCGGCCAACTGTCGAAATGGTAAGTGCAAAACCCGTCGCGCTTCTCTCATTGATCGGCAGATTCTCGATCCGCTCCTGATCAATGGTCGTCGAAACCGTCGTGCTCGTTGTTTCAACCAGAGCCACATCAGCCCCGGTAACCGTCACGACCGCGTCCTGGGCTCCGACCTCCATCGATATGCCAAGGTCAGCACTCTGGCCAACCGTCAGCCTCACCGGCGAGATCTCAACGCGTCGAAACGTAGCAGCTTCGGCGGAGACCTCGTATTCACCCGGCGGCAACGCGATCAGTCGGTAAACACCCGAATCATTCGTGACTGTCGAACGCGTAACGTTCGTCGCTAGGTTTCGTGCGGTCACCGTCGCTCCCGGCACGACGGCACCGTTAGGGTCCACCACCGTACCAGTCAGGTCGGCGGCGTTCGCCTGGGCCTGACCCGAAACGGAAACAGCTGCAAATGCGACGATCGCAAACAAAATTAAACTGGCAAACATCGAGGATTTATTGAACCCGGTTGCTCTCATTTCATATCTCCTATTGACGAAAATAATTTGTAAACAGCTGCTGAACCGACAAATGGGACGCCTAAAAAAGATGGGCAGAGAATTATGTAGTTATCGTTGTCGGAGCGTAAATCAGCTAAGAATTGCTATGATGTTTTTACCGCAAAAGCAACGCTAAAGCAAGCAAACTGTAATATTTTCGTAAGATTATGCCTTGCGATAGGCCGTCCCCCGAGTCAGCCGTGCCAGCGTTTCGCTGAGCAGGGAACTGCGTCCCGCCGTTAGAACCGCAAACCTCGCCAAAAAAGGCACGAACGCAGCTTGCCGAAGAAGCGCCGAAGTGCGCAACCGCCCCGCGAAGCGCTGCCTGAACGCCGACCTGTACGCCGCAGTTGCAGATCGCAGATCTCGATGCCTAGCCAGTACTCCCGCAAGCGTCTCTGCTCCTTCTAACGCCATCAGCATACCGCTGCCGGTAAATGGATCAATGAACGCTCCCGCGTCCCCTACCGCAAACACATTTGCCGCAGGCGTCAGATCCCCGATGCCGTAACCGCTCACCGCGACTGCCAACCATTTGTCCGTCTGTTCTGCATCGTGCAGCATCTGCGCCGCACGCTTATTCTTTATAATAAGCTCATCGATGATGCGGCCCGTGTCGCCCGAATACTCGCGAGCCGTATCCGCCCGCACCATAAAACAAAGATTCGCCAAACCGTTCTCGATCGGCGACCATCCCGCGTAGCCGCCGTCAAAAAGGTATATCTCACACCGTCCCGCATTGCTGACCTGCGGGTTAAAGTGAGATTTGAACCCAATAAAGCCCGGTTTGGCAGCAGCGGGCGGATTAGCCTGAACGAGTTTTGCAAGCGGCCTCGCCCGTCCCGCAGCATCTATAAAAAGGTCGGCCGAGATCTCGATCTCTGCATTATCAGTTTTCACGCGGATCGCAGTGCTGTTCGCCGTCATTCCGGCGAGATTCGCACCTTCGTAAACAGTTACCCCCACATCTCGCGCGCGGCTAAGCAGCGCATCATCCATCGCCGCACGGCTGATACTCAACGCCGGCCCGCCGCCGATCCAGTCCGTCGACACCGCGGCGTAACGCCCGCCGGGTTCGTAAAACCGCGTCACCTCAATAGACGCACCACCTACGGCATCGATCTGCTCCGTCGCGCCGAGATCGGCAAAATGCGGCAAGCACCCCGGCGAGACAAATTCACCGCATAGCTTCTGCCGTGGAAAGCGTTCGCGTTCAATTATCGTAACGCCCAAGCCCTGCACCGCGAGCCGTACCGCAAGAGACGAACCGGCCGGCCCCGCGCCCACGATGGCCACAGTTTTTATCTCGCGTTCCGTCACTCCCCCATTGTACCCGTTCGCCGCCCATGCGGGATTTTTTTCGCGGCACGCCTGGGTTAAGATAGTTTGTCTTCTATGGAAATCATCCCGATCTCGATACCAACGCCGTTCTATGTTGGCGACGTCAATGTTTACCTCATCCGCCAGGATCCGGTCACGCTCATCGACGTCGGGCCAAAAACTCCCGAGGCTGCCGAAGCTTTGCGCCGAGGGTTGGCTGAGCACCGCATCGGCTTTAGCGACGTTCGACGGATTCTTCTTACCCATTCGCACGAAGATCACTGCGGGCTTGCAAAGCAGATCCGCGACGAAGCCGGCGACACTGAGATCTATATCCATCCGTGGGAAACCGGACACCTTTTCGGCCGTCTAGCCCGCGAGGAGCACCGTTTTCTCCTGCAGCGCTCAGGCGTTCCCGAGGCCGTCATTGTCGACATGCGCGGGCTTTACGAAGAGATCTCGCTGCTGACAGATTCGCTCGGCGAGGGCGAGTTGCAAGATCTCGAAGATGAGATGGAGATCGAATTCGAAAGCGGGATGCTCAAGGTTCTTCACACCCCCGGTCATACTCCCGGCTCGTGTTCGTTCGTGCGAGAGGCAGACCGAACGCTGATCTGCGGCGACTGCGTACTTAAGCGAATTACACCCAATCCCATATTGTCGCCCGACCCAACCGCACCCGAAAAGCGGTTCCCATCACTCGCAGAATATCTCGTTTCGCTTGCGCGTCTGCGCAGTTTGAAACCGACCCTCGTTCACGGTGGCCACGGAGAACCTGTGACTGATTTCGAAGAGATATTTAACCGCTACGTGCGTGCGATCGACGAACGACAGCGACGTGTTCTCGCGCTCGTACCCCCCTCCGGTGCAACCGCCTACGAAGTCGCGAAAGAGCTGTTCGCAAAGTCGTTTTCAGCCGACGTTCACCGCTTTCTCGCCATCTCAGAAGCCGCGGCGCATCTCGATCTAGCCCGCTCCGAAGGCCGCATCGGTATGGAGTTGCAGGGCGACGTGGAATTCTTCAAACCCCTTCATTAACGCCGTCAAACCTTGGCACCACTCTTGCACCTAGACATTTGCGGGCGATGAAAGCCGCGTAAATGGATGCAGGGCATACAGGCCCGCGTACCAAAGGGGAACGAAAGGTGTTGAAACAGGACAGCAGATGTTATACAATTACAAACACATCGGAAGATGACTCCGATGCGTTTGTAACTATGCCGCAGATCCTCTTAACATTCGGTAACCACGCATTCGCGGGCGTCCTCGCTGTTATAGCCTTCTATCTCTCGCTTGTAACGACGTCATTGCCGCCCGCTCCGCATGAGCAGCCGGCTATCGATCGCGCCGTGGCGATCCTCGAGGAGAAAGGTTTTAAAAACGAGGTCTTTTTGCTCAAGAACACTGTGACGTTTCGGTCGACCGACCACTGGTTGAACGCAATCGTTGAAAAAGAGAATGCTTATGCATCGACCAATTTTCCGTTTCAAATAATTACCGTTTACGCGGACTTCCACGTGAAAGCGGCAGACGATGTTGAGCGGGCAATGGTCCTCTTGCACGAGGCCCGACATCTGATGGGTGAGGGCGAAAAAGAGGCGTACGCCTACGTTTGGCAAAGTCGCGAACAGCTCGGCTGGACACAGCTTTCGCACGGGACGACACCTACCTATATAACTATTTCAGAGCTTACGCGCGAATATTCGCCGGAACTTTTCACTTGTCCGAACGGCCTGTGGAATGATTGTACGCAGATCGTTGAGTAGCCCTCAGTTTTTCAGATCCAATCCATGATCGAGAGCCAATTGCCGCACGTGATGCGGTTCGAGCCGCAGCAGTTCCGCCGCACGGAACGAATTTCCCGACGAGCGGCTCAGCGCCTCTTTTAGCAGATCCAGTTCAATACAACGCAACGTCTCTTTCAAATCGAGCCCGGCGGCCGGAATGTGCGGCGAGATTATCGCTGAACCGTTCTCGTTCGACGCACATTTGTCCGCGTTGACCTCGCCTCCGTCCGCCGTTAACGCGACGGCACGCTCGATGGTGTGCTCCAGTTCTCGGATATTTCCCGGCCACGCCCGTGCCGTTAGCTCCTTCGCGGCGTCCGCACCAAGCCTAACGGTTTTTCCAGAACGAGCCGAAAAATGCCGTACGAAATGCGCCGTCAGCTCCGCAATATCTTCGCGGCGCTCGCGGAGCGGGGGAATGTTTATCGGGATCACGGCGATGCGATAGAAAAGATCCTTTCGAAATGTTCCGTCCTCGACCATTGGCTGCAGGTCGCGGTTCGATGCGGCAATTACTCGAACGTCGATCTCCGTCTCGGCAGCCGACCCGATCCGCCGCACTTTTCGTTCCTGCAAAACCCGGAGCATCTTAACCTGCATCGACGGCGGCATCTCGCTGATCTCGTCCAAAAAGATCGTTCCGCCGTGCGCCGCCTCAAACACTCCGGGCCGGTTTTGTTCGGCACCGGTGAACGAGCCCTTCATAAATCCGAATAACTCAGATTCCAGAAGCGATTCCGATACAGCGCCGCAGTTTATCGGGACAAAGGGTTTATCCGCGCGTTTTGACTTGTCGTGAATGGCCCGTGCCGCCAGCTCCTTGCCGGTTCCGGATTCGCCGCTGATCAGGATGGTCGATTCCTCTTTCGCAACCTGTTCGATCAGAGCGAAAAGCTCGCGCATCTTCGGGCTGCGTCCAATGATGTTTCGCGAGTGGCCTTTTTCCCGAAGCGCTTTCTTGAGGATCCGATTCTCATTCGCAAGCTTCCGGCGCTCCAGCGACCGGCGAACGATCACTTTCAATTCCTCGTTATTGAAAGGCTTCTGGATAAAATCGTCCGCGCCCTGTTTGAACGCTTCGCGTGCGGTCGCGATCGTTCCAAAGGCGGTCATCATTACGATCCCGACATCCGTGTCGACCTCGCGCACCTTTTTTAACATTTCGATCCCGTCCATATCGGGCATTCGAACGTCCGAGACGATCAGGTCTATCGGATTCTTCCGAAGATGAGCGACGGCGGCACGCCCGTGGACTGCGGTACTGACATCGTAACCCTCGGCTTCGAAAACCGCAGATAGCACCTCGCGATAGCCTTTCTCGTCGTCTACGATCAATAAATTGGGCATAAGCTATTGGGGGAGTTCGATATTTACGGTCGTGCCGATGCCGACGCGTGATTGAACATTTATCCGTCCGCCGTGGTCGCTGATGATCTTGTGTACGATGGAAAGTCCAAGACCCATCCCGCCCGAACCCGATGAGAACGGTTCAAAAAGATGGTCGAGAGATTCCTCATCGATCCCGCAGCCGCTGTCCGCGACCGCGATGCGGACCAATTTTCCGTTGCCGTTCTTTAGATTCACTGACAAGCGTCCGCCCTCCGGCATCGCCTGCAGCCCGTTCTGCAGCACGTTCCAAACTACCTGTTTGATCTGGGTCTCACTCGCATTGATGTGAACGGGGTAAGGCGGTGTAGAAAGTTCGATCGAATGCGACTCCGTCACCTCCGGGCTGTGCCGAAGCAGTGCCACACAATCCCCGATCGTTTGGGCCAGATCGATCTCACATCGTTCCTGCGCCGCGAGGCCGTTGGCAGACGGACGTGCGTACGCTAGGAAATTGGTAATGATCGAATTGAGCCGATCCGATTCGTTGAGCACGACATTCATCAGCCCCGATTCGCGTTCGGCCAGTTGTGTTTGCTGCTGTAGAAACTGCAGAGCGGAACTCATTGAGCCCAAGGGATTTCGCAGTTCGTGGGCAAGTCCCGCCGCCATGCGTCCCACAGCCGCTAAACGGTCCGCACGTCGCAGGTTCGCCTCGAGCTCCTTCACCCGCGAAATGTCCTGAAACATAAAGATGAGCCCGGTCACAGATCCGACCTTGCTGAGCAATGGCGCGACCGAAAACGACACAGTGATCTGAGTCGGCCGCGTCCCATTTTGCGAGCCCACCGACAGCACAGTTTCGAACACGCACGGGTCAGCGTTCTCCGATGCTTGAGCACGCTTTAAACAGTTCTCGATCCGGGCCCGCTTATCCTCGCCAAGCAAGGCATACGCACTTTGCCCGACCGCCTCAGATGCCGAGATCCCGCTGATCTGCTCCGCCGCTTTGTTGTACGCGTAGATCCGCCCCGACAGGTCCGTCGTGATCAACCCGGTCGAAATAGAATCGACGATCCGCTCGTGCAAAATATGCAGATCTTCAAAACTCGCTGCCGTGTGTCGGAGCTCTTCGCTGATCGCACGCCGCTCCGAAACTCTCGCCGACAGCAGGCCAACCAGCAGCAGCGCCACCACGTTAAACCCAATTATCTGAATCACTTGCCCAGGCGGCACCGCCGCGTCCACCGTGCCCGAACCCAGCACTGAAACAGCCGTCAACGCCCCGCCCGAAAGTATCCCAACCCCCAACGTCTCATCCTTCCTAAGCAGAAACGCCGAGACGCTGATCAGCACCACGTAAAGCGGAATATACGGCGATGTTGCCACTCCCGTTTCCCAAACCAGCCACGTGATGAGAGCGATGTCGATCGCGATCTGCAGCCGAATCTGCAGCCAGTGTTGCGCGTTGAACCGGCGCAAAAGTAAATAAATGCAGGAGAGTGCAAGCGACGACGCAAAGAATAAAAAGAACGAATCAGGGAACTCGATCGTCCTGTCGAGATAGCCGCTGGTCCACCACCAGCTTGCCAGCAGCAGCACAAAAATGAGCGCAAGCCTCCCGATGATGAGGTTCTTCGCTCGTGCCGAATAGAGTTCGGCCTCTGAGACTACTGCTGGGGAAATCGCGGACATAATCCTTGAAAAAAACAGGGCGTACGAAAACTTATAACGAAACCGTGTCTATGAGCAAGCATTTTTTTCCATACTCGGCACCGGTTACCCGCCGCCTGCTCAAAAAAATTCCGCCTCGACCACAATATCTTGTAGTCCCACGGGGCACGACTACAACCGACCTCAAAAAATTATTGACACACAGAAAAATTCTGGTAGATTTGCAGGACTATAAACAACGAACACCCTGTTTATTTTAAGAAAAACTCAAAATCAGGTGAAAATTGGAAAATTGCACCGATTACGACTCTCAAACCCCAACGCCCAAGTTAGAGAGATGTATTTCTGAACCGAACGGCTCCCGCAGTCCGAGTTCGCCTGGAATTATTGTTTCGGCCGCTCAGGTCATAGGGAGTGGTAGGTCCCGATAGGTTTCGAAGTTTTCGATATTTCAAAAGGAACATCATGAGTATTAACGGTGATCCAAAGGCAGCCCTGACGGCCCTGCTCAACAAAATGGTTGAAATGGGTGGGTCAGATCTTCACATTCGCGTGGATAGCCCGCCGCAGGTCCGACTTCACGGCCAGCTCGCACCGCTCGAAGGATATGAGTCCCTCACGCACGAGGATACTCAAGGGCTCGCATTCTCATTTTTATCCGAAACGCAACGGCAGTATTTCGATGAACATCGGGAACTAGATTTCTCGATCGGGCTCGAAGGTCTGTCGCGTTTTCGCGTCAACATTTTCAACCAGAAAGAAACTGTCGGCGGCGTTTTCAGAACGATCCCTTACGAGATCCGTTCATTCGACGACCTCGGCCTGCCCCCGGTCGTCACCGAACTCTGTCGCCGTCCGCGTGGGTTGATCCTCGTAACCGGCCCAACCGGTTCGGGTAAATCCACAACGCTCGCGACAATGATCGACCGCATCAACATGACGCGGCATCAGCACATTCTGACGATCGAGGACCCGATCGAATATCTGCACACCCACAAGAATTGCGTCGTCAGCCAGCGCGAGCTTGGCTCCGACACCGTCGGGTTTGCCGAGGCGCTGCGCTCCGGTCTACGCCAGGACCCCGACGTCGTCCTCGTAGGCGAAATGCGTGACCTCGAAACCATCGAAATGGCGCTGCGCGTCGCTGAAACGGGCCACCTTACCCTGGCAACGCTGCACACGAATACCGCAGCCTCGACCATCACCCGCATCATCGACGTGTTTCCCGCAAGCCAGCAGGCAAACATCCGCACGCAGCTTTCGAACGTTCTCGAAGGGATCATGTGTCAGGCCCTACTGCCGACCGCCTCAGGCACCGGCCGCGTAATGGCTCTCGAGATACTGATACCCAATTCCGCTGTGCGAAACCTGATACGCGACGATAAGACGCACCAGATCTATTCGATGATGCAAACCGGAACCGACAAGTACGGCATGCAGACGCTCAACCAATCGCTCGCCGGCCTTTTCCGCAAGCGAGCGATCACGATGGAAACGGCGCTCTCCGTCACGTCAAATCCGGAAGAACTGCAGGACCTGATCGGCCGCCGGCCGGGATCGCAAGCAATGGGCACTCCGCCGATGCGCGAGCCCGTTCGAATGTAAGACTTTAAATTCAGATCGACCGAACGCAACAGAGAAGTTATGCGAACAGGATACGGATCAAGACAAATGCGACGCGGCGGCTTTGGTGCTGAGGACGTTAGCCTCATTTCAGCCCGGGCCTCATCACCAGATCAGCTTTCAGTGATCTGGGACCGCAACGGAGCCGTCGTTACCGCGATGCCGATTGCCGGTGGAATGGGCGGAAATCGGGTCAACGTCGACTTCGTTCGATACCCGTCAGATTTCAACCTCGCCGCAGCCGTCAACATGCGGCGGTCGTCGCAGTCAAATCTTCCCGCGGTCTCGCCCGATACGCAGTTTCACTCCGTCGTAAACGAATATTCGGAACGGACGCGGATTCTGGCGCTTGACGGCGAAAAGCTCGCGATGAACGACGACGAGCTTGCCGAGTGGCTCATCCAAGCCGAGCAGCAGATGTATCTCGGCACCGATAACCATCCGCTGTTCGAAACGTCGCTCGAAGATACGGCCTGCATGCTCTGCCGCCTCCCCAATGGCCAGGTAACGTTGACCGAGGTCCCCCGCGGTCACGTCAACGCAGTTCGCGACCGCCTCCGACCGCTGTCGCTGATCGATCCGAACCGTCCATATCTAAACGCCACGATCGAAACGCCTGTCCGAAGCGTCACACGCTATTTCTTGACGGCTTTCGAGGAAGGAAAAAATTCACGTCGCCAGGGCAAAGACCGCGAAGTAACGGCGATTATGCTGATCAGCCGCACCGGTTTCAGCTTCGGCCTGTGGAGCCCCAATAATGGGCTCTTCAACGAATACTCATTCCTGGCACCCAAAGATCTCGCCCGCGGCGAAGGCGAAGCGAAAGGTACCCCCGACCGCTTCACGCCCTACGTCCGACGAGCTTTCGATCAGCTCTTCCTACAGCTCACGCAGGAAAAACTAGAGCAACTCGACCTCGCCGGTTATGCGCAGCTCGTATGGGCGTGTGATGCCGGACTTGCGGATTCGATCGCTCCGATCGCCGCCGAGTATGTCGACAAAGCAGGCCTCGACGTCTTCCAAATGCCGGTACCCGCAGACGAGGCGATGGCAGGCGGGCTTTTGACCGCTTCTTACAATTTCGGCGAACCCGTACCGATCGGCGCAAGCATTCTGCCTCCGGTCAATCTCGCCCGCGACCTTATGGCGCTGGCAGATTCCGAAGAGAGCGAACGCCGCCGGCTCGAACTTGTGAATACACAGGCACGCCGCAACCGTGCGTTATTCACGATTCTCGCAGCACCGGTCGTCGTACTCGCACTGATCCTCGCCTTCATCGCGAGCCTCGTTCGCGAGCAGATCGTCATCGCCGTTCGCGACGCACGTGCGGACGCGCGAATGGCGGAACTGAAACCCGCTCTCGACCGCCGCCGATCGTACGAAGCCAACCTCAAGTGGTATCAGGAATTCATCACTCAGGTAAGCGAGCTGCGCAAGCAGCAACCCGTCGGCATCGGAATGCTCTATCAGCTAAACACAAATTATCCGCTCAACCTCGACCCCGCGTTCTACGTGTCAGATATGAGGCTGAGCCCGGCCGGCGACGTCGAACTTCGCGGCCTTGCCCGTAACAAAGATGCCGTGGCGACTTTCCTGAAAACTCTCGAGTTCGCGGGCGGCAACGAAAGCGGCTCGCGGCTTTTCAGCGATCTCACATACGAGGTGCAAGAGAGCGCGGGCGTGACGACAGTCGGCGCCACACGACCGGGAATGCCCGCGATGACGGGCTCGACCCTTACCGGAACAGGCTCAACTGCGGTCGGCACAGTTTCATGGAGCATGCGCGGCAAATACAACCCGCTGGTCGCATTCGCGCCACCGGACCCGAACGCAAAACCGCCGGCAGCTCCGGCAGCAGTTCCGTCACGTGCAGCCAATTAATTTCGTTGACCACTGAGATTTTTTTATGAGACCAACGACTAGACAACCCGCAACACGCGGCGGAGCGGGCGACACCCTACTCGCCGAATCGGTCAAATATGGCCCGGTCGTGACGTTCCTCGTTATGGCGCTGATCTTCGGCGGCATCGGCTACTTGCTCTATGGCTATCTGTTTGCCGGGTGGGGCGAGTCAAATGCCGCAGCCCGCCAGGCGGTCCTGAAAAAGGAACTCGAGAACGAGCAAGCCGAGCGAATGCTCGAGACGGAACCCGCATTCCGTGCCGAGTTCAAAAAGATCGTCGATCTTTATCAGACAGCTAAACCGCTCCTGCCCGAAGAAACTGAGGTATCAGAGGTTCTCGGTCAGGTGGAAACAGCCGCTCGGCGCAACGGCGTCACGCTTACAGGCTTGATGGCAGTGAAGGAGTCGATCAAATCGCCGCGAGCCGAAAAGCTTTACGAGCGTGAGATCCCGGCGGTCGTAACGGGCAGCTATCCACAAGTCGTTAGGTTTTTCAACGACATCTCGCAAATGCCGCGTATCTTGCTGATCCGCGATTTTTCGGTCGCTTCAATGAGAGGCAGCGTCACATCCGGCTTCACTCTGGTCGCCTATCACGCACCGCCCCCGGCGGAAATGCCCGCGATTCCGACTGACCTAACCGACGTCACAGCCGAACAGGAGGTTGCGCAGAAATGAGACCTCAAAATACACCAGCAGTTCAGGCCAGCGTGCCGCTTACAGATCGGCTCGATTTTCGGATCGCCACACTTTTCTTCATAACTTTCTTTCTGGCGTTTGTCGGCCTTTGGGTAATGGACGTGTTCGCTGCGTATCAGGAAAGAGCCGCAGCCGAAAGTACTATGCCGCCTGAGTCAGTGCCGGTCGTAATTGACCCAAAGATCCAATCTGATCTGGCACGCGTTCTCACTCTTCAATCTGCCCCGAATGTCGAGAATCTGAACGATCCTTTCATTGACCGTGCGAACCTGAGTGCCACGACCGCAGCAGGTACCGTGGGTCAGGTTACGTCAACGACTGTTGGCGGAACTCAGGGGACGGCGCCCGGTGCCATCACCGCAGGCGGGTCGGGCTCGACCGGTGGCTCAACCGGAAGCTCGTCCGGCGGGTCGGCAACTGCCGAGATCACCGCTCTCGAAGCGACCAGGCTTCGTTACAACAATTGGATCGAACGTGCGCGTGCCGGTTATGTCGAAGACATCGACCCGCGTGTGTTTGCTATCGAAGACCTGCTGCCCGTCGGCCTCGTTGATGGCGGATCAGGCCAGCAGGAAGTTTTGTTTTATTCGGAAACAGCTGCCCGCACGTTCAGCTTTCCCGTCGGGACCATGTTCCACGACGGTTGGCTGACGGAGCTGAGACCCGAGGGCGTCGTATTTAGCTATGGCGACACCCGTCGGACCGTCCGAATGCGTTCATGGGCCCGATCTTTAAGAGCGGGTTAACCGCCGAACATTAAACTTATGAGTTCTATCACTGCTTTTCTAGGTACTAACGCAATGAGAAAGATACTTGTTACAGCTTTTGCCGCGATCGCGACCGTCAGCGTTTTCGCCAACAACTTTATGCCCGTTTCGGCTCCGTCCCCCGGCGTCGAAATCGGCCATCTCGACACGAGCGCCATTCCCGCTGCTGCCGAACAGCCCGAGCCATTTACCAAAATGAACTGGGCCGCGGAGCTGGCACCAGCCGCGATCCCGCCTACGATAGCGGCGATACCTGAGGCCCCCGTCGAAGAGACTCCGGGGCAACAGGCTCCCGAAGCGCCGACGGTCATTGAGCACGAGCTTACGGCTTCGGCTCCCGTCAAATCCGTATTTCAACGGGCGTCGATGCATCGGTATGTTTCTGAATGGCTAGAGGTCCCTGCCGTCGTATTGAGCAAGTTAAATGTCATCGCGTCCCCGTCGGCTGAGCCCGAAGTCGCAGCGGTCGTCGAGCAGAATTCGCCTCCGACCGAGACGTCGGCACCAAAGGAACTCACCGGTCTGATAGCATCGCTGGCGTTCGCCCCTGCGAATATTTATGAGGGCATGATCAATTTCGCCGGCCCCCGGTCACCTTCAGGCATCTGGGCAGGAGTCGCCGACCAGTACCTCGCGACCACACCGCTCGAAGAAATTTCTGAGCTTGCAGCAGTGACCCAACCCGTCGCTCCGCAGGCGATCGAACCCTCGGGATCGCATCTGGCGATCGGGGATATGACCACATCGCCTGTTCTGCCACAAGCGCCTCTTGACCTTAGCGGCCGGGAACTCATAGCAGCAACGGAAGGTGCCGCACCCGAACTGAAACAACTGAACAAGTCAGATCTGACGTTAGGCAATTCCATCGCAACCGTTGTTTTGCCCGAAGCTCCGCGTGAGATCGCCGTCCCGGCACAGCCGGAACCTAACCGAAACTCGGGATATTTCCCAATGTTTGTCGCTGCTGTTTTCGAAGCCCCTCTCAGCGTATATGAAACGCTGATAGGCACCGGAGAAACCGCAGAAATCAAAAATGCTGTCCCCACAGTAGAGATCGTAAAAGAAACTCCTGCCCTGCCGGAGTTCAAAACCGAGACGCTGCTCTCGACAGGCAACACGACGCTCGGGGCGAGCATAGCCAGCGTTACGCTCCCGAAGCAGCCGGCAAACCTCAATGCGTCACTGTTGTCGAGCCCCGGCCTTTTGAATACCGTCGAAACGGCAGCAGCCGTCGAAACCAATTTCGAGTTGCCGCTTTTCACGAGCAGTCTTGCAGTTTCGTCACATACTATCTCGGATCATGTTGCAAACCCGATCGGCCCAATGACGCCGCTCGCGTCGACTGCACTTCCGTCGAATTATCTCTCACTGCTTAATTCCGATGATCGCACGAGGACATTCAACACAAAGGTCACTGAACCCGTTATTCCTCAGGCACCGGTTCTCATATCGCAGAACAATGAGTTTTCAAATTCGATGCTGCGGCCGATGAACAGTTCGCCGATGTTCGAGGACAAAACTCCCGCGATGGCTGACAAAGATGCTTTTCTGGACCGCGTCATCACGTCGCCGGTAACGGCGCCGCGTGCGGCTGCGGACACATCAGTTCTCATCACGGGCAGCAACGAGATGTCGCTTGACCTGCTCAAACCGATGAGGTCAACACCCGTCGTAGCTAACGCGGCTAAAACCAATGTTTTCTCGACCTCGGTGGCACCCGCTGTTCAAGACGGAAGCTTCTGCGACCCGTCGTTTGTCGGCCCGCCGATCCGGTTTACGCAAACCGTAGAACTGACGCTCGATGATCTTATCCGCCAGCTCCATTCGCGTTTCGGTGTGAACTTCATCATGGGTTCCAACATCGCAAATCTTCCGCTCAGCGTTCGCGCCGGAAACATTCCTTGGAACGTCCTGCTGAAGTCACAGCTATTCGTGTCCGGTGTCAGAGCCCGGTGTATCGACGCCAACACCGTCGAACTCGTGAAAAACGAATCGCTATCTAATCTTCAGGATATGGCGGACGTTAATACGCGGTTCGTCAAACTGACCTTCCTGCAGCGGACGAGTGGCGGCACCGTTGATCTTGCTGGCCGCAGCCAGGGCGGCGGACAGGGCGGACAGGGCGGCTGCGGCGGCAACGCACAGGGTGGCCAATCCGGCGGCGGTGGATTATCCGGCGGCGGCGGCGGTGGAACCGGACAGACCGGCGAAACGGCCAGCCAGCAAGCCGGCAGTAAGTTCGACAAGCTCATCATCGAGATCGAAAAGATCCTCGGGATCCGGTCCATGACTGAGAGCAGCGTCGGAGGTGGCGGCGGTCAAGGTGGTGGCCAGGTCGGAACCCGTGAGGGCGAGGCCGTTCGAACCAACCGATTTGTCACACAGATCCCGGGCCGTAACATCCTTGCGATCCGTGCGACCGAAGAGGAACACGAACTTATACAGCAGATCATCGATCGTGCTGACCGGCCCCCGTTCCAGGTCGTGATCAAGGGACTCGTCTATTCGGCGAACCAGGACCGTCTGACCGACGTCGGCGTGCAAACGACGATCTTTGGCGAGACCGGTGACGGCCGCACCAGTGGCGGGATATTACTAGGCCACACGCTCGGCAGTTCCGGAACGCTCTTCGATTTTTCGACGATCCTCGGAACCGTGGACTTTAACATTCAGGCAACTGCACTGCAGCAGAACGGCGTGATCTCCGTCAAGTCGCGGCCATTCGCGGTCGTCCTCGATGGACTCTGCGCAACGCTGAACGTCGGCCGTGAACTTCCGATCGTCATCGACGCACCGCTCGGCGGTCAAGGCGATGTCATTTTCGTCAACGCTGCCAACAATTTGGCAGTGGCACCCTACGTGGTCGACGATGCTGCCGGTAACCCAATGGCCGTGACCCTCGAGCTACGGCTCGAAGCGAACGACGTCGACTCGACGATCTCAGCTCGCGGTGTGCCGGCTATCAGCACGCGGTCTGTTCAAACGCAGCTCTTGCTGGCCGAAGACCAAACGGCGATTCTGGGCGGCTTCACCGTTGATCAGGACAGCCGAAGCGTCTCCAAGACACCGGGCCTCGGCGACATTCCGATAATCGGCGAGCTCTTTAAGCGTCGTATTCGCGATACACGGGTCAATCGCCTCTACTTCGCTATCTCCGTCACGGTTATTCCGTTCGGCCAGCCGATCACACCGGTTAACGTCCCGGGAGCAACGACGCAACCGCCGTCTCTAACACCTGAGCAGTTAAAACGCGGCAAGGAAGCGCCGTCAGTTACGGGACCGTAACTTTTATTTGAGGAACTCGGCAAAAACACGATGACGAAGCCGTCTCAAAATGATCGAAAGAATTTACGCTTTATGTCTTCAGAAGACTTAGATCAAATTGAATTTGAACCCCGGGAGGGCGTGGTAAACACGTCCGCCGAGGGGGACAAAGAGCGCGGCATCACCAACGGCTCGGCGCGTGACGCGGCTGACCGGTCGCTCATCGTTCAATCGCCGGAAAAGAAGTACAGCGTTGATGACTGCAAGCAGTTCTCGCAGTATCTCAACAAAGACGCGTCCAGCCGCTATCAGGCCATCGTCCTCAACGTCTGGCAGCAAAATGTCGAATCCGGCCTGTTCGAGGTCGGCCTCGTCAACATAAAGAACCCGGATCACCGCAACGGCGTTGTCCACGCGCTCCGTGTCAGCCCGTTCCACGTAAAATTTGTCCGGCTCGAGTCCACTTTCTTCGAGTACATGCACTCGCACATCTACAATGCGCAGACGCAGTCACTCGTTCTCGAACACAAACAAAAGAGCCAGTCGCAAAAGACAAAGGCCTGGGGCGAAGGTGTTCGCACCCTCTCCGACGAGCAGGCATACGCCGCTCAGGTCACCGCCGAGGCCGATTCTGAGAACGCTGCCGAAGAGTGGCTCGACCTGACCAACCTCGACGAATACGAGCAGAATATTCGTCGCAGCGAAGCCGAGCTCACCACGCAGGAATTCATCCGCCTCATCCTAATGGAATTCCTCCGCTCCGGTGCGTCCGACATGCATATCGAAGCAGGCCAGCCCACCGGCCGCATCCGCTTCCGTTACGACAGCGAAATGTTCGTCCGCTGGGACGCCATCCCCTTCGTCAAGATCAAACAGCTCTGCATGGGCATGGCCGAAACCTCCGGCAAAGATGCGACCTTGATGAAATTCAAGGACATCGACTCCACCGTAAAGGTCCGGGCGCTCCGAGAAAGCCGACCGGTCGAGATCGAGCTCCGGTTCGTATCTCAGCCCACGCTTTATTCGCCGTCAGTCGTTCTGCGGTCACAGCTCAAGCCCATCCGCGACATCAACGCCGTCGGATTTCTTCCGCGACAGATCGCCGATATCAAGGCTGCCTATTCACAGAATCGCGGCATCCTTATCGTCACCGGCGCCACCGGCTCCGGTAAGACCAACACGCTCGAATCCATCTACGCACAGCTCGAAGAAAGCGACACAAAAAAGATAATCGAGATCGGCGAGCCCATCGAGATCCGCTCCGCCCGCCGAACTCAAATGAGCCTTCGCCCAAATTCGCAGTTCACCTGGTGGGACGCCTTCTATTCCTGCCTGCGTGCCGACCCCGACATCATCGGCATCGGCGAACTCCGCTCCGGCGAACACGCATCTGTCGCCATCAACGCCGCGCTAACGGGCCACCTTGTGCTCTCGACGTTCCACGCCGCGAATGTCGAAGACACGTTGTCCCGTATGTTCCAGCTCGGTCAGCCGCGCGAAAACCTTTCGACCGGCCTTAATTTGATCCTGGCGCAGGCGCTCATCAAAAAGCTGTGCGAACGCTGCAAGGTTGTTGACGAAAATCCGACCCAGCTTTATGACGTGCCCGTATTCAAAGGCGTCGGCTGCCCCGAGTGCTTTAACAAAGGCACACGCGGCCGCACCGCGATGGCCGAAGTTCTCTACATCAACGACGAAGTTAAAGAGTGGATCGAGAACCGCAGCATGACCGCGCGCGACGTTGTCCTGCGTGCCATCCGTGCCGGTTACCTGATCCCGATGAAAGAGGTCGCACGCCAAAAGGTCATCTCGGGCGTCACCAGCGAAATAGAAGTAGCCGCCGTACTCGGCTTGGTCGAAAGCAAGCGGCAGCACTCAAACGAGCAGTTCCGCAACGCCGCTCGCCAAAACGAAAATGCGGACCCGATGCAGCCGCCCGTTGAACCCGACAACTATATCGAAGGCGAGATCGTCGGCTAACAGTTCCGTTTCAAGAGGGAAGCAGTAATGAACGAATTAAGAACTCAGGTCAATCCCGGCGTAGGGATCGACGACCCATTTGACACCGCATTTTCCGAAGCCGGCTTCAATTTCTCCGGCATCGATTCGCTCGGCTACCCCGTAAAAGGCTTCGTGCAAACCGCCGAGGCCGACCTTGCCGGCAAAGAGCTCGAACGCGCAGGCGTCCGCGTCGAATCAATAACCCGCCGTGCCCAGCTCAAGCAAAAGCGCAGCCGCCCGACGGGAGTAGAATTTGCCACACTTGCCGAACAGTTCGGCGACCTTATGGAGATCGGCGAAAGCCCGACCCAGGTCTGCCGCCTGCTCTCTTACGCACAGACCAACAAAGTTCTCGCCGACGCGCTGATGAACGCCAGCGAACTCGTCATCAACGGCTGGACGCTTTCCGAAGCCTTTTCAGCCCAGCGCGATCACAAAGGCGAACCGCTCTTCCCCATCACATTTATCTGCGCCCTGCGCATCGGCGAAGAGGTCGGTACGACCACCGACGCCGAAAGCGGCGAGACCAAGAGCGCGTTTATGCTCACGCTTCACCGCTTTGCCGAGGCAGAGAAAAAGGCGGACGCCATTCGCTCGAGCATCCGCTCGGCGCTTATGTACCCGATCGCCGTCATCGGCTTTTGCTTTATCGCGGTCGCCATCGTGCTCTATTTCGTTATGCCCCGCATGGTCGAGCTTTACACATCTCTCCTCTCCGGGGCCGATCAGCAGCTGCCGTTCATCACCCGCATACTCATCGCCGGGTCTGATTTTCTCACCAGCTGGTGGGGCATCGCGTTCACCATCCTGCTGATAATTTCGCTCGTATATTTCGTCAAGTGGGCACGCTCGCCTGAGGGCAGCGACAAACTAAAAGTTATGGCACTCCGCACCCCCGTATTCGGGTCGTTCTTTCGCCATTACTTCGCGGCACAAACCCTTCGCACGCTCGCAATGCTTTCGTCCGGCATTCCGTCCATGACCGAAAGGTTCCAGATCGCCGCCGAAACGTCGACCAACCCCGAATACGCACAGATGCTTATGCACGTCCGTCACCGGTTCATGACAGAATCGACCGACCTGCACAAACTTTTCGTCCCCTATCCGTTCCTGATGGGGAAAGAATTTGCCGGCGTGCTGATGACGTTTGAGAAAACGGCCGATATGCAGAACACCTTTCACAACTACGCAAAGGTTGTCGAAACGCGTGCCGAACGCGAACTCGAAAAGGTGCTCTTTTGGTTCCAAAATTTTGCGATCGTGCCCGTAGGCATTTTCGTAGGCTTTATCGTAGCAGCGCTTTACAGCCCGATGTTCGAGCTGGCGGGCCGGATCGGGCAGCGTTAAACAAAAAGTCCTTTACAACACCGTCAAAGTGTTATATAAAGTTAGGACGCCCAAGGTATCAGTTAGATGAGACGGACTTTCAACATCCCCCGTGGAGAGGCTGGCGTTAGCTATGTCGAGCTCCTGGTAGTGATCGTAGTTATCGCAGTCGTAGCTTCCCTCGCCATCTTTGGCCGCGGCAACGCCAACGCCCAATTCCAACGCCAAAACGCCGCAACTGAATTGAAAGTAGCCTTCGAACGCGCCCGCTTCGACAGCGTAAAGCGCCGAGCGGTGGAAGCGAATACCTACGCCGGCGTACTCGTCGCCGCTAATTCAATAACGCTTAAAACTGATACTAACGGAAACGGAATAACTACAGACGCAGCAGATTCCCTGACGACGAATTTGCCGGCCGGGGTCGTGATCGAAAGGATTAACGGGGGCACCTTGCCGGTTACCGTCAACTTCAACATGCGCGGCGAAACGATCGTTCCGACGGGATCGGTCCAGTTTCGCGTTTGTAATCTTTCGTGTGCTTCGCCGACCGCGGCGAATGCCAATCTTGTGATTGTTACCCCGACGGGTACGGTTAATATGTTGCCCGGCGACGCGGAACCGCCGACATTTACAAACCCGAACTTGCCGGCTGTAACTACAGGGATAAGGACCGATGTCGTTCTGCCGACGCCAACGCCATAGAAGAGTGATGAAAGATGTGAGTAGACAACAGAATGGATTTACGATTCCCGAAGTTATCGTTGCAGGAACGATACTGATAATTCTGTGTGTAGGAACGCTGACTGCATTTAGCCACGCGGCAAAGATCAATCGCGGGAACAATCTTCGGATGCAGGCCCTAGCGGTTTTGCAAATGGAGGTTGAACACTACCGAGCCTTAAAGTTCGTTCCGGGCTTGAAGACAGCAGGAGACCTAAACAATCATCGCCCCGCGGAAATAAGAGTGGGAAATCACACTCGTCCTGCTCGGCAAAGTGCTGACGGACAGTGGTTCAACATTACCGTTACGGTCACAAATGCGGCCCCGACGGACGAACATCTAACCACGTTCAAGACGATAACGATTCGAGCAACCCCTCAGGTCACGCAGTCCGAAGGTTGGCTGACGTCGCTTGGGACGGAGGTAACAGTACAGCGGGTTAGATCAAACTAATGAGGAAGGAAAGTGTACAACTAGGTGCATCGGCCGGGGGGTTTTCCCTCATCGAGCTACTCCTCTCTTTGACCATCACGCTAGTGATAATGGGAGCGGCCGTTGCAGCATTTTCGGGAGCGTTGAGCACCCGTGAGCGCGAGCAGGGCCGTACGGACGCCATTACCTCGACCCAAGCGGCACTAAATCTTATGTCGCGTGAGATCGGCAACTCAGGATACGGATTGCTCAATAACGGGATTGTTCTCACTAATTCCGACGAGAAATCCTTGCGGTTCCGAGCAAACATAAATAACAGTAACAACACGACATCAGACCCTGGCGAGGACGTCACATACTACTACGAGCCAGATTCGCAGTCAGTGGTTCGATTTGATCGAAACGCTGGAAGCACCACTGGCATAATCAACCAAGTCAGCGACGTCGATTTTCAGTACCATCACTACGCTCCGAACGGTACATTCACAACATCAACCACTCCGACCCCGACCACTGGTCGGGTGACGATAATTCTTCAGGTAATATTACCTGATGTGCAGGGACAGCCGACGGGACGTGTTGAAACGGTCAGGTCTGACGTGACTCTGCGAAACTCGCTCTATCATTTAGGGCAGTACTAGTTGAGATGACGGGAGAGAACATTATGAAAAGGGAGAATAACGGAGATTCTGGAAATCGGCAGGGCGAAAGAGGAGCTGCTCTCGTCACAGTAATTTTGATTTCGCTTCTATTAGTTACAGCGGCGGCAGGAATGCTTTCGGCGGTCGGCGCAAGTGCGAAAAACAATACGGACGCGCTCTCCGAAGCCAAAGCCTACTGGGCTGCTGAAAGCGGACTGCAGGCCGCGATCAACGTTCTTCGTCATCAGGGGGTGACATACACCGAAGCGGATGCTGATCCCCAGCTCGCGACATATTTGATTTACTCTGACGGCAAAGTAGCGGTCAATGACGAAACGTCCTTTTCGCTACACGTCGAAGATCCGGACAACGCAGCGGCAGCTACGACTTACACGACGAGCGGGGTATTCGCGGCCTCATCTGCAGGTCCGTGGGAATCCACGAAGTATTTTCCGAGTGCGGTCGCAGAAAATCGCATGGAAGTGACCTACGTTCCTCCCACCGGAGACCCGGTCACTATCACTCATCCTGATTCGGCTCCCTTCCCTGAATTGGGTGGATTTCGTGTAACCAGGATTGGAACCGGAGCACCAATCGAACCTGTGCATTTTCGAATTGACTACCAGATGACTGCTCCTCGAGTTGATACGAGATCGATCTGGGGCCGTATCTTGATGAATGGTTCGACACCGGAGATCAATTTCACGGGTTACACCTTCTTGGTATCTGGAGCCGCACTCGATCTTTGTACTAACTCCAGTTGTACAACTAGCGGGAACATTACGCTGGCCATTCCCGTGGCCGGGTCCGAAACAACCACCGTCTATGCCAAAATTGCTCCGCTTGAACCTTATCGACTGAAGGTTGTCTCGACAGGCTTCGGTCCAAATGGAGCTACAAAGCAATTCGAAGCGATCCTGCAGAAGAATCCTTTCGGCAATTCCGCCGGGGGATCGCCGCTCCAAATGATGGGGCCGAATGCGAATTTTGTTCCAGGAGCCTCCGCCAATATGGAAATACAGGGCGGGTCAGCACCGTCCGTTGGGGTGTGCGACGCGGCCAGTTTAAATACAGTGAACACTGCACACACGAACGGCACGATGAATCCGCCGCCCCAAATGACGTGCAATCAAGTTCCTGCATGGATGACGAGTCCCATTACTTTGGACGCCCTGGTGAATACTTTGCGTCAATCCGCGCAAAATACAGGACGCTACTATACGAACGGGCCCGGCGGTCAGGGGTGGGGCGACTTCACTAGTGGAACTGGATTGACCTTTTGTGAAGGCAATTGTTCCATGGGTGGTAACGCGCAAGGTGGCGGGATCCTAGTTGTCACGGGCACCTTCACGACGTCGGGTAACCCTAAATTCAAGGGACTGGTTCTTGTAACTGGGCCTGGCGGGATGGTTAGAAACGGTGGCGGTAACGAAGTCTTTATCGGCAACATCGTAGTCGCTCCATACGATCCGCTTAATTTAACAGCGGATTGGACGATGACCCCTGTTTATGATCAAGGCGGCGGCCCCGGCGACTTAATAAACAGTTCCGTCGTAGTAGACGACGCATTCAATGGCACCCAAGCTCTTACAGAGCTAATGCTAGGAATCGCGGAGAAGTAGGTTGTGGTTAGGTAGATGGAAGAAGGGAGCGGGCTTCGGCCCGCTTTTTTTGTTGGGGTGGGGGTAAAAGGGGTGAGAGGGGCGATTTTGGCTGAAAATGTACGATTTCGTTACGAAATAGGCCCAAAATGACTCCAGATCGCCGTGATCTGGGTTCCGATCACCACGATCTGGTTTGCGACCGGCACGATCTGGTTTGCGACCGAGCCGATCTGGTTTGCGACCGAGTCGATCTGGTTTGCGACCGAGTCGATCTGGTTTGCGACCGAGCCGATCTGGTTTGCGACCGGGGTGATCTGGTTTCCGACCGAGCCGATCTGGTTTGCGACCGGGTTGATCTGGTTTGCGACCGAGCCGATCTGGTTTGCGACCGGGTTGATCTGGTTTGCGACCGAGCCGATCTGGTTTGCGACCGAGCCGGTCGCATCTGAGATCGACACGATCGGAGGCCAGAAATCGGTAAAAGGAAATTTATCTGAAAAAAAATGCGAAGTTAGTGTTTAACCGCTTGAGTTTTTTTGGGACTTCCCCTAATGTCTTTTTTGCCCCCCATGGGGTGCACAAACGCTTCTTCACCGGAGCGTAAATTCATATAAAAATTAGGAGATCACGAAATGGCAGATAAGCCTTTTCCGGAGACAGAACCGGAGATCGATGCAGCGCTGCATCTTATTGCCGAACGCCTTGTGGAGTTCGGCCCGACCCTTGGAATTCCACCCGCAGACGTCGCCAGAGCGGCGGCCAATGCGGCCAACTATACATATCTGCGGCAAGCCGCGCTTCAGGTGAAAACTGAGCGCCAGGCGTTCACAGATTACAAAAACGCGATGATGGAAGGGCCGATGGACGCAGCGCCGCTGCCGGCACCGGTCTTTGCGAGTATTAACCTGCCGGAGGCGGACACGCCGGGCATCGTGCCCTGGACGCGCAATCTGGCCCAGCGGATCAAGGTTTCGCCGGCTTACAACGAGTTTTACGGCGAGCAGTTTGATTTCATCACGGATGAACCGACCAAGCCGCAGCGCGAAACGGTGACGCCGGTGCTCACGGGCGACGCTCTGGAAGCGGGCGAGGTCGTGCTGAAATTCAGAAAGTTTGGCATGACGTCCATTCACCTTTATCGACGTGTAAAGGGAACGATCGAGTGGGAGTCGATGGGCGTTTTCACAACGTCGCCCATCCGCTTTACGCCGCCGAGCGAAAACGGCGGACCCGTGCAGTGGGAGTTCCGCTGCCGTCTGCTGGACAAGGACGAAGCGGTCGGCCATTTCTGCCCGCCGATAACCGTTACGACGACTCCGTAAGATTTTCGCGGCGGTTTTTTAGGAAATTTGTCCGCCGTGAAAAACGAACGCCGCAGGTACTCACAAGCCTGCGGCGTTTTTTCGTGTCTGCACAAGCGGAACATTATCGGGCTGGGATGCGTAACACTATTCACTGGTGCGGCTTCATACTAATTATTCCGTAGTTTCTACTATTTATAAGGAGCGAATTATGAGACGACAAAGCATTCATTTGGTTGCGGCGGTTGCTCTTCTGTCATTTGTCTTAGCGGCGGCCGGATGCGGCGCCGGCGGTGAGGCAAATTCGACCAACGACCTTCCGATCGGCACAAAGCTCGAAAGTTTTACTCTGCCTGATCTCGACGGCACCCAGCGGTCGCTTGACGATCTGAAAGGCGAGAATGGCGCGGTGCTTGTTTGGGTTTCGGCACAGTGCCCGGTGGTGAAAGCCTACAACGAAAGGATCAACGAGGCCGCCGACGAATTGAAAGCCAAGGGCATCAACCTGATCGGCATCAATTCGAACTCGACCGAATCGCTCGATTACATCACGTCCACTGCAGAAGAGGTCGGCTACGAATTCCCCGTCCTGATCGATGAAGGCAATGTCATCGCCGACAAGCTCGGCGCCGACGTCACGCCGGAGTTCTTCTATTTCGGCAGCGACAACGTCCTGCTCTATCACGGCGCCCTCGACAACGACCGCTCCGGCAAGAACGTCACGACCAACTACGTCCGCGACGCATTCAACTCAGCCCTCAGCAACGAGCCGATACAAACGAACAAAACAAACGCCTTCGGCTGCTCCATAAAGCGCGGGTAGGTCATAGGTCTAAAACTTGTCGAGAATTAGAAATACCGATATGGAAAAATTCAAAACTGGTTTTCATATACTTTTGTTGCTCTTTGTGGCTTCTGGGGTAGTGGTTGCCCAAGCTGATCAGTCCTCTCACTCTAAATCCAGATCCTCGCAAATTGCACCTTTGGCGGATCATCACCAGCATCTGTTCAGCCCGGCTTACGCCGCATTGCAATCACCAGGGTTTAAGACTATTTCGGCTCACGATCTTATCGGATTGTTGGACAAAGCCGGCATTCAGCGGGCGGTGGTTTTGTCCACCGCATACCGCTGGGGAAGACCCGGAGCAGAACCGCCCGAAGAATATGAGGGCGTGAAAGCGGAGAATGATTGGACTGCCGCACAAGCCGCCCTTTACCCGAAAAGGCTCATCGCGTTTTGCGGTTTCAACCCACTCAAAGATTATGCGCTCGATGAGCTTGCTCGCTGCGCGAAGAATCCGAACCTGCGCCGCGGAATCAAAATGCATTTCGGCAATTCGGACGTGCAGTTGGAAAATCCCGAACATTTCGAGAAATTAAAGCGGGTTTTTCAAGCGGCAAACAAGCAGCGAATGGCAATCGCCGTGCATATAAGAGCATCGATCTCTAAAGAGCGACCTTACGGACCTGAACAAGCGCGGGCATTTTTGGAACTGCTTTCTTTCGCTCCCGCTATTCCGGTGCAGATCGCTCATATGGCGAGTTCGGGTCCTGGTTTTGTTGACCCTCCGGCATATTCGGTGGTCGAAGTACTGGCTGATGCGGCGGCGAAAAAGGACCGCCGAACGCGAAATCTTTGGTTTGATTTCGCATCGAACGCCCATCCGCAGAATCCGGCGGATGCGTCCGAACGAATGGTCAAGCTGATTCGCAAGATCGGGGTCAAACGAATACTTTTCGGCTCAGACGCGGCAATAGGAAATAACTTGAGACCGCTTGCAGCGTGGGAAGCGTTTCGCCAATTGAACCTTACGGAAAGAGAGATAAAAGCTATCGCAGGAAATATAGCTCCGTACCTGCGTTAAGACAGTAAATCGCGAATATGTTTCTCAAGAATCGATTTTTCATCGCGCTTTGTGCGTTCATGTTGCTTGCGACCGCCTGCACCCAGACACAAGAAATCGCACAGGGTCCGCCGGCTGAGACCGCTCCCCGTGCCGCGGGGCCCGCGAAGGTCACTCAGATCGACGACGCCAAGCTTAAAGAGCTTCTCAAACCGAACGGCAAACCGCTCCTCGTTAACTTTTGGGCGACCTGGTGCGGCCCCTGCCGCGAAGAATTCCCCGACCTCGTCCGCATCGACAACGAATACTACGGCAAGATCGATTTCATCACCATCTCGCTCGATTACATCGAAGAACTCGAAACCGGCGTCCCCAAATTCCTCACCGAAATGAACGCCCAAATGCCGACCTACCTCCTCATCAGCGAAGACGAAAACACCGTCATCGCCTCCGTCGCTAAAAACTGGAGCGGCGGCCTACCCTTCACTATCCTCTACGACCCCGCCGGCACCCCAACCTTTACCCACCAAGGCGCCATCACCCACACCGCCCTTAAAGCCGAGATCGAGAAAGCCCTCGGTGAATGATCAAAAGGTCGGAATCTCAAACGGTTTATTCTGGTAAATGTCGAGAATGCCGTTGATGATGTTTCCTATGGAGTAAACTCTTGCATTCGAGGTATAGGCGACGGCTAATTTTTTTTCCGGCAGGTAAACCAGCACCGCAGTAAAGCCGTCCGTGCCCCCGGTATGCCCGTAGAATGTTTTGCCAGCGAGCTGGTGGCCGGCCATTGACATTCCATTTTTCATCTGACTAACGTTCTCCTGCGAAATGAGCTTTCCGTCAAAGAGCGCGTGAAAGAATCTGACGAGATCGCTCGGCGTCGAAATGATCGCGCCCGCGCCGCCCGTAACGCTCAGATCCATTTGTTCGTACTGTTTCCAGTCTTCGGCGTAACTGTAGGAAAAGCTTTCCTTACAGCTTACGTCGGTCTTACCCGTGCCGGCATAGGTATCCTTCAGCGCGAGCTTGTCCGTTATTCTTTGCTTTAAGGCTTGACTGTAGGGTTTGCCGTCTAACTTTTCGACGACATAACCCAAGAGCACATATGCTGCATTGTTGTAACTGCGTTTTTCGTCCGGCTCGAAATCAGGCTTCCCCCGGGCAATGAAGGCGAGCGTCTCGTCTTTCGTTCTCGGGCTTAACGACCAAGCGCGAAAATCGGGTTCTTTGATAAAGTCGTGGATACCGCTGCGGTGCGCCAGCATATGCGCGATGGTGATCTTGCCGGCGTTAGGGATCTGCGGAAAGAATTTGTCGAGCGTGTCCGAAGTCTTTAATTTTCCTTCCTCGACCAACTGAAAGATCATCGCGGCGGTGAAGATTTTGGCAAGCGAGCCCGTCCGGTATCTCGTCGCAGTCGTCGCGAGTCTTTTCTCGCTGCCCTTTATCTGGCTGTAGCCGATGGCGCGGCTGTAGAGAGGCTTGCCGTCCCTGGCAATTGCTAAACTCCCCATTGCCTGCTTCTTATCATTGAGCCGGTCAAAAAACTGGTCGAGCTTGGCTTTGTCCAGCGACTGTGCGGAACCGGCGCTGAAAAACGCAAACGTCAGTAAAAATGCCGATAATACTTTAATTTTCATTTGTTTTAACCTTTATTTTCGGTGTGATTTACGACCATTACGAATAATCCGCTGGCAATGTTCCTTTGACTGGCGGAAAAAAACCGCGATTTCCTCCGCACACCCGAGACACAATCGGACAGTTACGCACTTTGGGCAAAACGGAATCGACACGCGCGTCAGGATTGCATAGATGGAAGATCTGATCGGAGGACAATATGCAGGTTAAGGTTAAGATTCTAACTCTCGTGAGCAACACCGTCGCCGGCGAAGGTCCGGGGCATTCTGCTGTGGCGGTCGGCGAAACCGTTTACACGTTCGAAGACGCGAGCGGCTGGTTTAACAACCGCAGCGGCTGGAAAACGCTTGACTATGACGATTACCTCGCAGCAAATGTGCGTCGCCCCGTTCTCGTACAGACCGTTCCCGCAGCAGTATCCAATTATGTGATCGAGTACGTTGCCAAATCGATCGCAAATGACGACGACTATGGCGGATCGGGCGTATGTTCGCAGCAGGTTTCCCGCGCCGTGAATTACTCACTGCCCCAACACATCATTTTTGACCCGAAAGGTTTCGATACCCCGTTCGGCGTCTACCACTGCGCCCGACGGCTTTCATTAGTCAGCGGTGAAGAATACTTCTGGTCGGGCAGGAAATCGATCAACGTGCTGGCCTGGGCACGGATCGTAAATAAGCTTCGAGCCGATTATCCGGTAGCGTTTCGGTCGATGGACGTTTCGATCTGACACTTCACGCTGCATTCTGCGGTAGAATGCAGCATATGAAACGAACACTCAGCCTGGCATTGACGATGTTGGCGGTCGCCGCCGCGGCACTCGCACAAGACTTCCGCACGGTCCATCCCGGCGTCGAACACGCCGACTTCACCCACCGGGCCGCCGGCGACGCGTTCCGCATCCACCTCCTCCGCCTCGATCTCACCCGCGTGCGCCTCGACGTCAAACTCGGCATGGACACGATCGTCGGGACCGAAACGACATCCTCCATCGCCCGCCGCCACGGCGCCGTCGCCGCCATCAACGCCGGCTTCTTCCGCTTCGATGGGTCCATCTTTGCCGGCGACCCCGCAGGACTCCTCCGCGTCGACGGCGTCACGCTCAGCGAATCCGTCAACAGCCGCGTCGCCATGATGATCGAGAACACCGCCCGCGAAACCCGCGTCCATTTCGATCGAGCCGACGTCAGCATCGTGCTCACCACACGGGGCCGGGAATTCACCGTCGGCATCAACCGCGAACGCCGCGACAACGACATCGTCATCTACACTCACGAATTTGGCCGCACCACACTTACCGACCGCACCGGCGCCGAATTCCTGGTAACTGCGGGCCGCGTCACCGGCGTCTTTAACCCCCACGGCAGCAGCGTCATCCCCGCCGGCGGCTACGTCATCTCCGTCTCCGGCGACAAAGTGCCCGAACTGCTTCGCCTCCTGACCGGCAACACGCGCGTCGAGATGACCGTGCGCCATTCATCCCCAACCGACGTCGTACCCACCACCGTCTTCGGCCGAGCCGAAGACATCACCAACGGCGTCTCGCGCCTCGTCACCGCCGGCAAGATCGACCTCACGTGGGAAGCCGAACGCGCGATCCGCACCTTCGCCGAAAACCGCCACCCCCGCACCGCCGTAGCAAAACTTCGCGACGGGCGCTTCCTCATGATCACCGTCGATGGCCGCCAACCGGGCGTCAGCGAAGGCATGACCCTGCAGGAGCTCGCCGAATACGTGCTGTCCCTCGGTGCAGTCGACGCCATAAACCTCGACGGCGGCGGCTCCACCACGATGTACGTCGACGGCAAAGTTGTAAACACCCCTTCAAACACCAACGCCGTCGAACGCAAGGTCAGCGACGCCGTAATCGTGACCCTCCGCTGACGCGCATTTTGGCGAAATCGAAAATACCATTATCCTAATGGAATGAACCGTTACACCCGATCCGCGCACCTCACTTTATTAACATTCACACTGCTCTTTCTTCAGGCCGCCGCCGTTCACGCCGACCGCGTCGATGACCTCGTTCGCGCACACATGGCCGAACGCAACATCCCCGGCGCCGCCGTCGCCGTCATCCGCAACGGCCGCGTCGTCAAACAAAAAGGCTACGGCGTCGCCACCGTCGAATTCAACGTACCCGTCACTCCTGAAACAGCTTTCGAGATCGGCTCCGTCTCAAAACAAATGACCGCCGCCGGCATCATGATCCTTGTGCAAGATGGCAAGGTTAACCTCGACGAAAAGATCTCCGCCTACCTCCCCGGCACGCCGCAGATCTGGTCGAACGTTACGGTTCGCCACCTGCTCGCTCACTCATCCGGCATCAAAAGCTACACCGGCCTCACCGGCTTCGAACTCTCTCGCCGCATGACACGCGACCAGTTCATCGCCCGTCTCGCCGAACACGAACTGGAATTCACCCCCGGCGTACGCATCATCTACAGCAACAGCGGCTACAACCTGCTCGCTCACATCATCCAGGAACAAAGCGGCAAGCCGTTCATGGACTTCATGCGCGAACGCATCTTCCGCCCGCTCGGCATGACAAAAACCACCGAGCGCGATCCGCAGTACATAATCCCACTGCGTGCCGTAGGATACGAATGGCGCTCCGGCCGACTTGCCGGTCGCGACGGCAACCTCACAAACCTGATGGGCGCCGGGTCGATCGTCTCGACGCTCTCCGACATGATCAAGTGGGAAGCCGCCCTCCGCGGCGACACGTTCCTCTCACCCGCGACCAAGACGGAAAGCTGGAAGAACTACGTCTTCAACAACGGCGAACCTTCCGCATATGGCCTCGGCTGGCGCGTTTCAGATGTTCGCGGCCACCGCCTCGTGGGCCACACCGGCCAAACCGCCGGCTTCGGCGCTGCGATCTATCGCTACACCGCCAACGACATCACCGTTATCGTGCTCACGAACCTCGGCGAGATCGGCCTCCCCGGCCCCTTCGCCGCCAACATCGCCAAGCGCTACATCCCCACGCTTTCGCTCAAAGCTATCAAAGCAACGGAGGACCCGAACTCAGCCCGCGGCGCTCTCATCGCCGACATCCTTCGCCGCGGAATATGGAACCCCGGCAACGCCGAACACTTCACCGAAGCCATGACCACCTCCCTCCGTTCACCGCGGTCGCAGACGCTGAACGATCGCCTCGCCCGCTACGGTGCCGTCACCTCCGTCCGCTACGCCGGCGAAGAAAAATCGGGCGACCAGACGTCTCACCGCTACCTAGCTACCACCGCCAAAAGAATATTTTTATGGCGTGTAAAATTCGACGACGCCGGCAAGATCGACGCAATGACGATCGAAGAGGAAGAATAAAATCGGCGCTATTTATAAGATATTTAACGGTTTAACGCATCGCGCGCGCCTCTTTGGATACTGATAAAAAAGGTGTAACGTCGTCCCCGTTCGCTTAACGCCACGTCTTACATAGACATAGAGGAAATAGTTAAACAAAAACTTTACACAAAAAATGAAATATGTGTTACTTTATTAGCGGTTACTAAGCTCTACCTTAAATCTAGGAAAAGATAAAGAAGAATTGAATATGGCAGCAAAAAAACCAGCATCGAAATCACCTGCGAAGAAATCATCGGCGTCGGCAGCGAGCAAGTCAGCTCCGGCAAAAAAAGCAGCCCCGAAGGCTAAGGCAGCAGCTCCTAAGAAAGCAGCCGCTTCGAAAGCCAAGGCGGCTCCGGCGAAAAAGGCAGCTCCGAAGGCTAAGGCCGCAGCTCCGAAAAAAGCCGCTCCGGCAAAGAAGGCAGCTCCGGCTAAAAAAGCAGCTCCGAAAGCGAAAGCCGCAGCCCCGAAAAAAACTGCTCCGGCTAAGAAAGCAGCCCCGAAAGCTTCGGCAGCCAAAAAAGCTGCTCCCAAGAAAGCGGCCGCGAAGAAAAAATAACCTTCGCGGGCTCCGCGTTGCCTAAATCAAAAAGGGCCCGGCGGTTCCGCCGGCCCTCATCTAAACGACTCTCAAAATCCTCAGAAATCCAGCTTCAGATCATCGTTTTCAGCAGAAACGGTGACGCTGCCGCCTTGCGCAAGCTTGCCGAAAAGTATTTCGTGCGCGAGCGGCTGTTTGATCTTGTCGTGAATCAGCCGCGACATGGGGCGCGCTCCGTATCGCGGATCGAACCCGTTCTTTGCCAGCCATTCCTTTGACGACTCATCAAGCTTCACAAGAACGCGTTTCTCGGCGAGTAGCCCGTTCAATTCATTCATAAACTTGTCGACGATCATTTTGATCACGTCGATATCCAAAGCTTTGAACGGTACCCAGGCATCGAGTCGATTGCGAAACTCCGGCGTAAACATGCGTTCGATCGCACCCTTGGCGTTACCCTTTGACTCCGCCTGATTGCGAAATCCGACGCCGCCTGACGAAAGCTCGCGAGCCCCGGCGTTGGTGGTCATTATCAGGATCACATTGCGAAAGTCCGCTTTCTTTCCGTTGTTATCAGTCAGCGTAGCCGAATCCATAACTTGGAGCAGGAGGTTGAAAAGATTTGGATGTGCCTTTTCGATCTCGTCCAACACCAGCACCGCGTGCGGCGTTCGCATGATCGCCTCGGTCAGAAGGCCACCCTGGTCAAAGCCGACGTAGCCCGGAGGTGCGCCGATCAGACGCGAGACGGTATGTGCCTCGGCGTACTCGCTCATGTCGAATCGAAGGAACTCGACGCCTAGCTGCTCAGCGAGCTGCTTTGAAACTTCAGTTTTACCTACGCCGGTTGGACCGGAGAACAGGAACGACCCGACGGGTTTCGTTTCGTGCCCAAGGCCGGCTCGCGAGATCTGGATCGCGTCGACGATCTTCGCGATGGCTTCGTCCTGGCCGAAGATGACCTTTTGCATATCCTCGCGAAGAGATTTAAGCCGTTCGCGTTCGTCCCCAACAACGGTCTTAGGCGGGACCTTCGCCATGCGGGCGATGGTGTTTTCGACCATTTGGACGGTGACGCTGTGCGGTCGTTTATCTTCGGGCAGCAGCTTCAACGATGCACCAACCTCGTCTATCACGTCGATCGCTTTATCGGGTAAATATCTGTCGTTAATGTATTTCCCCGCAAGTTCCGCTGCCGTGCGAAGCGTGTCATCCGGATAGCGAACGCCATGATAGCCTTCGTAAAATTTCTTGAGACCGAGCAGAATGTCGAAAGTTTCGTCGACTGTCGGCTCGTTTATCTCGATCTTCTGGAAGCGGCGTGCGAGTGCGCGATCACGGTCGAAAGCGGCTTTATATTCGGCGAAGGTCGTTGAGCCGATGCAGCGAAGTTCGCCTGCGGCCAGCGCGGGTTTGAGAATGTTTGAGGCGTCCATCGAACCGCCGGAAACCGACCCAGCGCCAACGATCGTGTGGATCTCGTCAATGAAAAGAATCGCGTTCTTCTCTTTTTTCAGCTCGGTGATGATCGCTTTAAAACGCTGTTCAAAATCGCCGCGGTAGCGCGTGCCCGCAAGGACGGCACCCATATCAAGCGCAAATACTTTGGCGTCTGCGAGAACCTCGGGCACGTCGCCTTCGCTGATCTTCAGCGCTAGTCCCTCGGCAAGAGCAGTTTTTCCAACTCCCGGTTCGCCCACGTAAAGCGGGTTGTTCTTTTTTCGCCGGCATAGAACCTGGATCGTTCGCTCGATCTCGGCCACGCGACCGACGATCGGATCGATCGAGCCTTCAGCGGCCTTCGCGACAAGCTCCACCGTAAAACTTTCGAGTGGGTTTGCTGCGGTCCGCTGCCCGTCGAAAGAGCTGAACTCATCAAAATCTTCAAAGCCCTCGGGAAGTGGGCCGATGGTGTCTACCTTCGAGATTCCGTGGGATATATAGTTGAGAATGTCGAGCCGCGATACGCCGTGTTTGAGTAAGAGATAAACGGCGTAGCTTTGTTCCGCCTGATAAAATGCCGCGAGGATGTTGCCGCCGTCAACCGCAGACTGACCGCTGCCCTCGGCCTGAAGCACCGCGTAGTTGATCGTGGACTGAAAGGTCGCCGTTAGTTCCGGCATCACCTTGATGTTGTCGGGAAGCTTTTCAAGCTTTTCGGAAAAATAGGTTTCTAGATCCGCCGAAAGCTCGTCGATCTTAGCTCCGCAGTTGATAAGGATCTCGCGGGCTGAGCTATCCTGCAAAAGGGCATAAAGCAAGTGCTCGAGCGTCACATACTCGTGCCGATGTTTGAACGCCTGGTCGACGGCAAAGTTCAGCGTTTCCTCTAATTCTCGTGTCAGCATTACAATCTAATTCTATCAGGTTTTAACTGAATGCGAACATATCACAGAGGGGCAGTATAGGTCGGTGATCGGCGGCGTGACGTCCGCCTGCGTACAAACCGCGATATCACGTTGAAACCCACGCAGACTTGGCAGATAATGACCGCACTGAGATGACGGAGTTGCCACCCTATGAGAATTAGAATCTTTTTGTGGTTGTGTCTAACAGCCGCCTTAGCACTCTTGTGCTCCGGGATATATGCACAAAGTAATTACGTGCCGCCAAGAAGCGAGTGGGAGCGCCGCCAACCGGCGGCTGTGGGCCTATCCGCAGTGGTAGTCAAAGCAGCCGTCGATTTCGCGGTTGCAAATGAGTCAAAGTCTCCACGGGATCTGGAACTTGCGCATTACCAAACGTTCGGTCGTGAGCCATTTGGCGAAGCGGTCGGGCATTTTAAGGAGCGCGGCGTTGCGACGGGCATGATCATTCGAAATGGTTATATCGTAGCGGAATGGGGGGATCCGAACCGGGTCGATATGACGTTCAGCGTGACAAAAAGCTTTGTCTCAGCCGCCGTGGGCTTGGCGCTTGACCGGAAGCTGATCAGAAATCTAAATGACCGTGTGGCTGATTACTCGGCACCGATATCCTTTCATATGCCCGGTGAGCGGATGGACGTTGCGGAACGGTTCGGGAAGCCGCAGTTTATCGAACTATTCAGCGGAAAGCATAACAGTACGATCACGTGGGATCACCTGCTCCGGCAGACCAGCGACTGGGAAGGAACTCTGTGGGGTAAGCCTGACTGGGCTGACCGTCCCGACCGAGACAACACCACGTGGCTCAGTCGCGAACGGAAGCCTGCGGGTTCGGTATATGAATATAATGATGTGCGGGTGAACGTCCTCGCACTTGCCGCAACGAACGTCTGGCGGAGGCCCTTGCCGGAGGTGGTCAAGGAACTGTTGATGGACGAGATCGGCGCGTCGAGCACATGGCGCTGGTTCGGTTATGAAAACTCGTGGATCAACATCGACGGGCGTATCATCCAAGCGGTGAGTGGGGGCGGACACTGGGGCGGCGGGATGTTTATCAATGCATACGACATGGCCCGATTTGGCTTGCTGACTTCACGCAATGGCCGTTGGGGAGGCAAGCAGGTCTTGTCCGACGAGTTCATCCGACAGGCGAAAACGCCGACGCCTGCGCAGCCGACTTATGGCTTTATGAACTGGTTCCTCAACACTGATCGCAAGCTTTACTCGAACGCTCCGGCGTCAGCCATTGCACATCTCGGTAACGGTACGAACCTAGTTTATATTGACCCGGACAACGACATAGTCGTAGTTGCCCGGTGGATCGATAACAGCAAGGTAAACGAATTTATCGGAATGATAACCGAGAGCGCAAAGAAATGAATGGTTTTTTAGGCATAGCTGATAGCTATAAGCTGTCAGCTATTCTTGTCTACTTCAAATCGAAGAGTAGAAACTCCGTGTCGTCGGCACCGGCATTGAGCGTTACCGTACGTTCATTGCTGACAGCCGCACCGTCACCTGCTTCCAGAACTTCGCCATTGACCTCAAGTGAGCCGCTGATGAGCTGGATCCACGCGTGACGATCGTCGCCTAACACGTGCGTTACCTTTTCATCCGCGGATAGTATCGAGGCGTAGAGCTTAATATCCTGGTTAATGTGAACAGAGCCGTCGTCACCGCCTCGCGAAGCTATCAACCGCAGCTTACCTTTCTTCTCCGAAGCGTCAAACATCTTCTGTTCGTAACCCGGCTGCAAGTTCTGCTTTTCGGGCAGTATCCAGATCTGCAGCAAGTGAGTCTTATCCGTCGGCGAGCTGTATTCGCTGTGCAACACGCCCGTGCCGGCGGTCATTCGCTGAACCTCGTGCGGCCGGATCGCTTCGCCATTGCCCATCGAATCGCGATGCGAAAGTTCGCCGTCGATCACGTAAGTTATGATCTCCATGTCGCGATGACCGTGCGTTGGGAACCCCTGTGCCGGTTCGATGCGGTCCTCGTTAATCACCCTAAGATCGCGAAAACCCATGTGCTGCGGATCGTAATAATCCGCGAATGAAAATGTGAAATTTGTATCGAGCCACCCGTGGTTGGCGTGGCCGCGTTCATTGGAACGTCGAATCGTAATCATAAGTGATCCCTCCTTGGTCAAACTTTGTAATTCTATGATAGCGAAGCTTAGCAGAGATGTAATCACCTGTTGCGATGAGCGTTGGGTAATACTTTCGGGTGAGTAGTTATTTCGCGATCTTGCGAATGATCATTAAGCCGTCTCTAATCGGGAGGAGCACATTTTCGACTCTGGCGTCGGCGAGGACCTTTTGGTTGAAGTTGTGAAGGGCGAGGGTGCTCTCGTCTTTTTCGTCGTCGAGAACCTTGCCGCTCCAGAGGACGTTGTCCGCGACGATGATGCCGCCCGGCCGAAGTTTGTCGAAAGCGAGGTCGTAATAGTTTGAATAGTTGGGCTTGTCGGCATCAATAAAGACTAGGTCGATGTCACCCTCGAGGGTAGGGATGATATTCAAAGCGTCGCCGAGTCGAAATTCGATCTTTTCGCTATACTGCGACCGAGCGGCGAAGGCCCGGGCAACCTCGTTCGTTTCCGGCTGTATGTCCAATGTAATTACCCGGCCGCCGTCCGCCAAGCCTTCGGCTAGGCAAAGTGCCGAGTATCCGAGGTATGTGCCGATCTCAAGAACTAATTTCGGCCGAACAAGATTTGAAAACATCGCCAGAACGCGGCCCTGGAAATAGCCTGACAGCATATTCGAGTCCGGATAGTTCTCGTAACAGTGCCGTCGGAGTTCGCTGAGCAACTCGCTTTCGGCTGAGGTGAACCTCTCGGCGTAATCGATCAGTGCATCTTTCATAGATCTACCCTGACCAAGCCGCGGCGTATGGCAGTTGTTGTCGCGGTCGTTCGATCTGAGACTCCCAGCTTGTCAAATATGTTCTTGACGTGTGTTTTCACCGTGTTTTCCGAGATATCCAGGGCGAAAGCTATCTCTTTGTTCGACATCCCGCCCACGAGCATCCCTAGAACTTTAGTCTCGGCCGGAGTCAGTGCCTCGCTGCCGATGTTCTCACTGAGAACTCCGGCGATATTTTGCGGGATGAATTTTCGCCCGGCAGCTACCGTAGTTATTGCACTTATGAGTTCGTCGGATTGCAGATCTTTGGTGACATAGCCCATCGCACCGAGTTTTAGCGCCCGAGATATTTCCGAATCGCCTGCGCGTTCGGCGAGAACAATTATTCTGGCGTTCGGGTCCTCTTCGAAATAAGCACTAAGGTCGTCGATCGCGCAGGAGTCCGGCATTCGAAGTGCGAGGAGCACGACGTCCGGTCGCCGCGTAATGAAATAAGTAAAACCTTCTGCTGCAGTAGAGGCTTCGCCGACGATCTCGAAGCGGGCGTTCTCGCCCGATTCGAGCACCGCCCTAATGCCGATGCGGATTAGCGGTTGATGTTCAATAACTAGGACTGTGATCGGTTGGGCCATCACGTAAAAATGGGCCATTAGCGGACTTCCGCCAAATCCGCCGTGAACTCAACGAGCGGCCTGATGAGGTCGGTGTCGTAATTATTTTTAACCTTTTGCATTACGGCTGTAATTCGCTCGAGTCCCATTCCCGTATCAACCGATGGAGCGGGAAGCGGCTCGAGCCGGAACCCTCTGTCGTCCACTGCAATACGGTTGTACTGCATGAACACGAGATTCCAAATCTCCATCGTAGTATCGCCTGGGCCATTAACCCAATGTGGCGAATTTTTCGACGGGTCATCCGGATCGTCGCCCATATAGTAGTGAATCTCGGAGCACGGACCGCAGGGACCCGTGTCGCCCATTTGCCAAAAATTATCCTTTCGGCCGAACCCGAGAACGCGGTCGGGGGCAGCCCCGGCTTTGATCCAAAGCTCGCGAGCTTCGTTGTCGGGCCCGACCTCATCATCCCCTTCAAACACGGAGAACCACAGACGGTTCACCTCGAGACCGAGGTCGTCAACCAGAAACTCCCAAGCAAATTTTATCGCGTCTTCTTTGAAATAGTCCCCGAAGGAAAAATTCCCGAGCATTTCAAAAAATGTATGGTGGCGAGCCGTCTTGCCGACCTCATCCAGATCATTGTGCTTGCCGCCGGCACGTATGCATTTCTGGGACGACACTGCGCGGGAATAATCACGCTTTTCGTTTCCGAGGAATACATCTTTGAACTGGTTCATTCCTGCGTTGGTGAATAGAAGAGTCGGGTCGTTAGCGGGCAGAAGCGGTGACGAATGCACAACCTTGTGGCCACGCTGCTCAAAAAAGTCCAGAAATCTTTGTCTTATCTCGTTGCCCGTCATAAAGCTGAGATTTTAGCATATCAGCGCGAGCTCGGTCGCGACGCGCGAAAATGCCGGGCGTATTTTGCGACCGCCCGGCATATCACTAAGGAGTTAAACCCACCCTTGCTCGTTCGAAAATGTCAGCTCTTCGGCATAACCACAGTGTCGATCACGTGAACCACGCCATTTGAGGCGCTCACATCAGCGATAACGACCTTTGACTTGCCGCCGTTCTCGTCCATCAGAACAACGTTGCTGCCGTCCATCATCGCTGTCAACTTTCCGCCTTGGACAGTCGTCAGCTCAGCCTTGCCGTTGCCCTTTTTGATCGCCGCAACAACTGACTTCGCGTCGAACTTACCGGCGACCACGTGATATGTAAGCACCCCCGTGAGTGTGCTCTTATTTTCCGGTTTGAGCAGCGTGTCGACCGTACCCGCAGGTAATGCTCCAAACGCTTCGTTGACCGGTGCGAATACGGTGAACGGGCCGGCACCCTTCAGTGTTGAGACGAGGTCAGCAGCCTGAACAGCCGCCACCAGCGTAGAAAGCTGCGGTGTCGCAACTGCTGTGTCGACGATATCTTTCGTCTTTGTCGCGGCCATTTGCGCCGACGACACTGTTACTGCACTTGCGACAAACATCATCGCAAAAAATCCAAAAATAATTCTTCTCATAATATGTCTCCCTTGATCGTAGAATTTCATTCGAAAAGGTTGATGCCTTTTGGAGATGGATTTCGAGTGGGGTGACGAATCGGATTCAGGCGTGCAGAAAATTATTGAGAATCTTTCAGCCGGGCTACGCGTTCGCGTATGAGGTCGAACGCGAATCCTTGTCGGAGAAGATGGTCGTAAAACTTTTTCAGCTCCTCGCGAGTTTCGGGACGGCCTTTCAGTCGAACCCGCTTTTCGATTGCGACGTCTATCATTTCTGTCTCAGGAAGCTTTTCGTAGGCGGCCGTGACTGCTTCGTCGATCAGTTCGCGGTCGAGCGGCTTTTGTGAGAGCGAAAATTCAAGGCGGCGCCTACCCTGAGGCTTTTGTCGAAGCTTTGAAAGTGCTAGGTCAGCGGCGTACTGTTTGTCGTTGAGATACTGATACTCGAGCAGTTTTTCGATGACGCCATCGACGATCTCTGCGTCAGTCCAGAGCTTTTCTAAAAGGCGCTGACGGAGCTCGCCCGTGGACCGGGGCTTCGCGGCGAGAAGCCGTACGGCGCGATTCATCGTGCGTTCGCGAGCCTTTGCAGGGTCTTTTACGACACGTTCTTCATCACTGATAGGCGTGCGCCGTCGATTCCACATTCTCGAACATTTTACATTGTTGGGCGATTACCGATAACTCTGAAGCTAATTTAAGATGAAATGCATGGACGGCATTCTCTTGATCGATAAACCGGCGGGGCTCACTTCGCACGACGTTGTCAGCCGCGTCCGGCGGATCCTAAAGACAAAGCGCGTCGGTCACACGGGTACGCTCGATCCATTCGCTACCGGGCTGATGGTAGTGCTGGTGGGTAAGGCAACGCGGCTCGCGCAGTTTGTAGATAAAGACGAGAAGGAATATGCCGCGCTTGTGCGGTTTGGCTCGAAGACCGACACGGGCGATCGCACCGGGAAGGTTGTCGTAAGGAACAAAGGCGGTGTTCCCGAGCTGTCTGAAATTTTGCCTCGTTTCGTTGGTGACATCAAACAGGTACCGCCGATGTATTCCGCGAAGAAGATCGCCGGAAAAAAGTTATACGAGATCGCACGGAGCGGAGGCGAGGTCGAACGGGAACCCGTGCGGGTGCGGATCTCGAGCCTTGAGACTATCGACGCAGACGGGGTCTGGCCCGACGAATCGATAGGCCCAACAGACGTTGGGTTACGGGTCGTTTGCTCGGCGGGCACTTACGTTCGAACCCTTGCCGAGGACATAGCGCAGTCCGCCGGCACTGTCGCGCATTTGGCAGAGCTTCGGCGCACGCGGGCGGGAAAGTTTTCGCTGGACGATGCGGTTAGTTTGGACGAGCTTGCGAAGATGGCTGATACCGGGTCGACTTTGCGGCCGCTCGGTGAGGCTGTCGATCACCTTCCCGCATTCCGTCCGGCTGCGAATCGAGTGGAGCCGACGCGCTCGGGGCTATCAACGGCGATGGGTGAAGCGGTATATGAAAGCGGGGAAATGGTGAGAATGATTGACGACCAAGACGATCTGATCGCCATCGGTATGGCCGATACTACAGAAAAAGTAGTTCGACCGAAAATCGTTTTGCGTTAGAATGTTATCGAAATGAGAAAAAGAGACGCAGCTTTATTGGTGGCCGGAGGGTTGGCCGCCGCAACTGCCGTAAAATTACTGATGCGCGAAAAGACCGTGGATTGGGAACGGGTCTCGGATCTTGTGCCTCATTCCGATCGCTCGCGATTCATCACTGTCGACGGCATAAATATCCACTATCAGGAGTTCGGCGACCCGATAGATCCGACGATCTTACTCGTCCACGGATACACTGCGTCGGTGTATGTATGGCACACGAGTGCCCCGATGTTAGCTGAAAACGGGTTCCACGTCATCGCGGTCGACCTGGTGGGTTTTGGATATTCGGATAAGCCTGCGTGGTTCGACTACTCGATAGCTTCGCAAGCGAGAGTGATCGCGAGATTTCTCGACCGCTTGGGAATCGGACAGCCGGTGGTTGTCGGCAGCTCTTACGGAGGAGCCGTGGCGGCAACGCTGGCTCTCGATTACCCGGCGCGGGTCGAAAAGCTCGTGCTTGTGGATTCGGTCATCAACGACGATGTGAAGCGGTTGCCCGTACTCCGGCTGGCCGGGGTTCGGGGTGTTGGCGAATTGATTACGCCGTTTTTGGCTGGTTCCAAGATTTTCTTGCGAAAACGTATGCGGCGGACGCTTTCCCCATCGAGTCATCACCTCATTACCAACGAGCGGATCGCGAACATTCAGCGGCCCTTGGCGGCGGCCGACGGGCATCGTTCCGTGTTGGCGACTTCGCGGATGTGGGACGCGAGCCGTGTCGAAAAAGACGCACATCTTATCAACCAGCCGACTCTCATCGTTTGGGGCGAAGACGACCGTGTGGTCCCTATGTCGAACGGCCAAAAGCTTTATGATGCCGTGCTCCACTCACGTCTAGTTGTTTTGAAAGACTGCGGCCACGTCCCGCAAGAGGAAAAGACTGAAGTGTTTGTTGAGCTTCTGACTGGGTTTTGCCGCGATCCTAAGGGTCGCATCAACGATTCGAGCGACGAGTCGGTGCACATAACCTCATAGATGCATCCCTTTGTAAGTCTAAATGGACGCCGTCTACCTAAAGGCGATGCCCAGGTATCGGCGGTCTCGGCGGCGGTGTTTTATGGGCGCGGGGTGTTCACGACTATTGCTATTGTTGGGGGCGAGCCGTTCCTTTGGCCAAAACATCTGAAGCGGTTGACCGACCACGCTGGACGCTTGGCGGTTAAGTTTGAGGGAAATGATTCAGCGATGCTTGAACGCTCTATGCACGAGGTGATCGAGGCAAACGAGGTGGTTGACGGCCGCGTGAGGATCACTTTATTTGGTTGCTCAGGTGGGTTGTGGCAGAACGCTGGTGAACGTGAATCGTCGCTTCTTGTCATGTCAGCCGCCCGGCGTCCGGCACCGCAGCGTTTGAAACTGGGCCTTTCACCCTATCCGATAAACTCGTCATCGCCGCTGGCGGGAATAAAATCTTGCAACTATTTAGAGAACTTGCTCGCAATGGATGAAGCAAAGGCAGGCGGGTTTGACGAGTCGATCCGAATCAATGAACGGGGAGAGGTTGTAAGCGCGTGCATGGCAAATTTGTTTTGGGTGAGCGGAGCTAAGGTCTTTACGCCCCCGGCTTCCTCGGGTTGCCTAATGGGCACGACTCGGGAGTACGTTTTGGAGAATTTTGCAGTAGTCGAAAAGGCCGCCGAAGTGGATGAAGTTTCAAAAGCCGACGCGGTCTTCTTAACGTCAGCAGGCCTCGGTGTAAAGCAGGTCTGCCAGATCGAGAACCGGTTTCTTGAACCGTCGGACCACCGCCTCGCAAGTTTTCTAGACTTAAAATAAAAAAAGGGGCGGCTCCGAAGAACCGCCCCGACTTATTCCAACGTTCCAATTATTGATCACTCAGACGGATCGAGTTAACCATCGTTCGAAAAGCGTTGTTGTAACGCGACGCCTCGTTTTGCGGTGAGACGGCCGCGACGTAGAATAGTTCGCCGTTACGAAGCTGCGTGGTATAGATCGTGACGACCTCCACCCTGCGTGTCACCGGTGACGTACCTGAAAGCTGCGTTGCAAGACCCTGCCGACCCGCTACACGCGTATTCTGGTAACCGCTAGTCTGACGCAGGTGCGGATTGCCTTGCAACAGGCCGCGTATAAACTCCTGCGTTCCTTGCGACATATTCGTCGTTGACGGTCGTGCCAAGCCGATCATCGCACCATGCGTGATTCCTTGGTCACCGTACGCACCCTCGGGAGCAAAGATCACGCTCTGCTGCGTGGGGAACTCGCGCCAGTTCTGCGGGATGTTCATGCGAACCCAGTTGCCGCTCGAATACGTTCGATAACGTGTCGAGGGTACCTGGACGTTTGTCGAATATCGACCGCCCGCCGTCGGCGATTGACCACCGCCAGTACCTCCTTGACCGCGTCCTTGTTCGATTTGAGCCATCGTCGGCGCAGGCGGCATAGCCGCAAGCCGCGCCTTGGTCCGTTCGAACCCGGCAGTCATCTTGATCGGATTATTCGATACGCGAAGCAGCTGAGCCTCTCGATTTATGTTCTGAAAGCGGTTGCCCGGATCCGGGTGACTGCTCAGAAATTCGGGTGCGCGGCTGCTACCCTGTGCCGCGATGGTTTGAAACATCGTTGCAAGGTCGCGAGGATCATAGCCGGCATTCGCCATTATCTGTGCACCCAGTACATCCGCGTGGTTTTCGTATTCCCGGCTATATCGGGTCATCCAAGCTTGAGCTCCGAGAGCACCTAATTGAGCTCCGGTCTGTCCGCCGAGGATGGCACCACCCAAGATCAAACCGATCACGCCAAGCTGGCTGCCGACACTGCTCTGTCGCGTAGCCTGTGCGGTCGCATGACGCAGAGCGATATGGCTTATCTCGTGGGCCATCACACCGGCCATCTCGCCTTCGTTTCTAGCCGCTTGGATCATTCCCCGATTTACGTACATCGGCCCGCCGGGCAACGCGAACGCGTTGATATCACTGGCGTTCACTACCTTGAATCGGTACTGAAATGCCGGCTGGCGAAACTGTTGCGGAATTCCGGCAACCAGACGTGCCCCGACGTCCTGAATATACTGCTCGATCTGATAATCGTTTACGATAGGAAACTGCTGTTCAATCTGAACTGCGTAATCCTGGCCAAGCTTGACGTCCTGTGCAACCTCATAGCGATTGTTCGGCATGCTGATGCGCGTTTGCGCCACAGCCGTAACCGGCATAAAGGCTAGCGTCCACATCATCATCGATGTGATAAAACCCTTAAAAAATAATTGCTTGTTCATGCTTCCTCCTGTAATCTGTTTCGCGAAAGTGTATTATATTGTTACACAACTTCGCGTAACACTCTCTCGCTGATGTAAAGTGCAAAGGGCGTTCCACGAAACGCACGACGTTGCGGGGCATCGCATGTTCGGACGAAAGTGGGTCGCCAGCCGTGATAATTAGGCAGCGATCTAGGCGAAATTCATGTTACAAAAAGGTTACAGATCTCGAAATGCGACCGATTTCCAACTTGAAATTAGTTATAATCACGTCTTTGGATAGCTGAGTTTGTATACCAAATGGTGTATTGATACTCAGTGGGTTTAATAAATCTCTATGAAATACTTAAAAAAATCAGGTCTTTTTTACAGCTTTATTTTAGCGTCCCTTTTTATAATTACTGCTTGCAGCGGTCAAAGAATGGGTCAGGACCAAGGCCAATCAACTGAGGGCAGGGTCACCCTTCAAGGAACCGGTTCGTCGTTTGTGAAACCGATGATGGACAAGTGGGCGAGCGAGTTCGGCAATCTCAACGCCGGCATCCGCATAGATTACTCAAGCACAGGTTCGGGTGCGGGAATCAAGGCGATCCAGAGCCGCACGGTGGATTTCGGCGCCACTGACGCAGCAATGACCGATGACGAGTTGCGGCAAGTTTCTGAAGGCGAGATCGTCCACATTCCGGTAGTACTAGGGGCCGTCGTTCTGACATATAACTTGGAAGGAGTGACCCAACCACTGAAACTCACCCCCGAATTGATCTCCGATATTTATCTTGGCAAGATTCGCGTTTGGAATGACGAGCGGATCAGGGCGGAGAATCCGGGCGTTCAGCTGCCCGCGAATCCGATCACTCCGATCTTTCGAGCAGACGGCAGTGGGACGTCGGATGTGTTTACGGATTACTTATCAAAGACAGTACCGGAATGGCAAAAGTCCATCGGACGCACCAAGAACCCCCAGCTTCCGCAGGGTGTTGGTATCGGCGGGAAGGGAAACGAAGGCGTCATGGGGCAGGTCAAAAGCACTCCGAACGCGATCGGTTATGTTGAGTTAACATTCGCCATTGCGAACAATCTCCCGGCAGCCGAGGTCCGAAATCAAGCAGGAAATTTCGTAGCTGCAACCAGTCAGACGGTGTCGAACGCGGCTGAGGGAATGGCAGCCAAGATGCCCGAGGACCTTAGGTTTGAGATCACAAATGCGGAAGGTGCAGAGGCGTATCCGATCTCTGGGATCGTCTATGTTCTCGCCTATAAGGAGCAAAGGGACTTGAATAAAGGGAAGGCTCTTGCCGACTACCTTTGGTGGTGTATCCATGAGGGAGAACAGTACGTGAGGGACCTACATTACGCGCCTCTTCCCCCAGCCTTGGTTACTAAGACGGAAGATAAGATCAACTCTCTGATGAGCAGCGGACAGTCCCTGCGGAACTAGCTGTTAGCACTCGAATCGCGTTGTGTTGAAGACAGGCGCCATAGGCGACAAACTTTTCCGTACTGCTCTCCTTCTGGCGGCATCCAGCATCCTTTTGCTCGTCGCGGCTATTTTCGTGATGATGCTGCAGAACTCGATGCCGACCATCGAGCGATACGGCCTTGGACTCTTGTTTAATCGTGAGTGGGCGCCGGCGCAGCAAAGCTACGGTGCCCTTCCGTTTATCTTCGGAACGGTCGTTTCATCACTTATCGCGGTCATCATTGCAGTACCTATTTCGCTGGGGGTGGCAGTTTTCCTTGTCGAGCAGGCTCCGCGAAGCGTTGCCCGGCCGATCGCCTTTATGGTCGAGCTGCTCGCCGCCATTCCATCAGTCGTCTATGGGCTGTGGGGGATCTTCGTACTCGCTCCAATAATCAGGGAATATCTCGGGCCGTTCCTGCAAACCAATCTCGGATTCATACCCTTGTTTCAGGGACGCTTGACCGGCTTTGGAATGCTAACGGCCGGCATCATCCTCGCCCTGATGATCACCCCCATAATAACTGCCGTCGTGCGCGATGTGCTCGAGGCGGTTCCGACATCACAGCGTGAAGCCGCACTCGCACTGGGTGCAACCAAATGGGAAACGACGGTGATCGTCTTGGGAAATGCGGCTTCCGGGATCGCGGGTGCTGTCGTGCTCGGCCTTGGCCGGGCGCTTGGCGAGACAATGGCTGTGACCATGGTCATCGGAAATTCGCCTCAGATAACCGCTTCGCTTTTTGAGCCGGCCTATACGATCGCGTCGGTTCTTGCAGCGAATTTTGCTGATGCTACCGACGAGCTCTACATGAGCGCGTTGATCGAGATCGGCCTATTACTGTTTTTGGTGACCTTCATTATTAACGGCCTGGCAAAGCTGCTGATAATGACGGTCGCCGGACGCTCGAACGCGTCGAAACACGTTTAGAGAATGGCGTTACAAAAGGCACAAGTTCACAATAAGCGGCTGTCGGTCAACTGGATAATGACGACAGTGACCGCTCTGTGCGCACTGTTTGTAACGTCGGTCCTGCTATTCATAATCGGATACATCGCGTACCGGGGCATCTCGTCGCTCAGCATTGAGTTTCTGATTGACACTCCTAAGCCTGTCGGGGAAGGCGGTGGCATCGGTAATGCGATCGTAGGTTCAGCGATGATGACGCTCCTCGCATCGCTGATCGGCCTGCCGATCGGCATTGCCGCGGGCGTGTATCTGGCGGAGTTCGGCAAGCACTGGTACGGCAGCATCATACGGTTCGTGGCCGACACGCTTATCGGGATACCATCAATTATCATAGGGATATTTATCTATACGCTGGTGGTTATGCCCATGGGCCGCCAATCAGGTTTCGCCGGGGGGTTGGCACTTGCGATAATAATGATCCCTATCGTAGCCCGAACGACGGAGGAAATGATCAAGCTGGTGCCAAACTCGATGCGAGAAGGGGCATTGGCACTCGGCGCTCCGCAATGGAGGGTTTCGTGGGACATTGTTTTACCGGCCGCGGCGTCGGGGATCGCGACGGGTGCGATGCTTGCGATAGCGCGGATCACGGGCGAGACGGCCCCGCTGCTGTTCACGGCACTCAACAGCCGCTTTTATAATTTTTACTATGACCAGCCGATGTCATCACTGACCGTGCAGATCTATAACTACGCTACGGGTCCCTTTGAGATCGAGCACGCGATGGCGTGGGCAGCAACGCTTCTATTGGTGGGATTGATACTGACCATTAATATAGCAGTCAGGTTCTTGACCAGGAAAAAGTACTAAAACCGCGACCAAAATAGATGGCAGATAAGATAAGCATTTCAAATCTCAATTTTTTCTACGGAAAGGATCAGGCGTTATACGACATCACGCTTGGTATACCCGAACGCGAGGTCGTGGCGTTCATCGGCCCGTCCGGCTGCGGAAAGTCTACCTTCATACGAACATTGAATCGGATGAACGATACGATCCCAATAGCGTCAGTTAATGGTGAGGTAATCATCGACGGTCAGGATATATACTCGCCCAACACGGATGTAGTGGCTCTTCGCAGAAAGGTTGGGATGGTGTTTCAGAAGTCCAACCCGTTTCCGAAATCGATATTTGAGAACGTTGCGTACGGGGTCAGGATCAACGGCATTCACAGTTCAAAAGCCGATCTGACGGAACGTGTTGAAAAGGCGCTGCGGGACGCCGCGCTTTGGGATGAGGTTAAGGACCGTCTAACAACGTCCGCATTTGGGCTTTCAGGCGGCCAGCAGCAGCGTCTGTGCATTGCACGAGCCCTCGCCGTCGAACCCGAAGTGATCTTGATGGATGAACCCGCGTCGGCTCTCGACCCGATTGCGACGCAGAAGATCGAAGAACTGGTGGTGGAGCTAAAGAAGCAATATACGATCGTGATCGTGACGCATAACATGCAGCAGGCTGCACGCGTGTCTGACCGGACGGCTTTCTTTATGCTCGGTAAGCTGGTCGAGTACAACCGAACACAGAAGATGTTCACTAACCCCGAAGAGAAGTTAACAGAAGATTACATCACTGGTCGATTCGGTTAAAGACAAGCTGTTTTGAAGGTGTGATATTTTAATAAAGATGGATAACAGAATAATTGACCAACAATTGGATCAACTTCGGGACAAGATCCTTTTGCTTGGGGGCGCGACCGAGGCGGCGGTGCATCGTGCGATGCAGGCCCTCGTTGAACGCGACAGCGAGCTTGCCCAACATGTGTTGGAAGAAGATAAGGTCATCGATCAAATGGAGCTTGAGATCGATCGAATGAGTATTGAGATCCTTGCTCTGCAACAGCCGGCCGCGCACGATTTGCGGTTTGTCATCTCGGTTGCGAAGATCACCCCGATCCTTGAGCGCATAGCGGATCATGCGAGCAGTATCGCGGAATCTGCGATCGTTCTGAACAACGAACCGCAGCTTAAGAACTATGTAGATTTTCCGATCATGGCGCAGACCGCTGCTGAGATGCTGCGGGCCGCTTTGGATGCATTTACATCCGAAGATTCAATGGCGTCGCGAGACATCATTCGTCGCGACAAAGAGATCGATGATGCTTACAAGCGTGTTTTCAACGAGCTTTTAGAGATGATGATCGACAACCCGTCCGCGACGACCGGTGCCGCCCACCTGATCTTTATTGCTAAGCACCTTGAGCGCATCGGGGACTACGTAAAAGATATCTGCGAGTTGAACGTTTATCTGACCGAAGCCGCCTTTATCAAACACAAGAAGCTCGCCTAGCCTCACTTGCGAAAAGTGCGGCACAGTGACATCCTTCATTTTTGGAGGGTGAAATGACCGCCGCCTTAGAAACAATCAGACCAATCGAAGATTATTTAGCGATGCCCGCGGAGTATGTTGCGGAGTCGATCGAGGCTGCGCGCGAGGCTCTGGGCCCCCGTGTTGTCATACTCGGCCATCATTACCAGCGAGATGACGTTATCCGTCATGCCGACCTGCAGGGTGATTCTTATCAGCTGTCAGTAATGGCGTCGCAGACAGACGCGGAAGTCATCGTCTTCTGCGGCGTTCACTTCATGGCGGAATCCGCAGATATCCTCGGAAACGAAACACAACGGGTGATCCTCCCCGATCTTGGCGCGGGCTGTTCAATGGCGGATATGGCGTCGATCGATCAGGTCGAAGACGCATGGGAACAACTTGCTGAGATCGGCGTGCTCGATTCCAAGGTCGCGCCGATAACCTATATGAATTCTTCGGCTGCGATCAAGGCGTTTTGTGGCCGTCATGAGGGTGTCGTATGTACCTCGTCGAACGCCATCCCGCTCTTCGACGCCTATCTGAAAGCGTACGACAAAATGTTCTTCTTTCCGGATCAACATTTGGGACGGAACACCGGCGCTAAGTTCGGCATTCCCTTGGACAAGATGGTATTGTGGAACCCGCACGAAGAGCTTGGCGGGAACACCGCGGAAGAGCTGCTCGCAGCGAAGCTGATTCTTTGGCGTGGGCATTGTTCCGTTCATGGGCGGTTCAAAGATTGGCACGTCGACAAGATCCGCGAAAAGGTTCCCGGCGTTCAGGTTCTTGTCCATCCGGAATGCACATACGAAGTTGTGCAGAAAAGTGACCTCAACGGCTCGACCTCGTTCATTATCAAGACTGTCGAAGAGGCTCCGGCCGGCTCGAAATGGGCGATAGGAACGGAGGTTAACCTAGTCAATCGTCTCGCTCAGCGGTTCCCGGACAAGGAGATACATCTTCTTGCCCCGGACCTTTGTATGTGCGCGACGATGTACAGGATCGCGCCCCAAAACCTCGCGTGGGTGCTCGATAACCTGACGGAAGGTGTGGTGGTCAATGAGATCAAGGTCGATGACGAGACCAGATATTATGCGAACATCGCTCTTGAGCGCATGATCAGCATGACAAATATGGCCCGGTAAAAATGGCTGAGATCCAAGACAGGCTCCCCGACAATACGAACGGCCGTTACTACGTAGACCGTTCCTGCATCGACTGTGACGTATGCCGCGATACCGCTCCCGCAAATTTTACCCGCAACGACGAGAATGGATACTCGTTCGTTTATCGCCAACCTCAAACTATTGACGAAAAGCTACTCTGTGACGAAGCCTTGATGGCATGCCCGGTCGAAGCCATCGGCGATGATTCGGCTTCGCGATCTGAGTAGCATCGAAAACCCATCCGCTTACATCTGATGACGGCAATGCCAATTGTAGAAGTACCGGCTGCATCCCGGGGATCTCAAAGAACGTACCTTTGGTGGAGAATCAAAAATGAAGAACAAACTTATCATGGTCGCGGCATTCATTATGCTCGCGGCTTCGGCTGGAGCAGCTCAAACCTCGTGGCTGGATCGGCCGCTTACAACGAATTGGAATAACGGGAATGGCGTAGTTCCGCAGCCTCCGCGGGTAAACCCGGGTTCGGGGCCCGATACCCCGGCGTGCCGTGAGACCGTTCGGGCCCCGGTGTCGCTGGGTGAGCGCGCATTAACAAGGGCTGGCTGGTACTTATTTGGACCCAGCCTCAACTATGGGGCCATTTCCATCGTGACTGCGATGGCCAGCGTAGACGGAATGTGCCGTCCGAATCAATATAACGGGTTTGTGTTCATCAATAACCGCTTTGCAGGCACGCTCGCGCCCACCCATTCAATCGCACGATCTGATGGCGCGATGGGTGATATCAATCTTTATACGCCGCAGGACTTGACGGTCGAGTTTGTAAGGTACGGGCCCGACGACGCACTCTGCTGCCCGTCGCAGACGAGCCTTGTGTCATATGAACTGACAACCGGCGCGAGAGCCGTTGTGCGTGCTGTGGACGTCTCGACAGCTAACATTTGCCGGGGGCAAGCAGATACACAGGATAACGTTGTTTCTGGCACCGTTACCTATCGCCAGCGAATGGCACTTCCCCCGTCAGCAATTCTCGTGGTCCGGCTCGTTGATGTTTCGCGGCAAGACGTATCAGCGCCAGTGATCGCGGAGCAGCGTATCGAAACGGCAGGAAGGCAGGTGCCGTTTTCTTTCGAGATCGCATATGACCGAACTCGCATTCAGGAAAGGAACCGGTACGCAGTCCGGGCAGAGATCCAGGACGGCGGCCGCCTTTTGTTCACGACAGACACGATGCAGCCGGTCATCACACAAGGAAGCCCACGTGTGGTCGACCTCGAATTGGTTCGCGTCGGCGCGGGCCCCGGACCGGGAACGGGTGCGCCGGGCTCCAGGACTCTGCGCGGAACAGTGACGTATCTACAGCGGATCGCCCTTGGCCCGAATTCGGTGGTCACCGTAAAGCTTGTCGATTCGGCAAATCCGGACGGGGATCCTGTTGCGCAGGAAACGATAGTGCTTGGTAATCAGCAGGTGCCGATCCAGTTTCAACTGAATTATGATCCACGCGACATTAATCGACAGCGTGATTACGAGCTGTGGGCGGAGATCCGCACTGACGGAGCACTTCGCTTCAGATCGGAGCAGGGGCAGACCGTGAACCTTCGGGGTGCGACCCCGCCGTCAAATGTGGAGCTTCGCGTTGCGCCGGCGAGCGATGAACCCGAGGCGATCACCGGCCAGTCGTTAAACTTGTCGAAGTTTGGAACCGGGACATTGCAGATAGGCGATCGAAATGAACTGATCGTACGAGGCAGCGTAACTGTCCGACCGGATGGCACCGCCGACGTTACCGTTAATCGACTGCTGGGTTCTATCTCGTTTTCCGGCAAACTCACAGAGTTCAGCGCGAACGCATTAAGGATAACCGTAAGCAATTCCGGTAACGCAGATGCCAGCGGCGTCATCGAAGTGCGTTACAGCGGACAAACGCTGAACGCATTGAACGGGATCGACTTAGTGCTGGATAGCCAGCCGACGGTATTGAGGTTCTAACTTCGAAACGGGCGGTCTCGTTACAGTCGGGGTCGACCAAATCTCTAGACGTGCAGCTTGATCCAGCCGTCATCGATCTCGACCCGATAGCTGTCAACGGAGCAGGTCTTGTCTTTAAAGCAAGTTCCCGTGCGGACGTCAAAGAGCCAGCCGTGCCAGTCGCATTCGACAAAGGTTCCTTTAACACGTGAGTCGGCAAGGGGATAACCCTTGTGGGGACAGAAATTCTCGATCGCGTAAAATACTCCGCCAACGTTGAATAGTGCTACCTCGGTAGCATCATTCAGCTTGACGGTCGCACCGCGCCCGGGCGGCACGGATTCGGCTTTGCCGACTGTGATTATCCTTCCTTCGAGTTTCGGCTTTTTTCGATTTTCTCTCGGCTTTCCCATTGTTCGACCAATACCATTCTACCTGAAACCTTTCTTGACCGCCGCCTCCGCAGGAATGGTTCTGCAACGCTCGGAGGAAAAGCGGCTTGCTTTATAACTCAATACAAAACAAAATATAGGAAAGGAGCAGAACATGACAGAGGCGGCAAACCAAGCGCGAATGCGGTGTCGCGACATAATGACGACAACCGTTAAAACAGCTACCGGCAGCTCGACACTGCAGGATGTGGCTGAGATCATGCGCAGCGGGGATGTCGGTTCGGTGCCGGTTTTAGAGGGCGAAAAGCTTATCGGGATCGTCACGGATCGGGATATTGCCATACGGGCGACCGCCCTCGGCAAGGGTCCGTCGACATCCGTCATGGAGGCAATGACAACAGAGATCTATTCAGTCTCGCCGGATGATCACGTTTTCGAAGCTGTGCGACTGATGGGCGACAAACAGGTGCGGAGGGTGCCGGTGGTGACAGCGGATGGGGCACTCGCGGGAATTATTGCGATGGCTGATATCGCCCTTGAAATGGAAGACGAGGCGAAGATCGCCGAAACGCTTGAGGAGATCTCAACGGGGTCAGGGTTCTGGGGGAGGAGCTGACCAAGGCAAAGAAACGCGATGGCAAAGGCATTTAACAGGCATTTTCAGTTCTTGGGTTCTTCCGGCAGTGCAAAGCCGTCTGGCAGGTTGTGGCTTCCGGCCGCGGATGTTTATCAGACTCAGGACGGCTGGGTAGTGAAGGTCGAGCTTGCCGGCGTGGCCGCTGAGGACGTCGAGATCGAAGTGCACGGGAATGTGCTCTACATCGCTGGCTGCCGCAAGGACCGATCCTGTGCCGGCGACGTCTCTTATCACCAGATGGAAATAACCTATAGCAGGTTTGAAAAAACGCTTAAATTTCCGGGTTCGATCGACGGGGTGCAGCTTGATCATATGTTTGAGAACGGCTTGCTCATCATTCGCCTGAAGAAAGCAGAATAGACGAGCAAGGGGGCAAAAGGGATTATGGCTGAAGAAAAAATTGAAGAAGATCTGACGGTCACCGAGGTGGACATTCCAAACAGCTTTGAGATAGCGATCTTACCGCTGCAGAATACGACCCTGTTCCCGGACACCGTTGTGCCGCTTGCGGTCGGCCGTGAACGCTCGATGCGTGCCGTTGAGAGTGCTCTTACCACAGAAGAGAAGCTGCTCGGCTGCATAACTACCAAGAAAGAAGGCGTCACGGGCGACGAAGCTAAGTACGAAGACCTGCATGCGATCGGCACCGTTGTGAGCATTAAAAGGATGATGCGTAACGATGGCGTTATGCAATTGATCGTGCAGGGGCTGGAGCGGTTTCGCATCTCGGAATGGATACAGAACGAGCCCCACCTGAGAGCCAAAATCGAAAAGCTGCCTGAGCTTACACGCACGGACGACGGCGAGATCGAAGCGCTCAAACGAAACATTCACGGAATGGTCCAGCAGGCGCTCGCGATGTTGCCGCAGGTGCCGCCTGAGATCCGAATGGCTGTGATGACGCAGCAGGACCCCGTTCAGCTTTCTTATTTTCTGGCCTCCGTCCTCGAACTCGGCACCGATACCGAACAGCGAATGCTTGAGGCAGATTCGGTCGAAACTTTGCTTTCGATGACGCACGGCGCTTTGGCTCGCGAGCTTGAGATCATGCAGATCCGGTCCAAGATCGCGACCGAAGCTCAGACGGAAATGGACAAATCGCAACGCGACTACATCCTCCGTCAGCAAATGAAGGCAATCCAAAAAGAGCTCGGTGAGGACGACGGCGGCGGCGAAAAGGCAGAGGCGGCCCAATTGCGGGAACGCCTTGAAACAGCCGACCTTCCGGAAGATGTGCGAAAGGAAGCCGAGCGTGAGCTGAAAAGAATGGAGGCGCTGCCTCAGTCCGCCCCGGATTATCACGTGATCAGAACTTATCTCGAATACGTTCTTGAGCTGCCGTGGAACAGAGCTAGCGAAGAAAAGCTCGACCTCAATGAAGCTCAAAAGATTCTGGATGAAGATCACTACGGCTTGGAAGATGTGAAGGAACGCATCCTCGAGTCGCTGGCGGTCGTAAAACTGCGGCCGGATTCGAAGAGTCCGATACTGCTTTTCGTCGGCCCTCCGGGGGTTGGTAAAACATCTCTCGGACGTTCGATCGCGCGTTCGCTCGGACGGGAATTTGAGCGCATGTCGCTGGGAGGTATGCGTGACGAGGCAGAGTTGCGCGGCCATCGCCGCACCTATATCGGCGCGATGCCGGGGCGCATCATTCAGGCGTTGCGGCGCGTCAGCGTCAATAATCCGGTGATGATGCTGGACGAGATCGACAAGCTCGGCAACGACTACCGGGGAGACCCGTCGTCGGCGCTGCTCGAGATCCTTGATCCGGCACAGAACAACACTTTCCGCGACAATTATCTCGATCTACCCTTCGATCTATCGAACATTTTCTTTATCGCGACGGCTAACCAACTCGGTCCGATCCCGATGCCGCTGCGCGACCGGATGGAAGTAATCCAAATCGCCGGCTACAGTGATGCCGAAAAGCTGAACATCGCGAAGCAGTACCTCATCCCACGGCAGATAAAAGAGAACGGATTGTCGGAGGATCAGTTGTCGATCACGGATGACGCCATAAATCTGCTGACCTCACGTTACACGCGCGAGGCGGGCGTGCGGCAGGTTGAGCGGACGATCGGGAACCTTGCCCGTAAGATCGCGCTGAAGGTCGCTCAGGGCTCAGAGGAGAAATTTGAGATCACGGCAGCGAAGGTAAAAGAATTCCTGGGCCCGCCCCGTTTCCATCCGGAAGAGGCTCGCGAAGAGATGCCCCCGGGCGTTGCGACCGGCATGGCCTGGACTGAAATGGGTGGCGAGGTTCTATTCATCGAAGCCACAGGGCTGCCGGGAGGCAGCGGCTTGACGCTGACGGGGCAGCTGGGCGACGTGATGAAGGAGTCCGCGCAAGCGGCCCGCAGTTACCTTTGGTCGCACGCTGCGGAATTTGGCATCGATGCCAACATGATCAAAGAGAACGGGGTGCATCTTCACGTACCGGCCGGTGCGATCCCGAAAGACGGACCGAGCGCGGGCGTGACGATGGCGTCTGCCCTCGCATCTTTGTACAGCGGTCGCCGCGTTAGGTCTGATACGGCGATGACGGGCGAGATAACTCTATCCGGCCTGGTATTTCCCGTAGGCGGTGTCAAGGAAAAGGTTTTGGCTGCACATCGGGCGGGCATCAAACGGATCATCTTGCCGGCGAAGAACGAGGCGGACATCGAAGAGATCCCGGAGGACGTGCGTAAAACACTCGAGATCATCCCTGCCAATCGGGTGAGCGACGTCCTGTTTGCGGCTCTTGAACCCGACCCGTCTACTTCGTTAGCGGGCGGAACGCCCTATCACGGTGCGACTGACGGAAAAGGAGCCGACCAATCCGGAGACAGGCTTATCGCGAAAGAAAGCTGAGCCCAGACCGAGCGGATCTGAACTCAGACCGAGCCGATCTGAACTCAGACCGAGCCGATCTGACCCCAGATCACGCCGGTCGCAAACCAGATTGTGGTGATCGCAACCCAGATCACGGTGATCGCAACCCAGATCACGGCGATCGGAAGCCAGATCGTGGTGATCGCAAGCCAGATCGTGGTGATCGCAAGCCAGATAGGCTCGGTCGCAAACCAGATCGCTCCGGTCGCAAACCAGATCGGCTCGGTCGCACCCCAGATCACGCCGGTCGCGAACCAGATCACGCCGGTCGCGAACCAGATCACGGCGATCGGGACCCGGATCGCACGGGTTTGTGTACTTTTTCAGTACATTTTGCAAGCATTCTCAACTCTCACCCCTCCGTCGGGCCTCTCCTGCAAATAATTCTGTAAAAACCCTTAAAAAATAACGGTTCCAGGTGGAAATCAGTTGCCCAAAGCGTGTATGCTTAGATGTTGAGCGGTTGGGGCTTGGTCACTCCTTAAAATCTTACCTATTCCGGTGTTTTGGGACGACGGCACATAATCGAGAAATCAGAATTTGTTGGCGGGCGACGAGTCCGTGGAAGTGTAGAAAATGGCATTAAAATCCTTATTTAGTTTGTTTTCCAGCGATCTCGCGATCGATCTGGGTACCGCGAATACACTTGTGTACGCCAAGGGGCGCGGCATTGTCGTATCAGAGCCGTCGATCGTGGCGATCAACAAAGTGACCAATCAGGTCGAGGCGGTCGGGCGGGACGCGAAAGAAATGCTTGGGCGCACGCCGGGCAACATCGTCGCGATCCGGCCGATGAAGGATGGCGTCATCGCCAACTTCGAAGTTACGGAAAAGATGCTTCAGCACTTTATTCGCAAAGCTCATAACGGCAAATCATGGGTTCGACCGCGAGTGGTCATCGGCATACCGTCGGAGATCACACAGGTTGAACGCCGCGCGGTCGAAGATTCGGCATATCGGGCCAAAGCCTCAGAGGTTTATCTTGTAGAAGAAGCGATGGCTGCGGCGATCGGTGCAGGCCTGCCCATCACCGAACCGCACGGGAACATGGTTGTCGATATTGGCGGCGGAACGACGGACATCGCGGTTATCTCGCTCTCCGGCATCGTTTATTCTCGTGCGGTCCGTGTGGCGGGTAACGAGATGGACGAGTCAATCACACAATACATTAAACGCAAGTACAACCTGCTTATCGGCGAACGGACGGCGGAGGCGATCAAGATCGCTTTGGGAAGCGCATTCCCGCTGGATGAGCCGCTTTCGATGGACGTTCGCGGCCGAAACCTCATCGAGGGCATTCCGAAGACGATCACAATGACGGATGAGGAAGTGCGTGAGGCTCTGTCGGACGCGGTCTCCACGATAATCAATGCTGTCCGCGTTGCCTTGGAGCGGACACCGCCCGAGCTTTCGGCCGACATCGTCGAACGCGGCATCGTGCTCACAGGCGGCGGTGCATTGCTCAAGAATCTGGACAAGCGTTTGATGATCGAAACTGGATTGCCGGTCGTTGTCGCCGACGACCCTCTTTCGTCCGTGGTGCTCGGAACAGGCAAGATGCTTTCGGATATCGAGCTTCTCAAACGTGTGAGATGGGATAATTCGCTGATGACAGGAAATTAGATCAGTAGGCGAAAGGCAGTTGCTCAGGTGCTCATCCACTTTGGCGCTATCCCTCTCAGCCCGGCCAACTGAACATGGTAGAGCGTAGTCAAAAGGAAGTTTGGAGGATGACGCCGTGGCTGGTAGTCGTCCTGCTTCTCGGAAACTTCATCCTGATGGCTTTTGACGCTCGTGATATCGGCGGCCAGCGGATAGTTCGCGTTTGGACCCAGACGGTGGCCGATTTCGTTCAATCGCCAGTCACCTCCGTTAGTGCCTCGGTCACTAACTACTTCACTTCAATAACCAACCTTCGATCTGCTCAGAGTGAGAACGACCTGTTAAAACAGCGCGTTCAGGAACTCGAGCTCGAAGTTAAGGGCAATGAGGAACTTGCCGCCGAGAACGAGCGGCTTTCAGCGTTGCTCGATCTCACAAATCAAAGCACCTACAAAGTTTTGACCGCTCGGGTGATTGGTCGCGATCCTTCCGTTTGGTTCGATTCCGCGATCATAAACCGCGGATCAATGGATGGAGTGAAGCTCAACATGCCCGTAGTCACTGACGGCGGCCTGGTGGGACGCGTTACCGCTGTTGGCCCTCTGACATCGCAGATCGATCTGTTAACCCACGATAAATCAGGTCTCGGCGCCGTAGTAGGTTCGATCAGCGAATCGAACGCGTTGGGCGTGGTGAGCGGCACGAGTGAGCGCGACGTAGTTGAAATGCGTTATGTCTCCGGCAGCGTCGAGGTCGTGGCCGGGCAGATCGTTTATACGACCGGACAGGACGGCATTTACCCAGCGGGCCTCAAAGTCGGCGAGATCGTCGATGTGCGGTCCGGGTCGGCAACAGAACCTCACCGCATCTTGGTAAAGCCCAGTGCAAAACTATTCTCGATGCAGGAGGTCGGCGTCCTGCTTTATGAACCGCCGGCAAAGATCGAGTTTGATGAAGCTCTTCCGAACGTGCAGAAGAAAGCCCGTTAAGCCGGCTGTTCGCCTCGTTTCTTAATGGATCAAGTAAAGATCACAATCGCATTGATCATCGCCGTGCTTCTGCAGTGGACGCTGCGGAACATTGCGGAACCCCTTGCGTTCATTGATTTCCCGCTCATCATTGTTGTATATGCCGCACTGCAGCGTGATGCGGTCAAGGCGATCTTTTTCGGCACATTCGCAGGCCTCGCCATCGACGCATTAAGCGGCGGGCTGCTCGGAGCGAGCGGATTCTCGAAAACCCTTGTTGCTTTTTTGGTTTTGGAGCTTTCGCGGCGAGTGTACATGGACAACCTTTTGCTCCGCATACCCGTCATAGCCGGAGCATGTTTACTCGATGATCTGGTCTATTTCGGTGTTCACAAATTGATGGGCCAGGAGCCGATCGGGCAGCTGTTTGTGACGATGTCATATAATCTTATCGGAACGACGATCGCGGGCACCATCATCTTCATCATAATCGACCATTTTATGGCTGACCGCGGCCCCGGAAGAAAGCGCGAGATCTTTCCGACCCGGAGGCAGACTCGCCGCAGGAACCCGATCAGACTCGGCAAATAGAACAATTCACAATGAAGATTCACGAGCAGGAACAGAACCTAGGAGCCCGGATCATGACGATTCAGGTCGTGGTGTTCATACTGTTGGGCCTGCTCGGCGTCCGACTTTATTTCTTGCAAGTGGTCAGCGGCGATTACTACGCTGAGCGGGCCGAAAACCAGCGCATTCGTTATATTCCAATCCCTGCGCCGCGTGGCGCGATATTCGACCGGGATGGAAACATCCTTGTCGATTCGCGTCCGACTTTCAACGTCGTCATTTCGAACGAGCCGCTAAAGAAACTCGACGTAGAAAACCGCATTGATGATTATGCCCGCGGTCTAAGCCTCGAACCGCAGTTCGTTGTCGAAAGGCTGAACGCTATCAAGAAGCAAAACGATTTTGAAACGCTTGTCCTGAAAGATAACGCGTCAATGCAAGATATTGCATGGGTGGAATCGCATTCGCTCGAATATCCCGAGTTGCGCATCGAGCTTCAGCCGCAGAGATTCTATCCGCATGGGCATTACCTTGCGCATATTCTTGGCTATGTAGGTGAGATCAGTCCGACCCAGCTTGAATCGGAACGTTGGGCGGGACTTCGACCGGGCGACATCATTGGTAAAGGTGGCCTCGAAGAGTATTACGATGAGTATCTGCGTGGGCGTCCGGGTTTCCGAAAGGTTATCGTGGACAGCCGCGGCCGCATTCAGAGCGAGATCGAAGTTGTGCCGCCGCAGCCCGGGCAGGATATGGTCTCGACGATCGATCTAAACCTGCAGATGGTCGCAGAACGGCAGCTGGAGGCCTCGGCGTCGAAGCGCGGAACAATAATCGCGATGGATCCGCGTAACGGCGAATTGCTTGCTCTTGCGTCAGCCCCCTCATTCGACCCGAACGTTTTCGTACAAAGCAGCAAGACGAAAGAAGGGCGGCAGCAGATCGCTGACTACTGGCAGGATCCCGACCGCCCATTGTTCAACCGAGCGATTCAGGGGCGTTATCCACCCGGTTCCACATGGAAGATACCGATGTCTGTCGGCGGCTTTCAAACGGGTGCAATGACGGTAAGCAACAACTCGTTCGCGTGCGGTGGCGGCATCCAGATCGGTAACAAGTTCACAAAGTGCATGGGCAGCCACGGCACACCTGACGTAGTGCCGGCTATTTCGCGATCGTGCAACGGCTATTATTATCGCCTCGCCCTGAAGATGAAGATCGAAGGGGTGATACAGATGGTCGAGAACTTCGAGTACGACAAACGCACGGGCGTCGACCTGCCGGGCGAAAAGCTCGGGCAGACGCCCAAGAGCTGGAAGCCCATCATCGAAAAGCGCGAAGGACGCTGGTCAGACATCCGCACGATCTACTCGGCGATCGGGCAGGATACTGTGGTGGTCACTCCGCTTTCGCTTCTTCGCACTATTTCAGCTGTCGGTATGTTTGGCCGGATGTACACGCCGCACCTGCTCAAGGAATTTCGAGCAATAAGCGCGACTGACAATTTTGAGGAACGACCGCGCTTCGGTTTTTCGAAACCGGAGCCGAAGATCGTTGAGATGACGCCCGAACAGCAAAAGCTGATCGCGACCGGGATGTGGTCGGCCGTAAGCGGCGGAACGGCACGCATCGTAAATCTGCCGGGCTTTGACGTCGCTGCGAAAACCGGAACTGCACAGGCTGCCGGCAGCCTCAAAGGCGAGAAGGATCATGCATGGATCGTAACATTCGCTCCGGCATATGATCCGGAGATAGCGGTCATCGGCTTGATCGAAAACGTTGGATTTGGCGGCACGCACGCCGGCCCTCCCGTTCGTGCGATTTATGAAACGTACCTCGCGAAACGGCATCCGCAGCTTTCGACCCCAGTGGAGGTGGCACGCCGCTGATGGTAGCAATAATCGAGAAACGAGACCTCAGAGATTTTGACTGGCTGACGGCCTTGTTGGCCGTTGCGATAGCTTGTTTTGGGATCTGGCAGATATATAATGCGTTGCCGCATGAAAGTCTTTGGACGAAGCAGACCATCGGCCTAGGCATCGCGTTGGTGGCGTTTTTCGTCGTCGCCTTCACCGATTATCGCTGGATCATCGAGCTAGCGCCGTTTTTCTACGCGTTCGGTCTATTGCTTCTCTTTCTAGTGCTGACGCCTCTCGGGGTGGAGGTAAACGGCCAGCGCGCGTGGCTTTGGCTTCCCGTCATTGGTCAGTTCCAGCCCTCGGAATTCACAAAGATCCCGACGGTGTTGATGCTCGCGAAGTACTTCGGAGCGCGTCGCTCGGGCACCCTGCGTTTAAAGGAGATCCTTGTAGGATGCGTGATCCTCGCAGGCCCGGTCGGGCTTATAATGCTTGAGCCGGATGCTGGGCAGGCAATAACTTATTTCCCGATTCTGGCAGCAGTATTGTTCCTATCGGCAGTGAGGATAAGGTACGTTGTCGGTGGATTGCTCGCTGCCGCTATCCTTATCCCGACTGCATACGTGGTGGGTGTTGAGACCGGCGTTATCAAGCAGTACCAGCAGCAGCGGATCGAAGCGATCCTTAACCCTGACAGCGTCGACCCTCGCGGTTACGGGTACCACACGATCCAGTCAATGATCACGGTGGGCAAAGGCGGACTGGCTGGGAATCCGGGCGATAGCGAGACGTCGCAGAGCGTTTTAAAGTTCTTACCGGAACCGCAGACCGATTTTATCTTTGCCGTTACAGCGGAAAATACGGGCTTTATCGGATGCGTCGCGCTTTTGTTTGCATACGCCCTGCTGCTGTCGCGCATGATCGCAGGAGCGCGCGAGGCTAACGGCCGTGCGGGAATGCTTGTTATAATGTCTATTGCCACAGCCATGACATTTCAGATATTCATCAATATCGGAATGACGCTTGGCTTTCTGCCGGTCATCGGCGTGCCGCTGCCGCTGATGAGTGCCGGCCTGTCGGCTATTTTGGCAACGTTCATTGCGATCGGTTTTGCGGTGAGCATCAGGATGAGGCGATTTGTAAACTGATCGCAGCTTTATGAGGTTTATATGGCTAGAGAACGAAGGATCGTAGAACGTGAAGTTCGGACAGTCGAACGAAAGAACGGTTGGGGGTCGTGGATCGCATGGGGTTCGATGGCGCTCTTGCTCGCCCTTTCGGCCGGAGCCTTAACGGGGTTGCTTGGCGCATATTACCTGAACAATTCACGGCATTCGGTCGAGGTCTCAGCGTTGGCCACGTATCGTCCGCCGCAGGTGACAACCATTTATGCCGACGACGGTGAGACGGTCCTCGCAGAGTTTGCACTCGAAAAACGCATTCCGATCAAAGAACAGGATATTCCAAAGCATGTTGAGAATGCGCTGCTTGCGATAGAAGATTACCGCTATTACGACCACATCGGGATCGACCCGTACCGCATCGCCGGCGTGATCTTCAAGAATGTTACGACCGGTCGGGTCGAAGGTGCGTCGACGATCACCCAGCAGCTGGCTAAGAATCTCTTTCTTTATCGTGATCAGACCTATGCTCGAAAGGTCAATGAGTGGATGGTCGCGCTTCAGATCGAGCGTTTCTACACGAAACGCCAGATACTCGAGATGTACATGAACTATGTATTCCTCGGGGCAGGAGCCTATGGATTTGAGGCGGGAGCTCGGACGTATTTCGGGAAAACGCTTAAGGACCTAACGCTTGAAGAAGCGGCCCTATTGGCTGCTATCCCGAAATCGCCGGAGTATTCGCCAACTCGCAACATGGCCCGAGCAAAGACGAGACGCGATATCGTTTTGGACCAGATGGCGAAGTATGAATACATTAGCGAAGCTGAAGCCAGCGCGGCCAAGGCAAAGCCGATCAAGCTCGCCGACACCGCGTATTACCAATCGCTGCCAAAATCTACCGCGTGGGACTATCCTGTGGAGGAGATCCGACGATATCTGGAAGACAAATACACCACCCGCGTGGCGCAAGGCGGGCTGAAGGTCTACACAACGATAAATGTCGAGGCGCAAAAGGTCGCCACCAGTGTCATCCGCGAGCGGCTCAGGGCGTTCGATCGCAACAGAAAATGGCGGTCAGACTACAAGAACATTTTGGTCGATCACGAGGGGCAGCCGCTGACGGATGCGTCGGATATCGAGAAAGCTCTCACTTCGTATAAACACGCGGACTGGTATGGCGACGAGTACGAAGAAGGCGAGTACATCAAAGGCTTGGTCGTTTCACAGTCTCGGGCCGCCGATGAGGTCCAGGTCAGGTTTGGCCGGTACACCGCGACGGTTACCGCCAAAGAAATGGGGCGTAGCGGCAAGCGGCCGAAAGAAGAGCTCAAGCCGGGCTTTTTGGCGGAGTTTCACATCAAGACAGTTGAGCCCTCACAGCAGCGCTTAGAGGTTGAATTATCGCAGGTCCCGGAAATTCAAGCCTCAATAGTGTCGATCAACGCAACGAACGGCGAGATCGTTACGATGGTCGGCGGATACGATTTTCACACCAATCGTTTTAACAACGCTACTCAGGGATTGCGTCAGACCGGGTCGGCATACAAGCCTTTTGTTTACGCCGCGGCGGTCGAAGACGGCATGACTCCGGACATGATCGTGAGCGGGGCGCCGATAAAGCGGGGGACCTGGCAGCCCTCAAACTACGACGGCACCCCGAGCCATCCAAATGTGCCGATGCGTGTCGCACTGGCAAAGTCTTACAACCTTGCGGCGGTTCACCTTCTCGAACAGGTCGGCATTCAGTCCGGCGGGCAGATGGTGCGTCGATTTGGGATCACGAATCCAATGGCACCGAGCCTTCCTTCAGCCCTCGGCGCTAGCGAGGTTTCACTGCTCGAAATGGTCGCGGCATATAGCGCGTTTCCAAACAAGGGCGTTCGGATGCAGCCGCATCTGATCCGCAAGGTTTACAGTCGCGACGGGACATTGCTTGAGGAGTGGGACGGGTCGAGTTCCAAGGTGATGAGCGAGTACGTCGCGCTCACTATGGTCGATATGATGCGCGGGGTGGTACAAGGCGGCGGAACGGCGACGAATGCAAGTGCCAGCGGGCACCCTCTTGCGGGCAAGACCGGCACTGTAAATAATCACACCGACGTCTGGTTCATAGGTTACACGCCTGAATATTCGACCGGCGTTTGGATGGGGAATCCTGAGCGTAAGGAATTTCTCGGCCGAGGCATGACGGGCGGCGCGGGTGCCGTGCCGTTTTTCAATGGCTTCATGGTGCCATTCATGAAGGACAAGCCGAAGGTGGAATTCGCAAAAGTTCCGCCGATGCCGGCAGAGATCCGCGCATTGATGGAGCGGAACAAACGCGAAGAACGCGAGAAGCTTGCCCGGGCCGAGTTGGCAGCTGCGCGGTCGGGTGCTGACACTGCGACAACAACACCGTCCGTCGACGAGCTTTCGCCCGCGTCACCCACTGAGAATCCGGGTCAAACTGGTACCGGTACAGGAACAGTAGTCCCGCGGGTAATTCAGCAAACGGAAGAAGCCCCGGTTGTAACCAAACCGCCACCGCCGCCGCCAGCGAGGAACCCTGAGCCGCAAAGGCCGGGCCCCGAGGGCGCGGCACCACGCGGCCGCAAGGGTGATGGATAGTAAAAAAAAGGCTCGCCGACCGGCGAGCCTTTTTCTATCAACAGAACTTTCCGAGATAGTAGGGCAGCATTTTTCGCCACCATACCCAGTCGTGGTTGACGTCGTGTCCCCAGACTTCGAGTAAGTGGGGAATCCCCTTCGAATTTAAAAGAGTCGAAAATTCTCGGCTTCGATCGGGGGCCTCGAATGCGCCCTGGCCCGTGACGATGACGATCGAGTCGGCTTTTTGCAGGCGAGGCAGATGATGTTCGTCATTCAAGTTCTTGAGGTACATCATCGGGTTATTGAAATAGACGTTCTCGTCGTAATAGCTTTCGAGATAGTTATAGATGTCGTAACTCCCGCTCATTGCGATCGTTCCGCGGAAGCTGTCGGAGTGTTTGAAATAAGTGTTCGCAGCCAGCAGGGCTCCAAGTGACGCTCCGGTTGTCAGCGGCTTCGCGTCAGCGCCGCATTCATTTTGGATAAGCGGCAGGACCTCTTCCATTATGTAGCGGTCGTAACGCGTAAGCATCTCGACCTTCCAGCCGGGATGCGATTCGCGGTTGAGCAAGCTGTATCGATTGACGGAGTTGATGGAATACGCGCGAATGAGTCCGTCGTCTATAAATTGCTTGATCGCGTCGACCAAATAAAATCTTTCATATTCGAGGTAATCAGCCGCCGCTGTTGGAAACATGAGCAGCGGATAGCCCGCGTGGCCGTAGGCTACCAGCGGCATATCCATATTGAGGTTGTGGCTGTACCACGAGGTCGTGTCACGTCTCATAGAATCGTCCCCTTCGATGAATAAAAGAGGGTAAGGGAATTTTAATCGGTCCGCAAGCGGGCTAGTGTGGCGACGAGAGTTTGAGGCCTGCGATCCCGGCGATGATGAGGAAAATGCAAAGCACCCGAACTAAGTCGCGCGGCTCGTCGAAGAGGATAATTCCGATGATCGCAGCGCCAACCGTTCCGATCCCGGTCCAGATCGCATACGCAGTTCCGATCGGCAGCGTTTTAAGTGCGAGCGATAGAAAATAGAAACTGGCGACCATCAACGCTGCTGTGATCAGACTAGGTACAAGCCGCGTCCAACCCTCGGTGTACTTTAACCCAACCGCCCACGCGATCTCTAAGAGCCCGGCGATGATCAGGAATAACCAGTTCATTAATGGGTTTGAAGCCCGGCACCTGCCGGGCTTCTAGTTAATTAAGTACAGTGATCTCACGCGTTGTGGAATTATATCCACCATTGTCGACGACGTTGCCGTCTTTATCGACGAGTTCCAGCCGGACCGTGTGTTTCCCGGGCGTCCAGCCCTGCAGCCACAGCGGCTGCCAACGCTCGATGAACTTGGGCTCGTCGTTATTGATCGTGTATCGCACGCGATATTGTCCACCGTCGCCCACGAGTTCGCCCCCGATCAGCCAAAAATCGATCATGATGGGGTCGGCGTCATCGCCCTTGTATTCGCCTTTCGGCCGGCTATAAGTGAGAAGCGGCAGCTTGTCGTCGATGGTTCCCGCCTGTGAAGGAGGCATGACTTTGCCTTCGGGTGTCGGCGCAGCATTAGCGTTCGCGGTGGTGTTCGCATTTGCGGTATTGGCATTCGAGTTCGTCATCGCGGTTGAGTTCGCATTCGAATTCGCGTTCGACATTTGCTGGCCGCTATTAGTTGTTGTCGGCTTGGTGGGATCGGCGCCGCCGCCTTTGACAGTGAACCGTACCATCTGGAAAGACCCCTCGTTCTTATAACTTTCATGCCATGGCCGCGACGCAAAGACTCGAAGGGTGTGTTCGCCATCCTGCACGTTGCGCAACTCAAATTCACGGCCCAGATTGTAGTACGCTTCGTACGGCTGGTTGTCGAGGATCACGTGAATGTGGTTGCCCATTCCCGTATTGTGGTCCATGCCCGTCTGATAGCCCTTGAGTTCACCGTCCAGTTCCAGCACAACGCGAACGGTCGAGCTTTCGACGACCGACCCCTCGGCCGGCGCGACGATCTCGAGTTCCGGTTCGGCTTGGTCCTGCTCGCCGCGCTGCGCCATCATGTCGCGGATACGCTGCGGTGTCTCGGTTTCCATCAAAGTCATCGGGGCAGGCGCCGTGTTTGCATTTGTAGAGTTGGTGCCGGCAGTGTTCGTTGCGGGTTCGCCACAGGCGACCGCAAACATCGTCACAAACAGTATGGTCAATAGAAAAACATTCTTCATATATACCCTCCTTAATGGGTTGGAAAAGCCGCTTCCGCAACAGCGTCGGCGGTAAGTTGCACGCCGGACGAAACCTCGTCCACGCGCTCAAGTTGAAAAACATCCGCAAAGTGATAGGCCAACCTTTCCTCGACCTCGGCCAACGGGACCTCGCGGCCCAACAGACGTTCCATCGACGTGACCGGCTCGCCCTCGCAAGCAATTATCCAATTAAAATAGCTCAAGTCTGTATTAACATTTAGGGCAAAACCGTGGGTGGTTACCCAACGTTTGATATGCACGCCGATCGCGGCGATCTTTCCTTCGGCAGTGTGAACCCCGGTCAATCCCTCGATCCGAAAGGCGTCGATATTGTAATCCGCGAGCGTCCTGATGAGCACACTTTCGAGGTCACGGACGTATTTATGAACATCCTCTCGATGCGGCGAAAGGCTAATGATCGGATATCCCACGATCTGGCCGATACCGTGATAGGTGACCTTTCCGCCGCGGTCCGTCTCGAAAACGTCAACGCCAAGGCTGCGAAGCATCTCAGCAGTTGCGAGAACTCCGCCGTCTTTCGAACGCCGTCCAAGCGTGAAAGTGTGGGGGTGTTCGAGCAGTAGCAGATAGTCACGCTCGCGCTCATCGATGACCTTCTTGCGAAGCTCGAGTTGTAACTCAAGAGCGCGGCCGTAATCGACACGGCCAAGCCGTCGAACCTCGATGACCCGTTTTAGCATCTATCAATATGATAAAATTTTCAGATCAGTTTGAACAGGCAGGGAAAATTATGAAAAAATTGCAAATATCGGTCATCGCGGCGGCGGCGGTCCTATTTATGGCGATCGAGGTCGATGCCCAACGCCGTCCAGCTCCGCGCCGGACCCCGCCGCGGGTCGTCACCACTACGCCCCCTGCAGCAACCGTCGCTGCGAGTGCAGTTGAGGCAAAGGCCGGGGCGGAAAAGGTTTCGACCCAGATCAAGAACGTTACCAAATTCCTGTACGTGTTGGGCGGTGTTGCCCGCGGAATAGAAGACCTTGATCAGCAGGCTAAGACCACTCGGGTCGTGCAAGCGGCCGTAACAAAGAATGAAGAGAATAAGCGCGAGGTGATTCAGGCGATTCGAAACCTGCGTGCCGGAATTGCCGCTCTCGAGGTGGAGTTCCGAACAAAGCCTGCGCTCAAGGCTCACATTATGCAATTGAACGGTGCGACCCAGTTAACGGCTCAATCTGAAGATCTGGCACTCTCCGGAAGATTTACGGACTCGGGAAAGCCGCTGTTGCTGCTGGTCGAAAAATTATCTGATACGCTCGTAGCAATGCAGTAGCGCTTACTGCTCTGTATCGAGGCCAAGCTTTGCACGAATGTAAGCTTCGGCGTCGGGCTTTATCAATTCGCCGTTAACCAGATCGACCTTGGCTGCGAGGGTTTCCCCTTCGGCTAGGGTCTTTCCTTTTTCAAGGAAGATGTACCACGGGGTTCCCCAGCGACGGATGTCTCCGGCAAGCTTGCGTTGTGCAAAATGTACTGTCTTTTCACGATTGAGGTGCGTTTCTGATTCGTAGACGCTCGGGAAGGTGAGGCCGTTTTGCGCAACATGTGCCTTCATCTTCTCGGTCGTATCGTATTCCGCCACGCCGATCACTGCCAGTCCGTCCTTGGCATATTTTTCGTGAAGCTCCTGAACGAACCTGACATCATGACGCCAATTCGGGCACCATGGGGCCCAGTAAACGACCATCACGAGCTTTTTGCCCGCAGCGAACTGTCGCAGATTGATCTCCCCGCCCCCGTTCAGATTGGGGTAAGTCCAGTTCTGATAGTTGATCTCTTTTTCCGTGATGGGTGCCTGCTCGGTCTGGCCGAAGGCGAATGCGGACATGGCCGCGATCAGTGTCAGTGCGAAAAACAACTTCATATAATTACCTTGCACAAAAAAGGTTATAGGCTCAGACGCGTAAATACAACCATTCGTTGCAGCTGAAGCTCATCCGTCTGCGCTCTTCCGCCCACGCCACCGGCCGGACCAATACACGACATTGAGATAGATGCCCGTAAGAGCCGAAAGGGCGGCGAGAGCTGAGAAGACAATTAGCAATGTGACTTGCCACTTTCCGGCGAAAAAGTAGAAATGAGCTTCGCGAAAAAATCGCGTCTTCCACCCCGGCGGTTGCGAATACGCGGCCTCGCCGGTTTCGGCGTCGATATAGATCGATTCGGCACCCAATCCGCCGATTGCCTGATACTGTGGGCGGCCGTCCTTCATTAAAAGCGTCAAAGCGGTCGTGGGTAGTTGTCGACCCGTAAGTTGATTTGCCCGGGTCATCGCTTCCGCTGGTGATATTAGAACACGCGCTGCGTCGATGTTCTCGACCGTTCCGCCTTCGACCGTATTCGGTAAAGCGTAGAGAAACCCGCTTATGGCCCACGCGAGGAGCGGGATAGAAACGACGACGCCGAGCAGCAGATGAAGCTTATAAATAATTCGTGTCATAAAGATAATTGTCGTGCTACGCGGGAAGTGAAAGTCTACCTCCACCTGTGCTAATCTAAGCCTAATATCATGAGCAATCAACCGACCGTATCAGACATTTTTCGCAGAGCACTAGAGATTCGTGCAGCTAATCCGACCGGGACGCTTCCGGACCTGAAATCCAAGATCGTGAGTGAGTTCAAAGGCGGGTCTTTTCCCGAAACTGCGTTCCTTACGATCCCGGAGTATGACAACATCGCACCGGAAGAAGACTGGACTGCGGGCCTGCCCGTCGTTTTACGCGGCATTCAGAATGAAGATTGGGACGATGTCGCACACGGCATTGTGATAAGCCTGGAGCAGGTTGAGAATTATCCGAAGCAGTCCGGACGCGAAGACGATCCGACCAAGAATTGGCGCAACCGTCGACGGCGAATCGCCGAGCCTGAAGACCAGGTGTACGAAAAGTGGCTGCCGAAAGACCTCATGGCCGTTGCCGAACGTAACGTCAAAAGCTGATCAGATCTCTATCACTAATCCATCTTGCGCCTCGATGACCTCACATCGGGGCGAATACTTTTTCAGCAGATCGTCAAAATCATAGTCGTCCCACTCGGGATACAGATGGGTAAGAACTGCGCGTTTCGGTTCTGCCTTACGGATCAGAAACATCGCTTCATCGAGCTGAATGTGAATATCGGTCTGTTTCTCCTTGATAAAAGAGCACTCGATCAACAACAGATCGACCCGTCGCGCAAATGAGGCGATCACGTCCGTGAAGCCGGTGTCCGCCGGGTAAACGAAAGTTTTGTCGTCTGCGGAACGAAGATGCAGCCCGAGGCTTGCTTCCGTGTGCGGTGTCTTCATTGCCGTCGCGCGAAGGCCGGGGAGTTCGAAATTTTCAAGCGGCTCAACTTCTTTAAATTGTAATGGGAACGGCTGTTCCCAAAGCTTGTATTCCCCTGCTTCGCTGAACTTTCGAAGCAGATCTTCGACGCCCTTCGGTCCGAAGATCGTCAGAGGCTTTGTGCGACCCTGCGTCTCGGGGGCATGTCTCGTACCGAAGAGAAATGCAGGTAGGCCCGCGAAGTGGTCCAGATGAAAGTGCGAGATCCAGATCGCGTCCAGCCCACCCCAGTTCAGAGCCTCCTGCGCCATGCGGTGGGGAACTGACGCTCCGCAGTCCAATAGAACAGTTCCGGCGGGGGCCTCGAGCCAGTACCCCGAACTGCTTCGCTTCGGATGAAAGACCGACGTACCGGATCCGAGAATGGTGAGTTTCATTCCGATAGTCTAGCAAATGCCATGAATCAGCTTATGTGCTAGATTTTAGTTGATGCGAACGATAGACGTTTTGGCGGTCTTTGCCCATCCGGACGACGTTGAACTTACGGTCGGCGGAACGCTCTTAAAGCTAAAGGCACTCGGATATGCAACAGGTGTCGTCGATGTCACGCGCGGTGAGATGGGCACGCGCGGAACAGTTGATGGGCGTGCGGACGAGGCTCGTGCTGCGGCCGAGATCCTTGGACTTTCGGTGCGCGAAAATCTCGAACTTCCCGACGGACACGTCTTTGCAGACGACGCGTCGCGTGCCAAGCTCGTACAGACGCTCCGCAGACTCAAGCCGAAACTTGTGCTAACGCATCAGGACGGGGACCCACACCCGGACCATGATCATATTGCCCAAGTGGTGCGCGAGGCGTGTCGACTGTCGAGCATGAAGAACTACGATCCCGCGACAGGCGACGAAAAAATAGCGGTCCCCCGAGTCGCCTATAACGTTTTTTCGCGTCGAGTTCAGCCGTCGTTCATCGTCGACATTTCTGAGCACCTTGAAGCAAAGATGGGTGCAATCAGGGCCCATAGCTCGCAGTTTTACGATCCAAATTCGAATGAACCCGAGACACGGCTGACTGACAAACGCTTTCTCGACGAATTAGAGAACCGATCGCGATATTTTGGCTCGCTCATCGGGGTGGAAGCCGGCGAACCGTTCTACGTTCGTGAAGCACTAAATGTTGAAGATCCGGTCGAGCTTCTTTCGCGTCCGATGAACCTCTATTCCTAGCATGACCGACATCGCACCCGAACAGATCGAACTCGAAAAGAAGAAGCGGTTGCTAGATCGGCTTGCTGAACGGCTGGCTGACCGCGAAGAGGAGATGACAGAACTGCGGGCGAATCTGGAACGATTCGAGGTGCGTTACACGATCGAAGTCGGCCGGCTCTACGCGCGTCAAGACGAGGTGGATGCCCTCATCGCCGAAGAAGAATTAAAGCTGGTTCCCGACGACGAAGAGATCAAGAAAAAGGTCGAGGAGCTTCGCCGTTTGGCAGAAGAGTCGGCCGCCCGGACGAAGGCGGCAGAAGAGCGCGATGCAGAAAAATGGGAGCCGACGCCTGAGGCCAGGCGTACCTATCACGATCTAGCTCGCGCGATTCACCCGGACCTGGCGATCGAGCCGAATGAAAAGGCCAGACGTCATACCCTTATGGCAGAGCTTAACGAGGCTTACTCATCAGGCGACCAGTCAAAGCTGAATAAGCTAGCGGCGAACATGCGCATCAGCCCGGAGATGGTGACAGGCGATTCGCCCGGGGATGCTCTTGTCCGCGTCGTTCGTCAGATCTATCAGGTACGAGCTAGGTTGCTAGAGCTGCAGCAGGAGGAAACGGCTGCCAAGGAATCCGAGCTTTTTGATCTGTTTGGCAAGGTTGAAGCGGAGTCTGCTATCGGTCGCGACCTGCTCCGGCATATGGCCGAGCGAGCGAAGACGCACATCCTGAAGACAGAACGCCGCCTTGAAAATCTTCAGAACGTTAACCGTTCAGCCGAAGAATATGTGAAAGAAAAGTTTGATATGGATATCGCGGATTTCCGCTGACCGACGAGGGTTTGAATACCTGAACCACTTCGGTTAAGTTAAAGCTCTCGCTCGCGCGATCAGAAATGAAATTTCTCGCCAGCCAAGTTTCCTACTTCCTCAACGACACTCAGAGCCGTCAAAATATCGGTGCCTTAGCAAAGTACCTCGCCTTTTTGCTTGGGGTGATCACGCTGCATTCAGTTTTGTTCCATTTCATCATGGGGTACGCTGAGGGCCGGTATTTCTCTTGGATCACAGGCTTTTACTGGACGCTCACGGTGATGACCACCCTCGGGTTTGGCGACATTACGTTCGAAAGCGACCTCGGTAAAGCATTCAGCGTCGTTGTACTCATCTCAGGAGTCTTCCTGCTCCTTGTGATGCTGCCCTTCGCATTCATCAGGTATTTTTACGCTCCATGGCTGGAGGCCCAGCTCAACGCCGAAAGCCCGCGTTCCGTGCCCGTCAACGTAACGGGCCACGTCATTATATGTACTTACGACACGATAACTCCCAATCTGATCAAGCGTCTTGATCATTCGGGTATTCCCTATTTCGTTATCGAGCCGGACCCGGTTAAGGCCGCCCAACTCTTCCGAAAAGGGGTCTCGGTCGTGAGCGGCAAGATCGACAGCCGGATCACGTACGAACGGATGCGCGTGAAGGATGCGCGAATGGTCTTCGCCAACTGTGAGGATACGGCGAATACGAACATCGTGTTGACTGTACGCGAAGTAGCCCCCGACGTGCCTATTGCGGCGATAGCTGCTGACGAGGATTCGATAGATATTCTAGAACTGAGCGGTGCGACGCACGTCCTTCCGCTCAAACAGCGTCTTGGTGAACACTTGGCGCACCGCATCAACGCAGGGGGCGAACGCACTCACGTCATCGGCAAATTAGAAGACTGGCGGGTGATCGAATTTACCGTTCAGGATACGAAGCTTGCCGGCAAGAAGATCCGCGATACACGCATCCGGGAGAAGACCGGAGTAAATATCATCGGAGTTTGGGAGCGTGGCCGGCTGGTCCCAGCGGCTGACCCCGAGGCGCGATTGACCGATTTTAGCGTGCCGTTGGGCGTCGGTACCGAAGAGCAGATCGAAAAACTAGAGAAAATGCTGAGGACCGACAAGCCGGCTTCAAAATCGGTTTTGATCTTGGGCGGGGGAAAGGTGGGCAGGGCTGCCGCGGAAACACTTAAGAGCGAAAACATTCGGGTCTTTATGGTCGAGCGGGAACCGGCGCGTAAGGAGAACATCGGAACAGTGCCCGATCGCCTGACGATCGGCGACGCCGCGGACAGGGACACTCTGATGAAGGGTGGGCTAATGGAATCCTCGATCGTTATAGTCTCAACTAACGATGATGCCGTTAACATTTATCTTTCCGTTTATTGCCGGCGACTGAATCCAAATGTGCGCATCATCAGCCGAATCACGCACGACCGCAACATCGAAGCTATCCACAGGGCAGGTGCCGATTTCGTGCTCAGCTATGCGCCGCTTGGGGCCGAATCTGTCCTTTCGCTGATCCAGGGCCGTGATCCGGTGGTGATGGGCGAGGGGGTCGAGTTCTTCACAGTTCCCGTCCCGCGTTCGCTCTCAGGAAAGACGCTGAAGGATAGCCGTATCGGCGAAATGACCGGACTGATAGTGCTTGATATTCTGGCGGGCGAAGACACAGTGGCTAATCCCCCGCCCGATTTCGTGTTGCCTCGAAACTCGCAGATGCACGTGTTGGGGACTGCGGAACAGCTGCATGATTTCAAGAAATTCTTTTCGTAAAATTCAAACGGAGCTGCCGGCTGCATACCCGGACGCCCACGCCCATTGAAAGTTGTAACCGCCCAACCACCCGGTAACGTCCACGACTTCGCCAATAAAATAGAGGCCCGGAACTTTTCTTGACTCCATCGTCTGCGACGACAACTCGTCAGTCGAGACTCCGCCCCGAGTCACCTCTGCCTTGTCCCATCCTTCCGTACCTTGGAACTCTGCCTGCCAGTTGTGAACGAGCGAGGAGGTTTCTTCGACCTCGCGCTTCGACATTTCCCGCACTTGCTTTACCGGAAGCCCAAGGTTTGGCATCGATTCGGCAAGCCGATCCGGCAGCACCCGCTTGAGAAAATTGTCTATTCTCTGCCCGCTTTCTTGATCGTTGGCGATGAGTTGGCCGATGTCTTCGGACGGGCTCAGGTCGATCGAGATCGCCTCACCACGGCGCCAGTAATTCGAAGCCTGCAGGATAGCCGGTCCCGACAGGCCGCGATGAGTGAATAAGATGTTCTCGCGGAAGCTATGTCCCTGTGCGGTGACGTTCGAATCGACCGAGATCCCGGCGAGCCACTTCAAGCCGCGATCCCGGCTGAAGACTAAGGGCACGAGGGACGGTTCCGGTTGAACGTTACCGAGCCCGAACTCCCGCGCAACCTGAAAACCGATATCAGTTGCACCGATCTTTGGAAACGAAAGCCCTCCGGCGGCAACTACGAGTTGTGCCCCGCGGAAGGTTCCCAGCGAACTGCTGACGATGAAATCAGATTCCGCCTTTTGCACTCGCTCGACGCGGCATCCGGTCTCGACCTTCACTTTTGCGGAGCGGCATTCCGCAAGCAGCATATCTACGATCTGCTGCGACCTATTGCGACAGAAAAGCTGGCCAAGCTTTTTTTCGTAAAAATCGATCTTATGATGTTTAACGAGGTCGATGAAGTCCTGGGGCGTATACCGAGCGAGGGCGCTTTTTGCGAAGTGGGGGTTGCGCGACACGAAATTCTCGGCGGTCGTGTGAATATTGGTGAAATTACATCGGCCGCCTCCGGAGATAATGATCTTTCGTCCGACGGAAGCGTTGTGCTCGATCACGAGAACGCGCCGGCCGCGTTTCCCTGCAGTGATCGCGCAAAACAGTCCGGCCGCTCCTCCGCCGATTATTACGACGTCAAAAGTCATTTAGGGCAGGTACCGTTCCCGAATGACGTTGACGTGATGTTTGACGTGCCCGGCCATAACGTATGCCAAAGCCCTAACCGAAACGTCCGCGTCACTCGCCCTCCCCATGAGAAGCCAACCGTCATCGTCGAGGCGTTCAAAGGTTATGAGAGTGACCCTTCGCAGCAACTCGAACTCGGTTAACAGGTCATTGAGATGCAGTCGATTAGCGTTGCTCGCTGACACATAAAGATCCTGATCAAAAGTCGCCAAAGGGGTCGCGTCACCGCGAGCAATGCGAAATGCTCGGTAGCCAAACACGCGCTCGCCATCGTTGATGTGGCCTAGCAATTCTTTCAGCGTCCACTTGCCTTCGGAATAAGCCTTGTTTGCATCGGAGTCCTCGACTGCGGCTAACAACGAACGAAGTTCCGCGGCCTGTGTTCTCAAGACGTCGAGCACGTCGACACCCGGAATCTGTGACACATAGCCCGCATAGAACGGCGCGTATTCTGAGTTTTCGGGTCGGTTCATATGCTGTATAGTATCAGAACCGCAACGAATTTTGGTTGTCTGTGCTGACCCTTTCTAATGTGTCGAATTTGAATCTCTTTGCATACGTTCGAAGGAAATTCGAACACGTTTACCAACTGAGCATTCACTATCATGGGAGAAATTATGAAGAAGATTATGTTATCGTTTTGTTTAGTAGCTGCAGGTGCAATCATCTGGGCCGGAACGCCGGCCGGTGCCGTCCGACCATCGATCGAGGAGCGGTTCAGCTCCGCTCAGGTCTCAGGCGAGACGGGAACCTACAATTTTGACCGTGCTCATACATTTATCGGTTTCCGGATCCAGCATATGGGGCTGATCGATGTGCCGGGGTACTTTCGTGATTTCACCGGATCGATCAACTTCGACGCAAAGGAACCCGGGAAGTCAGCTGTCGAGTTTTCAGCGAAAATGACGAGCGTGGATACCGGGGTCACCGGACGGGATAATCACCTTCGCACCGCGGATTTCTTTGAAGTGGAGAAGTATCCGGAAATGACCTTTAAGAGCACGAAGGTTGAAAAGGCTGGTGCCGACTGGAATGTAACCGGCAACCTGACAATGAAGGGTGTAACCAAGAGCGTGACGTTGCCGTTCAAGATCACGGGCTTCATTCCCGGGAACGAGCGGCAAGGGATGCGAATGGGCGTAACGGCCGAGACAGTGATCGACCGTCGAGACTTCAACGTAACTTACGGCAACAACCTCCCTTCGGGTGTCCCTACGATTGGCCATGACGTCACGGTTTGGCTTCAGATCGAAGCGGTGAAGCAGCGCGAACAGCCCGCCGCAACGGAGTAAAGTTTACGACGAGAGATCTGCGATCTCGTCGAACGAAAGGTCGTAGATCTCGTAGCTTTCCCACTCCCGATGATCGTAATGCCACCACTCACGAGGATTTACGAAAAACCCCTCGGCCTCCATCGCGCTGCGTAGCCGCTCGCGATTAGCGGTTGCTTCTGCAGTGCCACCCTGATAATCAGGCGAAGCTCGCTTCGTAAATTCGTCGTAACCCGACGGCATCGGCAATAGCTCGCCCGACGCGAGATCAAACAGGCTTACATCGACGGCGCAGCCACGATTGTGTTTTGAGCCGCGTTCGGGGTCGGCGACGAATTTACGCTGCTCATCGTTAGTCACTTCCCAGAAAAGCTTCGTTATCGACCAAGGCCGGTAACCGTCAAACAGCACCAATCCGAGCCCATCCTCACCCAGCTTTCGATGCGCCCTTACGACCGCCTCAGCGGCAACAGGCTGAAGAAAGACCCGTGCAGCCGGATAAACAACGCGACCCATAAAATTGTCTTCAGTGGCATAGCGCACGTCGAGTTTGATCGACGCATCGAGCTTTGTGATCTCAATCATTATTGAACTTAAGGTTGATCTTCCGGCGGATCCTCTTCGATGGGCGAATCATCGTCATCTAAGATGACCACTTCTGACCCGAATTTCTGATATTCCCGAAACCTTATAACATTCCGCGTCTCAAAGTGACGGCCGCTTTCACGGAATGTCAGCCTGACATCCGAAAGAAGCGGTAGGAGGTAGTCTTCTTCGCTGATCGATGTCCAATCATAATCGATCACGCGTTTTGCGGAGGTGATGGGAAATCCCTCTGGAATCTCGGTCGCTTCGGTCTCGATCCGCAACACGCGGAAGTTCTCACGGTCGATCCATAATCGGCCTCGCATCCCAGTGATGGCCGAGTTTCGCGCGGTACCATAGGTTATCAGCTGTTTGGCCTTATCGCGCTCAACCACGTAGTCGAACATTACCGAGGGCCGCTCGCGGATCAGCGCGGTATCCACGACGTTAAAATGGGTCTCACTCTCGGGCTTGAAGATCGTCGCGAGTACGGTCACAAATTCACCGGTCGAGCTGGTTCCGCCGACCTCTTCGTAGCTGCGCTTGACTTCGGGCGTCTGTTGAACAATCCCGTTGACCGACAGCACACGGTAATCTTCTTGGCCCGACGCCCGGTAGCTGACGGCAACAACAAGGCGGTCGAGGTTGCGAAAGTTGTTCGTACCCGCAAAAGCCTGCGCTCGCTGGATCTGTTGCTTCACAACAAAATCGGGCATCTCCCCGACGGCTTCGAGCGTGCGTGAACGAGCCTGGCGAATGAGTTCGTCCGCTTCGGCTTTCGACGGGGGCTGAGCAGCTTGCGGGTTTTGCCGCCTACGGTCTGCCTCTTCCAGGGCATTGCGAAGTTCGGCATCGTTGCGAGATTTTGTTCGCGTGAGGGAGCGAAGTCCTGTCGTGAGTTCGAAACCGATGCCGCGCTGCCGAAGAGCATCAACGATCGAGGTCTTTGCACCTGAATCGGCATCAAGAGAATAAAGCATCTTTACGTACTCTTGCTGCGTGAGCGGAGCGTTTTGGGCAGATGCCGTCACGGCAAAAAACAGGAAGAGAAAAACTAGTGTGGTTCTCATTAACATTAAAGATGCGATGACCTTGCCGTCAGTTGTCAGATAGCGCCGCGGGCAGCCGCTGGAAAGAAAAAGGCGGAGATCGCTCCCCGCCAATTATGATGGTTAAAAATGATGAAGTTAATTAACCCACTCTTCTTCGTAATTTAACTGCCAGTGTCGTGTGACCCATTCCTGTGCAGCGGTCATCGCCGTGGATTTCCACTTTTTAAGGTTTTCGACGACTGAAAGTGCGGCGAGCGGTTTGCTCGGATCTCTTTCAACTCTAATAACCTGCGTCGGAACATCAATGATCGTTTTATCTTCGTCAAGTATCTTTAGTCGGACGCGGCTCCCTACCGGCGGCAGGGTTTCGAGATTGACCAATGCTGTGGTCTCACCGATATTTTCCGTGGTTCCGTCAACACTTATCTTCTCTCCGGTCGTTTCATCTACCCAGCTTGCTCGTACAGGCATGTTTGCCAAGATCCGATGATGCATCGGAGTCTTATATGATGAAGTAGCGTAGTCTATTTGCGCCATTTAGCTTCCCCCTTTTCTCTGCGTTTATATTTCCCACCCTCTGTTCGTTACATCATTCAAAGAATGACCAACCAATCTAGGGTATTCTTACAAAAAAGTCAAGTATCTTTCCTACCAAGTCGAACTACTTATAAATAAACCACTTAGCTTGGACGAGATGTTTGCCGTCGAATTCTCCGTGCGATTTCGCCGAAGCCACATTTATCTCGTTTTTAGAGTCAACGTAACCTTGTCGTAACCTCGGCGATATACAATCGCCCTCGTAAGCATCAGTGTGATTTAGAGCGAAACTTGGGAACTCAAGTTGCTTAGAAAATCATGTCTTCGCCAAGTTTTATTCCGGCTGAAAATCAGAGTAGTTGAACCGGCCCCCCAGGATAGGGTAAAACTATGCGAATACGATGTTTATATCATCAGAGCTGCGGGTTTCAGGATCTAAGTATGGGTTGGGGGCGGCCGAGAATGGGCGGGTCAATCCGAAAAGTAAAATAAATATCCAAAAAATCCGAAATCGGAGCAGCTAAGAAGGCATTTTAGATTTTTCAAACTTTTAACGAGGTCTCAGACTAATGACTAAATTCTTTACGATAAAATTTTTTGGCGTCGTCGCCATTGCTCTTTTGTTGGGCGTCGGGCAAGTTTTTGCCCAGTCGTCCGTTACCGGAGCGATCGGCGGCCGAGTTTCTGACCCGCAGGGCGCGATCGTGCCCAATGCGGTTGTTACAGTAACGAACGTCGGCACTAACGCTTCGGTTACGGCAAACGCGGATGGCAATGGTGCTTACCGCGTTGGTAACCTTCAGCCGGGAACCTATAGGGTTGAAACGTCGGTCGGCGGATTTGCACCGGCGCGGGCTGAGAACGTAATTGTTGAAGTTGGACAGGTCACAACCATTGATATCGGCCTGACTGTGGGTGAAGCAACAGCAGAGGTAACGGTGACTGGTGACGCACCGGTGATCAATACAGTTGACCCGACCAATTCAACCAACATCAACCAAACTTCGATCAATGAGCTGCCGATCAACGGCCGACGTGCTTCGAACTTTGTGCTACTTACCCCGGGCGTTGCTCCGGACGGCAACTTCGGTTTGATCAGCTTCCGCGGGATCTCCGGGCTGCTTAACAACAGCACCGTGGACGGCGGCGACAACAACCAGGCTTTCTTTTCGGAAGAACGCGGACGTACGCGTATCAACTACTCGATCAGCCAAGACGCTGTTCGAGAGTTTCAGGTGAACACCTCGAACTACTCAGCAGAGTTTGGCCGTGCCGCAGGCGGTGTGGTCAATACCGTCACGAAGAGCGGAACCAACGAATTTCACGGTTCCGCTTTTTACTACCTCCGCGACAACCGCTTTGGTGCACGTAATGCGTTCAGCTTCCAGTCCGTAACGACGGGCAGTGGAACGGAGATCGTTGCCTTGAAGCCAAAAGATGAGCGTCATCAGTTCGGTGGTTCGCTCGGAGGCCCCATCGTCCGCGATCGACTGTTCTTCTTTTTCAGCTATGACCAACAGATCCGCGACTTTCCGGGTGTTGCGGCTCCGGGTTCGCCGACATTCTTTACTGCGAACATCGGTCCGACCGGCACCCTCACCCCTGCTCAGATCCAGCAGGGCATCTCATTTCTTCAGGGTTTGACCGGCGTTGTTCCCCGTAAGGGTGACCAGACCCTCTTTCTTCCGAAGATCGATTGGGTGATCAACGACAAGCACACTTTCTCGGCTGTTTACAATCGGCTGCGCTGGGATTCGCCTGCGGGTGTTCAGACCCAGGCAGTTGTCAGCCGTGGCACCAACAGCTTTGGCTCCGACCTCGTTTCGATCGATACTCTTAACCTTCGTCTGAACTCAACGCTGTCGCCGTCGATACTGAACGAATTCCGTTTCCAGTATTCACGCGACCTCGAGCAACAGATCGCAGAACCTCCGGGCCCCGGTGAGCCGACTACTGCTAACGGTGCCTCGCCGCAGACCGGCATTGGCGGTGGATCGGGTATCACGATCGGTCAGCCGAACTTTTTGAATCGTGCTGCATATCCGGACGAAAAGCGTTGGCAGTTTGCTAACAGCACGACTGTGAACCGAGGCCGTCACACCGTAAAGTTCGGTGCAGATATCAACCACGTCAACGACATTCTGGATAACCTATTTCAGAACGCCGGTGCATACAGCTACAGCTCGCTCGGTTTGTTCCTTCAGGATTATTTTGATCCTTCGGGCCGCCGCTATTCGAGTTTCAATCAGGGATTTGGCCCTTCGAGGTTTGAGTTCTCGACTCGAGACTACAACTTCTTTATTCAGGACGATATACAGGTTACGCCGAATCTGACGCTTAACTTTGGTATGCGTTATGAATATCAGCAGCTGCCGGAACCGCAGATTCCGAATCCGCTGGAGCCGCGCACTGCTAATTTCCCGAGCGACAAGAACAATTTTGGTCCTCGCATCGGTTTTGCTCTTTCATTCGGAGATCGCAACGAGAACGTCGTTCGTGCCGGCTATGGTATATTCTACGGCCGAATAATCAACTCAACGATCTCAAACGCAATCACCAACACCGGTTCGGTTGACGGTCAGCGACAGGTTTCGTTGCAGCCCACCAACCCTGTAGCGCCCTTGTACCCGAACGTACTGGCTGCACCTCCGGGAGCAGCAGGAGCTTCGGATATCGTGGTGTTCAATCAGAACATGCAGAATCCGCTTATCCACCAGGCTGACGTAATTTTCGAGCGTCAGATCGGCCGCAACATGGTCATTTCGTGGACGGGCATGATGAGCTATGGACGTTATCTGCCAACGTTCATCGACCGCAACCTTAACCCTGCGAATGCGACGACCACGTTCACGTTCAATGGTGGGATCTTTGCGGGCCAGACGCTGACCCTGCCACGGTATTCGGGACCGCGTCCAAACACGAACTTTGGCCGTATCACGGAGATCACGGGCGAAGTAAGCTCGGAATATTTCGGATCGGTCGTCCAACTTAACCGACGCCTTACAGACGGTGTTCAGTTCCAGACGAGCTACACCTATTCTAAGGCGAAGGATAATGGTCAGCTTTCGCAGACCTTTACAAACGCGAATGCTCCGTTGGATCCTTACAACCTCAATGCAGATTACGGTACCTCGAACTTCGACATTCCCCATCGGTTTGTTGCGAGTTTGGTCTATGCGCCGGGACGTTTGTTCAACCTGGGTGGCGACAATTCATTTGGACGTGCTATCTTCGGCGGCTGGACGATCTCACCGATCTTTACGGCTCAGTCGGGTTCGCCGTATTCTGCCACCGTGTCGGGCAACGCCCCTGGCTCGACGAGCTTTGGCATTATCGGCGCCGGCGGCTTTAGCCGACTGCCGAACGTCGAGCGGAACGCTTTTCGGGCACCGTCGATCTACACCATGGATCTGCGAATCTCGCGACGTTTCCGCTTTACGGAAACAATGAACCTCGAGTTCTTGGCAGAAGGATTTAACATCTTCAACCGGAACAATATTACGGGCGTTAACTCACGAGCCTATCTGATCTCGGGTACCAATTTGAACGCAGACGCTAACTTTGGCGTTCCGACGGCTGGCGGGAACAGCATCTTCCGTGAACGGCAGATACAGTTTGCTACACGCTTTCAGTTCTAAAACTTTCTCTCATAGTAGAGACACCTGCGGCACGCTTCCTGTGAGGCGTGCCTTTTTTATTCTGGCGGCAAATTGGTGAATTTTGCAGGGGGATATAAGATTGTAGTTCACTGGAATGCGAATCTTACAGATCTCATCGGCACGGACGTTTGGCGGAGGTGAGCGTCACGTCATTGACCTGTCGCGAGGTCTGACGGAGCGGGGACACGAGGTATTCGCCGCGGTGCGGCCGACCTGTGAATGGCAGGAGCGTCTGGACTTCTTGCCCCCCGCGAGCGTTTTCAAGGTGTCGATAAGAAACTCTTTCGGGGTGCTGAGTGCGATGAGGATTGGGGAGTTCATCCGTGAGCGGGAGATAGATATCGTGCATGCGCACGTCGCGCGTGACTATATCCCGGCCAGCATCGCCTGCCTTACCTCTAAGAAGTCGAGTTTTGTGATAACGCGTCACGTAATGTTTCCACTGAAGCCATTCAACCGATTTGCGTTAAAGAATTTAAGTATTGCGATTGGCGTGTCGGAGCCGGTGGGTGAGGCGCTTCGAAAGATCTTTCCTCCCGAAAAGATCACTGTGATCCCTAACGGTATCGATGTCGAGAATTTCGGCGCTGAAGACCCTGCAAAGCTGCGAAGCGATTTCCGCAATTTGCATGGAATACCGGAGACGGCGCCGCTGGTTGGGGCTCTTGGCGAACTCAAACCGCTCAAAGGGCAACGCGATCTGGTGCTCGCCGCACAAGAGATCGTAAAAACGATTCCTGACTGTAGGTTTGTAATAGTTGGGATCGACCACACGGTCGACAATCGTTTTCGGCGCGAACTCAAGCGGCTCGTGAAAGTTTTCGGACTTGAGGAGAATTTCATCTGGCTCGACTGGCTGGAAGAAACCGACGAATTCTTCGCTGGCATAGACCTATTTGTTTCTCCGTCTCACTCGGAGAGTTTCGGGCTTGCCATTCTTGAAGCAATGGCCCACGGCAAGCCGCTTGTAGCTACACGAACCGATGGTGCTGAACAGCTATTAGGCGAACGCGAACAGCTGGTAGCGATCAATTCGCCCGTGGAGTTGGCTGATCGAATCGTATCACTGCTGGCATTGCCCGACCGCTGCACCGAGCTTGGCAGCTTGAACAAGATCAAGGCCGGAAACCAGTTTTCGCTCGACAAAATGGTCACCTCGACCGAAAGGATTTACCAAACCCTCACAAATGACAGAAATAGAGATTAAACCTGGGGGAAGCTCAGACTCGCGGGAGTGGCTTGAGACGAACGGCATTGGCGGGTTTGCGATGGGAACCGTTGCCGGGATGAACTCGCGGCGATATCACGGGCTCCTCACTGTCGCTCTCCGGCCCCCGCTCGGGCGCGTGAGACTGCTGTCTAAATTTGAAGAAACGCTGATCATCGATGGTGAGCGATTTGACCTATCCACTAACCAATACCCGGGCCGGGTTTATCCGGATGGCTTTCGTTATCTCAAGAACTTTCGGGTCGATCCCTTCCCCGTGTGGACGTATCAAATAGGTGGTGTAACACTCGAAAAACATGTGTTCATGCCGCACGGGATGAACGCCGTGATCTGCAGTTGGAAAGGTGAAGGGGTAGGCTCGGTCAAGTTAGAACTTCGGCCGCTCCTCGCATTCGTCGATTATCATTCGATGCGGCACGAAGGGCCGGCGGATGAGTGGTCTGTCAGAGAGGCGGAAGGTTCGATCTCTGTCGAGCATCAGTCGAACGACGCAACGCTTCATCTCGCCTCGAATGCCTCTACGATAGAACATACGCCGGATTGGTATCGAAACTTTGAATATCCGCTGGAGTTGGAAAGGGGTTTTGATGAGCGCGAAGATCTTTTTCAGCCCTTTGCGATGCGGTTTGATCTTAGTAACACCGCCACGGTCATCGCATCAACCGAAATGATCGCGGTCGAAATGGCGGAACGGCTTGAGAAGCTTGAGATCACACGGCGCAAATCGCTGATGGCCGATGCGTCGTCAGCGTTCGAAAAACAATTGGTGCAGGCTGCGGACCAGTTCATCGTCAGACGAGGCAGCGGTTACTCGATCATTGCGGGCTACCCGTGGTTTTCTGACTGGGGCCGGGATACGATGATTGCATTGCCCGGGCTTACGCTTGCGACGGGCCGGCCCGATATTGCTCGCGATATTCTGCTCGAGTTTTCGCGGCATATTTCGGAGGGTATGATCCCGAACCGTTTTCCCGACGAGGGCGAGACGGCGGATTACAACACGGTTGATGCAACGCTGTGGCATTTCGAGGCGGTCCGGGCATACCTTGCGGCAAGCGGGGACGATGGTCTTGTTCGAAACGAGCTATATGAAAAGCTGGCCGGCATCGTTGCGTCTCACTTGAGCGGTACGCGCTTTGGTATACATGTCGACACGGATGGATTATTGTACGCCGGTGAGCCCGGCACTCAGCTAACATGGATGGACGCAAAGATCGGCGATCTTGTGATCACCCCCCGGATAGGGAAGCCGGTTGAGATCCAGGCCCTTTGGTATAACGCGCTGCGAACGATGGAGGACCTTGCGGGATGTTATGGGTACGACGAGGATGTGCAGCGGTTCGCAGCGATGGCCGACCTGGCAAAGCTTAGTTTCAACGGCTTGTTTTGGAATCCTGACGAGAACTGCCTGTACGATGTGGTCGAGAATGGGCACAGAGACGGCTCAGTCCGGCCAAATCAGTTGCTGGCAATTTCACTCGAACATCCGATCTTGGATGAGAGCCGCTGGAGCGAAGTCGTCGCAAAGGCGGAAGCCGAACTGCTTACACCGGTTGGGCTTCGATCCCTTTCGCCAAATGACCCGGCCTACGTAGGTGTTTATTCAGGCTCGCCTTTTGAGCGAGATTCGGCATATCATCAAGGCACTGTTTGGGGGTGGTTGATCGGCCCATTTATCGACGCATATCGAAAAACCAACCCGGAAGTTCCAGACCTCGAGAAACGAATAAGGTCATTTCTTTCCGGCTTCGAAGAGCATCTAAACCAAGCCGGGCTAGCGCAGATATCCGAGATATTTGACGGCGACGAGCCGCACACTGCTCGTGGATGTCCGGCACAGGCCTGGAGCGTGAGTGAGGTGCTGCGATGCCTGAGGAGCACGACCACAAAGTAAGCTGTGAATGACGCTATCCAGTTGCCGCAAATCTAATAAACCATTTATCTTAGACGTATATGAAAACCGCTTCCTCGTTGGCCATTTTTATTGTTCTTTTGTCGGTCGGCGTGACTGCCCAAACGCCTGCGGAACTCGCGGAGATCTGGGACAAAGAGCACGTGTCGAACATTCTGCCGTCCAACAAACGGCACAATGACCTGGTAAATTGTATCGACGGCCTGCGGAAGATCGGCGTGAAGGTCTCGGACGTCGGGCGCAGCTATCAGAACCGCGAGATATATCAACTTGAATTCGGCAGCGGCCCATTGAAGGTTTTCATGTGGTCGCAGATGCACGGCGACGAACCGACCGCCACATCGGCGTTGTTCGACCTGTACGAATACATCCGGTTGCATGCGCATGAGCCGGCGGTGGCGCATCTGCTGAAGCAATTGACTGTTCACACGATACCGATGCTGAACCCCGATGGCGCAGAGCTCTTCCAACGCCGGAATGCGCAGGACATCGATATCACTCGGGATGCGCTGGATCTGGCAACACCCGAAGGGCGACTGCTCAAGTCGCTGCGCGATTCGCTGGAGCCGAAAGTTGGTTACAACCTGCATAACCAGAACTGGCGCACCAGCGTGGGGCCACCCATGAAGGGCGCGGCTATCTCGCTGCTGTCTGTGGCGTTTGAC